>CAVYTN010000028.1:0-38032 GCA_963771475.1 uncultured Alphaproteobacteria bacterium | reverse complement strand
AGCACATCGACGGTGACGCGAATGGTCTGCGCCGCGGCGACTGGGCCTGCGGTCGTCTCTGCCGCGGCCGGGGCAGCCGTGCGCGCGGCCGGCATCGAGGGTTCGGTGGCGACGGCTGGTTCCGGCTGGGCGTCGGCGATGACCTCGGCCTCCGGCGCCAGCTCGGGTTCGGGCTGTGCCGGTTCGACTGCCAGCGGGGCCGGATCCGGCACCGCTGCAGCGGCGGCCTGACTGCTCGCGGTGGCGTTCAGCACTTCGATCAGCGCCGTATCGTCGCCCGACGGCTCGCCGCCTGTTTCGCCCAGTTTGCCGACGATCATCTTGATCCGGTCGATCGCCGCCAGGACCTGGCTGACGATGTCCGGCGTGACCGACAAGGTGCGATCCCGCAGCCGCCCCAGCACGTTCTCCGCCGCGTGCGCGACCCGTTCCAGGCGTGGCAGGCCAAGGAACCCGCACGTGCCCTTGATCGTATGCACCAGCCGGAAAATGCCTGACAGGGTCCCCGCGTCGTCCGGTGTGCGCTCCAACGTCACCAGCGCAACGTCGAGTTCGGCAAGACTCTCATTCGTTTCGGTAAGGAAGTCGGCAAGTAAATCGTCCACGGCAACCCCCTGGGCAGCCCGTCACGCCGGGCGGAACGGGATGCTGGCAGGACTTGGCAAACAAAAAGTAAATGCGGACCGCTTTTTTTCGCCGCTGCGGAACGCGCCTGCTTCAGGCGCTCAGACGCAGGATCGGCTGCGCCGGTTGCCGGGTTGGCGGGATGACGAAGGACAGGCGCAAACCTTCCTGGCGGGCCAGCAGGACGGTCAGCGCGGCCTGCAGGCCGGCTTCTGTGGGCAGGGCGGCAAGGGCCGCGGCCTCATCGTGCACCAGCGCGGCGAAATTGGCCGGCCAGGCTGCGCCGGGACCGGTTATTCGCACGAAAATATCCTCCGCCGAACCGGCCAGGCCGACCGCTCCCCCGCCCGGCAGGCTATCGGCCGCCAACAGCAGCAGATTGAGCAGCACGCGCCCGGTCCCCGGTGGAAAAACCGCCGGCTGCGCCAGGTTGGCGGTATCCAGGTGGACCCCGCCCGGCAGCCCGGCGGCGAGTCCCTCGAGCGCATCCAACGGCAGCCCGTCCGCGTGCGGTAACCACGCGGCGCGCCGCAGCGTCTGCAACCGGCACGAGAGGTCTGTTCCTGTTTTGGCATCGGCCGCTTTTCGGCTTCTTGCCTGGGCCGGGAACTGCTCGCCCCCGCCACAAAGGCGTGCCGAAGCAAGCTCGACAATCCGGATGGCAGCCTCGACCCCGATCATGGGTACCTATTTTCGCTCACGCTCACAGGATGCTCGGCCCCGCGGCCAAAGTCGAGCGTCTGCTATCGTGTGCGCGCAAGGCTCTCCCCTTGAAGATCGGACGCTCTTGGCGCAAGTCATGTGTTTGCCAGTGAATTCGGGCGGAGCATTCGTCCGGCGGGAGACAGTCACCAATCATGATCGATCCGTTCGGCCGAGCGATCACCTATCTGCGGGTGTCGGTCACCGACCGCTGCGATCTGCGCTGCGTCTATTGCATGGCGGAGGACATGACGTTCCTGCCGAAGCGCGACCTGCTGACGCTGGAGGAGCTGGATCGCCTCTGCGCCGCGTTCATCCGGCTGGGCACCAACAAGATCCGCATCACCGGCGGCGAGCCGCTGGTGCGCCGCGACGTGATGCCGCTGTTCCAGCAGCTCTGGGCGCGCGGCTGGGCGACGGCGGGCTGAAGGAGCTGACGGTCACCACCAACGGCACGCAACTGGTCAAGCATGCCGGACGGGCTGTTCGCGGCCGGGCGTCCGGCGGATCAACGTCTCGCTCGACACGCTCGACCCGGACGCGCTTCACCCAGCATCACCCGCTGGGGCAAGATCGAGCAGACGCTGGACGGCATCTTCGCCGCCAAGGCCGCCGGGCTCGCGATCAAGATCAACGCCGTGGCGATGAAGGGCGTGAACGAGGACGAATTCGACGCCATGCTCGCCTGGTGCGGCGAGCATGGCTTCGACCTCTGCCTGATCGAGACCATGCCGATGGGCGACATCAGCGGCGACCGGACCGACCAATACCTGCCGCTGTCGATCGTGCGCGCGCGGCTGCGCAAGACGCTGGACGCTGGAGGACACCGACTACCGCACCGGCGGTCCGGCGCGGTATTTCGATGTCAAGGAAACCGGCCGGCGCGATCGGCTTCATCACGCCGATGACGCATAATTTCTGCGAAAGCTGCAACCGCGTGCGGCTGACCTGCACCGGCACGCTTTACATGTGCCTCGGCCAGGACGACGCGGCGGATTTCCGCGCCGCTGCTGCGCGACGGCGCGACGGACGCGGAGCTGGAGGACGCGATCCGCGAGGCGATCTCCCGCAAGCCGAAGGGCCACGATTTCATCATCGACCGCCGGCACGACAAGCCGGCCGTGGCGCGGCACATGAGCGTGACGGGCGGGTAGCGCAGTTTCAGGTTGACCGGAAACCGAGATCGTCATGGCCCGGCTTGACCGGGCCATCCCGGGCCAGGGAGCCACGGTCCCGCGTCCCCTGCTGCACGAGATGGCCCGGTCAAGCCGGGCCATGACTGGGATGGGCGGCGATTACAGTCAGACCGAAACTGCTCCAGCCCAAGATCAGGTTTTCTCGGGGTTCCAGCCGGTCATCATCGCCAGGCGCAGCGTGACGCCGATCCGCCCGTCGGTCACCGGCAGGCGCGCCAAGGCCAGCGGCATCAGCAAGCGTGGCGGCGGTGTCCGGCTACGCTCCCGCAGCGCGCTGGTTTCGCCGGCGCTGCGCAGGTCGGCAATGACCGCCAGCGGGTTGGCATAAAGCAGTCGAATTTCCTCCAGATCGGCAACCGGCAGTTCGAAACCCGCGCGTTGCAGCAGATGCGCGCAATCGCGCAGCTCCGGAAACGGTGAGACACGGGGGGAGGCGCCGCCGGTCAGCTCAGCCTCGGCTTCCGTCAGCGCCTGGCGCAGTTCGGCCAGCGTGCCCAGCGCGGGCATGCTGGCCAGGAACAGCCCGCCCGGCCGCAGGCTGTGCCGCAGTTGCAGCAGCGCTCCCGGCAGGTCGTTGACCCAGTGCAGCGACAGGTTGGCGACGATCAGGTCGAAACTGCCGGGTGCGAAGGGCAGGAATTCCTCGTCCGCCACAACGCAGGGGCCGCCGTTCAGCTTTGCCATGGCCGGGGACAGATCGGCAGACACGGTGCGAATGCCGCGCGCGCGAAGCATCGGGGCGACCACGCCGCGCCCGCCCAGGTCGAGCGCATCGCTGAAGCGGCGATTCGTATCGTCGAGCCGGTCGAGCAAGCGCTCCGCCGCATCGTGCAGCACATCGGTGACCCGGCCGATCGAGGCAGCCGCGCGGTCACGGTGGCGGCGTACGGTTGTTCGGTCGAAGACCAGCATTCTGTCCATGCACCGTGATGTGCGCTGGCGCACGGCCCTTGCCAACCCGGAGATGCGTCGCCGGCGTTGCCAACCGATCCGCCACCGCTCTACGGTCCGCTACGATCGGGAGGACCCCCACCATGAAACACATTGACGCCAAGACCCTGCACGCCTGGGTCACCGACGGCCAGGAACTCGCCCTGCTGGACGCGCGTGAGGACGGCGAATTCGGCACATCGCACTTGTTCTGGGCCATCCCCTGCGGGCTCGCGCGGAAGGAAATCCGGGCGCGGGCGCTGCTGCCGCGATTGGGGGTGAGGATCTGTTGCGTGGATGATGGGCGCGGCCTGGCCGAGGAGCTGGGAACCTGGCTGGAAAGCATCGGCTGCACGGATGTCTCGGTCCTGAAGGACGGCACCAAGGCGTGGGAAGCGGCCGGCTACGTGCTGTTCAGCGGCGTCAACGTCCCGTCGAAAGCGTTCGGCGAGTGGGTGGAGCACCATTACGGCACGGAAAGCGTCGACGCGCCGGAGCTGAAGGCCTGGATCGACAGCGGCCGCGACATGGTGGTGCTGGACAGCCGCACGCTGGAGGAGTTCCAGCGCATGTCGATCCCAACCGGCATCAGTGTCCCTGGCGGTGAACTCGCCTATCGGATCGGCGACATCGTGCCCGACCCGAAGACGCTTGTGGTGGTCAACTGCGCCGGCCGCACGCGCAGCATCATGGGGGCGGAGAGCCTTCGGCAGGCGGGCATTCCCAACAAGGTCGTGGCGCTGCGCAACGGCACGATGGGCTGGGAGCTTGCCGGCCTGGCCTGTGAGCGTGGCAAGACGCGGAAATTCGAGCCGGGAACGCCGAAAACGATCGGCCTGGCGCTGCAACGGGCGAAAAGCTTCGCCGAACGGTCCGGCGTGGGCGTGATCGGCACGCTCGACCTGACGCGATTCGCGGAGGATCCGGACCGCACGCTCTATGTCCTGGATGTCCGCGATCCGCCGGAGTTCAAGGCGGGCCACCGGCCAGGCAGCCAGAATGCACCGGGCGGGCAGTTGGTGCAGGCGACCGACACCTGGATCGGCGTGCGCAATGCCAGGATCGTCCTGATCGACGATACCGGCGTGCGAGCCCGCATGGCCGGCGCTTGGCTGCGGCAGATGGGCCATCGCGACGTCTTCGTCGTCGAGGGCGGCCTGGACGCAGCCAGGGCCTCGGGCACCGAACCGGTCCGGGTGCCGGAACTGGCTGCACCGGTGGAGACGATCGACGTTTCGAACCTGACGCATCTGCTCGATAGCGGGGCGCATACGCTGATCGTCGACCTGGCCCGCAGCCTGGATTTCCGAGCCGGGCATATTCCAGGGGCGGTGTGGGGTGTGCGGTCCCGCCTGGGCAAGCTCAAGGCGCGGATCGCAGCCGCGGACACCGTCGTGCTGACGTCACCGGACGGGGTGCTGGCGCGCCTTGCGGTGCCTGAGGTCAAGGCCATGACCAAAGCGGCGGTCCGGGTGCTGGGGGGTGGCAGCGCGGCCTGGCATGCGCATGGTCGGCCGCTCGACAAGGACCGCACCAACCCGGCGGATGAGGATTGCATCGACTTCTATTTGCGCCCGTATGACCGCAACAGCGGAATCGAGGAGGCCATGCACGCCTATCTGTCATGGGAGATCGATCTGGTGCATGAGATCGAACGTGATGGAACCGTGGCGTTTGGCATTCCCGGCGAAACCCAGGCAGCCGCCTGACCGCGACGCGACGTCCCATGGGCGATCCGGCACGCGGATGCGCGTGACGCTGCCGTGGCTTCCGGCCGCAACCAGGATGGTGCGCAGGGCCGGCGGATGGGGGCTGGATACTCTGCTCCCGCCACAGTGCCCGGTTTGCGGCTCCCCGGTGGATCGTCAGGGCGCGCTGTGCGCTGCCTGTTTCGCACGGATCAGCTTCATCACGCCGCCCCTCTGTCAGGCCTGCGGCGTACCGTTCGCGACCGAGTCCCAGGCGATGGCGGGCCTCTGTCCGGTGTGTGCGGAAATCGCACCGGTCTTTCGGGAGGCGCGAGCGGCGCTGCGCTACGACCGCCAGAGCCGCGACCTGATCCTGCCGCTGAAGCATGCCGACCGGCTGGAACTCGCGCCAGTCCTGGCCGCCATGATGGCGCGTGCCGGGGCGTCTTTGCTTGGGCGGGCGGATATTCTGGTGCCCGTGCCGTTGCATCGAAAACGGCTGTTCCATCGCCGCTACAATCAGGCCGCCGTCCTCGCGCGTCTGCTTGCCCGCTCTGCCGGCCGGCCGAACCAGCCGGACGGCCTGGTCCGCCTGTACGCGACCGACTCGCTGGACGATAAATCCCCGGCGGAGCGGGCGCAGCGCGGTCGCCGGTGCCTTTGCCGTGCGGCCGTCCCGCCTGGATCGGGTGCGAGGCCGGACCGTCTTGCTGGTCGATGACGTGATGACCTCCGGCGCCACCGCGAATGGTTGCGCGCGCGCCTTGCTGGACGCCGGAGCGACGGCGGTCGATGTGCTTGTTGCCGCGCGCGTGCCCGATCCCCGGCTTGTCCTGAATGCGCGATAAACGGCTGCTTGGGGTCCTGCTGGGGCTGACCGTATTGCGCTTGATCGTCGCCGCGGCGACGCCGCTTTCGCCCGACGAGACCTATTACTGGGTCTGGTCCCACGCGCTGGCACCGGGCTATCTCGATCACCCGCCGATGGTTGCGCTGTGGATTGCGGCGGGGACGGCATGTGCCGGCCAGTCGGCCTTGGGCGTGCGTCTGCTGGGACCGCTGGCGAGCCTGGGTGCGTCGTGGCTACTGCTCGATGCGGGGCGGCGCCTGTTCCCCGGTTCGGCGGCCGGACGAATTGCTGTGCTGTTGCTGAATGCCTCGCTGATCCTGGGCGTCGGGTCGGTGATCATGACGCCGGACACGCCGCTGTTGGTGTTCTGGACTGCCACGCTGTGGGCGGCTGTGCGGATCGCCACGGGTGGGGCGGCATGGTGGTGGCTGGTTGCCGGCCTGTGCGCTGGCCTGGCGCTCGACAGCAAATACACCGCGGCGTTCCTCTGGATCGGCCTCGGTGCCTGGGTCGTCGTGACGCCCTCGCTCCGCGTATGGCTGCGGCGCTGGCAACCTTATGCCGGCGGCCTTCTCGGGCTGATGTTGTTCGCACCGGTCCTGGTGTGGAATTCCCGCCATGCCTGGGTTGGCCTGCTGAAGCAGGGCGGCCGCGTGGGCGATTGGCAGCCGCAGCGTGCCATCGGCTTCCTGGCGGAACTGGTGGGCGGACAGGCCGGACTGGCGACGCCCGTCATCTTCGGCCTGTGCATGATCGGCCTGATTGCGGCACTGCGCCGGGGTTGGCGCGGCGACCCGGGCTGGTCGCTGTTGGCGTCCCTGTCCGCGCCGCCGATCCTGGTGTTTCTGCAACATGCTCTCGGCGACCGCGTACAGGGCAACTGGCCGGCGATCATCTACCCGGCACTTGCGTTGGCGGCGGGGGGCGCGGCTTTGCCCAGGCGCTGGATCTCGGCGGGCGTGGCGATCGGTTTCGGCGTGACGCTGCTCGCGTATGCGCAGCCGACGCTGCAGCTTCTGCCGCTGCCGCCCCGGCTCGATCCCGTCAGTCTGCGGCTGGCCGGCTGGTCCGCGGTTGCCTCGCAGATCGCCGATGCGGGGGGGAACGCCACTTTCGTGGCCGTGGAAGGGTATGCGCCCGCGTCCGAACTCGCCTGGTGGAATGCGGGACCAGCACCCATCCTGGGGACCGACGCGCGCTGGCGGCTGACGACGCTGCCGTCGATGTCCGTCGCCGGCCGTACTGGCCTTCTGGTGCGCGATGGATTGCAGGCCAGTCCGCCTGATGCCGCCCTCTGGTCCTCCGCGACCCTCGTCGGACCCGTCGCTCGGCCGGGGGCCGCGGACCACGGCTTCACACTGTTCCGGGTGACCGGGGCGGATCAGGCGCGCCTGGTGACCCTGCCCGCTCGGTGATCAGCGCCGTCCGGCGGGGCGACCGCTGCTAGAGCGTGATGACCGGAGGTGGAATCGCCGGAGGTCTGAATCACGCGATTAAACAAAGAGCTAGCACGGGATGACTAAGCGAAAGCGATGTCATCCCGCGCTAGTCGTCATCGCCGTTGTCATGGTGACGGTGATGGCGCCGCGGACCGGCCAGGACATCGTCGCCGTCGTCAAGGTCGTCGTTTCGCAGTTCCTCGCGTCCTCGAGGCTGATAGGCCGGATACATCGGTTGTCCCAGATTGGTCGCGTCGACAAATCCCTGAATGTCAGGATGGTCGGGACAGGTGCATTGCGTGCCCGGCGGCCGCAGCCCCTTGACCGGGCAATGCGAGCGGGCGGTGACGCAACTGGGCGCCCCAGCCAAGGCAACGCCCGTGTGAAGCAGTGCGAAGCCTGTCAGCAAGAGAATGCGGCGGTGCGATAGTGAGCGACGAAGGAAAGTCATGCCAATGTCCTGTCGGGTCCGAGCCAGGATCGGCGACAATGGTTTCCTAAGCGTTAATACCGACCGGCGGAAATCTCGACTCTTCCGTCATGGCGGGCCTTCGCCCATGGGCGTTAAAATAGGGATTATGTCTTTCCCAAACATGGCTATTAAGGGTCGAAGGACTAAACCGCTCTCGCGGTAATTTGCCGCGGCGGGCGACGGTGGCACAGTAGCGGGTGGCAGCATCCCGTCTTGGGATTGAGGGGCTTCACAACTTCACCAGCACAGGAGCCCCCTATGACCGCCGAGGCCATCAGCCCGCTGCGCCGCCGCATGATCGAAGACATGACGGTGCGTAATTTCGCCCCAGGAACTCAGCGCGACTGCGTCAGGGCCGTCAACAACTTTGCCGATTTTCTTGGGCACTCGCCCGAGCGGGCAACGTTCGAGGACATCCGCCGTTATCAGGTGAGCCTCGCTTCGAGCGGGCTCGGTGTGCCCAGCGTGAACGCCGCCATGACTCGGAGGAACCAGATGCAAAAGCTGATCTATCTGGCCCTCGTGTTCATCACAGCCGTCTGCTGCGGCTCGTCAGCATTCGGCCGGGCGATGGAGTCCGGCGAGGCAGCGATCGTACGCCAGGTGAACCCGGCTGTCGTCGCCATTTCAGTCTGGAAAGCGCGCGCGGCTGATCGACCCGGTGAACCCGGGCGACGGGTAAAGACATACGGTTCCGGCTTTGTCGTTGACCCGTCGGGAATTATCGTCACCAACCAGCACGTTATCGACAAGGCGCTCGACGTGAAGGTTGTGTTTGCCGATGGGGGAAGGGCGTCCGCCAAAGTCCTTGGGGCTTCGCCGATGATCGATTTGGCCGTCCTGAAGGTCGATATCGGCCATCCTCTGCCCAGCTTGGAGTGGGGTGACAGCGGCGTCTTGCAAGTAGGTGATCCCGTAGCGACGATCGGCAACGGGTTGGGCCTTGGAAACTCGGTCTCCGCCGGTATCGTCAGTGGGCTCAATCGGAATTTCGGGGATTCGCCCTTCGACAGCTACATACAGACCGATGCGACGATCAACCATGGCAACTCCGGCGGGCCGTTGATCGATCAGAATGGCAAGGTCGTTGGCGTGAGCGAGGCACTCATCAACCCGGAAAAGATGGGCGGGTTCATCGGGATTGGTCTCGCCATTCCGGCTTCCATCGCCAGGTTCGAGACCGACCGCCTGCGTGATCCCCATCCTCCTCCCCCTGGCTGGCTCGGCTTCAACCTGCAAGACCTGACACAAGATTTGGCCGAGACGCTGGATGCGCCACGGACCATGGGTGCCATCGTATCTGACGTGGAGCCGTCAGGGCCTGCCAGCAAGACATCTCTGCAGCCTGGCGATGTGTTGGATCAGATCAATGGACAACCGCTGGATGACTCACGTGCATTCTCTCGCGCCATCGCCGCGCTCCTTCCGGGAACGGTGGTACGCCTGACTGCCTGGCACAGAGGCCAGAAGCGGGAGATCTCCGCTACGATCGCTGCGTGGCCCAATTACAAGCCAAACGGCGGGGTCATGACGGGACAGGCCGCAATGGAGATGATGGCCGGGGCACCGGACCTGGGTGTGAGGCTTGCCGCTCTCAATGACGCAAGGCGCAAGCAGTATGCGGTGGACCCCGATGTGTCAGGCGTTCTGATCGCACACGTCGATGCTGACTCCGAAGCAAGCGATCTCGGTGTCAAAGAGGGCGATGTCATCACCAGGGTGCAGGGAGCGCCCGTGGTGACACCGGACGACGTACGGCGCGCCGTCAACGACGCCTATGACCAGCATCGCGCGTTCCTCGCTGTGCTCGTTCGCTCCAAGAGCGGCGCGCAATGGATCCCAGTTTCGATCGGCGGCAGAGGCTCATAAACTGCGTGGCGTTAGAGCGTGATGACCGGAGGTGGGATCACCGGAGGTCTGAATCACGCGATCAAACAAAGAGCTAGAGCAGGATGGCTGAGCGAAAGCGATGTCATCCTGCTCTAATGCGCGATGAGGTGCTTTCTGTGCCTGGTGCATAAGTCGTAGATCATGATGCGACCCCGGCAACAGCGAGGATCGCAGTCAGCGTCGCGGACATGCCGCGCAGGCTTGGATCTTTATCCACGTCGATCCATTCGTCCAGCGAATGGGCGCGGCCGCCGCTCCCGCCAGAGCCGATCTTGATGGCTGGAATTCCCAGTGCCATCGGGATGTTGGCGTCGGTGGAGGACGCTACATGGGACGTCTCGAAGCCATGCGCTTCGATAGCGGCCGTGGCGTGACGGACGATATCGCTGTCGAGCGATGTGCTGCCGGCTGGACGATCGCCAACCAGCGTCGGCTCCACCGTGATGCGCCCCTGGGTGATCGAGCGTGCATGGTTTTCGCCCTCGGCCGCCTGCTCGATAATGGCGAGGAACCTGGCCTCCAGGCGCGCCAGTTCTTCCGGCGCCGCGGAGCGCAGGTCCACCTCGATCCACACCTCGTTCGGGATCGCGTTGATGGAGGTTCCGCCACCAACCACGCTCACGCTGTAGGTGGTCTTGGGTTTGTCAGGAACCTGCACCCGGCTGAGTTCGCCCACGGCCTGAGCCATGGCGTTCATCGGGCTCACTAATCCGAAAGCCCCGTAGCTGTGCCCGCCAGGGCCGCGAAACGCCACCCGCCAGCGGCGCGAACCGATACCGCCGGTGGCGATGTTGGTCATCTCGGGACTGTCGACGGTGAAGAAGGCCTTGATGCGATCTTTGTACTTGCCTTCGTGAAACAGGTGCCGCACGCCGCGCAGGTCACCCAGGCCTTCCTCCCCGACATCTCCTACGAACAGGATATCGCTGGTGGTGCGGATACCAGCCTCGTCCATCGCGCGCATGAAGCCCAGCAGCACGGCGAGGCTGCGGGTATCATCGCCGATACCGGGGGCGAACAGCTTGGTGCCTTCGCGCCGCACCGTCACGTTCGTGCCTGCCGGGAACACGGTATCCAGATGTGCCGCCACCACGACCAGTGGGCCATTGCCAATGCCGCGCCGTAATCCCATCACGTTGCCAACGGCATCTTTCTCGACATCCGTCAGCCCATGCGCGCGCAGCATCTCGAGATACGCATCGCCGCGCACGTCCTCGCCGAACGGCGGTGAGGGGATTTCGGTAAGGCGTATGATATCGTCGACGATCCGGTCATGGTCGCGATCAAGGACCGCCACAGCATCGCGATAAGCAGTGCTGGCCATGATGGCGGCGACGTCCTGGGTCATGCGGTATCCTTCTTCGGGCGTGGAGACACGGGCTGCCTACGCGTACGTTTCGGCGGCGGAGATACGCGATCCCGTGGATTCTGCCCAGATCGAGATCGATGCCAACGCGGCAATCCAGACTAGAGCGTGATGACCGGAGGTGGGATCACCGGAGGTCTGAATCACGCGACCAAACAAAGAGCTAGAGCGGGATGGTTGAGCGAAACCGATATCATCCCGCTCTAGCATCGCCAAGGCAGCCAGTGAGAGGCGCATGCATCACCTGACCGGAAACGCCGGGTCGCCGTAAGGGTAGAACGCCTTCAGGTCGACATGCTGGTACGGCAATGCGTCCAGCCGGACGGTACCGAGGAACGGCTGGTCAGGCTCCACCAGCAGGATCGTCTTGGCAAAGCCGCTGTCATCGAAGCCACGGCGGAAATGCACGCGGGACTTGATGGCAAACACCTCGAAGTCGGTCAGATCGATGCCGAGATCGGTGAAGGTCGAAGGTTCGGTGATCTGGGCGAGATACGGGCTTACGATCAAGACGTTGCCGTTACCGAACCCGATATGAAACCATGTGTGCCCCTTCGCGCGCTGCGACGCCTGGCTGATACCCACGATCCGGCCCTGAATCCGCACCGGCAAACCAGCCGAATTCGTCGACCAGGCCACCGACAACGACATCGATCGCATCACCAACCTTGGCGCCCTTCGTCATCAGGCTGGAGACCAGCTTGGCGTCCGCCACGGTCCCGATCAGCGCACGAGACAGGCCCTGCTCGATGACCGCGCGCAACAGCCAGGTGGCATAGCCGGAGCGGTCACTGTGGTCGGCGAGCACAACCGGCCCTGCGCCGTTTGCGAGTGCCAGCTTTGCCGCGGCCACGCCTTCATCGATCGAATGGATCTTCGCGGTGTTCAACAACGCCTCGCGCTGTCGCCAGGCACTGGCCGCCATGTCGTCGGCCACCTTGCGGGCGAGATCCGGGTTGTTGTTGGTGAGAACCTGGAAGGTCATGCCGACATCGGGCACGTCGGACCAGGGGAAGCCGAAGAAGAAGTTCACGAACAGGTCAGGCTCGCGTGCCTCCCAGGTAAGCGCCTGCTGCACCAGGTTCATCCATGGTGAGGCGCCGGTCCATTGGAAGACGGTGGGCGAGATGATCGGCACCTTCTGCGTCACGTGGGTCGGCACGTAGTCGCCCCGGATGGCGCGCACCAGGCAGCGGGCCGCGCGTTCGCCCTGCAGGTAGCCGTCGTAATGCGGAAAGTATTTCACCGCGAAGGCCATGTTGGCGTGGCGGAGGAACGCCTCGTCCTCGTTGCCGTGCGGATCGAACGTGGCGGCAATGAACCCGGCGGGGCCGATGGCCGCGCGCACCCGCTTTGCCAGCTCCGCCTCCGGCCGCGGCACGCCTCGCACGCCAGCAGCACCATGGACGCAGAGATAGGCAGCCGTCGAACGGGCCCTGTCTGTGCAATTCCTCGATCATCTTGCCCACGAACGTCTCGAACGCCTCCGTCGTGATCCAGCCGGAGCCGGTGCCGGTGCGTGGCCAAAGCGGCGATTCGATGCCGACCAGCTCCACCGCCTCGAACTCGCGCGCCATCTTCACGAAGCCACCCATGTACCCGCGCGGATCGCAGGTCAGGAGCGCCTCACCCGCGGCCGGGGAGCCGGGATAGGTGAAATCCGCCAGGGTGGTGTCGTTGGCCAGGAACGTCACCGTCTCGTGGGAGAAATGCAGGACGGCGATTCGGATCGGCGGCTTCATCGGGCATGGTCCTCGCTCTGTGCGGGGAGGATAGAATGGGCAGCGCAGCCGCGGGTAGGGGCGCTGGTCCCGACGCATATGGCCGCTTTCAGAAATTGAAGCGCTCCGGCTGAACGACCGACATGGGGGCACAGCCGACTTTGGCTCTGATCGAGGAAACGCCGTGACTTCAACCGAACAAGGAAACGTTTGCTCAGGGCTTTTGGGCGGAGGCGATGAACGCTGCGATCGGGATGGCAAGGCCGTCGGCGTCGCGATATGGGGCGGCGGTGCGGTCGATCTCCTGAGCGATGGCGGCCAGCGCGTCTGGCGTTTGTGCGCCGATCATTGCGGCCATTCTCGCAGTGCCGGCCTTCAGCGCGGTCAGCAGTGCGGCGCCGTTCGGATGACGCCAGACATGGCGGATGCGGTTGACGGTGCCATGGGCGAACCCGGCCTGCGCCAAGGCGGCCTCGCAGGCCTCCGGGTCGTTCAGTCCTCCGCCGGGCGGCGGGGCCTTCGACGCCGCCATGTCGCCTTTCGCGCGGATGGCGTCGAACACCAGCTTCCAGGCGATGTTGTACGCCTGATCCGCCCAGATCGTGAACGCCAACCTGCCGCCTGGGCGCAGAACGCGCCGAGCCTCGGCCAGCGCGTTGACCGGGTTGGGCACGTGGTGGATGCCGAAATTGGACACCACGGCGTCGAATGTCCCATCCGCGTAGGGCAGTGCCTCGGCATCGCCATGGTCGAACGTCAGCGCCGGGTGACGTGCGCGGGCGACCGCCAGCATGGCGGCCGAGAAATCCAGCCCCCGCACCTGAGCGCCACGTTCGGCGGCGCCGGCGGCGGTGAAGCCGGGGCCGCAGGCGACATCCAGCACGCTCTGACCAGCCTCGATCGCGGCGCGATCCAGCAGATCGGGAATGAACTGACGGGTGGCGGTGGCGAAGGATGCCTCATACCCCGCCGCCGCGACCTGCCAGCCGGCATGCTCGAACGCGCGCACCGCCTCTGGGTCGAACATCGGTCAGTAGGTCCGGAAGATGCGCATGATCTCGTCGGGATCCTGCGTCACGGTCAGCGCCAGCGACAGCAGAATGCGGCCTTCTGCGGATTGAGGTTGTCGGCGATCAGGAACCCCGCCTTGCGCAGCCTGCGTGCCGCGGAACGTCCGGCCCGACCCCGCGCGGGTGGACTGCACGACGACGACGCCCTTGTCCACCGCCTCGCGTCAGCGCCTCGACCTCGCCCGGCGCGGACGAACCCGGCGCGAACCCGGCGGAGACGATCCCGCGCGCGCCCGCCGCCACGAAAGCGCGCACCGCCGTCCCGTCGCCGCCGGCGTAGGAATAGGAGATGTCGACCCGCGGCAGCGCATCGAGGCCGGAGATGTCGAACTCGGTATCCGGCGCGCGGCGGCGGATCGGCCGGCGATAGAACGCCATCGCGTCGCCGTCGGCATGGCCCGAGCACGCCGAAATCCGGCGTGCGGAACGTCTGCAGCCGCAACGTGGAGGTCTTGGTGACCTCCCGCGCCGCGTGGATCTCGTCGTTCAGCACGCACCAGCACGCCCATGCCGCGCGCCTCGGGCTGGCCGGCGACCCGGATGGCGTTGACCAGGTTCATGCCGGCATCGCTCGACAGCGCGCTGGACGGGCGTTGCGCGCCGACCAGCACGACCGGGATCGTCGACCTTCACCGTCAGATTGAGGAAATACGCGGTTTCCTCCAGCGTCGCGGTGCCGTGGCCGATGACGATGCCGGCGAGGTCGGGATGATCCTGCGACCAGCTGGCGGCACAGCAGCCGCCAGCGCCTTCCAGTCGGCGAAGTCGATCGCCGGGCTGGGGATGTTGCGGTAGCGCACCGGGATGACATCGGCCACCAGATGCGGTGTCCGGCCAGTGGGCGACGATCTCCTCGGCGTGCATCACGTTGCCGGTGGCGCCGTAATCCTGCAGGTCGAGCGGACCGCGGCCCAGCGAGGCGATGGTGCCGCCGGTGCCGATGAAGGCGACTTTCGGTTTGCTCATGCCGGTCCCCGATCTGCTCCAGGATCGGCGGGCGCTGCCAGTGGAATCGGTGTCGCGCTGATAGGCGTCGGCGACCTTCAGGATGCGCGCCTCGGCGAACGGCCGGCCGGCGATCTGCAGGCCGATCGGGCAGCCGTTCGGATCGAAGCCGCAGGGCACGCTGATCGCCGGCAGGCCGAGATAATTGAACGGCCGCGTATTGGCCGAGACCGCCATGAACTTGCGTCTCGGTGCCCGGCGGACCGTGGTCGATATCGGTTTCCGCCAGCGTCGGCAGGCAGGTGCGGATCGTCGGCGTGACCAGCACATCGACCTGCGAGAACACCTCCGCCGCGAACGCCTGCAGGATCGGGCCGCGGCGGGCTGAGCGCCTCGACGTAATACGGCGCCGGGAATGGCGTAGCCGGGATACATCCGCCCGCTGATATGCGCGCCATAGGCCTGCGGATCGCGTGCGCATCCATTCGGCGTGGATCGTCGCCGCCTCGACCCGCGAGACGATGCCGCCATAGGCCGCGACCGCGTCCATCAGCGGCAGGGCCAGGCGGATGATGCGTGGCACCGCGCGCCGGCCAGCACCGCCAGCGCCGCCTCCATCGCCGCGACCACCGGCGCGTCGGCGCCGTCGAGGAAGACGTTGGTCGGCACGCCGATCCGCAGTACCGCGCAGGTCGCCGGTCAGGGCCGCCTCGTAGTCCGGCACCGGCTCGCGCGACGCTGGTCGGGTCGCGCGGATCGTGGCCGGCGATCACCGTCAGGACGCGGGCGCAGTCGCGCGCGGTGCGGGCGAGCGGGCCGACATTGTCGTGCGAGAACGACAGCGGCATCACGCCGTAGCGCGACACCCGGGTCTGCGTCGGCTTGATGCCGGTCACGCCGCAGGCCGAGGCCGGCAGCCGGATCGAGCCGCCGGTGTCCGAGCCCAGCGCCATGATAGTTGAACCGCGCCGCGACCGAGGCGCCGGACCCGGACGACGACCCGCCGGTGATGTAGGGCAGGTTCCACGGATTGTGGCAGTCGCCGAACGTCTTGTTGTGGCCGGTCGGGTTCTGCGCGAACTCCGCCATGTTCAGGCCGGCGAAGGTGTAGGCGCCGGCCGCGCGCCAGCCGCTCGATCACCGTGGCGGTGACGGTCGGCCGGAAATCCCGGCGCAGCGCCGAGCCGCAGGTGCTGAGCTTGCCGGCCTGGTAATACATGTCCTTGTGCGCCATCGGCACGCCGTGCAGCAGCCCCAGCCGTCGCCTTGTCGCGCACCGCCTCGTCGGCGGCCCGAGCGGCGGCCTCGGCCTGGCTCGCGCTCCTGCCAGATGGTCGCGTTCACCGGCGGATTGACCGCGTCCAGGTTGGCCCAGCACGCGTGCAGCAGTTCCAGCGACGTCGCCTCGCCGCGGGCGACCGCGTCGGCCGCCTCGATCAGCGAGATGCATGGCTCGGCGAGCTTCGTTGCATCAGTCAGGCGCCTTCCTTGGTCGCCTGCAGCGCGGCTTCGAAGCTGGCGGGCTCGTCCTCGAACACCAGGTGCCGCGCAGCGCCTCGAACGCGGCGATGGTGTCGGCCAGCTCCGCCGCCAGGCGTTGCGCCGGGTCGTTCGGGGCGTTGATTCCGTGCCATCGCGCAATCGTTGCTTCGACCTGAGTCTCGAATGCACCCATCTGTCGGTTTCTCCGGGTTGACGGCCCGTGGAGTAGGCAACAGAAAGGCGAGACGGGCAATGCTGGATCGGACGGCGACGTCTACGAAACGAATATACCGAACCGGCTGGACCGGCTGCCCTGGAGCCGCTTTCACTGGCTGGTGATCATCGCGCTCGGCATCGCCTGGATCCTGGACGGGCTGGAGGTGACCGATCGTCGGCTCGCTGTCCGGCGCGCTGTCGGACAGCCCGGTGCTGCACCTGACCGGCAGCCGAGGTCGGGGCGGCGGCGAGCGCCTATCTGATCGGCGCGGTGGCGGGTGCGCTGTTCTTCGGCTGGCTGACCGACCGCCTGGGGCGCAAGAAGCTGTTCACCGTGACCGTGCTGGTCTACCTGGTGGCCACCATCGCCTGCGGCCTGTCCTGGAATTTCTGGTCGTTCGCGCTGTTCCGCATGCTGACCGGCGCGGGCATCGGCGGCGAATACGCCGCGGTGAACGCCACGATCCAGGAGATGATCCCCGCCCGCCGCCGCGGCTTCACCGACCTCGTGGTCAACGGCAGCTTCTGGCTCGGTGCGGCGATCGGCGCGCTGGGCGCGCTAGTCGTGCTCGACCCCGACTATCATGCCGCCCGAGATCGGCTGGCGTGCGGCCTTCGTGATCGGCGGCGTGCTGGGCTTCATCGTGCTGCTGCTGCGCCGCTTCCTGCCGGAGAGCCCGCGCTGGCTGATGACCCACGGCCAGCCCGAGGAGGCCGAAGCGCGTCGTCGTCGAAATCGAGGCCCGCGTGCGAACGCGAAACCGGCCAGCCCTTGCCGCCGGTTCCGCCCGGCGTGCCTGACGCTGCGCACCGACGTGCATTCCTGGTTCCGGCCGGGGTGGAGGCGCTGGTCACCCGCTATCGGCGGCAGACCGGCTGGGCGTGACGCTGATGGCGGCGCAGGCGTTCTGCTACAATGCGGTGTTCTTCACCTATGCGCTGATCCTGACGCGATTCTACGGCGTGCCGTCCGGCAACGTCGGGCTGTTCATGCTGCCGTTCGCGATCGGCAACTTCCTCGGGCCGCTGATGCTGGGGCGGCTGTTCGACACGATCGGGCGGCGGATGATGATCACCGCGACCTATGCGATCGTCCGGCGTGCTGATGGCGCTGACCGGCTGGATGTTCGCGCATGGGCTGGCTGGACGCCGTGCAGCAGACGGCTGGCCTGGACGGTGATCTTCTTCGTCGCCTCGGCCGCCGCCAGTTCCGCCTATCTGACGGTGGGCGAAAGCTTCCCGCTGGAGGTGCGGGCGATCGCCATCGCGCTGTTCTACGCCTTCGGCACCGGCGTCGGCGGGGTCGCCGGCCCGGCGCTGTTCGGGGCGCTGATCGATACCGGGTCGCGGGTGTCGATCTTCTAGGGCTATCTGCTGGGCGGCGCGCTGATGGTTGGTGCCGCGGTGGTCGCCGCGTTTCTGGCGGCGAACGCGGAGCGGCGGTCGCTGGAGGATGTGGCGCCGCCGCTGTCGGCGGTGGATGGGTGAGGCGTCGCTTGCTGCGTCATGGCGTCCGATGATATTAATCGATCATGCTGATCACTCCTGAGCAGATACGGGCTGCCCGAGCGCTCTTGCGGCTCGATCAGGCCACGCTGGCGCAAAGCGCGGGGATATCCGTCATCACCCTGCGGCGACTGGAGGACCGTCATGGCCTCTCGAAAGTAGCGCCCGCGACCGTGGACTTGGTGCGGGAGGTGCTGGAGAAAGCCGGCGCGGAATTCATAGATCGTGGGGTTCGCCGGAATGCCCTGACGCCGGAGGGCATCCGGTCGATCAAGCAGGATATCGACCAGATCGTGGCGCGCGGCTCCGCGCTGATGGCGAAATATCCGCCAATGACCGACGATGAACTGTATGACGAGAACGGTCTTTGACCTCGATCGTAGTCGATACTTCAGCGATCATCGCGATCCTTGGAAGCGAGCCCGAAAAGGATCGTTTCGTGGATGCGATCCTGGCGGCGAGTTCCGCGGTTCATGTCCGCTGTCAACCTGCAGGAAGCAGGCATGGTGATTGCCGGCCGGTTTGGCGACGACGCGGTCTGGGAGCCGCTCGATGCGCTGTTGGCACGACTGGACGTGGAGATTGTCGCTCACGATGCCGCCCTCGCTTTGATTGCGCGGGAGGCTTTTCTCCGCTTTGGTAAGGGCCGGCATCCGGCACGGTTGAATTTCGGTGATTGCGCTGCCTATGCCCTGGCGAAGGCAAACAATCTGCCGTTGCTTTTCAAGGGTGGGGATTTCGCGCAGACGGACATCGTGTCGGCCGTGTCCGAAGTTTGAGGAAATTGTGTGCAGGGGTGAGCACTGATGATTGCACTTCAGCGCTTGCCTCTCCTCAAAATTTGGTTCCGCTTCAGATTTGATATTTTTTACCACGAAGAGTGATTCCGATCGAGGTTCTATCTATGCGAGCCCACATCCACCAGTCGCGAAGGCCTCGTCAGTCCGCCCCAGCCTCCGCCGCCGGGCAACCACGCCCCTCCGTGATCACCGTGTCTCACTCTTCCTCCGTGCGAAAACGACCCAAGCCCGCCGCGCACACGGACCCATCCATCGTCCCTCCTGATCGAGCGGAGGAGGCTCTCGCCCCCTGCGCGCGCCGCGGCATCAGGCCGCCGCCGCCAACGCCACCGGCGCCACCGGATCCGGTAGTCGAACGCGGATAGCGCCGCCTTCGCCCCATGCCCCGCTGCGATGACGATCTGCTTGTAAGGCACCGTCGTCGCATCCCCGGCCGCAAACACGCCGGGCAGGGAGGTCTGACCGCGCGCATCCACCTCGATCTCACCGCGCTGGCTGAGTGTTTCGTCCGCAACACCGCATCCGCCCGCAGCGCATATCGGAACGATATAAAAACGAACTGCGATGTCGATGCCGGTGCGCGCCACTGCAAAGGACGGGACGCGCGCATCGCCTTGAAGGGTTTCACGTCGGTGTTGATCCGGGACATACTCTGTTCCATGCGCTGTTTGTTGCGGCGCAACACGACAGATGGGCCCGTTCCGAAACCAATAAAAGCGCAAAATATTGGTTTGAATAATCGGCAATACCGATTAAATTCGTTCCATGAAGTCCACACCCACCCTGCGCCAGCTTCGCTACTTAGCCGCCGTCGTCGACCGCTGCCACTTCGGCCAGGCCGCCGAGGACTGCCTGGTCAGCCAGTCCACCCTCAGCGCCGCCATTCTGGAACTGGAAGACCTGCTGGGCGCGACGTTGCTGGAGCGGACGAAGCGCTCCGTCGTCCCCACGCCGCTGGGCCGGGAGATCGCCAACCGAGCGCGTGCGCTGCTGAAGGATGCGGAGGATTTGGTGGATGTGGCGCAGGCGGCGCGCTATCCGATGGCGGGGGCGCTGCATCTGGGCGTGATCCCAACAGTCGGGCCGTTCCTGCTGCCGAATGCGATGCCGCTGCTGCGCACCGCCTACCCGCGCCTGAAACTCTACCTCAGGGAAGACCAGACCGCTCGGCTGCTGGAGCAGTTGGACAGCGGCACGCTGGACGCCGCGGTGATCGCCTTGCCCTACAGGCTCGACGATTTGGAGGCGATGGACCTGGGCGCTGACGGCTTCTCGGTCGTCTGCCAACCCGGTCACCGCCTGTGCGAGTGCCGCCCAGTGCGCCCCAAGGACATGGCGCCCGAGGATCTGCTGCTGCTGGAGGACGGCCACTGCCTCCGCGACCACGTTCTCACGGCCTGCGACCTCGAAGGCGCTCGGCGAAACGTCGCGTTCCAGGGCACCAGCCTGCATACGCTGGTGCAGATGGTGGCGAACGGCCTCGGCGTCACGCTGGTGCCGCAGATGGCGCTGGATTCCGGCATCCTGCGCGGCCTGGACCTGGAGACGATCCCGCTGGCAGGGGAGGCGCCGTCCCGCCGGATTGGCCTGGTCTGGCGACGGACGGCGGCGCGGAAGACAACGCTCCGGACGGTGGGGGAGACGTTAAAACAGGCTCTGGCCGGCGTCTGAGATCGGGCAGTTCTACGGCCTGGCCACCACGTCGTGTCCGACATCGGTGTCCCTCGCCGGCGGCCTCGATCATTTCAATCGACACGATCCGGTCCGACACACGCGGTAGTCTGATTGCCGGAGCCGAACGCCGGCAAGGCCAGTCTATTCCGATAACTCATGGCCGATGACCACGCCGTTCGTTACCTCCCCGCAACCCCAGTTGCCCCGCGCCTCTTGCACCCGCATGATGCTCTCCAACCAGATCTTCCAGGGAGCAGGACGGATGAGTAACGCGGCCCCCAGCTACGCGCCCCCCAGCTACGCACATGGCGGCTCCGAAACGGCGCTGATCGGCGAGACCATCGGCGTGCATTTCGACCGCACCGTCGCCCGCTGGGGCGACCGTCCCGGCCTGATCGTCCATCAGCAATCCATCCACTGGACCTGGGCCGAACTCGGCCGCCGCGTCGATGCCTTCGCCGCCGGGCCTGGTCGCGCTGGGCCTGAAACCGGGCGACCGCATCGGCATCTGGTCGCCCAACAACGCCGAGTGGATCGTCACCCAGTTCGCCACCGCCAAGGCCGGGCTGATCCTGGTCAACATCAACCCGGCCTACCGCCTGTCCGAGGTCGAATACGCGCTGAACAAGGTCGGCTGCCGCGGCGCTGATCACCGCGACGCAGTTCAAGACCAGCGACTACATCGGCATGATCAACACGCTGGCGCCGGAGCTGGCCGATCGCCGACCCCGGGCGATCTGCACGCCGGACGGCTGCCGGCACTGCGCGTCGTCATCCAGATCGGCGGTCGACGGCGCCCGGGCACCTTCGCCTTCGACGATCGTCCCACGGATGGGCGGCGCGGCCGAACGCAGCGCCTGCGCGAACTGGCGCCGGTGCTGCAATTCGACGACCCGATCAACATCCAGTTCACCTCGGGCACCACCGGCCTGCCCAAGGGCGCGACGCTGACGCACCACAACATCCTGAACAACGGCTTCTTCATCGGCGAGGTCATGCACTACACCGAGGCAGGACAAGGTCTGCATCCCGGTGCCGATGTATCATTGCTTCGGCATGGTGATCGGCAGCCTCGCCTGCCTGACGCACGGCTCGGCGATCGTCTTCCCCGGCGAGGGCTTCGATCCGCTCGCGACGCTGGAAACCGTGGCCGACGTATCGCTGCACGTCGCTCTACGGCGTGCCGACGATGTTCATCGCCGAACTCGATCATCCGGAGTTCAGCGAACTTCGACCTGACCAGCCTGCGCACCGGCATGATGGCCGGCGCGCCGTGCCCGATCGAGGTGATGCGCCGCTGCATCCGCGACATGCACCTGACCGAGATCACCATCGGCTACGGCATGACCGAAACCAGCCCGGTCAGCACCAGACCCGCATCGGCGATTCGCTGGAGCATGCAGGTCGGCACCGTCGGCCGGCCGCATCCGCATGTCGAGGTCAAGATCATCGACACCGAGGGCCGCGTCGTGCCCCGCCGGCATCACCGGCGAGTTCTGCACCCGCGGCTACTCGGTGATGCTCGGCTACTGGGATGACGAGGAACGACCGCCGAGGCGATCGATCGCGGCCGGCTGGATGCACACCGGCGACCTCGCGACGATGGATGCGGACGGCTACTGCAAGATCGTCGGCCGCATCAAGGACATGGTCATCCGCGGCGGCGAGAACATCTATCCGCGCGAGATCGAGGAGTTCCTCTACCGCCACCCCGCCATCCAGGACGTCCAGGTCTTCGGCGTCCCCGACCAGCGCTATGGCGAGGAACTTTGCGCCTGGATCAAGATCCGCGCCGGGGAGACGCTGACGGAGGACGAGGTGAAGGCGTTCTGCAAGGACCAGATCGCGCACTACAAGGTCCCGCGGCATGTCCGCTTCGTCGAGGAATTCCCGATGACGGTGACCGGGAAGATGCAGAAGTATCTGATGCGCGCCGCGATGGTGGAGGAGTTGGGGACGAAGGGGTAGGGCGCGGCTCGGCATGGCGGCGCGGAGGCGGTGGGTCCGCTCCGCGCTACGTCCCGGTCCAGACGTCAGCATTTACGCCCAGTGGCGTCCCGGACAGGTGGCGATCGGCGTGGCGACCTGCCGGCGTGCCGGTATCAGCCAGCATGCAGATCGTGGCAGTGGGCATCGAAGGCGCGGTCGCTGTTCGCATGTCCGAACGGATGAGAGGCTCAGACAGCGTGGGATATTGCAGCCAGCCCGTCGCCAGCCAGGCGAAGAACGAGGCCAGTATGGCTGCGGCTATAATCCATCTGTCTGTCCTGTTTTCTGCTGCGATGTCTCGACTCGACGTAGAATTACAAGGAGAACCTATTTTCAGATCTTGGAAATGCTTCATAGGAGCGATCTCCTACTTGCTCTGTTTCCGTTTGCAGCCAACTTGCATGCCCACACTGGTGCTGAGCGCCTGAGAGAGCGGAAAGCCGGCCAACTGCCGGGCTTTCCGCGATAGGCTAGGCAAGAAAGCCGCCACTTGAACTTTGACCGGTGGTCTCATAGCGACGCGGGATGATTGGACTTATGCTGTGCGCCGCACGCGGCGACCTGGTCCGCCGGCGTCATCGTCGCCAGACTCATGCCGAAGAAAGTTGCGCGAATCAGGGTATTTATCGAGAGAATAGACCCAAGTCCTGTTTGTGTCATGACATGCTCCATTGTATGGGAATTGCTGATCAGTCTTTGCAAGTTTAGTCGTATCATTTGATACCTCCGTGTGGTTCGCCGCTCAGCGCCAGGGTGATCACGATCTCCAGGTACTCGCTGGGCACGACAACCGTGCCGTCCGTGGCGCGGTTGAAGCGCGCGATGAGCGCCTTGATGTCGTGTTCGAGCGTCAGCTTTCCGGCATCATCCAGTGCCGCGAATGCCTTGAGCAGTGGGCCGTAGTAGGTCTTGAACACCTCGAGCCAATGCTCCGCCGAGCGGTAGCGGAAGACGAAATGCCGTGGCTGGGTGCTGATGGATGCCGCCTGCGCCCCGAACAACTCGGCGATCCGAGATGGCGTGCCCCACAGCGCCGGCGATTTCGTTCCGGCAGGCGGTTTGATGTGCTGGCCGAGCGTCTTGAAGAGCTGGCCGATGAAGCCGTCGGGTGTCCAGTTGGCGAGCCCGATCTTGCCGCCGTGCTTGCAGACGCGGATCAACTCGGCCGCGGCGCGATCCTGATCGGGCGTGAACATCACGCCAAACGTCGATACGACGGCGTCGAACGTTGCGTCCTCAAAAGGCAAAGCCTCAGCGTCCGCCACGCGAAACGCGATCTCCAGCCGTTCAGCCTGAGCGCGTTCGCGTGCCCGGTCGAGGAGCGCCGGCACATAGTCGGTGGCGACCACATCGCACCAGCGCCTTGCAGCGGCCAGTGACGCGTTGCCGTTGCCGGCGGCGACGTCGAGCACCGTCTGACCCGCACGAAGGTCGAGCGCCTCGCAAAGCTGCTCGCCGACGATCTGCAACGTGGTGCCGACGACAGCGTAATCCCCGGACGACCAGGCGCCCTGCTGGCGCGTTTTGACGGCGTCGAGATCGACGGTCGGTGCCTGGGTTTCGCCGTCAGTCTGGAAGGTTGATCGCATGACTGTTCTCCGTGAGAGGGTTAAGCTGCTATGCTTCCGCCTTGATCGAAGTGGCGGCGGGTCCGACATCCACGTGCCGTAACCTCGATCCTCACCGTAGCTGCCACCCGTGGTGGGCAGCGTGGGAGCCGCAGTGGAAAGAACCGTGGATTCGCACGCGTCGCGCCGGAGGGCTGAAATTCCTGCGCTGGAGGTGCGCCTCCTGGGCCCGATGACGGTCAGCCGCGGCGGCGTCACGCTGGCGCTGCCGGCCTCGCGGAAAGTCCGTGGCCTGTTGGGCTATCTGGCGCTCACGCCGCATCCTGTCTCGCGCAGCCAGCTATGCGATCTGCTATGGGACGTGCCCGACGATCCGCGCGGGGAGCTTCGCTGGTGCCTGAGCAAGATCAGGGGCCTTGTCGATCAAGACGACCGCAGCCGGATAGAGACCCAAGGGGACACCGTTCGGCTCGATCTGTCGGACTGCTGCGTCGATGCAATAGAAATCGCCAATGCGGCCGCCGCGGGGCTTCGAGAGGCTTTCGAAGGAGCGGCTGAGAGCGTTGAGCGCGATGTTCGCCGGCGAGTTTATGGATGGGCTGGACATCAACCGCAGCCCGGTGTTCGACACTTGGCTGGCTGCCCAGCGGCGCAGCTTTCGCAGTCACCGCATCGCCGTGCTGGAGTGCCTTGTACAGATTGCTGCTGGGGACGAGGTGTTCTCCGACCTGGAAGCGTGGCTGCATCTGGCGCCATTCGATAAGCGCGTGCACGAGGCACTGCTGAATGCGCTTGCCCGGCGCGGCCGCATCCAGGATGGCGAGGAACATCTGAAAACCACCGCTCGGTTGTTCGAGGCCGAGGGACTCGATCACGCGCCGATACGGGATCTGTGGCGCGCAGCCATGGCCGAGGCGAACCGCTCGGCGTCCACCCGCGCGACGGTTCCCGCCTCGGCCGGCGCCGTGACCGATGAACGGCCGGACATAACGGGCCCGCCGCGACGTGCTTCGGTCGCGGTGATGCCCTTTACCGGCGCTGCCGACAAAGCCATCTTCTCCGGCGATGTCGGCGGCAACCTCGTCTACGACGTGATCAGCCGGCTCGCGAAGTTGCGAAATCTCTTTGTCATAGCGCAGGGCACCGTTTTCGCGCTGAGCGAGCGCCAGGTCGAGCCTCAGGAGGCCGGCCGGATGCTGAATGTCGACTATGTCGTCAGCGGAACGGCGCAGCGGCGTGGCAATCGGCTTGCGGCGGCGGTCGAACTCACCGAGACACGCACCGCCAGGATCATTTGGGCGGAGGTGTACGATCTGACGTCGGACGACACCTTTCTTGTTCTGGAAAATATCGGCGACCGGATCGTTTCATCGATTACCAACGAGATCGAGACGGCCGAACGCAACCGGGCCATTCTGAAACCGCCAAACTCGCTGAACGCGTGGGAAGCGCATCATCGCGGCCTTTGGCACATGTACAGGTTCAACCAGGCGGACAACGATCGGGCGTTGCACTTTTTCCAGACGGCCGTTGCGCTGGATCCGACATTCTCGCGCGCCCATGCCGGCGTGTCCTTCGCGCATTTCCAGAATGCCTTCCAGAGTTGGCGTGACCGGTCGACCGAGATCGACCGAGCGTATGCGGCGGCCGGTCAAGCGCTGATGGCGGACGATCGTGACCCGGCGGCGCATTGGGCGATGGGGCGGGCGCTCTGGTTGCGCCGGCGTCAGCCTCAGGCATTGGTTGAACTTGAAACGGCCGTCGACCTGAGCCCGAACTTTGCGATGGGGCACTACTCGCTGGCGTTCCTCCACAGTATGGCGCGGCGATGCCTCGGCCGCCGTTGAGTTTTCCGATCACTCCCAGCGCCTCAGTCCATTCGACCCCATGCTTTTCGGCATGCTCGGCGCTCGGGCCATGGCCCTCGTGCGCCTTGGTCGTTACGAGGAGGCCGCTGAATGTGGCATCAGGGCCTGTGGACGCCCGAATGCGCACGCGCATGTCCAAGCGATTGCGGCCTACAGCCTGGCGCTCGCCGGGCGGCTGGAGGAGGCGCGCGTGCTCCTCGCCGCAATTCGCGCGAAGCTGCCGCACTACAGCGTCGACGATTTTCTGACCGCGATGAAGTTCTCGGAGGAGGATGAAGCCCTCTTTCGAAAGGCAGCGCGGGCGATCTGACAGCGCGTTGTCGTAGTCAGCGCAGGTCGCGCTCAAGGACCAGATCGCGCACTACAAGGTTCCTCGGCATGTCCGTTTTGTCTGGGAGTGGTGCCTTGCGAAACCTCTACCTTTTGCAGGGGCGGCCCGCCATCTGCTAAAGTATTGTAATCATTGGGTATCGACTTTTATAAAACCCTATTGCAGAATCTCCCTATGAAAATCGGCTACGCTCGCATCTCAACCGACGAACAATCACTTGCCCTGCAGCGCGATGTGCTTACGGCCGCCGGGTGTTCCGAGGTGTTCGAGGATCGTGGCCTGTCCGGTATCGCCGCACGCCGTCCCGGTCTTGACGCTGCGCTTGGTCGGATCGCGAGCTACGACATGCTTGTGGTCTGGAAACTGGATCGCCTCGGAAGGTCGTTGCCCCATTTGATTGAGACTGTGCAGCAATTCGGCAACCGCGGCGCAGGCTTCACCTCTTTGTCCGAGAACATCGACACCACGACAGCAGGCGGCAAGCTGGTGTTTCACATCATGGGTTCGCTCGCAGAATTCGAGCGCTCGCTGATAGTCGAGCGAGTGAACGCCGGTATCGCGTCGGCTAAACGACGCGGAAAACATGTCGGGCGACCGCGCAAACTAACGCCTGAACAGATCACGCACGCTCGCGAAGCTATAGAAGGCGGTTTGCAAACACCTGCCGGAATGGCCGGGTTGCTCGGAGTTAACCATTCGACCCTGTGGCGGTCGATGCGGCGTCTGGAGGCAAGTGCCAATGGCCGCAGATGACATTGACTGGGCATGGCAGGAAATGCATCTGCATCTGCGACTGCGAGATATCGACGGCGATGCGTTCGAAACGCTTTTCCAAGATATCGGAAAAGCACTTTGGGGCGACGGCTTTCACCCGACGATTCCTATGGGAGGCCGTGGCGATCTAAAATGCGACGGATGGCGACCTGACGTTGGCTACGTTTATCAGTGCTATGGCCCACGCTACGGGCAAGCTAACGTTGCGGAGACGATCAGAAAAGTCGGTGAGGATTTTCGGGGAGCGAAGGACCACTGGAAAGACTTACTGAAAAAGTGGTGGTTCGTCGTCGGTCTCTATCGCGACAAGATTCCCCTCGGAAATCTCGCGCTTGATAGCGCAGCTTTCGAAAGAGCTGGGCGTGCCGTCGACGGTGCTGCATCGGGGCGACATTGTGGATTTCGCGCGTGGCATCGACGCCGAGCAGCGCGCCAAAATGTTTGGCGGACGCGCTCCTACGCGGGGTGAGATCGTTCGGCGCACAACATACGAAAACATCGGGCGCGCGCTCGCCTTCATCCGGGCTGACATCACCCGTTCACCGCTTGAGCCCATCCCGCTACCAACAAAGGTGGAAAAGAAGGTGGCATTCAACGTGCTGCCTGACAGCGTGCGGCATTTCTTCACAATCAGCACCGCCGCAGCGAAACGAGTTGAGACCTACATACAGAGCCAAGCCGATCCGCTTGAAGGCGCGCGCATGGCAGCGGGATTTACCGCGCGCTATCAAGCGTTGCGCGATGAGGGCGTCGAGCCAGCCGACGCTTACAAGCAGTTGCTCATCTTCGCGGGAGGTGCTGACGGCGACCCTGATCGAGAGGTCGCAGCGCTCGCTATCGTGACGCACTTCTTCACGACTTGTCAGATTTTCGAGCAACCGCTGGAGGCAGAACATGATTCTGCCTGATCGCAACATCCCGGTAGATCGTGCCCTGCTTACAATTGGCGGCCTCATCTTCAACCGCCTAAGCGAGCCGGTGACCGTCTCTCGCTTGTGGGATGAAATTAGGGAGCTTCATCAGAAGCGCCCGATCTCCTACGCATGGTTTTTGCTGTCGGTTGATCTGCTCTTTGTCCTGAATCTCGTGTGGTTCGATCAAGACGGTCTACTCAGGCGTAGCATTCAGCAGGAGATGGCATAATGCTTTACCGTCTCACCGCAGATCATCCGTCGTTCAAGACAATCGAGTTTCGTAACAAAGGCTTGAACATCGTCCTTGCGGAACGTCAGCTCCCGATAACGCCGGGTGAGACTGCTCCACAACGGCGCACGCGGAATGGTGCGGGAAAATCCAGCGCCATTGATCTCATACATTTCCTTCTGGCTGGCGGTGCCGAAGGTGCCTTGAAATCCGAAGCCCTTGCCGATTGGATTTTCGAGCTATCGCTTGATGTCGGCAGAGATCGCGTCGCTGTGCGGCGCGCTCAACCAAGCTCGCGAGTGACGATCCAAAAAGAGGGAGCGGGGTTCGTAAAGGAACCCAATTCAGCCGAGCTTACCAATGCGGCTTGGGCAAATCAGCTTGGCAAGACATGGTTCTATCTTGGCAATAACCGACCGCCCGGTGCCGCCTCCTTTCGCCAACTGATCTCCTATTTTGCCCGGCGGCGGCGAGATGGCGGCTATGATGATCCCGTGCGTACATTCCGTGCGCAGTCAAATGCGCTTGGCGAAACAAACCTTGCTGTGTTGTTCGGATTGGATGCCGAGATTGTCCGCCGTTTTCATCAGGCGAAGAACGAACTCAAGCAGGTTCAGGCCGCTCAAAAGGCGCTGCGCGATCTCGAAAAGGGTGCACCAGCCGGAACGCGGCGCGTCGATCTGGAAGCCACGCTTTCGGCTCAGATTGCAGCAGCGACATTGGCTCGCGATCATCTGTCGGAGCGGATTAACAGCTTCAACGTATTGCCTGTCTTCCGCGAGCTTGAGCAAGAGCTTGCGTCGCTCAATGAGCGTGGCCGCGAATTGTCCGATGAGGACGTACTTGATCGCGAGGCAATCGACGCCAATCAGCGCGCGTTTCAAGATGAAGGACAAGATCGGGCACCTCGCTTGGAGGCTCTCTTTGCCGAAGCACAAATTGTTTTTCCCGCCACAGTTAAGCGGCGCTACGAGGAAGTGGCCCGCTTCCATCATCGACTGATCGAAAATCGACAGGCGCAATTGCATAGCGAAATCGCGAGCGCCAAACGCAGGATTGATGATCGGCGTCCGGCGAGGGAACAGGTCGAAGTTCGCCGTCGTCAAATTACCGCCGCCCTGCGCAGTGGCGGCCCCGCCGATGAATTGCTGCGGCTGCGCGACGAACTGTCCGAGAAAGAGGCCGTTGTTCGTGCCCTTGAAGCTCGCTTAAACGAAGCGCGCCGATTGGAGAAGCAAGCCGAGGATATGCAAAAGGAGCTGGAGGAAGTAGCGCGCGCTTTGCGTCAGGATCGGCGCGAGCGTGATGCCATTGCATATCAGGCAAGCCGCACCTTTTCGCAGATTTCGGAACGCCTTTACGAGAAGCCAGGCGAGTTGGTGATTTCTGCGAACGAGCAGGGCCTCCGCTTTGTGCCTAGCATTCCGTCGTCGCAAAGTGCAGGCGTGATGAGCATGCAAATCTTCTGCTTCGACTTCACGATGGCCTCACTCTGCCGTAGCCGGGGCATGGGGCCTGATTTCCTGATCCATGACAGCCACCTATATGAGCCGGTCGATGGTCGGCAGTTTGCTCGGGCGCTGCGCCTCGGGGCGAGATATGCCGAGGAGATCGGTGTCCAATACATTGTGACTCTAAATTCGGATGAGTTGAGGCGAGCAGAAATCGAAGGCAACGAAGATTTTAGCGAATTTGTTATCAAGTCTGTGCTGTCTGATGCTCCTGAAGGGGGCCTTTTCGGCATCCGGTTCGACTAAATTGCATCAGAATTTTGCTTCAGAAAATCCCCGATGATTCGAGGTCGTAGGTTAGATATAAAATCTTGAATTTCGAGCAGCGCCATAGCCGCATAAGACCAAATTCCGTTAGATCGGAAGCTACGGGAGATAATGGGACTATTTTCTGTGACTGCCCCTTGCAATGGTCGCACCCCCTCCCAACCTCCGCCAAAACCATTTCAACCCCACACCCATTTCAGCCCGGACCGACCCCATGTCCCAAACCACCACAGCCGACCTAGACCCCTGGAACGGCCTCTACTACGCCGTCTCCGAAGGCCTCACCCCGCTCTTCAAAGGCCAAGGCCGCGGCAAGGCCTACGCCACCTACGCCGCCGGTGAGGCAATCTCCGGCTACCACCCGGAATCCCGAGCGGACTACGCCACGATCGGACGGATCCTCGCGCTGACGCTCAGCACGATCACCGCCGCCACCCTCGCCGCCGACCCGGGCATCCCCGCCACTGAGAAGATCAAATTCCTAGGAAAAGTCCACACCCTCAGCCAGGCAGCCGACCGGGCCGAGCGGATCATGATGACCCGCCGCAAATGGCAGAAGACGGAAGCGACGCGCCCCGACACGCTGGTGCCGCGCCCGCACGGCCGGCCCTCCCGCTATCCGCCGCTGCCCGCCGACGACCCGGCCTCCGGCGCGTATCAGGCCCGCGCCGCCACAAGCGCCCCCGCCACACCGCCGGCCGCCGAGGCGACCGCGCCGGCAGCCTCCGCGCCAGACCAGACCGCGGCCCCCCAGCCTGCGCCGCCGCCCACCAAGGCCGCCGCCAAAACACCCATCGCCGAGGACCGCCCCTCCGAACAGCCGGCCGCGACGAAGCCCGAACCCGACAGCGCAACACCGGACCAGCGCACCCAAGCCACCCCGCCGCCCGATCTCGACGAGGCGCTCCCGACCCACCTGATGGCCGCCATGCAGGCCGCGCTCGGTGCCCACGGGATACCGGTCGACATGGACACGCTCAGGGCCGATTTCGGCCTGCCCCCGACGACCGCCTCACGGCCGGAGGAGAAGGCGGCGACCTTCGGTCAACGGCCGATGAACGCGGGCAAAGTGCCGGTTGAGGTGTCCTGACGCGCGGACGCACCGAACGTCTGAGGCAGGAGATGGCCCGGTCAAGCCGGGCCATGACGGGGAGGAGATGAAAGGGCCATGACGGGGTCGGAATGAAAGGGTCATGACGAAGTAGACGGGGGGAATGAAAGCGTCATGACGCACAGGAAATGAACCGGCCAAGCCGGCCACCAATCACCCCAGCCGCCAGGACCCGCGCTTCGGCACCGGCAGCCCAAGGTTCTCCCGCAGCGTCCGCCCTGTATACTCCGTCCGGAACAATCCGCGCCGTTGCAGTTCCGGCGTAACGAACCTCACGAAATCCTCGAACGTCCCCGGCGTATGCGTGCCGGCGATGACGTAGCCGTCGCAGGCGCCTTCGGTGAACCACTGCTCCAGCCGGTCGGCGATGTCCTTGCCGCTGCCGACGATCGCCTCCCGCGGGCGGCCGCGCCGCGTCACCTCCAGGAAGTCGCGCACCGTCGGATTGCGGCCGATCGACGCGCATCACCCGGTCGCGCATCGCCTGCATGCCGGACATGCCTTCCAGTTCCTCGTCGGTGAACGCCTCGTCCATGCCCTTCTTCTTGAAGTCGAAGTTCATCGCTTCGGACAGCAACGACAGCCCGTCGACCTCCTTGTACAGCGCAGTCGATCACCGCCATCTTGTCCTCGGCCTCGGCGCGGGTTTCCGCCACCACCGGATAGGCGATCGTATTGACGGTCACCAGGTCGGGATCGCGGTCCGAGCCGCGCGACCTCGGCCTTCAAGTCGGCGTATTGCGCGCTTGCCGTCCTCGAAGTCCGGGTAGCCGACGAACACCGTCTCCGCCCAGCGCGCCGAGAACGTCTTGCCGCGTCCGACTGGCCCCGGCCTGGATGACCACCGGATGGCCCTGCGGCGAGCGCGGCACGGTGAACGTGCCGGACGACTTCAGGAATTTCCCTTTGTATTCCAGCCGATGCACCTTGTCGGGATGGGCGAACAGGCCGGTCTGTCTTGTCGACCACCAGCGCATCGTCCTCCCAGCCGTCCCAGCAACTCATGCACGATCTCCATGAACTCGTCGGCGCGGTCGTAGCGCAGGTCGTGCTCCATGTGCACGTCGCGGCCCATGTTGTGCGCCTCGCCATCGTTGACCGAGGTCACCACGTTCCACGCCGCGCGCCCGCCGAGCATGTGGTCGACGGTCTGGAACCGGCGGGCGACATCGAACGGCTCGTAATAGGTGGTGGAGGCGGTCGACCCGATGCCGAGATACTGCGTGCCGAACCCCATCGCCATCAGTGTCGCGACGGGATCGATCTTCACCACGCGGACGCCGTTGGCGACGACCTCGGCCGGGTTGCCGCCATAGATGTCGGGCATCGCGAGGCGGTCGTCGAAAAAGCCGAGCTGGAACTTTCCCTCCTCCAGCACCTGGCCGATTTTCTGGTAATAGGCGGCGGTGGTGAAATCGCGTGCGCGCGTCCGGATGCCGCCACGCGCTCGCCAGCGTGGTGCAGTTCTGCGCCTGCAGAAAGCCGACCAGGACCATTTGCCGCATCGCTCCGCCCTTTCGTTATGGCGTGCGAAGATCGTCCCGCACGCGCCTTATGACCTCGGCCCACGCACCCCGCTCGGTCTGCCGATACAGATGCATGGACGGATACCAGGGGCTGTCGTCGCGCCCGAGGCCCCAGCGCCAGTCTGGACAGAACGGCAGCAAAGTCCAGACCGGCACGCCGAGCGCTCCGGCCAGATGGGCGACGGCGGTGTCGATGGTGATGAGCAGGTCGAGCTGGGACACCAGCGCCGCGGTATCCGCCCAGTCGGTCAGCGCCGCGCCGGGAAACCGCAGGTTGTCGGCGTCATCCAGAGTGTCCCAGTCGGCCTCCCGCAGGTCGGTTTGCACCAGGACGAAGGTCGCGTCCGGCAGATCGAGCAGCGGCGCATAGGCGGCGAGAGGGAAGCTCCGTTCCAGGTCCCGCGGATGCTTCGGGTCGCCGCTGCACACCAGCCCGATGCGCCGCCCCGGCGGCGAGCGATCCAGCCACGCCTGCCAGCGCCAGACCCGTTCCTCGACGGGGCGGAGATAGGGGGGCGTCGTGCCGGCATCGGGGCCGAGCAGCAGCTTCAGGCTCGCCAGCGGGATCTGGACGTCGCAGTCGGCGGTGTCCTCCAGCGCGATGACGGGGACGCCGAGGTCCCCGAAAAGCCCGGTCATCGGCCAGGACACCTCCAGCGTCACGGCGCCGGCGATCCGCGTGAGGGCGGGGACATAGCGGGCGAACTGGATGACGTCCCCGGCCCCCTGTTCGGCGGCGACCAATACGCGGCGACCGGTCAGATCGTCCCCTGGCTGCCATGCCGGCAACTCTGGCCGGCGGTTGTAGTTCGGCGCGAGGTCGGCCATCCCCCGGCGGTGCTCGTAGAGGCGGAAGCCTTCGTCCGTGTCGCCCTGCAACAGGCGGGCGAGGGACAGGGCGAACCAGGCGCCATCATGCCCCGGATCGGCGGCAAGCGCGGCCCGGTAGGCGGCCTCGGCCTCCGGGAAGCGGAACTGCTGGACCAGCGCGTTGCCCAGATTGGTCCACGCCCCCGTGTGCCACGGCATGATGCCCACGGCGTCCCGATACAGCGCCTCGGCCGTCTCAGGATCGTTGGCAAGGTAGGCGTGGTTGCCGCGATCCACCAGCACGCCACCCAGGGCCTGCGCCACCTGGGCCTGCGCCGCCTCGGCCGAAGCCTGCGCATAGGCCTGGCGGGCGAGGGGCTCCGCCTCCGCCAGCCGGTTGTCCGCCCGCAGCAGGGAGACCAGCAGCAGCAACGCCCGAACCTGGTTGGGGTCGGCCGCCAGGGCCTCGCGCAGCCGGATCTCGGCGTCCGCGCGCAGGCCGGCCTTCAGCAGCGCCTCACCCAGATCCGTCAGGACATCCTGGGTGTCGAGCGTGGCTAGAATGGCGGCAGCCTGGGCGGGACGCCCCTCGGCCAGCAGCGCGGCCCCGAGACCGGCGAGCGCCCCACGGTCGAACGGGTCGCGCCGCAGCCGGTCGCGGAAGGCGTCAGAACTGGTAACGGCGCAGTCCGCCATCGACCGGGATCACCGCGCCGGTGATGTAACGAGCCAGCGGCGAGGCGAGCCAGACCGCCATGACCGCAAGGTCCTCGGGCTCGCCCCAATACTTCACGGGGATCTCGGTCTCGGCGAAGTGCTTGCGGTAGTCCTCGGGGTAGTTGCGGCGGATCTGCTCGCTCATGATCCGGCCGGGCGGGATCGAGTTGACGGTGATGCCGTACTGCCCGACCTCGCGCGACAGGCCCTTGGCCCAGGCGTGGATGCCGGCCTTGGCGGAGAAGGCGGCGTTCAGGTGTTCCGGCTCGCTCTTGCCGGTGATGTTGATGATGCGGCCGTAGCGGTGCTCGATCATCGTCGGCAGCAGGGCATGGGTCAGTTGGCGCGGGCGGGTGAAGTTGAGCGTCATCGCCTCGGTCCAGCGTTCCTCGGGCGCATCGATCGGCAGGACGCGGCTGCCGCCGGCGTTGTTGACCAGGATGTCGATGTGGCCGACGGCCTTCAGGGCGGCGTTGGCCAGGGTCTGGGCGGCGTTCTCCTCCATCACGTCCTGCTTGATCAGGATGGGGCGGGGGTGCTGGCCGGCCGCGACCTCATCGGCCATGACCTCCATCAGCTCGATGCGGCGGGCGGCGGCGACGACCTGCACACCCTCCTGCGCCAGCATCTTGGCGATGGCGCGCCCGATGCCCATGCTGGCGCCGGTGACCAGCGCGGTCTTGCCCTTCAGTTGCAGGTCCATGGCCGACATCCTTTCCGCATGCGTTGTGGCGGGGAGTTATCGGGGCAGGCCCGGTTTCGTCAAATGCCGCCTGCTGACCGGCTAGAGCAGGATGACATCGCTATCGCTCAGCCATCCTGCTCTACGTGTTCGATCGCGTGTAGACCTCCGGCAATTCCGCCTCCGGTCATCACGCTCTAGTCCTGTCTCGATTGTTCTGGAGTAATGAATGCCCCCCTCCGACGACGCTTTGGCTCTGAGGCCTGCCACACCGGAGGACGCCGGCCGCATCCGCGATCTGGTCCGAGCGGCGTATGCCAGATGGGTTCCGGTGATCGGGCGGGAGCCGAGGCCGATGACGGCGGACTACGATGCCGCAGTGCGGTCGCACGACATCGATCTGCTGCACGCCGGCAACGACCTGCTGGCGGTGCTGGAGATGATCCTCCAGCCCGACCATCTGTGGATCGAGAACCTCGCCGTGGCTCCCGATCGTCAGGGGCAGGGCCTGGGCCGGCGTCTGCTGGCGCATGCGGAGCACAAGGCGGCGGCCCTGGGGCTGACGGAGCTGCGCCTGCTCACCAACGGTGCCTTCGCCGCGAACATTGCGCTGTATCGCTCGGTTGGCTTCTCCATCGACCGGACAGAACCGTTCTTGGGCGGAACGACCGTGTATATGAGCAAGCGGATCGGCTGACCGGTCTGAGGTCAGAACCGGACCCGCACGCCGCCGAACACGCCGATCGGTGCAGCGGGGCTGTAGGCGCGCGGGTTCGTCGCATTGGGCGCCTGCGCCAGGAACACCGACGTCGTCGGGGCGAACGTGCCAAAGGTGTAGTAACGCTGGTTCGTTACGTTTTCCATCGAACCGAACAGCTCCACATGTGGGGTCAGCTTGTACAGCGTGCTGAGATTGAGCGTGAAGAATGCCGGCAATTGCGCGGTCAGGTTGGCCTCATCGCCGACCAGGTACTGACCGCTCTGCGCGACCAGCACCGCCGCGACCGTCCAGTCGTCGGTCACCTGCCAGCTTGCGCCCAGCTTGCCCTGGTGCGCCGGCACGCCCGGAAGTTGGTTGCCGGGGTGGATCGTGATGTTGCCCGAGGCGTCGGCAGCCGGATTGCTGCCGGCGTCCTCGGTGAACCCGGTCTGGAATGTGGCATTTGTATAGGCATAGGCCAGCCAGGCAGACCAGCGTGGCGTGGTGTAGCGCAGAGCCACATCCACGCCCTGCCTCTGAGTCTGCCCCACATTGGCGAAGAAGGCCCGGTTCAGCACGGGGCTGTTGACGAAGGCGATGTCGTCGTCCAGTTCGGTACGATAGAAACCAACATCATAGGTCAGGCGGCCGCTGCCGGCCTCGGTGTTCCCGCGCAGCCCGACCTCGATCGTGTGCGCCACGACCTGCTTCAGGTTCGGATCGCCAACGAAGAAATTGGCCAGGCTGCAACTATTGGCAGGGCTGGCGCAGGACAGTTCGGACGGCGTGGGCGCCCGGTTGGCCACGGCATAGCCCGCATAGGCGGTCAGCCAGGGCGCCAGGCGGTAGGTCAGGCCGATCGCCGGATTGAAGTGGCTGTAGGTGTGGTTGCCGCTCAGGTCGCCGCCATTCTGGTCGGACAAGTCGATCTTCGCCAGGTTGAACCGGCCCGACGCGGTGACAGCCAGCCGCTCGGTCAGGTGCAGCGTATCGGTGACGAACACGCCGTAATAGGCATCGCTGATCCCGACCCGCACCGGCGCGTTGATGCCCGGCTCATCGATCACAAAGCCGGGGCCGAGGAAATCGCGCGAATCCAGCGAGATGCCGCCGATGTTGGACGAGCCGGTGAACATCGTCTGCGCGCCATCGAAGCTGACGCCGGCGACGAGGTGGTTCTTCAGCCCGAACAGCTTGCCCGTATCGGTCACCTGGGCCGAGGCGCCATAGCGGTTGGTGTTGGTCGTCTGAACGTCGAGCTCCGAATACGCCAGGGGATTGGGGCCGAGAAAGGCCGGAATCGGCGCCCCGCCCAGCGTGGTGCTGACCGTCGAATCCGTTGCACAGCAGGCTCGAATCATCGTCGCACGGCGTGTCGTTCGGCGCATTGCCGTTGCGCACGCGCTGGAGGAAGTTCTCGTAATAAGTGACCGCCTGCAGGGAGAGCGTGTCGCTCAGTACCATGTTGCCGGACAGGCTGACCTGGGCAGACCGGTTGCTGATGAAATTGGGTGCGGTGAACTGCGCGGCGGGTGCGACCGCCAGCAATTCGATCGGCGAGGTCCCCGGGCCGTTCAGCGACGAATTCGCCAGCAGGACGTTGAAGTGCAGCTCTCCCGTCGAACCGCGCCAGCCGATATCGCCATACAGGTTCTGCAGGTCAGAGGATTGCTGGTCGCGCCAGCCGCCCTGGTGCGTCACACTGCCGGCGACATAGGTGGCGGTGTTGCCGCTGCGCTGTCCCCACTGGAAATCACCGCCCACGGTGCCGAAGGAACCGCCGAAGCCCTCGGCCTCGGCGCCTTGATAGGAGAAGCCGTCGCGCAGCTTGATGGATATCGAACCGCCCAGCGCGTTGAGGCCGAACGCCGGGTTGGAGCCCTCGATGTCGATCCGCTCGATGGCGATGTTGGGCAGCAGGTCGAAATTGACCGTGTCGCCGAACGCCTGGTTGAAGCGGATGCCGTTGACATAGACGGCGAGGCCCTGCGGCGTGCCTTGCAGCGCGGAGGCGGCGAAGCCGTGATAGAACAATGTCGGTTGAAACGGGTTGCCCGACGCGGAATCGAGATTGACACCGCCGATCGTTTCGTTCAGCGACCGGACAGCGTCCGCCGGCAGCGTGCCCGCTCGGGTGAGGTCATCGCCTGTGCAGGATGCTGCTGGCCGCCGGCACGGTATCGCGGTCGACGCCGGAGCCGAGCAGGGGGGTGGTGCCGAGGATGGTGATGGGAGGCAGGGTCACGTCGGGCGCCTGCTGGGCCTGCGCAGGGGCACAGATTGCGGGCACGCAGATCAGAACCAACGCCTCCAGAGGAAGGTACCGCGCGGCTCGGGCGAAGGGCGTCCATGGCGCGATGGCCAATGTTCCTTTGTGTCGTTTTTGGGGGTCCGTTGGTGGGCCCTGTCGCGGAGGAGAGGATGGCATTGGTTTCGGGGATGCGCCAAGGAAATCGCGGCGGAG
>CAVYTN010000027.1:0-48726 GCA_963771475.1 uncultured Alphaproteobacteria bacterium | reverse complement strand
GTGTCGGCTTCGGCACCACCGGCGCAACCTTGTTGATCATGTTGTGCAATTCGGGCACCGCATAATTCCAGGTGAAGATTGGATTCACCGCGGCCTTGAACCAGCCCGTGCCCCAGACCAGCAGAATGGCACAAAGGATGATCCACGGCAGCAGCGCGGTGAACAGCTCTCCTGATGTCAACGGTGCCGGATCGATCAGCTTCGCCGGAGCCATCGTACTGGCCGACTCGTCATTGCCGCGCAACGCAGGCGACAGCCAGAGTTCCTTCGGCTGCCAGACTTTCAGGAACAGGATGAGGCAGCCCATCGAGATCAGCGACGCGCCGATGTCGACGATCCAGGGGTTGATGTAGTTCGAGATCAGGAATTGCGGGACCGCGAACGACACGCCGGTGACGAGAATGGCCGGCCAGACGTCCTTCATGCCCCTCCAGCCGGCGAACGCCCATACCACCCAGAACGGCACGATTAGCGAGAACACGGGCAACTGCCGGCCGACCATCGCGCCAAGAATATAGGGATCGAGGCCGGTCACCGAAGCGAGGCCCTGGATCGGCGTGCCCAGGGCGCCATAGGCGACCGGGGCGGTATTGGCGATCAGCGACAGGCCGGAGGCCGCGAGGGGCGAGAAGCCAAGCCCGATCAGGATCGCACCGGTGATCGCCACCGGCGTACCGAAGCCCGATGCGCCCTCAAAGAACGCGCCGAACGAAAATGCAATCAGCAGCAGCTGCAATCGCCGATCTGCGGTCACACCGCCCACGGCGCGCTTGAGTGCTTCGAATTGGCCGGCAGTAACTGTGAGCTGGTACATGAAGATGACGTTCAGCACGATCCAGCCGATCGGGAAGAAGCCGGTTACGACGCCGAGCAGCGAAGCGCGAATCGACATGTTGGCCGGCATGGTGAAGAGAAAGATGGCCACCAGATTGGCCAGCACCAGCGCAATGATGGCTGCGATGTGTGCCTTGACCCTGCCGCTTGCGATCAAAACCAGCAGCGTGACGACGGGTATCGCCGCGGCGATCGTCGAAAGCGTCGTATTGCCAAATGGATTGTAGACCTGATTCCACATTGCGGTTCTCCCCCACGCCATTATGCGGCGCCCCCACCAGCGTGGACGGTCGGGCGTGCCTGGCGTGATCGCGGGGGAGTATTCTAGCGGTGCGCGAAATGAGCCGCGAATTTGGCGTTGCCAAAATCCGCTCACAACCTCGCGACGTGTGAAGGTCCCCCGCCCCTCGCCGTTCCGCCATGCTAGGGTTAACTCGGCGGCCGGGACAAGCCAACGCAGAGCATGGAACTTACCACTTTAGTCTAAGCACCTAAATTCTCCCATCTTTTCAGGCTCTTGAGGCCCTTTTCCCGGAGACCGCAATCTGTGAACAACATCCGCTCGACGCTCGCGATCGTATGGCGGATCGCTGCTCCGTATTTCCGTTCCGAAGATAAACTGGCCGGCCGCGTGCTGCTCGCGGCGGTGATCGCGATCGAGCTCTCGCTGGTTTTGATCAACGTGCTGCTGAACCAGTGGAACAATCGCTTTTACAATGCGCTTCAGGAGAAGAACTGGGACGGTTTCGTCAGGGAAATCGCCATCTTTTCGCTTTTGGCGACGTTCTACATCGCGCTTTCGGTCTATCAGCTCTATCTCAATCAATGGCTTCAGATCCGCTGGCGGCGCTGGATGACCACCACCTATCTCAGCCAATGGCTTCACAACGCCAACCACTATCGCATGCAGCTGCAGGGCGATGCCGCCGACAATCCGGACCAGCGCATCACCGACGATGTGAAACTGTTCGTCGATCAAACGCTCAACATTGGCGTCGGCCTCTTGAGCGCGGTGGTGACGCTGGCGTCCTTTATCGTCATCCTGTGGGGCCTGTCGTCGGCATCGCCGTTGCACATATTCAGCCGCGAGTTCGATATCCCCGGTTATCTGGTGTGGGGCGCGCTGATCTACGCGATCTTTGGCACCGCGCTGACGCAATGGATCGGCTCGCCGCTGGTCAACCTTGATTTCCGCCAGCAGCGCTTCGAAGCCGATTTCCGCTTCAACCTGGTTCGGGTGCGCGAAAATTCCGAGCAGATTGCGCTGTTGCAGGGCGAGAGCGTCGAACGGAAGCGGCTTTCGGACCGCTTCGGCCTCGTCGTCGACAACTGGTACGCCATCATGCAGCGGACCAAGCGGCTGACTGCGTTTACTGCGAGCTATTCGCAGGCCGCGGTGATTTTCCCCTACATTCTGGTGGCGCCGGCTTATTTTGCCGACAAGATCCAGCTCGGCGGCATGATGCAGACCGCGTCCGCCTTCTCCAGCGTGCAACAGGCATTGTCGTTTTTCGTTTCGACTTATCGGACGCTGGCGGAATGGCGGGCGGTCATCGCGCGCCTGGACGGATTTGAGATGGCGATCTCCAGCGCCGATACACTGGCGACCAGGGCCGACTCGATCGATGTGGTGGCCTCGACCGGCAGCAATCAGATCGACCTGGAGCAGCTTCTCGTCAGGCTGCCGAACGGCAAGCCATTGGTCGCAGCCGACGGCTTCAGCATTCGCAGCCATGAACGCACCCTGGTCACCGGGCCGTCCGGCGCCGGCAAGTCGACCTTGTTCCGCGCCATCGCCGGTGTCTGGCCGTTCGGGAGCGGCTCGATTGCGATCCCCGCAAAGGCCACGCTGATGATGCTGCCGCAGCGGCCGTATTTTCCGGTGGGCTCGCTCAAGGCTGCGATCGTCTATCCTGCGGAGGCGAGCGCGTTCGGTTCGGATCGGGTCGGGGATGCGCTGATCTCGGTTGGCCTGCCTCAGCTCGCCGCGCAGCTGGAGGAAGAAGCGCATTGGAACCGAATGCTTTCGCTGGGCGAGCAACAGCGCCTCGGGCTCGTACGCGCGCTGTTGCACGCGCCGCAATATCTGTTCCTCGACGAAGCGACGGCCTCGCTGGATGAAGCCTCGGAAGCGGCGCTTTACCTTCTGCTGGAAGCGAAGTTGTCGGCAGCCACGATCGTCTCGATCGGTCATCGCTCTACGCTCGAGGCCTTCCACCAGCGCCATGTCGTGCTGACCCGTGATGGCGATCGATTTCGCCTGCAGGACCAAAACGAAGACGCCAAGGCGTCATAACCGCAGACCCCCGGCAATTCGCGGCGTGCTACAACCAGCGCTGCGGCCACGGCCGGCGGCGGCAAATTCACCGGCGCGTATTCCTCGCCTCCCCTCGCCAATCCAGACGCATTTGGCTCACCGCAAAACAAAGGGGCGGCAAGATCGCTCTGCCGCCCCCGTGGTCTCGAGAGAATGACTTACTTCAGGTTGGTCATCGCCGTCAGGTCAGCCTCATTTGATCGTGAAGGGTATGATGAGGTCGCTGGCAAACGTCCATTGCGAACTCTTCGTTCCTCCGCCGAATGGCGTGGTGTCGTTCAAGGACGTGTCGTAGCGAATCTCAGGCCTGATAACGAGGCCTTCGAGTTGTTTTGGGACGGGAGGCTTGATGGCAAGTCCGACAGTCAGCGCGCCGTAGGTCGTCGCTCCGCCGCCGATCGCTACAGCGAAGGGATTGCCATGTTCGATCCCGACAAAGTCCAGGTTGCCCGGGAAAGAGGCGACAAAGAAGCCGTTATTGTCGCGCCAGATCTCGCCGCGTCCAGTGATCTTGAGCCAGTCGTTGATCGCATAAGTCGCGTATTGCGCCACGCCGTAGCCTGTCGCGTTGAACCCATCGTCGCGAATGTAGTTCATGTCGGTCGTCAGGGTGAGCGCGTCGGTCGGCTTCCAGATGACCGTCACGTCATTGAGATAGCGCAGAGCCGTGTTGGGATCGACGCCCGCAAGTATTACAGGGGTCACGTTCGGATTTTCAGGGCCGATATGGGTGGTTGCCGAAACGGTTAGTTTGCCATCCAGCAAATTCAGGCCGAAACCGCCATGGAACGCCGCTGCCTTGTTGTTGTCGCCACAATTGAAGCAATCGAGGTGATTGCCGAAGGTCGTGTTCACGCCCGTGTCTACGCCTGCATAAATATCAAGCCACGGATTCACGTGGGTGGTCGTCAATGATGCCCGTGTGCTTGAACGGAATGCCGAAAAAGAAAATGTAGGAATGCGTGTAAAGCGCATTGTCAGGGGCGTTGATGAATTCCGCGCCTTCCAGGGTCACGTACTGTCCGACCTTTGACGTCTATGCCGCCGGTAGTAAGCCACGGCAGATGGAACAGAGCGTGCGCTTCGACGATGTCGAATTGATTGCGCTCCCCGATTGATTGGTCGAACTCACCCAGGAAGTGGGTATAGCGTGCGTCCGAACCGTACATCGCCTGGAACTTGAAGCCAAAATCGTATCCGGTTGCCTTCGGATCGAGAGGGCGCTGCACCGTCAGCGATGCCTGGTTCAAGAAAGCAGAATTGGCTTTATCCGTGAAGAGCTGGCCGAAATTCGTGACGGCGGGATTATTCGCATTGCCCGAAGCACCGACTTCCACGAGGCCGGTTATCGTCAATGTATCCCACCAAGAGGGCATCGGCGGCGCTTTGACGGCCTTCAAGGGCATATCCGCCGCGAAAGCCGAACCCGCAGCCATCGCCAGCACTGCCGCGGTCAAAACCAGTTTCTTCATGACGGTCCCCATCTAAAAACAGCCCAGCTTCGGCGCCCCCAGGGACAAGCGATAACCGACTGCAACCAAATTCCTTAACCTGGCCGCAATCTGGAACGCGCCATCCATTGCGTGAAGCAAGAAAGACGAGCATCTGCTGACTTTTTAGGCGTTATGACCGTCCCACCAAATGTTGTCAGCGTGTGTTGCATTCCGACAACAACCTTGACCGATTTCAGTGTCGGCCAAACGACTTTTGCGGCGGAAACTGCACATCCGACTTGGCCAAGGACCGGATGGCTCGGCCGGTCGGCCGACAGATCGAAAACCCTCCAGCCCGGAGACGTTCCCAACGAAAAAGGCCGCAGCGATTGCCCGCTGCGGCCTTGAAACGTGACCCGCTAACCGGGACGCGCTCGACTATTTGTCATCATCTCCCCTGGAAGACGGCGGGCTCGACGAGGTCTCGCCGGCCGAATGCCCCCATGACGGCGCGGGACTTGATGCAGCCGGAGTGGGAGCCGCCCAACTCGGTGCCGCCGGGGGCGGCGTCGGAGCCGGCCTGGGTGCGGGAGCCGGCGCCGGCTTTGGTGCAGCCATCGGCGCCGCCGGCTTGGGCGCTGGCATTGGCCGCGCGCGGAATAGAGAGCACGCTCGGCCCAGTCCAATCGGCGCTGGATCGGGCGCATGACGAATGGCGAGCTGCTGGTCGATCCGCAGACGTCCGGGGGTCTCCTGGTCGGCGTCCCGGCCATCCGTGCCGCACGCTGCGTCGGGGCGCTGCAAGACGCAGGTATCGAGGCCGCCGAAATCGGCGAAATAGAGCCGATACAGGAAGGCCAGCCGCCGATACGGCTGACATAGGGCGCGGTCTTTCGCTCGACAGTGTTATACACGACGCGTCCGAAGCGTCTGCCGCTCGATCCGGGTGAACAATTCGTGGTGCCATAAACTCGAAACCGGTTGTTCTTCGCGCCCCGTTGCCTAACTGATGGCCGCCGATCATCTAATATGGTCCATGACCATCGAACCTCATTTCACTTCGGCTCCCGACGAACGGGACCCGCAGCCTGATATCAAAAAGGAACCCATGCAGGACCAAAACCCAACCGCGGCCAATGCCACACCGCAGGATACGCCGCAGGACGCGGCCCTCTCGCCTGAAGCGCTGATGCAGGAAGCGACCGCGCGCATCACCGCGTTGGAGGCGGAACTGACTGAGATGAAGGAACGATGGATGCGCGCCGAGGCGGAGACACGCCAACGCCGCGCCCGTGCCCGAAGAGGAGATGGACAACACGCGGCGTATGCGGTGCAGAAGAATTCGCCGCCGACGTCGTCGACGACAGCCGAAAACCTCAAGCGCGGCCTCGACAGCCTGCCGCCCGCGTCGGCAACCAGCCGGCGGTCGTCACCAAGATCCGAGAGGGTCTGGAAGGCATCGAGCGCAGCTTTCTGCAGACGCTGGAGCGCAACGGCATCACGCGCGACGATCCGTCCGGCAAGCCGTTCGACCCGAACCTGCACCAGGCGATGGCGGAGCAAGAGAGCGAAACCCATGCCCCGGGACCATTCTCCAGGCGTGGTCTCAGGCCTGGACGTTGAACGGTCGCCTGCTGCGGCCGGCGATGGTCGTCGTCGCGAAGGCGCCGCGGCGGAACTGGCCGGGCCGAATGGCTGACTGTTCGCAAACATGACAATCCGGTTAGGGAAAAGTTGGCGAACGCCCTTGTTCCGATTGAGCCAACCCCATACATCCACGGATTCAAAATAGGGACAGCGCCGGTGCTTCGGGCCGCCTCTGTCCGCTGAAAGGAGCAATACATGAGCAAAGTGATCGGTATCGATCTCGGTACCACCAATTCCTGCGTCGCCATCCTTGAAGGCAAAGACGTCCGGGTCATCGAGAACGCGGAAGGCGCGCGGACGACGCCCAGCATGATCGCCTTCACCGACGGCGGTGAACGTCTGGTCGGCCAGTCGGCGAAGCGGCAGGCAGTTACAAATCCGACCAACACCCTGTTCGCGGTCAAGCGCCTGATCGGCCGTCGCTATGACGATCCGCTGGTCACCAAGGACAAGGGCATGGTCCCCTACACCATCGCGCGCGGTGAAAACGGCGACGCGGCTGTCGAGGTGAAGGGCCAGAAATACGCGCCAAGCCAGATCAGCGCATTCGTGCTGACGAAGATGAAAGAGACGGCGGAGGCTTACCTGGGTGAGCCGGTGACGCAGGCCGTCATCACTGTTCCTGCCTACTTCAACGACAGCCAGCGCCAGGCGACCAAGGACGCCGGACGGATCGCCGGCCTCGACGTGCTGCGCATCATCAACGAGCCGACTGCGGCCGCCCTTGCCTACGGTATGGACAAGAAGTCGGCCGGCACGATTGCGGTCTATGACCTTGGCGGCGGCACCTTCGATATTTCGGTCCTGGAAATCGGCGACGGCGTGTTCGAAGTGAAGTCCACGAACGGCGACACGTTCCTGGGCGGTGAAGACTTCGACCTGCGAATCATCGACTGGCTGGCCGATGAGTTCAGGAAGGAACAGGGCATCGACCTGCGCAAGGACAAGCTTGCCCTGCAGCGCCTGAAGGAAGCCGCGGAAAAGGCGAAGATCGAGCTGTCGTCCTCGAAAGAGACCGAGGTCAACCTGCCGTTCATCACCGCGGACGCCTCCGGCCCAAAGCATCTGGTCGATGAAGCTCTCCCGCGCCAAGCTGGAAAGCCTGGTGGACGACCTGATCACCCGCACGCTGGAGCCGTGCCGCGCCGCGCTGAAGGATGCCGGCGTGACGGCTGGTGAGATTCAGGAAGTGATCCTGGTCGGCGGCATGACCCGCATGCCCAAGGTCATCGATGCGGTGAAGTCCTTCTTCGGCAAGGAACCGGCCCGCAACGTTAACCCTGACGAGGTCGTGGCGATCGGTGCCGCGGTGCAGGGCGGCGTGCTGAAGGGCGACGTCAAGGACGTGCTGCTGCTGGACGTGACGCCGCTGTCGTTGGGCATCGAAACCCTGGGCGGCGTGTTCACCCGGCTGATCGACCGCAACACGACGATCCCGACGAAGAAGTCGCAGACCTTCTCCACGGCCGACGACAACCAGCAAGCGGTGACCATCAAGGTCTACCAGGGCGAGCGCGAGATGGCCGCCGACAACAAGCTGCTGGGCAATTTCGACCTGACCGGTATCCCGCCCGCCCCGCGCGGCGTGCCGCAGATCGAGGTGACGTTCGACATCGACGCCAACGGCATCGTTTCGGTCCAGGCCAAGGACAAGGCCACCGGCAAGGAGCAGCAGATCCGCATCCAGGCGTCCGGCGGTCTGTCGGAAGGCGACATCCAGCGCATGGTGAAGGAAGCCGAGGCGAATGCCGAAGCCGACAAGAAGCGCCGTGAGCAGATCGAGGCGCGCAACCACACCGAAAGCCTGATCCACCAGGTCGAGAAGAACCTGAAGGAACACGGCGACAAGGTGGGTGCCCAGGAGAAGGGCGAAGCCGAGGCGGCGATCGCCGCAGCGAAGTCCGCTCTGGAAGGCACGGATACCGAAGCGCTGAAGCAGGCCTCCGACCGTCTCAGCCAGGCCGCGATGAAGATCGGCGAGGCGATGTACAAGGCCGAACAGTCGGCGGGTGCCGCGCCGGGTGCCGGTTCCGGTCCACAACAGCCGGAAGGTGACGACAAAGTCGTCGATGCCGAGTTCGAAGAGGTCGACGACAAAAAGAAGAAGTCCGCCTGAGCCGGACACCGGCGGGCATGGAAGACCCGGTTTCCTCTCGATGCTGGGTTCTTCGCACGCCGGTTTCGCTTGGGATGTGCCGACATAGCGCCGCGCGCTCGCCCTTTCCAAGGCGGGCGCGATGGCGTTAAGGACCAAACGATCTGCGACGGCAACGGGCATGGTCCTGCTCCGCCGTTTGCGGCACGATCGATCGGGATTTTGGTTAAGGAACTTACGGGCGCTTCATCCGCGCCGCGGACACGGTGAAGGGCTGACATGGCCAAACAGGATTATTACGCCACGTTGGGCGCCGCGCGCGACGCCAGCGCCGAGGACCTGAAGCGGGCTTATCGCAAACTGGCGATGCAGTACCACCCGGATCGCAATCCGGGCGACAAGCAGGCTGAAGCGAAGTTCAAGGACGTCAGCGAGGCCTATGACGTTCTGAAGGACGATCAGAAGCGCGCCGCCTATGACCGTTTCGGTCATGCCGCGTTCGAAAACGGCGGCGGTGGCGGCCCTGGCGGCGGCATGGGTGGCTTCGATTTTTCGGCAGCGGGAGACCTGGGCGATATCTTCGACCAGATGTTCGGCATGGGCCGGCGCGGCGGCGCTCGGTCTCGCACCGGCGCCGATCTGCGTCAGGCTGTCGAGATCGACCTGGTCGAGGCGTTCACCGGCACCAAGGTCAACTTGCGCGTGCCGACGCGGGTCAAATGCGAAAGCTGCGAGGGAAGCGGTTCGGCCGATAAGGGCCAGGCCGCGACGACCTGCCCCAGTTGCCAGGGAGCCGGCAAGATCCGGGCGCAGCAAGGTTTCTTCCTGATCGAGCGGACCTGCCCCACCTGCGGCGGCCAAGGCCGTGTGATCCGCAACCCATGCCGGACCTGCCAAGGGATCGGGACAGTGCAGCGGGAACGCAGCCTGCAGGTCTCCATCCCGGCGGGCGTCGAGGACGGCACCCGTATCCGCCTGGCCGGCGAAGGCGAGGCAGGCGGTCCAGGCGCACAGAACGGCGACCTGTATGTCCACGTCGCGGTCCGACCTCACGAATTCTTCCAACGCGAGCAGGCGAACATCCTGATGCGCGTGCCGTTGCGCATGACGCAGGCGGCGCTGGGCGATGAGGTCGAGGTGCCGGTGATCGACGGCACCCGCGCGAAGGTGAAGATACCTCCAGGGACACAGACCGGAGACCAGTTCCGCCTGCGCGGCAAGGGCTTCTCGGTGCTGCGCAGCGTGGCGCGTGGCGACATGTTCATCCAGGTGGCGGTCGAGACGCCGCAGAACCTGACGCCGAAACAGCGGGAGTTGCTGGAGGCGTTCGAGGTCGAGGCGAAGAAGGGCAGCAAGAGGCAGCCCGGACCATGAGGGGTTCTTCGCCAAGGTTGCGGCGTTCTTTGAGGGCGGCCGCGGTTGATTGTTCTGTCTCATTTTACAGGGCGGGTCTCCGAGACCCGCCTGTTTTCGCTTTAGAGCAGGATGACATCGCTTTCGCTCAGCCATCCTGCTCTAAATATTTGTTTGATCGCGTGATTCAGACCTCCGGCGATTCCGCCTCCGGTCATCACGCTCTATGTTGGCAAGTATCGAACATAACTTTCCTGCCTCTTTGATACTCTACAGAACTGATTCTTCAGATTTGCAATCGAAAAACAATATGATCGCCATCAGCGGCCCCCATGGGGCCGACAGCGAGGAGCCGGCGCACTGACCCTGTCCAGCCTGATCAGCGGAAACGCCTTCGTCTACTGACGCCGGGCTTGCCTCTGGACACGCCTCCTTGGAGCAAACGAACTCTCACGGAGGCGGACAAGGAGGAAGGCGCCAATGACCACCAGGATCGGCATCGCCGGTATCACCGGCCGGATGGGCAAGCTCCTGACCGAGGAGGTCGCCGCGGCCGGTGCCTCCATGGCCGGCGGCACCTCCCGCGCCAACCCGACCTTGCGGCGCTGGCGGCGCAATCCGATGTCGTCATCGATTTCACCAATGCGGCCACCGTCAAGGCGTCCGCCGCGGTGATGGCAGCCTCCGGCAAGGCCTGGATCCTCGGCACATCGGGTCTTTCCGGTGACGACGAAGCCGCCGTTGCAGCAGCGGCGGCGAAAATCCCCGTCGTCTACGCCGCCAATTTCTCGGCCGGCGTCAACCTTGTGCTGGCGCTCGCCGAACGCATGGCCGCCGCCCTGCCGGCCGACACCTACGACGCCGAAATCATGGAGATGCATCACCGCCAGAAAGTTGACGCCCCGTCCGGCACCGCCATCGGGATGGGCCGAGCGGTGGCGAAGGGACGCGGCCAGCAGTTCGAGGATGTGATGGAGTCAGGCCGCCACGGTCACACCGGGGCACGAAAGACCGGCGCCATCGGCTTCGCCGCCCTGCGCGGCGGCCAGGTGGTCGGCGAGCACAGCCTGATTTTCGCTGCCGGCGCCGAGCACATCGTCCTGACACATCGGTCCTTCGACCGCCGGACGTATGCGACCGGTGCGGTCCGAGCCGCGCTCTGGGCCGTCGGAAGGCCGCCGAGGCTCTATTCGATGATGGACGTCCTCGGCATGGCATGACGCACCGTTCCGCCCGGACGCACAACCTTGACCGGATCGGCCGTATCGGCCAAACACCGCCGACTTTGGCATCCTGCCAGCAGCCGCTCGGATTCGACTGACTGAACGGCCGCACCCCACTGCCACGCGAGAGAGACACAACCCATGCGGGACACGGGCGAGTACCTGTTTACCTCGGAATCGGTTTCCGAGGGCCATCCGGACAAGGTCGCCGACCGGATCAGCGACACGGTCCTCGACGCCTTCCTCGCCGCCGATCCGCTAGTCCCGCTGCGCCTGCGAAACGCTGGTCACCACGAATCGCGTCGTCCTCGCCGGTGAAACGCGCGGACCCGAAACCATCACGCCGGAACTGCTGACGCACCTGACGCGCATGGCAATCCGCGACATCGGCTATGAGCAGGAGGGCTTTCACTGGCAGAACGCCGATGTCGCCGTCCACCTTCACTCCCAGTCCGCCGACATCGCGCAGGGCGTGGACAGCGCCGGCAACAAGGATGAGGGCGCGGGCGACCAGGGCATCATGTTCGGCTACGCCTGCCGCGAAACCGAGACGCTGATGCCGGCGCCGCTCTATTACGCGCACGAGATCCTGCGCCACATGCGCGATCTGCGGAAGGCCGGCGACCGCCGCGGGAAAGGTCTGCTGCCGGACGCCAAAAGCCAGGTGACGCTGCGCTACGTCGACGGCAAGCCCGTCTGCGCCACCTCCGTCGTCGTTTCCACCCAGCACGAAGAAGGCCTGGAACAGGCCGAGATCAAGCGCCTGCTCTGGCCGCTCGTCGAGTCGATCCTGCCCAAGGGCTGGATGTGCCCCGAGGACGAGTTCCATGTGAACCCGACCGGCAAATTCGTGATCGGCGGTCCGGACGGCGACTGCGGCCTGACAGGGCGCAAGATCATCGTCGACACCTATGGCGGCGCGTCCCCGCATGGCGGCGGCGCCTTCAGCGGCAAGGATCCGACCAAGGTGGATCGTTCGGCTGCCTATGCCTGCCGCTATCTGGCGAAGAATGTCGTTGCCGCCGGGCTCGCGGATCGCTGCACGCTGCAGATCAGCTACGCGATCGGCATTTCGCGCCCGCTGTCCGTCTATGTCGACCTGCACGGCACCGGCAAGGACATCGACGAGACGCGGCTGGAGACGACGTCCTGCGGGAGGTCATGAACCTTTCGCCACGCGGCATCCGTGAGCATCTGAAAATGAACCGGCCGATCTATGTGCCGACCTCGGCCTATGGCCATTTCGGTCGCGAGCCGGACGTGGAAAAAGGCACCTTCACGTGGGAAATGACGGACCTGGTGCCGGCGCTGAAAGCAGCGTTCGGGCGGTAAAGCCGCCGCCGGATCGGCTCTATGGCCGCAGCCGCGGCCATAAGCTGCGGCCCCGCCAGCAAGTCCTTCTCGACGTCACACTGCCTCGCCTGGCCCTGCCGGCTGACCCCGTGCAGGGGTTGCCGGCAGGGCCGCTATGGCTGGAAGTCGGCTTCGGCGGAGGCGAACACGCGCTGGCGCAAGTGCGTGCCCATCCGCACGCGACGCTGATCGCCTGTGAGGTGTTCGAGAACGGCATATGCTCCCTGCTGTCTGCCCTGGTCCCCGAAGGCCAGGAGGCGACGGCGCCGCTGCCGGCCAACCTGCGCCTCTGGACCGACGATGCGCGCATCCTGCTGCGCGCCCTGCCCGACGCGTGCCTGGACCGCCTGTTCCTGCTGTTTCCCGATCCCTGGCCCAAGGCACGCCACGCCAAACGGCGCTTCGTGCACCCGGCCATGCTGCCGCTGCTCGCACGCGTGCTGAAGCCCGGTGGCGAATGGCGGGTGGCCAGTGACGATCCGACCTATCAGGCGTGGGTGGCCGACGTCATCGCCGCGCAGGACGTGTTCGAGTTCGGACCGCCTGCAGACAAGCCGTCCGGACGGCTGGCCGCCGACCCGTTATGAGGCGAAAGCGCTCAGGTCCGGCCGTCATCCGTTATACTGGTCGCTCACCCGCAAGGGGTGATGCAAAAAACCATGGCGCTATATGATGCTGGCACTTGATCGCCCGCACCAGGGTGGCTATACCCCGCGCCTCACGCGGACAGCGTGCCCGTGGGGCCGTAGCTCAGTTGGGAGAGCGCCTGAATGGCATTCAGGAGGTCAGGGGTTCGATTCCCCTCGGCTCCACCATTAAAATCAAGGGGTTAGAGCCAACTCCGCCGGAATATCCCGAAAATGTCCGCACAGTGTCCGCAAACCGAAGCGGCTTTGTGTCCACATGCTGCCGAATCGACCAACGCATCTCCTGGCCGCGCTACACCCGCCCGGCGATCAGGAGGGCCACGCCGCTCGCAAAAGAAGCGGTACTGACCGCGTAGACGGAGACAGCAGCTCCACCCGTGGCCAGAGCGGCGAGGGCAACGAAGAACAGGTTTCTCATCTCTGAACTCCCGGGCTGGATGTCCGATTTTGATGTCCAGTAGATGGCCCCATGCTTGGCAGATGATAATCCGGCGCCATGCGATGAAATTTATGCGCCAGGTGGTGAAGCGCCGGCTTGCCTCCGGCCGGAGGCGCATCATCGGGATGAAGATACCGAGAGCGCATCGCCAAGTCCGCACTCCGTATATGGTATCGGGCTCGTCGGTGTTTTCGCCGTTTGACGCATAGATCTAATGGCGAAACGCCGCATTATTATCTGACGTGCATAGCTCCATCTTCCGCGCATCGAAGCCGGACATCCTGCCCGACTGTTAGATGGAGAGTTCCGATGAAATACCTCGTTCGTGTAGCGTTTGCTGTTGTGAGCCTGGCAGCAATCACCCCTGTGGCGAACGCCGCTGTCTTTCACAATGGGAGCACGGTTGCCGGCGACAGTGCCGCCACGATCATGCAGCAGCAGGGTGGATTTGAGGGTGGCGGCGGCTAACCGCTACGCCCCCCTGACAGATTGCAGCAAGGCCGGGGTCATCCCCGGCCTTTTGCTGTTGGGCGGCTCGCGCGATGCCCCATTCACCGCGCGTCACAGCAACCGCGCTGGCCGGCTAACCATCCGCCGGTGCCGGTTCTGGTAAGCCCGAAATTCCGCCTCCCGCTCATCTCGCGCGATCCTGCCCGTCGTGAGGCTCCCATGGCACGGCCGGCAGATGAGCCAAGTATGCTCAACATCCGGCTTGGACGCGGCATAGACCGGCCCATCTACCCTGGCAGCCAGGGAGTCTGGTCAAGCAGAGTGGTTCGATCTTGCCGATGCCCCTAAAGGTCGAGCTCGATCGCGGCTTTTGGCTTGGCGCAGCAGATGAGCACATTGCCTTCGGCTGGCAGGTCCAGCGGCTCCGGCGCGTAGGCAACTTCACCTTCGATCAAGCCACTTTCGCAGTTGTGGCATACGCCCGAACGGCAGGACCAGCGCACTGGGACGGCGCAGGCTTCGGCCAACTCGAGCAGGCTGCCGAAGCGCGGGTCCCATGGCACGGCGAGACCGCTTCGCAAGAACGTCACCATGGGTCCGCCGCCCGCAGGGCCGTCAGGACGATGAGGCAAGACGGCAGCACCGCGGGAGATGCCCGGCGTGAGGGTGGGCGCAGGCCCGAACACTTCGACATGGATCCTCGACCGGGGAATGCCCCACGCCGCCAAGCCTTCCCGGAGATCCTCGAGAAAGCGGGGCGGACCACACAAATAGAAATCAGCCTCCTGGGGAACACCGACCTCCTGGAACACCTGCGCCGAGAAATGGCCAGGCCGATCGAAGTCCTGGCCGAGCACGTCTCGGGGTGCAGGGCGGCTGTAGATCACGCAGCGATGGGACACCCGGAGCGCATCGAGCAGATCGTCCGCCTCCTTGGCAAACGAATGATGAGCCCGATCGCGGGCTGAATGCAGCCACCAAACCGGCCGAGACGTCACGGCGTCAGTTGCGGCCGCACCATACAGCATCCCCAGCATCGGCGTGACGCCCACGCCGGCGCTGATGAGTACGACGGGCGTCGTACCGGGCATGAGCGTAAACGAACCGCGAGGCGCGCTGATTTCCAGATCACTCCCCGCTCGGACGCCTTGGTGGAGAAAGCTGCTTGCGAGACCGTGTTCGTTCTTGACTCCAATCCGATAGTTGGGGGTCCCGGCCGGGCCGCAGAGCGAATAGTTCCGAGTGACTGCGGGAGCATCCGGATTCGGCCTCACACGAACCACGATATTTTGGCCCGGTCGTGCCGGGGGTAACGGCGATCCGTCTTCAGCGGCGAACTCGAACGACCGGACGTCAGCGCTTTCCTCGCGCGACGCCACGATCACGACCCGGCGGAAGCCACGCCACGCAGGGGACGCCGACGCGCCGGGCCCGAGGCCGGCGTTGCCGGTCATGCCTCCCACTTCGGCAGCGGCGAGCAATTCCTGCATTGAGCTTCGCCAGCCCGGGCTGAGCCCCGGAATTCGGACGGCGCGGCGTAAGGCTTCAAGCGGGTGCTCCGCCGAATAGAGGAGAGCATCGATCTCGGCGACCGTCATGCGTTCGGGGCCGTCAGAGAGCTTCACGATGCGATCGCCAGCACCGATCTCGCCTTCCTGAATGATCCGGAGATAGAAGCCGGGCCGGTGATGCGCCACCAACAGCGCCGGCATCTCCGGGCAGTCCAGCCTGATGCCGACCCTGTAGCAGGTGTCGCGCGGCTGACTGACCTCGACGACGGTACTGCCGATGCTGAAGCGATCACCGATGCAAACCTCGGCATCGGCAAGGCCCTCCACGGTGAGGTTCTCGCCGAAGCTCCCGGCCCCGAGGTCCGACCGCCGAAGATAGTTCGCCCAGTAGTGGTGGGATTCCAGTTGGTAGACCATGATCGCACGGTGCACACCGCCATGGCCGCCGAGGTCGCCTTGGCCGTCGCCATCGAGGTTCAGCCGGCCGGCAAAAACCCGCCCCGCCACCGGCTCCTTCCAGACCGCCGTCCGGACAATCCTGCCTTGCCACGCCACGTCCTTGGGAAGTCCGACATTAACCGAGACGACCACGCCCATCATGCAACCTCCACTGACGCATCCAGCCCGTCCTATGTCTGGTCAAATCAGTTGGGCGGCGGGTTTACGGCGCCTTACGTCCCGCAGAAGGTCACCCGCACCCGCTCATGCTCCTCCGCCGGGCGGGAATAGGCCTCAAGCCCCGGCCGTTCATCGAACGGGTTCTGCAGCACCGTGACCAGCGCTTCGAAAGGCCCGTAATCGCCCGCCTCGGCCGCCTTGATCGCAGCCTCGACCAGGTGATTGCGCGGGATGTAGAGGGGATTGACGCGCCGCATGGCCGCGGCGCTCATGATCCCTCCTTGATCACGCCTCTGCAGCCATTGCGTCATCCAGGCGTCGAACCCCGCCCCGTCGCCGAACATTGAGCGCATCCCGGGATTTCCGTCGGCCGCATCGCAAAGGCCGCGAAATCCGAGTGTGAAATCCACGCCGTATTCCGCCATCAGCTTGAGGAAGCCCTGCACCAGGTCCGCGTCGCCCGGCCGCTCGTCGGCAAACCCCAGCTTGGCGCGCAGCCCGGCGTGATAGGCCGTTTCGAACCGCGGGCCGAACTGCGTCAAAATCGCTTCGGCGACCGGAAGCGCTTTTTCCTGGTTCTCGTCGATCAACGGCAGCAGCGTCTCAGCCAGGCGAGAGAGGTTCCACAGCACGATGCGCGGCTGGTTGCCGTAGGCGTAGCGGCCGTAATGATCGATCGAGCTGAAGACCGTCGCGGCGTCATAGGCCTCCATGAACGCGCATGGCCCGTAATCGATCGTCTCGCCCGCGATCGAACAGTTGTCGGTATTCATCACGCCATGAATGAAGCCGACCATTAGCCACTGCGCGACCAGACGCGCCTGCGCATCGACAACGCGGGCCAAAAGCTCGGCATAGGATTGCGCCTGCGGATAGTGCCGAGCGATGACATGGTCTGCGAGGAGGCGCAGCCCATCGACATCGCCGCGCGCCGCGAAATACTGGAACGTGCCAACCCGGATATGACTGGACGCTACGCGCGTCAGCACAGCACCCGGAAGAACCTGCTCGCGGAAGACCGGCTCGCCGCTCAAGACGGCGGCCAGGGACCGGGTCGTCGGGATGCCCAGCGCGGCCATCGCCTCGCTGACAATATACTCCCGCACGACCGGCCCGACCGCTGCACGGCCGTCTCCGCCGCGCGAGAATTGCGTCTGCCCCGAACCCTTCAACTGGATGTCGCGGCGCACGCCGTCGCGGTCGATGACCTCTCCCAGCAGGTTCGCCCGGCCGTCGCCGAGTTGCGGGACAAAATGCCCGAACTGGTGTCCGGCATAGGCCATCGCGATCGGTGCCGAACCTTCGGCGACCGCGTTGCCCGCCAGCACGGCCACGCCCTCCGGGCTGGCCAGCGCGTCGGGATCCAGACCCAGTTGCTCTGCCAGCGCCACGTTCAGCTTGATCAGCCGCGGCGACGCCACCGGGACTGGGTCCTGGCGGGCAAAGAAGCGATCCGGCAGGCGTGCATAGCTGTTGTCGAAATCGATTCGCATGGGCACCTCGTCTGTGTCCCGTTCGTCTTTGGGGCTTTAACATCCTATATGGTTGGCATGATCCCGCTATCCATCCTCGATCTCTCGCCCGTGCCGGAAGGCAGCGATCCCGGTTCGGCCTTGCGCAACTCAATTGACCTGGCGCGTCATGCGGAAACGCTGGGCTATCAGCGCTACTGGATGGCGGAGCACCATAACATGCCCGGCATCGCGTCCGCCGCGACCGCGGTCGCACTTGCCCATGTCGCCGTCGCGACCAAGACCATCCGCATTGGCGCCGGGGGCATCATGCTGCCCAACCATGCACCGCTGCTGATCGCGGAACAGTTCGGCACCCTCGCCGCGCTCCATCCGGGTCGCGTCGATCTGGGGTTAGGTCGGGCGCCGGGATCCGATCAGATCGCGGCTCGGGCGATGCGCCGGAACCTTGATTCAGACCCGAACCAGTTTCCCCGCGACGTCGTCGAACTGCTTTCCTATTTCGAACCGCCGCAGCCTAATCAGACCCTGCGCGCCGTGCCTGGCGCAGGCGAGGCAGTCGAGGCGTGGATCCTCGGCTCCTCCACCTTCGGCGCCCAGCTCGCCGCCATGCTCGGCCTGCCCTACGCCTTCGCCTCGCATTTCGCGCCGGAGCAGATGCAGGAGGCGATGGCGATCTACCGCGAGCGGTTCCGGCCTTCGGAGCGCCTGGCCAAACCCTGCGTGATGCTGGGCGTCAACATCTTCGCGGCGGAAACCGACCAGGAGGCACGACGGCTGTTTACGTCGCTGCAGCAGGCGTTTCTCAATCTGCGCCGGGGTCGTCCCGGTCAATTGCCGCCGCCCGTCGACCACCTGGAGGTCGATCGCAACGGTCAGGCGATGTTGGGCAACGCCCTCGCCTGTAGCGTCGTCGGCGGGCCGGACACGGTTCGTGCAGGCCTGCGCCAGTTCATAGAAACGACAGGTGCGGACGCCTTGATGGTTACCGCCCAGATCTTCGATCACGTGGCCCGCAAGAAGTCCTTTGAAATTCTTGCTAACGTGGCGGGGATGGGGACTTGGCAGCACAAAGCCTGAGGCCCACGCTGCATCGGCTGGAACGGTGAATCGTCCCTCCTGGAGAGGCACCACGACCGATGGCGTCCCGATAACGTCTGTTACTTAATGGGGCGCCCGCAGGCCTTGCGTTTCATCGCTTGCCTCGCTACCCTTTAGGGAATTGCGAATCATTCGCATTTGCATAGAGGGTGATGGCCGCATGCTGGTCAGCATGATCATAGTGTTCCGCGAAGCGATGGAAGCAGGCCTGATCATCGGCATCATCCTGGCGGCGACCGAAGGTGTCGTTCAGCGCGGGCGTTGGATCGCGGGCGGCGTCGGCGCGGGCACCATCGGTGCCCTCCTCGTCGCCGTCTTTGCCGCTGCCTTGTCTGACGCCTTCTCCGGTGCGGGGCAGGAGGTCTTTACCGCGAGCATCCTGGCTTTTGCCGTCCTGATGCTCGCCTGGCACGTGACCTGGATGTCGAACCACGCTCGCGAACTGGCGCTGGAAATGGCGGCTGCCGGCAACGCGGTGCGCCTGGGCCAGCGATCGCTCACAGCGCTTGCGATCGTCGTGGCCGTCGCCGTCCTTCGCGAGGGTGCCGAGGTCGTGTTATTTCTGTTCGGCGTGGCCGCCGGGACGTCAGTGTCCGCCGTCAGCATATTCCTCGGAGGGGTCGCGGGTCTGGGCTGTGCTGCCGCTTTGTCCTGGCTGCTCTACCGGGGGCTGGTGGCCATCCCACTCAAGCGGCTGTTCTCTGTGACGAACGGTCTGATTATTCTGCTCGCTTCAGGCATGGCCGGCCAGGCGGCCGCGACCCTGCATTCAGCGGATATCCTGCCCGGCTGGGGCGAACAACTGTGGGACACCAGCTTCCTGCTGGACGATCAGAGTTATCTCGGCCGCTCGTTGCATGCCCTGATCGGCTATACGGCGCGTCCTTCGGGCATTCAGCTATTTGCCTGGGTCGGCACGCTCGTCCTGCTGATCTCCCTGACACGTCTGGTGGGGCGGTCCGGGCGCCGATCCCTAGCGGCCGCCTAGAGCAGGATGACATCGCTTTCGCTCAGCCATCCTGCTCCAGGTGTTTGTTTGATCGCGTGATTCAGACCTCCGGCGATTCCGCCTCCGGTCATCACACTCTAGCTTCGCCGACAGGGTCATCGCATGGTCGGAGAGGCGATATCAGACAACATCGCCGGCCGTGTCCGCCGAACGCTTGAGAGCGATCCACCGGAGGCTTGCTTCAACGATTTGTTCATCATTGGCCATCACCATGAAAAAGCCGGCGGGAATAGCCCCGCCGGCTAATCATCCGGAGGTACTAGTGCAGAAACCACTACGCCTCCTGCCGATTATCATCGTGATCGTGACGATCAAAGTCAAGATCATCGGTCGTAAGCGGTAGGGGTTCGGCCGGCCCTGCCGTCGCAGGGCCGGCCATCCCCGGAGCGGTATATCATAGGCGCATATAGAGGGCGGCAAGGCCAGCCGGCAGGGCGTCCCGCTCAGACAACATCGCCGGCCGTGTCCGTCGAACGCTTGAGAGCGATCCACGGCAGGCTTGCTTCAACGATTTGTTCATCATTGGCCATCACCATGAAAAAGCCGGCGGGAATAGGCCCGCCGGCTAATCACCCGGAGGTACTAGTGGCAAAAACACTACGCCTCCTGCCGATTATCATCGTGATCGTGACGATCAAAGTCAAGATCATCGGTCGTAAGCGGTAGGGGTTCGGCCGGTCCTGCCGTCGCAGGGCCGGCCATCCCCGGAGCGGTGTATCATAGGCGGATATGGACGGCGGCAAGGCCAGCCGGCAGGGCGTCCCGCTCAGACAACATCGCCAGCAATGTCCATCGAACGCTGGAGAGCGATCCACGGCAGGCTTGCTTCAACGATTTGTTCATCATTGGCCATCACCATGAAAAAGCCGGCGGGAATGACCCCGCCGGCTAATCACCCGGAGGTACTAGTGCCAAAACCACTACGCCTCCTGCCGATTATCATCGTGATCGTGACGATCAAAGTCAAGATCATCGGTCGTAAGCGGTAGGGGTTCGGCCGGCCCTGCCGTCGCAGGGCCGGCCATCCCCGGAGTGGCGTATCAGGCCGCCTTGGCCATGCCGCGCAGCACGTACTGAAGGATGCCACCGTGCTGGTAGTAGGCGACCTCATCGACGGTATCGATCCGGCACACGACGGGCACCGTATCGACGGAGCCATTGGGCCTGTGGATAACGAGGTTTACGTCCATCCGCGGCGTGATGTGCTCCAGCCCGGTGATATCGATGATTTCCTCGCCGGTGAGGCCAAGCGTCTTGCGGTCCGTCCCCGGTTTGAACACCAACGGCAGAACGCCCATGCCCACCAGGTTGGAGCGGTGGATACGTTCGAAACTTTCGACGATGACCGCCTTCACGCCCAACAGGAACGTTCCCTTCGCCGCCCAGTCACGCGACGAGCCGGTGCCGTATTCCTTGCCGCCAAAGATAACAAGCGGGACGCCTTCTTTCTTGTAGCGCATCGCAGCGTCATAGATTGGCATCTCGTCGCCGGACGGAAGATGCTTCGTCATGCCGCCTTCAACGTTCACCAGCATCTCGTTACGGATGCGGATATTGGCGAAAGTGCCGCGCATCATGATCTCATGATTGCCGCGGCGCGCGCCGTAACTGTTGAAGTTTGCCTGGGTCACCTGGCGTTCCAGCAGGTAATCGCCAGCCGGCGAGGTTTTCCGGATCGACCCGGCAGGGCTGATATGGTCGGTGGTGATCGAATTGCCGAGTTCCGCGAGGATCCGAGCGCCCGCGATGTTACCGACAGGTGCCGGTTCCATCGTGATACCCTCGAAATAGGGCGGGTTCTTCACATAGGTCGAACCATCGGACCAGCGATAGGTGGCGCTGTCACCTTCGACCTGGATCGCCTGCCACTGCTTCGGGCCTTTGAAGACTTCGCCGTAACGATGCAGGAACTGCTCACGCGACAGGCTCGCTGCGATCGTATCGGCGATTTCCTTGTTCGTCGGCCAGACGTCCTTCAGGTAGACGGGCTTGCCATCCGATCCTGTGCCCAGCGGTTCGGTGGTAATATCGACCGTTACTTTTCCCAGCAGCGAATAGGCGACAACCAGCGGCGGCGAGGCCAGGTAGTTTGCTCGCACGTTGGCATGCACGCGCCCCTCGAAATTGCGGTTGCCGGAGATCACGGCCGCACCGACCAGCTTGTTGTCCTCGATCGCGTCGACGATCGCATCATCCAGCGGACCGGAGTTGCCGATGCAGGTCGTGCAGCCGTAACCCACGGTCTGAAACCCGATCGCGTCCAGGTCCGCCTGCAGGCCGGATTTCTCCAGATACTCGGTCACCACCTGCGATCCCGGCGCAAGCGAGGTCTTCACCCACGGCTTCGGGGTCAATCCCTTCGCCCGCGCCTTGCGCGCAACCAGGCCGGCGGCGACCAGCACAGAGGGGTTCGAGGTATTGGTGCACGACGTGATGGCCGCGATCACCACATCGCCATGGGTGATTTCGTAGTTCTTGCCCTCGACCTTGACCGAGAGGCCAACATCGTTGGCAGGCACGCCCAATCCTTTGGTCAAGTCGGACTTGAAGGACGAGGCGACTTCCTTGAGCAGCACGCGGTCCTGCGGCCGCTTCGGTCCCGCCAACGACGGCTGAACGGTCCCGAGATCGAGTTCGAGCGTGTCCGTGAACACCGGGTCTGGCATCCCTGGCTCACGGAACATGCCCTGCGCCTTGAGATAGGCCTCCACCAGTGCGATGCGGCCGGTGTCGCGGCCCGACAGGCGCAGGTAATCCAGCGCCACCTTGTCGACCGGGAAAAAGCCGCAGGTTGCACCATACTCGGGTGCCATATTGCCGATTGTGGCGCGGTCCGGCAGACCGAGCTCGTCGAGGCCCGGACCGAAGAATTCGACGAACTTGCCGACGACGCCCTTCTTGCGCAGCATCTGGGTGACCGTCAGCACAAGGTCGGTCGCCGTCGCGCCTTCCGGCATTTTACCGGTCAGCCGGAAGCCGATCACGTCGGGGATCAGCATGGCGATCGGCTGGCCGAGCATGGCCGCTTCGGCTTCGATGCCGCCGACGCCCCAGCCCAGGATGCCCATCCCGTTCACCATGGTCGTGTGGCTGTCGGTGCCATACAGCGTGTCGGGGTAGGCGTAGGTCGTGCCGGCATTGGTCGAGGTCCAGACGCACTGGCCGAGATACTCCAGGTTCACCTGATGGCAGATGCCCGTGCCCGGCGGCACGACGCGGAAGTTATCGAACGCCTCCTGCCCCCAGCGCAGGAACTTGTACCGCTCGCCGTTTCGCTCGAACTCGATATCGACGTTTTTCTGCAGCGCATCGGCGCGGGCAGAGACGTCGACCATGACCGAGTGATCGATCACCAGATCGACCGGCACCAGCGGATTGACCTTCGCCGGATCGCCGCCAAGCCGGGTGATCCCATCGCGCATGGCTGCAAGGTCGACGACCGCGGGAACGCCCGTGAAATCCTGCATCAGGATGCGTGCCGGCTTGAAGGGCACTTCCTTGGCCGAAGACGCTTTCTCCAGCCAGCCCACGATCGACTTGGCATCATCGACTTTGTAACTGCGACCATCCTCGAACCGGAGGACGTTCTCCAGCAGCACCTTCAGGCTGACCGGCAAGCGGGATATGTCACCCAGCGTCGTGGCGGCCTCGGGCAAGGAGAAATAGGTGTAGGTCTGCCCGCCGACGGAGAGAGTTTTGCGCGTCTTCAGAGTGTCATGCCCGACGGCTGTCATGCGCTTGTCTCGCCCTTGAACGGGCGCCTCTGTTAGGGCGGCGGGGGTGGAGATCGCGCCGCGGATGAAATATTGACGAACGCCGGGCTTTAACCACACCCACCCCGAATCGTCCACCGGCGGACATGCGAAGGACCTATATCTTGCAAGGGCAGCACGACCCGCCGCCATCAGATAACGCCGGATACGAAATCCGGTTGGAGCAGTTGTCCGTCATCCGGGGAGAACGGCTGATCTTCCGGGATCTTTCGATGACCATCCAGTCCGGCGCGGCCGTCGTCCTGGCGGGTCCAAACGGATCGGGAAAAACCACGCTGCTCCGTCTCCTCGCAGGCCTCATTCGCCCAACCGCTGGCCGCGTGCTTTGGCAAGGTGAGAATGCGCTGGACGACCTGACAGAACATGGTGAACGGATCGCCTATGTCGGCCATCAGGATGCGATAAAGCCCGGCCTGACCGTGGCAGAGAACCTCGCATTCGCTGCTGCCGTGTCGAGACGGCCCATCGCCGCGGCGCTGAATAGCCTACGGCTTACCGCTTTGGCCGCGGTGCCGGGCCGCCAGTTGTCAGCAGGCCAGAAACGGCGCGTGGCCCTCGCCCGCCTTATGCTCTCGAATGCGCCGCTCTGGCTGCTGGACGAACCGACGCTGGGCCTTGATACCGCCTCTATCGAAGGATTCGGCGACATGCTTGCCCATCATCGGAATGCCGGCGGCATGGTCGTCGCCGCAACGCATATTCCGTTGCCGATGTCCGACGTCACTGAATTCCGGTTTGCCTGATGCGGGTCTTCTGGGCCGTCATCATGCGCGACCTTCGCCTGACGGTGCGGCATGGCGGCGACACGCTCGCCGCCATGCTGTTCTTCATCGTCGCCATATCCCTCTTTCCGCTCGGCATTAGCCCCAACCCGGACGTCCTGGCCCGCATCGCCCCCGGCGTGATCTGGGTGTGTGCGCTCCTGGCATCGCTGCTGCCGCTTGATCGCCTGTATGGCGCCGACTTCGAGGACGGATCCCTTGATCACCTGCTTCTATCGGGTCTGCCCCCCGCGGGCCTGGCCCTCGCGAAGACCCTCGTTCATTGGATCTCCACCGGGTTGCCGCTGCTGCTGATGTCGGGACCGATCGCCGTCATGCTCCGTATGCCGGAAGATTCCATCCCGGTGCTCGTGCTTGGGTTGATACCGGGCACGCTGCTGCTGTCCTTGTTCGGCACGATGGTGGCGGCCGTGGTGTTGGGAGCACGCCGCGGCGGAGTCCTGCTGCCGATCCTCGTGCTCCCGCTGCTCATTCCGGTGCTGATCTTCGGCTCCGGTGCGGTTGACGCTGTCAGCAACGGCTTGTCCGCAAAGCCGCATCTTCTACTGCTGACGGCAATGTTCGTGGCGGCGGCGCCACTCTGCCCGCTGGCTGGGGGCGCCGCTTTGCGCAATGCGATCGGCTGACTGAATACGCGGCGGGGAATCGCATTGGCTTAACTGTCATGACCGGCCTCGTGCCCCGGCTGTCCGGTACGATATTTGCATGTCTGGAGTTGTTTCGACTCCGCGAAAGCCTCACACGGAGCCGGCCCGCGAGCGGGCCTTGAACGGAGGATGCCGGAGGGCACGGAGTCGTTGTTTCACGGCGGTTTTGGAACGCAAGCCGCTTTGTGGTGTGATTTACGCTGGGCATTCCAGAGCGCTTCGCGCGTTACGAAACCGCACTGCGTTAGCCGGGACAATACAGGCTGCCGAAGGCAGCAAACATGCGTCCTTCCGGCAACCAGCCGGCCGAACCCTGTCCCCGCGACGCTGCTGCAACGACTCCGTGCCCTTCGTATCCTCCGTCCAAGGCCCGCTGGCGGGCCGGCTCCGTGTTTTCTTTTACCAAGCCGAGCGCCGCACCGGCCAATCGGCAAGAAGCGTACCGGACAGCCTTGGCCTCGTGCCGGTCATCCACGACTTTCCTTGTCGAACCAAAGGCATGGGTGGCCGGGACACGCCCGTCGATGACGGCGGGGGGACAATCAGACGGGGGGCTTGTGAGGCGGCCGGTATGAGTGCGGGGTGGGCCTTCGGTCTACTTGCCGATGCAGAACCTCAGGAAAACCGTGTCGAGAATATCTTCGACCCCGACCTGACCGGTGATCCGCCCGAGCGCCCGCATTGCCAGACGAAGGTCTTCGCCCCGCAGTTCCGCCAATTCGGCCCGCTCGGCGTCGGCCAGATAAACCGCCGCGTCCTGCAGCGCCGCGCGATGCCGCGCCTGCGTCAGAGGCGGCGATCCGCCGGCTTCCGTCAGTTGCCGCGCCACGGTCGACAACCGATCGTGCAGTGCCTCCATCCCTTCACCGGTCAGGGCACTGATCCGCAAAGCGCCATCAGGACCGGGGCGATCCAGGTCAGCCTTGCTCGCCACCAGCATCGAGGCCTCGGGAAGGGCGGGTGCGTCGTCCCCAGCCTCCACCAAGACCATAACCAGATCAGCCTCTTCGGCGCGCGCCCGAGCCCTGCGGACACCCTCGGCTTCGATGGGATCGTCGGTGTCGCGCAGACCGGCGGTATCGACGACCGTGACCGGAACGCCGCCAAGGACGATCCGGGTCTCCAGCACGTCCCGCGTCGTGCCCGGCACCGGCGAGACGATCGCCACATCCCGTCCTGCCAAGGCGTTGATCAACGTCGATTTTCCGACATTTGGAGCACCGGTGACAGCGAACAGAAGTCCCTCCCGCAACTTCTCGCCACGACGGCGATCGTTCAGATGCGCGGTGATCTCGGCCTGCACACCGCGGAGCGTGCCGAGCAGTTGTTCTTCCACCTCCGGCGGCAGGTCTTCGTCGGGAAAGTCGATCAGCGCTTCCTGGTAGGCCAAGGCGCCCCGCAACCGGCCGGCCCAATCCTGGTAGAGCGCTCCAAGCTCACCCTCCATCTGGCGCAGGGCCTGCCGGCGCTGCGCCTCGGTTTCCGCGGCGATCAGGTCATGCACGGCCTCGGCCTGAACCAGATCCATCCGCCCGTTCAGAAACGCCCGCCGGGTGAATTCGCCCGGTTCGGCGGGACGCAGGCCGGCGGCAACCAGAGCGGAGGCGACGCCCTCGATGACCGCCCGCCCGCCGTGCAGATGCAGTTCGGCGCTGTCTTCTCCGGTATAGGTTCCCGGACCCGGTAGCCACAGGACCAGGGCCTGATCGAGCATGACACCGGCGGCATCGTGCAACCGTCGCAGGCTGGCCACGCGCGGCTGCGGCAGACGACCGCTGCAGAGTGCCGAGACGGTGGTTCCCGCCTCGGGACCGCTGATCCGCAGGACGGCAATCGCCGAACGGACGGACCCGGACGCCAGAGCGAAAATCGTATCGTCGGACATTTATCGGCGCGCGCTATGGGCCATCTGTCGCCGGCCACGCCACGAACGCGGCCTCACCGGTGGGCGTGAAACGAACGATGCGTGTTCCGGGCACGCGCGCGGCCCAGCCTTCGTCAAAAATCCGGTTCAACAGCGCCGCGCCCAACGATCCGGCCAGATGAGGTGTCCGCTCGCTCCAGTCCAGGCAGGATCGGCAGATCGGCCGTCTGGCCTGCCGGAGCGATCCAAGGTCGATCCCCAGGCCAGCGAACCGGGTCTCACCGTCACCGGTCACCTGAATGTCGCCACCCGACAAGGCCACCAAACCGGCATCGCACAGTCGAGCGAACAGGCCCACGCCCAATTCCCCGGCCAGGTGGTCGTAGCAGACGCGGGCGCGGCGGAGGGCGGGATCACGCGGCCCCGGCCTGGCTACGACGTCCGTCGGTCAAGCTGGCGAACGCCATCAGAGACTCCAGTGCGCCCGCGACCTCCGGCCCGGCGAGGCGGTAATAGCGGTGTCGCCCCTGTTTCGCGACGCTCAGCAGGCCGCCGTCAAGCAGGCGCCCCAGATGTCCACTTGCGGTGGAGGGCGTCACCCCCGCCTCGAAGGCCAGTTCATTGGCCGTCAGAGCCTGGCCGCCGCTCAAGGCCGTCAGCATATTCGCTCGGGCAGGATCACCGGCGAGGGCGGATATCGTGGCTATGTTGGGTCCGTGTTTCATGACCTGATCCTAGAGCGTGATGACCGGAGGTGGGATCACCGGAGGTCTGAATCACGCGATCAAACAAAGAGCTAGAGCGGGATGGCTGAGCCAAAGCGACGTCATCCTGCTCTAGCACGCTTCGGCGCGCCGATACTTCGGTGCTGCCCGAAATGAGGGATTGCGATCACCCCGATCCCGACTTGCAGCCAACCATCCGTCCCGGGTTGATCCATTTCGCCGCGAGCGGTCAAGTGTATAAGCCCCGTCATCGTGCCGATACCCTCCCTTCCTGTCTCCGACGCCCTTCCCGCGCTTCACGCCACCCTGGACGCCGGACGGAATGCCGTTCTGGTTGCGCCGCCGGGCGCCGGGAAGACGACGCTCGTGCCCCTGGCGCTGTTGGACACCGCCTGGCGTGGCGACCAGCGCATCCTGATGCTGGAACCGCGCCGTCTTGCGACGCGGGCCGCGGCGACGCGCATGGCCTCTTTGCTCGACCAGCCTGTCGGCCGCACCGTCGGATTCCAAACCCGGCTCGAAGGTGCTGGTTCAGCCGAGACGCGGATCGAAGTCATCACGGAAGGTCTGCTGCTCCGCCGCCTGCAGGCCGACCCGGGCCTGGATGGCGTCGGTGCCGTCATTCTCGACGAAATCCACGAACGGTCGCTGGAATCCGATCTCGGCCTCGCCCTTTGCCTTGATCTCCAACGGATGCTTCGCCCTGACCTGCGCCTGCTGGCCATGTCCGCAACGGCCGACGGCGCACGCCTGTCCGGGCTGATGACAGCGGAGGTGATCGAAAGCGAAGGCCGGATGTTCCCGGTCACGATCGAGCATGCCAAGCGCGACATCGCCCATATCCGCGATCTGCCCGAGGCCGTGGCGCGCGCCATCCGCGAAGCGCTGGCGCTGCATCAGGGTGATATTCTCGCCTTCCTGCCCGGCATGGCGGAAATCCGTCGGACGCAGTCAGCCCTGGACGGATGCGGTGCGCTGGTCCTGCCGCTGCACGGCGATCTGCCGCCGGCGGAACAGGATCGCGCGCTCCGCCCAGCCGAGACGCGGCGCGTGGTGCTGGCCACGTCCATCGCGGAAACCTCGCTGACAGTGCCGGGCGTCCGCATCGTCATCGACGGCGGCTGGCGCCGGACGCCGCGGCTTGATCCCGCGACCGGGCTGACGCGACTGGCCACGGTGCGGATCTCGCGGGCCGCTGCTGACCAGCGGGCCGGCCGAGCGGGGCGCGAAGGGCCGGGTGTTGCGGTTCGGGTATGGTCGACGGCGCAGCACCGTGGAATGCCCGCCTTCGACCGTCCGGAAATCCTGGAGGCAGAGCTGTCAGGACTGGTCCTGGACTGCGCCGCCTGGGGCACGCCGCCCGCCGACCTGCCGTTCCAGGACCCACCCCCGACCGGAGCGCTCGCGGCCGGCACGGCGCTCCTGAAGGACCTGGGCGCGCTCGACCCGCACAATCGCATCACCCAGGCCGGCCGCGACATGGTGCGGATCGGCGGCCACCCACGCCTTGCGGCCATGATGCTCGCCGCCGCTTCGCCGACAGAGGCGGCACTCGCCGCCGATCTGGCCGCGCTGCTGGAGGAACGCGACCCGCTGCGAAGCCCGGACTCGCCCGCCGACATCGCCTTGCGGCTGAACGCCGTCGCCTTCGGTGCCGCCGACGCGGACCGCGGCGCGCTGCACCGCATTCGCCAGGCCGCCGACCAGGTACCGGCGCCGGATGCGGGTGCCGAAAGGCACGCAGGCCGTCGGCGAACCGGGCGAACTGCTGGCCGCGGCCTTTCCCGACCGGATCGCCCAGCGTCGCGGTGAGCCCGGATCGTTCCGCCTGTCCGGCGGCGGCAGCGCCCGCATGCCGCTGACCGATCCGCTCGCGAAGGCCAACCTGCTCGTCGCCGCCGCGCTGGAACTCAAGGCCGCCTCCCGCATCCGGCTGGCAGCGCCGCTCGACCCGGACGCGTTACCGCGGTGCTTGCCAGCCCGTGTGACGGAGCAGGTGGAGTCCGGCTACGACCCCGCGACAGGTGGCGTGATGTGCCGTCGCCGGCGGCGGCTCGGGAGCCTGATCCTGTCTGACCGGATGGAGGCCGCCGATCCCGCCGCCATGGCCGAGGCACTGGCGGACGTCGTCGCGGCCCAAGACCTGCGTCCCCTGCCCTGGACGGATCCAGCACGCCAATTGCAGGCACGGGTGGCCCTGATGCGCGGGTTGGAGCCGGACGATGGCGTGGCCGGATTTGAGCGACAAGGCCCTGCAAGGATCGATCCGCGAGTGGCTGCCGCCCTATCTGGCCGGCATCGCGCGGCTGACGGATCTGGGCAGGCTGGACCTGCACGCCATCCTGCGCGGCATGCTCCCCTGGGACCTGGCCGCTCGCCTGGATCGGGAGCTGCCGACGCAGTTGCACGCTTCCCGGAGGTCGCGCGCCCATCGACTACGCCGAGGCCCCGCCGCTGGCCTCCGCGCGGGCACAGGCATTCTATGGTATGGCGGACTACCCCGAAACTGGCGGGCGGCCGTGTGCCCTTGCGCCTTGCGCTGCTGTCGCCGGCCGGACGGCCGATCGCGGTGACGGCCGACCTTGCCGGGTTCTGGAAAGGCGCCTGGGCTGATGCGCGGCGTGACATGCGCGGGCGCTACCCCAGGCACAACTGGCCCGAAGACGGTGGCAATCCCGCGTGAACCCATGAAGAAACCACGATAGATCATGCTTGTTGCACGGCCGTCCAGATGCCATTTGATAGACAAGTGCCTGACGCACGGAGAATTCATGTACCCCGCCTTTCATTCTTATGACCGCATTTTAACCGGTTTGAGGACGACAGTTCGTGCTGGAGAGCGATCATTCTGTTGCCGATTTCGGTAGAAACACGGACGACACGGTGGATCAGAAGGACATCGACGATGCGACGGTGCAGCGCTTGGCGGATGTCCGATCGACTGCGTCGGACATTGAAACCGCCAACGATCCTTCACGCAGCCACGCTTGGGTTCCTTCTCGCCCTCGGTGCGTGTTCAAGCAACGATGCGCACGCGCGATCGGCGCCCGACAGTTTCTCGCCCCTGGTGAAGAAAGTCCTTCCCGCCGTCGTCAACATCGCCGTGACAGAGACCGTGAACGGAGGCGATGTCGCCAGCGAAATCCCGCCGGAACTGCGCGATACGCCGCTGGGCCGGGAGTTCAGGCGGCGCTTCGGCAACAAGCCCGAACAGGTCGCCGGGGCCGGGTCCGGCTTCATCATCGATCCGTCCGGCATCATCGTGACCAACAATCATGTCGTCGATCGCGCCGACAAGATCGTCGTTTCGCTGACGGACGGCCGGCAATTGCCGGCCCGCGTCGTGGGCCGCGACGATTTGACGGATGTCGCGGTGATCAAGGTGCAGACAAACGAGCCCCTTCCCAGCGTATCCTGGGGCGAAAGTAAAAGGACCGAGGTCGGGGACTGGATTCTGGCGGCCGGAAACCCGTTTGGCCTGGGCGGGTCCGTATCGATCGGCATCATCTCGGCGGAAGGCCGCGATCTTGGTTCGGGGCCGTTCGACAACTTCCTGCAGCTCGATGCTCCGATCAATCCGGGCAATTCGGGCGGACCGGTCTTCAACATGGACGGGCAGGTCATCGGTGTCAGTTCCGTCATCGTCTCCCCCACCGGTGCATCCGTCGGCATCGGTTTCGCCATCCCCAGCGACACGGTCAGCCGGGTCGTTACCCAGTTGATCGCCCACGGCTCCATCGAGCGCGGCTGGCTCGGTGTGTCGGTCGACGACCGCAACGGCGGCGTGCTGATCGCGAGCGAAGATCCCAATGGCCCAGCGGCACGGGCCGGCATCCGCCGCGGCGATGTGGTGCAAGCAGTCAATGGCGAGCATATCGAAAGCTCCCGCGGCCTGATCCGGGCGGTGGCTGGCGTGACACCGGGCAACAGTGTTCGTATCACTGTCCGTCGGCAGGGACGCGAGATGGATATTCCCGTTACGGTCGGCCGCCGGCCCACCGAACAACAAGGCTGAGGAGAACGCAATGCGCATCCTGGTGGTCGAGGACGACAAAGACGTTGCCGGATTCGTGGTGAGAGGGCTGCGCGAGGCCGGGCATGTCGTCGAACATGCCGACAACGGTCGCGACGGTCTTTTCATGGCGGCCAGCGAGAGTTTCGATGCGGTCGATCCTGGACCGGATGCTGCCCGGCGGCATTGACGGGCTGAAAATCCTCGAAACCCTGCGCGCGCAGAAAAACACCGTGCCCGTGCTGATCCTCTCGGCGCTGGCCGAAGTCGACGATCGCGTCAAAGGCCTGAAGGCCGGCAGCGACGACTACCTGACCAAACCCTTCGCGTTCGCCGAACTCCTCGCCCGTGTCGAAGCCCTGGCGCGGCGCGGCAAGGGCGAGAGACCGGTGACCAAGCTTGTTGTCGAGGACCTGGAACTCGACCTCCTGTCCCGGCAGGTGAAGCGGGCGGGCCAGAAGATCGACCTGCAGCCGCGGGAATTCCGGCTGCTGGAGTATCTGATGCGCCATGCCGGCCAGGTCGTCACGCGCACCATGCTGCTGGAAGGCGTGTGGGACTATCATTTCGATCCGCAGACGAACGTGATCGACGTGCATGTATCGCGGCTGCGACAGAAAGTGGACAAGCCATTCCCGACCAGCCTGATCCATACCGTCCGTAATGCCGGATACATGCTGCGGGCAGAGCAGCCGTAGTATTCAAGTGCGGATGGTGCATCCGTGATCGACCGGAAACTCTTCCGGTCTGCGAGCTTCCGCTTCGGCCTGATCTACGCCGTGCTGCTGATGGCGAGCGCCACGGCGCTTGCCCTGTTCCTGTGGTGGGCGACCGCCGGCCTGTTGGACCGGCAGACCGAAGGCGGCGATCCGCGCCGACGCGCAAGGCTTGTCGGAGCGGTGGGCAGAAGGTGGCCTGCCGGCGCTGGTCGTCACCATCGAGGACCGGCTGGCCCAGAACGTCGACGACGACGCCATCTACTTCCTCGCCGACCCGCGAGATGAACCGGATCGCCGGCAATCTGCAGCGCTGGCCGGCCGACGCGAACGAAATCGGCGTCAGCTACGAATTCCCGGTCATGCGCGCCGGGATGCGGTCGCTGGCTCATATCCAGCGTTTCGACCTGCCGGGGAGTTTCCACCTGCTGATCGGCCGCGACGTGCAGGTGCGCTCGCAGCTTAGCAAGATGCTGACCGACGCCCTGGTCTGGGCCGTCGTCGTCGTCGGCATGCTGGCGACGATCGGCGCGCTGGTCATCCGCAGCCTGTTCAGCCGGACGCTGGCGAACATCTCGGCCACCACGGCCGCGATCGCGGCGGCAACCTTGCCCAGCGCGTGCAGCTCTCTGGACGCGGCGATGAGTTCGATCAGGTGGCCGACGTCATCAACGACATGCTGGAGCGCATCGGCCGGCTGATGGACGGCGTGCGTGAGGTCTCCAACGCCATCGCCCATGATCTGCGCACGCCGATCACGCGGGCCCGGGCGCGGCTGGAAGACGCGATGCTGCATGCGAAGACGGCCGACGACCTGCGAGCCGCGATCGATCGGGCGACGATGGATCTCGACGGCATCGTCGCCGTGTTCCAGGCCTTGCTGCGCATTGCCGAGATCGAGGCCGGATCCCGCCGATCGTCGTTCACCCGTCTCGACCTGACATCCGTGCTGGCCGACGTCACCGACCTTTATGGCGTTGTCGCGGAGGAGCGCGGCGTCACGCTGGACTGCGAAACGCCGCCCGCGGTCGCCGCCTATGGCGATCAGGCGCTGATTCAGCAGGCGGTCGCCAATCTGGTGGACAACGCGGTGAAGTTTTCGCCGCCGGGCGGGACGGTCCGGGTCACGGTGACCGTCGGCAATCAGATCGCCATCACCGTCTCGGACCAGGGAGCCGGCATTCCCGCGGAAGACAGGGTCCGCGCCACCGACCGCTTCTTCCGCGGCGAGACCGCGCGCAACACGCCGGGCTCCGGCCTGGGACTTTCCCTGGTCCTGGCGGTCGCGCATCTGCACGGCGGAGCGCTGAAGCTGGAGGACAACGCGCCAGGCCTGCGTGCGATACTGTCATTGCCGCTGCCGGAAGACGCCGAACCGAAACGACAGGCAATTGGAATCGCAAACTAACGGGATTGTCACACCGCAATAAGGACGTGCCCATGGCCGGTTGTGGCAATCATACGCGGCATGAAATCCAGCCTCGCCTCCCGGGCCGCCGGTCCGCGCTTCGGACGTCTCGCACTCTCGGGCAGAATGTTGGCGGGTGGAAAGTTGGCAGGCAAAAGGTTGGCGGGTGGTATGTTGGCGGGTGGATGCTGACCTGGGTGGGTCTTGCGCTCCCGGCCAACCCGAGCGGTGGCGCAGTCGGGACTGCAGCAGACACCGATGGAAGTCACCACCGACACGCCTGAGTATTGCCATCAACTGGCCGACCGGGTGCATACGCTGGTTGAGGTCGCCTCGGGCAAACCGCCGCGAGAGGTCTGCGATCTGTCGGTCGAAGGCCAGAAGATGTGCGACCATGGTCAGACCCGCGGCGGCATCATGCGGCTGCGCCAGGCCATCCTGATCATGAAGCACGACGATCCGCCGGCCGGACACTGAGCCGTGACGCTGACCAGGCTCTCGTTGCCGGCCGCGATGGCGCAAACGGGAAATACCCACGTTTGCCGCACGACGAGGTGAAGCAGCGTCAGCCGGCCATCAGCGCCCATGCCGTCTGCGCCATGACGCGTCGCCTGTGCGCCAGGTCAACGTCGCCACGCAGCGCCCTGCCCTCCCGTGCTTCCCGTTGGCTCGACAACGGTCTAGTCTCCCCAGGAGGCGGATTGGCATAACCTCAGTCCGGCCTCCGGGAGGAATTGATGGCGCAGTACGAGCCATGGAACCTGGATCGCGCAACCGCGATCATAGACGGCTGTCGTTGCATCCCAGTGGATCGTCTGGCGAGCGGATCCGTCACGGGCGCTGCCTTGCCGGACGCCGCCCGCCAGACTTCGATGCTGCCCATCCTGCACGCCCTGCAGACCGTCTTCGGCTGCGTGCCGTCCCAGGCCGAACCGCTGATCGCGGCGCAACTGAACATCAGCCGCGCGGACGTTCATGGTGCCGTTTCCTTCTACCATGATTTCCGCCGCACCCCGCCGGGGCGGCATACGCTGCGCCTCTGCCGCGCGGAGGCCTGCCAGTCCGTCGGCTCCGACACGATCGCCCAGACAATCCGCTCCACGCTCGGCGTCGACTGGCACGACACGTCGGCAGACGGTGCCGTCACGCTGGAGCCGGTGTTCTGCCTCGGCCTCTGTGCCAGCGGGCCCGCGGCACTCGTGGATGGCCAGCCCGTTGGCCACCTGACGGTGCAGCGCGCACGCGATCTTTTGCACGCGCTGGCATGACACGGATCTTTGTCCCGCGTGACGCCGCTGCGCTGGCCGTGGGTGCCGATGCCGTCGCGTCGGCGTTGCAAGGACATGCGGACGTCATCCGCACCGGTTCGCGCGGTCTCTTCTGGCTGGAGCCGATGATCGAGGTGGAAACACCGTCCGGCCGTATCGCCTATGGTCCCGTCGGCGCTGACGATATTCCGCAGTTGCTGGCGGACGGATTGCTCGACGGAACGGCGGCCATGCACCGCGTCGGTGCGCCGGACGACCTGCCGTTCCTGCGCCGTCAGACGCGGCTGACCTTCGCCCGCTGCGGCGTGATCGACCCGCTGTCGCTCGCGGATTACCGGATGCATGGCGGCATGAGCGGATTGGAACGCGCCCGAGCGATCGGGGCGCCCGCAACGCTGCAGATGGTCCTCGATTCCGGTCTGCGCGGACGCGGCGGTGCCGGATTTCCCACCGGCATCAAATGGAAGACCGTCGCCGACGCCAGTCGGTATCGCAAAAATTCATCGTCTGCAACGCCGATGAGGGGGATTCAGGCACCTACGCCGACCGCATGCTGATGGAGGGCGACCCGTTCTGCCTGATTGAGGGCATGGCAATCGCCGCCTTCGCGGTCGGCGCCTCGAAGGGTTATGTCTACACAAGGTCGGAATACCCCCAAGCGATCGCCACCTTCGATGCCGCCCTCGCCATCGCTCGGCAAGCCGGCCTGCTCGATGCTGCATTCGATATCGAGCAGCGGGTCGGCGGCGGTGCCTATGTCTGCGGTGAGGAGACCGCGCTGCTGGAAAGCCTGGAGGGGCGGCGTGGACAGGTCAGGGCCAAGCCGCCGCTGCCCGCGCATCAGGGACTGTTCGGCTGTCCGACGGTCATCAATAACGTCGTGACCCTTGCAAGCGTGCCGGCGATCCTGCGCGATGGCCCCGAAGCCTATCGCGCATTCGGCTTTGGCCGGTCACGCGGCACAATGCCGATCCAGCTCGCCGGCAATGTCCGCCATGGCGGCCTGTTCGAGGTGGGATTCGGGATCACCCTGGGCGAACTGGTGAACGAGATCGGCGGCGGCACCCGCAGTGGACGCCCGGTGCGCGCCGTGCAGGTCGGCGGTCCGCTGGGTGCCTATTTCCCGCCATCCTTGTTCGACACCCCGTTCGACTACGAGGCGTTTGCCGCCAAGGACGGCCTGATCGGCCATGGCGGGATCGTCGTGTTCGACGACACGGTGGACATGGGCCGCATGGCCCGCTTTGCGATGGAATTCTGTGCCGCGGAATCCTGCGGCAAGTGCACGCCCTGCCGGATCGGCTCCGTCCGCGGCATGGAGACGGTCGAGAAAATCCTCGCCGGCCGCGATGTCGATCGCAACCTCGAAGTGCTGCGCGACCTTTGCCACACGATGAAGTTCGGATCACTCTGTGCTTTGGGCGGGTTCATCCCATATCCGGTGATGAGCGCGCTCGAACATTTCCCTGAGGATTTTCGGCGGCACCCAAGCCGGGACGCTGCGTAGGAGGAGGGTAACGTGCCTCTGTTGCAGGATATCGATTACGGGACGCCGGCGGTCGGAGACACGATCGCGACGGATACGGTCACCCTCACCATCGACGGTCAGGCGGTTTCCGTGCCTGCCGGCACATCCATCATGCGCGCCGCGATGGAGGCCGGGGTCAAGGTTCCGAAACTCTGCGCGACCGACAGCCTGAACAGCTTCGGAAGCTGTCGTCTCTGCCTGGTCGAGATCGAAGGCCGAGCGGGGACGCCGGCGTCGTGTACGACGCCGGTGGCGGCCGGGATGACGGTGCATACCGTGTCCGACAAGCTGCGCCGCCTGCGCCGCGGCGTGATGGAGCTGTATATCTCCGATCATCCGCTCGATTGCCTCACCTGCTCCGCCAACGGCAATTGCGAGTTGCAGACGGCCGCCGGCGAAGTTGGGTTGCGCGAGGTGCGTTATGGCTATGAGGGTTCCAATCACCTCTCCGCACCGGTCGACAGCTCGAACCCCTATTTCCAGTTCGACCCGTCGAAATGCATCGTCTGCTCCCGCTGCGTCCGTGCCTGCGCCGAGGTGCAGGGCACGTTCGCACTGACGATCCAGGGCCGCGGCTTCGAATCCAAGGTCGCCGCCAGCATGGACGAGCCGTTCCTGACCAGCGAATGCGTCTCCTGCGGGGCCTGCGTGCAGGCCTGTCCGACCGCGACGCTGATGGAGAAATCCGTCGTCGAACTTGGGCCAGCCGGAACACAGTGTCGTCACCACCTGCGCCTATTGCGGCGTCGGATGCAGCTTCAAGGCGGAAATGCGCGGCGATCAGGTCGTGCGCATGGTGCCGTGGAAGGACGGCAAGGCCAACCACGGCCATTCCTGCGTGAAGGGCCGCTTCGCCTGGGGCTATGCCTCGCATCCCGACCGCATCCTCAAGCCGATGATGCGGGAGAAGATCACCGACCCCTGGCAGGAAACGACCTGGGACGAAGCGATCGCCCGCGTCGCGCGCGACTTCAAGCGTATCCAGGCTGAGTCCGGGAAGGATTCGATCGGGGTCATCACCTCGTCCCGCTGCACCAACGAGGAAACCTACCTCGTGCAGAAGCTGGCCCGCGCGGCCTTCGGCAACAACAACACCGACACCTGCGCACGCGTCTGCCACTCGCCCACCGGCTACGGGCTGAGGACGACATTCGGCACCTCGGCCGGCACACAGGATTTCGACAGCGTCGAGCAGGCCGACGTCATCATGGTGATCGGTGCCAATCCGACGGACGGACACCCGGTCTTTGCCTCCCGCCTGAAGCGGCGGCTGCGCGAGGGGGCGAAGCTGATCGTCATCGATCCGCGGCGCATCGACCTCGTGCGCACGCCGCATGTCGAGGCATCGTATCACCTGCCGCTGCAACCCGGCACGAATGTCGCGGTGCTGACGGCCATGGCCCACGTCATCGTCACGGAAGGCCTGGTCGCCGAGAGCTTCGTGCGGGAGCGCTGCGATCCAGAGGCCTTCGCCGACTGGGCTGCCTTCGTCGCCGAACCGCGCAACAGCCCCGAGGCACTTGAAGCCTCGACGCGCGTTCCCGCCGACCTGATCCGCGGCGCCGCTCGGCTTTTCGCAACCGGCGGCAACGGCGCGATCTATTACGGGCTCGGTGTCACCGAACACAGCCAGGGCAGCACGACGGTCATGGCGATCGCCAACCTGGCGATGGCGACGGGCAATATCGGCCGTCCGGGCGTCGGCGTGAATCCGCTGCGTGGGCAGAACAATGTGCAGGGAAGCTGCGACATGGGCAGCTTCCCGCACGAATTGCCCGGCTATCGTCATATCGCCGATGCCGGCGTGCGGGCGATCTTTGAGCAGGAATGGGGCGTTACGCTCGAGCCCGAACCGGGCCTTCGCATCCCCAACATGCTGGATGCCGCAGTCGATGGATCATTCCGCGGGATCTACATCCAGGGCGAGGACATCGCGCAGTCCGATCCCGACACGCAGCACGTCACCGCCGGCCTCGCCGCGATGGAGTGCGTCGTGGTGCACGACCTGTTCCTGAACGAAACCGCCAATTATGCGCATGTGTTCCTGCCAGGTGCCACGTTCCTGGAAAAGGACGGTACGTTCGTCAACGCCGAACGCCGGATCAACCGCGTGCGCAAAGTCATGGCACCGCGCACCGGCATGGCGGACTGGGAAGTGACCCAGGCGATCGCCAACGCAATGGGCTATCCGATGCACTACTCCCATCCGTCGGAGATCATGGCGGAGATCGCCCGCACGACGCCGACGTTCGGCGGCGTGACCTACGAAAAGCTGGACGAAGGATCGGTGCAGTGGCCTTGCAACGCCGCGGCGCCCGAGGGCACGCCGATCATGCACGTCAACGGCTTCGTTCGCGGCAAGGGCCGGTTCGTCATCACCGAATATGTGCCGACGGATGAAAAGACCGGGCCTCGGTTCCCGCTGCTGCTGACCACCGGCCGGATCCTGTCGCCAATACAATGTCGGCGCGCAGACCCGCCGCACGGCCAACGTCGTCTGGCACCAGGAAGACGTCCTGGAAATCCACCCGCACGACGCGCAGGAGCGCGGGCTTCGCGATGGCGACTGGGTGCGCCTGCGCAGCCGCACAGGGGAGACGACACTGCGGGCACACGATCACCGACCGCGTCGCGCCCGGCGTCGTCTACACGACCTTCCACCACCCGGTGACGCAGGCCAACGTGGTGACGACCGACTATTCGGACTGGGCGACGAACTGCCCGGAATACAAGGTCACCGCGGTGCAGGTATCGGCCTCGAACGGCCCCAGCGACTGGCAGGTCCAGTATAACGCGCTCGCCACGCAGAGCCGGCGGATCGCGGAGCCGGAGACGATCGCCGGTGACTGATGCAGCCGTCGCCGTCACGCGGACAGCCTGGCGCGGCAATGCCTCGATCGAGGGGACGCGGCTGGTGGCCGAGGAAACCGCGATCGCCCTCACCTACAACCGGGCGACCCATGCGGTGATGCTGGCGACGCCGGCGGATCTTGAGGACTTCGCCTACGGCTTCAGCCTGTCCGAGGGCATCATCGACCGGCCCGGCGATATCCTGGCGCTGGAGGTCGTCAGGTGCCGGCCGGGATCGAGCTGCGGATGGACCTGGCCGCCGATCGGCTGGACGCGCTGACACGCCGGCAGCGGCGCTTGGCCGGGCCCAGCGGATGCGGGTTGTGCGGGCTCGACAGCCTGGACGCTGCCATCCGTCCTGTCCCGACCGTGCCGGCAGGCCCCGAACTGACGTCCGAGATGATCCAGGCCGCGATGCATGCGATGATGCCCGGCCAGACGCTGAATGCGGCCACGCGGGCGGTTCATGCCGCGGCATTCTGGACCCCGGCACGGGGATTGGTCGCGCTTCGCGAGGATGTCGGGCGTCACAATGCGCTCGATAAGCTCGCCGGCGCCTTGGCCCGCAGCGATGCCGCGGTGCATGAGGGTGCGGTGCTGCTGTCCAGCCGCATCTCGGTCGAGATGGTGCAGAAGGCCGCGACCCTCGGCGCATCGGTCGTCGTTGCCGTCTCGGCCCCGACGGCCCTGGCGATCCGTACCGCGGACGCAGCCGGCATCACGCTGATCGGCATCGCACGTTCCGACGGGTTCGAGGTCTTCACGCACGCGCAACGGATCGTCCCGCAGGAGATGATCAGTCGGACCGAACGACATGTCGCCTGAGAAACTTGCGTATATGGCCAATCAGATCGGCCAATTCTTTGCCGCCCAGACCGCCATGGGCCGCCAGACGGGGAACAAGGCCGTCGACGGCATAGCCGACCATATCAGGCGGTTCTGGGACCCGCGCATGCGGCGGACGATCGTCGCGCATCTTGACGACGCAAACGCTGCATCTGGACCCGTTGGTTCGCCAGGCGGTGGAGCGGTTGCGGCCGCAGTAGAGCGTGATGACCGGAGGCGGAATCGCCGGAGGTCTGAATTATCACGATCAAACAAAGAGCGTGATGACCGAAGGCAGAATCGTCGCAGGTCTGAATCACGCGTTCAAACAAACACCTGGAGCAGGATGGCTGAGCGAAAGCGATGTCATCCTGCTCCAGGCGACGCCGTCAGCCGCTTATACGACCGTCTGCCCTCAGGGGCCGGTATTGCGGTTCCGCGTCACGTGCGGATCAAGCCACCCGGTGCGGGCGGCCGGTTCGCTGTCCGTGCTGGGCAGATAGGGCTTGATATCCAGAAGCGGCGTGCCGTCGACGCAATCGAGGTAGCGGACGGCCAGCGTATCCGGGGCGATGAAGCCGTCGAACGCGACGACCGACAAGCCGATCGGGTTGGGACGGAATGGCGCGCGTGTCGCGAAAATCCCCCGCACCTCATTGTCGAAGGGCGGCGTGAACGTCAGCAACGGCTGCGTCGCCCGGTCCATCCAATAGAGCAGGATGAGGTGCGAGAATCCCTCCAGACACTCGTCAGGCCTGGCACCAGATCGGGAGAGAGCCGCACCGAACAAACCGGCGGCGGGTCGGGTTGACGTCCGTTGCGCGGACAATCCCTCGGTGTTTTCCAGGGCGTATGCAGCGTGCCGATCGGGCGGCAGGTCAGGATGGGGGTGTCGGTCATGGCAAGCACACGCTACGCTGGACCTGTCATCCTGATCCAGACATCCGAGAGCGTGCGGCGGCCGAAAGACAGGGCCGGCGATTGCCGTCTGCGTCATGATGACCGTTGATCAGGCAAACCCCGGGCGAGACGGGAGTCCTCTTCCGAACCCAAGTGGTGCCGGGGTGCAGGTCAGCCTTGACACGGACGCCACCTGACCGTTCATCCCCGCCGAAACGCGGGGAAACGCATGAGTCAAAAGACCAAGCAGTTCGGCAGTTTCGCCGACGCCGTGGCGGATATTCCGGACGGCAGCGTGATCGGCTTCGGCGGTTTCGCCATGCCCGGCACGCCGTTCAACCTGATCAAGGCATTGCAGGAGCAGGGTGCGAAGCGCCTGACGCTGGTCGCCAACACGACCGGCGGCGCTCAGCAACCGCGGATGCCCGATATCGGCATGCTGGTGGAGAACGGCCAGGTCGCCAAGGTGATCTGCGCCTTCACCGCCGCCACGCGTCCGACCGATGTGCTGCCGTTCACCAAATACTACGAAAGCGGCGAGGTCGACGCCGAACTGGTGCCGCAGGGCACGCTGGCCGAACGGATGCGCGCCGCCGGCGCCGGCATCCCGGCCTTCTACACGCCGACCGCAGTCGGCACCGAACTGGCCGCGGGGCGCGAGACCCGCGTCATCAATGGCCGCGAGTATCTGCTGGAATACGCGCTGAAGCTCGACTACGCCTTCATCCGTGCCCGCACCGCCGACAGCGTCCGGCAACCTGCGATTCCATCGTTCGCAGCGAAACTTCAATCCGGTAATGGCCACCGCTGCCACGCGTGACGATTGCGGAGATCGACGAGCCCATCGTGCCGGCCGGCACCATCGATCCGGATGATGTCCATACGCCCGGTATCTACGTGCATCGGCTGGTGCAGATACCGCCGGCGCCGGAGGGTATCTGGCCCGCCAAACGGCTCGCCAGAGGGGAGACCACCAAGCGATGAGCGAGACGAAAGGACTGACCCGCCAGCAAATGGCGGACCGCGTGGCATGGGAATTCCAGGACGGCTGGATCGTCAATCTGGGCGTCGGCATCCCGACCATGTGCTCCAACACCGATATCGGCGACCGCGACATCACCTACCATTCCGAGAACGGCGTGATCGGCTACGGCCCGGTTGCACCGGCTGGGGAGGAAGACCTCAACCTGGTGAATGCCGGCGGCCAGAATGTGACGCTGAAGCCGGGGGCGGCTGTGGTGCATCACGCCGACAGCTTCGGGGTGATCCGCGGCGGCCATATCGATGCGACCGTCATGGGCGCCTACCAGGTGGCGATGACCGGGGATTTTGCCAACTGGAAGCTGAAGGGCCAGAAAGGCGGCGGAATCGGCGGTGCCATGGATCTCGCGGCCTGTGCCAAGCGGGTGTTCATCATCCTGGAGCACGTGACGCGCGACGGCAGCCCCCGGCTGGTGACGGCGTGCGACCTGCCGGTCACCGCCCGCGGTGTGGTGACACTGGTCATGACGAATTACGGTCTGTTCCAGCCAACCGGGGACGGTTTCCTGATGCGCGAAATCGCGCCTGGCCTGACCGTGGAGGAAATCCGCGCGAATACCGGCGGCGTGCTGACGATTGCGGACGGGCTGCGTCCGGTCACGATGGGCGGTTAAAGCGTGATGACCGAAGGCGCAATCGCCGGAGGTCTGAATCACGCGATCAAACAAAAAGCGTGATGACCGGAGGCGGAAGCGCCGGAGGTCTGAATCACGCGATCAAACAAAGAGCGTGATGACCGGAGGCGGAAGCGCCGGAGGTCTGAATCACGCGATCGAACAAAGAGCGTGATGACCGGAGGCGCAATCGCCGGAGGTCTGAATCACGCGATCAAACAAACACCTGGAGCAGGATGAGTGAGCGAAAGCGATGTCATCCTGCTCCAGGCGGCGGGGGCGGTTCGCTCCGCCCCCACCCTCCTCTGCCTCGGGTCGTGACGCTCAAATCCAGGCGGTCGCCACCTCAGACATTTTCGTATTCAGCGGAAATGTCTTTGTTCGTGTAGTCTCGCAGCAAGGCGGTCGCGACAAACCCGATGATCGAAACGATCATGATATAGATCGCCACCGGCAAGCTGGAGTGGTATGTGGCGACGAGCCATGTCGCGATGAACGGCGCCGGACCGCCCGCGATGATGGAAGCAAGCTGGTACCCGAGCGAAGCCCCGCTGTAACGAAGCCGGGGCGAGTAGGCTTCAGCGATCAACGCCGCCTCGGGCCCGTACAGGTTCATCACGGGCAGGAAGGAGACGGCGACCATCACGAAGATCACCGTCGGGTTCATCGTATCCAGCAGCGCGTAGTAGATGAAGCCGAAAATCCCCATGATCACGCAGCCGATCATGAACATCTTTTTGCGGCCGATACGGTCCGACAGTCTTCCGGCAACCGTCACCCACATAAACCCAAGAACGGTCTGCGCAAGCACGCCGAAAAGCAGGAAGTCGCGCGTCATCCCAAGTATCGTCGTGCCGTAAGTAAAGATGAACGTCCCGAAGATATAGCCAGGCGCCTGTTCGGGCAGCCGCAGCAGCGCAGTCAACAGCACCTCTCTTGGCTGGCGCTTCAGAACCTCCATAACCGGTACCCGCTCTATCCGCTGCTCGTCGATGATCTTCTGGAACACTGGCGTTTCCAGAATCCCAAGCCTGATCCACAGGCCGACGCCGACCATGACGATGCTGATCAGGAACGGAATCCTCCAGCCCCAGACAAGGAATTGATCGCCCGACAGCCAACTGAATAATAACACCGCACCGTTCGCCAGAAACAAACCCATCGGTGCGCCAAATTGGGGCCAGGAGGCAATGTAGCCGCGATCGTTGTTCTTCCGGCTCCATTCCATCGCAAGCAGGACGGAGCCGCCCCATTCGCCACCCACGCCGATCCCCTGGACCAAGCGGATGACGGTGAGCAGCACGGCACCCCAGACGCCGATGCTTTCGTAGGTCGGCACCAGGCCGACCAAGGTTGTCGCAATTCCGGTCACCAGCAACGTGGTGATCAGCGTCGCCTTGCGACCAATGCGGTCGCCAAAATGCCCGAAGATCGCCGCGCCGATCGGACGGCCGATAAATCCGATAAAAAAGACGCCGAAAGCTTGCAGCACACCAATCAGCGGCGTTGATTCCGGAAAGAAGAGTTTTCCGAACACCAGACCGGTCACCGTGCCATACAGCAGGAAGTCGTACCACTCGATCGTGGTTCCCACCGTGCTGGCAATCAGCGCTCGCCGGAGATGCCTGTCATGTTCGGCCTCAGACAGGCCGCTGATACCGGAAATCGCATTAGATCCAGTAGAAGCATTGGACATCATTGAGCCTCCCTTTGTTGGGTGGCCACGGATGCATCTGGTTCAACGCTCGGTGCTGCCCGGGCAGTTGGTCCGCCCGTGGTTAGTCCATCCAGGCCGTCCGAGCGGGAAGGTGCAGGAAAGAGGTACTGCGAGCAATGAAGATTGGCGCGAGCACGCCTCCGCCCCCTCTGTTTGAACATCAACAAACGGCTGCAAAACCTATGGACAGTGTCGCGCAGCAGACAGGCTGGCGCACGTCTCCCAACGCCAGGCGCCGGAGCGTTTCCTGGCTGCCGTTCCTCGACGATACGGCCTAACGCCCGACGCGGGACTACGCTTCGTGCGCCAGTCGCAGCCCGGGGCCGTCCCATGGCATCGCCACCAGCTGTCCGGTGCCCGACAGCGTGATGTACGCGGTGCGCAGATCCGGTCCGCCGAAGCAGATATTCGTGGTGAACAGGTCAGGCATCGGCACCTGCCGGACCAGCCGCCCTCGGGCGCCACGACGCTGATGGAGCCAGTGACAAGGGTTGCGACGCAGATATTGCCCGCCGCATCCACCGCCAGACTGTCGAAGCGCTGGAAACCGCCCAGGCCAACCATCAGCCGGCCGCCATGCGGTGACGGGCAGCGCCTTCGCCAACACGCCAGGCGCGATGATGTCGCACGCCCAAAGCCGGCCGGTCTCGGTCTCGGCGACGTAGAGTGTGCGTCCGTCCGGCGACAGGCCGATGCCGTTCGGCGTCAGCATCGGATGCACGACCTCGATGATCTTCGATCCGTCCGCCAGGGCGTAGTAGACCCGCCCCATTCGCGATCGCGGGCCCGCGTCTTGCCGAGATCGGTGAAGTAGAACCCGCCATGCCCGTCGAACACGATGTCGTTCGGCCCGAGCAGCTTGTGCGGCCCGCAGTGGTCATACAGCACCGTCACCGCGCCGGTGGCCGGATCGACCCGCTGGATGCTGCCGCTGGCATAGTCGGACGAGGCCCTGCGGGACGGAGCAGGTTCATCTCCAGCCGCCACGGGAACCCGCCGTTGTTGCAGACGTAGAACGCGCCGTCCGGTCCGACCGCGAGGCCGTTCGGGCCGCCGCCGGTCTGGGCGATCACCTGCACGCCCGTCCGGCAATACGCGGGTGACCGTCTGACGCTCGATCTCGACCAGCACGATCGAGCCGTCCGGCATGGCGACCGGCCCTTCCGGAAAGCGCAGGCCGGTCGCCACGACGCGCAGTTCGCTCATGCCGTTTCCCCCCTTTGTGTTTCCGACAGGATAAGCCGGCCCGACCGGGCGCAACCTTTCGTTCAGGTTTTTCCGGCATACCGCGGTGTGATGCGCCGACAGCAAGCCGGGAAACCCTCCTGCTGCAACGCCACGGTCGCGCTGCTTGTGGGTGCGCTGGCCTGCGGGCTGTGGCTGCCGGCGATGTTTGGCGCATGTCTCGCGGCATCGATGGCGGCCGGGGTGGCGTTGCTCGCCCTGCTCATCCGACGGCTTTCTGCGTCAGCGCTGGCTGATCGCCGGGCCATGACCCTGGAGATGACGCTGGACGACCTGGTCGGCCGTCGATGCTCCAGACCACCATCGCCGCGGTGAAGGGCGCCGAGATCGTGCTCGCCGCGGTCTGTGCCTTGCGCTACGGCGCCGGCGTCGATCTGCTCAACCCAGCCTGGGCCTTTGCGGCGATGTTGGTCGTCGGCTGGGCGCACGGGCTGCACCCGGACCTGACGGCCGACCGACAGCCTGCGCTCGCTGCTGGATCGGTGGCGCCGTTCGCCTTCGCTTCTGCCGCCTGCCGCCGACTGGGCCAGACGCGATCATCCGCGCCACCGATGGTGCCCGCTGATGGCCGTGCTGCCGCGTGCCGCTGGCACTCCTGGACCTGCGCCCGCTGTTCGTCGACAGCGGCGGCGAGCGGCTGGCCGGGCTGGGCCACCCGGCCTTCCTCGCCGGTGTCTGCCTGCCGGCGATCTATGCCTGCCTGATCGAGCTCTATCGCGACGGGCGGCGCGGTGGACGTCGCGCTGCTGGCGGTGAACTTCCTGATCCTGGTGCTGACCGGCGCGCGCGCGCCCCTCGCCTACGCCGTAGGCGTCACCGGCCTGACGCTGGTCCTCCCCTCGGCCGCCTTCCCGCCCCGCGCCGGCTTCTGCTGCTGCTGCTGGGCGCCTGCCTGGTGCCGGTCCTGGTGCTGCTCGCGGCGAACTGCCGGTGCGGCTGTTCAACGTGCTGGTCAACCGAGGCCGACAATCTCAGCGGGCGCGAACTGCTCTGGCCGCCGTTCGAGGAGGCCGCAGCCCAATCACCCTGGTTCGGCTGGGGGATCGGCGCCGGCAACGCGATCATCCCGCCGGACAGCGGCCGATTGCCCGCCTGATGCAGACCTGGGCCGCGCACAACGAATACCTCCGCATGCAGGTGGAGGGCGGCCAGATCGGACGGGCGCTGCTGATCGTGCTGTTCTGCCGCTGGGTCGATCCGTGGCACAGCCGTATCCTGCGGGCGGACAGGTGATCATGCGGCTGGTGTTCGTCGCCTTCGCGGCGCACGCCTCCACCGACAACGTGCTGATCTCGACCACCGCTTGCGTGTTCTTCGCGTTCGCGACGGCGGTGTTCGCACCGTGTACCCTTGCCCGAACTCGCCGCGCGGTGGCGTAGGCAGGGCCGCTGTTTCAGCCGGAGTGTCCCGGCCATGCGCGCCTGTCCCGTCTTCACATTCTTGCGTCTGCGCCTTGGCCTGGTGCCTGCAGTCTGCTGCCGCGCATGCGGCCGGCCTCGCCTTCGTGGTCAATTCCGGCGGCGCATCGATCAGCCTGGTCGACATGTCGACGCAGAAGGAGCTCCGGCGCATTCCCGTGCTGCGCGAGCCGCACCATCTGGTGCTCAGCCCCGACGGCAAAAGCCTGCTGGTCGGCGACACCGTCGGCAACGAGATGCTGTTCCTCGACCCCGCGACCGGCGCGCGTTGCAGAAGCGGCATGCCGGTGGCGGATCCGTATCAGCTCGGCTTCAGCCCGAACGGCAAGTTCCTGGTGGTGAACGGGCTGGCGCGCAACCAGGTCGATGTCTACGACGCCGCCAGCATGAAGTTGCTGAAGCGCTTCCCGGTCGCGTCGACGCCGAGTCATCTCGACTTTTCGCCGGATTCGTCGACGGTGTTCGTCAGCCTGCAGGGCAGCGACAAGCTGGTGGCGATCGACCTGCACAAGATGGCGTCCTGTGGACCGAGCCGGTCGGCAAGACCCCGGCCGGCGTGCTGTGGCTGAACGGCAAGGTGCTGGTCGCCGACATGGGCACCGACTACGTCGCGATCGTCGATCCGGCGGACGGCCACGTGGTGGACCAGATCGAGACCGGCAAGGGCGCGCACAATCTGTTCCTGTCGCCGGACCGCAAGATCATCTGGGTGAACAACCGCGTCGGCGGCACCACGACGTCGCTGGATGCGGCGACGCTGAAGCTGATCCGCAGCTACGCATCCCCGGCGGCCCGGACGACATCGACTTCGCGCCGGACGGCAACCTGTGGATCACCCGCCGCTGGGCCGAGAAGGTCGCGGTGCTCGATCCGGAGACCGGCGACTATCAGACGATCGACGTCGGCCGCTCGCCGCACGGGATGTTCCTCAACCCGAAGGCGCCGTCGCCGCGTCGGCGGTGTCGCAGCCGCTGATGGGCGACCCGTTCGATCTCGCCGCCGGCTGGCTGCAGGAGCATCTGCTGATCCCGCTGCTGTACGCGCTCGGCCTGATGCAATGGGAGGACGTGTCGTACGGCTGGGCGCTGTTCGCGGTGTATGGCGCCTGCCAGGTCGCGATCACCTTCGCGGTCTGCGTGCCGCTGGAGCGCTGGCGTCCGGTCGAGCGCTGGCCGGACGCGCGCGCCGTCACGGTGGACGTGCTCTACACGCGTGCTCTCGCGTGTCGGCATCCTGCCGCTGTTCACCTTCGTGCTGTTCTACCGCGCGCAGGTCGCGCTGAACGGGTTGGCTCGCCGATCACGGCTGGGTGCCGCCGACGCTGGAGCGCGTGTTCCCGTTCCTGCTCGGCCAGCCGGTGCTGACGTTCGTGCTCTACGCGATCATCCTGGACTGCGCCGACTACTGGCGGCACCGGCTGTCGCACCAGTTCCGCTGGTGGTGGGCGCTGCATTCGCTGCACCACGCGCAGCGGCAGATGACGTTCTGGTCGGACGACCGCAACCACGTGCTGGACGATCTGATCGCGCGCGTGTGGTTCGGCGTGATCGCGCTGGCGATCGGCGTGCCGCCGCTGCAGTTCCCGCTGCTGGTGCTGGTGCTGCGGTTCCTCGAGAGCCTGTCGCACGCCAACGCGCGGCGTGTCGTTCGGCTGGCTGGGCGAGCGGTTGCTGATCTCGCCGCGGTTCCATCGCGCGCATCACGGGCTGCTGGCGGCGGGCCAGCGGAGCTGCAACTACGGCGCGGTGCTGCCGTGGTGGGACATGCTGTTCGGCACGGCGGATTTCTCGCGCGACTATGTGCCCACCGGCGATCCGACGGGCGACGAGGCACTGGCGACCGGCACCTGGGTGCAGCAGCAGATGGCCGGCCTGCGCCGCTTCGCTCGGTC
>CAVYTN010000026.1:0-20303 GCA_963771475.1 uncultured Alphaproteobacteria bacterium | reverse complement strand
CTTATTCAAGAAACCCAGTGGAATGCCGTTCCATAACGACTATGTAACAATAATGGCATAGCTTCGCCGCGTCGGCTTTGGCTTCAGTGTCAGACCTTATCTGGCAGGCGTGAGGGGTTGATCGGAGCGGGTTCGGCGGGGGCAATCGCCCCGCCGGTCATGTCGGGCGCAGGATGAGCGTGCCAACCAGCCCGCGGAACAGCGCCGCATCCGGGCAGTTGGCAGCGAACGCCAGTCTGATCCGGGTCGCGGTTTCCTTGATCCGCACTGCGATCTTCAGCAGCCGCAGCCGGATGGTGGAGAACTCGCCGCTGGCCAACGCCTGCGGCCGGGGAATGACGTCGCGCAGCGTGCGCATCAACCAATAGGCGGCGGTGTGCAGGGTCAGGCGCATCTGGTTGGCCAGTGGCGAGCGGCAACTGGTGCGGTCGGAGGCCAGTTGGCTTTTGTGCCGCTTGATCAGGTTCTCCGCCTGACCGCGCGCGCAGTAGAGGCTGTCATACAGCCATTGCGCGCCGCAGTGGCTGATATTGGTGACAACAAAACGGGTATCGAGGCCCTGATAGGTCGCCTCGATCCGCGCCACGACACGGCGGCGGGACTTCCAGGTTTCGGCGGCGTAGAGCGTCTCGGTATAGTCGCGCAGCACGGTCAATTCCGAGGCACCCGCCCAACGCGCGTCGACGGCCCGGGTTTTGGCCTGGACCAAGGCGTCCAGAGCCTTGTTCCCGGCCAGGCCGAAGACGTATTGGACCCCGTTCTGTTCGCACCATTCCATCGCTTCCCATCGGCCATAGTGGCTGTCGCCGCGTATGGTGATGACCGTGTTCGGCCAGTGCAGCCGGATCCGCCGAACCAGACGGCGCAAATGGGAGCGCACCTCGGTGCCGCCCGGCGTCTTGCCGGGGCGCAGAATGGTCAGCACGCAGTGGCCGCTGTCGGTGTCGTAGACATGCACCGGCATGAAGCAGCGTTCATCGTAGTACGCATTGAACAGCGACAACTGCTGATGGCCGTGCACGATATCGGGCGTGTCGTCGATATCAAGGGTGATGGCTTTGGGTGGACGGCGGTAGCTCTTGCACCATAAATCCACCATGCCGCGGGACAGACGGATCAAAGTGCGCAGGTCGGGTGCATTCTCCCAGCGCGACATCGTCGGCTGCGAGGCGAGATCATCGCCGCTCTCCGGCAGCCGCCCACAGGCCAGCTTGAACGCGGCGTCCTTGCGCAGATCGTCCAGATCATCGGCATCGGGGTAACCACAGGCGATGGCGAAGATGCGTGCGCGCAGGATATCGGACAGGGTGTGGGTGATCAGGGCCGGATCGCGGTGGTCCGGGATGAGCGCGGCCAGGGCATCGATCAGGCCAAGGCGTTTGTCGGCACCGGCCAGCAGCAGGACGCCGCCGTCGGAACTGATCTGACCGGCATCGAAAGCTGCGGTGACCTTCTTCTTGCCGATACTTGGCAGAGAGAACGGGAGAAGCGTATCGTCGGCGTCGGTGGGCATGGCGGATTCTGTCCGGGCGTCGAGAGTGGCGTCAGAACCCAATCTCTACGCAATTCCAGACGGTTGTACCATGCCCGCCAGCGAATCCCTGCTATGCGGCGAATAAGATGGGCTAGAGCGGGATGGCTGAGCGAAAGCGATGTCATCCTGCTCTGGGCGTGGTGGAGCCGAGGGGGATCGAACCCCTGACCTCCTGAATGCCATTCAGGCGCTCTACCAACTGAGCTACGACCCCGACCGTGAGGCGGGGGTATAGCCACCATGTCCGCGTCAAGGCCACCGTGGATAGAAACAAGCGCCTCTTGGCCATTCGCCCGAGGCGATCAAGTGCCGGCAGTCAGCTATACCAACGGCGACCTTGACCCCTCGTCACCGCCGTGCGGATGACGTCCCAGTACAGCGGATGACGGCCGGCCTGCAGCGCCTTGGCCTCGTAGCGTGTCGGGGGCCAGCCGTCCGGCCGGCTGGTCTGCCGCCGGCGGCGCCGTCGAACAGGGTCTGCGCTGCCATCACGTGCGCACCCAGGCCTGATACGTCGGATCGTCGCTGGCCACCCGCCACTCGCCGCCGGGCTTCAGCACCCGCGCCAGCAACGGCAGCATCGCCGGATGCACGAAGCGCCGCTTGGCGTGGCGAGCCTTCGGCCAGGGATCGGGAAACAGCAGAAACAGGCGGTCGAGGCAGGCATCCGGCAGCGCGCGCAGCAGCAGCCGCGCGTCGTCCGGCCACAGGCGCAGGTTCGCCGGCAACGGCGCGTGGCCTCCTGCCCCTCCGGCACCAGGGCGGACAGCAGCGAGCAAATGCCGTTCTCGAACACCTCGCAGGCGATCAGCGTCGCGTCGGGATGGGCGCGCGATCTGCGCCAACGCATGCTCGCCGCCGCCGAAGCCGACCTCCAGCCACAGCGCCGCGGGCGGCAGCGCGCGGATCGCGGTCAGCCGACAGCGGCGCAGCCGGGGCAGCGTCGCGTCGAGCAGGACTTCCTGTCGCGGCCGCAGTTTGTGGCCGCGGCTGCGGCCGTACAGCCGGTCCGGCGGCGGCTTTACCGCCCCAAGGCCGCCTTCAGCGCCGGCACCAGATCGGTCTTTTCCCACGTGAAGGTGCCCTTCGCCTCATCCGGCTCGCGGCCGAAATGGCCATAGGCCGAGGTCGGCACGTAGATCGGCCGGTTCAGATGCAGATGCTCGCGAATGCCGCGCGGGCGACAGGTTCATCAGGTCCCGCAACGTCTTCTCCAGCCGCATTTCGTCCACGTCCTTGCCGGTGCCGTGCAGGTCGACATAGACCGACAGCGGGTGCGAGACGCCGATCGCGTAGCTGATCTGCAGCGTGCAGCGATCCGCCAGCCCGGCGGCCACGACGTTCTTCGCCAGATAGCGGCAGGCATAGGCGGCCGAGCGATCGACCTTGGTCGGATCCTTGCCGCTGAACGCGCCGCCGCCATGCGGGGACGCGCCGCCGTAGGTATCGACGATGATCTTGCGCCCGGTCAGGCCGCAATCGCCATCCGGGCCGCCGATGACGAACTTGCCGGTCGGGTTCACATGGAACTCCGTCCTCGGGGCACATCCAGCCCTTGGGCAGCATGGACTCCACCAGCGGCCAGAGCAGGCGCTTGATCTCGGCCTGCTCCAGGCCGTCCTCGTGCTGGGTCGACACCACGACCGAGGTGGCGCCGACCGGCTTGCCGTCGACATAGCGCAGCGTGACCTGGCTCTTGGCGTCCGGCAGCAGGCCCTTGCACGCGAGCGGTCGCCGGCCTTCCGCAGGTCGCGGATGTGCGCAGGATTTCGTGCGCGTAATAAAGCGGCGCCGGCATCAGCGTCTCGGTCTCGCGGCAGGCGTAGCCGAACATGATGCCCTGATCGCCGGCGCCCTCATCCTTGTTGCCGGCGCTGTCGACGCCCTGGGCGATGTCGGAGGACTGCGAGTGCAGATGGACGGCGACGTCGGCGTTCTGCCAGTGGAAGCCATCCTGCTCGTAGCCGATGTCGCGGATCGCCATGCGCGTCAGATGGGTCAGCAGTTCCGGCGTGACCGTTCCGGCCCGCGGGTTTCGCCGGCGAGCACGACGCGGTTGGTGGTGACCAGCGTTTCGCAGGCGCCCCGGGAATAGGGATCGGCGGCGAGGAACGCGTCGAGCACGGTGTCGCTGAGCCGGTCGGCGACCTTGTCGGGATGGCCCTCGGAAACCGATTCCGAGGTAAACAGATACTCGCCCGTGTCCCGCATGAGGGAGTGTCTCTCTCGTGGCAGTGGGATGCGTCCGTTCCGGCAGTCAAAGCCCGAAAAAGCGGCTGGCTGGCAGGGTGCCAAAGTTGGCGGTGTTTGGCCGATACTGCTATCGATCCGGTCCAAGGTATATCTGCATGCGGGGACTACTACATTACACCCCATACCAAGGACGTCCATCATTGAATAGAGCCTCGGTGGCTTGCCGACGGCCCACAGTGCGGCCCGGACCGCGCCGGTCGCATACGTCCGCCTGTCGAATGACCCCGATGGGTGAGCGCGATATGCTCCGTGGCGCTGGCGAAGATCAGCGTGTGCTCGCCGACGACCTGACCGCCGCGCAAGGCCGCGAAACCGATGGCGCCGGTCTTGCGCGCACCGGTGTGGCCATGGCGGCCGCTTTCCATCACCGCGTCGAACGCGACGCCGCGGCCCGCTGCGACGGCGCGGCCCATGCCGATGGCGGTGCCGGACGGCGCGTCGACCTTCTGGCGATGGTGCATCTCCATGATCTCGGCGTCGTACGCCTCGGCCGGCAGCGCCGCACCCATGCGTTCGGCCAGCGCCAGGACCAGGTTCACGCCGGCGGAGAAATTGGATGCGTAGACGACCGGAATGCGCGCGGCCGAGGCCTCCACCGCGCTTTCATCGGCCGCCGAAAAGACCCGAGGTCCCCAGCACCCAGGCCTTGCCGGACGCCGCCATCGCCGCGGCCGTGGCCTGTGCCGTCGCCGCATTGGTGAAGTCGATGATCACGTCGGACTGGGCAGCAAGGGAGGCGCAATCGGCTGCCATGTTCACCCCGTCCGGTGCCTTGGCGGCGGACCCCGCCCGTCCGGCCCCGCCCGATAGCGTTGCCTCGGCGGCGCGCACCTCCTCGACCAGCAGATGCCCCATCCGGCCGGTCACGCCGGCGATTCCGATGCGTGTGGTCATCTCATGCCCTCCCCCCGGCCATGTCCCTTGGGGCCGCCCTCGGACGGTGCCGCGCCCGGAATTTCCCGGGCGATCGCGCCCTAACCCCGCCCGCCCTCGAAGAACTCCGCACCTTGGCGAAGAACCCCTCATGGTCGGGGCTGTCCTTGGTGTTCTTGCCGGCCTCGGCCTCGAACTCCTCCAGCAACTCCCGCTGCCGCGGACTGAGGTGTTGCGGCGTCTCGACCGCGACCTGGATGAACATGTCGCCGCGCTGCGGCGCTGCGCAGGACCGAGAACCCCTTGCCGCGCAGACGGAACTTATCGCCGGTCTGGGTGCCGGGCGGGATTTTCACCTTCGCCTTGGTGCCGTCGATGACCGGCACCTCGATGTCGCCGCCAAGCGCCGCCTGGGTCATCCGCAGCGGCACGCGCATCAGGATATTGGCCTGCTCGCGCTGGAAGAACTGATGCGGCCGGACCGCGACATGCACATAGAGATCGCCGTTCTGGGCGCCCTGACCGCCGGCCTCGCCCTCGCCGGACAGGCGGATGCGGGTGCCGTCCTCGACGCCGGCCGGGATCGCCACCTGCAACGCTGCGCTCGCGCTGGACGGTGCCGGCGCCGCGGCAGATCCGGCACGGATTGCGGATCGTCTTGCCGGCGCCGTTGCAGGTCGGGCAGGTCCGTCTCGATCAGGAAGAAGCCCTGCTGCCGGCGGACCTTGCCGGCGCCCTGGCAGGTCGGGCAGGTCTCCGCCGGCTTGGTCCCTTGTCCTCCGAGCCGGTGCCGGTCGCACGCCTCGCACGTGACCCGGGTCGGCACGCGCAGATTGACCTTGGTGCCGCTGAACGCCTGCGCGAGGTCGATCTCCACCGCCTGACGAATGTCGGCGCCGGTCCGGGTGCGTGCGCCGCCACGGCGCCCGCCCATGATGTCGCCGAACACCTGGTCGAAGATGCCGCCCAGGTCGCCGCTGGCCGAAAATCGAAGCCTCCCTGCCGAGAAGCCGCCGCCGTTGCCTTGCTCGAACGCCGCGTGGCCGTAACGATCGTAGGCGCCGCGTTTCTGATCGTCCTTCAGAACGTCGTAGGCCTCGTTCAATTCCTTGAATCGGGCCTCGGCCTCGGCTTGTCGCCGGGATTGCGATCGGGATGGCACTGCATCGCGAGCTTGCGATAGGCGCGCTTCAGGTCGTCGGCGCTCGCATCCCTCGCCACGCCCAAGGTGGCGTAATAATCCTGTTTTGCCATCTCAGCTCTTTGTCCCCAGGCGCTTGTACGCCGTAACGTGCCGTCCCCGCGAATCCCGATTCGTCGTTGCCGTCGCGTCCATGCCGGCGACGTCATGCTCGGGCCAGTGGGAGATCTGTCCAGTTAAAGCTGCCGATCGCCCCGCCTCGGACAGGGACGATCGCGCGGCGCAGCGACAAACCGCATCGCGCCCGCCTTCGGATGAAGCGCGGGCGCGATAACGTCGTTCATCGGCGCCAAACCGTCAGGCCGACTTCTTCTTCTTGTCGTCGACTTCCTCGAACTCGGCGTCGACGACCTTGTCGTCCTTCGGCCCGCCGCCGCCTTGCGGACCGGCATCGCCACCCGGAGGCGGCGTCTGCGCCGAGCTGCTCGGCCTTGTACATCGCCTCGCCGATCTTCATCGCCGCCTGGCTGAGCCGGTCGGTGGCCTCTTCAGCGCCTCGACATCCGTCCCTTCCATCGCCGACTTCACCGCCGCGATCGCCGCCTCGGCCTCACCCTTCTCCTGGGCGCCGACCTTGTCGCCATGCTCGGTCAGGTTCTTCTCGACCTGGTGCACCAGGCCTTCGGCGTGGTTGCGCGCCTCGACCGTCTCACGCCGCTTCTTGTCGGCTTCGGCGTTGGCCTCGGCTTCCTTGACCATGCGCTCGATGTCGGCCTCCGTTCAGCCCGCCGCTGGCCTGGATGCGGATCTGCTGCTCCTTGCCGGTGGCCTTGTCCTTGGCCTGGACCGAGACGATGCCGTTGGCGTCGATGTCGAACGTCACCTCGATCTGCGGCACGCCGCGCGGGGCGGGCGGGATGCCGGTCAGGTCGAAGTTGCCCAGCAGCTTGTTGTCGGCCGCCATCTCGCGCTCGCCCTGGAACACCTTGATGGTCACCGCCTGCTGGTTGTCGTCGGCGGTCGAGAACATCTGGCTCTTCTTGGTCGGGATCGTCGTGTTGCGCTCGATCAGCCGGGTGAACACGCCGCCCAGGGTCTCGATGCCCAACGACAGCGGCGTCACGTCCAGCAGCAGCACGTCCTTGACGTCGCCCTTCAGCACGCCGCCCTGCACCGCCGCGCCGATCGCCACGACCTCGTCGGGGTTCACGTTGCGGGCCGGCTCCCTGCCGAAGAAGTACTTCACCGCCTCGATGACCTTCGGCATGCGGGTCATGCCGCCGACCAGGATGACTTCCTGGATCTCGCTCGCCGTCACGCCGGCGTCCTTCAGCGCGGCCTTGCACGGGTCGAGCGTCCTGGTGATCAGGTCGTCGACCAGCGATTCCAGCTTCGCGCGCGACAGCTTCATCACCAGATGCTTCGGCCCGGAGGCGTCGGCGGTGATGAACGGCAGGTTGATCTCGGTCTCCTTCGAGGACGACAGCTCGATCTTCGCCTTCTCGGCGGCTTCCTTCAGCCGCTGCAGCGCCAGCTTGTCCTTGCGCAGGTCGATGCCCTGCTCCTTGCGGAACTCATCGGCCAGATAGTCGATGACGCGCAGGTCGAAATCCTCGCCGCCGAGGAAGGTGTCGCCGTTGGTCGACTTCACCTCGAACACGCCGTCGCCGATTTCCAGCACGGAGACGTCGAAGGTGCCGCCGCCGAGGTCATAGACCGCGATCGTGCCGGCGGACTTCTTGTCCATGCCGTAAGCGAGCGCGGCCGCCGTCGGCTCATTGATGATGCGCAGCACTTCCAGGCCGGCGATGCGGCCGGCGTCCTTGGTGGCCTGGCGCTGGCTGTCGTTGAAGTAGGCCGGGACGGTGATGACGGCCTGACTGACCGGCTCACCCAGATAAGCCTCCGCCGTTTCCTTCATCTTCGTCAGCACGAAAGCGCTGATCTGGCTGGGCGCGTATTTCTCGCCGCGCACCTCCACGAGGCGTCGCCATTGTCGCCCGTGACGATCTTGAAGGGCACCATGCCCTTGTCCTTGGCGACGAGCGGATCGTCGTAGCGCCGGCCGATCAGGCGCTTGATGGCGTAGAGGGTGTTGGACGGGATTGGTGACCGCCTGGCGCTTCGCCGACTGGCCGACCAGCCGCTCCCCGCTGTCCGTGAAGGCGACCATGCTGGGGGTGGTGCGCGCGCCCTCCGCAGTTCTCGATGACCCGGACGTCCTTGCCTTCCAGGATGGCGACGCAGGAATTGGTGGTACCGAGATCGATACCGATCACTTTACTCATGTGAAATGCTCCGTTCAGCGGACAGACGGCGGCCCGAAGCACCGGCGCGTCCCTATTGGTGAATGCCAGTGGATGTATGGGGTTGGCTCAGCCGGAACAAGGGTTATCGCCAATTTTGCCCTGACCGAATCTGTCATGTTTAGTCGGCATGTCAGCTCATTCGGCGCCCGGCAGTTCCGCCGCGGGCGCCTTCGCGACGACGACCATCGCCGGTCGCAGCAGGCGGCCGTTCAACGTCCAGGCCTGGACCAGGCCTGCATGACGGTGCCCGGGGCATGGGTTTCGCTCTCCTGCTCCGCCATCGCCTGGTGCAGGTTGGGGTCGAACGGCTTGCCGGACGGATCGTCGTGCTTGATCCCGTTGCGTTCCAGCGTCTGCAGAAAGCTGCGCTCGATACCGTCGAGACCCTCGCGGACCTTGGCGACGATCTCCGGCTGCTCGGCCGACGGCAGGCGGCAGGCTGTCGATGCCGCGCTTCAGGTTCTCGGCTGCCTCGACGACGTCGGTGGCGAATTTCTGCACCGCGTACTGGCGCGTGTCGTCGACCTCCTTTCGGGCGCGGGCGCGGACGTTGGCGTTCTCCGCCTCGGCCCGCATCCAGCGTTCCTTCATCTCCGCCAATTCGGCCTCCAGCTCGGCGATGCGGGCGGTCGCTGCCTGCATCAGCGCTTCAGGCGAGAGGGCCGCGTCCTGCGGCGAATCCTGCGGTGTGGCATTGGCCGCGTTTGGGTTTTGATCCTGCATGGGTTCCTTTTTGATATCAGGTTGCGGGTCCCGTTTGTCGGGAGCCGGATTGAAATGAGGTTCGACGGTCATGGATCATATCGGGTGATCGGCGGCCATCAGTTAGGCAACGGGGCAGCGAAGAACAACCGGTTTCGAGTTCGATAGCACCATGAATTGTTCGTCCAGACCGAGCGACCGGCGCCTCGGAGATTGTGTACAACACTGGCGAGCAAAAGACCGCCCCCGTTATGCCAGCCGTATCGGCGTCTGGCCTTCCTGTATCGGCTCTACCTCGCCGATCTCGGCCGCCTCGATACCCGCGTCCCGCAGCGCCCCGACGCAGCGCGCGGCACGGGCCGCCGGGACGCCGACCAGGAGACCCCCGGAGGTCTGGGGATCGACCAGCAGCTCGCCATTCGTCATACGCCCAATCCAGCGCCGATTGGACGGGGCCAGCGTACTCTCTATTCCGCGCGCGGCCAATGCCAGCGCCCCCGGCAACGCTGGGATCGCCTCATGCCACAGCGTCGCCGCCGCGCGGGAGGCTTCAAGCATCTCCATCAAGTGTCCCGCCAGGCCAAAGCCGGTGACGTCCGTCGCCGCCCGCGGCGCAAATCCCCGGATGATCCGCGCCGCGGCCGCGTTCGTGGTGCACATCGAAGCGACAGCCGCCAGCAGCCACTGCGCCCGAGCCTCGCCACGCATGTGGGCGGCGAGGATAATGCCGGTGCCGAGCGGCTTGGTCAGGATGAGGCGGTCGCCGGGCCGCAGGCCGGATTTGCGCAGGATCGCGTCCGGACTGACCAGGCCTGTGACCGAGAAACCTAGCGCCGCTTCGGCCGCTTCGGCGCTGTGACCGCCGACCAGGGAGCAGCCATCGCCGCGCAGCACCGCCGTCGCGCCTTGCAGCATCGCGCTCAGGTCGGCCCGCATCTTCGCCGACGGCGCGTAGGGTACCGAGGCAATTGCCAAGGCCGTCCAGGGCTCCGCGCCCATGGCGTGAATGTCGGACAGCGCATGCGCAGCGGCGATCTGGCCGAAAATATAAGGGTCGTCGAGAAACGCGCGGAAATGGTCGACCGACTGAACCAGCAACTTCCCAGAGGGCGGTTTGACGACAGAGGCGTCGTCCAACCCGTCCAGCAGCTCCGGTCCTCGATCGCGCGGAACAGCGGCGAGTGCAGCCGACAGAACGTCGGCGCTGACTTTTGCGCCGCACCCGCCGCACCGCATGGGATCGGCCGGGTCCAAAGGCATGCGCATGCCTGTGTACATCCGCATCCAGGTCCGATCGATGTGGTCCTTTACGCGCCAGACCGGCCGTCCCTAGAGCGCGAAGCCGCTGCGCCAGGCGACTGCCCGTCCGTCACCCAGGCTCAGGATTGCCAGGGCGTCTTTCTGCGGTGTCCACGGCTTCAATTTCTCAAGCCGAGCCGCCCGTCGCAGATTCCCAGCCAGCGGTGCGCCCGCTCGGACTGCCCAGACCCCGGCCTTCGGACGCTGTGCGCCCTCGACCGATGCGCAGTCACCGGCGGCAAAGATGACGTCGTGGCTAACACTTTGCAGCGTGCGGGACACGCGGATGCAGCCCGCCTCGTCACAGGCGACCCCGGACGCGGCCAGCATCGGCGACCCGACGACGCCGGTTGCCCAGAGGGCGGTATCGGCGTCGATGAAACTCCCGTCGGACAGGCTCAGGCGGCCGTTGCGCAGCGATAGTGCCGTAACGCCGAACACCAGCTCAACCCCTGCGTCAACCAGTGCCCGGCGGACCGTCCGGCGAACGGATGCCGGCGCCGCCGGAACGGGATCAGGCGTCGCCGAGACCAAGGTCAGCCGTAAACGGCCGGCAAACCGCCGAGCGAGAGCCAGAGCGAGTTCCGCGCCGCCTGGGCCGCCGCCAACGACGGCAATGCGCGCGCCATCGGCCAGACCGTCTCAAGGTGTTCCAGCCGGTCAAGGAAGCCACCGATCGGTTTCACACCGATCCCCTCCTGTTCCGGCATGGCGGGCAGGCCGCCGATATCGATCGACAGGATGTCGAACGCTACGTCGGGACGCCCTGGTATCGTGACGGTGCGGGCCTGCGGATCGAATGAAGTTGCTTCGGCAAGGATCAGGCGAGCCCGGGCCAGCGCCGCGAGGGGTGCGAGATCGATATGCGCCTCGTCAAAGGTGTAGTCGCCGCGGATGAGGCCGGGCAGCATGCCGGAGTAAGGCGTTTGCGGCTCACGGCTGATCAGGGTCAGGCGCACGCCGGGTTCGGGTTTCATGGCGAAACGGCGCAGGACTTCCACATGCGCGTGGCCTGCGCCCAGCAGGACGATATCCGTTTCGATCGGGCCGGACGATTGCATCGGATGACCATAGCCTGATAGGCGCGAGTCGTCAGAATCGGAGCGTTGCACATGACCTGGTCCATCCTCGCCCGCGATCCAGCTACAGGTGAGATCGGCGCCGCCGTCGCCACGCGGTTCTTTGCCGTCGGCGCCCTGGCCGTCCATGTGGAAGGTCAGGTCGGTGCCATGGCAACACAGGCGCTGATTAATCCGATGTATGCGATCTCCGGGCTGCCGAGGCTGCGTGCCGGGGAGGACCCCGAAGCGATCATCGCCGCGCTGCTCGCCGGGGATGCGGGCCGTGAACACCGGCAGGTTCATATACTCGACCCGGCTGGCCGGATTGCGGTGCATACAGGGGCTGACTGCGTCGGCTGGTGCGGGGCCGTGCATGCCGCCAACGTCTCGGTTGCCGGTAACATGCTGGCTGGGCCGGATGTCGTCACCCGGACACTTGAAGCGTTTGCCGTTGCGGGCGGATCGATGGCGGAACGGCTGCTGACGGCATTGGAAGCCGGGGAGGCCGCCGGCGGAGACAAGCGCGGCAAACAGTCGGCGGCGCTGAAGGTTTGTTCGCGGGATCCCTATCCGGATCTCGACATCCGGACCGACGATCACCCTGATCCGCTGGCGGAATTGCGGCGGCTGTACAGCGTCGCGCAGGAGCGCTTCGCGCTGTTTCGGCGCTTCCTGCCGGGTGCCGATAGCCCCTGTGGCGTCTTCGATCGCGCCGTTATCGAAGCCGCGATCGCCGCCGGAGCAGGCGGCGGGCCGTAGCCAGCACGTCCGCCTCGGCGCCTGGCGGCCGGCCGAACGCGATCCAGGCGGCGCCAAGGCAGACGCCATAGATGACGGCTCCGAACCCGGCTGTCGCGATCAGGTTCGTTCCGCTGCTCCAGCCCAGACCCGTTGCGGACAATGCGGCGGTCATGACCGTGGTGGCGAACAGGGGCCGCCAGACATAGGCCGCCAGGCGCGGGACGCCGATCCGAAGCCGCCGCATGGCGACAGCAATGATGGCCGTCTGTTCGACGACGATGGACAACGCCGCCGCGTATGCCGCGCCGGTCAGGCCCCAGGACGGGATCAGTGCGGCAAGCAGGGCAATGCGCAGCCCGGCGGCAAACAGCGTGATGCCGGTCAATCGTCCCAGAAGGGCATACGCGCTCAAGAGATGCAGGCTGAGATGGCCGAGAACCAGGAGGGTCGACGCGATCGCAAGGATGCGAAGCACGGGAACGGCCTGGTCCCACCCCGAACCGAACGCCACCGCCACCAGCGGTTCGGCGACCAGCGACAATCCGACGCCGGCCGGCATCACCAGCAGGGACGTAAAGCCGATCAAACGCAGGTACGTCCCAGCGAGGTCCGCTTGCTCCCGCCGTCCGGCCGCGAAACCCGAGAATGCGGCCCGCCCCAGCGGCTCGATAAGCTCTGTGGTGGGAAGTGCCGCGATTTCGGCGCCAACGCTGTAGAAACCGACGGCAGAGGACTGCATCATCCGCCCGATCAGCAGGCTGTCGCAGCGATCGCGCACAAGCACGGCCAGGCTGAGCAGCCACGTCCAGACGGAATAACCGGCCAGGCCGCGCCAATCCCGAAGTGTCAGCCTTGGGCGGTAGGGGTGCATCGCATAGGACATGACAACGCGCATCGAGCGATTGGCCGCCATGCCGCTCAGCATCGCGATGTAGGAGTGCAGCATGAATGCCGTGCCGATCGCGGCCACGATGCCGCACGCCTTGGGCAGTACCATGAGTGCGAATTCACGCTCAAAGGCGAAGTCACGACGGAAATCCACAGCGCCGATATTGGTGCATCCGTCGAGCAGCGGGAGGCAGGCGACGAACAGCAGCACGGGACCGAGGCGCGGATCGTTGAAGAAGGTTGCGGCCGGGAATGCGAAGGCGGCAACGAGGAGCGTGACGAAACCGCCGCGCAACAGGTTCAGCGAGAAGGCCGTGTCGTAGAAGCCGCGCCCGGGTGCCGCTTCACGGATAACCGCCTCCTCGGTGCCCAGGCTCAACATGCCGTCGATTGTCTGGGTGAAGCCGGTTGCCAGCGCGATGATGCCGAAATCCGCCGGTGCGATAAGACGGACAAGGATCAAGGTGCTGATCAGCCCCAGGCCCCGCATGCCGAGGCGCCAGGCCATGACCCATCCGGCGCCGCGTACGGTGCGTTGTAGAATTCGGTCGGGGACGGGATCGGCAGGCACGTCCGCTGGTTATCGCATTTCGCGCCGTTCCGGAATCGCGCAGATCATTTGCGCCGGAAGGCTGGACGGCTGCCCATCGGTTTCGCATGATGGCCATATGAGCATCATCCTTTACGACCTCGCGGGCGCTGACCCGGCTTTGCGTTTCAGCCCCTATTGCTGGCGGACGCGATTTGCCCTGGCGCACAAGGGACTCCCTGTTGAAACCGTGCCGTGGCGCTTTACGGAGGGAGAAGCGATCGCGTTCTCCGGTCAGGCGCGGGTGCCGGTGATCCGGGACGGCGAACGTGTCGTGTTCGATAGCTGGACGATCGCCAGCTATCTGGAGGAGACGTATCCGGCGCCGTCCATATTCGGTCCCGGAGGCCAGGCGCATGCCCAGTTCATCAACGCCTGGGTCGACAGTGTCCTCCTCGGCGCCATTGCTCCGTTCATCGTGCGCGATCTTCTCGGCGTTCTTGATGAGAAGGATCGCGATTACTTCCGCTCCAGTCGCGAACAACGCTTCGGGATGACGCTGGAGGCGGTGCAAGACGGGCGGGCGGACCGGGTCGCGGCCTTCCGGGACGTCTTGTTGCCGCTGCGCCTTGTTCTGCGCCGACAGAAATGGTTCGGTGGTGAGGCACCCAGCTACGCGGATCACATTCTTGCCGGGACGCTGATGTGGCCACGCTGTGCCAGCCGTTTTGAATTGCTGGATCCGGCAGATCCCGTCGCGTCGTGGTTTGATCGCGTCATGGATCTATACGGTGGTCTCGGCCGGTCGGCGATGCGTGCCTGAATCAATCTCCGATCACATGAAGCATCAGGCGTCGAGTTTGGGGCGCCTTGCGGTGTTCGCACAGGTAAATCGCCTGCCAGGTCCCTAAGGCGAGCTTTGCGTCGACCACCGGTATCGACAGGCTTACCTGTGTCAGGGCTGACCGGATATGGGCCGGCATATCGTCGGGGCCCTCAGTCGCGTGACGGTAGCGGGTTTCTTCAGGGGTGATGCGGCGAAGTGCGGACGTCGGGATCGGTGTTTTCCGGAACGATCAAGGACGCAGAGGTGTGCTGACACCAGATAGTCAGCAATCCGGTCCCAAGCGTCAGTGAGGAAAGCCAGGACCGGATCGGACTGGTAACGTCGTAGAAGCCCTGACCTTGGGTCCCGACTTCGATCAGCCTTGTTGCATGGCCGTATCATGTCGGTGGGCTATCGGCGCTTGCAAGGGACGCACTGGCTGTTGTCCGCTGCGCCAGTGGTATCCGGATTTTTTCTCCGGATACCGCACGACTGCTGAGATGTCGATTGTTACGTCTATTGCAGGGCTGCAAACTGCTCGGTGGTCAAGGCGTTCACCTGGGCTGTTGTCAGCGACTGAAACTGTGCGGTCGTCAACGCGCCTAACTGCGTTGTCGTAATCGCAGGGATCTGCGTCGTGGTGAATGCCACGACCTGTGCGGTGGTGAGTGCCGCGATCTGCGACGTTGTCAGTGCTGCAACATCATCCGTGGTCAGGGCAGCGACCTGTTTGGTCGTCAGGGCAATCACGTCCGCGGTCGAAAGCGCGGCTGTCTCGGCCGTAGTCAGGGCGCCGATCGCATCCGACGTCAGGGCCGCCAGCGCGGATGTCGTCAGGGCGAGAACAGCGCCGGAGGTCAATGCCCCGAAGGCGGCGGAACCCAACCCGGCGACGGCGCTGCTGGTGAGAGATGCTGCCTGCGCGGTGGTGATTGCTGCATCGGCGGCTGTTCCAAAGGCCGCCAGTTGTGTCGAACTCAGGACGGCGACCTGGGTCGAAGTGAGCGCGGCGACCTGGGCCGTGGTCAGCGCGGCGACCTGGTCGGTGGACAGCGCGGCGACGGTGGCGGTGGCGAGGACCTTGACCTGGGCGGTGCCGAGCGCGGCGATCTGCGCGGTGGTGAGCGCGGCGACCTGGGTCGAGGTCAGGGCGGCGACCTGGGCGGTGGTCAGCGCGGCGACCTGGCCGGTGGCGAGCGCGGCGACCTCGGCGGTGGACAGCGCGGCGACGGCGGCGGTGGTGAGCGCGGCGATCTGCGCGGTGGTGAAGGCGGCGATGTCGGCGGTGGGCAGCGCGGCGAGCAGCGCCGATCCCAGGCCGGGCAGCGCGGCGGTGGCCAGCGCGGCGACCTGCGCGGTGGTCAGCGCGCCGGCCTCGGCGGTGGTGAGCGCGGCGACCTGGGCCGAGGACTCAGCACGGCGACCTGCGCCGTGGTCAGCGCGGCGACCTGGTCGGTGGACAGCGCGGCGACCTGCGCGGTGGAGAGCGCCTTGGCCTGCGCCGTGGTCAGCGCGGCGATCTGCGCCGTGGTGAGCGCGGCGATCAGGGTGGACCGAGCGCGGCGACCTGGGCGGTGGTCAGGGCGACGAGCTGCGCGGTGGTGAGCGCGGCGACCTCGGCGGTGGACAGCCCGGCGAGCGCGGCGGTGGGCAGCGCCGGGATCTGCGCGGTGGTGAAGGCGGCGATGTCGGCGGTGGGCAGCGCGGCGAGGCTGGCCGAGGACAGCCCGGCGATGCCGGCGGTGGCGAGCGCGGCGGCCTGCGCGGTGGTGAGCGCGCCGGCCTCGGCGGCGGTCAGCGCGGCGACCTGGGCGGAGGTCAGCACGGCGACCTGGGCCGTGGTCAGCGCGGCGACCTGGTCGGTGGACAGCGCGGCGACGGTGGCGGTGGCGAGGACCTTGACCTGGGCGGTGCCGAGCGCGGCGATCTGCGCGGTGGTGAGCGCGGCGACCTGGGTCGAGGTCAGGGCGGCGACCTGGGCGGTGGTCAGCGCGGCGACCTGGCCGGTGGCGAGCGCGGCGACCTCGGCGGTGGACGAGCGCGGCGACGGCGGCGGTGGTGAGCGCGGCGATCTGCGCGGTGGTGAAGGCGGCGATGTCGGCGGTGGGCAGCGCGGCGAGCAGCGCCGATCCCAGGCCGGGCAGCGCGGCGGTGGCCAGCGCGGCGGCCTGCGCGGTGGTGAGCGCGCCGGCCTCGGCGGCGGTGAGCGCGGCGACCTGGGTCGAGGTCAGCACGGCGACCTGCGCCGTGGTCAGCGCGGCGACCTGGTCGGTGGACAGCGCGGCGATCTGCGCGGTGGAGAGCGCCTTGGCCTGCGCCGTGGTCAGCGCGGCGATCTGCGCGGTGGTGAGCGCGGCGATCAGGGTGGACCCCAGCGCGGCGACCTGGGCGGTGGTCAGGGCGACGAGCTGCGCGGTGGAGAGCGCGGCGACCTCGGCGGTGGACAGCCCGGCGAGCGCGGCGGTGGGCAGCGCCGGCGATCTGCGCGGTGGTGAAGGCGGCGATGTCGGCGGTGGGCAGCGCGGCGAGGCTGGCCGAGGACAGCCCGGCGATGCCGGCGGTGGCGAGCGCGGCGGCCTGCGCGGTGGTGAGCGCGCCGGCCTCGGCGGCGGTCAGCGCGGCGACCTGGGTCGGAGCTCAGCACGGCGACCTGGGCCGTGGTCAGCGCGGCGACCTGGTCGGTGGACAGCGCGGCGACGGTGGCGGTGGCGAGGACCTTGACCTGGGCGGTGCCGAGCGCGGCGATCTGCGCGGTGGTCAGCGCGGGGACCTGGGTCGAGGTCATGGCGCCGACCTGGGTGGTGGTGAGCGCGGCGACCTGGCCGGTGGCCAGCGCGGCGACCTCGGCGGTGGAGAGCGCGGCGACGGCGGCGGTGGTGAGCGCGGCGATCTGCGCGGTGGTGAAGGCGGCGATGTCGGCGGTGGGCAGCGCGGCGAGCAGCGCCGATCCCAGGCCGGGCAGCGCGGCGGTGGCCAGCGCGGCGGCCTGCGCGGTGGTCAGCGCGCCGGCCTCGGCGGCGGTGAGCGCGGCGACCTGGGCCGAGGCTCAGCACGGCGACCTGCGCCGTGGTCAGCGCGGCGACCTGGTCGGTGGACAGCGCGGCGATCTGCGCGGTGGAGAGCGCCTTGGCCTGCGCCGTGGTCAGCGCGGCGATCTGCGCGGTGGTGAGCGCGGCGATCAGGGTGGACCCCAGCGCGGCGACCTGGGCGGTGGTCAGGGCGACGAGCTGGGCGGTGGAGAGCGCGGCGACCTCGGCGGTGGACAGCCCGGCCAGCGCGGCGGTGGGCAGCGCCGGGATCTGCGCGGTGGTGAAGGCGGCGATGTCGGCGGTGGGCAGCGCGGCGAGGCTGGCCGAGGACAGCCCGGCGATGCCGGCGGTGGCGAGCGCGGCGGCCTGCGCGGTGGTCAGCGCGCCGGCCTCGGCGGTGGTCAGCGCGGCGACCTGGGTCGGAGGACAGCGCGGCGACCTGGGCCGTGGTCAGCGCGGCGACCTGGGCGGTGGACAGCGCGGCGACGGTGGCGGTGGCGAGGACCTTGACCTGGGCGGTGCCCAGCGCGGCGATCTGCGCGGTGGTCAGCGCGGCGACCTGGGTCGAGGTCAGGGCGGCGACCTGGGCGGTGGTCAGCGCGGCGACCTGGCCGGTGGACGAGCGCGGCGACCTCGGCGGTGGACAGCGCGGCGACGGCGGCGGTGGTGAGCGCGGCGATCTGCGCGGTGGTGAAGGCGGCGATGTCGGCGGTGGGCAGCGCGGCGAGCAGCGCCGAGCCCAGGCCGGGCGAGCGCGGCGGTGGTCAGCGCGGCGGCCTGCGCGGTGGTCAGCGCGCCGGCCTCGGCGGTGGTCAGCGCGGCGACCTGGGCCGTGGTCAGCGCGGCGACCTGGGCCGTGGTCAGCGCGGCGACCTGGGCGGTGGACAGCGCGGCGACCTGCGCGGTGGAGAGCGCCTTGGCCTGCGCCGTGGTCAGCGCGGCGATCTGCGCGGTGGTGAGCGCGGCGATCTGGGTGGACCCCAGCGCGGCGACCTGGGCGGTGGTCAGGGCGGCGAGCTGGCCGGTGGTCAGCGCGGCGACCTCGGCGGTGGACAGCCCGGCGAGCGCGGCGGTGGGCAGCGCCGGCGATCTGCGTGGTGGTGAAGGCGGCGATGTCGGCGGTGGGCAGCGCGGCGAGCTGGCCGAGGACAGCCCGGCGATGCCGGCGGTGGCGAGCGCGGCGGCCTGCGCGGTGGTGAGCGCGCCGGCCTCGGCGGTGGTGAGCGCGGCGACCTGGGCGGAGGTCAGCGCGGCGACCTGGGCCGTGGTCAGCGCGGCGACCTGGTCGGTGGACAGCGCGGCGACGGTGGCGGTGGCGAGGACCTTGACCTGGGCGGTGCCGAGCGCGGCGATCTGCGCGGTGGTCAGCGCGGCGACCTGGGTCGAGGTCAGGGCGGCGACCTGGGCGGTGGTCAGCGCGGCGACCTGGCCGGTGGTCGAGCGCGGCGACCTCGGCGGTGGACAGCGCGGCGACGGCGGCGGTGGTGAGCGCGGCGATCTGCGCGGTGGTGAAGGCGGCGATGTCGGCGGTGGGCAGCGCGGCGAGCAGCGCCGATCCCAGGCCGGGCAGCGCGGCGGTGGCCAGCGCGGCGGCCTGCGCGGTGGTGAGCGCGCCGGCCTCGGCGGTGGTGAGCGCGGCGACCTGGGCCGAGCTCAGCACGGCGACCTGGGCCGTGGTCAGCGCGGCGACCTGGGCGGTGGACAGCGCGGCGATCTGCGCGGTGGAGAGCGCCTTGGCCTGCGCCGTGGTCAGCGCGGCGATCTGCGCGGTGGTGAGCGCGGCGATCTGGGTGGACCCGAGCGCGGCGACCTGGGCGGAGGTCAGGGCGACGAGCTGCGCGGTGGAGAGCGCGGCGACCTCGGCGGTGGACAGCCCGGCGAGCGCGGCGGTGGGCAGCGCGGCGATCTGCGCGGTGGTGAAGGCGGCGATGTCGGCGGTGGGCAGCGCGGCGAGGCTGGCCGAGGACAGCCCGGCGATGCCGGCGGTGGTGAGCGCGGCGGCCTGCGCGGTGGTGAGCGCGCCGGCCTCGGCGGCGGTCAGCGCGGCGACCTGGGCGGAGGTCAGCACGGCGACCTGGGCCGTGGTCAGCGCGGCGACCTGGTCGGTGGACAGCGCGGCGACGGTGGCGGTGGCGAGGGCCTTGACCTGGGCGGTGCCGAGCGCGGCGATCTGCGCGGTGGTCAGCGCGGCGACCTGGGTCGAGGTCAGGGCGCCGACCTGGGCGGTGGTCAGCGCGGCGACCTGGCCGGTGGCGAGCGCGGCGACCTCGGCGGTGGACAGCGCGGCGACGGCGGCGGTGGTGAGCGCGGCGATCTGCGCGGTGGTGAAGGCGGCGATGTCGGCGGTGGGCAGCGCGGCGAGCAGCGCCGATCCCAGGCCGGGCAGCGCGGCGGTGGCCAGCGCGGCGGCCTGCGCGGTGGTCAGCGCGCCGGCCTCGGCGGTGGTCAGCGCGGCGACCTGGGCCGAGCTCAGCACGGCGACCTGGGCCGTGGTCAGCGCGGCGACCTGGGCGGTGGACAGCGCGGCGACCTGCGCGGTGGTGAGCGCCTTGGCCTGCGCCGTGGTCAGCGCGGCGATCTGCGCGGTGGTCAGCGCGGCGATCAGGGTGGACCCCAGCGCGGCGACCTGGGCGGTGGTCAGGGCGACGAGCTGCGCGGTGGAGAGCGCGGCGACCTCGGCGGTGGACAGCCCGGCGAGCGCGGCGGTGGGCAGCGCGGCGATCTGCGTGGTGGTGAAGGCGGCGATGTCGGCGGTGGGCAGCGCGGCGATGCTGGCCGAGGACAGCCCGGCGATGCCGGCGGTGGCGAGCGCGGCGGCCTGCGCGGTGGTCAGCGCGCCGGCCTCGGCGGCGGTCAGCGCGGCGACCTGGGTCGGAGGCCAGCACGGCGACCTGGGCCGTGGTCAGCGCGGCGACCTGGGCGGTGGACAGCGCGGCGACGGTGGCGGTGGTGAGGACCTTGACCTGGGCGGTGCCGAGCGCGGCGATCTGCGCGGTGGTCAGCGCGGCGACCTGGGTCGAGGTCAGGGCGGCGACCTGGGCGGCGGTCAGCGCGGCGACCTGGCCGGTGGTGAGCGCGGCGACCTCGGCGGTGGACAGCGCGGCGACGGCGGCGGTGG
>CAVYTN010000025.1:0-15748 GCA_963771475.1 uncultured Alphaproteobacteria bacterium | reverse complement strand
GATGGCGATGCGGTTGTGCTTGACGACCGGCGCTTTGACTGGCGTGTGGCCGTGCACGATGACGGCGCCGAAATCGGCCTCCGAATAAAGAAAGAATTGCCGCGCGCGCAGCAGGTCCTCGCGGACCTGGCGATCGAGGGGGACCTGCGGCCGGACACCGGCATGAACGAAGACATAGCCGCCGGCTCGATGCATCAGGGCCAGGCCGTGCAGGAAGCGCTGGTGGCTGGCGGGGATCAGCGTGGGCCAGGCCTCCCGCGGGCCGGCCGGGTCGATGCCGTAGCTGCGCAGCGTCGCCTCGCCGCCGGCGAACAGCCAGTCGGTGCCGGCGGCACGTTCGCCGGCGATCGCCTCCACCATGGTGAATTCGTGGTTGCCCAGCAGGTTGACCATAGCCATGCCGGGGATCGGGCAACCACCGGCAAGGCGGGTGATGACACCCGCGTCGTCGGCTCCGCGATCGACATAGTCGCCGATATGCAGCAGCGTGGCGTGGCCGACCGGGCGGCTGGCCAGGTCGTCGGCGATCATCGCGTGCAGACCGGCAAGCTGGCGGTCGCAGCCGTGGATGTCGCCAATGGCGTAGATCCGCTGATCGGGCGGCAGGTTGGCCGGCGCTGGCAGGAACTCTATCATTGCGTTCGGCACTACAGGCCAAACGCGGCCAGATCAATGTTCGCACGGCGTTTGGAGGCGTCTGGATCCGGCGAATCAGATGCGGCGGATCGGAAATCGGAGGCTGTGCATGCGGCGGATCGTTCTGACGTGCCTTCTGCTCCTCCGATCTTCTCTGGTGCCGTCGCTGGCGGTGGCGGCGACGAGTGCGCCGGTGGCGATGGAAAGTCCTCGCGTCTGGCGCGCCGCCACGGGCAACGGTGATGAGGATGGCTCCATCCGCATCACGTTCCTGGGCCATGCCAGCTTCGAGATCGTCTCGCCCAAGGGCGTGCGGGCGGTCACCGACTATAACGGCATGAACCTTCCTGCCGCACCGCCCGATATCGCCACGATGAACGATGCGCACTCGACGCATTACACGCTGAACCCCGATCCCGGCATTCAGCACGTGCTGCACGGCTGGTCGGAGGACGGGAAGATGCCAGTCATCGACTTACGGGTCGACGACATGCACGTGACCAACGTGCCGACCAATATCCGCAAATGGACGGGGACGGTGGGACGGAGCGTTAAGGGAACTCGATCTTCGTCTTCGAGAGCGGCGGACTGTGCATCGCGCATCTGTCGCATCTGCACCATTTGCTGGAGCCGCGGGACCTGGATGCACTGGGCCGTATCGACGTGGTGATGGTGGCGGTGGACGGGCTCTGGACGATGAGCCAGCAGGACGCGGCAGCGGTGGTCGAACAATTTGCAGCCGCGGGTCTTGCTGCCGATGCATTACTTCACGCCGGATGTGCTCGGCCGCTTTCTGGACCTGGAGCGGGGGAAATACGCGATCGATGTGCGCAAGGTGCCGGTGATGCAGATTTCCCGCACGACGCTGCCGGCGGCGCCGACGGTCGTGGTGCTGCCGGGCGGGTATTGAGGGCGCAGCAGTGACCTTGATCTCGTCACACGAATTAGTATATACATTTCTGTAAGGCGGCTTTGTGCTGCTCCGTCAACGTTGGATTAAGGGGTTTCGTTCAAAAATCCGGGCTCCAAACGGCCTGGATGTGGCGAAATGCTTTTGGAATGGAACGAGGCCAAGGAACGGCGGAACGTCAAAAAACATGGCTTGGACTTTTCACTGGCGCGGCTGCTTGTCAGGGATCCGCTAGGCATCGTGGTCTACGACAGGTTCGAGAACAGGGAGCATCGTTATCACCTGCTGGCGATTGTCGGGGCGACCTGCCTGGTTCTAGTTCACACCTATCCCGACCCGGATAACGAAGATCGCATGCGCGTCATCGGCCTGCGAAAGGCTACGGCACATGAAAGAAGGCACTATGAAGCAGGTTGTCGTGAGAGAGGGCGAGACAGCCGACCTCACTGAAGCGCAGCGTGCGCAACTGGCCGCGCTCGACGACGTCACGCCGGACACCAACGACATCCCCGAAGCGGCCGCCGCAAACTGGGACTACGCCCGGCGGTTCTACAAACCGAGGAAGGAACCGATCAGCATTCGCCTGGATGCTGACGTGCTGGACTGGCTGCGTCGACGTGGCGACCGTTACCAGACGGAAATCAACCGCATCCTGCGACTTGCGCAATGGAGGCCGAGCAGGGGGCGCTGACGCAGCTTGCTAAAGGCCGCATCAGCACTTGGTCGAAATGGCTTCGTGTCACGCGTGGGCCGGGCTGGAGGACCGGCCGTTCCGTTGGTTTTTCCTACGTCGTATGCCAGCCGAACTGCTGCGGCTTGCGTCCGGCGGCATGGTGCAGTTTCACGTTGACCAGCGCGGGACCCGGAAACGCCATCGCCGCATCCAGTGCGCCGCGCAGGTCCTTCGGGTCCTCGACATACCAGCCGCGGCCGCCGAACGCCTCCATCATCTTGTCGTAGCGCGCGCCGATGGTCAGCACCCGTGGCGGCATCTGCGCTGGGGTCCGGCGGGCATTTCTGCGATGCCGCCGCCGATGCCGCCATTGTTCAGCACCACGATCTTCACCGGCAACTTGTAGCGGCACGCGGTCTCGATCTCCATGCCGGAGAAGCCGATCGCCGAATCGCCGGAGACCGAAACGATCGGGCGGTCCGGATGCACCACCGCGGCGGCGATGGCGAAGCCCATGCCGATGCCCATCGTGCCGTAGCTGCCGGCGTCGAGCCGCAGCGCGCGCGGCGGCGTTGGGCATCTGGGTGCGGCCGATATCCATCGTGTTGGCGCCCTCGCCGATGATCACCGCGTTCTTGGGCAGTCCAGGCGCTGATGTCCTTGAAGGCGCGGTAGTAGTTGGTCGGCGTCGAATTGTCGTCGATCATCGGCTGGATCTGCTTGGCGTTCGCCGCCGACTTCTCGGCGATCGCCGCGTGCCAGGGCGTGTCCTTCGGATAGAACCACTGGCGGCTCTCCAGCGCCTTGTTCAGCTGCCCGACAATCGCTCGGCCGTCGCCGACCAGCGCCACCTCGGCCGGCACGTTCTGGCCGATCGCCTCGGGCGAGATGTCGAGCTGGACGATGCGCACCTTCTTGTTGAAGCGCGGCGGCAGGCCGAAATGCATGATCCAGTTCAGCCGAGCGCCCAGCAGGAAGATGACGTCGGCTTCCTGCAGCGCGTGGGAGCGGGCGGCGCCGACCGACAGCGGATGGGTGTCGTCCATCACGCCCTTGCCCATCGGCGAGGCGAGGAACGGCACCTGCGGTGCGCTCGATGAAGGCGCGCACTTCGTCCTCGGCGCGCGACCAGGCCATGCCCTTGCCGACGATCACCAGCGGCCGTTCGGCGGATTCCAGCACGTTCAGCGCCTGCTCGATGTCCTGCTCCAGCGCCTGCATGCGCGGCGGCTCGGCGACGGTGGCGGCCTGGTGGACCTTGTCCTCATCGACCTCGCCGAGGATGATGTCGTCCGGCATGTCGAGATAGGTGGCGCCGGGCCGGCCGTAGATCGAGTGGCGCACGGCCATTTCGACATAGAACGGAATGCGGTGCACGTGCTCGACCGCGTGGGCGAACTTGCAGAACGGCGAGGCGATCTGCACCTGCCGTTCCTCCTGGAAGGCGCCCATGCCGTTCTGGTAGGTGGGCGAGGCGCCGCCGATCAGGATCATCGGCCAGCAGTTCTGCTGCGCGTTGGCCAGGCCCGGCGAGGCCGTGCACCACGCCGGGGCCGGAGACCACCAGGGCGGCGCCCGGCCGGCCGGTCAGATAGCCGACGGCCTGGGCGGCATAGGAGGCCGACTGCTCGTTGCGCATGCCGATATAGCGTGATGCCTGCCTTCTGCGCGGCGGCGGCGATCGGCTGCACCGGGAAGCCGACGATGCCGAACATATACTCCACGCCCTGTTGCTTCAGGCTGCGCGCCATCAGGGTGGCGCCGTTGACCTTGGCCATTGTTTTGTCCTCCCTTTTGTCTGGTTGATGAAACTCTGCCTGCCAACGGCCGCAGCGGCAAGAGCCGAGCGGTCTGCCCAGGGGTGCGCCAGCGGTCTGCGGGGTGACTGGACCGGCAGCGCAGGGAGCGCTAAGGCGCGAGACAAAAGCAGGAGGAAGGTCATGCGCCGGCAACAGACGACCGTCAGTGACGACGCCGTATCGATCGTGACGATTGTCGACGAAGCCCATCAAGGCCCGGTGCCGACCCTGGTGATGCTGCCTTCATCGTCGCGTGATTCGCTGGATTTCGACGACATCGCCGAACGCTTCGCCGCATGTAGGGTTCCGGGTGCTGCGGCCGCAGCCGCGCGGCATGGCGGCAGCACCGGACCGATGAAGGGCCTGACGCTGCACGATCTAGCCCGCGACGTCGCACGTGTGATCGAGCGGATGGCCAGCGGCTCGACCTTCGTCTTCGGCCATGCCTTCGGCCAATGGATCGGCCGCTGCGTCGCTGCGGATCATCCGAACCTGGTGCGGGGCGTCATCCTGGCCGCGGCGGCGGCGAAATCCCCCGATCCCGCCCTGCGCGACGAGCTGGCGAAATGCGTCGATACCTCGCTGCCTGACCATGTGCGGCTGGCAGCCCTGCGCGTCGCCTTCTTCGCCCCCGGCCACGATCCCTCATCCTGGCTGGGCAACTGGCATCCCGAGGCATCGAAGGCCCAGCGCGCCGCCAGCGCCGCGACGCCGCAGGAAGACTGGTGGAACGCCGGGAACGCGCCCGTTCTGGATATCCAGGCGGAACACGATCCCTGGCGCCCGGCCGCGACGCGCAACGGCATCCGCGACGACCTCGGCGCCGATCGTGTCACGGTCGTGATCATCCCCGATGCAAGCCACGCCCTGATCCCCGAACAACCCGACGCCGTCGTGCAGGCCGTGGTGACCTGGACACGCCACATCGCAGGGGAGCCGACATGAGCAGCCCTCGCACCGCCCCGCCGTTTCGCGCCGATCATGTCGGCAGCCTGTTGCGCCCGAAACGCATTGCAGGAGGCTCGGGCCAAGTGGAAAGCCGGCACGCTGTCGCACGAGGCGCTGCGGGAGGTCGAAGACCGCTGCATCGCCGCGGCGATCGCCAAGCAGGAAGCGATCGGCCTGCGTGCGGCGACCGACGGCGAGTATCGCCGCGCCTACTGGCACTACGATTTCGTTGCCGGCCTGGATGGCGTCGAAATCTACGAGCCGGAGCAGAAGATCCAGTTCCAGGGCGGCGTGCCGCTGGGGCACAAGCTGCGGGTGAACGGCCGCATCGGCTGGTCGAAGCCGGTGATGATCGATCACTTCCGTACCTCGCAGTCGCACGTGCAGACGGCGGTGCCGAAGCAGACCATCCCGTCGCCCTCGGTCGTGCATTTCCGCGGCGGGCGCGATGCGATCGACGCAGGCGACCTATCCGACGCTGGAGCCGTTCTTCGCCGATCTGGGCGTGGCCTATCGCAAGGCGGTGGCGGCGTTCGGCGAGGCCGGCTGCCGCTATCTGCAACTCGATGAGGTCAACATCGCCTATCTGTGCGATCCCGAGCAGATCGCCATGCTGAAGGCGCGCGGCGAGCACGTCGACAATCTGCTGGACATCTATGCGCAGATGCTGAACCAGGCGATCGCCGGCAAGCCGGAGGGGATGATGATCTCGATGCATCTCTGCCGCGGCAATTTCCGCTCCACCTGGGTCGCCACCGGCGGCTACGAGCCGGTGGCCGAGGTGCTGTTCAACCAGATCAATTCGGATGCGTATTTCATGGAATACGACACCGATCGCGCCGGCGGGTTCGAGCCGCTGCGCTTCGTGCCGCGAGGGCAGAAGATCGTCGTGCTCGGGATCATGACCAGCAAGACCGGCGAACTGGAAAGCAAGGACGAGCTGAAGCGGCGGATCGACGAGGCGGCGAAATACCTGCCGCTGGAACAACTTGGCGCTGTCGCCGCAATGCGGGTTCGCCTCGACCGAGGAGGGCAACACGCTGACCGAGGACGAGCAGTGGCGGAAGCTGGAGCGTTGCGTCGAGGTCGCGCGGGAGGTGTGGGGCGGGGTGTAGTGTCCGGCGGGCTGTTTTGAAAGAAACCACGGAGCGGTCGCTGCGCGACCTTCACGGAGGATGCACGGAGGGCCACGAAGGAGTTGTGGCCCGGCTAGGGAGCCCGTTTCACAGCCGCCTTGCGGTTAGGCTTATACCAACGGCCTTACGCGCTGACCCTTTCTCGTCGTGGTCGGCGAAGGCCGACCATCCACGGATTTGTCTCAATCGGCACCGCAAGGCGTGGGTGGTCGGCCTTCGCCGACCACGACGACAGAACTCGAAAACGGTCATCATGTCGGGCCGCTGGCATTAGGGGTTTACGATCTGATCTGCCGAACAAACGCACCATAAAACGGTTGGTTACGAAACAGGATGCATGACAGAAAATACAACGCCTCCGTGGCCCTCCGTGCAACCTCCGTGAAGGTCGCGCAGCGGCCGCTCCGTGGTTTCTTTCACTATCGTAAGAAACCGAGTTCTCACTTCTTGGCCGGCAACGAAATACCCGTAAGCGCCTCCCACACCCGGATGACGAAGGCATCGTCCTTATACCCCTGCCCATTGGCCGAAGCCGCAAGGAACAACTGATGCGCGGCGGCGGCCATCGGCAACGGAAATGTCAGCGCCCGTGCCTGGTCCAGCACGATGCCCAGGTCCTTGACGAAAATATTGACGGCTGAAAGCGGTGTATCGTCACCCGCCAGAACGTGCGGCATACGGTTCTGCCACATCCAGGAACTGCCGGCGGATTCCGAGATCACCTTGAACAGCGTTTCGGGATCGGCGCCGGCGCGGATGCCAAGGGCCATCGCTTCGGCGGCGGTGGCGATGTGAACGCCTGCCAGCAACTGGTTGACCATCTTCACCGTGCTGCCGACACCGACTTCATTCCCCAGCTTCCATACTTTGGTGGAGATCGCCTGCAGCACCGGTTCGGCCTTGGCGAAGGCCGCCTCCGACCCCGATCCCATCACCGTCATTGTGCCGGCGTGTGCGCCGACGGATCCGCCGGAAACCGGGCTGTCCAGCATGAGGAACCCGGCCTCCTCGATCCGTTTGCCGAGCGCTCTGGCGGCCTCTGGGGCGATGGTTGCGCAGCAGAGGATGACGCCGCCCTTTTTCATCCGCGGCAGGTACCCTTGGTCGCCGAACAGCACGGCTTCGGTCTGTGCGGCGTTGACGACGAAGACGACCACGCCCTCCAGGTCCGCGGGCAGGGCGTCCGGTGACGCGACGACGGCGCCCCCAGCCTGCGCAAAGGCGGCCCGGGTTTCGTCGCGCAGCTCGCAGCCGGTGACGGCGTGGCCCTTCTTCAGCAGATTAAGCGCGGCCCCCATCCCCATGGTGCCGAGACCGATGACGCCGACTTTCATGCTGGTTTCCTTTGTGTGTTGTGATCAGGGTCGGTAATGGCCGGGGTCATGACGGGCCGTCACAGATGGCGTGCGGTCGGGTTCAGTCCCAGAAAATACTGCCCGCACACCTCGATATGCCCGGTCCGTCCCTGCACCTGCTGCGCCGAGGCATGGATATCGCGCATCCGCCGCTCGAACGGGTTGGCGGAGAAGATCGCCGTGGAGCCGGACTCGTGATAGGCGAACTCGGCGACTTCCTTGGCCTTCTTGATCGCTGTCGTGGTCGCGAGCCGCATTAGCACGCGATCGTCCGCACGCAGGGCGCCGGTTTCGGCGATGCCGGCCTCGGCATCGCGGATCGTCTCCAGCACGAAGGCGCGGGCTGACCGTAACTTCGCCTCGTTCTCTGCGATCAGGTGGTGCATCACCGGGCTGTCGCGCAGCGTGCGGGATGTGCTTGACGGCTTCTTGGTCTGCGCCAGTGCCTTCAGCTCATCCAGCATGGCCCGAGCGATACCCATCGAGACGGCGGCGAAGCCGGTGGAATAGGCGCTCGTGGTGGTGAAGCGGAAGAACGGCTCATCAATGCGGCGTTCGGCGTCGAGATCGCGCCGGACGGTGAAGGCCTCGGGGACGAAGACACGGTCCAGCGTATAGCTGTCGCTGCCGGTTCCGCGCAGGCCGACGACGTTCCAGTTGCCGGTCCAGTTCAGTTTCGACTGCTCCAGCAGCATGGTGCGTTCGATCAGGCTGCCGTTGGCATCCTTGAGCAAGGAGCCGTCTTGTAGCTCCACATGGCAATGTGCGCCCATCCAGGTCGCGTGGTGGCCGCCGCTGCCGAAGCCCCATTTGCCGGTCACTTCATACCCGCCCGGCACCACCTTCGCTCGGCCTTCCAACTGGAAGCCCCAGGCCAGCACGCCGCGCGGATCGTCGCCCCAGATGCGGCGCGCGACCGGCGCATCGACATAGGCCGCGGCCATCGAGCAGCCGCTCGCCTGGCCGATGCACCAGGCCGTCGAGGCGTCGGCGATGGCCAGGGCCTCCATCATCTTCACGAAACTCTCCAGTCCGGCACCGTAGCCGTTCAGCGACCGTGGCAGCAGCGTGCGATACAGACCGTGTCTGTGCAGCGCCTCGACGACCGGCGGGGTGAGCTGCCCGAGGGCCTCGATCTTCGGAGATTCTTCCAGCAGCAGCGGGGCGATGGCACGCGCCTGAGCGACCGGGTCGGGCGGTAGTTCGAAAGCGACCGTGGCACCAGCTGCGTTCATGAGTCCTCCTGCGCCTTCGAACCCGCTGCCTGTCAGCTGGGGTGAGCAATTGCTTGGGGATGAGCAATTGCTTGCAGGCTGTCAACGCCCACCGCAAAGTGCAAGGGGTCCTCACTTGTCGGTCGGCCGGCTGCGTGCGCGGCCGGTGGACCGGCTAATGCCGCTTGCAGGAGGGCTGGAAGGTGACGATGTGGCGCCGCACCGTCTCCGCCAGCACGCACACCGTCTCCGCCTTTTGGGGTGGCTGTTCCGTCGCCTTTACATCAGGGTCGGCATACGCCACGGCATGAGTTTGGCCCGTCGGGTCAACCGTTGCCAGCAGTATCGAAACCACGGACAAAGCCCGCATTGCGCCATAGCCAACCGCGAGGCCATTCAACATCGGAGCCTCCTTTGAATTGAAAAGTCCAGGATGTGTCGTTGAAGCGGGCTTACATGCTTCCTGGTAACTCTTGACTGAAGTTTACAGAGTTATGCCAAGAAGCCGCCACCCGCCACGTAGTTCAGGGGTGCAGCGTTGGTCTTGCAGGCGGCCGGGGCCGCGTTGGCCGCGCCTAGGCCTAGGCCCAGGCCCAGCACAGTCACAACAGCGAAGAACAGTGTTCCGATCGCGGCAAGACGAATCAAGAAAAATCGGGACATGATACTTTCCTTTCAGGGTAAAACGACGCTTCAAGTTTTTTGCCTGGCAGGCCGTCATGTGCTCCGGTCTTGCCGACGAAGACACCATGATCCGCTGCGCTGGCTTTTGCGCTGAAATGCTTCACATCATCAAACCGAGCTCGCGATGGGGTCGGGACATCGAACGGGAATCCAGGATTACGTGTCGATGATCGCGCGGAGGGCCGGAACGTCGAGTGCCGTCAGCAGCGCACGATCGGTATCGTACGCAACCAGACCAGCGGCGCGCCATGCGTTCAGGATCGTTATGATACTGCGCGTTGTCGTACCCAGGAGATCGGCCAGGTCCCGCTGTCGCAGCCGGTTGCCGATACGAACGCCTTGCGGGGTCGATTTGCCTTGCTGGTCCAGTAAATAGAGCACCTGCCTGGCGAGCCGGACCTCCAGCGTTTCGAAGGTGGCGTCCTGAAGCAAGCTGAACGTCCGCCGCAAACGCTGAGCCATGATACGGCAAAGAGCATTGCTGAGGGCCGGGCTCCGGCCAAGTGCCTCAAGGAATGCATGGCTGCGGATCCTGGCGAGCCGCACCCGCCCCTCCACCACCGCCGACGCCGTCCGCGCCCCGCCGTCGATCACACCGATTTCACCGAAAAGATCGCCGGCGCGGAACACCATCACCATCAGCGCTTTGCTGTGCTGATCGACGGCGCCAATCCGGACATGCCCGTCGCCGCCGATCACAGCATACACGGCATCCGCCGGATCGCCCTGATGGAACACAGTGCTGTGATCCCTGGGCTCCAGTATCGTGCTGGCGGCTTCCAGCAATGCCAGGTCGGCGGGCTGCATTCCTTGAAACGGTAAAACAGAGTTCAGCACGTTCCATGCCCTCGACCGAACCTGTCGCTCCGTGCCTGACTGCAAAAAGCATTACGGGTGTGTGACTTCATGTCTATCGCATGCCGTGAAATGGCTTGCACTTTCGAAGATTGGCTTTATCCATATTCGGCACCAAAGACCACGGTGTTTTACGACCTGCTTGTCAGCAGCGATAGCCGATTGGTCGCGTTTCAAGGCGGCCTGCTCCATCGCGACCAATGCGGGGACCGTATGCCGCAAAGCAACGCCAAGCCTATCAGTAAGCCCGAGTTGGCCGCACCTGCCGCCATTGGACGCCGGCTTGCGGCCGTCATGGGTATCGACATCGTCGGCTACAGCATCCTGATGGCTGGCGCTGAGGAGGAGACGCATCGCCTGGTCGGAGAGGAAATGGACCGGGTCCGGAGCGAAGTCGCCACCCACCATGGCCGGGAATTCTCCTTCAGCGGCGATGGCCTGATGGCCGAATTCCCCAGCGCGGTGGAGGCTCTGAAATGCGCCCTGAGGATCCATGCAGACTCTGGCAAGCTGAACGAAAGCCGCGATCCAGCCGACCACATTCTATTCCGGATCGGGATCAATGCCGGGGAGATCGTCGTCCAGGCGGCGCGTGCCGGCGGCACCACCGTCAATATTGCCGCCAGGCTCGAGGGAATCGCAGAGCCCGGCGGCATAGCCATGTCGGAGGCGGTGTGGCAGCAGGTCCGGGACGTGATCCCGGCCGGCTACGTTTCGCATGGTCCAGTCCAGCTCCGAAACATCATGCACCCCGTCTCCGTCTATATCATTCCTGTCCCGGAATGCTCTGCCTGGCTCGGCATACCAGCCCTGCCGCGCCGCGGCAGGCGGGCAGGCGATGCAGTCAAGGACTATCGGACGTCGCTGGCGGTATTGCCGTTCAGGACATTGCAGAAGGACCAGTCGGACGCTTACTTCAGCGAAGGCATTATCGACGACATCATCTTCGGCCTTGGTGCGGTCAAGGATCTGGTCGTGGTATCACGCAGCTCGACACAGCCCTTCGCCGGGGAACTGCCTGACCTCCGCCGGATCGGTCATGACCTCGATGTCCGCTATGTGCTGCATGGCAGCGTCCGGCGCGCCGGCGACCGCCTGCGCATCGCCGTCGAACTGGCCGAGGCGGCGACAAGTTCTATCATCTGGATAGAGCGGTTCGACGGCGGCATGGCGAGCCTTTTTGATCTGCAGGATCGCATCGCCATCCGAGTGGCGACCTCCATCGCACCGCATTTGCAGGAACGGGAGCTGGCGCGGGCGATGCGCAAGCATCCTGACAGCATGACGGCCTACGACCTGGTGCTGCAGGCCACAGACCTGTTCCACCGCGCCGACAAACCCTCCCTTGGCCGTGCCGGAAGTCTTCTGAAGCGCGCCTTAGCCGTGGATCCGAATTACGGTCCCGCCTATTCCCACCTGGCGGCGCTGCACATGCGCGTTATCGCGCAAGGCTGGTCTTCTGATGTCGTAGAAGAAACAAAAAAAGCCGCCGCATTCGCCACCGAAGCAATCGAGCGGGACCCGAACGACCCGATCCCGCTGGCGGTCTTCGGGCATGTTCAAAGCTATCTCCGCCGCGATTTCGCGTTGGCAAGGGAGTATCTGGATCGCGCCCGGGAAGTCGGTCCAAGCTGCCCCCTGGCCTGGGCCTATAGCAGCCTGACGCGCGGTTACACCAACGAGGCAGCGGCCGCTGTCGAGGAGGCCGAACACGCGCTGCGCCTGTCCCCCATCGGGCGGGAAGCACCGCGCTTTCAACATTACCTGGCGCTGGCGCATTATCTCGCCGGCCGGCATCACGATGCCGTTGCCTGGGCTCGGATCTCACACGCCCGGTTCCAGACCAACACTTCGAATTTACTTTGTCTGGTCGTCAGTCATGTCGCGCTCGGCGACCTTGACGCGGCACGTGCTTATGCTCAAAAGTTGTTGGCGCTGGTTCCATCATTTCGAATTTCCTCGTTCAATGCCCGGACGCCGCTGATTGGCGAGGCCGGGACACTTGCAGTGGAACGCCTGCGGCTTGCCGGCTTGCCGAGAGTAACGCTGACAAATACAGCGCTCAGAACACCATCGCTCGAAACATGGGTGCTGACCGGACAGTCATCGCTAAAGGCAGAACTGTTTCTGCAGCCAATAATCATTGGAGGAGCAGCATGGGATCGTCATTCGAAGGCATGGAAGGGATGGAGGGCATGGCCGGCCTGGTTGCCTCCAGCCTGGGTGTCGGCGGCGCCGGTATCTTTCCGGATCGTATCGATTTGCCCTTTGTGACCATTGAACGGCCTCAGGGCAACCCGATTTCCGCCAATAGGTGCTGGATCGCAACGTACCCCAAGAAAGTCTGGACGACGGAATGGCATTCCTGGCTTGTGCTGACGGAGTTTGTGAAAGACTACGGATGGGACGAGTTCAAACTGCTGCCTGAGTGGGCGGAAACGGCGCCCGGCAGCAATCAGGCAGACTGGATCTCGGCGCGTGCAAAGGATTGCGTTGGAAAAGAACTGGACCTCCTGGTCAGCGCAGCACGCGATGAACGACCTGATGCGCTGGGTGAAATAATCGCCCAGAGCGGAGAATTCGTCAGCTATTTCCTCAATCTTCTGTCCATTCCGGACAGCTATCCGAACACCGCGCGGTTGCTGCGCATCGCCAGTTTCATCGCCGGCTTCTGCGCGATGTACTATAAAGGTAAATATGCACGGCCACGCCCGTCGATGGTCTGTCCGGCGCTGCTGCCGCCAATCTCGGTGCCCGGCCATGCGTCCTTCCCCAGCGGGCATTCGACCCAGGCGCACCTGATTGCCTTTTGCATCGAGGACCTCCTCGCCGGCAAGGCAGCTTATCAGCCCATCTTGGATGATCTGAAGACGCTGGCCGACCGGATCGCCCGCAACCGGGAAGTTGCCGGTGTTCACTACGCCAGCGACACCAAGGCGGGCGTTGATCTCGCAACCAAGATCCGTGGGCGGTTGAACCAGCTGCAAACCGCTGGAAGTTGGTATCAGCAGGCCTTCGCCGCTGCGGTTGCGGAGTGGGGGCCATGACACGGCCGAACTCGGCGGACGCCGATATGGAGGGCTTCCCGATTCCGGAACCGCCGGACCAGGACCCCTCAGACTGGGACGTTGCCAAGCTTGGTCATTACGGGTTGCCACCGAAGCCGGACCAGGGGGCGCAGCACCGGCTTTACGAGGCGTGGACTCATACGTTCGGGCAAAAGCTTCGGTTTATCCGTTACATCCCCGCGGCCCCGGAGGAGAACGAGCGGACTTCCCAGGCAGGGGCCATGGTCGTGCGGACCGACGTGCCGAAGCCTGCCATGGTGTCACGCACCAGCCGTTTCGTCAGCAGTCCGAACTGGTCAGGCGTAACTGTGGATACGACGCGCGGCCGGACGTTCACACAGATCTACGGCGACTGGATCGTAACCAGCGTTGACCGACCACCCGGCGAAGGAGACGGTACTTTTCAATGCGCGTCCTGGATCGGGATCGATGGGGCCCGCCATTACCTCAACGCGACATTGCCGCAGGTCGGCACGCTGGAAACGCTGACCGTGGGCCAGTCCGGCGTAAAGAAGACCCTGCTGTTGCAAGCCTGGACACAATGGTGGGCTCCTAACGATCCGGATGCAGGTCCGGTATTTATCAAGAACTTCCCGCTGGAGGTTGGCAGCCAAATCAGTGCCGTAATGACGGTGATAAGTCGGGACTGCGTCATATGCAACCTAGTCAACCGGAGCACGAGTCCGCCGACGATTGTGTCCATCAAGATGACGGCACCCCGGATCCGCTCAGGACCACCGCTGGAGCGTTACAGCGTCACGGGCGCCACCGCCGAATGGGTGCTGGAACGCCCAGCCCGTCATCGGAAAGCCTGAGCAGCTCGAGGGATTTTGCGATTACGGAGCGACGACATTCTCCTCCTGTCTTGCCGTCGAAACCGAGGTGGGTGGCTCCAGATCCACGACACGCTCTCTGCGTACCGCCCGCTTCGTCCGGATGTTCGAACGGCGGCATGACCCCGAGAGAACGGTCTATCTGTCGATGCCGGACCGGATTTGCGAAGATGGTTTCCGCCTGAGGTTCGGCGACGTCTGGTCCCGACACTGACGGTTCAGGCTGCACCGGGTTTCACGGAAGACGCTACCGCCCGACGCGGAACCGCTCCACCGCCGCGACCAGCGCCCGCCGAAGCCGGGCTCCAGCGCCGAATGGCCGGCATCGGGCACCACAGTCAGCCGCGCGTCCTGCCATGCGCGCGCGAGCTCGAACGCCGTCGTCGGCGGGACAGATCATGTCGTAGCGGCCCTGCACGATCTCTGCCGGAATCTGCGCTGAGCCGGTCCATCCGGGCGAGCAGCCCGTCCGCCGGCAGAAACAGATTCGTTGGCGAAATAGTACGCCTCGATCCGCGCGAGGTCGAGGGCAGTCCGGTCCTGCGAGAACGGCGTGCACCGTCTCCGGGCTCGGCAGCAGCGTGCAGCAGGTGCCCTCAAAGATCGACCAGGCGAGGGCGGCGGGCAGGTGCACCGCGGGATCGGGATCGATCAGCCGGCGGAGATAGTTGCCCAGGAGGTCGCCGCGCTCGCCCCCGGCAGGAATGGCCGACGAAGCGGCGTCAGACCTCGGGGAAAAGCGTCGCATCCCGTGCAGGAACCAGTCGACCTCGGAAGCGCGGCCGAGAAAGATGCCGCGCAGCACCACGCCCCCGACGCGTTCCGGATGCGCCTCGGCGTAGGCGAGCGCCAGGGTGGAGCCCCAGGAGCCGCCGAACAGCAACCACCGGTCGACGCCAAGATGACGCGCAGCCGCTCGATATCCGCGACCAGATCCCGGGTGGTGTTGTTCTCCAGCCCGCCCAGGGACGCGAGCGGCCGGCGCCGCGCTGGTCGAAGAGGATGATGCGCCAGTAATGCCGGGTCGAAGAAACGCCGCTGCACCGGGCCCGCGCCCGCGCCGGGCCCGCCATGCAGGAACAGCACCGGATAGCCACGGGGATTGCCCGCTTGCTCCCAATACATCACGTGAGCCCGTCGAGAGCGGCAGATAGCCGGTCTCGAATGGTCCAATCTCGGGGAAGAGGTCGCCTCGGGGCATGTCGATGTTATTACAACCATGAGACGCGAGGGGGAACAGGCTCAATGCAACGGGTTTGGATGGCGCTGGGGTCAGTGGCAGGGTGCGGGCGGTGATGATGTCCGCCTACGCAGCGCACGGGGTTGACCCTGCGACCCGCCATGTCGTCGAGAGCGGCGTGCAGATGCAGGGTTGGCACGCGCTGGCCTTGCTTGGCACCGGTCTCTGGTCGCCACGGGGCGGGTGGCTCGCTGATCTTGCCGGGGCGGCGTTCACCGTTGGCATGCTGCTGTTCTGCGGCGCGCTCTATGTCCTGGGAATCAGGGCATGTCGCTCGGTGTTGTCGCGCCGACGGGCGGGATGTTGCTGATGCTGGGCTGGCTGCTGCTGGCCGGCTCCGCTGTGTTTCCTCGGCCGCGTGGCATCCGCTGACGAGCGGGGGCGACCTTCCTGAATG
>CAVYTN010000024.1:0-17492 GCA_963771475.1 uncultured Alphaproteobacteria bacterium | reverse complement strand
CACGCATCGCGAGCCAGGCCGATGGTTCGATCAAGACATGAAAACACCAAGCGGACGCTGGCGCGCGTGCGCCCGGCCGGACGTGCCGTGGGGCTTGCGCTGCTGCCCGCGGCGTTTCTGGCCGCATGCTCGACCGTGCCTACTCTACCGCCAGCCCCGATGGAGCCGCCACCGTTCGCCGCTCTGTCGAGCGAACTGCCAGCCTACCGCATCCAGATCGGCGACGTGCTGGACGTTCGGCTGCTGCTCAACCCCGAACTCAACGAGGAGGTGACAGTCCGTCCTGACGGTCATATCTCTACGACCGTGGCGCAGGACGCTGTCGCGGTCGGCAAGACGCCGATGGAACTCGCGACCTATCTGCGGTCCCAGTATGGGCGTGAACTGACCAATCCGAAGCTCAGCGTGGAGGTGAAGTCCTTTGCCCCGACGCGTGTCTATGTCGGCGGCGAGGTCAACACCGCCGGCGAGTTCGTCACTGTCGGTCCGACGCTTACGCTGTCGCAGGCGATCGCCCGCGCGGGCGGCACGAGGCTCAGCAGCGACGACACCTCGGTCTTCATCATCCGCCGTGGGCCGGGGGACAAGCCGGAGTTCCTGTCGGTCAAGTGGAAGGCCGTGCGCCAGGGCCGGGATCCGAACGCCGATGTTCGTCTGGCGCCGTATGACGTCGTCTATGTGCCGAAGTTGGGCATCGCCGAGGTCTATCAGTTCTACAACCAGTATATCCAGCAGTTCGCGAATTCAAGCTTCGGGTTCTCCTATATAGTGAACAATCCGACCACGACGGGCACCGTGGTTACCGCTCCGGCGGCGGCGGTGCGCTAGAGCAGGATGACATCGCTTTCGCTCAGCCATCCTGCTCCAGGTGTTTGTTTGATCGCGTGATTCAGACCTGCGGCGATTCCGCCTCCGGTCATCACGCTCAAACGGCCCCCGGCCGCCTTTGGTCGACAAAGGCGGCCGGCACTGCCGTAGTCTGCGTGCCGCGGCGACGATCCCGTCGGACACAGCGCGGGTTAGGCCAGCGCGGCTTCGTACCAGGTGCGAGACGCACGGACGATTCGCACGACAGACAGCATCACCGGCACTTCCACCAGCACGCCGACCACGGTGGACAGCGCCGCGCCGGACTGGAAGCCGAACAGGGCAATGGCGGTGGCTACAGCGAGCTCGAAGAAATTGCTCGCCCCGATCAGCGCCGACGGTCCGGCGACACACCAGGCGACCCCCAGCTTTCGGTTCAGCCAGTAGGCAAGGCCGGCATTGCCGTAGACCTGAACGATGATCGGCACTGCCAGCAAGGCAATGACGAGCGGCTGGTGCATGATCTGCTCGCCTTGCAGGCCGAACAGGAGCACCAGGGTCAGCAGCAGCGCCGACAGCGACAGCGGTGACGAGGGCCGCCAGCGTCCGGCGGAGTGCGGGCGGTCCTCCTCGTGTCAGCAGGGCGCGCCGCCAGGCCTGAGCGGCGATGACCGGCACGACGATGTAAAGCGCGACCGAGAGGAACAGCGTGCCCCAGGGCACCGAGATCGATGACAGGCCCAGCAGCAGCCCGACGATCGGTGCGAAGGCAATCACCATGATCGCGTCGTTCAGCGCCACCTGGCTCAGGGTGAAGTGCGGTTCTCCGTCCACCAGGTTCGACCAGACGAACACCATTGCGGTGCAGGGCGCGGCGGCGAGGAGGATCAGACCGGCGGTGTAGCTGGCGATCTGATCGGCCGGCAGGAAGGGGCGGAACAGATGGGCGATGAAGATCCACGCGAGCAGCGCCATGGAGAACGGCTTCACCAGCCAGTTGACGCCGACGGTGGCGGCAATGCCGCGCCAGTGCTGCCCGACCTCGCGCAGTGCCGCAGGGTCGATCTTCAGCAGCATGGGCACGATCATCAGCCAGACGAGGACGGCGACAGGCAGGTTGACCTGTGCCACGGTCGCATTGCCGATCGCGTGGAACAGGCCGGGCGCGACCTGACCCAGGGCGATGCCGACGACGATACAGAGCGCAACCCAAAGGGTCAGGTAGCGCTCGAACAGGCCGAGCGCCGGAGGGGCGGCGGCGGTGGAGGCGCTCACGAGGACTTGGTGCCGGGCAAGCAGCAGGCCGACGTGGTGGCCGGTGCCGGGGCACAGCAGGATGCGCCGGCATCTGGCTTTCGGGCCTCGATCGTGGCGGAGGCGACGTAATCCTCGATGCCGCGGCCGGGGGCCCAACTGGCGACGAGATCGCGGCTCTCGGGCTTGACGTCGACGCGCACGTCGCCGAAGCCGGCGGCGGCGAGCCAGGCCTCGACCTCCGTCGCCGGCGCTGCAGCCCGCGACGCAGCCGCAGAGAAGGGCATGATCGGTCGCCAGGTCGGGGGTCAGCGGCCGCAGGTTGACGACGTCGGAGATCGCGAGGCGCCCGCCCGGCTTCAGCACCCGGAACGCCTCCTTGAACACCTGCGCCTTGTCGGGCACCAGGTTGATCACGCAGTTGGACAGGATCACGTCCGCCGTATTGTCGGCGATCGGCAGATATTCAAGTTCTCCCAGGCGGAAGGAGACGTTGAGGGCGCCGACCTTGACGGCATTGGCCCGCGCCTTGGCCAGCATCTCATGCGTCATGTCGACACCGATGACGTGGCCCTCGGGGCCGACCTGGCGGGACGCGAGCAGGCAGTCGAAGCCGGCGCCGCTGCCGAGGTCGACAACCGTCTCACCCGGACGCAGGGCGGCGATCGCCTGCGGGTTGCCGCAGCCGAGGCCGAGATTGGCGCCATCCGGCACCGCGGCCAGATCGTCGGGGGAATAGCCCATTTGCTGCGCCTTGCCTTCGGCCGTGGCGGCATCGGCCGTGCCGCAGCACGACGTCGCGCTATCGGCGATGGTGCCGGCAGCGATGCCACCGTAGCGGGCGCGGACCATGTCCTTGATCTCAGCGGCGTCCATCGGTGTGTCGGACATGGTTAAAGGCATCCTTCGGGTTGACAGAGCGAAAGACCGGGCAGGCAGGCATCCGCCGGCCGGCCGCAGCAATTCTCGGTCAGGAACAGCAGCAGCGCGTTCATTGCATCGTAGTCGGCCGCGTAGATCAGCGACCGGCCGTTGCGGGTGCACTGCGCGAGGTGGGCGGTCTTCAATTCCTTCAGATGGAAAGCGAGGGTGGCCGAGGGCAGGCCGAGCCGCTCCCCGATCTGCCCGGCCGGCAGCCCGGTGGGGCCGGCCTGAACGAGCAGGCGGTAGATGTCCAGCCTGGTTTCCTGCGCCAGTGCGCCCAGGGCGGTAACGGCCGTGGTCTTTTCCATATCTCCATTATTATGGAGATATGGCGTGGCCGTCAATCATGCTGTGGTGCCGACGCTCCAGGTAGCCGAACGCACCAGCGGCGAGGCCTCCAGCGCCACCACAACCTGATCGAGTTCCGCCGGTTCGGCCGTGGTCGGCACGAGATCGGCAGCGAGTTCGATCTGTTCCTCGCTTTCCGACAGGGTCTCGATCGAACGGATCGGATAGTTGGCGCGCGCGAGAAGGGAGTCCAGCAGGTCGCGGACATCGGGGACGTGGTCGCGGTCGCAGACGGCGTGGACGCGATATTGTGCCTCGGTGGCGTCTTCTGTGATCGGGCGGCGGTTGATCCAGTTCACCAGCGGCCGCAGCAGCGTGTTGCCGGCCAGGATGAAGCCCGTAACGCTCGCAGCCTCGATCGGCAGCCCGGCGCCGGAGAACGTGCCGACGGCCGCCGAACACCACAGTGTCGCGGCAGTATTGAGCCCGCGGATGCTGGCCCCGTCCTTCAGGATCACTCCGGCCCCGAGGAAGCCGATGCCGGAGACGACATAGGCGATGATGCGCACCGCACCTTCATTGCCCGTCAGCCGCAGCCCGAGATCGGAGAATGCCGCAGCGCCCACCGCCACCAGCACATTGGTGCGCAGGCCCGCGGTGCGCTGGCGTCATTGGCGTTCAAAACCGATCGCGGTGCCGAGGACGAAGGCGACCGCAAGGGCGACGATGGTGTGAAGCGTTGCCATCCGAGCGGTATAGCGCGGTGGGGAGATCGTTGCGCTCTGTCATGACAATGTCATGTAAGAGCGGGGCCTGGATGTGAGGGATAGGCGGGAGGCTCGGCGTGGCCGTTGAGTGGGCTGTCGCGGAACGAACTGCGGCGTGCGTCTTGCGGCGCGGCGACCGGCGCGGGCGCGGCGATTGGGGCAGGTGCGGCGGCGACTGGGGCAGTCGGCGCGTTACCGGGGGTTGACGTGGCGGCGATCGGCGCCTGAACGGTGGAAGGCGAGGCTTGGGTGGCTTGCACCGCCGGCGGCGGGCACTGCGGTGCCGGGTCGACAGTCGATGGCACGGCGGGTTCGACGCTGGGCGGGACCCGTTCCATTGCGACGGCCGGATTCTCCGGCTGGTGTGCACGTGTGACGACCTGGGCAGGAACCGGATCGGGCTGCGGCGCTTTGGACGCCGGTTGCGGCACGGTCTTCGTTTTTGGCGCCGGTGCGCGGCCCGACGCAGGATCCTCGGGCGGCAAAGGCGGATATCGCGACGGTCGGTGCGTCGGGCGCGGCACCAGGGTATCGCCGCGGATCTCCTCCTCCTGCGCCCGCTTCCGGCGCGCCGCCATCAGCCGCTCCGCTCGGTCTGCCCCCTGGCTGAGGCCTTGCACCTTGCCGAGGAAACGCAACTGGTCCGCAATCGGCATATCAGGGTCCGATGCTCGGACGGACGCGGTCACCGTCGCCAGCGAAAGCGCCAGGATGCGCGCGATCGATGCGTAATCGGCGCGGGTTTCGGGGTGGTAACCGGCGATCGCCTCCCCGGCCGCATAGCGGGCGTATGTGGTGCCGCGTCCTTCCCCGACGAACAGCGGGGTGAGGCGTTCGGCCATGCTGTAGAACAGGCCGTTCCAGGGATCGAGGTCCTGGTATTCCTGGTCGGTTCCGGGTTGAGACATGACTGTAATGGTCCGGGTTGAATATCGGGGTGAGTTGAAATCTGCGCCTCAAGTTGGGAGGTGCCGGAGGGCTTGCAAGGGATCCTTCGGGAATTTTTTCTTAGTCGATGGTGCTGTTTTAAAAACGGACAGATCGAAGTCCGCGCACGACGGCGACCCGGAAGAATGCGAAGTTGTTTCTTGACCGAGTGGACTCAGGAGGAGAGTGATGCAGATTTTCGATACTTGCGAGCGACTACCCACTACCACAGTCGCAGGCCATCAGATTGCAGCGAAAACTCTGGCGGGAGAGGCGGTCGAGCAAGGCGACTGTACGCCGCACCCCTTCGATCTCCTGCGCGAACTTGTCTGCCATGACAGTGATGCGGGCGACCTGTACCTCGTCCGGAGCCTGGAGGAAGGCGTCTGAGGACATGGACTCGAGTAGCAGTCGCGCGCCGGTGATGATGTTGTATGCCTCGGATATTCCGCGCGCGGCTTCCGGCGATAGGCTGCCGATTTTGTCGGCTACCCGGTCGAATACCGGATGACCTGACGGAAGAGAAAACAGGCCACGCAAGCGGATGATCCGCTCGTCGTAGGGCAGTTTCGCAAGGGCCTTGATGTGTTCTGCGGTCCGTTCCGGCTCAGAAAGCCGCAGATATGCGGCCAGTTCGCCGACGAGCGCCGCCGCGACAGCCTTCCTGGCCTGATGCTCGGTTCGGATGTCGAGCCCGATCTTTGTCAGGAAACCAATCACGCCTGTAACTACAGCCAGACAATAGCCCACATGCTCGCCTCCATCCCCCGGCAATGTACTGGATCGATTGCGGCGCCCATCTCTGCGCGTATCAATCCGGGATCGAGGCGATGGGTCAAGCCATGGTTGCCAAATATCATAACGGCTGTAGGCCATGGCAGACGGCGCCGCCGCCGTTGTCGACCCAAAGCGGCGATTTCAAATCGAAGATCGGATTTGGTTATCGACCTCGTCCGGTCCGGCAGAGGTATTCTGGCTACGGCTCACGTTTCCGCCGGATAGCACCGCGGTCAACGGTTGCCGGCCGCCGAAACATTCCATGCCAGACCCACCGACTCCAACCCTCGTATGACCGCGAAAATCAGATCTATTTCCCATCGACGATGGCCATGCCGTGCGGAGCGCGGGTCAGCGTGATGGTTGTTATGCCAGCCTTCCCCACTCGTAAGGATGGCGACGAACCAATTGTTGCGGCTTTGCTCGCCCGTGTCGTAATTGCGGTATCCCCAGATATGTGCTGCGGAGTTGACTGACCAGGTGATGTGCCAGACCATGACGGTACGCACGAACACGCCCCAGATCAGCAGGCTCACGCCAAACTGACCCGCCTCCGCCGCGTTGCCCCCGCTCAGAAGACTGGCTGCGACGCCGCCCAGGAAGAAGACCGCCCAGGATGAGAGGACGATGATCGGGTACAGCAGCGTACGCTCCAGCCGGCGATAGAACGGATCGCGCAGAATGTCCTTCGCGTAGCGCTCATAGATGCCTAGTCGCACCAGATCGCGGTTCTCCACCAGCATCCAACCGACATGACCCCAGAAAAAATTGACCAGCGGACTGTGGGGATCCTCTTGCCTGTCAGAATGCTCGTGATGCCGCCGATGAACCGCTACCCAACGTGCCGGCGTGTCCTGCATGCAGCACACGCCGATAACGGCGAAGCCATGCTCCAGCCATTTCGGGCAAACCAACCCGCGATGCGTCAGCAACCTGTGATAGCACAGGTTTATCCCTAGACCGCCGAACACATAGACCCCGGCAACGGCCAGCACGACTCCGGTCCAACTGAAACACCAAGGCAGCAAAGCCAGAAGTGCGACAAGATGGTACAGCCCGACGGTAATCGCGTAGGGCCAGACGATACGCCGCCGATCAACCGCCGTGGGCAACGGCAGGCGGTGGGTGGTCGGATCGGAGCAGGTGGTGGAATGAGGGCCGCTCACAAAGGTCTCCCGAACGGTTGCCGCGTTACTGGTCGCTTGGATGCCGGGATGAAGCGGTGCGCCCGCCCCCGCATCGATCGTTGGATCGTTGCACGAAAGCGCTTGTGGTCGCCAGCCCGTGTCGACTGGCCGGGTCCGGGCCAGATATGTGGCATCCGTCATTCCGCACCCTTGATCCCGCTCTGATCCCCCGGGGGAGGACAAGTCGCGCGCCGCATGGCAATATGCGGTCATGCGCCAGCTATTGCTTTTGCGGCACGCGAAGTCGTCCTGGGATGATGCCTCGATCCCCGACAGGGACCGGCCGCTGAACGGGCGCGGTCGCAAGGCGGCGGCGACGATGCGGCAGGCGATGCACGACCTCGGCCTGGTGCCTGATCTGGTGCTCGTCTCGCCCTCCCGCCGCACGACGCAGACGCTGGAAGCGCTGGAGCCCTGGGACGAGACACCGCTGATCGAACCGATTGAGAGCCTCTACCTCGCCGATCCGCCGCAGTTGCTCGCTGCGCTTCACGGCGTGGCGGAGACGGTGCGCAGCGTGATGCTGATCGGCCATAATCCAGGCCTGCACGACCTGGCCCTCTCGCTGGCAGGACCGCACGCGCTGGCGCATCCCGGGCCGGCGGAAAAGGCGCTCGCCGCCGGGTTCCCGACAGCGGCCCTGGCGGAGTTCGTGGTGGCCGGCTCGTGGTGGGACCTGCGCGAGGGCGGTGGGCGGCTGATCCGCTTCCTGACACCGCGCATGTTGGAAGCTGCCGGTTAATCCCGTGGATTTCGAGCTTGCCCTCGCGGCTGAGGATGCCGGCGCGGTGTCCCGCCTGAAGGCCCTCGTTGCCTGTCGAGATGGCAATGCGCGCAGCCAGTCGATCAAAACGATCTGGCAGGACAGCCCGGACCGCGCATTGCTGGAAGCGGGGCAGACGCTGGTCGAAAGCCGCGGCAACTGGCGGCTGGAGCGCCTGTTTCCCGACGCTGAACCCTGGCTGCCCGGTCAACCGCCGCCTGTGCTGACCGAGGCGGCCGATCCGGCACTGCTGCCGGACCTGCCATCGCCGCTCGCCCCCCTTGTCGCCTTCGAAGGCCGCCGCACCATGACCATGCATGGCCTTGCCGGCGGATCGGTCATGCTGACAGTCGAGCGTGGCACGCTGCGCGCTGTCACTGCCGAACGTGCCGCGGCGCGCATCCGGCTCAGTGGCGATGAGGCGGCGGTGCGGGAGGCGGCGCTGCTCATTGCCGATGCCGTGCCGGTGCGCCTGCCGGCCGCATCGCTGGCGGCCGAGGGGATCGCGCTCGCGACCGGCTGGACACCGCCGCCGCGCCGCAACGGTGCACCGCGACTGCCCGACGGCGTGCGCACCGTCCCCGAGGCGCTGGCGCATATCATGGGTCATCTGCTGGACGTCGTGCTGGCCCATTCGACGGAGATCGACCACGGCCCGGAAGCGGTGCATCAGATGCGCGTCGCCGTGCGGCGCGCGCGTTCGGCCGTCTCGCTGTTCCGGCCGGCCTTCGCCCCACTCGCGCTGGAGCCGATGCGCGCCCCCCTGAAGACGCTGAACGCACGGCTCGGCCCTACCCGCGACTGGGACGTCCTTACCGGTGAGACCCTCCCGGCAATCCGAGCGGCACTGCCCGAAAACGAGCGGCTGGAGCGGCTGACGAAAGCCGCTGACCGGCGGCGGCGGGAGCATCACCGGGCGCTCGACGCCTGGCTGGACGGCCAGGAATTTCGGCGCCTGACGATCGAATTTGCCCTCATGATCGCAGCCGGGGCTTGGCGGACACTGGAACCGCCCCCGGGGACGGCCCCCGACGCGGCAGGAGACGCGGCAGAACCGGAGTCCCCCGAACCGCCGCCGGAACCCGAGCTGACGGCGTTCGCCGCCACGGTGCTGCAGAAGCGCTGGAAGCGGCTGCTGACGGCGGGCAAGGGGATGGAGGACCTGGACGTCGCTGCCCTGCATGCGGTGCGGTTGCGCGCCAAGCGGGCCCGTTACGCAGCCGAGATGTTCACCTCGCTTTATGATGGCAAGGGACCGCACCGCTTCATCCGCCGTCTGAGCGCGCTGCAGCAGCGCCTCGGCGTGCTGAACGACGGCGCGGTGGCCTCGGCGCTGTTGGAGGAACTTGGCGGGCCCGGCGGCCGTTTCGGATACGCGACGGGTGTGGTGATCGGTTTCATGGCCGCGCGCGGCGCGAAGCTGCGGCCGCGAATCGAGGCGGCTTTCACGAAATTTCGGCGTCAGCCACCGTATTGGACTTGACGCTGCGCGTTCGGCTGCGGCATCCGACGCTCGGGCTGGTAGACGGTCGGGGCAGAGGATTGATCGGCGCTTGGTTGCGTCGGGGGCTTGTGGTCTGGCGCAAAACTGGCGGACATAGCGGAACAATCAGGGACAGTACCGTGTCGTTGAACCGGAAGCGGCGCATCTTCCGCCCGAGTATCGGCTCCGTGCCACGGCGGAGCCTGAGCGTCCCGCCGATCGGTGTGGTCGTGGTGGCTGTTGGCGGCGCGGCGACGATGGCGCTGATCGCGTGGCTATTTGTGCGGCCAAACTATGCCCCCGCGCTGGCCCCGGTCAGCAGCCAAATCGGGGCTTCGGCCACGGAGCTTGCGGTGGTGGACGGCGACACGTTGCGCCTGGGGCGCCAGGTGGTGCGCCTGAACGGCATCGCGGCACCTGCGCGGGGAACCGATTGCGGGTCCGTCGATTGCGGCGCGGCGGCGGCGAATGCGCTGTCCGCGCTGATTGGCGGCAATACGGTTGACTGCCGGATTGAGGGGCATGACCGTCAGGGGCGCCCGCTAGGTACTTGTCAGGCCAGCGGCGTGCAGTTGAATGAGGCGCTGGTACGGGATGGCTGGGCGCATGCGATCACCGCCAGCCTGCGCCGGACCGAGGACGACGCACGCAAAGCCGGCCGCGGCATCTGGCGCAACGGGGTCTGACGCGGGCCGTTGTAAGGCCGTCGGCACGCTGCCGGGCGGCCGGAAAGAACAGGACCGGAAAGAACAGGAAAGGAAACGCCATGAACCTTTACCGCCTGCTGCAGGCACGCGCCGCCGCCGGCCGGCCGGTTCGGGTCGGCCTGATCGGCGCCGGCAAGTTCGGTTCGATGTTCCTCTCCCAGGTGCCGTCGACGCCAGGGCTGGAGGTGGCGGCGATCGCCGATCTGTCGCCGGATCGGGCACGCGTGGCGTGTCGTGCGCGTCGGCTGGACCGAGGAGCGGATCGCGGCGACCCGCTTCACCGACGATGCCGCGGCGATGATCGCCGGCACCGGATGTCGAGGTGGTGGTGGAGGCGACCGGCCACGCCCCGGCCGGCATCGCGCATGCCCGCCGCGCGATCCGCGAGGGCAAGCACATCGTCATGGTCAACGTCGAGGCCGACGTGCTCGCCGGCCCGCTGCTGGCGCGGGAGGCCGAGGCGGCCGGCGTCGTCTACTGGCTGGCCTATGGCGACCAGCCGGCGCTGATCTGCGAGATGGTCGACTGGGCGCGCGCCTGCGGCTTCCGCGTGATCGCCGCCGGCAAGGGCACGAAATACATGCCGGAATACCATGCCTCCACGCCCGACACGGTGTGGGGCTATTACGGCCTGACGCCGGAGCAGGCGCGCATCGGCGGCATGAACCCGCAGATGTTCAACTCGTTCCTCGACGGCACGAAATCGGGGATCGAGATGGCGGCGGTGGCGAATGCCACCGGGCTGACGCCGGCGCCGGACGGGCTGGTGTTTCCGCCGTGCGGCACGCACGAACTGGCCGATGTGCTGCGGCCGGGCAATGCCGGCGCGCTGCACCACGCCGGTCAGGTGGAGGTGATCTCCTGCGTGCATCGCGACGGCAGGCCGGTGGCGAACGACCTGCGCTGGGGCGTGTTCGTGGTGTTCGAGGCGCCGAACGACTACGCCGCGCGCTGCTTCCAGGAATACGGCGTGGTGACCGACGCGTCGGGCCGGGTTTCGGCGCTGTACCGGCCGTTCCATCTGATCGGGCTGGAGCTGAACGTCTCGATCCTGTCCGCCGCTCTGCGCGGCGAGGCGACCGGCGCGCCGACCGGTTTCCGCGGCGATGTCGTCGTCGACCGCCAAGCGCGACCTGCGTGCGGGCGAGATGCTGGACGGCGAGGGCGGCGCCTGCGTCTGGGGCAAGCTGATGCCGGCGGCCGACAGTCTGCGCGATCGGCGGCCTGCCGATCGGGCTGGCGAACCGTGTGCCGCTGCTGCGTGACGTGAAGGCCGGACAGCCGGTCACCTGGGAGGACGTGCGTATCGACGAGGCAGACGATGCCTACCGCTATCGCCGGGCGATGGAGGCTGCGTTTCCGGGCTGATCGAGCATTATGGTTTCGTAGGCCGGATCGTGCCCAAGCATAGACTTTAATGAAACCATCATGGATGCCGGCCGGATATCAGATTACGGATGAAATTATATGCGCCAGGATTTGAAGTCCTCGACGGGCGCGGGCATGATGAGACTATAGGCAACGCAGGCGGCGCCGGACAACGCAGGTGGCGTCGTATCGATATTGCATTCGACACAAATCAGCAATATAAGACAGCCATAATGGGCTGCCTGTCGGGGACGGTGTTGCCGTGATGGGCAAATCAAGAAAAGTCACGGTGTGGACTTCGTAGATGCCAAATAGTCGCCGAGCCATCGTGATCCTGGGCATGCACCGCAGCGGCACGTCCGCTGTCGCCGGCACAGCCGTGCGCCTGGGCGCAACCGGGCCGCGCAGGCCGCTCGATGCCTCGGAAGACAATCCACCCGGCTTTTACGAGAGTGAGCGGGTCGTCATGCAGAACCACAAGATGCTGATGCAGGCTGGCTGCGCGTGGAATCTGTGCCTGCATCGCGATGCCTATGAGACCAGCGCTGCCGCGCCGGCGTTCAGCTCCGCCTTCACACGGGTGCTGGGCGAGGAATTTGGCGACGCCTCGTTGTTCGTGCTGAAGGACCCGCGCCTGTGCATGACCTTTCCGGCATGGCTGCCGGTGATCCGCAACAGCGGGATCGACATTTCCGTCCTGATGGTCATCCGCCATCCCGCCGAAGTAGCCCGCTCACTGCAAACGCGTAACAATCTGCCGGAAGCGGAAAGCATCGCGCAATGGCTGCATCATGTCCTGGAGGCTGAACGCGTTTCACGCGGGCTGCCGCGGGCGGTGCTGTTCTATGACGATGTGCTGGCGAACTGGCGGCTGTCGATGCTGTGGGCGGCGCATGCATGCGGGATCGTCTGGCCGAACGCGGTCCAGGCGGTTGGTGGCGAGATCGATCGTTTCCTTGCCAGAGAGTTGCGTCATCATCGCGCGTCGCAGATGGAATCTGTGCCGAGCCTGGCTGCGGTCTTACCGCTGGTGCGTGCGACGTGGGAGATTGCGTGCCAGTTGCGCGACGATCCCAACAACACGGGGCGGCTGCGCGCGCTGGACGCCGTGCACAAGGAATTCGCCGCATGGCGTCGGGCCAGTTTCCCGCCGGATATGGCGATCACCTGGTGGAATGGTCCGAAGCCGTAAGGGGCCCACAGCGGAAAGTAGTGGCCTACTCGAGCCGCGTTCAGGCTGATATCAAATAGGACGGATCGGACACTCCCGCATACTATGCTCACCTGGGGCCAGGACCTGGCCCCGCGCCTGGTTGAGCGGCGGGACCGACCTGGCCGGTGGAAATAGCTTCGCCTTGGAGTGCCTGGCTTTTCGCTGGCGGCTGTTCCGCCAGCTTCGTACCGTAGTCCGTAGAAGCACGATATGCGGTCGTGCCTGCAGCCAGAGCCATAATAAGAACGACAATAATCCACATGGATCACGCTCCCGGTCGGTTTCTGTTCTTGTATCGTTTAGACTACATCCTTCGTCATCAAGCCTCGTTGATCTAAGTCAACGAATACTGATCAAGGAAGTTTGACTGTACAGAATGACTGGAACGTCGAGGTTCAGCGTTCACGCCACCTGTCCGCGCCACCCACCTTTGCGCCCCGTGAAGGCGAAGCTGAACAGCCGCTCCGTGCCCAGCAGGAAAACCCGTCCGCCGCGCGGATAAAGCCGTGTGATCGCGGGATCGCGTGACGTCGAGGCCGCCGGTATAGGCACCGAAGGCCGGCATCATCAGGCGCCGCCCGTCGAAGACGAAGCAGGGGCGGCTGACGGTGCCGCTGCGAGCCTGGACCATCGCCTTCGGGTGGTGGTGTCCGACGACCTCCCCCACGGCATCGCCCCCACTGGCCTCCCCGTCAGCCTGATGGCGGAACAGCAGCGGCCCGAGGGCGAATTCCGTCACCCAGTCACCGGCAAGACCGGCCGGGGGGGACGGATCGTGATTGCCCTGGACCCAGATGAAGCGATGCGCCTCGGTCATCGCGGCCAATCGGCTGATTTCGCTGCGCGGCAGGCGTTCGGAACCTTGGGTGTCGTGAAAGGAATCCCCCAGCGCGACGATGACCGCCGGCTGCCAGCGGCGCAGCAGCAGCGTCAGGCGTTCCAGCGTCGCGTGCGTGTCCCAGGGCGGCAGCAGCATCCCCTTGCGCGCGAAGGAAGTGCCTTTCTCCAGATGCAGATCGGACACCGCCAGCAGTCGCTGCGCCGGCCAGAACAGCGCGCCCATCGGATCGAGCATCAGGCGCTCGCCGGCGAGGTGGACGGGTGCGGCGGTCACGAGAACAGGTCAGGCTGGCGGCGGCGGGTGATCAAGGCGCCGGACGAGCGGCGGTTAGTATTGATCCGCTCCTGGTTGGCGCGATGGACGGGCGGCACGCGTGGAACGCTGAAGACGGGGCGGCGGTTCGGCTTCTCCGGTGGCTTCGGCAATGATGGCTTCGGCCTCGGCCAGCAACGCATCCTCATCGGTATCCGAACGCACGCTTTCCCGTCCGATCTCCAGCAGCACCGGCACCGCGAGCGGCGAGACCCGTGACAGCACCATGTGCACGATATGCCCGCGCACCCGATCCAGCATTCCCGCGATCCGCCCCACATCGATCAGCCCCGTGGCCGCATCCGCTCGGGTTGCACGCAGCAAGTATGTGGTCGGGCTGGTGGCGGCGCAGCACGTCGTAGATCAGGTCGCTGTTCACCGTCACCTGCCTGCGGGTCTTCTCCGCACCCGGATGGTTGCGCTGGATCAGCCCGGCGATCACCGCGACATTGCGGAAGGTGCGCTTCAGCATGGAGCTTTCCGCCAGCCAGGTCTCAAGGTCGTCGCCCAGCATGTCCTGCTCGAACAGGCGCGGCGACGTTGCGCGGCTGGTTGGCGGACCAGATGCCCAGCACGTAGTCGGTGGCGACGAAGCCCAGAGGGGCGAAGCCGGCGCGCTCCATCCGCTTGGTGATCAGCATGCCCAGGGTCTGGTGCGCGTTGCGGCCCTCGAAGCAGTAGGCGACCAGATACCAGCGGTCGCCGCGGGGGAAGGTCTCCACCAGCAGGTCGCCGCGGCCGGGCATGCGGGAGACGCCGCGTTGCAGCCGCAGCCAGTCGCGCACCTGGTCGGGGAACAGGTCCCATTTGTCCGGCGTTTGCAGCAGGCCGCGCACCCGGTCGGCGAGGTTGGTGGTCAGCGGCATACGGCCGCCTTCATAGGCCGGGACCATGGGCTCGCCGTCGCCGCCCTCCATGCACTCGACGACGGTTTCGTGGATGCGGATGAAGCGCAGCAGGCGGCCGGCGAACATGAAGGTGTCGCCGGGGCGGAGCATGTTGACGAAGTATTCCTCGACCTCGCCGAGGATCGGGGCCGAAGCCGCGCTTGCCCGCCAGCCGGACCTTCATCACCGGCGCCTCGACGATGGTGCCGATGTTCATCCGGTGCATGGCGGCGGTGCGGGCGTTGCGGACATGCATCCGGCCCTCGCTGTCGCGGAACAGTTTTTTCCATTGATCATAGGCCTGCAGCGCGTAGCCGCCGTCCTCGACGAAGCGCCAGCACGTCGTCGAAGTCTGGCGCGGACAGGTGTCGTACGGTGCGGATGACGTGACTTCCGTATAGACGTCATCGGGCAGGAACGGCGCGCTGCAGGCCAGGCCCAGCAGGTGCTGCGCCAGCACATCGAAGCCGCCGGGCCGGGGCGGGTCGCCGTCCAGTTCGCGCGCGCCGACGCCCAGGATCGCGGCCTCGCATTCCAGCACCTCGAACCGGTTGGCGGGCACCAGGATGGCGCGCGACGCCTCGTCCATGCGGTGATTGGCGCGCCCGACCCGTTGCAGCAGGCGGGAGACGCCTTTCGGCGCGCCGACCTGGATGACCTGGTCGACCCCGCCCCAGTCGATGCCGAGGTCCAGCGACGACGTTGCCACCACGGCGCGCAGCGTGCCGGCGGCCATTGCGGCTTCGACCTTGCGGCGCTGCTCGACCTCCAGCGAGCCGTGATGGAGGGCGATCGGCAGGGTGGCGTCGTTCAGCTTCCACAGCGCCTGGAACATCAGTTCCGCCTGGGCGCGGGTGTTGACGAAGACGATGGTCATGCCCGCGTGCTTGATCTGCTCCATGATCTGCGGCGCGGCTTCCAGGCCCATATGGCCGGACCAGGACAGGCGTCCGGCGGGCAGTGTCATGGTCAGTTCCGGCGGCGCGCCGTCGGCGACCTCGATGCGGCGGGTGGCGCCGGTATAGGCCTGGATCGCGTCGGGATGGGCGACGGTGGCGGACAGGCCGACGCGGCGGATGGCGGGGGCCAGGGCGTGCAGGCGCGCGACGCCCAGAGCGAGCTGGTCGCCGCGCTTGGTGCCGGCGAGGGCGTGCACCTCATCCATCACGAGGCAGCGCAGGTTGCCGAAGAAGTCAGGCGCGTCGGGCAGAGAGATCAGGACGGCGAGGCTTTCCGGCGTCGTCAGCAGCAGGTTCGGCGGCGTGGCCTTCTGGCGGGCGCGCCGGTTGGCGGGGGTGTCGCCGGTGCGGGATTCGACGGTGACGGGCAGGTTCATGTCCTGCACCGGCCGCGTCAGGTTGCGGGCGATGTCGGTGGCCAGGGCCTTCAGCGGGCTGACGTAGAGTGTGTGCAGGCCAGGGCGTGGCGTGGTTGCAAGGTCGATCAGAGAGGGCAGGAAACCGGCCAGCGTCTTGCCGCCTCCGGTGGGGGCGATCAGCAGGACGCTTTCACCGGCCTGCGCGGCCTCGAGCATCGCGAGCTGATGGGGGCGGGGCGACCAGCCTTGGGAGGCGAACCAGGTCGAGAACGGTTCCGGTAATGTTCCGGGCATTGGGGGAGATAAGCACGGCGTGGGGGCGAGGGGAAACAGGAATTCTGGGAGGGGCGGTCTGGGCTATACGACCCGGGGGAGATCGGCGTTTCGGCCGACCTCCTTTTCCAAAGGGGCTTCAGGCGGTTCGGTAGACGGCGGTTTCGAACTCCTGGAAGGTCTGCACCGCTTTCTGGTCGAAGAACGGCAAAACCTGCGTTGCGAAGACGCCGGTGACCTGGCGGGCCGGATCGATCCAGAAATACGAATTGGCGAGGCCCGCCCAGGCGAGGCTGCCGGCAGAGCGCCCGGTCGGCATAGGATCGGGATTGATCAGGAAGCTGAGACCCCATTTCATGCCGGCGACGAAATCGACATCGTTGCTGGCGGGTGGAGCGGCCGTCTTCATCGCTTCGCAGACGAGGTCGCCCATGGCATTGCGCGCCATCATGGCGACCGTCTCGGGTTTCAGAACCTGGACGCCATCGAGGGTGCCCCCTTGCATGATCATTCGAGCGAATTTCAGGTAGTCGCCGGCGGTTGAATAGAGTCCGCCTCCGCCCATGTGGAATTCCGGATCCTGGGGAATTTCGGTATCAGTTGAAATAAATCCGTCTGGCGTGCGGGCGTAAATCTTTGCCAGGCGGCGGCGCTGGTTCGCGCCGATACGGAAGCCGGTGTCGGCCATACCGAGCGGGGCAAGTATATTATCGTGCATGTAATGATCGAGTGTTTGGCCGGACGCGGCCTCGACGGCCTTGCCAGCCCAGTCGATGGAGATGCCATACGCCCATTTCTCGCCCGGATCGAATACCAGCGGCAGGGTGAGCGCGGCGTTTTGACAGGTTGCGACGCTGGGGATGCCGGTCTCCTGCAGATACCTGGCGATATCGGCGTTCCAGATTTCATAGGCGTAGCCGGATGTGTGGGTGAGCAACTGGCGAAGGGTGATGGCGCGTTTGGCGGGGCGCAGGCGGGGCTTGCCAGCCTGGTCGAAGCCTTCAAGCACCTGGACGTGGGCAAGTTCGGGCAGGACCGCAGAGATATCGCCGTCGAGGGACAGCTTGCCCTGCTCGACGAGTTGCATGGCACAGGCGCCGGTGACGGCTTTGGTCATGGAGGCAATCCAGACGACGGTGTCAGCGGTCATTGGCGCGCCGGTGGCGGTGTCGCGGATGCCGAAACCGTCTTGGAAGATGACGCCGTCCCGATTGGCGGCGGCGGCGACGACGCCGGGGATGTCGCCTCGATCGACGGCGTTGCGCAAGACGGAGGTGATCTGTTCGATGTCGGCCATTGGGTCCTCCTGTGGGTGGCGCCTATCTTAGCGGGGCGCGGGGAGCGTCGTGAGCGTATCCCTGATTTTCCAGTCCAGAGGATGGAGATCAAGCCAGGT
>CAVYTN010000023.1:0-361389 GCA_963771475.1 uncultured Alphaproteobacteria bacterium | reverse complement strand
GACTGCTGCCCGGCGAATGTTGTCATGCGCACGAGGCCTGCGCTTTTTGGTGCAAGCCCGATACCTCACGGCGGAATGCCCTGCAATGTGTCAACGAGTGGTTGAACAGATACCGTAATCAGTCCGCGGGCTGGACGGTCGAGATATCGACAATCAACATGATAACCGCGATCTTTCTGCTGGTTTGCCACGGGTTCTTCAAGGCGCTCCTGTTCCTGTGCGCGGGTGCGGTGATCACCCAGCAGGACGAGGAGCAGGACATCAGGAACATGGGCGGGCTCTGGCGCAAAATGCCAATCACCTGCGTGACGTTCTGCGTCGGGGCGCTCTCGCTGGGCGGGCTGTGGCCATTCGCCGGCGCGCAGTCGCACGACGCGGTGCTGCATGCAGCCTATGCGGCCGGCAACAGGCTCGGCGCCTACGGCTACGTCACCGAATCGTCGCCACGTATCTCACCTGCATCTACATCTTCCGCGAGCTGTATCTGGTGTTCTTCGACAAGCCGCACATGCCGACGGAGCAGTACGCGCACTCGCAGGAGGCGCCGCTGGTGATGACCGGGCCCTTGGTGGTGCTCGCGATCGGCGCGACGGTGCTGGGTTTCATCCTCGCGCCCTGGTTCGTCGGCGAGAAATGGCAGGCCTTCTGGCGCGACAGCATCCAGATCGCCGCATGGAACCATGCGGTCGAGGGGATGGAGAAATTGCCCGCGCTGGCGGCGACGCTTCCCCTTGTCGCGACACTGGCCGGCATGGCCACGGTGTTCGTCTGCTACGTGCTGGCGCCGGGCATTCCGGCATGGCTCGCCACCACGTTCCGGCCGGTTTATCTGTTCCTGCTGAACAAATGGTATTTCGACGAGCTCTACGGGTTCCTGTTCGTCCGTCCATATTTCGCGCTGACGCGCCAGCTCTGGCAGGTCGGCGACGTGCGCATCATCGACGGGGTTCCCAACGAACTGGCGGCGCTGACCGCCACCGGCTCCGCCCAAGTGGTGCGCCTGCAGACCGGTTCGATCGCGGTCTATGCCTTCGCGATGCTGATCGGGATCGTTGCACTGGTCGGTCTCTCTCTGGTGTTCCGGTGAGACCATGAACGCGGCCGGCTTCCCCATCCTGTCGTTGATCACCTGGCTGCCACTGCTCGGCGGCCTGATGATAATGTCCCTCGGCGGCGACGAAGCGACGGTCGCCTCCAACGCCCGCTGGACGGCGCTATGGACCAGCCTGGTCGTGTTCGCGCTGTCTCTGGTGCTCTGGGTGCGCTTCGACACATCCGACGCCGGATTCCAATTCGTCGAAAACCGCCTGGCTGCAGCAGGGCATCAACTACAAGATGGGCGTGGACGGCATTTCGGTGCTCTTCGTGCTGCTGTCGACGCTGCTCACGCCGATCTGCATCCTATCGGCCTGGGAAGTGATCCACACCCGCGTGCGGGAGTTCATGCTCGCCTTCCTGATCCTGGAAACGATGCTGGTGGGCATGTTCTGTGCCCTGGACTTCGTCGTGTTCTACATATTCTTCGAAGGGGTGCTGGTCCCGATGTACCTGATCATCGGGGTCTGGGGAGGGCCGCGGCGCGTGTATGCCGCGATCAAGTTCTTTCTCTACACGCTCACCGGGTCGGTGCTCATGCTGCTGGCGCTGCTGGCGATGTTTTATCGGGCTGGCACCACCGACATCCCGACCCTGCTGCAGACGCCGTTCCCTGCCTCGATGCAGACGTGGCTGTTCCTCGCGCTGCTGGCCTCCTTCTCGATCAAGGTGCCGATGTGGCCGGTGCATACCTGGCTACCTGATGCGCATGTCGAGGCGCCGACGGCGGGCTCGGTCGTCCTGGCCGGCGTGCTGCTGAAGATGGGCGGCTACGGCCTGCTGCGCTTCTCGCTGCCAATGCTGCCGCTGGCCTCAGCGCGTTTCGCGCCGCTAATGTTCACGCTCTCGGTTATTGCGGTGATCTACACTTCCGCGGTCGCGCTGGCGCAGACCGACATGAAGAAGCTTGTCGCCTACTCGTCGATCGCACACATGGGCTTGGTGACGCTCGGCCTGTTCACGTTCAACCAGCAGGGCCTGGACGGCGCGATGTTTCAGATGCTGTCGCACGGTATCGTCTCGGCCGCCCTGTTCCTCTGCGTGGGCGTGCTCTACGACCGGATGCACACCCACGAGATCGCGCAGTTCGGCGGCCTCGCCAACCGCATGCCGCGCTATGCTTTCTTCTTCATGGCGTTCACCATGGCCGGCATGGGCCTGCCGGCGACCTCTGGCTTCGTTGGCGAGTTCCTGGTGCTGGTCGGCGCGCTGCACGTCAACTTCTGGCTGGCGCTATTCGGCTCAATGGGCATGGTGCTCGGCGTCGCCTACAGCCTTTATTTGTATCGCTGGATCATGTTCGGCAAGCTGACCAAGGCAACGCTATCGGCGATCCAGGATCTGTCGCCGCGTGAGGTCGCGCTGTTCGCTCCGCTGGTCGTCATCACACTTTGGATGGGCATCTATCCATCGAGTTTCAGCGGCTTCTGGGAGGCGACGGTGGCGGCGATGATCACGCATCATCATGCGGCACTGCATGTGCCCACCTCGCTTGCGGCGGTGATCCCATGACGAGCCGCGTCACAGCGGTCTCGGCCGAAGCGCATGGCGGCAGGTAGAGAAGCGTTGCGCCGGCGGGCCTCGATGATTGGGCGGACGGTGGCCAACCTATGGGGGTCAAATTGTCCATCACGACGATGTCGCCTGGCGACAGGGTCGGGACCAGACATTGGCTGAGATAGACTTGGAAGATTGTCCCGTTCATCGGCCGATCGATCACGAACGGCGCGGTGAGCGAGTTGGCACGCAAGCCGGCCACGAAGGTCAGGGTCTTCCAGTGATCGTGGGGCACGCGACCGATGACGCGAGCGCCGCGTGGACCACGACCGCGCTGGCGGACCATCGCCGTATTGTCAGGCCCTGTCGCCCGGCTTCGATCCCCCGAAGGCGCGAAACAGGTTAGCGAACGCCTGCTGCATCTGATCGGGTGCCATCGGCATCCACGCCTTCAGCAGCGCCTCTGGCGTGGTTGTGTCGACGGCGCTCGCCATGCGCTGCTGAAGCTTCTCCATGAGCGCCTGCTGCATGGGGACGACGTCGGGGAGGCCGAGGAAGCGGCGGGCCTCCTCGGGCGTGCAGTCGACTTCGACGGTGACCTTCACGATGCGGCTCCTGTTCGCGGCGCGCCCGGCGGTCGGCGGGCCAACACGAGCGAAACGGGAAACTCTCCCCCTGGCAAGCGGTTCCGCCGGACCGACAACAGCGCCGCTCAGTGGCCGCAGCCATCACCGCTTCCTCCATCATGGCCTTCCCCCTGACCATCAGCAGGCAAACCGGCGCAGGTTGCGGCATCGGTGCGCCGCCATCACGCGGAGATCTGTTCTAGCACGGCTCGAGACTGACGGATCCCGCCAAAGCGGATCAGGGCCGCCGGAACCAAAGCGCCCGGGATGATGATCCATAGGACCCACCCCAGATGGTTCGGTCCCGCCGCATAGAGCGGCCAGGCAGGGTGACGCCTGCCCAGGCGCCGGATGGCCGAGCCCGTCCGTCCAGGCAAAGGCTTTTGCGCGTACGCGTCGGATAGGCGACGGCCGTGTAGTTGTACAGATTAGACAGGAACAGCGTAGTGCCAATCTCCCGCCAGCGGGTCCGCCCCTTCCAAAGGTAAGCCGAGCTTATCCCTCAGTACAATTTCCCCCACCGCCCCAATTTGGCATTAAGGCACTGCGACTTCGCTTTGCTCATTTGCAACGCATGCCGGTGGAGAGGTGGCTATGGACGACAGCATTACGTACCTACACGAGCAGATCGCCAGATGCCGACGCCTCGCAGTGGCGATTGTCGATGCCGATTTCCGAAGTCGGTTGGGATCTTATGAATTCAGATCTTGAAGCCCGGTTGCAACATGTAATCCTGGACAGCGAGCAAGACTATGCTGGCTTGCTGCGGCAAGCGGCCTAACCTGATGTCCTGACAGGCGTAGAGCGCGGACGCGTCGGTTCCGAGATCGCCCAATCGTTCACGACGACATGATCTCCTGCCACTTCAAAGTCCATAGCCAACCATCAAGCAGACGACGGGACGCCTTCGGCTGACCTGGCAGGATCAGCCGCCTGCCTGCTCCCGCCATAGCGATGCTGTTTGAACGGCAGCCCCAAATTATCGCGAAGGGTCTGTACCTTCATACTCCCTCCGGAACAAACCGCGATGCTGCAATTCCGGCACCACACCTTCTACGAAAAGCTCAAGCGGCTCCGGGAAATAGGGCGACAGCATGGTGAACCCGTCGCAGGCGTTCTGGGTAAACCAGTCCTCCATGAAATCCGCCAGCCCCTTCGCCGTCCCGACATAGACCATATGCCCAAGGCTGAAGGTAAAACGCCGCGCCAGCTCCCGGATCGTCAGGTTCTCCCGCCGCGCGAGCTCGATCATCATCTTCTGCCGAGCCTTGGCGGCATTGCTGGGGGAAGGTCGGGGAGCGGGGCGTCTAGATCGTATTTGCGGATGTCCAGATCTCCGCACAGGCGCTGCACGCTCTTCAGTGCACCTTCGACCGATGCTTCGTCCAGCATCATATCGATCTCGAGCTTGCCTGGTCGGATCACGGAGGCCTTCCGAACGGAGCGCAGCCGCTCCTTCGTGTCGCCGCGATTTCAAGAGCACGTCGACATGCTTGCGGCCGCCCTGGATTACGCTCGGGCCTGCCTTGAGGTTGGGCAAATTACCCGGCATGGCCATCTGGCGAGGGCGGCTGTTCGCGGCGATGCATCTCAATGCCAATCTTCCGGCCGCTTATTTTGGCGTGCCCGCCGCGCAGGTCGTGGAGGTCGGGCTGGAAGTCGAGATCTGATGAGAATGAAGCGATTTCCAATGCTGCCGATCGTCACTGGCTTTGGAGTAATCGAGCGGGCAAATGACGGGGCCGTGACTTCCGCGCCGGATCAGTATTGGATTTTGGCAACGCTGTGCAGTTCCTCGGGTGTGGTTGTGCCGAAGCCGAAAAATTCAAGATAGGCCGGGATCATCTTCGAACAACATGTCTGTGCCAACCTGGACGGTGCAGCCCTTTTCCATCGCCGCGCGAAGCAGCGGAGTGAATTCCTCCTTCATGACGACCTCGCCGACGAAGGTGGTCGGCGTGATCCTCGAGACGTCGACGGGCAGCGGGTCGCCCGGCTTCATGCCGAGCGGGGTGGCATTGACCACGATATCGTAACCAGACGGATCGTTCGAGCCGGTGGCGACCTGCAAGCAGGGTAATGTTGCCGCAACCGATCGGCCAGCGCCTCCGCCGAGGTCGGTCACCGGATCGAACAGGCCGATCGCGGACAATCCGGCCGCCGCCAATGACGCCGCGATGGCAGAGCCGACCCCGCCGCAGCCGACCACAAGGCCGCGCGCCCCCGCGATCCGCTTTCCCTTGCGTTCCACGCCACGGACAAAGCCGGCACCATCGAACATGTCACCCAGCAGCGACCCGTCGGTCCGGCGCAGGATCGCGTTGCAGGCGCCGGCGATTTTCGCCGTCGTCGTCATCTCGTCCACGAGGTGCGTCGTCGTGACCTTGTGCGGCATCGTGACGAGCGCGCCGTGCACATTGGTGGTTCGGAACAGAGCCTTCAGCAGTTCGGGGTAGTGTGGCGGCTCGACGCCGACAGGCACCACGACGGCTTCGATGCCCTTCATTTCGAACCAGGGATTGTAGATCATGGGCGCCTTGAACAACTCGGTTGGGTAGCCGAGATGGACGATCAGCCTGGTCCTGCCGGTGATCATGATTGCGATCCTCCAAATGCAAGCCGTAATCGATCGGCAGCGCAGTCGTGCCCGTTGCAACCAGTGACCGTCGGCTGCCCAGCCTCTCAGACATCGAAGAACACCGTCTCCTGCTCGCCCTGAAGACGGATGTCGAACACGTAGACGACCTCTCCATCCCGTTTCGCGCCGAGCCAGCAAGGTCTGCCGGCGAACGGCGGGTTCGATCATGCGCAGCACTGGATCCTGCTCGTTCAGCGCAGTCTCGTCCTCGAAGTACATGCGGGTCGCAAGCCCGATGTTGATGCCGCGAGCGGCCAGCCAGATGTTGACGTGCGGCGCCATCGGCTTGTAGCCGCGCCGCCCGATCACTGGCCCGGGCTTGATCGTGTCGAAGTTGTAAAGACCGGTATCGAATTCGGTTCCGGTGCGGCCCCAGCCGCGGAAATCGGGATCAAGCGGCTTGTCCGTTTGCTGGTCGGCCGGATGATTGTAGCGACCTGCCGCGTTGGCCTGCCACGCCTCCAGCAGGACGTCGCGGCAGGGCGCTCCGGCCCCGTCCAGCACGCGGCCTTCGATGCGGATACGCTCGCCCGCCGTGTTCCGTCCGGCGATGACATTGCTGAAGTTGTTGTCGAATATTTCGAAACCCGCCTGCTGCGGGATCAGTCCGATATGGACATAGGGGCCGGCAGTTTGGGAGGGTGTCTCCAGAAGATAGTCGAGCTTGCCGATCATCGCGCTAATTCCCCTGCAGCTTGTTTTCGAACAGCGTGGAACGCGTGCCGCGCAGCACAATGTCAAACCGGTAGGCGAGGCTGTCGATCGGCACAGCGGCGTTCAAATCCAGCGGGGCGATCAGGCGTTGTCGTGCTGCCGGATCCGGGATGGTGCCCAGGATTGAGTTCATGTGGGATCAGTGGATCGCCCTCAAAATACATCTGGGTGATCAGGCGCTGGGCGAAACCCGATCCGGACAACGAGAAATGGATATGCGCCGGCCGCCAGGAATTGACATGATTTCGGAACGGATAGGCGCCAGGCTTGACTGTGCGAAAGGCATAGTAGCCGTCCTGGTCGGTGAGCATGCGCCCGCATCCGCCGAAATTCGGATCGATGGGTGCCAGATAGGTGTCGTTCTTGTGCCGGTAGCGCCCGCCCGCATTCGCCTGCCATACCTCCACCAGCGCGTTCGGCACGCCACGGCCGTTTCCGTCGAGCACACGGCCATGCACGATGATGCGCTCGCCAATCGGTTCGCCCGTCTTCGCGTAGTTCTTGATCAGGTTAAAGCAGGTCGGTTTTGGCCGGATCTTCACGCGCCTGTGCCGCTGCTCGGACTGACGCGTTAAGGCCGGGGCACGGCAGACAACGTGTCGGACGACGTTAACTCTTTCCTCTTTTTGAGCGGTCCACGATCGTGCCCCCGATCACGTTGGCCCTAGCGGGACGTTTCCAGCGGGACCGCATCTTCACTCCCTTAACCTGCCTTTGCTTCGATCAGTTGGGCGAGCCGGCGCAGCGTGAGTAGGTAGCCCTGCGGACAAGCCGGCTAAGCCGGAGCGCCCGTCGATCCTCCCTCGGCCAGGATTCCGGCCCTTAGCTTGTCGTATTCCGGCTTATCGACAGGAGCCGCCGTTGGGTCACCAAGGTCATTCAAATGGATGCGGTACGTTTCCCGCGCGCTCCACGCCGCAATTGCGGAAATGATGGTGATGCCGAAGGCGAGCCCACCGACTTTGAGTGGGATATTTGTGGAACCGGGCGGGGCGACAGCCGCGAACAGCGCCGGCAGCAGGGCGGTGATCGTCGTCCCGATGTTTTGGGCAATCGCCATGGCCGATACCCGGGTGCGGGTTGGAAACAGTTCCGGGTAATAGCTGGGGAATACGGCGTTGTAGCCCTGATAGATAATCCCCCACATGAGCAACGATATCACGATCGCGAGCGGCACATTCGCGATGCTGATCGCATAAAGATAGGCGAAGGAAAGCAGCCCTGAGCCGAGCGCGCCCAGAATGATGGGCGGTCTACGCCCGATCTTGTCGGACAGGTTGCCGACGAAGGGAATGACCATCACAGCCAAAATGTTGCCCAGGACAGGGATCCACAGATAGACGTCCTTCGGAAAGCCGATCCCGTAAGCCGCCTGGACCGCATAGGCACCGCCAAAAATCGTCGTGACGACCGGGATCACGTTCATCAGCGCCATGCAGACGACGCGGATCATGTCCGGCAGATGGTCCTGGAACGCCTGCACAATCGGCGCCTTGGGCACCTCACCATGTTTCCCTTCCTCTGCGAAGGCCGGCGTTTCATCCACCTTGCGGCGAATGATGTAGCCGGCGAGGATGACAAACGCGCTCAGCAGGAAAGGGATCCGCCAGCCCCAACTGTTGAATGCCGCCGGCGGCAAGAAATGCGCCAGCGGCAGGAACACCGCCGCAGCGAGGATTTGCCCAGCCTGCACGCCTTGAAGTGAGAAGCTGGCATAGTAGCCGCGCCGGCTGAAAGGCGCGTGCTCCAGAATCATCGAGCTCGCGCCGGAAATCTCGCCGGCCACGGCGAAGCCCTGAATGAGCCGGAGGATGACGAGAAGGATCGGCGCAAGGATACCAACCTGCGGATAGGTCGGCAGAAGGCCTACCGCCATCGTGGAGAATCCCATCAGGAACATGCAGAGCAGAAGCACGGTCTTGCGGCCGTGGGTGTCGCCCCAATGTCCCAGGAAAAATGCGCCGATCGGGCGTGCGACGTAACCCACGCCGTACGTCGCGAGGGAGGCGACGATGGCAATAGTGGGGTTACCCGAGGGGAAGAATATTTCGGGAAAGATCAGCGCGGCAGCGGAAGCATAAATGAAGAAGTCATAGTACTCGAGCGCTGAGCCGATCCAGCCGCTGGCGGCGGCTTTCCGTGTCTGATGCTTGCCGTAAGGCTCGTGATCCATGGAAGCGGACATTTGTAACCTCCCTTAGCGGCACTTGTTCTGCTCTAAGCGAAACGGTCACTCTTCCCTTTAATGGGCGCTGGTGTTCCGGGGGCGTTCGCCTCACCATCGCATCGCTTTTTATACACTCGCTACAGCCATCTCTATATCAACCCTAGATGCTCTAAGCGCCAAAACTAATTCCCTCTCGGCGATAAATATCGCGAATAAGCGTCAAGATGAGTTCACTCACGAAAGCCGGATCCCGAACAAGAACGACTACTTCACAACTTACATGGGGCGTCAGCCGATCTTCATCGCGCGCAATCGCGACGGTGAGTTGAACGCCTTCATCAACGCGTGCAGTCACCGCGGTGCGATGCTGTGTCGCCATAAGCGGGCCAACAAGACCAGCTTCACCTGCCCGTTCCACGGCTGGACCTTCAGCAATTCGGGAAGCTGTTGAAAGTAAAGGATCCAAGGGATGCAGGTTATCCCGAAGCGTTCAACAAGAATGGGAGCCACGACCTGACAAAGGTTCCACGCTTCGAGGCCTATCGCGGCTTCCTGTTCGGCAGCCTCAATCCAGACGTTGTACCGCTGCAGCAGTATCTTGGCGAAGCCGCGAAGGTCATCGACATGATCGTCGATCAGTCGCCGGAAGGGCTGGAAGTGCTCCGCGGCTCCTCGACGTACGTCTACGACGGAAACTGGAAGCTGCAGACAGAGAACGGCGCTGATGGATATCACGTCTCCGCCGCAGACTGGAACCATGCCGTAACGACAAGGCGGCGCAAGGACGGCTCGCATGCGGATGCAGAAAGTGGCGGCCGTGGCGGAGCGGCCGGCATAGGCCTTTATGATGGATGCTTGCTGGAAAGGCAGCGCACCTCCAGGTGTTCGCCACCTTCCGCGACTTGCAATGGGCCTACGAGCATTTCGGTCCGCAGATCCTGACGGACGACTTGGTAGCGGAGCCCCTGCATTTCCAGGACTTTCACGTTTATCTGCCAGCCGGACTGGGGATTGGCGTTGTGCTCGAGGAGGACAAGCTGGGCCGCTTTGCTCGGCAGTAGGAGGATTCAATGCTGTGTGACGTCAGGATGGATGTGCGTCCGCCGCACGGCACCGACCCGGCCCTGCTCGACCGGCTCAAGGCCGAGGAAAAGGCGCGGGCGCAGACGCTGCAGCGTGAGGGCAAATGGCTGCACTTGTGGCGCATTGCCGGGCAATACGCGAACATCTCGGTTTTCGATGTGGCCGATCATGACGAGCTGCACGGGCTTCTATCGACCTTGCCGCTGTTCCCGTTCATGGAAATCAGCGTGACGCCGCTTGCCCGTCATCCGTAGGCCATCGCCGCACAATGAGACCAGTCCAAGGCAACACTTTTATCGTCGTGTTCGTTATCGGCAAACGCAGCGGTGTTCTTCGCGTTAGGCGCGCGCAACATCGCTTGCAGACGACAACAACCGGATTTTCGAAATTCAATGAATTCGCACGGAGAGTGCTATGGAGCCCGTCATCCTCACCGTCGCCATTACCGGCTCGGTTCCCCGTAAGAAGGACAACCCGGCCGTTCCGGTGACACCCGCCGAGCAGATCGAGAGTACCCTTGAAGCTTTCGAAGCCGGCGCTTCGCTCGTGCATATCCACGTTCGCAATCCTGACGAGAGTCCGTCGAGTGATCCTGCTCTGTTCAGGCAGGTCCAAGAGGGCGTGCGCAAGCATTGTCCTGGGATTATCATTCAGTTCTCGACGGGCGGTCGCGGTCGCGACCCTGCTGCGCGCGGCGACGCTTTGGCGCTGCGGCCGGATATGGCCTCGCTTTCCACCGGGTCTGTGAACTTCCCAACAATCGTCTACGAAAACCCGGCGGCGCTGGTCACTGAATTGGCAACGAAAATGCAAGCCTATCGCGTGCGGCCGGAGATTGAGATTTTCGACCTTAGTCATATCCATGCAGCCAGACGGCTGATCGACCAGGGCCTGATCGACAATCGGCCACATGTGCAAATCGTCATGGGCATCAAGAACGCCTTGCCCGCGCGAGAACATTTGCTCGACCTGATGCTCGGCGAGCTCCGGCGAGAAATCCCCGACGCCACATGGACGGCCGCAGGCATTGGTGCAGCGCAAGCGCTCGTCATGGAATGGGTGCTCGCACGCGGCGGTGACGGTGTCCGCACCGGGCTTGAGGACAACATCCGGATTAGCCGCGATCGGCTGGCGTCGAACAATGCCGAACTGGTGCAACGCGCCGCGGAGGCCATTGCACGTCACGGGCGCCGGCCCGCAACCACCGCGGAAGCACGACATCGTCTTGGCTTGGTAGCGTGATCATCATTGCTGGGCGCGAGACATCCGGCCGAAATTCCGTTCTGGGGTGAGACGGTACTAGAAGCACATGGATCAAGCGTGCCGGCCGACGCGACCAGTGCTTCGGCGTTGATGCTGATCGAGGCTGCGTTGAATAGTTTCTGCCCAGCGCGGTATCGGCTCTCGGCACGGCTGGACGTAGGCTGACGACAAAGCGGACGATCCATTTCCGGCCAAATCCATGTGGGCCGAATACTCTCGCGGTAGTCGATAACGCACTTCAAACCGGAGCCCCGACAGATCCGAGCCTGGTCCCTGGCTAGCTGCTCGATGACAGAGTGTTAGGGAACTTGCTTGCGGGCCCGAGCTGGTTGAGATGTCGGGAGCACTCGTCGAGCCCGCTACAGATCCTTGCGCGCCGAGCCGGCCTGCCGACTCTGCCTCAGCTTCATTGTTGTCGAACGCGACGTGCTCCTCGAAACTGAGCGCAGCGGCCAACCTGATGAAGCGGTCTAAAGCACCGTACTTGGGGTGTTTAAACCCGCAAGCTCGGCCTTTAACGATGGGGAATTCCATGACGACAGTGCGGATTTGGACGGACGACGAAGTCGAGAGCGACCCGGCTGTGAAGGCCGTGTTTCAAGACATCCGTCGTGTTCGCCAATCAGATTTCGTCAACAACTTCTGGCGCGCCCTGGCCAACGATCCGGCAACTCTGAAACGTACCTGGGAGAACCTTAAAGCGATCATGGTTGCCGAGGGCGCTCTCGATCCAATGACCAGAGAACTCATCTACATCGCGGCCTCGACCGCGAACGGCTGCTCCTACTGTATTCATTCGCACACCGCCGCGGCGAAGCAGAAGGGCATGACGGAGGCCCAACACATGCACCTCCTTGCTATCATCGGGATGGCCTCGGAGACGAATAACCTCGCCACCGCCATGCAGGTACCGGTTGATCAAGAATATCTGGTCGAAAGGTGAGCGGTGCGGTCCTCGCTATCCGGCGCTTCCTGAAGGACGCAAGGACGACCGCCGCTATGCGCGGTCGCGCAGCCGCTTGCGCCCGATCGGTCGTACGATTGCGTCCGGCGCCCGTGCCCTGATCTCTGACTGTATCGTCGCGCGCTTTTCGTGGATTGACGCGATTACCGGTCCCATCGGAATCCCCAGGTCGACCAAAACCGCCTCGGAAAGGATGCGCCCCAGTTGTGTGCCAGCATTCACGTAGACCGAGTTGCCGGGAGATCAGCACGAACGGCACGACCGGGACCAGCCGCAGGCTGAGGAGATAGGCCCGCCGCCGCGCTCCAGGCCGCGGTTGATCTGCCCCAGTCGCGCCGGGAATTTGTGGCGCATCAAGGCTTGTATGCCGCGACTTGCCGGCTTCCACGTTGTCACTTCGCCCGCCTGATGCTGAGACGGGCAGTCGACTTCCTCGGAAGTGCATAACACTCTCTGGCGATATGACGCTCGCTGGCATCTTCAGTGGTATAGTTCACGGGAAGTCGGCCCCTTTCAAACACCATCGAGCGGAACCTGCCATTGCCGGGCCGACGATGGAGGGCACCATGAAGCCGATGAACGAAAAGCATCTTGCAATTTTGCGCAGGCACATGGTCGAGGTCATCGCGATCCAGGCCGATCTGATGGCCGAGGAGCTTGGAAAGGCTATCCTCGACGAACGCGTGCTGGCAGCCATGCTCCGCGTGCCGCGACATCGCTTTGTACTCGCGCCGCTGGCGCCTCACGCCTATGAGGACACGCCATTGCCGATCGGTTTTGGCAAAACGATTTCGCAGCCCCTCATGGTCGCGCTGATGACGGACCTGCTCGATCCCGATCCCCAGGATGTCTTGCTCGAGATCGGTACCGGCCTGGGCTACCAGACAGCAATCCTCGCAGAACTGGTGGGCCACGTTTGGAGCGTGGAGATTGTCGAGGAGTTTGCGAACGAGGCCGAACGGCGCCTCCATCAAGTCGGCTATTCGAATCTCGGCATTCGTGCTGGAGACGGTGCTCGTGGCTGGGTAGAGCATGCACCTTACGACAAGATCCTGCTGACCGCGGCGGCCGAACGACCGCCGGCGGCGCTACTGGAGCAACTCAAACCAGAAGGGCGGATGGTTCTGCCGATGGGTCCCCCTGACGCACAGCAGCTGACGGTCATCAATATGGATGCCAACAGACAGACGAGCTTTCGAGAACTCATTCCGGTGCGGTTCAGTCTGCTTGAGACGGCCTGAGCGGCGGGGCTTTTGAGGCCGTAAAGCTGGTGCCGGGAAGCCTAGTGACCAGCCGTTACACACTGCAACCCCGGGAGCCGTTGTTCTCTGTCAATTGGGACGCCGGCGAGCACGCTGGTCTGCTCGGCCGGCCGGGGCACTCAGGCGGCAGCCATCGGCACCTTCCTCGGCGTAACGCGCACATTGGCGGCGGAAGTGCCGGCCTGACAGGCCAAGCAGGTCGCCCGCTTCCTCCGCTGTCAGACGGCCCTTCTTGTAACGGTCAAACGCATCCGCGAAACGCGTCACATACGCCTCCCATAGCAATCGTGTCCGACGCATCCGCAGCCTCCAGAGCAGGCTGCGAACGTTTCGGACAAATCACGCGCTACGATAGGCGGACAACAAATGCGGCACCAACAGCGAATTGGTGCGCGGCTATAACGACCTGGTGGATGCGCTGAGGGAGCGCGAGGCGTTGGCCGCTCGTCTGGCGCAGCGCGAGCGAGAGAGCATGCTGGGGCGCCTCGCCGCGACAGTCGCCCATGAGGTGCGCAATCCGTTGGGAGGAATGTCGACGGCCTTGGACACGGTCCGAAAATTCGGTGATGACCTCGCTGCTCGGGCCAAAGCGCTCGATCTGATCGAACGCGGGTTATGGAGCATCGGCAATGTGGTGAATTCCGTGCTCGCGTTTCACCGGATGCCTTCGGACAGCCGCAAGCTCACGCGGGGCGATCTGGATGATCTGCGTATAGCCGCTTTGGAGTGTCCAACGGCAACAATCAGACGTTCATCCGTGGGAATTTGCCAACGGCAGCCGTCGGCCAGAGTGGAAGTTCGCCCGACTGTCTCTCACTGCCAGGAAAATGCATCGTCATGCAGTCTTGGCTGTGGCAACCTGCCGGCTCACGCTGTCTATGGCCAACCTGAGCAGATGAGCTTACTTGTTGACCCGACAGCGACAACAACTTGTGGACGGAGTGCGGCTATTGGACCGGTCCGTTCGGTTCGGCGCTGCGGGAGAGGACGACCTTCAAGTCTTGTGGGAGGACAGGGAGCGCGTCTTCTGCCGGCGGTTGTGCCGAGACGCTGACGGCACCCGTCGCTCCATGCTAGCCGTGCTGCCCGCAGCGGAGCGCCCGTCTCCCTCGGCCCTCGATCGCCTCGCCCACGAATACGGATTGCGGGACGATCTAACGGCTGCGGGCGCTGTGCGGCCGCTCAAGATTTCGCGCGAACACGGCCGAACCATGCTGCTGCTCGAAGATCCGGGCGGCGAGCCGCTGGAGCGCCTTCTCCAGGCGCCAATTGAAGTGGGAAGCTACTTGCGCCTCGCGGTCGGCATCGCCAGGGCGCTGGGCAAGGTCCACCAACGGGGTCTCGTCCACAAGGAGATCAAGCCGTCCAATGTCCTGGTGACCGATGCGAACGGCGGGGTGCGGCTCACTGGTTTCGGTATCGCATCGCGGCTTCCGCGCGAGTGGCAATCGCCCGAACCCCCCGAGTTCATCGCGGGCACACTCGCCTACATGGCACCCGAACAGACCGGGCGAATGAATCGCTCGATCAATTCCCGGAGTGACCTCTACTCACTCGGCGTCACCCTCTACCAAATGCTCACCGGCAGCCTTCCATTTACGGCTTCCGATCCCATGGAGTGGGTTCACTGCCATATCGCGAGGAAGCCGGTGCCGCCCGGCAAGCGGTTGAAAGATGTCCCGGCCCCGGTCTCTGCAATCATCATGAAGCTGCTCGCCAAGACGGCTGAGGAACGCTACCAGACAGCTTCCGGCGTCGAGAGTGATCTTCGGCGTTGCCTTGCTGAATGGGAAACTCGGCGCCACATCGACGAATTCCCGCTTGGCCAACACGACACGCCGGATCGGCTACTGATCCCCGAAAAATTGTACGGACGAGCCAGAGAGATCGACATCCTGCTCGGCTCCTTTGATCGCGTCATCGCCAGCGGCACGCCGGAGTTGGTGCTTGTCTCCGGATATTCCGGTATCGGTAAATCCTCCGTCGTCAATGAGCTGCACAAAGCCCTCGTTCCACCGCGCGGACTTTTCGCGACGGGCAAGTTTGACCAGTACAAGCGGGACATCCCGTACGCGACCTTGGCACAGGCCTTGCGCACCCTGGTCCGTCAGGTCCTCGTCAAGAGCGAAGCCGAGCTGGACCAGTGGCGTCGTGCCCTGAGGGAGGCGGTCGAGCCAAACGGCCAACTCATCGTCAGCCTCGTCCCGGAGGTGGAGTTCATCATCGGGAAACAGCCGCCCGTTCCAGACCTGCCGCGGCGAGATGCGCAGAACCGCTTCCAGTTGGTGTTCCGGCGGTTTCTCGGCGCGTTCGCCAGGCCGGAGCACCCGCTCGCGCTGTTCATCGATGACTTGCAATGGTTGGATGCAGCAACGCTCGACCTCCTCGAACACCTGGTTACGCACTCGGAAGTGCGGCACCTGCTGCTGGTCGGCGCCTACCGGGACAACGAGGTCAGTCCTTCTCATCCGCTTCTGCGCACGCTGGAGGCGATCCGCAAAGCCGGCGCGCGGGTCCAGGAGATTGCGCTGGCGCCTCTCGGATTCGACGATATCGGCCAGCTCATCGCCGATGCGATGCATTGTGAGCCGGAGCGTGTGCGGCCCTTAGCGCAACTGGTCCAGGAGAAGACCGGCGGAAATCCGTTCTTCGGGATTCAGTTTTTCACGGCGCTGGCCGAAGAGGGGCTGCTCACGTTTGATCCGGATGCGGCAGAGTGGCGATGGAACCTGGATCGGATCCGCGCCAAGGGCATCACCGACAACGTCGTGGAGCTGATGGCGGGAAAGGTGAGCCGCCTCCCAGACCCTGCGCTGCGTATCTTGAAGCAGCTCGCGTGCCTGGGCACCGTTGCCGCCCAGGCCGCCACCCTGAGTAAGGTTACGGGTGCCCCTGAAGGAAAGATTCACGCGGCACTTTTGGAGGTCGTTCGGAGCGGGCTCGTCTTCCTGCGGGACGGGGCCTATGAATTCATCCATGATCGCGTCCAGGAAGCAGTCTATGCGCTGATACCGGAAACCGAGCGGGCGGCGATACATCTGCGTATTGGCCGAGTGCTCGCGTCTCAGACGGCGCCTGCAGAATTTGAGGAGACAATCTTCGAGATTGTCAATCAGCTCGACCGCGGCGCGGCCCTAATCGATTTGCCTTCGGAACGCCTCCAGGTTGCCGCGTTCAATCTGACGGCAGGCAAGCGCGCCAAGGCCTCGACCGCCTATGCTTCGGCGCTGACGTATTTCACGGCCGGACGCATGTTGGTGGGGTCGGACGCGTGGGCGCAGAACCATAGGATGAAGTTCGATCTCGCGCTCCATTGCGCCGAATGCGAGTTCCTCACCGGTGAGCTCACCACCGCCGAGCAACGGCTCTCTACCCTTTCGGAGCAGGCGGCAAGTCTTGTCGACAGAGCCGCCGTAACGCGCTTGCAGGTCGCGCTCTACACGACGTTGGATCGGTTTGATCGCGCCATCGAGGTTGGGCTTGCCTACCTTCGCCACGCCGGCGTCGAATGGTCGCGGTACCCGACGGACGAGGACGTGCGCAATGAATACGAGCGGATGCAACGACTTCTTGCGCGGCGCCCGCTCGAGCAGACGCTCGATTTGCCATTGCTGAGCGATATCGATTGGCGCGCGACCATGGACGTGCTGTCGGATCTGATGCCGCCGTTGCTGTTCACCGCGGGCGAACTGCACGACCTCGCGCTGCTGCGGATGGCGAATATCAGCCTCGAGCATGGCAATTGTGACGGATCTTGTTACGCCTATGCGCGTCTCGTGCAAGTCCTGGGGGCTCGGTTCGCTGACTATCGGACGGCGTTCCGGTTCGGCCAACTCGCCTGTGATCTGGTCGACCGGCGCGGCCTGGACCGGTTCAAGGCCCGGGTCTACATGTGCTTCGGCAGCTACGTCGCTTGCTGGTTTCAACATCTGGCAACCAGCCGGGCGTGGATCACGCGATCGTTCGAGGTCGCCAATGCAAGCAGCGACGTGACATTTGCGATCTACGCTTGCAAGCACCTGACGACGAATCTTCTTGTTTCAGGAGAACCGCTTCGCGACGTGGAACGGGAAATTGAGCGCGGCCTGGCATTTGCCCGAAAAGCCAAATTCGGCCTCGTCATCGACTCGTTCATAGGACAGCGGATGATGATCCGCTCCCTGCGCGGGTTGCCGCCGGACAACGTCAGCCCCGGCGACGAAGGGCATTGCCAAAGCAGGTTCGAGCAGCGTCTTGCGCAATCGCCGCATTTGGCGCTCCCCACATGCTGGTATTGGATTTACAGGCTGCAAACTTGTTTCTTTGCCGGGGACCATGTCCGGGGTCTCGCGGCGGCGGCAAACGCGGCGGCCTTTCTCTGGTCGTCAAGGGCTTATCTTGAGGTCGCCGAGTATCATTTCTATGCCGCTCTCGTCCGGGCGGCCGCATGTGATGCGCTGCCGGCCGACAGCAGACTTCTCCACATGGAGGCGCTTTTCGATCACCACAGGCAGATCTTGGCTTGGGCGGAGACCTGCCCAGCAAATTTCGAAAACCGCGCGGCGCTGGTCGAGGCTGAGATTGCGCGTCTGCAAGGTCGCGAGCTGGATGCTCAGCGCCTCTACGAACAGGCCATTCTCTCGGCGCGCGAGCATGGATTCATTCAGAACGAAGGCGTCAGTCACGAACTCGCCGGACGCTTCTATGCGGCGCGCGGTTTTCAGGCGATCGCAGACCTCTATCTCCGCAATGCGCGGTCTTGCTATCTCCGCTGGGGCGCCGACGGCAAGGTAAGGCAGCTCGATCGGCTTCACCCGTATTTGGCGGCTGCGGAGGGACACGATCCCACGGCGACCATTCGCTCCCCGCTCCAGCAGTTCGATGTAACGAGCGTCGTCAAAGCCTCCCAGGCCGTGTCCAGCGAGATCGTCTTGCCCAAGCTGATCGAGCGGCTGATGACGATCGCGCTCGAGAACGCAGGCGCGGATCGAGGCGTTCTGATACTGCCGGCAGACGATGACCATTTGATTCAAGCAGAGGCCCAGGCCACCGGCGATCAGATCGAAGTCGTGCTGTGCCAAAAGTCAATCACCGGGACCACGTGTCCCGTATCCCTCGTTCGCTATGTCATCCGCACGCACGAAAGCGTAATCCTCGACGATGCCTCCAAGCCCAACCTCTTCTCCGATGACGATTATCTGTGCGACCGACAACCCAAGTCGATCTTCTGCCTTCCGCTGATCAAACAGGGGCAGTTGACGGGGCTGCTCTACCTCGAAAACACCTTAACCTTGTACGCGTTCCCCCCGGATCGGACCGCGGTACTCGAACTACTGGCGGCGCAAGCTGCCATCTCGTTGGAGAACACCCGTCTCTACAGCGATCTCGAAGAACGGGGAGCGAAGATCCGGCGACTGGTCGACGCCAACATCATTGGGATCTTCCTCTGGGAGTTCCAAAGGGCAGATCATCGAGGCCAATGACGCGTTTCTCCGTATGGTGGGGTACGATCGTGAGGATCTCGTCGCGGGGCGCCTGCGCTGGACGAACCTGACGCCGCCGGAATGGCGCCAGCATCATGAACAATTGTGGACCCCAGAGCTCAAGAAGACCGGGACCGTTCAACCCTACGAGAAGGAGTACTTCCGGAAAGACAGCAGCCGCGTGTCCGTGCTGATCGGCAGTGCGAGCTTTGATGAACACGCGAACCAGGGTGTCTCATTCGTACTCGATCTGACCGAGCGCAAGCGGGCTGAAGCGGAAGCGCGGAAAAGCGAGCGGATCTACCGCGAAGTGCAGAGAGAACTGGCGCATGCCAACCGTCTCGCGACGATGGGGCAGCTCACGGCGTCGATCAGCCATGAGGTTAAGCAGCCGATTGCCGCGGCGGCGACCAATGCCGCGGCTGCCTTGCGCTGGCTGAACGCGCAGCCGCCGAACCTCGAAGAGGCCAAGCAGGCGCTCGGTCGTATCGTTAAGGCTAGCCATCGAGCGGGCGACGTCGTCGATCGAATTGGCGCCCTCGTCAAGAAGGCGCCGCCACGAAAGGATCGCTTGGACATCAACGAGGCTATCCGCGAGGTGATTGAGTTCACCCGCGGCGAAGCAGCGAGGACTGGCGTTTCGGTGCAGGCGCATCTTACGGAGGGCTTGCCGCTCATTTACGGCGACCGGGTCCAACTGCAACAAGTGATACTCAACCTGGTCGTCAACGCGGTTGAAGCAATGAGCGCCGTCGATGCGGGCGTGCGGGAATTGCTGATCAGCACTGAGAAAGTTGGGCCCAATGGGGTCCTTGTCGCGGTGCGGGACACGGGTCCGGGACTGGCGCCCGCCACTCTCGACCGTCTCTTCGAGGCCTTCTACACGACCAAGCCCAGTGGCTTGGGGATGGGCTTATCGATCTGCCGCTCGATCATCGAAGCTCACGGGGGACAATTGTGGGCGGAGGCGAACGAACCGCGGGGTGCCGTCTTTCAGTTCTTGACACCGGCGCAACCGTAGCCCGCCCTCGTGCCGTTCGGCTCTCCTATGCCAATGCCCGCTCACCAAAAGTAAATCAGATCCTTCCAAACGGCAGCACGACACCGGTGCTGGCGCGGACAGTCGCCGCGGCCAAGCGGCTTGCTCTGCTGCTTCGGAAGAAGAGCGAAGAGACACTCAATGACGTGCTGGAGATCGCGCAAGGCACAGCGCTTGCGAACTTCATCAGGGAGCTGCGTAGGGATCTTCCCGCTGTCCAGGCGGCCCTCGCACTGCCGTGGACGACGAGCCCGGTCGAAGGCCAGATCAGTCGGCTCAAAATGCTGAAGCGGACGTTGTGTGGCCGTGCCGGTTTCGAGCTGCTACGGGCACGCACTTTGTGCGCCATGTAGGGCGTTGCGCTGCACGCAGATTGCGGGAGAACCAGATTTCAACCGGCATTGACAATAGACGCAACGACGCACCTGGACGAGTTGAACGTCCTCAGGACTACGCCACGCCTTTGATCTCAGGCCAGGTATGAAACGCTTGGGCTCGGGCGGCTCGAAGCCGGCGTCTGCCCGGGTGGCGGGGCTCAAATCAGGATCGACGGGTCACCATGTATAGGCGCGCGGCGAAGGGGCCGCGCAGAGCAGGGGCATTGCTTAGCCAGAGGCAAGGCAACATGGCAAATTCTCCCAATCCAAAATTTACCGAAGTCGTGGAGAGCCTGAAACGGGCTGCCTCCCAGGCAGCTGAATATGCCAGGCAGCAAGAGCATGACGTATCGGCCTCCGTGAAGAAGCAGGCATCCGTGGCAGGTGCTGCGGTGCGGGAACTTCTTAACCGTCTCCGAGCCAAGAAGTAATCTGTTCCGACCACGTATCGCGCACCTGAAAAACAGATCAGGGAGAACTGCCGTGAAGACCGCCTTGTTGTTCGCCGGAAGCGGTCCATTGGTTATCATCACCTCGTACCAGTCATTCACCGACCCCGCGCTGCTCGACAAGCTTCGCGCGAAAGGGATCGACAAGTTCATTGCGTACGAGATCCCTGTCGCGGTCGCACAGGAGCGCTACGGTGGGCATTTCCACGTCGTCATGCGGGATCTGCATGAATCCGACGATCTCCGCGTTCTGGATTTCAACGGCGAGCGCGCGTTCCGTCTGTTTCACCTGAATGAACTCGGTACTCCCATCATGTTCGAGGGTGGTGGACAATCCTGAACCCATGGCCATCAATGTCGATGGCCCGTTTGTATCGCCCGGTCAGCTAGCTGAGCGAGCGATACGGTCGCCAAACAAGATCATGAACAGCAGTTTCGCCTCTGGCCATGCGAAGGCGCGTTTCCCGCGCAGGCCGGCGTGTTGGATGCCCATATATAGCGACTTCAAGGGCGCCTCGTCAGAGGGAAAGCTGCCGCGCGTCTTGATCACCTCGCGCAAGCTGCGGTTCTAGCTTTCCACCGCGCTCCTCGTGTAGGTCATCTTGCGGATCGCCGGCGGAAAGGCGAAGAACGGCACCGAAGTGGGATCCCGTTAGGAATTGGACTAAATCTCTGCATTAATTGTGAAAATAGGATAGCAAATGGGGTCCCGATCTGAGCCGATCGGAACCCCGGACGTAAGATGTAGCGCAATCGAAATAACAACACCAACGGAGGAAACCGCCGATGGCGCGTTTGACCGGACGAAAAATCCTCATAACCGGTGCATGCGGCCTTCACGGCGGCGATGCTAGACTCGGCCATGGGCCTCGCCGTGCGCACCACGCTTCCGACGGGAGTTGGGCCTTCTAATCGAAATAGCCCCTGGTGACATGACTGTTGGGTCTAGGCCTATTTGATGGAATATGTCCCTCGCGGCCTCTGTAGCGGCTTGCTTTTACTGCCCCGCCGGCGCCGGTTCCACCGACGCGTACCAATCGGCGATCTGCGATCCGTTCATGAACACCGTGTCGTTTCGCGCCAGCAGCGTATCCAGGATCCGGTTGAACCAGTTCATCCGGTGCGGCACGCCGACCAGATGCGGATGCAGCGGCAGCACCATCACCCGGCAGTTGCCCTTCAGTTCCGTTTCGAACGTTTCCAGCGTCCACATCGCTCGGTCATATTGCGCGTTCGAATGCATGACCCCAGCCGGCCCAGAGCGGTCCGTCGTTCAGATCGAGCGAATAGGGGGCCGCGATCATCGGCCCGTGCTTCGTGCGCATCCATGTCGGCAGGTCGTCGATCACCCAGTCGCACACATAATCGAACGCCGCGTGACTTCAGCACGTCCGGCGTGTCCATCGTCTCGCTCAGTCCAGCGCCGAGCCAGCCGCGCACGTGCGTGCCGGTGAAACGCTCGATGCGTTCCTTGCACCGGTCGATCACGGCTTCTTCATCCGGCTCGGTCTGCAGCGCCTTCTGCGTCCAGCCATGGCCCATGAACTCCCAGCCATTCTCCAGCATCACCTCGGCGGCGCGCGGATAGACGTCGATGACGCTTGCATTGATGGTCGTCGAGGCGGGCAGCCCGCGGCTCTTCAACGCCTGCACGATCCGCGGAAAACCCGTGCGCATGCCGTATTCCACCCAGGAGAAATTGGGCACATCCGGGATCTTGTCGTTGCCATGCGGCCCCGGCAGCAGCTTGCGCGGCATCGGCTGGTCGAACGGCCAGTATTCCACGTTGACCACGACATGCACGATCAGCTTCTTGCCCGGCTGCGGCGGCGTCAGCCTCGCGCGGTCGGAGGCCATCTGATACGGAATGCGCGGGTTCGACATTCTCGGCTCTTCAAGCGGTCGCGGAAGGCGTGATTTGGGGCGACGCCGCGCCTTGCGTCAATCCGGCGCCATTGAATAAACGCGCACGTCAGAGAATATACGCACCAGTAGCCCGAGCCCATCGCTCGGAAGGGAGAGATCGGATGCCTGATACATTGGTGAACGCCGTGGACCGCAAAACTGCTGCGGCAAACACTGCTGCGAGGGGCACCTTCGACGCCATCGTCATCGGCGCGGGCATCGCCGGGCTGTATCAACTCTACCGCCTGCGTGAGATGGGCCTGTCGGTGCGGGTGTTCGAAACCGGCACCGGCGTCGGCGGCACCTGGTACTGGAACCGCTATCCCGGCGCGCGCTTCGATTCCGAAAGCTACACCTATGGCTATGCGTTCTCGGACGCGTTGCTGCGGGAATGGAACTGGACGCGAGCATTTCTCGCCGCAGCCCGAGACCTTGCGCTACCTCAATCACGTCGCCGACCGTTTCGACCTGCGCAGCGATATCCAGTTCAACAGCCGTGTCGTCGCCGCCGACTGGGATGAGGATGCCCTGCGCTGGCACGTCACGCTGGACAGCGGCGAGAGCTTTGCCGCGCGCTTCCTGATCACCTGCGTCGGCCCGCTCTCGGCCTATACGATGCCGCGGATCCCGGGCGTCGAGGATTTCAGGGGCCAGTCCTTCCACACCTACAAATGGCCGCATGAGAAGGTGGATTTCGCCGGCAAGCGCGTCGCCGTCATCGGCACCGGGGCGACCGGCGTGCAGGTGATCCAGACCATCGCGCCCGAATGCGGGTCGCTGACCGTGTTCCAGCGCACGCCCAACTGGTGCACGCCGCTGCATAACCGGCCGATCACCGACGAGGAGCAGGAAAAGATCAAGGCCAACTACCCGGCCATGTTCGAGCTGCTGCGCCGCACGCCCGGCTGCTACATCCACGACACCGACCCGCGCGGCACGTTCGAAGTCTCGGCCGAGGAACGCGAGGCGTTCTGGGAGAAGCTCTACAGCGAGCCGGGCTTCGGTATCTGGATGGCGAATTTCCGCGACGTGCTGACCGAACCGAAAGCCAACGCCCTGTTCAGCGACTTCGTCGCCCGCAAGATCCGCCAGCGCGTCAAGGACCCGGCGACGGCGGAGATGCTGATCCCGAAATGCCACGGCTTCGGCACCCGCCGCGTGCCGCAGGAGACGCGCTATTACGAGGCCTTCAACCTGCCGCACGTCAAACTGGTCGACACGCGCGAAACGCCGATCGAGCGCATCACCGAAACCGGCATCAAAACGAGCGACGCCGACTACGACTTCGACATGATCATCTACGCCACCGGCTTCGACGCCATCACCGGTGCCTTCGACCGGATCGAGTTCCGCGGCGTCGGCGGTGAGCGCCTGAAGGACCATTGGGCAGACGGGCCGAAGACCTATCTCGGCCTGATGTCCGCCGGCTTCCCCAACATGCTGACCATCGTCGGCCCGCACAACGCCTCCACCCGCTGCAACATCCCGCGCTGCATCGAGCAGAACGTCGAATGGGTGTCCGATCTGATGCGCTATGTGCAGGCGCGGGGGATCAATCGGTTTGAAACGACCGCAGGACGCCGAGGCGGACTGGTCACGCCATATCGAGGAACTGGCTGCCGGCATGCTGTATACCCAGGTCGATTCCTGGGCGACCGGCATCAACTCGAACGTCGAGGGCAAGACGGTACGCCGCATCCTGCAATATCAGGGCGGCGCACCGCAGTACCGGGCGAAATGCGCCGAGGTGGCCGAGGCGCGGGTATGCCGGGATGGTGCTGCGTTAGTCCGGAGCAATTTCAAGCTGGCCCGGCTTGAGCACGCCGCTTACGGAAGTGCCGTTGCGTAGATCGGCAGTTTCGAAAGCCTCACACGGAGCCGGCCCGCAAGCGGGCCTTGAACGGAGGAAGGAGGAGGGCACGGAGGCGTTGCAGAGGCGTCGCGGGGACAGATTTCGGTCCTACGCTCTCGGCAGGGCTTATGTTTCCCAAACTCAGTTCACGAACGTCGGCAGCCTGTAATGTCCCGGCGGACGCAGTGCGGTTTCGCACCGTGCGAAGCGCCCAGAAATGCACAGCGTAAATGACACCACGAAGCGGCTTGCGTCCCAACGCCGCCGTGAAACAACGCCTCCGTGCGCTCGGGCTTCCTCCGTTCAAGGCCCGCTTGCGGGCCGGCTCCGTGTTAGGCTTTTGCGGAGCCAAAACGACCCCAGCCCCACAAATATTGCACTGTACAGAGGTGACGGCGCGACGATCGGACAGCGCGTGGCGATCAACCTGCCCGATGAGGTCGGCGACGGCGGCCGGGTACAGTTGGCGGGCGGACCGTAGAGCCCCGGAGAGTCTTCACCGTCCCCTGCAAGCGCCGCGTCCTGCGGCCGCCATGACGTCAGGCCTCCTCCATCAAACGCTGCAACTCCCCCAGCCATGGCTCATACTTCCATCCGGTAACCGGCGAGCGTCTCCTGCACCCGGCCGTCAAGATCCGCCGCACGGACGGATCGACCGGCAGCAGGCGGTAGCCCACCGGCGCGGCGATGGCGAACGCCGGGCCGCGTTCGTCACCGGGCATTGTCGCGCCACAGCACAGTTTTGAACCGGCGTTTGCTGCCCTACGGGCAGGCATCGTTCCGGCGCCTTGGCTTATGCGGTGGAGGAACGGGATAGGTCAGACGAGCAGTCCCAATATGATACACGCACAGAGAGTATAAGATACATCTATAGATTGTTAACAAATTCCAATTTAACCCGAATCAATTTTCGACAACCTCGTAGAACACTTAGAGAATGGTTTATTAACAACATACTAAGACGTCGTTTTTTCTTGAATCCGGTTGCCGGGTTGTATAAAGCCAAACAACCGACAGTTGCTATATATGCCTGAATTTCATCCATACCTGGTAATTGTCAATTTTTGTATTCGATGATTGTGTGATTGAAGGAATGTCCCGGTCCATGAACAACGACAATGGTTACGCCAAGGCCGTGCACACCGACGCTTTGGCTTCCGGCACCACACTGGACACGGCAGGCCTGTCCACCACCGCCGCAGCCCCCACCCAGATCGTCTTCATCGAGGGCAACGCTCCCGACCTGCAGGACCTGGTCTCCGGACTGGCGCCGAACGCCACGGCCGTGGTACTGGATCCCGGCCAGGACGGCTTGCAGCAAATGGCGGCCTATCTGGCCAGCCACACCATCCAGAACCTCGCCGGCATCGACATCGTCGCCCACGGCGCGGACGGCGCCATGCAGCTCGGCACCGCTACGCTCGACAGCGCGACGATCGCCGACTACCAGGCGCAATTGCAGCAGATCGGCGCCGCCCTGGCGCCGGGCGGGGCGATCCAGCTCTTCGGCTGCGACGTCGCGCAGGACGCGACCGGTGTGAGCTTCCTCGACCAGCTCTCCCAGGCCACGGGTGGAGCTACAATCGCCGCAGCCTCCCACCTTGTGGGCGACGCATCCGGCGGTGGCAGCTTCAACCTCGACGTCGATACCGGCGCGGTCACGATCGGCACGCCGTTCACCGCTGCCGCGATGGCCGCCTTTCAGGGGGAGCTCTCGGCCATCGACCTGACCGCCGACGGCACCGTCACCTATACCGGCGGCGGAGCGCCGGTGACGCTGGATGGCAGTGCCACCGCCACCGATATGAACAACATCACGAGCGCCACCATTTCGATCGACAGTGGCTTCGTGACTGGCGACACGCTCAATTTTTCAGACATGCTGGGCATCACCGGCAGCTACGACCCGGCGACCGGCACGCTGACGCTCAACGGCAGTGCGACCGATGCCGATTACCAGGCCGCGCTCGACACGATCACCTATAGCTTTTCCCCCGCCAACGGCGATCCGACCGACGCCGGCAACGCGCCGACCCGTACCATCGCCTGGTCGGTCACCGACGACAGCGCCACCAGCGCCACGCAGACCAGCACGGTCATCGTGCAGGAATCCCCGGTCCTGACCTACGGCACCACAATCGATGAGACGGGCATCACCGCCGCCTCCGAGACGGTGGCCGACGGCACGCTGACGCTGTTCGATGCCGACAACAACGTGGTGGGCACGCTCGCGGTCGGCACGACGCTCAGCACGCCCGATTTCCTGCTGAGCAGCGACGGCAGCGGCGGTACCGACGTCACCGTCAGCACGGTCTTCGGCACCTACAGCAGCACTCTCACGCTGCTGACGAACCCGACCAGCATCGCCGTCACGGGTAATATCAGCGACAGCAGCGGCGTCGCCGTCTACGGACCCGGCGGCACCAACTGGACGCTGACCAACAGCGGCACCGTCACCGAGACGGGCAGCAACGGCGCCGCCGTTTCGTTCGCCTCGGCCGGCACGCCCGTCGTCAACACGGGCTTCATCAGCGCCAGCAGCGGCACGGGGGTCTCCCTCGGCGCCGGCGGATCGGTCACCAACCAGTCGGGCGGCACGATCAGCGGTTATTCCGGCATCGACGTGCAGGGCGGTGTGGCCACCGTGACGAATGGCGGCATCATCGCGGGTGCGGATGTTGGCGGGAATGCGGTCGGTGTCTATCTCGGTGCCGGCGGATCGGTCTTCAACCAGGCTGGCGGCACGATCAGCGTGTACCGGTACGGTGTCGAAATCATGGGCGCCCCCGGGACCGTGTCCAACCAGGGCTACATCCACGCCTTACCGAGGGCGTTCGGCCGCGACGGGGTCTACTTGACCGATGGCGGTGTCGTGATCAACGGCGCGGCGGGCGGCACGGTCAGCGCGGCCTATATCCACGGCTATAGCGTCGGCGTGAACTTCGGGCCCGGTGGCGCCGGCACGCTGACCAACTACGGCACCGTCAGCGGTCTGCCGGGTAATCCGGCCGTTGTGGTGACCACCGGCCTGGTTATCAACGGGCCCAGCGGCGCGACGGGTGCCCAGATCCGGGGTGACTACGGCATTCTGATCAGCGGCGCGGGGACGGTCGTCAATTACGCCACCATCTCGGGAGGCGGTAGCCAGGGCGATACCACCGCCTATACCGCCGTCCGGCTGGGCGGTGCGGGGGACATCAGCAACCTTGGCTCGCAGTCGCTGATCAGTGGCTATGTCGGAATCTACGCCGAGCAGAACAACACCATAACGAACGCCGGCACGATCGCGTCCAACGCGGGGGCTTCGGGCAACGCGGTCATTTTCGGTGGCGGCGCGAACCGGCTGATCATCGACCCCGGCGCCGCGTTCATCGGCACCGTCAATGGCAGTGCGGCGACCGTGGTGTTGGCTGGCGGTCCTACGATCCTCGGCACGGCGAATGGCGTCGGTACCACCACTCTGGAACTGGCGTCCGGCGCGTCCGCAGGCACGCTGAACGGCCTGGGCGGGCAATATGTCGGCTTTGCCGGCATCACCGTCGATGCTGGTGCGAACTGGTATCTCGATGGCAGCAACACGCTCGGCAGCGGCGTGACGCTGACTGACAGCGGCACGCTGACCGTCAGCGGCACGCTGCTCAATGACGGGGTGATCACCGGCGCTTCGCAGGGCATCGTCCTCGGGGCAGGCGGGCTACTGACGAACCAGTCGGACGGGCTGATCAGCAGCGACGACGCCGGCGTTGGTGTCGCCGGCAGCGGCGCCGGCACGTTGGTCAATTACGGCTCCATCAGCGCCAGCTACGGCTCGGGGGTCTCCTTCGGAGCCGGCGGATCGGTCACCAACCAGTCGGGCGGTGTGATCAACGCTCAGTTGGGCGGTGTCTCCATCCACAACGGCGCCGGCACCGTCGTAAACGCGGGCAGCATCTACGCTACCTTCGGCTTCGGTGTGTACCTGTCCGACGGCGGCACGGTCACCAATCAGTCGGGTGGCGTGATCAACGCCCAGCGAGGCGTCAACATCGACAACGGCACCGGCACCGTCGTGAACGCGGGCAGCATTGCCGGTCAGTATGTCGGTGTCTACCTGATTAGCGGCGGCACGGTCACCAACCTGGCTGGCGGATCGATCAGCGGCGGAAACGTTGCAGTGCTATTCGGCGCAGGCTACGCCAACCGCCTCGTCATCCAGCCCGGCGCCACGTTCAGCGGCTTGGTCGACGGCGGCAACCTCCCCGGCGACTTCTTTGTCAGCACGCTTGAGTTTGGTTCGGCCGCATCCGCCGGCACATTCAGCGGACTCGGTTCGCAGTATGTCAATTTCGGCCAGGTCACCATCGACAGCGGCGCGCAATGGACGCTGAGCGGCAGCGACACGCTGGCGGCCGGCGCGACGCTGAGCAATGCCGGCACGATCACCGGCAGTGTGCTGAACCTGGCCGGCGCGGCACTGACCAACCAGTCCGGCGGGCTGATCTCGGGCACCTATGTCGACGGCGTCTACGGCAGCGGCGCCGACAGCGTGGTCAACTTCGGCAGCATCGACGGCGGCACGGGCCCGGCGATCTATCTGAAAGATGCGGGCAGCGTCACCAACCAGGCCGGCGCGCAGATCACCGGCTATTATGGCGTCAAGCTGCTCGGCATCGGCGCCACGGTGACCAATTACGGCAGCATCGCCGGAACGGCCTCCGGTATCACCAGCTACGGTGTCTATCTGCGTGATGGCGGGATCCTGACGAACGGTCAGTCCGGGACCGGCACCAGCACCGCGACCATCCAGGGCTATGAAGGCGTCGTCTTCAGGTCGGTCGATACGACCCGCGCAACCGGCACGCTGGCGAATTACGGCACCATCCTCGGCACCGGGACGCAGGGTTCAGGCGTTCTGCTGAGCGACGGCGGCACGCTGGTAAACGGCCAAAGCGGAGCGACGGCCGCGCTGATCCAGGGGCGCCAATACGGCGTCGTCAACAGCGGCAACGGCAGTGGTTCGGTCGCCAACTATGCCAGCATCATCGCCACCGGCACCCAATTCGGCGATTACGGCATTGCCATCCAGGGCAGCGGCAGCGTCACCAACCTCGGCGCCAACGCGCTGATCGAGGGCTATGGCGGCGTGGTTGTCGGCCAGGATGGCACCGTGACCAATGCCGGCACCATTGCCTCGAACCAGGGCAGCCGCGGCACGGCGGTGCATTTCGACGGCGGCAATGCGCGCCTGATCGACGATCCCGGCGCGGTGTTCACCGGCAGCATCTACGGCGGCAGCGGCGGCACCGCGACGTTCGAGCTCGCATCGGGCAGCAGCGCCGGCGTGGTCACCGGGTTTGGCAACAGCATCACCAACTTCGCCACCCTGGTCTTCGATGCTGGTTCGCAATGGACGGTGGAGGACTCCGCCGGCGGCCTCGGCGGTCTGACCATCCAAGGCTTCGCCGAAGGCGACACGATCGACGTGGCCGGATTCACCGCCACCAGCGCGACCTTCAGCAGCAACGAACTCGTCCTGTCCGACGGCATCGGGGACTTCGAGACGCTGGACATCCAGGGCACGTTCTCGACCAGTAATTTCAACATCCAGACGGTGGACGGCAGCACGGAGGTCTCGCTGCAGGAAGCGCCCAGCATCGTTGCAGGCGGGAGCGTGACATTCTCGGGCGGCGGTTCGCCGATCACCCTGGATGGCAGCCTGACGGTCACCGACGAGGCCAGCCCCGTGCTGGTCAGCGCCACGATCGCCATCGACAGCGGCTTCGTCGTCGGCGACGTGCTGAGCTTCAGCGATACGGACAGTATCACCGGCAGCTATGACAGCACGACCGGGACGCTGGTGCTGACCGGCACCGACACGGTCGCCGACTATCAGGCGGCGCTCGACTCGATCACCTACAGCTTTGCCCCCGTCAACGGCGATCCGACCGACGCCGGCAACGCTACCAGCCGGAGCGTCACCTTCCAGGTCAATGACGGGACCAGTTTCAGCGATCCGGCAACCAGCACGGTCATCGTGCAGGAATCCCCGGTCCTGACCTACGGCACCACGATCGATGAGACGGGCATCGCCGCCGCCTCCGAGACGGTGGCCGACGGCACGCTGACGCTGTTCGATGCCGACAACAACGTGGTGGGCACGCTCGCGGTCGGCACGACGCTCAGCACGCCCGATTTCCTGCTGAGCAGCGACGGCAGCGGCGGTACCGACGTCACCGTCAGCACGGTCTTCGGCACCTACAGCAGCAGCCTGACGCTGCTGACGAACCCGACCAGCATCGCCGTCACGGGTAATATCAGCGACAGCAGCGGCGTCGCCGTCTACGGACCCGGCGGCACCAACTGGGCGCTGACCAACAGCGGCACCATCATTGAGACGGCCCTCTACGGCTCCGCCGTTTTGCTCGCCGCGCCCGGCACCGGCGGCACATTGGTCAACGCGGGCTTCATCAGCGAGAGCAACGGCAGGGGGGTCGTCCTCGATACCGGCGGTTACGTCACCAACCAGTCGGGCGGCGTGATCAACGCGGGTCGGGGTGTCCTCATCGAGGACGGCGCCGGTACCCGTCGTGAACGCGGGCAGCATCTACGCTACCTCAGGCTTCGGCATCTTCACCTCAGGCTACGGCGTCTTGCTGGTCAACGGCGGTTCCGTCACCAACCAGTCGGGCGGCACGATCGCCGCCACCTACGGCGTCTCCGGTAACGCCCCGATTTCGGTGGTGAACGCGGGCAGCATCACCGGTCAGAACTACGGTGTGGACCTGACTGGCGGGGGCACGGTCACCAACCAGACTGGCGGATCGATCAGCGGCGGAATCGATGCTGTGAAATTCGGCGCAGGCTACGCCAACCGCCTCGTCATCCAGCCCGGCGCCTCCTTCAGCGGCTTGGTCGACGGCGGCAATACGATCGGGGCGAGTTACGTCAGCACGCTCGAACTGGCCTCCGCCTCCGGCGCCGGCACACTCAGCGGGCTCGGTTCGCAGTATGTCAATTTTGCGCAGGTCACGATCGATGCCGGGGCTACCTGGACACTGAGCGGGGAACAGGATGGCTTCTCCAGCCTTGCCAACGCCGGCACGCTCCTCAACGGCCTCGATCTGGCTGCTGGACCGTTCACCGTCAGCAACCAGTCGACCGGGACGATCAGCGGCGGCATCACCGCCTCCGGATCGGCGACCGTCACCAATGCGGGCAGCATCGACGGCGGCGCGGGCGCCGGTGTCTCTATCCTCTCCAGCGGCATCGTGACCAACGCGTCGGGTGGCGTGATCTCCGGTTATAACGGCATCGCGGTCCAATCCGGCACTGTGGTCAATTACGGCTCGATCAGCGCCAGCGGCGCCGCGGTCTACCTTGCCGCCGGCGGTTCCGTCACCAACCAGTCGGGCGGCGTGATCAACGCGGGTCAGGGCGTCGTCATCGGCAACGGCGTCGGCACCGTGGTGAACGCGGGCAGCATCTACGGTGCCTCCGGCTACGGCGTCGACCTGTCCGATGGCGGCACCGTCACCAACCAGTCGGGCGGCACGATCGCCGGCAGCGATGCCGTCTACGCCGTCTCCGCAATTTCGGTGGTGAACGCGGGCAGCATTGCGGGTCAGACTGATCGGTGTCGACCTGAATAGCGGCGGCACGGTCACCAACCAGACTGGCGGATCGATCAGCGGCGCACCGATGCGGTGAAATTCGGCGCAGGCTACGCCAACCGCCTCGTCATCCAGCCGGGCGCCACGTTCAGCGGCCTGGTCGACGGCGGCAACCTCCCCGGCGACTCCTTTGTCAGCACGCTTGAGCTCGGTTCGGCCGCATCCGCCGGCACACTCAGCGGGCTCGGTTCGCAGTATGTCAATTTCGGCCAGGTCACCATCGACAGCGGCGCGCAATGGACGCTGAGCGGCAGCAACACGCTGGCGGCCGGCGCGACGCTGAGCAATGCCGGCACGATGACCGGCAATCGTGCTGAACCTGGCCGGCGCGGCACTGACCAACCAGTCCGGCGGGCTGATCTCGGGCACCTATGTCAACGGCGTCTCCGGCAGCGGCGCCGACAGCGTGGTCAACTTCGGCAGCATCGACGGCGGCACGGGCCTGGCGATCTATCTGAAGAATGCGGATGCGGGCAGCGTCACCAACCAGGCCGGCGCGCAGATCACCGGCTATTCTGGTGTCAAGCTGCGCGGCATCGGCGCCACGGTGACCAATGACGGCAGCATCGCCTCAACGGCCTCCGGCGACGGCGGCTACGGTGTCTATCTGCGTAACGGCGGGATCCTGACGAACGGTCAGTCCGGGACCGGCACCAGCACCGCGACGATCCAGGGCTATGACGGCGTCGTCGTTCAGGTCGATCGATACGACCGGCGCAACCGGCACGCTGGCGAATTACGGCACCATCCTCGGCACCGGGGCGCAGGGTTCAGGCGTTCTGCTGAGCGACGGCGGCACGCTGGTAAACGGCCAAAGCGGAGCGACGGCCGCGCTGATCCAGGGGCGCCAATACGGCGTCGTCAACAGCGGCAACGGCAGTGGTTCGGTCGCCAACTATGCCAGCATCATCGCCACCGGCACCCAATTCGGCGATTACGGCATCGCCATCCGGGGCAGCGGCAGCGTCACCAACCGGCGCCAACGCGCTGATCGAGGGCTATGGCGGCGTGCGGGTCGGCCTGGACGGCACCGTCACCAATGCCGGCACCATCGCCTCGAACCAGGGCAGCCTGGGCACCGCGGTGCATTTCGACGGCGGCAATGCGCGCCTGATCGACGACCCCGGCGCGGTGTTCACCGGCAGCATCTACGGCGGCAGCGGCGGGACCGCGACGTTCGAGCTCGCATCGGGCAGCAGCGCCGGCGTGGTCACCGGGTTCGGCAGCAGCATCACCAACTTCGCCACCCTGGTCTTCGACGCCGGCGCGCAATGGACGGTGGAGGGCTCCGCCGGCGGCCTCGGCGGCCTGACTATCCAGGGCTTCGCCCTAGGCGACACGATCGACGTGGCCGGGTTCACCGCCACCAGCGAGACCTTCAGCAGCAACGAACTCGTCCTGTCCGACGGCGTCGGAAACTTCGAGACGCTGGACATCCAGGGCACGTTCTCGACCAGCAATTTCCACATCCAGACGGTGGACGGCAGCACCGAGGTCTCGCTGCAGGAAGCGCCCAGCATCGTTGCAGGCGGGAGCGTGACATTCTCGGGCGGCGGTTCGCCGATCACCCTGGACGGCGGCCTGACGGTCACCGACGAGGCCAGCCCCGTGCTGGTCAGCGCCACGATCGCCATCGACAGCGGCTTCGTCTTCGGCGACGTGCTGAGCTTCAGCGACACGGACAGTATCACCGGCAGCTATGACAGCACGACCGGGACGCTGGTGCTGACCGGCACCGACACGGTCGCCGACTATCAGGCGGCGCTCAACTCGATCACCTACAGCTTTGCCCCCGTCAACGGCGATCCGACCGACGCCGGCAACGCTACCAGCCGGAGCGTCACCTTCCAGGTCAATGACGGGACCAGTTTCAGCGATCCGGCAACCAGCACGTTGTCGGTGGTCCATACCCCACCGACAATCACCGCCGACGCGACCGCTGCGTTCTCGGGCGGCGGCAGCCCAGTGGTGCTGGATGGCTCGCTGACCGTTACCGACACCGATAGCGGCGACATGCTGGCCGGCGCCACGATCGCCATCACCAACGGCTTCCTCTCCGGCGACGTTCTCAATTTCACCAACACAGGCAGCATCACCGGCAGCTATGACAGCACGACCGGGACGCTGGTGCTGACCGGCGCCGACAGCGTCGCCGATTATCAGGCGGCGCTCCAGTCCGTCACCTACAGTTTCTCCCCCTCGGACGGCGATCCGACCGGCGGCGGCAGCGACACCAGCCGTACCATCAGCTTCACGGTGGATGACGGAGTCGCCACCGGCACTGACAGCCTGCACGCTGACCGATACCCATGTTGCACCGAGCGTGACGGTGAGCGGGACGGTGGCGTTCGCGGCGGGCGGAAGCCTGGCGGCGACGCTGGTACCCGACCTGGCCGTCTCCGACCCGGACAGCAACGGAGTCCTGACCGGCGCGACGATCGCAATCGGCGGCTTCGTCGCGGGCGATGTGCTGAATTTCACCAACACGGGCAGCATCACCGGCAGCTTTGACAGCATGACCGGCACGCTGGTGCTCAGCGGGTCCGATAGCCTTGCCGCCTATCAGGCTGCGCTGGAAAGCGTGTCATTCAGCAGTTCGACGACGATCGCCGGCAGCCGGACAATCGATTGGACCGTCAGCGACGGCGTGGCCAGTTCGCCTTCCGGCACCTCGACGGTCGACGTGACGACCGAGGCGCCCACGATCGGCGGCGCGGTGGCGGCCCAGGCGACCACCGACGAGGCGGCCATCAGCCCGTTCACGGGCATCGTCATCGACGATCCGAATATCGGCCAGACCGAGACGGTCACGATCACGCTCTCCAACGCCTCGGATGGCACGCTGTCAAACCTGGCCGGTGGCACGTTCAGCAATGGCACCTATGTCGTCAGCGGCACCACCCTGGCGGTGACGCAGGCGGTGGACGGTCTGCTGTTCACGCCGACGGCGCATAGCGTGGCACCGGGCAGCACGGTCACCACGACGTTCACCTTGCAGGTCACGGACAGCAACGGTGACGCGGCCTCCGACAGCACGACCTCGGTGATCGCGACGGCCGTGAACGACCCGCCGACGATCACCCAGACGGCCGTCGCCGCCGGCGTGCCGAACACCGGGACGGCCTCGGTGGGGACGACGCCGTTCAGCGTGCTGACCATCACCGATCCGGATGTCGGGCATGTCGACACGGTCACGGTCACGATGGGGGCACCGGGGGATGGCGCCTTCTCCAACCTGTCGGGCGGCACATATGACGCGTCGACCGGTGTATATACATTCACCGGTACCCCAACCGAGGTGAATGCGGCGCTGGCCGCGCTGGTATTCACCGCGAACCCGCCGGCGGCCGGCAACTTTGTCGCCACCACCGACTTCAGCGTCGTGGTGACGGGGGCAGGCGGCACCGCCAGCGACAATGCGATCAGTGTCAGCACCGTGGCGCAGACCGTGCCGGGCGTGGGGTCCGGGGCGAGCAGCAGCACGATCTCGGTCAGTTCCGACGGCAGCAGCTTCGCAGCCCCGACGCTTGGTCAGACCAACGAGGCGATCGTCAGCGGGCCGACGAACGGGGGTACTTTCGCACTGCCTGCCGGCTATCAGGCCATTTATCTTGGCGGCACCGCAGATGCCACGCTGACCGACAATTCGGTGGGCGACGCGGTGCTGGTCGGCAACAGCGGCGACGACACGATCTCGGCGGGTGCGGACGGCGACACTCTGATCGGCGGGGGGGGGGCCAACACCTTCATCGCCAGCGGCACCAACGACATCATCGGTGTCACCGGTACGTCGACCGTGCAAACGTCCGGCTCGAGAGACGTGGTCTTTGCCAATGGGAACCCGCTGACACTGACCGACAGCGGCAGCAACGACGCCATCGGGCTTGACAGCGGTTCGGCCAGCCTGACGCTGACCGGCACCGGCGCATCGGTCTTTGCCAACACCGGCAGCGTGGACCTGACGGACTCCGGCATCGGCGATGCGATCGGCGCTTCGGTCGGGACGTTGACGGCAACCCTGTCGGGGTCCGGCACGCGGCTTTTCGGCAGCAGCGGCCCGATATCGGTGACCGTGTCGAATACGGCGTCCGACGTGGCGATCGGCCTGGGATCGGGCAATGCGACGATCACGGTGGCCGGCGACGGCACGACGCTGTTCGGCGGGGCCGGCAGCCTGGTGGCGACGGTGAGCGGCAACAACGACGTCATCGGCCTGGACAACGGTCCGTCCTCGATTACGCTGAGCGGCACCGCGACGCAAATCTTCGGCGGCACCGGCACGCTTTCGGTGCTGGATCAGGGCGTCGGCGACGTGATCGGCGCGGGGACCGGCAATACGACGGTCACCGCGGACGGCCAGGGCCTGGCCGTGTCGGGTGGCGGCGGCACGTTGGATGTCATCGCGGGCGCCGGCAGCGATACGGTCTTTGGTGGCTCCGGCACCACGACGGTCACCGGCGGATCCGGCAGCATCACGCTGTATGGCAATGCGGGCGGGGCAATCACCTTCATCGGCGGCACCGGGTCGACCGTGTATCAGGCTCAGGACGGGACCGAATCGTTCGACGGTTCGGCAGCGACTGCGAGCCTCGTGCTGAACGGCGGCATAGACGTGAGCGGGCATGACACGCTGATCGGCGGCAGCGGCAATGACGGTCTCTTTGCCGGCACCGGGTCGGATACGATGACGGGCGGGGGCGGACAAAACGAGTTCGTCTTCTACAAGAGCGTCATTGCCGGCAGCGCTCCGACCGACGTGGTCACCGATTTCAATGCCAACGACACTGTGTTCCTGGCGGGCTACGGAGCGTCCGAGGCGGCAAATGCGCTGGCCCATGCGACCAGCAGTGGCGGGTCGACGACGCTGACGCTGTCGGACAACACGCATATCACGTTCCAGAACGTCGGGAGTGCCAGTGTCCTGACCGGCCATCTGGTCTCTTTCTGAGAGTGCGCGTGCCCTGGCTGATCAGGGGACATTCGCTCGATGCAGCGCCGGTGCTGAGGTTACGCTCGTAACCTCAGTTCCGCGTACGCGCGTCCGGCGGTTTTTCATCCTCCGGGTCGCGCTATGTCGTTCCAATCGTCATCATCGTGCCGGACGCCCTCGCGCCCCCGGTGCGGTGCGCCTGCATCAGCGCAACGTTCGAGTCCGTGAAGCCGATCCTCTATGCCGATCGCGTGCGCGCCGCGATGGGGCAGGTCCACTTCCCGAGTTGACAATCGATCAATCGCACCGGACGCTCCCGTCATAAAACACAGGGAGAGACGACCCATGATAGACGCGCTTGAAGCGCGCACCATGGCCAAGGTGTCGCGCCGCCTGCTGCCCTATGCCGTCATCGGCTATTTCATCGCCTACCTTGATCGCGTGAATCTCAGTTTTGCCGCGCTGGAGATGAACAAGGAACTGGGCTTCACCGCAACCGTCTACGGGGCCGGCGCGGGAATGTTCTTCCTGAGTTACTTTATACTGGAAACGCCCTCCAACCTGATCATGGTGCGCATGGGCGCGCGACGCTGGCTGGCTCGGATCATGATTACCTGGGGCCTGATCTCGGGTGCGATGGCCTTCGTCAACGGCGAAACCAGCTTCTATGTCATCCGCTTCCTGTTCGGCGCGGCCGAGGCCGGGTTCTTCCCTGGCATCATGTATTTCCTGACGCTGTACTTCCCGGCGAAATACCGTGGCCACATGGTCGGTATCTTCATGGCCGCCGCTCCGGTCTCGGCGGTGTTCGGCGCCCCGGTCTCGACGATGATCCTGGGGCTGCCACCGATCCTGGGCTTCCATGGCTGGCAGATGGTCTTCATCCTGGAGGCTCTGCCGGCGTTGGCATTGGGTGTCGTGACGCTGTTCTACCTGCAGGACAGCCCAGCCGAGGCCCATTGGCTGGACGATGACGAACGCGCCTGGCTGGTCAACCGGCAGGCCGCCGAGCGGCGCCAGCGGGAGGCGGTGGAGGATCTGTCGGTGATGCAGGTGCTGTTCAATCCGCGCGTCCTGATATTGGGGATCGCAGGATTTTCGATCGCCTACTCGATTTACGGCATCGTCTACTTCCTGCCGCAGATCGTGAAGCAGTTCGGGTTGACCAATATGCAGACGGGTCTGGTATCGGCCATTCCGTTCGCGGTCGGCGCCATCGGCATGATCTGGTACGGCCGACGGTCCGATCAACTCCTGGAACGGCGCAGCCATACCAGCATCGCGCTGATCATTTGCGCTCTGGGCCTGATGGCGACGGCGCTGACGCCCAACCCGTATATCCGCCTGACGGCCCTGTCGATTGCATCGTTCGGCGCCTTTTCGGTGCTGCCGGTGTTCTGGTCGATGCCGACCGCCTTTCTGTCAGGAGCCGCCGCGGCGGCGGGCGTCGCCTATATCAACTCGCTGGCCAATATCGCAGGATTTGTCGGGCCGTTCGTGATGGGCTGGATCAAGGACGCGACCGGCAGCTTCGACGGCGGATTGCTGGTGATCGGCTGCATCTGTTCCGTGGGCGCCATCGCGACGTTGTGCGTCCATCACGATACGGCTCTGGAGACAAATCCCGAAGACGCCGACCTGCAATTGGTGCCCAGTCGCGTGGACGCCTGAAGCAGCCGGGATCGTGCGCCGGGAAACGCGCGATCCCGGGTATGCTCCGCGTCGAAATAGTAATTTCAGATGAGCGTTCCAGGCGACGCCAGGCCGGGCGGCCTGCAACCTGCGCTCAACCGGAGCCGGCCACGTCATCCACGCCTGCCCTTCAACGGTCCTTCAGAAATCGGTCAAAGGCCGCACTGTATTCCGGATGCCACCGCGACAGCGCCGGGCGGTTCTCGGTGATATCCTGTGCGGCCCAGAGGATCCTTCGATTGTCGATATCCCGCGTCACGTCGTTGTCGGGACAGAGGATGTAGAAATCGCCCCGCGACATGCCCTCGATCAGCATATCCACGACCTGTTCGGGCACCCAGGCCCCGGGGGGCTTCTCGGTGTGCCCGCGCCGCGTCATGCCCGTGAAGGTCGAACCGGGAATCAGCAGATGCGCCGTGATCTGCGAACCCTCAGTGCTGCGCAGGCTGTGCGCCAGCGCCTCGGTCAGCACCTTCACGCCGGCCTTGCTGACGTTATAGGCCGTGTCGCCGGGCGGGCAGGTGATGCCCTGCTTGGATCCTGTGTTGACGATGGCGGCCGGCGTGCCCTGCTGCAGCATGTGCGGGGTGAAGGTCTGAACCCCGTTGATCACACCCCACAGATTCACCTCCAGAACGTGGCGCCAGCCGTCGAGGTTGTCCCACGGTCCGCCGCCGGGTGCGGTGCCGGCATTGTTCATCAGCACACCCACCTCACCGAACCGCTCGTACACCGTATCTCGCAGCCGGGTGACGTCATCGAGCAGGCTGACATCGGTCGGCACGGTCAGCACCGTCTGCCGTCCCTGGGAGGATTGGGCGGCTACATGTTCTGCGGCTTTGTCCAAGCCCTGCTGGGACAGATCGGCCAGGCAGACATGCATGCCAAGCGAGGCGAAGCGGGCGGCAGCGGCGAGTCCGATACCGCTGGCCGCGCCCGTGACAACGGCCACGCGGCCTGGGACGAGGGCAGGATGCATGCTCAAGGTCTTATCTCCTGCTTGATTGTGCGGATATTGTGATAACCGAACATGAGGTACCGTGCCGCTTGCTGGCAAGGCGGGCGCCGCGCGGCATCTCGTGGATCGGAACCCATGGATCGGATGGGGTCGGGGCCACGCCTCGCCCGGAACGCTCCCGTTTGGCGGTTCGGGGTTGATCGCGATAGGGTTTCGATACAACCCACAAAGACCGCATTGGGGAGTGACACGTGCCTGACGATACCGCGTTCGTATGGCCAGCCGCCGGTGCCATGCAAGTGACATCGCTGCCGGGTGGCGGCTGCAACATAAAAATCACCTTCCCCGATCGGGGCGTCGTGAGATCGATCGGCAAAGGGCGGATCGTCAAAGTCCGGAATGTCCCGACGAGACGGATCGCACGACAATTCGACATCACCATCCGGCACGACCACGATTTCGAAAGCAGCTACACCATTGTCGATCAGACACCGCACGCGGGCGAGGGGAATGCCAACCCTCTCCGGGCGCTGGGAACCTATGTCGACGATGGCGGTGAACTCTATGACATCCGGAACGGAGGGAGCCTGCACTTCCAGCTCTTCCGCGCCGGCCGGCTGGTCGACCCACGAGAGTACATCCAGGGGCAATTCGTCAGCACAAGCGAAGCGCCCGCTCCGTCATCTGGGTCATAACGGGCAAGTCGCGGCCGAGCGGATGCCCGGCCGCGCTGGCGGACCGGATCAGTCAGGCGTAAAGTTCATCGCCACCCCGTTGATGCAATAGCGCAGGCCCGTCGGCGGTGGGCCATCGGGGAAGACATGCCCGAGATGACTGCCGCAAGTCGCGCAATGGACCTCGGTGCGCGTCATGCCATGGCTATGATCCGTCGTCGTCGCGACGGCGCCGGGAATCGGGTCGTCAAAGCTTGGCCACCCAGTGCCGCTTTCGAATTTACGCTTGCCCTGGAACAGTTTCTGGCCGCAGCCGGCGCAGGCGAACGTGCCGGGACGCTTTTCCTGCAGCAATGCGCAGGTCCCCGGCCGCTCCGTGCCGTGCGTCCGCATGACGTAGTACTGCTCCGGCGTCAGGATGCGCCGCCATTCCTCGTCGCTGCGCGTGACGGCATAGGTCGTGTCGTTCATCGGTGGTTATCCCCAGCAGGTGCCTCCGAATGTCGGTAAGGCGACCGCGCACGTCAACCGCCGGGCCGTGAAGCGGTGCCTGCGGATCGGCGTGACCGCGACGGAATCGATGCGACGTACGCCAACGGCGTCCTGCCGGCGCCCAAGGCTCTGCAGATCGAGGTCAAGTCCGCGGCCTGATCGCAGCGTGCAGAAGGGTTTAAGAGAAGAGCCAGCCTGACGTCGACTTGTCCCCGTCGTGGTCGGCGAAGGCCGACCATCCACGGCTTTGCCTCCAACAGCACCGCAAGTCGTGGATGGTCGGCCTTCGCCGACCACGACGAAATCGGGCGCTTTCCTCACTATGTGGAGTGACGGATGTGAAACGACATCCCCCTCAATCCGGCACCAGCACCACCCCGTCTTCCACCCGCGCTGCGACCGCGTCCAATGTGTCACCGCGGCACGGCCCGCGGGTGCAGACCCCGTCCTCGATCCGGAACTGCGCACCATGGGTCGCGCAGATGATCATCGTCCCGTCGGCGGACAGGAACTTGTCGGGCACCCAATCCAGCGGCGTGCCGATATGCGGGCAGGCATTCACGTAGACATGAACCGCCGATCCCTTGCGGACCGCGAACAGCCCGGCGAACTCACCCGGTTTCGGCGGAAACCGCTTGGCTCCGCCATCGGGGATTTCATCCAGCCGGCACAGCGCGCGGGGCGGCATCGGGATCAGCGTCGGACTGATATCGTTCGTCATGATACCACCTCATCCGCGTTTCCGAGCGGCCTGGGCCTCCAGGAAGCTGCGCATGGCGTGGCGCGGCTCGTCGGTCCGCCAGGCCTCGGCGAATGCGTCGACGCCGGCCTGAACCGCGGCACGGACCGGCAGATCCTCCCATTGGCGGATCAGCATCTTCTGCAGTTGGATCGCACGGGGGCCGGCCTCCAGCAGCATGTCGATCCACGACTCCACCGTCTGGTCCAGCGCGTCCGCCGGCACGACCTTTTCCACGAGGCCCCAGGTCTCCGCCTCGGCGGCCGAGATGGTTTCACCCAGCAGCAACAGCCGCCGCGTGCGGCCCCAGCCGATCAGCATCGGCAGCAGCGCCGCCTCGACGACCGAAGGGATGCCCAGCCGCACTTCCGGCATGCCGAAGCGCGCCGGTTCGGCAGCGACGCGCATGTCGCAGGCCGCCGCAATCTCCAGCCCTGCGCCGAACGTGAACCCCTGAATCCGCGCAATCACCGGTGCCGGCACCGCTCGGATGACGTTGCAACAGGTGTGAACCCGGGTGATGAAAGCCCGCGCCGACAGGGGATCGAGGTCCGCCATCTCGGTGATATCCGCGCCGCCGATGAACGCCTTTGGGCCCGCACCCGTCAGCACCACGGCGCGCAGGTCGGTGATCGCCTGCAGGCGCTCCATTTCCTCAACGAAACGGGTCATCAGCGCGCTGTTCAGCGTGTTCAGCTTTCGCTCATTGGCGATCGCCACCCGAGCGATTGTGCCTTGCGGGCGGGTCTCCATGTCCACCTGGACGGGCGATGGCTGCATGAACCGCTTCCTCTGCTGACCGACGCCGTCGGTGGACACCGATTTTGCCACCGTATCAAGAGGCGTTGCGGCGCGACAACGGCACACTGTATTTTGATCGCGAAGGTCGGAGGCAAGCGTGTCACTCACAACCGTCTGGAATACGGCGACGTCGACGCTGAAATGGTTCGGCGTGTGGAGCGATCCGAACGGCGACAAGATCCTGGAATTGAAGGATAATGTCTCCGAAGCGTGTCGTGTCGTATCGGAAGCGCAGGAGCGTGCGCAGGCGTTGCTGGCGGCACGCAAGCTGACGCTGACCGGATCGGTGACCGATATCCGCGCCGGTCAGGCCGAGACCGGGCCGCTGGAGCAGAAGGCGCGTCGATCATTGAAGACCGCGAGGCTGTTCTACAAGCAGGTGGAACAGGCCCCCGGCGTAACGCAGAGCGACACCAGGGCGGCGTCCGACCAGATCGATCAGGTCGCCGGCGTGCCGGACGAGATCGGCAGGGCACGGGTGTCGCTGGAGCGCGCCGCGAAAGTGGCGGATGCCTGGTACGGTCAGTTGGCACAGCTGAATAACGGCCTGTTGCCCCGGCTGAAGGTGCTGGAGCAGATGAAGGTCTCCGGCGTCGCGCCGCTGCTGCAGGAGCATCAGGGTATCGAAACGGGCCTGATGAACGGTCCCGGCGCCAAGGGGCCGTGGGATGACCAGGGCGTGGCCAAGGCCGCGGTGGATGCCAAAGGGAAGATCGATACGCTGCGCGGCAAGATCCAGGAGCTTGAGCGCAGTTCCGGCGGCGGCGAGGCGTATCTGGATAAGCTGCGCAGCTCCGCCGATGCGCGGTTTCACAATGCGATGCGCGGCGCCGGCCTGGACGGCATGCTGGATGAGGCAACCGACACGCTGAATGAGAACAATCCCAAGATCGAACGCCGCCACGTCGTCGCTGCCGCGGGCAAGCAGGAAGCCATCCGCCTGCGCTTCACCGCGGCGATCCGGGAAGCGAAGACACCCGATGAGATCGAGGCGATCGCAACGCGGGAATTGAAGGCCTTCCGCGACAGTGTCGCCACCTTCGCCCAGAAGGCGCGCACGCCCGAGGGCCAGTTGCAGTTGCAAGCCGGCGCCGAACGCGCCATCGGCGTCGAGGAACGCCGCAAGGTCTATGAGGAGAAGCGCGCCGAAGTGGCCGATGCGCTGAAGCAGCTCTATCGCGCTGGCGGAACAACCTATGAGACGCTGAATAAACGCTTCGACGCGATCGTCGAGGAAGCCGAAAAGACCCGCGAATACAACCGCCCGACGACGAATACGCTGCCGAAACTGGCGCAGGACATCGCGCGTGATTTCGGGACCATCAAGAGCACCGCCGAGCGCACCATCAACGACCTGAAACAGAAGATCGAGGCGGCGCGGGAGCTTCTGGAAGAAAAGCATGAGGAACTCGACGGCGAAGGCGATGCGGCGGAGGAAGGCCTGCTGTCGGTGATCGAGGCGGATCTGGACGATGCCGAGAATTTCCTCGATTGCGAGTACGACCTCGCCGCCGCCGAACCGGCGCGCGGTCTGATCACGCATGCCGAACAGTTGCTGCGCGACTTCGACAACATGGCCTCGACGTTCAAGCTGCTGACGGACAAGCTGAAGACGCTGGAAACCGATATCGGCAAACTGGATGCCAAACTGGTGCCGGAGGACGATCTGGCCTCAGCGAAACAGCGTCTAGCAGACCTGAAGGCGCCGACCAACGGCCTGACCGCCGACGAATTGGACGCCAGGATCACCGACCTGCGGCGTGAGGTGACGGCGCTGGCCGATTTCGTTACCGCCGTGAAGGATTGGCGCCGCACCGCTGCCGTCGCCCTGGACGGGGCAAAGAAGTCATTCGCGGCTTATGCCAAGGCGGTCAGAAGCGCGCCGTCCGGCACGTTCACGGGCCCCGTGCCCGATCCGGACAAGGGCGTGGTGAAGGACCGGCTGGACGCGTTGGCAGCCCTGGCAGTTGCGGCGATACCGCGCGGCGGGGTGCCGGCGCAGGAGCAGCAATGGCAGCAGGTAGTGGGCGATTTCCGTGTCGCCTTGGGCAGTGTCTGGACCGGTTCGGCGCTGACCACCGCGCAGGCGGTGGGCGATGATACCAAGAAAGGCACCGAACGCGCCCAGGCGGTGACATCCATGACTGGGGAATGGCGCACGCTGACGGAAAAGGCCAAGCGCCTCGCAGCGGTCATTCCAACGACCGGGCGGCCGCAGCAGGATTATCAGTTGCTGCTGAAGCAACTCGCCGGCCTTGAACCCACGATCGCCAAGGACCCCGCTGGCGCCGCGCGCCAACTGGCCGACATCGACCGGCGGCTGGGCGAATTGCCGGGAACCCCGGATTTCAACAAGGGCCTGGCGAAGCAGATCGGCCAGGTGCCTGATCGTTGGGGCAAGGCGCTGCTATACACGAAAGAGCGGCTGGAGGCGCTGGAAGCCGCCGCCGGCGACGCCGCCAAGGGCAGCGAATTCGAATCCGGCCTGCCCGCTCTGAAACAGGCGCTGACAGGGGCGCTGAAGGATGTGCGCACCGATGCCTTCACCCTGGCCGCGACACTGTTGTCCGCAGACAACCCGCCGCCCGACCAGCAGCGGCAACGCCGAGCGGCGAAGGAGGGGGCGTTGAGGCTGGCAAGGCAGTACCGGACGCAGATCGACAAGGACCCGTTGTTCCTGCATCTGCAACGAAATCCGTTCAACGTGCCCGTCTTCGGTCCGCTGGTCAGGCTGCTGGACGATATCGAAGTCGAATTCCTCCGCGTCGCGTGCTGAAGGTCGGATCATCATGTCGGGTCAAAATCAAATCTCTCCCAAGGCGCGGGAATGGCTGGCGGGGCTGATCCCCGGCCAAGGCGGCGGAGGCGCCGCGGTCGTTGCAAAATCGGATGCCGCGCGCAAACGCCTGGCGGCGCGGGAGCAGATGCTGAAAACCGTGTTCGACAAGGTCGAGCCGATGAAGCAGGACCTGATCGACACGCAGAAATCGCTGAAGGTCAAGAAGGGCGGCAAGACGTTCAGCCTGCTGAATGACGACCCGAACCCCGACGACGCCATCGACGTCGTCAACGACACGGGCGAAGGCAGCGAACTCATCGGCGACGCCGGCAAGATCATTGACAAGCTCTACAAGCTGCGCGATCAGTTGCTGGAGCAACAAACCGTTCTGCGTGACGCCAAGACCGGTCCCGACGGCAACCTGACGGACGGGCAGGGGGAGCCGCTTTTCAGCGAAGCCGAAATCCGCAGCGAATTCTGGACACCGCTGGTGCGCGAAGGGGTCGTGCCGGAAGACCAGGTGATCAAGCGCTACAGCGAAATGGCCCGCATCTTCGAGGGCGCGCAGCAATCCTATGCAGAGAGGCTGGACGCCTATAGTTCCACCTCCGAACCGGAGACCGAGGACGGCCTGGTCGCGAGCGGCCTGGGTGGTCTGTCGCAATTCGCCGATATTGCCGGCAAGAGCGTCGAGGCGATCTCCGGCGTGATCGGCGAATTGCCGCAGACCAGCGGAAACCGGGCCTTCATGAAGGACCTGAAGGACAGCGCGGCGCTGGTTGTGGCGATCAGCCAGGGCGTGTCCGGCGTTGCGGGCCTCGGCGAGGCGGTGCTGACCGGCAAGGACGCGCAGACCATCACCAAGGCGCTGGCCGGCGTGGTGAAGACCGGCTGTGACAACCTGCCGCTGCCGGATCTGGTGAAGAAGACGCTGCCCAAGCTGATCGAGCAGGGGCTGAATGCCGGCAAGCTGAAAGACAAGATCGTCAGCGGCGATCCAGCCGGCGCCATCGATATCGTTGCCGAAATGCTGGGCGGCATCATGGAATCGATCGGCAAGCAGATGGACAACGAGGCGATCGAGCGCCTCGGCCCGCGCCTGAAAGGTGGCGTCAAGTCGATCAACGCCGGCGTGCAGCTGTTTCAGAAGCGCAACGCGGAACGGGAGGAGCTGTTCAAGGCCTGGGAAGACTTCGCCAAGGAAGTCGGCGAACTGGTGATCGGTGAACTGAAGAACTACGCCGGCGATAACAAGAAATCCGAACTGGACGGGGAAAAGGAGAAGATCAAGGCGGAATTGCAGGTGGAACTCGACAAGGCGGCCAGGTCGATCGAGCAGGCGACCAGCATCTGCCTGGCAATCCCGGACCTCGACACCGATTTTGACGAGGCGATCGATTCCAAGGCGCTGACCGATTATGTCGCCGAAGTCGACCGCGTCTCCAAACTGTTCGACACATTCACCAGGAAAGTGACCGAAAAGGCAGAGGCGCTGCGCATCGCCGAGCAGATCCGGGGCGGGCTGGAACACCTGGACAGCATGGCGCGCGACCTGAACGCGCTGGCGGAAAAGGTCGAGGAAGCCACGCAGAAGGCGCAGAAAAACAAGGACGAACGCGACGGCGACGAGGAGGATGACGACGACGAGGATGACGACGAAACGCCCGATAACTGGGAAAAAATCGGGCCTCTGCTGGAACAGTTGAAAGGTGCCAAGGGCGCGCTGGCCCCCGAGGCGGCGCTGGCCGAACAGATCGAAGGCGCCGCTCGCCAGGACAAGTCCGACGCGGACAAAGCCGAATTCGCCAAGCTGCTGCAGGGGGATTTCACCGCGCCGGTCGACGATCTCGACAGCTCTGCCCAGCAGGGCCGGTTGGACATGAACAAGCTGGACGCGCTGATCGCACAGCTTAAAGGTGACAAGGCGAAGCTGAAGATGCTGTCGACCTTTGCGCAGTTGGGCGTCAAGGGCGTGACGGCACTGTTCGAGCAACTGGGCCCGGCGGCGGATGCCGTGGAAACCGTCAACAGCCTGCGGGACGCCTGCGAACGGTACGGTGAGCTGTTGAAGTGGAAGGCGATGGTTGCCGACAGCCAGAACGCCGGCGCCTATGCGCTGGTGGCCGCACAGCTCAACCGTGCGGGGCTGGAGGAGGATGCTTACAATGAGGCCAACTTCAAGGCCCTGACGAAGTTCCTGCAAACCATCGGCAAGACGATGAAGGTCACCGGGTTCATGTCGCTGCAGGGCGCGATGCTGAGCGCCGGCACCACCGTCGTCGAAATCGGCAGCAAGGCGCTGACCGATTTCTTCAGCAAGCGGGAGATGGAGGGCGCCTGGAAAGCCTATGTGGCCGCGCTGGAAAATCCCGACAACCGCAAGCTCCAGCGCGAGGCCTTGCGCAAGAACGCGACGCTGGCGAAATACGCCGTCGCCTGGGCCGCGACCGAGGGTCATGACCGCATGGCGCAGAATGCCATGACGCAATGCGGCCTGACGTCCCAGGTTCTGGAGCACGAGGACACCAACGCGCACAAGGTCGTCGAGTATCTGGAGACGCTGTTCGACACGGATCCGGTGGTGCTGAAAGCCTCGCCCAGCCGGCCGGATTGGTGGCCCGGGCCGCCGGAATTGGCGTCGCGCAGCTGGACCAAATTCCTGGCCGCGGCCGCCGGTACCGAGCCGCCTCTGGACAAACGCGATGCCGTGCCGGTCACCCGCGCACTGGTTGCCGCCGAGGCGAAACTGGCAGACGCGGAGAAGACCCCCGACAGCAAGCCCGTCGTGACGGCGGCCGGCGAGGCGCTGACACGGCTGATTGAGATAGCAGGAGGCTATACGCCTGTGGATACGGAGGGTGCGATCCACAAGAGTGCGCAGACTTATGTCGAAGCCATCGCGGCGCTCGCGGAACAGAAGCGCCGCCATCTGCCGGTGCTGCCATGAGCGACGTCGTGATCGGGACCGAAGCCAAGCGCAGCTGGATCAGCCGCGTGCTTGGCGTTACGCTGCCCGGGGGGGAGGCGCCGGCGTGGGGTGCAGGGGTTGCCGATCTGGCCCCCAACGGCCTGTCATTCGCGTTCCGCAAGGCCCGCCTGGAATGGGCGTTTGCCCGCACCACCGCGCGCACCGGCCTGGAAAGGCTGCAGTCCGGGCTGCGGGGTGCGCTGAAGGACCATCCGCAATTCACCACGATGGACCAGGCGATCGGGACGCTGAGCCAGGCGCTGGCCGGTCTGGACGATCGTCTCGACGATACGCTGGACGCGGCGCTGAACACCGCGGATCCCGGCAAGCAGGCGGAGCACAAGAAGGCGGCGCTGGCCATCATTGGTGAGTATCAGCGTGTCGTCGACAACGATCCGTTGCTGGTGCGGATGGACGACAACCCGTTCATGAAGATCACCGTCCAGTCGGTGCTGGCGACCCAGCTGGCAGCGATGGCACGCGAACTGGCGGCGTAGCGCCACCCGCCCCGACCTGGACAACCAGACCCCCCGCGAGTACCACCGCGGTGCGCAAGGGGGAGCGGACCAGGCCATGAAGCTTGGCGTATTCGATCATATGGACCGCGGCCTCTCGCCGCTCGACCGGTTCTACGAAGAACGGCTGCACGCTGATCGAGGCCTATGACCGGGCCGGGTTCTACGGCTATCACGTTGCCGAACACCACGCGACGCCGCTGGGCGTGGCGCCCGTCGCCGGGCGTGTGGCTGGCCGCCGTCGCCGCAGCGCACGAAACGACTTGCGCTTCGGTCCGCTGGTCTACCTGCTGCCGCTCTATCACCCGATCAAGCTGCTGGAAGAGATCTGCATGCTCGACCAGATCAGCGGCGGGCGGTTGCTGCTGGGCGTGGGGCGCGGCATCTCCCCGATCGAGCTGCGCTATCTACGGCCTCGATCCCGAAAAGACGCCGGCGATGTATGCCGAGGCGCTGGAGGTCCTGCTGCGCGGCATGACCCAGCCGACGCTGACATTCGAAGGCCAGCACTACCAGTTACCGCGACGTGCCGATGGAACTGAAGCCGTTCCAGCGCACCACATCCGCCGCTGTGGTACGGCCTCGGCCGGCCCGAAGCGATCCCCTGGGCCGTCGCTCACCGCGTCAATATCGTCGGCAACCTTCCGGGCCGCCGGCGATGCGCGCGCTGACCGACCGCTATCGCGCCGAATGGGACGCGTTGCGGAAACGATCCCGCCGGACCTGCCGCTGATGGGTGTGGGCCGCCATGTCGTCGTCGCGGAAACGGAGAAGGAAGCGCTGGAAATCGCGCGCCTCGGCTATGACAAATGGCGCGAGAGCTTCCTGAAGCTCTGGCTTGCACACGACATGATGCCGTCCCCGGCCGCCGTTTTCCCCGAACGTTACGAGGACGCCGAGGCGCAGGGCCGCGCCGTCGCCGGCACGCCGGACAAGGTCGCGACGTTCCTGCAACGAACCATCGACGAAGCCGGGCTGAACTACCTGCTGTGCCGTTTCGCCTTCGGCGACATGACCGGCAGACGCATCGCTTCAATCCATCGAGCTTTTCACCCGGCATGTGATGCCGATCTGCGCCTTCAGGAGACGGACTGACCCATGACCGCGGAATACGAACTCTTCGCGCTGCGCTACGCCACCAGGGCGGCGCGGCGGCACGAGCATTTCATCGGCGGCGATCCGCATGACGGTCCGATGCCGATGGACTACTTCGTCTGGCTCGCGCGCAACAAGCGATCGTGCCGTGGTCATCGATATCGGCTTCACCGCGGAAAGCGGCGGCAAGCGCGGCCGCAAGCTGGAGCGTGATCCGATCGACTAGCCTGTCGCTGCTGGGCGTCGATCCGGCAACGGTCGAGGATGTGATCCTGACCCACATGCACTACGACCACGTCGGCAACTTCCACAAATTCCCGAAGGCGCGGTTTCATCTGCAAGAACCGGAGATCCACTACGCTGTCGGCCGCCACATGCGGCACAAGCAACTGGCCAGCAGCTTCGAGCCCGATGATGTCTGTGGCATCGTCCGGCTGAACTTCGACGGCCGGGTCACCTATCACAACGGCCCCGCCGACGTGCTGCCGGGCATCAGCATCGTGCCGACCGGCGGCCACTCGGCCGGGCTGCAGTTCGTCAAGGTCAACACCAGGCGCGGCGTCGTCGTGCTGGCCTCCGACGTCTCGCATTTCTACGAGAACATGGAGACCTACCGCCCCTTCACAACTGCCTTCCATATCGGCGATATGCTGGATGCGTTCGACACGCTGCGCGCCCATGCGGCCCGGCCGGAGCTGATTGTTCCGGGACACGATCCGCTGGTGATGCAGCGCTATCCCGCTCCGTCTCCCGAACTGGAGGGTATTGTTGTGCGCCTGGATGTTGACCCGAAATGAACACCGATGAATTGCGCGCCCTGCAGGCGCCGTTGAAAACGCAATACAAGGAACACCCTGACTCCGCGCGCGTCCCCGCCCGCGCGGAGGGCAGCCTCGATCCCAACGACATCGCCATCGTCGTTGACGCCTGGCACAGCAAGGTCACGGCCGGGCTGCACAAGGCCGGCGGCGGGTCGGGGGAGCTGGCCTGTTCGGCGGATATGCTGCTGGAAAGCCTGGTCGGCTGCGCGGGCGTGACGTTCCGAGCGGTGGCGACAGCGATGGGGGTGACGGTGCGCGGCGGGAAGGTGATCGCCGAGGGCATCTGGGACGCCCGCGGCACCCTGGGCGTCGACCGCTCGGTGCCCGTCGGCCTGACCGAGATCAAGCTGCGCTTCGAGGTGGACTGTGACGCCGACCGCACGAAGCTGGAGCGGATGATCCAGACGACGGAGCGGTATTGCGTGATCCTGCAGACTCTGAAGGCCCCGCCGCAGGTGTCGGTGGAGATCGCTTAAGCGGCTTCTTCCGATATGCAGGCAGAGCGGATTTCCTCTGGGCGTCGCGAAATGGCAAGCAGGTAGGCGGCGGCCGGTGCGTCCGGATGCCGCCTACCTTGCTCCCAATTCTTCAGTGTCGGCAGTGGAATGCGGTAAGCGTCTGAAAACGCCTGCTGTGACATACGCAGTTTGCGCCGGATTGCTCGGACATCGGGAACTTCGAAGGCGGTCGTGTGCACGCCGGACGGCCTGCCCTCGGCATGTGCCAACGCGTCTGACAGGCTCTCCAGCAATTCGTTGCCGAACTTGGTCATGACGGGCTCCTGTGATGTGCCGACGTCCCGTCGCAAAGCAAAAGGACGCCATTGGCGTCGAGCGCTTAGTACCCCGGCACCTCGTTCACGCACGCCACCCGCCACCCGCGCGGCGTGCGGTCCAGCCGGGTCAGCGACAGGTTCTGGATCGACATATGCAGCGCATTGTCCGGCCCGATCGACAGCGCATGCGCCACCGCTCCGCGGATCGCGCCGCCATGGCTGACGATCACGACGTCCTGGCCGGCATGGACCTCCGCCAGCCGCTCCATCGCCTCGCCGACGCGGAGGATGACCTCGGCCATGCTTTCGCCGCCGGGCGGTTTTTCATGCCCGGCCAGCGGCCAGAACGCGTGCGCCGGCAGTGCCAGACTGCGCCGGCAGGTCGGCATGCGGCAATCCCTGCCATTCCCCCAGCGACTGCTCGATCAGACCCGGTTCGACCGCCAGCGGCGCCGCGGGATAGCCGTGGCGGAAGATCGCCTCGGCCGTGCGGCGCGTGCGCGACAGCGGCGTGACCACCCAGATCGCCGGCCGCGGCAGTCGCTTCGCCAGAGACTGGTACATCGGCCCCTGTGCCAGCAGTGTCGTTTCACACAGCGGCACGTCCATCACGCCGTACAGCATGGCGCGGGCATTCTCGTCCACCAGGGCGTGGCGGATCAGCCAGAACGACGTCTCCATCACTCACCGATGCTTATCAGCGCACCGCTCACACGGGCCTGGTGGAACTGTCTGGCGAACAGCAGCGAAGCGGCCACGATCCAGACGATATTGAGGGCGAACGCGGCTGCCAGATGATCCCACCGGATCTCGCCGTGCATCAGCGCCGCCCGCATGCCCTCGAACACATGGGCGGACGGCAGCGCGAGCGAGAAGGGCTGGATGAACCATGGCAGCACGGAGACGGGATAGAACACGGCCGAGAACGGCGCCAGCCCGAACAGCACGCCCCAGGCCAGCGGCTCCGCGCCGGAGCCGTGACGCAGGATCAGCGACACCACCCCCAGCGCGACCGCCCAGCCCATGATCATCAGGTTGATGAAGAACAGCACCAGCACCGGCCCCAGGCTGAACAGGTTGAACGCATAGAACGCCCAGGCCAGCAGGATCGCCGGCAGCACGCCCAGCAGCATGCGGATGATCGACATGCCGATCAGCGCCGCGATCATCTCGAACGGACGCAGCGGGCTGACGAACACATGGCCGAGGTTGCGCGACCACATCTCCTCCAGGAACGAGATCGACATGCCCCATCTGGCTGCGCAGCGTAATCTCCCACAGCAGCACGCCGCCCAGCAGCGTCGCGCCGGCCATGCAGCAGCGAGTTGCCCAGTGCGTGAGGCGAGGAAACTGGCGGTGAAGCCCCAGATGCACATGTGCAGCACCGGCCAGTAGCAAAGCTCCAGCAACCGCGGCCAGGACCGCCGGTACAGCGTCAGATGCCGGTACATCAGCCCCCAGATGCGGCGGATCATGCCGCGACCTCCTCGGCCTGGCGCCGGTCGCGGGCGATATCGAGGAACACGTCCTCCAGATCGTCCCGCCCATAGCGCGTCAGCAGGTCGTCGGGGCTGCCCCGATCGACGATCCTGCCGCTGTTTCAGCATCAGCACATGGGAGCAGAGGCGCTCGACCTCCGCCATGTTGTGGCTGGCCAGCAGGATCGTGCAGCCGCTCTCGGCGCGGTAGCGCTCCAGCCAGGAGCGGACCAGGTCGGCGGTGTCGGGGTCCAGGCTGGCCGTCGGCTCATCCAGCAGCAGCACGTCCGGGCGGTTGATCAGTGCCTTGGCCAGGGCCACTCGGGTCTTCTGCCCGGCCGATAGCTGCCCGGCGGGGCGGTTGAGGAACGGGGCCAGATCCAGTTGGTCGGCCAGTTCCCCGATCCGCCGCTCCATCTTCGGCACGTTGTAGAGATGGCCGTAGACCTCCAGGTTTTCCTTGACCGTCAGCCGGTGTGGCAGAGCGACATAGGGCGAGGAGAAGTTCATCCTGGCGAGCGCGGCGAAGCGGTCTTTGGCCATGTCGTGACCGAGGACGGTGATCCGTCCGGCGCTGGGCACCAGCAGCCCCAGCAACATCGCGATCGTGGTGGTCTTGCCGGCGCCGTTGCCGCCCAGAAGGCCGATCGTGCCGCCGGTATCGGCTGTGAAGGTGATGTTGTCGACGGCGAGTACGTCGCCGTAGCGCTTGGTCAGTTCCTCGACTTGGATCGCTTGCATGTCACTGGGGATAGGCGGCCCGAGCGGTTCCGCCAAGAGGGGGTGGTGTCGGGGGGCGGTGTTGGGGGCGGTGTGGGGGCGGTGCGCGTGCCGGCATGCGGAGAGCCCAAACAGGTGATTGGCCAAACCGTCGCACCGGCTTAGGCTTGACCACGATGATGGAGTTCTTTCCCGCCCCCGCCGAATTGCCGCCCGGTCAGCGCGTTTATGCCATTGGGGACATCCATGGCTGCCTGGACCGGCTGGTTTCCTTGCACGAGCAGATCGCCGAGGACATGGCCGAACGCCCGGCGGAGCGTGTCACGCTGGTGCATCTGGGCGACTATGTCGACCGCGGGACGGACAGCGCGCAGGTCATCGACTGGCTGATCAATGGCCCTCCGGTGCCGGCTGATTCTGTCGTCAACCTGATGGGCAATCACGAACACATGATGCTCGCGGCCATCGCCGTGGTCGACCGGGACGCGCCGTTTCATTGGCTGTCGAACGGCGGCGCGGATTCGTTGCTGAGCTGGGGCATACCCCGCGCCACACCGCCGGCCGAATGGGCTGCCCTTATTCCCGCCGCGCACCTGCTGTTCCTGCGCGACCTGGCGATCAGTCACCGCATCGGGCCATATCTGTTCGTGCATGCCGGCGTGAAACCGGGCGTGCCGCTGGAGCAGCAGTCGCGCCACGACATGATGTGGATCCGCGAGCCATTTCTGTCGTCCAAGGCCAATTTTGGGGCGGTGGTGGTGCATGGGCACACACCGAAGCGCGCTCCGATCGTGATGCCCAACCGGATCGCCATCGACACGGGTGCGGTACTGGGCGGGGCGCTGACCGCGGTGATGCTGGAGGGCGACCGCCTGGCGTTCCTGCAAGCCTGAGCGCCAAGGGATCCGACTAAAGGATCCGACTAAGGGATCGGACCAGGGGGGCGCAACGGGGGGGCGCAACGGGGGTTCTGCTCCGTAATTTCTGTCGCGATGCCCGACCCGGCACAGAGGCCGCGATCCCATATCCTGCTTGCGTCCGGTGCACGCTGCACGCGAAGATGGATTGCGTCATGGCGACAGCCACGTTACGGCAGGTGCGATGAATAAGATGACCCCCGGCGGGACGTCGCGCCCGGATGAGCCGCAGCCGGACCTCGCGGCCGCGGTCAGGCGGCTTCCGCACGCCAACGTTCTCGTCGTCGGCGACGTGATGCTCGATCGCTACACCTATGGCGACGTCACCCGCATCTCGACCGAGGCCCCCGTGCCGATCCTGACGATCGAGCGGGAGGTGGCGCTGCCCGGCGGTGCCGGCAATGTCGTGCGCAACCTGACCGCGCTGGGTGCGGCGACGGCGTTCATCTCGGTCGTCGGCGACGACCCGGCGGGCCAGGACCTGACCGGGCTGATTGGCGGCCATTCCAATGTGGAGCCCTGGTTGCTGGTCCAGGGCGGCCGGACCACCACGCTGAAGACGCGCCTGCTGGCCAAGGGCCAGCAATTGCTGCGTGCGGACCGCGAGCAGACCGATCCCGATCCATCCGAAACTGGCCGAACGCCTGGTGCGCATCGCGCTGGACGCGATGGCGGCGACGTCGGTCACCGTGCTGTCGGACTACGGCAAGGGCGTCCTCTGCGGCGACGTGCCGCAGAAGATCATCGAGGCCGGGCGGAAAACCGGCCGGATGATCATCGTCGATCCGCGCGGCAGCGATTTCAGCCGCTACGCCGGCGCCGATGTGGTGATGCCGAACCGCCAGGAACTGGCCGCGGCCTCTGACATGCCAGTCGACTACCGAGGCCGCGATCATTGCCGCCGCGCAGTCGCTGCGCGCCGCCCATGGCTTCGGCGCCGTCGTGGTCACGCAGGGCAATGCCGGCATGACGCTGATCGACGCGGCCGGCTGGCAGCATTTTCCGGCCGAAGCGGCCGAGGTCTACGACACCTCCGGTGCCGGCGACACGGCGTTGGCGGCACTCAGCGCGGCGCTGGCGGCGCAAGCTCGACCTGCCCGTTGCCGTGCGCCTGGCCAATCTCGCGGCCGGCATCTCGGTCGGCAAAGTCGGCGTCTCGGTGGTGCGGGAGGCCGATCTGCTGCATGCGCTGACCCCGCAACGCAGCGCGCTCCGCAAAATCGTCAGCGGCGAGGAAGCGGCGGAGCAGGCGGAACGCTGGCGTCACCGCGGTTGGCGCGTCGGCTTCACCAACGGCTATTTCGACCTGCTGAACCCCGGCCATATCCATTTGCTGGAGCAGGCGAGGGCGGGCTGCGACCGGCTGATCGTCGGCGTCAACAGCGACAGCAGCACGCATCGGCTGAAAGGCGCCCCGCACCCGATCCAGCCCGAGGCGGCGCGCGCGGCCGTCCTGGCGGGCTTCGCGTTCGTCGACCAGGTCTGCGTGTTTGACAGCGACACGCCCGAGGCGCTGATCGAAGCGATCCACCCCGATGTGCTGGTCAAGGGGGCCAACCACGCGGCCGAGGACGTGGTCGGCGCCGAACGCATCCGCGACTGGGGCGGCAAGCTGCTGCTGGTGGAGGTCACCGACGAGGTACCGCCGCCCGCGGGATTGACGCCCGTCAAGGTCTGAGCAGGGTCCAGTACCAGGCGAATCGGGTGAAGGAGTCTTGGTGTTGCGAGGCTGGCGAGGAACTTGTCGTCCCACCCGGCGATCCAGGGCGTGTCGTCAATTAGGCGTTGCCTGCCGCTGGCAAGACCGGACTTCGGAAGCCGCCGCCCCGAGCGGAGAGATGGGTGCGGACCGGCCGTTTTCATAACAGGAAGTCGGCGCCCGCTTCGTCTGTCCTGGAAGAAGAAAATCAACCGCAGATGAACGCGGATGAACGCAGATGGCCCTGGCGTTGGCACCGCCCGTGAAGCCGCCATAGCATCACGCGCGCCCATCAGATGCATGCTGGGCCGCCGCGCGCCGAGTCATCATCGATCTGTGTTCATCCGTGTTCATCTGCGGTTGATTCCCTGTTCGAACCGGCGCGATCGACCCTGTCCCGGAGAAGGAAACTCAACTGCGGGCCCGGTTCCAGTACCGGACGCTATGGTCCGGCGGCACCATCTGGGGCATCATCCGGCCTCGATTTGCTGAAGCGAAGGAACAGGGCCATGGCCAAGGTCATCATCAGTTGCGCGGTGACGGGGGCGATCCATACGCCCAGCATGTCGCCCTATCTGCCCATCACGCCGGCCGAGATCGCGCAATCCTCGATCGAGGCGGCCGAGGCGGGTGCTGCGATCATCCATCTGCACGCCCGCAATCCGGCCGACGGCTCGCCGACCCCCGATCCGGCCGTCTTCATGGGCTTCCTGCCGCAGATCAAGCAGAACACCGACGCCGTCATCAACATTACCACCGGCGGCGGCCTGACGATGACGCTGGACGAGCGCCTTGCCGCGCCGCTGGTCGCCAAGCCGGAGATGTGCAGCCTGAACATGGGCAGCATGAACTTCAACATCGCCAGGGCAGGGGACAAGATCAAGGACTGGAAGTTCCCGTGGGAGAAGCCGTATCTGGACAACACGGACAACTTCATCTTCCGCAACACCTTCAAGGATATCGAGGGCATCGTCCAACGCCTGGGCAAGGACCACGGCGTGAAGTTCGAGTTCGAGTGCTACGATATCGGCCATCTCTACAATCTGGCCTACATGCTGGATCGCAAGGTGGTGGAGGGACCGCTGTTCGTGCAGTCGATCTTCGGCATCCTGGGCGGCATCGGCGCGGAGCCGCGGAATCTTCTGTTCGCCAAGGAAACGGCCGATCGTTTGTTCGGCGATCAGTATGTCTGGTCGGTGCTGGCGGCCGGGCGGCACCAGATGGCATTCACGACGATGGCCGGCATCAACGGCGGCAACGTGCGCGTGGGACTGGAGGACAGTCTCTATATCGGCAAGGGCCAACTGGCGAAATCGAACGCGGAGCAGGTGGCGAAGATCCGCCGTATCCTCGAAGACCTCAGCCTGGAGATCGCCACGCCGGCGGAGGCGCGGGAGATACTGAAGCTGAAGGGTGGGGATCGCGTCGGGTTCTGAGCGGGATGACATCGCTTTCGCTCAGCCATCCTGCTCCAGGTGTTTGTTTGATCGCGTGATTCAGACCTCCGGCGATTCCGCCTCCGGTCATCACGCTCTAGAGCAGGATGACATCGCTTTCGCTCAGCCATCCCGCTCTAGCTCTTTGTTTGATCGCGTGATTCAGACCTCCGGTGATCCCACCTCCGGTCATCACGCTCTAAGCGACGGGGTGCCGGTCGAGCGTCGTGGGCGGTGACCGGGTCGTAGCGATCCGGTGAGCAGGGCCACATCTCCCGCCCGGCATTCGCGCTCTGGCGGGGGGGCCGCACCTTGCTCCTGGCGTCCCCCCCTGTATCCTCCGTCCCAACCGGAGGGACCGCATGTTCGACACCAAGGACCTGAGCAACAAGATCGCCGTCATCGGCGTCGGCAACACCCGATACGGCAATTTCCCGCATATCGACGATTACGGCCTCGCCGCCCAGGCCTTCCGTAACGCCGTGCAGGATTGCGGCATCGACAAGAACCAGATCGACGGCCTCTGCGTCAGCCGCATCCCCTATTACGCCCGCATGGGGGAGATCCTCGGCATCAACCCGCGCTGGACCATCCCGCTGCCCGCGCACGGCCGCATGTCCGGCATGGGCATCATCGAGGCCTGCGCCGCCATCTCCGCCGGCCTGTGCCACACGGTGGCGCTGATCTACGCCAATATCGGCCGCTCCCGCCGCGTCAATTACGGCGGTGACGAGAGCCCCGGCACCTGGGACCCGTGGGGTTTCACCTCCCCCGGCGCCGCCCACGCCATGGCGTTCCGCCGCCATATGGAGATGTACGGCACCACCACCCGCCAACTGGCGGAAGTCTCGGTGTCGATCCGCTACCACGCCTGCCTCAACCCCGATGCGGTGATGCGCAACCCGATCACCATCGAGGACCACGAGAGTCGCCCGCTTCATCACCGCGCCGCTGCGGCTGCTGGATTACTGCCTGATCAATGACGGCGCCGTCTGCCTGATCCTTACTTCGGCAGAACGGGCGAAGGACTTCGCCAAGCAGCCGGTGCTGATCTCCGGTTTCGGATCACAGGATACTTTCAGCCCGTCCGCCTTCGCCAATTTCGACATGGATTTCTGGTATCCGGCGATCAGTTCCGCCGGCAAGCAGGCGTACGAGATGGCCGGCGTCAGCCAAGGCGATGTCGATGCGCTGATGTGCTACGACAATTTCTCGCCCACCGTGCTGTTCAGCCTGGAGGGTCTCGGCTTCTGCGGCCGCGGCGAGTCCGGATCGTTCGTGGAGAACGGCGGCCTCTCCCTCGGCGGACGGCTGCCGACCAACACCGACGGCGGGCACCTGTCCAACTCCTACATGCAAGGCTGGGCGCTGAACGTCGAAGCCGTGCGCCAGCTTGCGCGGGGAGTGCGGCGACCGGCAGGTGCCGGACTGCGAGGTCGTGCAATACGTCCAGTCCACGCCCTGCACCCGCTCCATCATCTACACGCGCGGCTGAGAAGGACCCTGACCATGAGCTACAACAAGCCGCTGCCGCGCATCGATACGCTGAACAAACCGTTCTGGGACGGTGCGAAGCAGAACAAGTTCCTGCTGCAACATTGCCCCGCCTGCGGCGACACCCGGTTTCCGCCCGGACCGGTCTGCCCGAAATGCCTGTCCGACGGTCAGACCTGGATCGAGGCCGCCGGCACCGGCACGCTGGAATCCTGGGTCGACATGCACCGCGCCTACTGGGACGGCTACAAGGACGACCTGCCGTACCGCGTCTGCCTGGTGCGGCTGACCGAAGGTCCCGTCATCGTCAGCAACCTCGTCGATAACACCGATAACCTGAAGATGGGCATGAAGGTGAAGGTGGTTTACGATCCGGTCACCGAAGACGTCACGCTGCCCAAGTTCACCATCGCCGAGGCGTAACAGATGTCCGCCACGCTCCTTCCGCTGACCATCGACTTCCTGCGTTGGCTCGACGCCGAACCGCGCGACTATGCCGATGTCATGGACGCGTGGCGCACCTCCTGTCCCCGCCTGACGGTGTGGGAGGATGCGCTGGACGCCGGCCTGATCACTCGCACCTACGCCGCGCATGGGCCGCTGCTTGTTGCGCTGACCCCAGCCGGGCGGGCGCTGCTGGCGGAGGCCGCGCGGTGAAGATCAGCATCCTCGACGATTATTTCGATACCGTCCGCACGCTGCCCAGCTTCGCCAAACTGGCCGGCCACGATGTCACGATCTGGAACGACCATGTCGAGGACACCGATACGCTGGCGGACCGGCTGAAAGAGGCAGACGTGCTGGTGCTGATCCGCGAGCGCACCAAAATCCAGGCCCCGCTGCTGGAACGCCTGCCACGCCTGAAGCTGATCAGCCAGCGCAGCGTCTGGCCGCATATCGACATCGATGCCTGCACGCGCCAGGGGGTCGTCGTCTCCTCCAGCCAGCACCCCGGCACGCCGTCCTATGCCGCGGCGGAGCTGACCTTCGCGCTGATCCTCGCCGCCGCACGCCGGCTGCCGCAGCAGGTGGCGGGGCTGAAGGCCGGTCAATGGCAGGTCGGCGTCGGGCATTCGGTGCGCGGCAAGACGCTGGGCATCTACGGCTACGGCCGCATCGGCACCGCCGTGGCAGAGTATGGCCGAGCGTTCGGGATGAATGTGGTTGTGTGGTCGAGCGCAGGGTCGCTGGAGCGTGCCCGCGCCGATGGCTGGACGACGGCGCCCGACCGGGAAACCTTCTTCCGCCGGTCCGACGTGGTTTCGTTACACCTGCGCCTGTTTCCCGCCACGCGTCACATCGTCACCGCCGCCGACCTCGCGCTGATGCAACCCGGTGCCATCCTGGTCAACACCAGCCGCGCCGCGCTGATCGAGCCGGATGCGCTGGTCAATGCCCTGCGCGCTGGCCGTCCCGGTTTCGCCGCCGTCGACGTCTTCGAGCAGGAGCCGCTGACCGACCATCCGCTGCTGCATATGCCGAACGCGATCTGCACGCCGCATATCGGCTACGTGACGCACGAGGAATACGAGACGCAGTTTACCGATATTTTCGGGCAGATCCTCGCTTTTCAGGCCGGCTCGCCGATCAACGTGGTCAATCCGGCCGTGCTGACGCAGAGGCAAGCCTAGAGTGGTTTCAAGCTGACTGAAATCGCCGCTCCCCGTCATGGCCCGGCTTGACCGGGCCATCCCAGGCCAGTGAGGCACAGTATCTCGCCACGCGTCCTCCGCTGATGGAGCTGGCCCGGTCAAGCCGGGTCATGACGTGTTTTTCCGGTTGGGATGAGAAACCACCGGCTTCGGCGCCACTCCCGGCACCGATGACAACGGACGATAGCTTCTGGCCGATAGGGCTTGCGGCGGTCGTCTCGGCCCGCTCCTCTTCATGGGCGGGACGCCGTGATCGGCAGTCCTGTGGCGTCTTCAGCGATGCCTGCTTCCGAACGTGCCGCTACGGACACGCCAACTGATCAGCTCAGGTTCGGCCCGGCCACCCAGGAGTCCCACCAGATCGGGATCGCCGCGACGGGCAGGGGGCGGGATGCAAGGAAGCCTTGCGCCGCGTCGATGCCGCAAGAGGCCATCTCGCTCCAGATCTCCTCGGTTTCCACGCCCTCGGCGATGATATACAGGCCGCGCTTCCTTGCGGCGTCCGCCTTCCGGGCGACGAAATCGCGCATCTCCTGCGAGCGGATGGAATCCTGGACGGTATATTTGTCGAATTTCAGGCAGGTGAAGGGCAGGTCGATCAAGGAATCCACCCCGGCGACCGTGGGGCTGACATCGTCGATGGCGATGTTGTAGCCGTGGCGCCGCAGATGCTCCAACGCCGCCTGCAGGGCCGGGACATCGGACACCGGGCGGCTTTCCGTCAGTTCGACGATGATCCTGTGCGGTGCGATGCCGAAGGCCTGCCGCTGCTCTTCCAGGAGAAGTAGGGCGGAGCGTGTCTCCAGCACGTCGAGCGGGAAATTGACCGACATGAGCAGCCCGCGATCGGCTAGGAATGGCCCCGTCAGGTCGGCGAAGGCCCGGTTCGTGACGACGCGGGTCAACTCGCCGGAAAGACCAGTAGCCTCGATCTGCGGGACAAAACGATCCGGCAGGATCGTGCCGCGCTCGGGGTGATTGAGCCGCGCCAGCGCTTCCATGGCCACCGGCTCGCGGTCGCTGATACGGATGATCGGCTGGTAGCGCGTCTCGATCATCGCGCCGTCCAGGGCCGCCTTCAGTTCCGCCTTGCCCATCGCCGCAGCGATCATGGCCGGGCTGTGCGCCGCCAGGGCGTCACGCACCGACTGTGTCGTCGGTTTGCCGATCACGCGGATATTGGGTCGATTCGCCCGAACCTGCCCCAGCGCCAGCATGTCGGTGTCCGGTTCGGCGATCTCGGTCGTGATATCGGCCAGTGCCGCGAACAATCCGTCAGCATCAGCCTCGTTCACCAGGACGTGGGAGTAGTGCGGGGCAATGCGGGCGAGGCGGGAGATCGCATCGCGCGCGCCGCAGGTCGCCACATGACCGGTACCGAGTTGCTTTGTCGCGCACTGCACCGCCCGCATCCAGGCATCGTTGCGGGTGATAAGCAGAACATTCACCGCGGCTGACTGCGCGCCTTCCATGGTACCGGGGAGGATGGCCGCTTCCGCCTCTTGTCCCCGGATATTTGCGATCTGTTGACGCTGCATAACTACACAATTACGGCATAAACTGAGCGATGGCGACACAAAAGCAGTATTGCCGTGTTAAATCGTTGTGACTGCGCGTGGACCCCCCGATTTGGCGGTTCATACATGAATGTTGCCAGCATAACAATACAAAATCTTACAAATTAAAATTCGGCTTCCGCTTCTCGACGAATGCCGCCATGCCTTCTTTCTGGTCCGGCGTGCCGAACAGCGACAGGAACAGCGCACGCTCATGCCGCACGCCTTCGATCAGCGTCGATCTCGAACGCGCGGTTCACCGCCTGCTTGGCGAACTGCACCGCGACCGGCGACAGATCGGCGATCCGGGCGGCGATTTTCAGCGCCTCCGGCAGCAGTCTGGTCGGCCGGAAACACGCGGGAGACGAGGTTGGCGCGCTCCGCCTCGGCGGCGTCCATCATCCGCGCGGTCAGGACCATGTCCATCGCCTTGGACTTGCCGACCGCGCGGGTCAGGCGCTGGGTGCCGCCGGCGCCGGGAATGACGCCGAGGTTGATCTCCGGCTGGCCGAATTTCGCGGTGTCGGCGGCGAAGATCATGTCGCACATCATCGCCAGTTCGCAGCCGCCGCCCAGGGCGAAGCCGGCGACCGCGGCGATCACCGGCTTCTTGATCGGCAGCACGGCTTCCCAGTTGGCGCCGATGAAATCTTCGACCATCGCCGAGGGATTGGTGCGGTCGCGCATCTCCTTGATGTCGGCGCCGGCGGCGAAGGCGCGCTCGTTGCCGGTGATGACGATGGCAGCCGATTGCCTTGTCGGCGTCGAAGGCCGGCAACTGTGTCGCCCAGTTCCGTGCATCAGCGCGTCGCACAGCGCGTTCAGCGCGGCGGGCCGGTTGAGCCGGATCAGGCCGACGCGGCCATGGGTTTCGACGAGGATGTTCTCGTAAGCGGTCATCGCGTTCTCCCGTCAGGTTCGGCGGCGTCGTTTTCGGCGTTGGATGCTTTTTGCCGCCGGTGGCGGAATTGCGCAACGCGGGGGTCGGGTGAGGGGCTTGTCTGTGGATTGGGGTTTGGCCGGTTTCGTACAGAGGCGATCGCTGCGCTCCCTTTCTGAGGGGCTGGTGGTCACGGAGGGGGCCGCGATGGTCAGAGCGGAACGGTCGGCGTTGGGCGGTTGGTCAGTGAACTCGTCCTGACTGCTTGCGCCAACCTTTCCCGCCCATATTCATTGATGAAGCGTGCCCCTGCGCAAGGCGGGCCATGCCAGGATAAAGTGCTACGCCAAGCCCTCAGATTTGCTCGGCGAACTGTATTCCGGAAAATCACTCATCCCGTCCGCACTCGCACACTAACTCCTTCCTGTCGATCGCAGTCTGCATGGTCCCCTTGCCCACATCATGCGCTGGCCAGCCCGCTCAACGGAGAGCTGATCATGTCCTATAAGAGGTCGGCGACGATGAGCCAATTAGAAGACGATCTCATATTCGAGTTTCCACCGCACGGCTCCGCCGGATGTCTGCGTTGTCAATCCGGCCAAATAACCCACTTCGAATTTTAGCTTGCCGTACGGGGCAAAGCTTTGAAACCCAGTGATCACCGGCCCAAGGTAGTGCTGCTGCTGATTGTAACGACCAGCGTGAGAGAGATCATTGATAAGCCCGTAATATTCGAAGCCAGGCGAAAATAGTGGATGCAGATACGCGACCGACTGCCAGGCGAACTCGAAGCCGGTGGCCTTGCTGGCGTTGCCACCCACCTCGCGTGAGAACAGGAAGTTGGCCGTATGACCAGTGTCCAGGCCAAAAAGTGAGAAGTCCTTATGCAGCAATGGTCCGATCGTCAAATCGTTAGGCGGTAGTCCGGTTGACTGTGAATATTCCACGAACATGCCAACATCGACGGGGTATTTGCCCCGCTCGGTCAACTGAAAGGTATTTTCAATTGTCGTTGCGGCCCAGGTTAGATGCTGGCCTGCACCCGACGCTAACTCGCCCTCAAGCTCGACCTCCCACCACGGAAGTACGCCATAACCGATCGCGTTGGTGTAGCTTTGTGCGCGGTCAGTGGACGAGCCCTTGGGCCCGAACGTGACGAGACCGTTGTGCTCGAATTCCAGTTCGCGCCACTCGACGAAGGGCACGCGAACCTGCAGCTCGGCAGCAGCGGGATGCGTCAAGCCGATGAGGCCGACTATGGCTACGGCGACTTTAACCACCAGGTTACGGCGACGGCGGATCGACCACATCGGAACTGAAATCGCGATGATGGTGACGATCCAAGCGACCAGTTGAATGCCGCTCGGGCGGGCGGAATAGCCGATCAGCGTGTGCAGGATTCTTCCGGGAATACTGCCCTCACTCAGCAAAAACGACGTATCCCAAAGCCCGTCTCCGAGGGTCGGCAAAACATCGGCCTGAGCAAGAAATGAAACACACTGGGCGGCGAGGCCCGCAGCGAGAAATAGAAGCATGACACTGACCACCGCAAACAACCTCCGAACCGGGATGCGTAGCAGACCGAAATACATCCCAGCCCCAAGTGCGACGCCGCAGGCGAGGCCAACGAGACCGCCAATCAAGAATGAAATCGAATTTTCCGACGATGAGGCGGCGACACTGAACAGGAACAGGACGGTCTCGGATCCTTCTCGCAGCACGGCCGCGCCAGTGATGAGCGCGAGTGCGACGACGGGACGTGCGCCGGTTTCCACCGCCTGACCCAACGCCTTGGCTTCCTGCATCATTTCCCGGGCATGGGACGCCATCCAGATATTGTGCCAGGCGAGCATGCACACCGCGAGGCCCAGAATCGTCGCATTCAGCAGTTCCTGCCCGCTACCGGCAAAGGCTTCGGCGATTGCATTGGCAAAAATGGCAACCGCCATCGCGCCGATGACGCCACCGGTAACGCCGGCAGTTATCCAGCGGCCACGGCCCGGAATTCCGACGGATGCCGCCAGTACAATGCTCAGGATCAGCGCCGCTTCCAAGGTTTCCCTGAAAACGATCAGAGCGACGGCAAACATTAACGTGCCACCACGTGGCCACGGATGGTCGGATGGAAATCGTCAAAGTAATCGTAGCTGCCGGCGCGCAATGGACCGATGTATATTTTAGTGGTTGAACCAGCCGGCACGACCTTTTCCCGGTGAAGCGGAAGGCTTTCCCATTCCATCGTGGTGCTGGACTTGTTTTCAACCCTAAGAGCGAATTTCACGTCCACGGGCACGGCGATCTCAGATGGCTCGAACCGATCACCTAGAAACGTTACGAGGATCTCCGGCGGATCGTCCGCGCGGGCGATGGACGTCAAAGCGGTGCCCAGGAGGACCACCAAACAGAACGTCGGACAAAGGCGCATGGGAACTCATTCGATCAATTGCGAACTCCTCTCATTCGCATGGCATCAGAATGATGGCAAGGGCTCATACGGCGTCGAGTTTCATCTCTTACGGTTCAAGGAGACCTTGCCCGTGAACTGCGTCAGCATCATTGGGCAGACGCTCGATGCCCGGAGTGGGCGCTTGCACGCAGTTCGGCAACCCACGTCTGTCTGGAAGAGTTCAAATGGCGCTGAACGAACGCCTTCCGTGACCGCCGCTCCTCCCCGACCGTGCGAAACCAACCGCCAGCGTCCCGATCCGACAGCCCCTCTATTTCACCGCTGGGTCCGCGGGCAATAGAACGTGCTGCGCCCCGACTGGGTGATGCGGCGGACGCCGGCGCAGGCCGGGCGGCCCGGGCAGCGCTCGCAGGGCTCGCCCTCGCGGCCATAGACCTTCCAGGCGTGCTGGAAATAGCCCAGTTCGCCGTCCGGCTGCACGTAGTCGCGCAGCGATGAACCGCCGGCCGCGATCGCCTCGTGCAGCGTCTCCTTGATCGCCGGCACCAGCCGGGCGGCGCGCGCGCCCGGGATGGTGTGGGCCGAGCGCTGCGGGCTGAGATCCGGGCGCGGAACAGCGCCTCGCAGACATAGATGTTGCCCAGCCCGGCGACGACCTTCTGGTCCAGCAGCGCCGCCTTGATCGGCGTGCGCTTGCCGGCCAGCGCGGCGGTCAGCGCGGCGGCGGTGAACGTCGTCGTCCAGCGGTTCGGGCCCCAGCTCCGCCAGCAGCCGGTGCGTGTCCTCCTGCGCGTGTCGGCACCAGATCGACCGAGCCGAAGCGGCGCGGATCGACGAAGCCCAGCGCGCCAGCCGTCATCGGTCTCCAGCACCAGATGCTCGTGCGGCGTCGGCTGGTTGCGGCCGCAGCCGGCGTCAGCACCATCCGGCCGGACATGCCGAGATGCAGCAGCACGGAATCGCCGCCGGCCAGCCGCATCAGGATGTATTTGCCGCGCCGGCGGAAGCCGGTGACGCGCGCGCCGGTCAGGCGTGTCTGCAGGCCCGCGGGCAGCGGCCAGCGCAGATCGGGGCGGTGCGCCATGGCGCGCACGATGCACGCGGCCCTCCAGCCGCGCGCTGGAGGCCGCGCATCACGGTCTCGACTTCGGGGAGTTCCGGCATGGCGGGCGTTGCACGCTATAGATGCGGCGCATGAGCGACAACCCTGCCGCACGACACCGTCGATTTCGGCTTCCGCCGCGTCGCCGCGGCGGCGAAGCGCGGGCATGGTGCGCGCCGTGTTCGACAGCGTCGCGCCGCGCTACGACCTGATGAACGACCTGATGTCGCTGGGTATCCATCGCGCCTGGAAGCAGCATTTTCGTCGACGGCGCTGCGATCCGCGGCCGCGGCGACACGCTGCTGGACCTGGCCGGCGGGCACCGGGCGACATCGGCTTCGGCTGGCTGCGAGCGGGGCGGCGGGCCGGTGCTGCTGACCGACATCAACCGTCGCCATGCTGGCGGTCGGCGCGCGATCGGGCGCTGAACGCGGCTGCGCTGACCGACGGTCAGCCTCGCTGGTGGTCGCCGATGCCGAGACGCCTGCCGCTGCCGGATCGCGTGCGTCGACCGCGTCTCGATCGCGTTCGGCCTGCGCAACTGCACCGACAAGGCCGGCGGTGCTGCGCGAGGCGCGGCGCGTGCTGAGGCCGGGCGGGCGGTTCTTCTGCCTGGAGTTCTCGCAGGTGCAGGTCGGCGGCGCTGCAGCCGCTCTACGACGCCTGGTCGTTCCGGTGCTGCCGACGCCTCGGGCCGATGCGTCGCGCGGCGACGAGGCGAGCTATCGGTACCTGGCCGAGAGCATCCGCACGTTCCCGGATCAGGAGACGCTGGCCGGCATGATGCGGGAGGCCGGGTTTGCCCGCGTCGACGGTGCGCAACCTGTCGGGCGGGATCGCGGCGATCCATTCGGGGTGGCGGCTGTGAGCTGGAGTGCCCATGGAGCGCCTGACTCTCTCGGCAAGCGCGTGCTGCTGATCGTCTCGGGCGGCATCGCCGCGTACAAGGCGCTGGAACTGATCCGCCTGCTGCGCGGCCGGCTGCGGCGTCACCTGCGTGCTGACCGACAACGGCGCGCGCAGTTCGTCACGCCGCTGTCGCTTGCAGGCGCTGAGCGAGGCGAAGGTCTACACCGACCTGTTCTCGCTGACCGACGAAAGCGAGATGGGGCACATCCAGCTCTCGCGCAGCGCCGACCTGCGTGGTGGTGGCGCCGGCGTCGGCGAACATCCTGGCGAAGATGGCGGCCGGGCTGGCGGACGATCTGGCCTCCACGCTGCTGCTGGCGACCGACAAGCCGGTGCTGGTGGCGCCGGCGATGAATGTGCGGATGTGGCTGCATGCCGCGACCGCAGGCCAACATGGCGACTGCTGGCGCGCGCGCGGCGTGCATGTCGTCGGCCCGGACGAGGGCGCGATGGCCTGCAACGAATTCGGGCCCGGCCGGCTCGCCGAACCGCCGGCGATCCTGGCCGCGATCGAGGCGCTGCTGTCGCCCCGGCACGCCCGCTGGCCGGCCGGCATGCGCTGGTCACCAGCGGACCGACGCATGAGCCGATCGATCCGGTGCGCTACATCGCCAACCGCTCCAGCGGCCGGCAGGGCCATGCGATCGCCGCGGCGCTGGCCGCACTGGGCGCGCGCGTCACGCTGGTCAGCGGCCCGGTCAGCGTGCCCGATCCCGCCGGGCGTCGACGGTGCGGCACGTCGAGAGCGCGCGGCAGATGCTGGACGCGTGCCAGGCGGCGCTGCCGGCCGATATCGCGGTGTTCGCCGCCGCCGTCGCCGACTGGCGCGTGGCCAAGCGCTGCCAGCGGGCAAGATCAAGAAGCAGCCGGGCGCCGCGCCGCCGGCGCTGGAACTGGTGCCGAATCCCGACATCCTCGCCACGATCGCCGCAGCCGGGCCCGCAGCGTCCGCGCCTGGTGATCGGCTTCGCCGCCGAAACCGACGACCTGATGGCCAACGCGCAGGCCAAGCTGCGGCGCAAGAACGCCGACTGGATCGTCGCCAACGACGTCTCGCCGGCGACCGGCATCATGGGCGGCGCGGAGAACGCCGTGCACCTCGTCTCGGCCGCGGGGATCGAGGCCTGGCCGGCTGGCGAAGGACGAGGTCGCCGCCCGCCTGGCCCAGCGGATCGCGGAGGCGCTGCATTGACCTGGACCCTCCGCCCGCTCGGTCTCGAGGATGCGGATAGGCTGCTGCCGCTGCGGCTGGAGGCGTTGCGGAAGCACCCTGAGGCGTTTGGCGCCGATGTGTCGGAGGAGGGACCGGCGGTTATTGGCAGGCTGATCGGCCGCCACCCGTCGGTGACGCTGGGCGGGTTCGTCGGGGAGACAATGGTCGGAATGGCCGGGCTGGCGGTGCCGGACCGGATCAAGGCACGCCACAAAGGCCATGTCTGGGGCTTCTACGTCACGCCGGCGTTCCGACGGTCCGGACTCTCCGGCGCCATGATGGCAGTGCTGATCGAGCATGCGCGCCGGATCGGGCTTCTCGGCCTGACACTGACGGTGACGGTGGGCAACGACGCGGCACGGCGGCTTTATGCCGGGTATGGATTCCGAAGCTATGGCGTCGAGCCGGGTGGGTTGTTCGTGGACGGCCGGTTTTACGATGTTGAGCAGATGGCCCTGACGCTGGCGGACCGCGACGATGCGTAAACAAAGGCTTTGTGCTACAGCGGTCCTAGGCGGCGCGCGGATGTCATCAAACGACTGAAGACCCACGAAGCGGAACTCAAAGGGCTTGGTGTCGAGCACTTGTTTTTGTTCCGCTCGACCGCTCGGGATGAGGCGCGCTCTGACTCCGATAGTTCGGCGGTCTCTTTACCGGTCATCAGAAATCGCCAGCGCGACAAACATGAGCATGACCGCCGGCACGGTCTTGACGAGCGAACCAAGCGGGTCGAGCCAAAGTTCGGGAGTAATCAGAATGGCCCCCGCCAGATAGCAGAGAGACAGGGTGATCCCGGCAGCAAGACCTCGACGAGATGTCTTTCTGACTGCTATGGCGGTGCCGATAAGAACGTCGCTGACGCCGGTTACGATGGTCAGTCCGCGTGCGAGCCCCGGGGGAACTCCGTGCGATGTCAGAATCGCCGCCGCGGGGTGGAAGGCGACGGTCAGCGCGATGAGCCCTGATACGCCCCAGAACACCGCGAGCAACCCGATGATCAGTGCTTTCAGGAGATAAAGCCGTGCGAACCATCGTTCCTGCACGGTCGCGGGCAGTCGCGCCAGGGTTTCTGCGAGCGGCACAGGGTCGATCCCGGTCGCCGCGATCCACGCCGCCGGATCTCCCTGGACGCCCCGGCGCATCTCACGCAGGGCGGTGGTGCGAATGGGCGGCCTCCAACCGAGTTCCGCAGCCACGTCCCCCGCTCTGGCACCGATATCCATGAGCCAACCGGGCAGGGATCCAATCGTTGGCGGACCCCCGAAGTGGCGGCGGAATGCCTCGACTACGCCGTCAACCGTGGATGGGTCTCGTGCCATGACATCCCAGGTCGCCGCCCAATGTCGTTCGCCACCGCGCCAGCGTCGGACGACGATGCCAACGGTTCGGGCAATGTCGCCGATATCGGTCGTGGCGAACGGACGGGCAGACTCGCGGCGGGGCAGGCGAAGCGGGAGCGCTGCCAGAGCGCGGATCAGTGCACTGCCGCCATAGGCGGTCGCAGCGATAACGAAGCCGGGGCGAAGGATCACGAAAGGGACCGGACCGGCGGCAATCAGGCGTTCGGCGGCCCGCTTGCTCCGGCTGAATGTTGTTTCGTCACCGCCCTCGCTGCCGGGAATCGACATGTGGACGAGCAGCGCCGTCTCGCGTTGCGCCTGACACGCATCGACGAGGCGCGCGACGAAGCGTCTGTGCACGTCGTCGGCCCGCTCGTTCCTGGTATCCTGCAGCACACCGATGCAATTGACGACGATGTCGATATGACGCTCTGCGAGCAACCCCGCCAGCGCGGTGGAATCCATCGACGCTATCGGACATTCCAATGCAATGCCGGCAAAAGCGTTCTGTTGCGATGGAGCAAAATGCCGGGCGATTGGTACGACGGATAGATCAGAACGGATCAGCTCCATCGCAATGGCCTGACCGATCAAACCGGATGCGCCGAGAACAGCGACGCACGGCTTTCCGTCATCCACGGCCGGTCAGAACGGAGGTTTGGCGATCATCAACCAGATGATCAGCATAACCGACCCAAATCCCGGGAAGCCGAAGGCGAACCACCACCGGAACAAGCGATGATACGGCGCCGACAAGGGGGCGCCGGCTGATGCTGCCTGCCTGGCAAGATCGCGCATGCGCATTTGAATCCATACAACCGGAAGCCAGAAAGCACCGGCAACGGCATAGAGAGCAAGGGAGGCGACAATCCAGCCGTCCCTTGGTGACACGCCGGTATCGCGCATCAGCAGGTATCCGGTGACCGGCTGCGCGACCACTGCCGTTGCGGTAAAGATACAATCTGCGAGAACGACGACCCCGGCCGTTCGTGCCACGAAAGGGGCATCGCGGCTTAGATGCGCCATCAACATGAAAAACGCGATCCCGGTGCCTGTCCCAAGGATGACCATCCCGCCGACGACATGGAGATATTTCACGACCAGATAGAGCAACTGGAATCGCCTAACGGGGACATTTGCTCCATTGGAGCGCAATCGGAATGGTATCAGGTGACTGCTGGCAGCACCAGTTATGTCCGTGCGCGGCGACCGTGAGGCCGACCGCGTGACCGGCCTCCCGTGAGTGGGTGAGTCACGGACGGTCCGTCAGGCGGCCATCCCAAACAGCCGTCCCCAACCCTTGACCCAAGCCGGATCCACCCCGGCAAGCCGCAAGCTCTTCCACACCGCCGTGGCGATCGTGTCGTAGACCGGGATGCCCGTCTCCCGCTCCAGATCCTCCACCAGCCTGGCCGAGGGCAGGTTCGTGCAGATCACCCCGATTGCGTCGGGCTTCTCCGCCGCCGCCGCGCGGATCATGGCCGCCAGCCGTTCGGGGGGCACCTCGGCGAAGGCGTAGTTGTCCTGGATGCCCAAGCCCGGCTCGCCGACGCATTCGATCCCCAGCGCGGCGTAGTTGGCGATGATCCGAGCCTGCACCGGTGCGATATAGGGCGTCACCAGCCCGAACCGCTTCACCCCCGTCGCCGCCAGCACCTCATTCAACGCCAGCATCGACGTCGCCGCTCGGATTCCCGTCGCCGCTTCGATCCTGCGGCAGAGGTGTTCATCGGTCTCGAACCCCAGCCACCCGGCCGAGGTGCCATTCCATGCGATAGTCTGGACCTTGGCATGCGACAGAAGCTCGGCCGCTGCGAGGATGGCCGAGTTGTCGAACTGCGCCAGAGCATCGCTGCTGAGGGCGATCTCGGTCACCCGGAACCGGCCGAAATGCGCCGTTACCCCGGGCAGGCCGCTCAACATCGCCGCCGTGACCGGTTCCAGCGTGGTGTTGGAGGAGGGGGTCAACATCCCCAATCTGATACGCTCTGTCATGGGCGCCAGACTGACACGGCACAAGCTACGAGTGAAGCAGCCCAATGAACCCGAGGCCGTTGGCATCGTTTCCGCCCGAACTCAGTTGGAGGAGACATGCACCATGTCCGATCACACCGAACGCAAGGGGGCCGAACGCAAGGGGGCCGAACGCAAGCGCGCCGAACGCAAGCTCGACGAGGCGCTGGAGCAGACATTCCCGGCCAGCGATCCGCCCGCCGCCTCGGGCATCACCGGCGGCGAGTTGCCCACCAATCCGCCGGCAAAGCCGTCGCACGAACGCTCGATCGACGAAATTCCGACCGGGACTCCCACGTCCGACCGTCACGCGACCGAAACGGCACATCACTGGGAGCATCACGACCCGGACACGCAGCGGCCCAAGCCCTGACGGCCGTTACGGGATGGCTACGGCCGGGGAGGCTGGCGGCGGACCTCGTCTCGATGAACCTGCCGATAGCGCCAGCACACCTCCAGCTCCTTTCTGGGAGCCGTCCCCCATCGGCAACCCCCATAGAGCATGATCGGGTTCAGGTTGGAACCCGATCTTTGCCCCCGTTAAGCAGCGTCAGCAGCGGCGGGGCTGCGGGGCGAACTCTTTGATCTTCGCGTTCATCACGAAGTCGCCGAAATTCATCGCCATGTCGTCGGCCACCCCGTTCTCCCAGTAGCGCATCGTCACCTCATAGGTCGGCACCATTGCCGCAGGCTGATGGTCGAAGAACGAGATATGCACCCGCGCGCTCGGTAGCGCCGACAGCACCGGATAGGGCATCTGCATCGGTGGCTGCTGGTCGAGGATGACGATGAAGCTGTCCTCGATTCCGTTCTCATCGGTGCCGTCGAACAGCGGCAGGCTGACGAAATGCTGCTTCTGCCGAGCGGCGGCGAGCAGGGTTTCGGTGTGTATCATAGGGAAGACGGTGCCCGCCGCCAGGGGCAGCACCTGTTCGTGCGGCGTGGTGTAACGCGCCTCGCCGGGGCCACCGAGTTTCTGCAGCACCGCCTCGCCGTCGGTCTGGCTGGTCACGGCGGTGTCGGTGGTCTGGCGCACATGGAAGCGGAAGCGCAGCCCGTCCTTCGATTCCCAGGTGGTGTAGTCGGACGCCATCTCGACATCCTGGCCGTCCGAGTTGGTGACGGTCATGCGCAGCCGTTGGCGGACCGCCCAGCCGTCGCATGCGTCGGTGACCTCATAGCCCATGGTGCCGCGCGCAGCGACCACGTCGTGGCCCTTCGCCGAGGCCAATGTCAGCGTGTAAAGCGCCCGATGCGCCAGCATATTGCCGGGTGGGAGCGCGGGCGGCACGGGCGAATTGGCCGCCTGGGCCGGCGGTGCCAGAATCGCACCCGTTAACGGCGACGCGGCCGCGCCGGTAAGAAGCAGCGCCATCAGCGCGGCGGGAAGACGCATGGGGTACTCCGATTCAGGGAAGGCAGGGCTGCCACCGTTCTGCGCGGCGGGTCACCGGCCGGTGGCGGTCGGAAGGGAAGGAGCGGCGGGTCGGATCTCAGGTGCGGAAGCCATGAATGTTTGAGGTTACGGCGCCTCGTGGTCGTGTTGGAAGATAGGCATGTGTTACCGATTGCGCCACCGGTGCCTCAGTCTGATGAGGATTGCAGTTCCAGATGCCGACGACCGTGGGAAGGCGGTGCCGATCCGTGGTTTCTTTCAAACAAGCTGACCGCAGCACCGGCGGCTTCCGTTCCGCAGGCGGTCCAGTGTGGCCCGCCGGCCGGAACCGTCCGGGGCAGCCTTCTCACCCCCCGGCGGGTTTCGGCTTCGCCGGCGGCAGGTCGATCTTCAGCGACAGTTCCTTGAGCCGCGCGGGCGTGACCTCGGCCGGGGCGCCCATCAACAGGTCCTCGCCCTGCTGGTTGAGCGGGAACAGGATCACCTCGCGGATGTTCGGCTCGTCCGCCAGCAGCATCACCATGCGGTCGATGCCCGGTGCCGACCCGCCATGCGGCGGCGCGCCGTAGCGGAACGCGTTCAGCATGCCGCCGAACCGCGCCTCGACATCCGCCGCCGAATACCCGGCGATCTCGAACGCCCGGATCATGATGTCGGGGCGGTGGTTGCGGATCGCGCCAGAAGACAATTCGATACCGTTGCAGACGATATCGTACTGGTAGGCCTTGATGGTCAGCGGGTCCTGGGTGTTCAGCGCCTCCAGCTCGCCTTGCGGCATGCTGAACGGGTTGTGGCTGAAATCGATCTGCCCGGTTTCCTCGTTCAGCTCGTACATCGGGAAGTCGGTGACCCAGCAGAACTTGAAGGCGCCCTTTTCCAGCAGGCCAAGCTCGTCGCACAGGCGGGTGCGGACGGCGCCGGCGAATTTCGGCGCGGTGTCCTTCTTGCCGGCGACGAAGAACACGGCGTCGCCGGGCTTGACGCCCGCGGCGACGCGGATCGCCTCGGCGCGGTCGGCTTCCAGGTTGCGGGCGATCGGGCCTTTCGGGCCGTCCGCGTCATAGACGATGTAGCCCAGGCCGCCCTGGCCCTCGGCCTTCGCCCAGTCGTTCAGCTTGTCGAAGAAGCTGCGCGGCTGGCTCGCGGCGCCGGGTGCCGGGATCGCCCGCACGACCCCGCCCGAGGCGGCGATGCGCGCGAACAGGCCGAAACCCGGACCCGGCATAGTGTTCGGTCACGTCGCTGATCACGATCGGATTGCGCAGATCCGGCTTGTCGGAGCCGTATTGCAGCATCGCGGTGTCATAGGGGATGCGCGGGAAGGGCGGCTTGCGTCACGGCCGCGGCCCTCGGCGAACTCCTCGAACACGCCGGCGATGACGGGTTCGATCGTGTTGAACACGTCTTCCTGCGTCACGTAGCTCATTTCGAAGTCGAGCTGGTAGAACTCGCCCGGGCGAGCGGTCCGCGCGCGAGGCCTCGTCGCGGAAGCAGGGCGCGATCTGGAAATAGCGGTCGAAGCCGGCGACCATCAGCAACTGCTTGAACTGCTGCGGCGCCTGGGGCAGGGCGTAGAACTTGCCGGGATGCAGCCGCGCCGGCACCAGGAAGTCGCGCGCGCCTTCGGGGGAGGACGCGGTCAGGATCGGCGTCTGGTATTCCAGGAACCCGGCCTCGATCATGCGCCGGCGCATCGAGGTGATGACCTGGCTGCGCAGCACCATGTTCTTGTGCAGCTTCTCCCGCCGCAGGTCGATGAAGCGGTATTTGAGGCGGATGTCCTCGGGGAATTTCTCATCGCCGGCGACCTGCATGGGCAGGACCTCGGCGGGGGACTGCAGCGACCATATCGGCGACGCGCAGCTCGATCTCGCCGGTCGGCAGCTTGGGGTTGATCGTGCCGGCCTCACGCATCACCACCTGGCCGGTGACGGTCACGACGCTCTCCGGCCGCACCGCGTCGGCCGCGGCGAAGGCCGGGGAGCCGGCGGCGAAGACGCATTGCGTGATGCCGTAATGGTCGCGCAGATCGATGAACAGCAGGCCGCCATGGTCGCGCTTGGCATGAACCCAGCCGGAGAGGCGGGCGGTCTGGCCGGCGTCGGTGGCGCGCAGCGCGACACAGGTGTGCGTCCGGTAGGCGTGCATCGTTTGGTATCCCAAGGGTCGTGAGAGGCGGTTGGTCAGGGCAATCAAGCGGGTGCCCCTTCAGGGGCGGCACACAAGCCCCGCCCCGTCGGCCAAGTCAAGCCGGTTTGCCCGCGGCGGCTGGCTCCGACGCGGGACGCCGGTACCGAAGGATGATGGCGGCAGAAACGGCGGACGGGACGGCCGGCGGTGCGTGGCGGACCCATCAGGACAGCACTGGGGGGCAGGTGTGCCGATTCAGTGCCGCACGACTCTGGCATCGCAGATGCAACAACGGTCCCGACGACCTCACCCCGACTCAGGGCATTCTTTGTCGGGTCGCCTGGGTGAAGGTCCCGAACGCGTCCCCCACCAGGCTGACGTGGCGCAGCATTGCCGCATGGGCGCCGGGGGCATCGCCCGCCAGGATCGCCTGCACCACCATGCCATGCTCCGCGTGGGACAGCGGCAGGCGGCCAGGGTTGCGGATCTGCGCCCGGCGGAAGGGCGCGACCCGGCGCCTCAACCCCGACGTGAAGTCCGACACCACGTTGTTGTGCGCCCCGGCATAGATCGTCAGGTGGAAGGTCTGGTTGGCGTCGGCATAGGCCTCCGGGTCGCCGCTGCGCACCAGCTCGCCCATGTGTTCCTGCATCGTCTCCAGCCGCCGCCGCTCCAGCGACGTCATACGCAGCGCTGACAGCCGCGCGCAGGATGCCTCCATTTCCGCCATGGCGACGAACATCGTCTCCACGTCCTCTTGTGTCAGGCTGGCGACGAGCGCACCCCGCCGGGGCCTCAGGTCGATCAGCCCGCTGGTGGCCAGTTGGCGCAGCGCCTCCCGTACCGGAGTGCGCGAGACGCCGAAGCGCTGGGCGAGCTGCTGCTCGTCGAGTCGCGCACCAGGGGCGAACTCACCCGCGAGGATGGCGTTGGAGACCTGTTCAGCCAGGCGCTCCGTCCGGGTCTGGTTATCGGATGTCATGGCCGTTTCCGTATCGATCCCGCGGCTTAGTCCTGCAAGCGTCACTCAGTCCTGCAAGCGTCACTTAGTCCCGCAAGCGTCACTATGCACGTTCGGGGCCACGCTGTCCGGTCAAAGATGGCTGTCGCAAGCCATAAGCCGCTCGGCGCGTCAATGAGGTTCAGAAAAAGCCGGCGTGACAGGCCGCCAGGATTCCGAACGCCGGAGCGTCATACCGCCCCCGATGCGACCCCCATACGGTCCCCTTGGGCGTCCCCTTGGGCGTCCCCGGGGACCGTCTTGCCATCGTCATAACTTAGCCGCTTGCATTCCGGCACGCGGCATCCAAACATCATGCCCATGTTCGGCTACGACTCCGGTTTCACCGCGCGCGTCAAGGCTGTCCTTGGCCCGACCAATACCGGCAAGACGCATCTGGCGATCGAACGGCTGCTCGCCCACGCGTCCGGCATCATCGGCTTCCCGCTGCGCCTCCTGGCTCGCGAGAACTACGACCGCATGGTCGCCCGCAAGGGTGCCCGCCACGTCGCCCTGATCACGGGGGAGGAGAAGATCATCCCGCCCGACGCCAGATGGTTCTCCTGCACCGTCGAGGCCATGCCGCTCGACCGCCATGCCGAATTCGTCGCCGTGGATGAGATCCAGCTCTGCGCCGACCCCGACCGCGGCCATGTCTTCACCGACCGCCTGCTGCACGCGCGCGGCATGGTCGAGACGATGTTCCTCGGCGCCGAGACGATCCGCCCGCTGCTGCACCGTCTGGTGCCGCAGCGTCGAGATCGAGACCCGGCCACGCCTGTCGCAACTGACCTACGCCGGCCCGTCCAAGCTGGTCCGCCTGCCGCCGCGCAGTGCCGTCGTCGCGTTCAGCGCGGCCGAGGTCTACGCGCTCGCCGAACTCATCCGCCGCCGCAAGGGCGGCTGTGCCGTGGTGATGGGCCGGCTGTCGCCGCGCACCCGCAACGCTCAGGTCGCGCTCTACCAGGATCGGGAGGTCGATTTCCTGGTCGCCACCGACGCGATCGGCATGGGCCTGAACATGAATGTCGACCACGTCGCCTTCGCCGGCCTCGGCAAGTTCGACGGCCATCGCCCGCGCCGGCTGACGCCGGCCGAGATCGGCCAGATCGCCGGACGGGCAGGGCGCGGCATGAAGGACGGCACCTTCGGCACGACGACCGAATGTCCGCCGATCCCCGACGAGGTCGTCGAGGCCGTCGAGGCGCATAATTTCGACGCGCTGGACATGCTGTGCTGGCGCAACAGCGACCTCGATTTCAACTCCCTCGACGGCCTGCTGGACAGCCTGAACGCCCCGCCGCCGCGCCAGGGACTGGTGCGCGGCAACGAGGCCTCGGACCTGGAGACGCTGACCGCGCTGGCGCGCGACCCGGAGATCCGCAAGCTGGCGCAGGGCACGCCGCCGCGTCCGGCTGCTGTGGGACGCCTGCCAGATCCCCGATTTCCGCAAGCTGGCCGACGACACCCACGCCAAGCTGTGTGCCCGCGTCTTCGGCCACGTGGCGACCGATACGACGCTGCCCACCGACTGGCTGGCCGCCCAGATCGCCGTCGCTCGATCGGACCGAGGGCGATATCGACACCCTGATGCAGCGCCTGTCGGGCGTCCGGGTCTGGTCCTACATCGCCGCCCGTTCGGAATGGGTGAAGGACACCCTCCATTGGCAGGGCCGAGCGCGGGAGGTCGAGGACAAGCTGTCGGATGCCCTGCATGAAAGCCTGACCAGCCGCTTCGTCGATCGCCGTGCCGCGCATCTGATGCGGCGCCTGCAGGACGGCGAAGGCGAGGACGCTGCTGTCGGCCGTCACCCGCCGCGGCGAGGTCGTGGTCGAGGGCCACCCGGTCGGCCATATCGAGGGCTTCCGCTTCGTCCCCGATCCCGAAGCCGTCGGCGACGAGAAGAAGCTGGTGCATGCGCGCCGCCCGCCGGGCGCTGCGGGCCGGAATGCCGCGTCAGGTCGCGCGGCTGGAGAGCGCGGCGAGCGTTCGCCCTGACCCCGGACCATCGCCTGCTGTGGGAAGACGCCCCGGTCGCACGGCTGGTCCGCGGCGTCTCGGCGCTGCGCCCGCGGGTGCAGGTGCTGGAGAGCGAGTTCCTCGACGGCGCCGAACGCGAGCGGGTCCGAGCGCGGCTGCAGGCCTGGCTGGATGGGCAGATCGCCGCCGATCTCGCCCCGCTGTTCGCGGCCGAGGCGGCGGCGCAGTCCAACCCCGCGCTTGCGCGGCCCGCTGCACCGGCTGACCGAGTCGCTGGGCCTGATCCCCGGCGTCGATGAGGAGACTCTCGCCGCCCGATATCCGTCCCAGGCTCCGCGACACTGGGCGTGCGTTCGGGGCGGTTCGCCCTGTTCATGCCGGCGCTGATGAAGCCGCGTGCGGCGCTGATGCGGATGCGGCTTTGGGCGCTGCATCACGGGGTGACGCTGCCCGAACTGCCGAACGCCGCGCTGGTCTCGGTGCCGGCCAACCAGCCCGGCATGGCCGCCTGGCTTCGCGGCGTGCCGCCGGTTGGATCGAGGCGGGACCGATCCTGTTGCGCCTGGACATCGCCGAGACGCATCGCCGGCGAGCTTGGCTACCGGTCCCGCCAAGGGCCGGCGGCGCTGCCCGCGGGCCTCGCGTCGCGGATGGCGATCAAGCCGGACCTGCTGCCCGCCGTGCTGCGCGCGATCGGCTTCCGCGTCCTGCCGGCCGGCGGACTGGCGCCCGATCAGGTGGGACCGCCCGCGCCGCCGATGCTCGCACCGCTGCGCCGGCCGCGGCCGCACCATCACCCCCGCGAGTCCCGGCAGGCCGAGATGAAGCGTCCCGTTCCCTCTGGTCCTGCTCTCGTCCGGTCCCTCTGGCCCGTTCGCCGCGCTGGCGGCACTGCGGCGTTAGGCCATGGCCGATATCGAGGATCGCGACTGGCAGCGCCTGGACAAATGGCTCTGGTGCGCGCGGATGATGCGCGCTCGGTCGGACTGCGCGGACCTGGTGACCCAGGGCTCGATCCGCATCAACCGTCAGCCCACGACGAAGCCGCATGCCAGGTTGCGGATCGGCGATGTGCTGACCATCCCGATTCGCGGCGAGGTACGCGTGCTGCGGGTCGCTGCCCTCGCCATCCGCCGCGGCCCGGCGCAGGAGGCGAAGACTGCTCTATGAAGATGTCAGCGATGTTCCGGCACCATCTTGCGCCGCAGCGGGGACATCGGCATATCCCGAGGCTTGACCGGCGACGGCCTTGTATCCATTTCAGTTCCAGAGGTTGCCTATGACCTACGTGGTCACCGAAAACTGCATACGTTGCAAGTACATGGACTGCGTCGAAGTCTGCCCGGTCGACTGCTTCTATGTCGGCGCCAACATGCTGGTGATCCATCCGGACGAGTGCATCGACTGCGGCGTCTGCGAGCCCGAATGCCCGGCGGAAGCGATCGTTCCGGACAGTGACGACAAGGCCACACCCTGGCTGGAAAAGAACCGGGAGTTCTCGGGCTCGTGGCCGAACATCACGCGCAAGGGCGCCCCGCCGGAGGATGCCGACGAGTGGAAGGACAAGCCCGGCAAGGCCGAGATATTCGATCCGGAGCCGGGTCAGCCGTAACCTGCGGATACGCGGCGTGATTGCGCTCGGCCGCTGAACTGGCGGGTTTTTCGGGCGGGAATTTTGTGCTATAGACACGGTCTGCCCGCTGTAAGGCGGTCCGGGCTTTACCAGATCAAGGCCAAAGTCCAGGGGCCTGCCGGATGACGCGGGGCTTTCGCGCATCTCTGGTGAATCGGCTCGTCGGCAGGTGGGCGGCATCTCGGCCGCCGTCAAGGCGGCCCAGGAACGTGTCATAAAACGTGGGTGAGTCAGACAGTGGAAGAAGTTGCCAACCAGGTTGTCGAACCGGCGGCGCCGGAGGTTCAGACAGTGACGCGGGAGCCGGAGCGCCGGCCGACGCATAACGGCCCGAACCTGACGCCGCGAGCCATCGCCAAGGCCGAGATTTTTCATCGAAGGCGACCATGTCGTCTATCCGACGCACGGCGTCGGCAAGGTCGTGCGCATCGCCACCGAGGAGATCGCCGGCCAGAAGCTGGAACTGATCCACATCACGTTCGAAGAGAACCGCATGACGCTGCGGGTGCCGATCACCAAGGCGCGCACCGCCGGCCTGCGCAAGCTGGCGACCCGCAAGCTGTTCGATGAGGCGCTGGCGGTGCTGAAGGGCAAGGCGCGGATCAAGCGCACCATGTGGTCGCGCCGCGCGCAGGAGTACGAGGCGAAGATCAACTCGGGCGACCCGCTGGCGATCGCCGAGGTGGTGCGCGACCTGCATCGCAACTGCCGGACAGCCGGACCAGAGCTTCTCGGAGCGGCAGATCTATGAGGCGGCGATGGACCGGCTGGCGGCGGAACTGGCGGCGCTGGACAAGACCGACAAGCCGACGGCGATCAACAAGCTGACGGATTTCCTGAAGACCGTCTGAGCGGCGGGGCTGGCTGGGTTCTGCGGCGGTTGATCCGGTTGCCGATGTGCTGCCGGGTCCAACGCCAACGCGCCTGCTGCGTTGAGCGTGTGCCGAACCGCTCCGGTGGCGTCAGCCGCCTGCGAGCGGTTTAAACGCCTCCGACGACCGGTCCGCCGCCGGTATGGCGCCGCTGCCCAGCAGGTGCTGGCGGAATGACGGCCCGGCTGCGGCCGTTCCGAAGGCCGTGTTCTCCTCCAACGACATGACGGGAAACCCGGGCCGTGCCGGCACCATCGCCATGGCAGCCGACGGGTGGCCGGACTGGAACGCGGCGCGCAGGGCCGCCGGCACGGTCTCCGGCATGCGCGGGCCTCTGGCCTTTGCCGGCGCAAGCGGCGGGGCCTCCGGTTCCCGGCCGGTCGGCGTGGCCGGCTGTTCAGTCCGGGTGGAGGTGGGCGCGGGCTGCACCGCTGGCTGCGGGGCATGCGCTGCATCGTTTGCAGCCGGCGGTTCGCCCAGGGCAGCGGCGGGAGCAGGCTGGGGCTCCGTGGCCGGCTGATGCGGCTCCGCGACGGTTTTCTCAGCCTCCTGCGCCTCCTCCGCCTCGCGCGCCGCCGCCGAGGCCGGATCGTCGGCCGGCAGCGGCGCATAGCGCGACGGCCGGCCGCTCGGCCGCGGCACCAGCGCGTCGCGGTGCACGCCGTCCTCCTGCATCTGCCTGCGCCGCGTCATCATGGTGCGTTCCGCGCGGTCGGCGGCCTGGCTCAGCGTGTGGACCTTGCCGAGGACCCGCACGAGGTCGTCGGTCGGCAGATCCTGGCGCGAGGCGTGTTCGGCGGCGGTGATGGTGGCCAGCGACAACGCCAGGATGCGCCCGATGGTGGCGTAGTCCGCGCGCGAGTCCGGATGGTAGCCGATGATCGCCTCGCCGGCGGCATAGCGGGCATAGACCTTGCCGCGGCCCTCGCCCTTGAACAGCGGCGTGAGGCGGTCGGCGACGGTGTAGAAGAGGCCGTTCCAGGGATCGAGGTCGCGATGGGCGGCGGACGTGCGGGGCTGGGACATGGTGGGGAGGATCCGGCTGGAATGTTTCGCTTGAGGCTGAAAGTCCGGCGGATGTTGTGAGGCGGGTGGCTGGTTGCAAGGTGGAGGGTAGGGAATATTATCTTTTAATAGGAAATAATAACCAGTCCTGATCCGACTCGTCCGAGCCTTGCTATGCAGCTTGGGACGCCAGCGCGGTCGATCCAGAGTTGTGCCTCCCTGACCCGGGCCCCGGACGAACTGGGCCATGACGGGGGTATGGAGGGGCGGGACGAGACTGGAAAGTTCCCCTGCCGGGACCGTGCGGATTCCGGCTTGCGGCAGGACGCTGCTGTCCGCAAACTACACCGTCCTGCCGATTCCGGAGACCCACCGATGCGTCCGCTCTGCGCGCTGCTTGCCTCTCTCGTCCTGCTTGTGACTGCGGTGCCCGTGCAGGCGCAGACGCTGCGCATCGCGCTGCGCGAGGACGGTGACATCCTCGACCCCACCCTGGCACGCACCTACGTCGGCCGCATCGTCTTCGCCGGGCTTTGCGACAAGCTGTTCGACATCGATGAAAAACTGCAGATCGTTCCGCAACTGGCCACCAGCTATGAATGGAGCGACGAAAAGACCCTGGTGCTGCATCTACGGCCGAATGTCGTTTTCCATGACGGCGAGCCGTTCGACGCGGCGGCGGTGAAATACAGCCTGGAGCGTCACCTGACGATGCAGGGTAGTTTCCGGCGCGCCGAACTCTCGGCCATAGACCATGTCGAGGTCGTCGATCCGATGACCGTGCGGATCGTGCTGAAGACGCCGTCCGGTCCGTTTCTCTCGCAACTGACGGATCGTGCCGGCATGATCGTCGCACCCAAGGCGGCCGAGGCGGCGGGCAAGGATTTCGGCCTGCACCCGGTCTGCACCGGCCCGTTCAAGTTCGTCGAGCGTGTGTCGCAGGACCGTATCGTGCTGGAGAAGTTCGACGGCTACTGGAACAAGGATGCGATTCATTTCGACAAGGTCATCTACCAGCCGATGACCGACAGCCAGGTGCAGATCGCCAATCTGCACACCGGCTCGATCGACATCGCCGAACGTGTGCTGCCGACCGATGTCGCCGCGGTGAAGGCCGACAAGAACCTGCACATCGTCACCTCGCCGGCGCTGGGGTATCAGGACATCATCTTCAACGTCGGTAACGGTCCGGCCTCCAAGGCGCCAATCGGCCAAAGCGCCCTGCTGCGCCAGGCGTTCGAGGCAGCGATCGACCGCGAGGCGCTGATGCAGGTCGTCTATAACGGCATGTATACGCCGACCGTGCAGGCGGTGACCCCGGCCTCGCCGTTTCATCTGAAAGGTTTCGATCCGGCGCCGCGCGACATCGACAAGGCCAAGGCGCTGATAAAACAATCCGGCGTGCCGACGCCGATCACGGTGGAGATGATGGTGCCCAACTCGCCCGACTTTGCGCAGGCAGGCCGAGGTGATCCAGTCGATGGTTCACGACGCCGGCTTCGATGTGAAGATCCGGCTGACCGAGTTCGCGTCGTCACTCTCGGCGGCGGCGCAGGGCGATTTCCAGGCCTATCTGCTGATGTGGTCCGGGCGGGTCGATCCGGACGGCAATCTGTATGCGTTCCTGCACGGAGGGTCCGCCGGCAACGATGGCCATTATGCTAACCCCATCGTCGACGCCGGCCTGGACGAGGCGCGCAACACGACCGATGCGGCGAAGCGCGTCGCCGCCTATACGAAGGTGATGACACAGGAACGCCAGGACCTGCCGGTGATGTATGTGGCCCATCCGGTCAACATCGTCGGGATGTCGGCGAAGGTGACGGGTTTCCGGGCAGTGCCGGATGGCATGATCCGGCTGCAGGGCCTGGCGATCGCGAAGTGAGAGGCGGTATGCCGAGTGCCTCACAGCCTGCCACCCTGCCACGGCCTGTACACCCGTCATGGCCCGCGCAGCGGTCACGGCCCGCACACCCGATAAGGCCGCGATACCCGTCATGGCCCGGCTCGACCGGGCCATCCCGTGCCTCGGGGGAGGGAGATGGCCCGGTCGAGCCGGGCCATGACCGGGGACAGGTGTGGCACCTCGCCACGGGCTCTGTGCGTCAACCCATCGACCGTCCATGAAGCGCATCGCCCAGATCATCCCCACCATGTTCCTGGTCAGTCTGCTCGTCTTCGGCCTGCAGCAGTTGATGCCGGGCGACCCGGCCCTCGTGCTGGCCGGCGAGGAACGCGGCGATCCACGCGTGCTGGCGCAGATCCGTTCGGAGCTATGGCTCGACCGGTCGCTGCCGGAACAATATCTCCACTGGGCGGGCAACGTGCTGCGCGGCAACCTCGGCTTTTCCTGGCGCAACCGGGAGCCGGTGTCGGAGCTGATCGCGCAGAAGCTGCCGGTGACCGCGCAGCTTGGCCTGATGGCCTTCGCCATCGCCGTGCTGATCGGCGTGCCCACCGGCGTGCTGGCGGCGGTGAAGCGGAATTCGGTGTGGGACTACCTCGCCAACGCCATCGGCCTCGCCGGGCTGTCGCTGCCGAATTTCTGGTTCGGCATCATGCTGATCCTGCTGATCTCGGTCGACCTGGGATGGCTGCCGCCATCGGGCTTTGTGCCGCTGTCCGAGGATGTCTGGGGCTCGCTCGCCACCACGATCATGCCGGCCTTCGTGCTGGGCAACGCCATCGCCGCCGTGCTGATGCGCCACACCCGCGGGGCGATGCTGACCGCGCTCGACCAGGACTATATCCGGACGGCCCGAGCGAAGGGGCTGTCGCCGGGGCGGGTGGTGCTGCGGCACGCGTTGCGCAACGCGCTGCTGCCGGTCGTCACCCTGGGCGCGCTGGAGCTTGGCACCCTGCTCTCGGGTGCGGTGCTGACGGAGCAGGTGTTCTCCATCCCCGGCTTCGGCAAGATGGTGGTCGATGCGGTGTTCAACCGCGACTACCCGGTGGTTCAAGGCGTCGTGCTGGTCACCGCGTTCCTGTTCATCGTGCTGAACCTGCTGGCGGACCTGCTGTACGTGCTGATCAATCCGCGGCTGCGGCGCGCATGAGACCGTCAGTTGAACGGATCGAACGTCACCGGCCCCTGGTTCGCCAGCAGGGACAGGATCACGGTGATGTCTGCCTCGGTCACCCCCAGGTCGAACAAAGCGCCAATCCGGGGGGCGGCGGGCCATGAGCGCGGCTGTTGAGGTCCGGGCCGCTGTGACGCGCTCGCAAGGACCGGCGATGCTGGCGATGCGGCGGTTTCTCCGCCGGCCCATCGCGGTGGCGGGGCTTGTCGTCATCCTGCTGTTCGTCGCGATTGCCGTGTTCGCGCCCTGGCTGGCGCCGTTCGATCCGACGGCGACATCCTGGTCGGCGATCCGCAAGGCCCCCTCGGCCGTGCATTGGATGGGCACCGACGAGAACGGGCGCGACGTCATGGCCCGCGTCATTTTCGGCGCGCGCGCGAGCCTGCTGGCCGGGATCATCTCGGTCGTCATCGCCGCCGGGGCGGGGGTGCCGGCCGGGCTGATTGCGGGCTTTGCCGGCGGCTGGACCGACGCGCTGCTGTCGCGCATGGTCGATGCGATGCTGGCCTGCCCGTTCCTGATCCTGGCGATCGCGCTGACGGCGTTCCTGGGGCCGGACCTGGCCAACGCGATGATCGCCATCGGCATCTCCACCGCGCCCCGCTTCATGCGCGTCGCTCGGGCGGCGACGCTGGAGGTGGCCGCGACGGACTATGTCCAGGCAGCGGTGGCGATCGGCAACCCGGCGTGGCGCGTGGCGCTGCGTCATGTCGCGCCGAACATCTTGCCGCCGATGCTGGTGCAGGCGAGCCTGTCGCTGGCCGCCGCGATCATCGCCGAGGCGTCGTTGTCGTTCCTGGGCCTGGGCCAGCAGCCGCCGGCGCCGTCCTGGGGGTCCATGCTGAACGCCGCACAGCGCTTTTTGACCCAGGCGCCGTGGCTGGCGGTGTTTCCGGGGATGGCGATTTTCCTGTGTGTGCTATCTTTCAACCTGGTCGGCGACGGGCTGCGTGACGCGCTGGATCCGCGCCGCCGCTAACAGCAGGGAGGCGCACGATGTCGGAACCCGTTAAGCTGACGCACAGCGCGCCGATCCTGCTCGTCCGTGATGTGCGGGCGGCGGCCGAACACTATCAGGACAAGATGGGCTTCACGCTCGGCACGCTGTTCGGCGATCCGCCGTCCTTCACCATCATCAGCCGCGACAATCTGCACGTCATGCTGAAGCAGGTCTCAAACCCGGCGCAGATTGTGCCGAAGCGGAACATCGCTCTGGGACTGTGGGACATGTATTTCTGGGTCAATGACGTCGATGCGCTGTATCGCGATTTCGTCGCCCGCGGTGCCACGATCAATTACGGGCTATGCGACCAGGAATATGGCTGCCGGGAGTTCTCGACCCTGGACCTGGACCAGCACAGCATCGGATTTGGCCAGATCCTCAACTGATCTGTTCCCATGTGCCGCCCGCACCAGTGCCCGGGTGATCCCGACCTGCCGGGTTGGCACGCCACCGCCCTGGATGTTAGGCACCCGCAACTCAGCATTGGAGCCCCCATGCCCGCGATCGTCGACATCACCGCCCGCGAAATCCTCGACAGCCGCGGCAATCCGACCGTCGAGGTGCGACGTGACCCTGGAAAGCGGCGCGATTGGGCCGAGCCGCCGTGCCGTCCGGGGCCTCGACCGGCGCGCATGAGGCGGTGGAACTGCGCGACGGCGACAAGTCCCGCTACGGCGGCAAGGGCGTGCGCACGGCGATCGCGCAACATCGAGGGCGAGATCCTGGAAGCCATCGGCGGCATGGAGGCGACCGACCAGGTCGACATCGACAACATCATGATCGACCTCGACGGCACGCCGAACAAGGCGCGGCTGGGCGCCAACGCCATCCTGGCGGTGTCGCTGGCGGTGGCGAAGGCGGCGGCGACCGACCTCGGGCTGCCGCTGTATCGCTATGTCGGCGGCGTCTACGCCCGCACCCTGCCGGTGCCGATGATGAACATCCTGAACGGCGGCAAGCACGCCGACAACCCGATCGACATCCAGGAATTCATGATCCAGCCGATCGCCGCCGCCGACCGTGGCCGACGCGGTGCGCATGGGCTCGGAGATGTTCCAGACCCTGAAGAAGGGCCTGCACGACGCCGGCCACAACACCAACGTCGGCGACGAGGGCGGCTTCGCGCCGAACCTGAAATCCGCCGACGAGGCGCTGAGCTTCATCGCCAAGGCCGTTGAAAAGGCCGGCTACCGGATGGGCGAGGACATCACCTTCGCGCTCGACCCCGCCTCCACCGAGTTCTTCAAGGACGGCAAATACCATCTGGAAGGTGAAGGCAAAGTGCTCGATGGCGAGGCGATCGTCCGATACTACGACGACCTGTGCGCCCGCTATCCGATCGTCTCCATCGAGGATGGCTGCGCCGAGGACGACTGGGACACCTGGAAGCTGCTGACCGACACGATCGGCAACAAGATCCAGATCGTCGGCGACGACCTGTTCGTGACCAACCCCGAACGTCTGCGCCTGGGCATCGAGCGCGGCTCGGCCAACGCCATCCTGATCAAGGTCAACCAGATCGGCACGCTGACCGAAACGCTGGAAACCGTCGAAATCGCGCACCGCGCCGGCTGGAATGCGGTGATGAGCCACCGCTCGGGGGAGACCGAGGACGCACGATCGCCGACCTCGCGGTGGCGACGAATTGCGGGCAGATCAAGACCGGCAGCCTGGCGCGCAGCGACCGGACGGCGAAATACAACCAGTTGATCCGGATCGAGGCGAACTCGGCACCGCGGCACGGTATGCCGGACGGACGATCCTGCGGCGGTAGGCATTTTCCGCTGGCGCTAACCCGTCTTCGCGGAGGTGAGGAGTTCGCCGCTTCGCCCCCGCCGTCATGGCCCGGCTTGACCGGGCCATCTCGCTCAGTGGGGACTCGGCGCGCCGATTTCGTGCCACATTGGCCCGGGATGGCCCAGTCAAGCCGGGCCATGACGGTGAATTGGCGCGGTGAATTCGCCGGTGCCTCGGCAAAGCAGGCCGATGCGTTAGCCACCATCAGGGAATGGCCGAATCCGGAGCTAAAGATTCGTTAACCATTTCCTGGCTTCATGGGCGGACCGCGGGGACTCGCCCCCCAGGGAAGCCAGCATGCCGGATCTGATCTTCGATTCACCTTCCATCCAGCCGGACGCGCCCGCGCTCGACCTGATGCATGGCGCCTTGCTGGAGAGCCGGCGGCGGTGGCGGCACCTGGTGTCCCTGGCCACCGACCTGGCGTTCGAAACCGACGAGGAAGGCCGGATCGTCTTCGTGCTGCCCGACATGGCACTGGGCTGGCCGTCCGGCGCGCTGACCGGTCAGCCGGCCGACCTGCTGCTGGCCGACGACGGCGCCAATGACGGCTTCAACCCGTTCCGCGTGACCGAGGACGTCCGTCGCCGCCGCTGCTGGCTGCGCCGCAGTGACGGCATGCTGGCGATGATGGCGGTCTCGGCCAGCCCGATTCGCGATCCCGGCGGCACGATCCGCGGCAGCCGCGTCACCGCGATCGACATCGGCGACCTGGATCGCCCGCCCAGCGCGATCGGCAGCCGGCTGCGCCATGGCGATGTCCTCGACCAGGTCCTGACCCGCGTCGCGCAGGAGACGGAGGCCGACCGCATGATGGATGTCGCGCTCTGGTCGATGATGCATGCGCTGGACGCCGAGGGCGCGGCGGTGCTGGCCTCGCTGTCGGAGGATACCGGCATCGAGGTGATCCACGAATGCGGGCCCGGCGGCCTCGCCATCACCGAACTCGCCGGGCAGTTGCTGCAGGGCAATCCGGCGGAGCCGCGATCGGGGACGAACCCGGACGGGCGCATCGTGCTGACGATCGCCTGTCCCAGCCGGTTCAGCGCCACGGCGGGGCTCGCGGTGTGGCGCGCGTCCGGCGGTTCGGCCTGGGCGTATGAAGAATCGAAGCTCGCCGCCTCGGCCACCGGCGTGGTGCGCATGATCCTCGACTATGAGGCGATGCTGCAGCGCATGGCGGAGCAGGCGCGCACCGACCCGCTGACCGGCCTGCTCAACCGCCGAGCCTTCATGGAGGACATCGAGCGGCATCTGGTCCGGCTCGACCGCGATCCGGCGCCGGGCACGCTGATGTTCGTCGACGTCGATTCGTTCAAGAGCGTCAACGACCGCTTCGGCCACGCCGCGGGCGATGCGATCCTGGTGACGCTGGCCGAGATGCTGCGCCGGCTGGTGCGGCCGTCCGACCTGATCGCTCGGCTGGGCGGCGACGAGTTCGCCATCTGGATGAGCGGGGCCGACCACATGACCGCCGCGGAGCGCGCCAACGACCTGTGCAAGTCCGCGCCAGACGCCTTCCTGCGCTCCATGGCCCAGCCGCCGCCCGACTGGCCCGTTCGGCGGTGGGCTTATCGATCGGGATCGCCACGCGAGCGTCCGGCAGCCAGGAGACGGCGCATGACCTGGTGAAGCGCGCCGACCTTGCCATGTACGAGGTAAAACGCGGCGGCCGCGGCCATTGGCGCGTCGCGCTGCTGGATGCATCGGCATGACCCCAATTGGCATGACCCCAAATGGCATGACACCAGACGAAGCTGTCCGTGTGCGCGAGAGCGCCGATCCCACCACCGCGCCGGAGCGCATGCTGGAACTGGCGCGCGACCCGTCGGTGACGGTGCGCGCCAGCCTGGCGATGAACCCGGCGCTGCCGAAGTTCGTGTCCGATATGCTGCATGCCGATGCCGATATGCGCGTGCGCCAGATCATCGGCCGCAAGCTGGCCGTCCTGACCAAGGGCCTCTCCGATGCAGACCGGGCGGCGGTGCAGGCGCGGACGATCGACCGGCTGACGCAGACGATCGCCGAGGCCGGGCTGCAGGTGCGGGTGCGCCTGGCCGAAACCCTGCGCGATATCCCCGACGGGCCGCGCCAGATCATCCTGCGTCTGGCCCAGGACCCCGAGATCATGGTGGCGGAGCCGATCATCCTCTGCTCGCCGATGCTGAGCGAGGGCGACCTCGTGGCGCTGATCGCCTCGGGCGTGCCGGCGGCATCGGTCAGCGCGGTGGCGCGGCGTCCGGACCTGACGCATGCGGTGTCGGACGCCCTCGTCGGCAGCGCCGATGTCGCCGCGATCGGCGCGCTGCTGCGCAACCCCAGCGCGCAAATCCGCGAGGCGACGCTGGATGTGCTGGCGATCCAGGCGGAGGAGTATCCGGACTGGCACGAACCGCTGGTGTGTCGCCCGAATCTGCCGCCCCGCACGGCGCGCATCCTGTCGGAGATCGTCTCCGGCCACCTGCTGGAGGCGCTGGGCGCGCGCGACGACATCGCCGCCGACATAAGGGGCAAGGTCCTGGCGGCGATGGCCCGGTCGAAAACGCTGCCGAACGGCCCGCCAACGGCCGCTCGCGAGAGCTACGGCGACCTGGCCCCCGCGGCCGCCCTCGCCCGGGCGGCGGCGTTGCAGGCCTCGGGCCGGCTCGACGAGGCGGCGATCCTGGACGCGCTGCGGCGCGGTGCGCTGACGCTGGCGAGCGCGATGCTGTCGGTGAGGGCGGATGTCTCGATCCATGTCATCGAGCGGGCGCGCACGCTGCGCAATGCCAAGGGACTGGTGAGCCTGGCCTGGCGGGGCGGCGTGTCGATGCAGACCGCGGTGGCGCTGCAGGCCGTGCTGGCGCGGCTGCGCCCGGCGGCGATCATCAAGCCGGGCCGGGGCGGGGACTTTCCGCTGACGGCGACGGAGATGCGTTCGGAACTGGATCTGCTGGGGGTGTCGGAAGCTGGGCTGCGGGCCTGGATCCCGCGGCGGTTGCAGCGGAGCGAGGCTGAGGTGGAGGTTTGAGCGGCGGTTTCGGTATGGCGGGTTGGACGAAAGAAACCACGGAGTTCACAGAGACGGCGCCGAGGGCCACGGAGAAACAGGTCGCAGCATGATGGAATTTCGTCTCGTGGGGCGATCAAATACTTCGTTCAACAGGCATCAAAAATAGGAAAATAGTCATTTGCAAATATGAGCCGCGGCTAATAGCGAACATGTATTCGTCGGACGCCATGGCCTGCCCCGCTCCAGACAAACTTCTGCACCGAATTTTCGCACCGGCTAAATCGCTGACACACTTGGTCGCTGTACACGGCACAAGAATTTTGACATTTGCTCCCGTTCGGATTTGGTGGAAAGTGGCAATAACCATCCTTATGTGAAAGCAACAACCAAAGTTAGTAAGGTAGACTGCCATATCCCATCCTACATCGATGGTGTCCTATGCTCCTGTCCGCCCTGCCATCCGGCGCACCACAGCGGAAGCGATCGCCTTCCTTCGGCCAAATCCCATCCTCTTCGTTGATCCCATACTGCCGCGTGGCAATGGACAGCCGGTTTTAGTGCTTCCTGTCGCCGGGCGCGGGGACGTCCACGCGGCATCCACGCGCGCGGCACTGGATCAACTCGGTTACCGTTCTTTCAGTTGGGGATTGGGTACCAATATCGGTCCGACCCCACGGCTCCTGGCCGGCCTCGAAAGCCGGTTATTGGCGCTTCATGCACAGCATGGGCCGTTGGACATTGCGGGATTCAGCTTGGGCGGCGTATTCGCGCGCCTGCTGGCTCATCTTCATCCCGACAAAGTCCGTCAGGTTGCCACTATCTGCAGCCCGTTCAGGGAGCCTGCGGACAGCGCATTCCTGCCACTACGTCCATTTTTGCGCGCATGGCGCACGCCGGATTTGCTGATGATGGCAAATAGGGCGGCACAGCCGTTGCCAGTGCCGGGTACATTCATCTTCAGCCGGAACGATGGTATCGTCGCCTGGGAGAGCTGCGTTGAGCCCTCGCAGCCTGAGGATTGCTTCGAGATCCCTGGCTTGCACGTCACAATTAATCGGGATCCAGACGTCTTGGCGATCCTGGCTCGGCGATTCGCCCGGGACCTGCCCGGGTAGGCGAGGATTAAACTTGGACTGGCTTTCACCCGTCCGTATTCGGGTCACGAGGCGCAAATTTCTTGAATTTTGCAGCGCACTATATCTTGGTAATTTAGTGCCTGTGCACTCGTGGGGGTCCGAGGTTCTTGGTCCGCTCCCGGAATTTCGATACACACGTCTGGACGGCCTAAATGGACGCCAAGCCGTCCTTGGCCCAGATCAGTGGGCGTCTGCTTTTGAGACCAGTCATCCGAACGACCTGCAACTGGCGTGGGTCGAAAACGGCCGTGTTTGCGAATGACATAAACGCCCCAAAAATAGGAAGGGCCGGACGTCGTCCTCCCCCCTCTTGGTCGACCTTCACAGACCACGACGACAGGGACCAACTCCTTCAATGCTTTAGGCGCACTTCCCCGCCATTCACTTCAGCGCTTGATCAGCGTCCCCGGCCCGGCCTCGGTGAACAGCTCCAGCAGACACGCATGCGGCACACGGCCATCGAGGATGACCGCGCCCTTGACGCCCTGGCGCACCGCCTCGACGCAGTTTTCCACCTTCGGGATCATGCCGCCGGTGATCGTGCCGTCGGCGATCCTGGCCTCGACATCGGTCAGCGTCAGTGACGGGATCAGCGTCTTGTCCTTGTCCAGCACGCCCGGCACATCGGTCAGCATCAGCAGCCGCGTGGCGCTTCAGCGCGCCGGCGACCGCGCCGGCCACCGTGTCGGCATTGATGTTGTAGGTCTGGCCGTCCTCGCCGATCCCGACCGGCGCGATCACCGGCACCAGCCCGCCGCCGGTCAGCGCGTGGATCACCCGCGCATCGACACGCTCCGGCTCGCCGACGAAGCCGAGATCGAGCACCGCTCGATATGGCTGTCCGGATCCATCTTCGTGCGCGCGCAGCTTGCGGGCGCGGATCATCGCCGCCGTCCTTGCCGCAGATGCCGACCGCGAGCGCGCCGGCGCTGGTGATCAGGCCGGCGACGTATTTGTTCACGGTGCCGGCCAGCACCATCTCCACCACCTCGACCATCGCCGCGTCGGTGACGCGCAGCCCGTCGACGAAGGTGGACTGGATCGCCAGCCGCTTCAGCATCGCGTTGATCTGCGGCCCGCCGCCATGCACCACGACCGGGTTGATGCCGACCTGCTTCAGCAGCGCGATGTCGCTGCCGAACTGCAGCGCCAGGTGCTCCTCGCCCATCGCGTGGCCGCCGTATTTCACCACCACGGTCGCACCGGCGTAACGGCGCAGGAACGGCAGGGCCTGCGCCAGGACATGGGCCTGTTCCTGCGCGGCGGCGACACTCGTTGGGGAGACGGGTGCTTCGGTCATGTCGCCGCTTTAGGGCGCCGCTTGCCCCAGGGTCAAGGCCGCGTGAACGATCGGCCTCGCCGGTCCTGTGCCGCGCGCCTGCTGGCCGGCGGCGGACCGGGCCGGCTGACACGCCCCGGATGGTCGGAAAACGTGGTGCCGTTAACCCTTCGGTAAGACCCTTTCCCTAGGGTCAACCGACGGATCAGCGGCAATTCGCGCACCGATCCGACGCATAGCGTGTCAGCAGCAGGAGCTTTTCCGGTGCCTCGAACCACGGCCGTTTCCGCCCCGGATGGAATGTCCGTCGGCGCCCCGCTCGGGGTCCCCGTCGCGGGGGCGTTTGGGGCCGCGTCCACGCGCCGTCGCCGCCAGCCCAGCCATTCGCTGGCCAGCAGTGTGCTGGAACATCTGCCGATCGCGGTGCTGGTGCTGGATCGGGACGTGCACCTGCGCCACTGGAACCGCCAGGCCATGACGCTGCTGGACGCTCCGCCGGTGATGGCCGAGGGCGCACCGGCGCTGGCCGATATGCTGGCGCGCGCCCACGCCCTGTCCGGCCCGCACCGGGAGGCGATCGAGCGGTTCTGCCGCGAGCAGATCCCCGGCGACGGGCTGGAACCCGATTCGGTCATGCGCCTGACCTATGGCCGCGACGGAAGGCTGCTGCTGCGTCTGCGCGGCATCGGCGACGGTCGCTGGCTGCTGCTGATCGACGATCAGCCGCCGACCCTGATGTTCGACGGGCCGGAGACGTGGCTGGACGCGTTGACCGGGCTCAGCAACCGGCGCGGCTTCCGGACTGCCCTGGAAGACACCTTCACGCTGGCCGGCCCCGAGGGGCATTTCTGCGTGATGCTGATCGACCTGGATCATTTCGCAACGGTCAACGAGACATACGGCCGAGCGACGGGGGACGCGCTACTGTGCCTGGCCGCTCGGCGTTTGCGGCGGGAGGTGCGGGGCGGCGACCTGATCGGCCGGCATGGCGGCGACACGTTCGCGGTCCTGGCGCGCGATACGGCGACAGCGGAACCGGTGGCCGCGCGCGTCCTGCACGCCCTGGGCATGCCGTTCCAGGTCGAGGGCCACAGCGTGAATATCGGGGCCAGTATCGGCCTGGCCTATTATCCCGCGCAGGGCGCCAACGCCGATGACCTGGTGCGCAATGCCGAAGTCGCGCTGGCGCGTGCCAAGCTGGCCGGCCGTGGGCGCTGGATAAGGTTCGAGGCGGCGGACGGATCCCGAAACGCCCGGAACGAAGCTGGAAGCGTCGGTATCATATGAGACGAAATAGCGCAGCACTGGCGCTCTACCGGCTGATCTATTGCAGCCGGCACGTGGCCGGGCCGGCAGGCGGGGGACCGCACCCCGAACTCGACGCCATCGCGGCAGGAGCGCGGCCGCGCAATGAGCGGGAGGGGGTGACCGGCGCGCTGCTGTTCACCGGCACCGGCTATGCGCATGTGCTGGAAGGGCCGCGGGATGCGCTGGACCGGATTTTCGACCACATCGCCGATGATCCGCGCCATACCGAGGTGACGATCCTGAGCTTCAGGCCCACCGAACGGCGGCGCTTCCCCGACCAGTCCCTGGCTGTCGTCGCCGCCCTGCCACCCGGCATGGCCGATCCGCTGGACGGGCTGAAACCGGATCCGGAGCGTGACAGGCCACGGATGACGACCGGCGGCGACGTCCTGCAGCTGATCGAGACTCTGGTGCGGATGAGGAGTGAGATGACGGCCTGATATCGTTTGGAAAGAAACCAGAGAGGCACTGAGGTGGCGCGGACGGCCACGGAGAAGGCCCACTGCCGTGAAGCAACGACTCCGTGCCTTCCGGCTTCCTCCGCCCAAGGCCCGCTTGCGGGCCGCCTCCGTGTGAGATTTTCGCGGACTCGGTTCCACACCTGACCCGGCAATATCGCACCTGACAACCGTGACCCAACGCCGGCCCCCCGCAGCATCAGCCACCGGACAGCTTCTCGAGCTTCTGCAAGGCCTTCAGATCGGGCGGCCGCGGCTTGTCGGGGAAGGCCGATGGCCAGGAGCTGACCACCACCTCACCCACATAGATATCGCCGTGCGAATCGACCGCGACGCCGTGCGGGGACATGAACTGCCCCGGCTCCTGCCCGGTGCCGTCCTGCGTCCGGCCGAGCCTCGCGAGGACGTTGCCTTTGGTGTCGAGGATGCTGACGCGGGGGCCGAGGTTCGGATACTGGCGGTTGACCGGTAGATACGGCCCAATCTCCCCCACATAGCACAGCGGGCACTTGCCAAACGTCATGCACAGTCCGCTCGGGCGATGCACGTTGGTCCATTGCGTCTCGAACTTGCCGTTGCCGTCGAACACCTGGATGCGGTGGCTCTCGCGATCGGCGACATAGACCCATCCGTCCGGGTCGCAGACGATGTTATGCGGCAGGTTGAACTCGCCGGGACCGCGGCCGGGACCGCCCCAGCTCATGAGCAGCTTGCCGTCGGGCGAATATTTGTGGACACGGGCGTTGCCGTAGCCGTCCGAGACGTAGATATCGCCCTTCGGCGACAGGGCGGTATGGGTGCAGCGGTTGAACGGCTGCCCGCCCATGAACGGCGAGGCCTTGCCCGGTACCCCGATCTCCATCAGCACCCGCCCGTCCGGCGTCAGGCGTCGCACCGTGTGGTCGCCGTCGTCGGTGCAGTAGATCGTGCCGTCCGGTGCAACGTGGATGCCATGCGCCCGGGCGAAGAGGGTCCTCGCCCCAGGAGCGCAGGAAGTTGCCCCAGCGGTCGAACACGATCATCGGGTGCTTGCCGCGATTGAAGACGAAGACGTTGTCGCTCTGGTCCACGCCGACGGCGGCGACTTCGTGGAAGCTCCAGCCGTCCGGCAGCTTCGCCCAGTCGCGGTTGACGCGGTAGCGGTATTCGCCTTCGCCGAGGATGACACTGTCCGTTTGCGGGCTGTCCTGCACGTCCGTTCTCCCGTCCCGTCTTATGTGTTCGGTTGCGCAGAGTGGGCCGCCCTCTACGAACGAACAATTCGCTTTTTTGAGTTTGATCGCGTGCCTCAGCGGTTGTTGGTATCGACCGGCGCACAATTGGTGCGGCCGGACGCGAGGCAGTCCTGCATTGCGGCGGATCGGCGCAGGCCTTGCATGATCATCACGGTGCCGGCGATCAGTGCGACGATCAGGCACAGTGCGACCATCGTCCTCAGGTTGTTCCGTTCCCGTCTGTCGTTCTCCGCCATGGGATCCCTTTCTCCCGCGTCGAGATGCGTGAGGAGGGGGTATGTGACCTGCGGTGGGCTGTTGGCAAGCACCCCGGTGCGCGACGCTCTGGACCGCGTGGCCGGCCCGGCTAAGCTGACCGGCAATCCACGAGAGAACCTTCATAGAGGAGCGTCCATGAACCGTCAGCGCAGCGTCGTCGTCGTGACGCTCGGCGTGACCCAGACCCTGTCCTGGGCGTCATCCTACTACCTGACGGCGATCTTTGCCGATCCTGTCGCCAGCGACCTGCATATCTCGCGATCGTTCTTCTTCGGCGTGGTGTCGGCGGCGCTGCTCGCGTCCGGCCTGTTGGGACCGGCGGCGGGACGGATGATCGATCGCCGTGGCGGGCGGGACGTTCTGGCGGGGACCAATCTGTGCTTCGCCGCCGGTCTGGCCGCCATGGCTTTTTCGCACGGCCCGCTCGGGCTGATCCTGGCCTGGAGCCTGATCGCCGTCGGCATGGGCTTCGGCCTGTACGAGGCCGCCTTTGCGACCGCGACCGGATTGTACGGGCAGCAGGCGCGCAACGCGATCACCGGCATTACGCTGATCGCCGGCTTCGCCAGCACCGTCGGCTGGCCGACCAGCCGCTTCCTGGTGGAAACCGTCGGCTGGCGCGACGCCGCTTTGGTATGGGCGGCCCTGCATCTGGTTCTCGGCCTGCCGATGAATCGGTTCCTGATCCCCAAAGGCACTGCGGATACCCATGCAGCACCGCCAAGTGGCGGCGAGGCCTCGCCCATCAGCAAGACCATGCTGGTTCTGGCAGGGGTGTTCGGGGCGACGTGGTTCATCTCCACCTCGCTGGCCGCGCATCTGCCGCGGCTGTTGCAGGCAATGGGCGCGACGCCGGATGCGGCGGTGGCGGCCGCGGCGCTGGTGGGGCCGGCACAGGTCCTGGCGCGGCTGTTCGAGTTCGGCGTGATGCGCCGCGTCTCGCCGATGGTCTCGGCCAGGCTTTCGACGATCCTGAACCCGATCGGCGCGGTGCTGCTGGCGGTGTTTGGGCCGGTCGCGGCGGTGCCGTATGTGCTGCTGCACGGGGCGGGCAACGGCATGCTGACGATCGCGCGGGGCACTCTGCCGCTCGCCCTGTTCGGACCCGGCGGCTATGGGCTGCGAACCGGCATCCTGGCGGCGCCGGCGCGCGTGCTGCAGGGCGCGGCGCCGCTGGCGTTCGGGTTCGTGCTGGACAGTGGCGGGCCACGGATCGCGCTGCTGTTCTCCGGCGCGGTGATGGCGCTGTCCTGCCTGACGCTTTGCCTGTTGCGGCCAGGGAGTCCCAAATAGCTTTGACTTCGGTCGCTTTGGCTTAATGGGGGAGCGGTCTATACCGCCGCGACATCATCTCCAGCGAGGACCCTGACGATGCCCGTGAACCCCGCCGACAGCCCGATCCTGGGCACGCTCTACGGCAGTGACGCGATGCGCGCGGTGTTCGACGAGACGGCCTATTTCCAGCGCATGCTCGATGTCGAAGCCGCGCTCGCCCGCGTCCAGGCGCAGCTCGGGATCATCCCGGCCGAGGCGGCCGAGGCGATCGTCGGCCGCCGCGAAGGTGGAGAACCTGAGCACCGAGGAGCTCGCCGCCAGCGCCCGCAACGTCGGCTATCCGGTCGTCGGCCTCGTCGCCGGACTGTCCAAGGCAGCCGGCGAGGCCGGCGGCTGGACCCATTGGGGCGCGACGACGCAGGACATCATGGACACCGCGACCGTGCTGCAGGTGCGCGAGGGGCTGACCCTGATCGAGGCCGAGCTGCGCGCGATCCTGAACGCGCTGACCGACCAGGCGCAGCAGCACCGCACCACGGTGATGGCCGGGCGCACCCATCTGCAGCAGGCGCTGCCGGTCACCTTCGGCCTGAAATGCGCGATCTGGGCCATGCCGTTCCTGGCGCATCTGGACCGGCTGAAGCAGCTCCGCACGCGGGTCGAGCAGGTCGAGTTCGCCGGCGCCGCCGGCACGCTGGCCTCGCTTGGCGATCAGGGGATCGCGGTCATGGAAGGCGCTGGCCGAGGAGCTGGGCCTGGAGGCGCCGCTCGCACCCTGGCATGTCTGCCGCGACGCGCTGGCCGAGACGGTCGCGTTCCTCGGTCTGGTCTGCGGCACGCTGGCGAAGATCGCCACCGACATCATCCTGCTGGCGCAGACCGAGGTGGGCGAGGTCGCCGAACCCTATGTCGCCGGGCGCGGCCAGTCCTCGACCATGCCGCAGAAGCGCAATCCGATCGCGTCGGAATACATTCTCGCGGCGGCGCGCACGGTGCAGGGGCTGGTGCCGGTGATGATGGGCGCGATGGCGCAGGACCACGAACGGGCGACCGGTCCCTGGCAGGCCGAGGCGCTGGTGATCCCGCAAGCCTTCGTGCTGACCCACGGCGCGCTGCTGCACACCCGCGCCATCGCCGAGGGCATGGTCGTCGACGCCGAACGGATGCGCGCGAACCTGGACATCTACGCACGGGCTGATCGTGTCGGAGGCGGTGATGATGGGCCTCGCGCCCGTGCTGGGCCGTGGCGAGGCGCATCACGTGGTCAAGCACGCCTGCGACGTGGCGCTGACCGAGAAGATCTCGCTGGCCGACGCGCTGGAGCGCGACCCGGCCGTGTGCGTCCGGCTCGACCGGGCGGCGATCGAAAAGCTGATCGATCCGGGGAATTACCTGGGCAGCACCCAGGCGTTCATCGACCGCGTGCTGGCCGCGGCGGGGTAGATCATGGATCCCACGCCCGCATAGCGGTCCTGCGCGCAATCTTGCCAGCCCGCGGTTCTGGGCTCGCTGAGCCTGCTGGGCGAATTCGGCAACTCGGCCGCGATGCAAAGCACCGGATGAACCAGGACGAATAGCACCCACGGCACAGCATAGGCCGACGCCACACGAGCCAACAGCCGGTGCTACGAGCCGCCGAACGTGTTGCAGGACTGGATCGTTCCGCTGCGAAGTCCCGTTGTCAGCCACTCGTGAGTTCGTTTTGAGGACAAAGGGCGTCCAGGACGACAGGTTTTGCCGGTCCTGGATGCCCTCCGCGTGCGCACTCTGTGCGGCTGTAGTCTCCGCTATTCGGCGGCCCCCGCGACGCCTGGCACGGCCCATCGGTCGCGCCCGGCAGACTGTCCGCCTCGGCCGCGGCGTTCGGAATGTTCAGGAAGAACGCGCAGACGAACGCGGCGATGAACCCAAGCAACGCCAGGCCGTACAGGCCGCCGGCGTAGCTGCCGGTCACGTCCTTCATGACGCCGACATACCAGGGGCCGAAGAAGCCGCCGAGATTGCCGATCGAGTTGATCCAGGCGATCGAGGCCGCGGCCGCGGTGCCGGTCAGGAACATCGGCGGCATCGCCCAGAACGGACCCTTCGAGCCGTAGAAGCCGAAGGTCGCGATCGACATGCCGACCATCGCCCACCAGGTGCCCATCGTCATGCCGGCGATCACCAGCCCGACCGTGGACACCACGCAGGCGACGAGCAGGTTCCAGCGCCGCTCGTTCATCCGGTCGGACATCCATGCCCCAGACGACCAGGCCGATGCCGCCGCAGATGATAGGGCATCATGGTCAGCCAGCCGACCGTCATGTTGCTGATGACGCCGAGCGACTTGATGATCTGCGGAACGAAGATCAGCATGCCCAGGCTGGCGGTGACGATGCCGAAATAGTTGAGCGACAGCAGCAGCACCTTCGGATTGAACATCGCCTGCCACATGCTGAACGTCTTGCACCGCTTCCTTCGCCTTGCGCTCCGCGGCAAGCTGCGTGGCGAGCCAGGCTCTTCTCCTCGGCGGTCAGGAATTTCGCCTGCTCCGGCTTGTCGGTCAGGACGAACAGCACGACGATGCCGATCAGGACCGTCGGGATGCCTTCGAGCGAGATACATGAGCTGCCAGCCGTGCAGGCCCAACACGCCATCGAGACCCAGCATCGCCGTGGAAATCGGCGCGCCGGCGGCCACCGCGATCGGCAGCCCGATCAGGAAGCCCGAGACGATCCGCGCATGATGGTAGTGCGGGAACCAGTAGGTGAAGTACAGCACATGCCCGGGAAGAAGCCGGCTTCGGCGACGCCCAGCAGGAAGCGGATCACCGCGAAGCTTGTCGAGCCGGTGACCAAGCGCGGTCGCGGCCGGCAAGATGCCCCAGGTGATCATGATGCGGGCGATCCAGAGGCGCGCGCCGACCTTCTCCATGATCACGTTGCTGGGCACCTCGAAGATGAAGTAGCCCCAGTAGAACGTGCCGGCAGCGAAACCGAAATGCGGTGGCCGACATGTGCGAGATCGCCGCGCATGGTCAGCGCCGGCGAAGCTCGACATTGATCCGGTCGATGTAAGCAGAGGAAGTAGGTCAGCATGGCGAATCGGCAGCAGGCGCATATACATCTTGCGCATCGCCGATTCCTCGACGGCGTCGGTCATGGATATCTCCCTGTTGGCCTTGGCGATTTTTCGGCAGGCTTGTAACAGGCGAGCCTATGCGCAGGCCGCTGTAGCCTTGCAGTGTCACGAGCGAATCATGCGCTGTCTCGGCCTCATCCACCGCGCCGCGGCGGTCACGACAACCTTGTAGAGCGCGCGGGCGTTCTCCACCGACACCAGGCCGTCGCGCACGTCGCGCGCCACCAGCGCAGGGATCGCGCTGCGTCGGATCGCCCATGCCGGCGCCGCCGGGCAGCTCCAGGATCAGCCGGTCGCCATCGGGAATGACCTGGAAGCCCTTGGTGCGCAGCAGTCTTGCCGGTTTTCTGCGCGACCCGGCCGGCCGCGCCGTTCAGGCCACCCTCCCGGCCCTTGCGGCGCATTGGCGATGCGGTCGAAGCTGGCGTTGCACGGCGAATTCCAGGTCGCCCTTGGTGGCGATCTCCATGATCTGGCCGACGCCGCCGCGGGTCAGCCCCGCGCCGCCGGAATCCGGCTTCAGTTCCTTCCGCCACAGGATGATCGGCGCGACGTTCTCGGTCGCCTCCACCGGCATGGTGCGCACGCCGGAGGGGAAGGCGGTGGCATTCAGCCCGTCCTGCGTCGGGCGCGCGCCGGTGCCGCCGGAGTTGAAGGTGATGATCTCGAAATCAGTCCACCACCGGCCTGTTGCCGCGCGCCTGGCCGGAGATCGCGCCGCCGCCGCGCAACGGCGGGTTCCACAGCGCCGAGGCACCTTCCGCGGTGACCCGGTCCGGCACCGCCTGGTGCAGGCAGCCCATCATCAGGTCCGGCAGCAGATGGCCGATCACATGGCGCACCGAGACGGGGTAGGGCCGCGGCGCGTTGAGGATGCAGCCCTCCGGTATCTTCATCCGGAACGGTGCCAGCGAGGCCCAGTTGTTCGGGAATCTCCGGCGCCACCACGCACTTGATGCCGAAGCACGCTATACGCGCGGCAATACGCCGCCGGCACGTTGATGCCGCGGACGGAAAGCCCGGATGTGCCGGCGAAATCGACCTCGATCCCGTCGTCCAGGATCTCCATCGAGGCCGCCAGCCTGACCGGCTCCTCATAGCCGTCGGAGTAGATTTCGTTGATGTAGGTGCCGCGCGGCAGTTCGGGCGATCTCCGCCAGGGTGGCGCGGTGGGAGCTGTCGAAGATGAACTCGGCCAGCGGATCGAGGCTAGTCCATCTCGAACTCCGCCATCATCTCGGCGAGCCGCTTCACGCCGGCATCGTTGCACGCGCACAGCGAATAGATATCCCCCTCCAGCTCCACCGGCAGCCGCGATCCCGCTCGGATGAAATCGAAAAAGGTTTCGTTTGGAACGCCTTGGTCGAAGCATTTGACGATCGGGATATACATCCCTTCTTCAAAGACCGAACGTCCCGTCCGGCCCCATGCCGAGGCCGCCGATGTCGATGACGTGGGCGGTATTGGCGAACAGCCCGACAATGCTGCCGTTGTGGAACGCAGGCGTGACGACCGTCAGGTCGTGCAGATGGCCGGTGCCCAGCCACGGATCGTTGGTGATGTAATGATCGCCGGGCTGCATGACGCGGACCGGGAACTTCTTCAGGAAATGCCCGACGCATTCGGCCATCGAGTTGACGTGCCCGGGCGTGCCCGTCACCGCCTGGGCCATCATCCGCCCTTTCAGGTCGAAGATGCCGGCGGACAGGTCCCCAGCCTCCCGCACCGTGGTGGAGAAGGCGGTGCGGATCATGATCTGCGCCTGCTCCTCCACCACCGCGATCAGGCGGTTCCACATGATCTGGCGGTGGATCTGCGCGAGGGCGTTGGTCTCGTGGGACATGGACGGCCGCTATGCAGTGGATCAGGAACCGCCACTATACGGTCCCTGCGCGGAAGAACCAGCCTCCACTCAGAGTCCCAGTTGCGTCAGGCCGGCATGATCGGCGGGGCGGGCACCCAGCTTCCAGTGGAACAGGCGGTCGGCGGCCCCGATCGGAACATCGTTGATCGAGGCCTCCCGCCGCTGCATCAGGCCGTTCTCAGCGAATTCCCACTGTTCATTGCCATGGCTGCGGAACCAATGGCCGGAATCGTCGTGCCATTCATAGGCAAAGCGGACGGCGATGCGGTTGGCGGTGAAGGCCCAGATTTCCTTGATCAGGCGATAATCCAGTTCGCGCGCCCATTTCCGCTGCAGGAAGGCGATGATGGCGGGACGTCCGGTCAGGAATTCGGCGCGGTTGCGCCACCGGCTGTCCTGCGTATAGGCAAGTGCCACACGCGCCGGATCACGGCTGTTCCACGCGTCCTCCGCCATGCGGACTTTTCGCGCAGCGGTGTCGGCGTCGAAGGGGGGCAGAGGGGGACGGGCCTCCGGATCTGTCATGCTGAGGGTTCTTCTAATGAGGGATCGGCCAATGAGGGATCGTCGGGTGAGGGGCGGGAGAGCGAGAGGCGGGCGCGCAGGGCCGCGTTGTCGGATTCCAGAGCCGCGATCTTGCGCTGCAGCGCCGATACGCTCGCAGCGACGTCGGTGGCATCGAACTTTTGCGGGATATGCTGGCGGCAGTTGGTCTCCCAGGCCGTGACCTCGAACAGGATAACCTGCTCCGGGCGCGCCTTGTAGCCCTCCGGCATCAGCTTCGCGGTGAGTTCGGCATCGTCCTCGACGACCCGAGCGCGGCCCCACAGTTTCACGCGGCGCTGGTTGGCGTAGTCCATCAGGAACAGGAAGGCGCGGTCGTTCTCGGCGAGGTTGCCGGCCGTGACGTATTGCCGGTTGCCGGCATAGTCGGCGAAGGCGAGCGTCTGGCCGCCGAGGTGATGGATGAAGCCCTTCGGGCCGCCACGATGCTGGGCATAGGGTTGGCCCTTGGCGGTCGCCGTCGCCAGATAGGCGGTGTCGACCTCGGACAGGAAGGCGACGAGGTCGGGCGTGACCTCGGTGCGGAATCCGTCGCGCCGTTCGAACATGGCGCGCGAGCCCTTGCGGGCCTGCACCTGCTTGACGGTATCGGTGAATGCGACGTCGGACGGGAGCGACATGACACGTCTCCTGGGCGCGTGACCGGTTTTGGTGCCCCCAATATGATTGCTTCCGGATGTGTGGATAATCTGGAGAATTAGCAAAGCATTATTCGTGTATCAGAAATGGTAGCCGACCCATGACCGATCGCTTCGACGCCATGTCCGCCTTCGTCGCCGTCTGCGATGCCCCCGGCTTTTCCGCCGCCGCACGGCGCCTGCATGTCGCGCCCTCGGTGGTGACCCGCCTGGTGGCGGGGCTGGAACAGCGTCTCGGTACGTTACTGCTGAGCCGCACCACGCGATCCGTCCGCCCGACCGAGGCCGGCGAACGCTTCCTCGAACACGCACGCCGCATCCTGGTGGAGTTGGAGGAAGCAGAGGCAGCCGCCGTGGCGGAGCGGACCAGCCCCCGCGGCCGCCTGGTCGTCTCCGCGCCGCTGCTGTTCGGGCGGCTGCATGTGGCACCTCTGCTGTCACGCCTGCTGGCCCTGCATCCGGACATGACGGCCGGACTGGTGCTGTCCGATCGCTATGTCAGTCTGGTCGAGGAGGGGATCGACCTCGCCGTCCGCATCGGCCACCTCCCCGATTCCGGCCTTATCGCTCAGCGGCTGGGCGAGACGCGGCGGATTTTCGTGGCGACGCCGGCCTATCTGGCCGCATGTGGTGGGCCACCGGCGCATCCGGACGATCTGGGGCGTTACGACCTGGTGGGGATTGAGCCGCTCTACGCCGGCCCCGAGTGGCGGTTTGTTGCCCCGGACGGCCGGGAGTTCCGCGTTCCGGCGCGGCCTCGGTTCTCCAGCACCAGCGGTGATGCGGCGATCGGGCATACGCTCGTGGCGGGAGGGATTACGCCGGCGCTGTCCTATCAGGTAGCCGATTACCTGCGTAACGGGCGGCTGATGCAAGTGCTGGAGGCGTTCAGCCCGCCTCCGTCGCCGATCCAGGCGGTGTTTCCCGGTGGGCGGTTGGTCTCCGGGAAGGTGAGAGCGTTCCTGGATCTGGCGGAGAGCGTGGGGAAGGAGTGGGAGTTCGCGTAGGTCAGGAAGATCGGTTCGCCTCGGTGTAAATGCGGGAAGCGGGTGGCCGTTGAGACCGACAGACTGTTACGCCGTGCGTCGGAAATCTTTACACCATGACTGCATCGCAAGGAAGGGTTCCCCACAACAGACTGATATTACCGGAATTTCATTCTTGGCATGTCGTTTGCGTGCGATCGCATCCAGATGCTTTCCAGAATGTTCTGACATCGAGAGTGGAGCCTGTAACAATGCGTGGCATTTTGATTGCGGCAGGAGTGTTGGTCGCCGGCGTTCTCAGCGGACAGTCCGCTTACGCGGGCTTGCAGAACGACACGGTAAACGGTTCCTATTTTTTCCCGAATACGGCTACGAACGCTGACGATGAGGGCACGGGCGTGGTGGGCCCTGCGACGTTCACTTTTCTGACCGGCGTCCCGAACGTCACCGCGACGGTCACCGATACCCAGATTACGTTGACATTCGATGCGGCTGGCGGTTTTCAACCAGCGGCATTCAGTGGCGTCGTCATTACGGACCTGTCATTCTCCGACATTTCCGGCGCCGTCATCGATGCGGACGCCTCGTCGCTGTTCCCGGATCTCAGTTTCACGTCCAATTCCGTCTCGATCAACCTCGCGGGCCTAGAAGTGCTCAGTTCGGAGACCACCGTCGTCGTGGATGTTGCGACCACCACCGCGGCGCCCGAGCCAATCAGCATGTCGCTGCTTGGGACTGGGCTGGTTGGGTTTTTCGTCGCGCGTCGCCGCAAGGCCGCTTAGCCAGCACGCCGGTCCCTGCACGGCACCGTGGCGCGTCCGGGCGCCACTCTCCTGATGGCACGCCGGTTGATCGTTCGATCAGCCGGCGTATCGGTTACGGGTCCTTTATCTGGACTTCCGTGAAACGACACTTTGCCGCGATGCGAAAAGCGGTAAGCCTCGGTTGCGAAACATGATGATGTCTGCGCGGTGATCTTGGTGGCACCGCTTGGAACCTGGCTCAGTGCACTCGTAACGCTCGACAATCTTTAAGCCCTTGCGTCTAAATAAGAATTGCAAGGTGACTTTGGGTGCAATTATTATTTCCCACAGCCGGCATTCCGGACTGCGAACAAGCTATGAGGTGCTTCAATGAAGCGATTGGTGTTTGCTGCGAGCGTACTGCTTGCGATCGGTGCCGGACAAGCGATCGCAGCCTGTACCGGTCCTTTCATGACCGCCGCTCAAATTCAGACGGCGATCGCCGGCAACACGGCATGCGTTGGCCATACGCCGACTGCCCAGTTTAGCGAGTGGCATAACGGTGGAGCGACCGGAAGTGTTGTCGACTGGAAACGTGGTCCCACCGACGCGAACGACCCAACGAAGACAGTCGGAACTTATACGATAACCACCAATATCACCGCGGGCACCGTGAAATACACTTACGGCTCCAGCAGCTTCACATATTTTATCCAACAAGGCTCTAACCCTTACGTCTTCTGCAATACTGCCGGCGCGCCCAGCTTTACGGTAACGGTGAACCCTGGACAGGGCCCCTGCTGACCAAGTGGTCGCCGGACATCGCCCGACGCGTTAAAATACGAGCCGGTATGGTGTCGCCTTCTCCGTCGTGGATCGGCGATGGCCGACCGTCCACGACTGTCTGTCCGATCGATCGCCAGTCGTGGATGCTCGGCCTTCGCACGACCACGACGAAATTGGCGTTTTCCTCAGCTATTTAACGTCCAGGGCATCGCCGACCGTAACGCCACGAAGCCGTATGTCTGGATATGGTGTGTTCCGGCGTCCGTCGGACCAGTCAGGCAAACCCAGCCGCTGCGTCCCAGCGAAATTGGCCTTCGAGCGCGATCATTTCAGGTTGACGGCTGCTTCGGCGTCTACCTCGAGCCTGAATCGCTCTCTCGGGCAAAAACGATCCAGCGAGATTGTCCTGCATTGCGCCAGCCCTCCGGCCAACGCGCGCTTGGGTTCAGCGACGCGTCAGCTCCAGATAACCCAGCCCGTTCACCGTCGCGATCCAGCCCGGTCCGACGAGCGTCGACGTCTCATCCTCCGCAATGATCGCCGGACCACGCACCACGGCCCAGCGCTGCAGCGCCGTCCGGTCGTGGATCGCCCATTCCGACACCGCACCGGTCGTGGTGTCGCGCACAAGTTGGGTGCGGGTCGCGACGGGCTCTTCCTCGAACAGCGTCTCGCCACGCGTGGCCGGTTCGATATCCTGCGTGACAGTTGTCACGACAACCGCATAGCTCATGATCTCGATATCGGAGCCCGGCACGGGCCGGTCGAACAGGCGGGCATATTCGGTGTCGTAACGCTCGCGGATCACCGCGATGTCGTCTGCACCGAGCACCTGGGTGGGCAGGGAGACGGCGATCTCGTGGCCCTGTCCGACATAGCGCATATACGCCGTGCGGGTCTCCACCGTCGGGGCGCCGAAACTGCCGAGGCGCACGGCGTCTTCGGCTTCGCGGCGCATGTCGTCCAGCAGGTCGTTCACCGCGGCGACGTCGAACGTGGACAGGCGCTGATACAGGCTGCGCACGACCTCATAGCCGACGGGTGCGCGCAGGAAGCCGATGGCGCTGCCGACGCCGGCGCCGGACGGCACCAGCACGCGGTTGATGCCGACCTTCTCGGCCACACGGCAGCCATGCACCGGGCCGCCGCCGCCGAAGGCGATCAGCGTGCGCCCCTCATAGGTCTTGCCGAACTCGATCGCGTGCACGCGCGCCGCATTGGCCATGTTCTCATCGACCATCTCGACGACGCCCAGCGCGGCCATCTCGGCGGTCAGGCCCAGTTTCGCGCCGACATCGGCCAGCAGCGCGTCATGCGCCGCGCCGACATCCAGCGCGATCGAACCGCCCGCGAACCGGGACGGATCGTAGCGGCCAAGCGAGAGGTTGGCGTCGGTGACGGCGGGATGCGTGCCGCCATGGCCGTAGCAGGCCGGACCGGGATCGGCGCCCGCGCTCTCGGGCCCGACACCGATGCGGCCCATCGTATCGACATGCGCAAGCGAACCGCCGCCGGCGCCGATCTCCACCATCTCGATCACCGGAATCCGCAGCGGCAGGCCGGAGCCCTTGCGGAAACGGCCGACGCGCGCGACCTCGAAGGTGCGGGCGGTTTGCGGCTTGTAGTCGTCGATCAGGCAGATTTTCGCCGTGGTGCCGCCCATGTCGAAGGACAGCACCTGGTCCAGGCCGCATTCGCGCGCGATATAGGCGGAGAAGATCGCGCCGCCGGCCGGTCCGCTTTCCACCAGGCGGATCGGGAAGCGGCACGCCGTTTCGATCGTCGTCAGGCCGCCGCCCGACATCATCAGGAACAGCGGCGCCGTGGCGCCGGCCGCGTGCAGATCGGCCTCCAGCCGCCGCAGGTAGCGCGCCATCATCGGCTGCACATAGGCATTGGCGACGGTGGTCGAGAAACGCTCCCACTCCCGCATTTCCGGCGACACGTCCGAGGACAAGGAGACCGGAATGTTCGGCAAGGCCTCCTGCAGGATGGCGCCGATGCGGCGTTCGTGGACCGGATTGACGAAAGCGTGGAGCAGGCCGACGGCGATGCTCTCCACCTTTTCCTGCTTCAGGACGGGGATGACGGCGCGCACGGCGGCCTCATCCAGCGGGCGGAGGATCTTGCCGGTATTGTCCAGCCGTTCCGGCACCGGCAGGCGCAGGTAGCGCGGCACCAGCGGTTCGGGCAGCACGATATTCAGGTCGTATTGATCGTAACGGCTTTCGTTGCCCATCGCGATCACGTCACGGAAGCCTTCGGTGGTGATCAGCGCGGTGCGGGCGCCTTTACGCTCAATCACGGCGTTGGTGGCAAGCGTGGTGCCGTGGATAATCAGCGCGATATCGGCGGGTGCCACGCCGGCGGCCTGGGTGATCGTCCGCACGCCTGTCATCACGCCCTGTTCGGGGGCGGACGGTGTTGTCAGGACTTTTGTCGTGGTGCGCTTGCCGTCGTGCTCCAACGCCAGATCGGTGAACGTGCCGCCGATATCGACGGCAAGACGAGCAGACTTCATTCAGGGAACCTCACGCGGCGCGATGACCGCGAAGTCTTCCCATGACAGCGCCAGTGATGGCAACCGGGTTGCCATCGTCGTCGGCAGGACGCCGCATTATGGCGCAGGACGCCAGCATTACATGAACAGCGCTTCTTTCTGGCGGTTGGTATAGAGCGACGCCACCTGATCGGCATAGCCGTTGAACAGCAGCGTCGGCACCCGCTCATCCGAACCCAGCAGGCGTTCGGTCGCCTGGCTCCAGCGCGGATGCGACACGGCGGGGTTCACATTCGCCCAGAACCCGTATTCCGAGGCCTGGAGGCCTTCCCAGAACGTGCTGAGGACGCTTGTCCGTCAGAGTGATCTTGATGATCGACTTGGCCGATTTGAACCCGTATTTCCATGGCAATGCGATGCGCAGCGGGCCACCGTTCTGCGGCGGTACCGGCTTGCCGTACATGCCGGTGACCATGAACGCCAGGTCATGGCCGGCCTCATCGATCGCCAGGCCTTCCGTATACGGCCAGGGGTAGAACGGCGCGCCCAGGCCGTCCATCGACTTCTGGTCCTGGACGGTTTCAAACGCAACGTATTTGGCACTGCCCAGCGGTTCGGCCATCGCCAGCAGGGACGATAGCTGGAAGCCGGACCACGGCACGGTCATCGCCCAGGCCTCGACGCAGCGATGGCGATAGATGCGTTCCTCCTGCGGGATCTTCTTCAGGATGTCGTCGATATCCAGCGTCTGCGGCTTCTGCACCATGCCTTCGATGCGCACCGTCCATGGCCGCTGCGCCATCTTCTGGGCCTGGCGCCAGACCGATTTGCTGTCGTTGAACTCGTAATAATTGTTATAGGTCGTTGAGTATTTTTCATCCGTCAGCGGCCGGCCGGGCGGTGGCACCTTGACGGCATCCGCGCGCGCCGGCCGGGACAGCGCGGGTGCCAAAATCGTCGCCGCCGATCCGGCCAAGATCGCACGGCGGCCAGTGACAATGTGTTCGGGCGTCACGCGGCTCTCGGGGATTTCCCAGGCACGGCGGCGGATGATACTCATGCTCCTTTGCACTCCCTGTGCTCAACCTTGCCGAGACCGAAACCGCTCGGTGTGGACCAATGTGCCCCGCATTTGCGCAAAGCCAAGTTAAACTTTGCCAATCCGGTCTGTCTTCCTGACGCGGAATGAACGGTCTGTCATGATGCGGACCGTGCGATCGTCTGAGGTTGACGCGCCGGGGTGCGGCGACCTCAGACGATCGCAGTCTCAAACAAGCCTAAGCCCGTGGCATGAAGACGCTGGGGCATGAAGACGCTGGACGGCTCGTCATGGAACGCCCAGTCGCGGTGAAGGTGCCCGACCATCTCCTCCACATGCGGGGCGGTGGCGCAGAGTTGCTCGAAATGGTTCTCCGGCATCGTCAGGCCGGCGCGCTTGCAGATCGCGGCGATCTCGTCGCGGCGAGCCTGGGGGATGTCGGCTTTGGCGGGCGCCGGGACGGGCGGCTGGGGCAGGGGGGCGGCGCCGGGCTGCACCACCGGGCGGCGGGATTTCCAGCCCGTTGCCGCCTCATAGGCCTGGGCCACCCGCAGCACGGCCGGATCGGCAAAGGGCCGGCCGACGATCTGCATCGACAGCGGCAGCCCGTCATCGGTGAAGCCGATGCATTGGACCAGCGCCGGCCCGCCGGTGCAGTTGAACGGCGCGGTGATGTTCGTCCCGGTCCAGAAATTCATCGTCCGCCAGGCATCCAACCGCCCCGCAGGCCCGGGGCCGGCGGTGACCAGCACGTCATATTTCTCATAGAGCGGCTGCATCTCGGCGATCATCCGCCGCCGCTGGCGCGAGGCCTGGACGTAATCGGAACCGGAGATCAGCAGCGCCCCCAGTGCGCGTCCCAGGAAATCGGCTCCGAAATCATTCAGCCGCTTCCGCAGCACCGGTTCATGCACGCTGTAGAGCTCGGATTCCGCCTGCGTGATCTTCACCGCGTGGTAGTCGTGGGCGGAGCGGATACGTGTGTCCTCCAGCTCCGCACCCAGGCCGCGGAGCACGCCGTACGCCGTCTCCAGCGCGGTTTTCACCGAATCGGCGACCTTGATGTCCGCCTCATACAGGTGCCGGAGGACGCCGATGCGCATGCCCTTGATGCCGGCGAACAGCTCCGCGCCGAAATCCTCGACCGGGTAGGGGGCACTGGCCGGGTCCTTCGCGTCGTGGCCGGCGATGGCCTGCAGCATCATGGCGCAGTCCTCGACCGTCCAGGTGATCGGCCCGGCGGTGTCGTAGCTGAAGCTGTTGGTATAGACGCCCGCGCGGCTCACCAGCCCATAGGTCGGCTTCAACCCGACAAGCCCGCACAGCGCGGCCGGATTGCGGATCGAGCCGCCGGTGTCGGAACCGAGCGATCCGGCGGCAAGGCCGGCGGCGATGGCTGCGCCCGATCCGCTGGAGGAACCCCCGGTGACGTGCTCCTGCTTCCACGGATTGCGCGCGGCGGGCCAGGGCAGATCGAAGGACGGGCCGCCATGGGCGAATTCATGCGTCGAGAGCTTGCCCAGCAGCACGGCGCCATGTTCGTAGAGCTTCGCCACCGTCGTCGCGTCGAAATCCGGCACGTAGTCGGCGCGCGTCTTCGAGTGGGCGGTGGTGCGGATACCGGCGGTGCAATAGATGTCCTTCAGCGCGACCGGAATGCCATGCATCGGGCCGCGCCAGTTGCCGGCAGCGATCTCCGCCTCGGCCTTGCGCGCCTGCTCCAGCGCCAGATCGGCGGTGACCGTGATATAGGCGTGCAACTGAGGATCGATCGCTTCGATCCGGTCCAGATAGGCGCGTGTCAGCTCCACCGGGGAGAGCTTGCGCGCCTGGATCAACCGCGATGCTTCGGCGATCGTGATGAAATGCAGGTCGCTGACGGGGGTGGACGAATTGCTCATGGCATGGCCTCTCCTGGCAGCTTGAACGGCGACGACGTCTCCTGTTTTGCGTTTTGAGCGGAAGCTGCGTCGTCCGCTGCGCGCAGTTTCGCCGATCGAGGTTCAAGCGCAAGGGGCAGTCACAATCTGTCAGCGGTGATGGCCGCCAGGGGGATGGCCGCCAGGGGGATGGCCGTCAGGGGTGATGGCCGTCCGCTCTGATAGGATGCGCGGCGGACGCGCTATAGATAGACGTCAAACCATCCGTCTTGCAGGGAAGGGGCTTCGGTGCGGCGAGATACCATTCTGATGATCTGGGTTGGCGGGGCCGTGCTGGCGGCGCTGCTTTACGCGATCGGCCCGGATCGCTTCCTCGATGCCTGCTTCCATCTGTTCGATACGATCGATGCCGCATTCCGCCACCTGGCGTTCATCCTTGGCGCGCAGGCGTACAGCGTCATCAGGGCGCTGGCGATCGCCTTCTACATCGTCTTCGCCATCCTGGCGGTCCTGTCGTCGCAGCGCCGTATGGGCGGGATCGGCGGCCTGGTGGTGCTGACGGTCATCGCGCTGCTGCTGGTCTGGCGGCCCTACACCGGTCCCGCGCCGGTCAGCCACTGGCTGGTGGTGCTGGCGCTGGTGCTGGTGGGTGCCGCCACCATGACGCAGCGCCTGATGGCCCCGCCCCGGCGGCCGATGCCGCCGCCGTTCCCGCCCGGTGGCGTACCCTGATGGCCGAGGCTGATACACGTCCGCAACAGGCAGCCCGCATTGCTCTGGCACTGGCGCTTGCGGCGGCCGGGGCATGGACGCTGCATCGCTATATCCCGGCGCTGCTCTGGGCCTCGATCCTGGCGATCGCCGTCTGGCCGTTGTATCAGCGCGCCGTCGGTCGCTGGCCGCCGGGCAGGCACAATGTCCTTCTGCCGGCCGCCTTCACCCTGTCCATCGGGCTGATCTTCGCGGTCCCGTTGGTTGCCGTCGCATGGGAGGCCGGGCGCGAGATGCACGGCATCTTCGCCGCCATCGACCAGGCCCGCACCCAGGGGATCCCGGCGCCGTCCTTTCTGTCCAACCTGCCCCTGGGTTCACAGGCGGCGACGGCCTGGTGGAACGACAATCTCGGCACCCCGGACGCCGCTTCGGCGCTGCTCAGGCGCGCACGCTCGGCCGAGCTGGTGGCGAACGGCCGCGAGCTTGGGGTGGAGATTGCCCACCGCCTGGTGTTGTTCGGTTTCATGCTGCTGACGCTGTTCTTCCTGCTGCGCGACGGCGACCTTCTGGTGCTGCAGATGCGGCGCGCCAGCACACGAGCCTTCGGGCCGACCGGGGAGCGGGTGGGGCGGCAGATCATCGCCTCGGTCCACGGCACGGTGGACGGGCTGGTGCTGGTGGGGCTGGGCGAGGGGCTGATCCTCGGCATTGCCTATGTGGCCACCGGTGTGCCGCATCCGGCGCTGTTCGGACTGTTCACCGCCGTGGCGGCGATGGTGCCGTTCGGCGTCGTCGTCGCGTTTGGCCTCGCCGCCATTCTGCTGATTGCCAAGGGCAGCGTCATGTCCGCCGTGGTGGTCGCCGTCCTGGGTGCGGTCGTGTCGTTCGTCGCCGACCACTTCATCCGGCCGGGGCTGATCGGCAGCACCACGCGCCTGCCGTTCCTGTGGGTGCTGCTGGGCATTCTGGGCGGTGTGGAGGCCTGGGGGCTGGTCGGGCTCTTTCTGGGACCGGCCATCATGGCGGCGCTGATCCTGCTGTGGCGGGAATGGTCCGCCGCGCGGGACAGGGGTGACGCCTCGCCGCCTTGAATACCGTTTCGTTTGGATTAACATTGCCCTCAGGGAAACGTGAGGGAAATTACCGTGCCGCATCTGTATCGACGCAGCGTCCTGGGGGCTTCGCTGGCCCTGGCAGCGACAAGAGGACGCGCCGAGCAGCCGGTCAGGGTCGGCGTTCTGACGGACATGACAGGCGTCTTTTCGGACAGTCTGGGGCCGGGATCGGTCATCGCCGCGAAAATGGCAGCCGAGGAGATGGGCGGCAGCGTCCTTGGCCGGCCCATCGAAATCCTCTCCGCCGATAACCAGAACAAAGCCGACATCGGGTCCTCCATCGCTCGGCAATGGTATGACCGTGACGGAGTCGGACTGATCGTCGGTCTCGACAATTCCGCCGTCGCACTCGCCGTCGAGCGTGATGCGCGGGATCGGAACGGTGTCGTAATTGCAATTGCCGTCGCCACGAATGATTTCACCGGCAAGAATTGCGCGCCGACCGCGATGTCCTGGGCCTATGACAGCTACGCACTGACGCACGGCGTGGCGCGCACGCTGGTGGCGAAGGGACTGGACACCTGGTTCTTCATCAGCGTCGACTATGCCTTCGGCGTTTCGCTGCAGGCCAGCGCGGCGGACGCAGTGACCCAGGCAGGCGGCAAGATCCTGGGATCGGTCAAGCATCCGATCGACGCCGGCGATTTCAGCTCTTTCCTGATTGCCGCCAAGGCCTCGGGCGCCAAGGTCATCGCGCTGGCGAACGGCGGCGGTGACATGATCAATGCCGTGAAGCAGGCGAACGAGTTCGGCATCGTGCAGGGCGGCCAGGCCATGGTTCCGCTGTTGTGCAACCTGATGGATGAGCACAGCCTCGGGCTGCAGGTGGCGCAGGGCATCACCCTGATGACCGCCTTCAGTTGGAACCGCACACCAGAAACCAGAGCCTGGTCGCAGCGCTTTTTCGATCGGCACCATGCGATGCCGACAATGCCGCACGCGGCGACCTATTCGGCAACATTACATTATCTGCGCGCCGTCGCAGCGGCCGGAACGATGGATGGCCCAGCGGTCATCGCGAAGATGAAGGCGATGCCGGTGCATGACATGTATGCCGCAAACGGAACGATCCGGCAGGACGGGCGCATGCTGCATGACATGTATCTGGCGCGGATCAAGTCGCCTGCAGAGTCGAAAGGATCGTGGGATTACGAGCAGGTCCTGGACACGGTGCCAGGGGATCGGGCGTTCCAACCGGTGACGGAGGTGGGTTGTCCGCTGGTCGGGAAAGCGTAGCCGAACGACGCTATGCCCGGCGTGCCCTGCGGCGGCGGACAAGTGACAGCGCGACGCCGCCGAACCCGCCTCGCGTTTGTGCGACACAACCTAAGCATTTTTGCGCCACAGTCCGAGCAAGGGGCATGCCGGAGGGCAGGGTCCTTGACGCACGTTGTGCGGTACGGATGCTGGCATCGCGAGAGAGGAGGAAATGCCGGATGACACCGAGACCTTTCACCCTGTCCATTCCCGATGACGCGCTGGCGGATTTGCGTGACCGGCTGGCACGCACGCGGTTTCCCGATCAGGCACCCGACGCGCCCTGGGCCTACGGCACCGACCTTGGCCTACATGCGGACGCTGGTCGACTACTGGCGGAAGGAGTTCGACTGGCGGGCGCAGGAAGCGGCGCTGAACGCCTTTCCTCAGTTCAAGGTGCAGATGCCGGATGTCGACCTGCACTACCTGCAAGTGCCAGGGCAAAGGTCCGTCGCCGATGCCGCTGCTGCTGATGCATGGCTGGCCCGGTTCGGTGTTCGAGTTCATCGACATCATTCCCCGCCTGACCGATCCCGCCCGGTTCGGCGGCGATCCGGCGGATGCGTTCACCGTGATCGCTCCGTCGCTGCCCGGCTACGGCCTGTCGTTCACGCCCGGGCCAGAAGCGTTTCAGCATCGAGGACATCGCCGCCTGCTTCGCCGTCGCTGATGACCGATGTCCTCGGCTACCAGCGCTACGGCGCGCAGGGCGGCGACTATGGCGCCTTCACCGCGTCTCGCCTCGGCTACGCGCTACCCGGACCGAACCTGATCGGCATCCACATCAATCTGATCGACGATCCGCGCGACCGGCCGCCGCCGCCCAACCCGACAGAGGAGGAGACGCGTTACTTCGCGGAACTGGCCGACTGGCTGAAGGAGGAGACCGGCTACCAGTCGATCCAGGGCACCAAGCCGCAGACGCTGGCCTATGGACTGACGGATTCGCCGGCCGGGCTGGCGGCCTGGATCGCCGAGAAATTCCGGACCTGGACCGACAATGACGGCGACGATCGAGAGTCGGTCGTCAGCCGCGACCACCTGCTGGCCGAATATCTCGCTGTACTGGTTCACCGGCGCGATCGGCTCATCGTTCTGGCCCTACTATGCTCGGATGCACTGGGCATGGCCGATCCCCAGCGGACGGCACGATCGATGTGCCGACCGGCTACTGCGCGTTTCCGAAGGAAATCGTCCGGCCGCCACGCTCGATCGCGGAGCAGACGTACACGAACATCCAGCGCTGGACGCCGATGCCGCAAGGCGGCCACTTCGCGGCGATGGAACAGCCGGAGGCGCTGGCGCAGGAAATCCAGGCGTTCTTCCGAGACGCTGCAGGTAACGGGAAGGCCAGGGCTCTGCCCTGGACCCGCAAAGGGGCGCGGCCCCCTTTGATCCCATTCATGGCTGGTGGACGGGAGGGGGCGACGCGTGCGTGCAACAGCACGTCGCCCCCTCCCGTCCGCCAGCCAGTCCGGGGTTCCAAGGGCCGCTGCCCTTGGCGGGGTCGCAGCGGGCAGGCCCCTGGCCTTCCCATCCTCAGAACTTCGAAACCCGCGTTTCCTTCGCGGTGATGAACTCCAGCAGCGCCGGCTTGCCTGCTTGCGTCTGCTCGATGCCGCGCTGGATCGCCGCCTTGATGTCGCCCGGCTGCGTCACCCGCTCGCCATAGCCGCCGAAGGCGCGGGCCATCGCGGCGTAGTCGCCGGAGATATCGGTGGACCGGTATTTCTCCGTCGAGATCGGCATCACCTTCAGCTCGATCGCCATGGAGAAATTGTTCAGCAGGATCGACAGGATGGGGATCCGCTCGCGCACCGCCGTCTCGAAGTCCATGCCGGTGAAGCCGATCGCCGCGTCGCCCCACAGGTTGATGCACAGCTTGTCCGGCTTCGCCAGCTTGGCCCCCATCGCCAGGCCGAGGCCCATGCCCAAGCTGCGTCGTCTTGCCCCAGCCGATATAGGACAGCGGTTCGGTGGACACCCAGAACGGCGAGATCTGGTCGCGCGGGCTGCCGGCATCGTGGGTGATGATGGTGTTCTTCACGTCGACCGTGTTCATCAGTTCCCAGATCACCCGATACGGGCTGCAGCGGCGCCTCGTTGGAGTTCAGCAGCGGGCGCCACTGCTCCATCCACTCCTCGCGGATCGCTGGTGATCTCGGCCACCACGGCGGACGGGATCGCGGTTCGCCTTGATCGTCTGCCGCAGCTCGCCGATCAGCGCCTGCAGCGTCAGCTTGGCGTCGCCGACCAGGCCGATCGCGCTGACCACGTCCTTGTTCAGGTGGTTCGGGATCGAGCGTCGCATGGATGAACTTCTTTCTTCGGGAACTTGATGCCGAAATTCGTTTCGGTGAAGGAGCAGCCGATGCCGATGATCAGATCGGCATTCTGCACGAAATGATGCACCGGCTTCGGCACCGCGTTGCCGCCGGAGCCCAGCGACAGCGGGTGGTTCTCCGGGAAGGAGCTCTTGCCGCCCAGGCTGGTGGTGACGGGTGCGCCCAGCAGTTCGGCGAATTCCCGCAGTTCCGGCCCAGGCTTCCGCCCAGTGGACGCCGGTGCCGGCGTAGATGACCGGGCGCTTCGCTGCCAGGATCGCTGCCGCGGCCTTGCGGACATCGACCGGATCGGGGCCGTATTTGTGCGACGCTGACCGGCGTGTAGTCGATGTCGCCGATTTCCTCGTTCCAGATATCCGTCGGGATTTCGACGATCGCCGGCCCGCTGCGGCCGTTGCGGATCGCGCTGATCGCGCGGCGCATGATGTTGGCGACCTCCTCCGGCAGCGTTCACCGGTTCGGCGCAGCTTCGAGATGCCGCGCATCTCGCGCACGGCGTTGTAGTTCGGATCGATATCGGCGATGCGGCGCGGGTAGCCCTGCGGGATCACCAGCATCGGCACGGATTCGGCATAGGCCTGCGCGACGCCGCCATAGGCGTTCTCGGTGCCCGGACCGTGCTGCATGCAGAACGCGCCGATCTTGCGGCCGGAGGTCACGCGGGAGATCGCGTCCGCCATGTGCAGGCCGATGCGCTCCTGCCGCACGATGACCGGACGGATATCCGCCGCGGCGGCGAATTCCAGCAGGTGGTTGACGGGATAGCCGCAGAGGATCTCGATCCCCTCGCGCTTCATGATTTCCGCGACAGCCTGACCGACTTTCATTCGTCCATCTCCTTCGTACGTCTGCTTGGGGCGCTGGACGACGCCATGGCGCGAACGCTAGGACCGAGCCGCGGTGAAGGCAACCTTTGCTCGGCGCACGCGCATCGTCGGGATGCGAAGCGAGTGTCGCCGCGTCAGGGCATGGCCACAGTCTAGCGGTCCGAGCCGAACGCGCCGCCGCCATAAGCGTCTATGAACGCATCCGATGGACATGGTCGAGACCGGCAACTCTAGGCATGTATCGAGGGATAGGCCGCGATGCGACATCTGATGATCGCCATGACGTCAAAGCGAGCGTCGGTGATCGGCGATGCAGCGCATGACTGCGCGACGATGGCACGTGACGTTCACGTTCATCCGTGGTGCGTGGCAGGCCGAAGGCATCACCCCACTATCGTTGCGCTGATAACGCTTTGGCCAATATCTATGAACCACGGGGAATCGGCGAGTCCGGTTCCATCAGCTAGAGGGACGGCAAGGCATGGACGGGATGAATCCGCACGCCGACGAACATCCGATCCGGTTCGACCTGCTGACCGAAAATCCCGTCTACAAGCCGTTCCGCTATCCGTGGGCCTACGAGGCGTGGCTGACCCAGCAGCGCGTGCACTGGCTGCCGGAAGAAGTGCCGCTGGCCGACGACGTCAAGGACTGGCACCGCAACCTGACGGACGGCGAGCGCAACCTGCTGACGCCAGATCTTCCGCTTCTTCACCCAGGCCGATGTCGAGGTGAACAACTGCTACATGAAGCACTACAGCGCAGGTGTTCAAACCCACCGAGGTGCTGATGATGCTGTCGGCGTTCTCGAACATCGAGACGGTGCATATCGCCGCCTACAGCCATCTGCTCGACACCATCGGCATGCCGGAGATCGAGTATCACGCCTTCCTCAAATACAAGGAGATGAAGGACAAGTACGACTACATGCACGGGTTCTCGCGTCGATTCACGCTTCGAGATCGCCAAGACCCTGGCCGCGTTCGGCGCCTTCACCGAAGGTCTGCAGCTGTTCGCGTCCTTCGCGATCCTGCTGAATTTTCCCCGCTTCGGCAAAATGAAGGGCATGGGTCAGATCGTCACCTGGTCGGTGCGCGACGAAAGTCTGCACTGCGCGTCCGTCATCAAGCTGTTCCGCACCTTCATCCAGGAGAACCCGGACCTCTGGACCGAGGATCTGCGCCGCGAGATCTATCTGACCTGCGCGACCATCGTCTCGCATGAGGATGCGTTCATCGACCTGGCGTTCGAGCAGGGGCCGGTCGAAGGCCTGACGCCGCGTGAGGTCAAGCAGTACATCCGCTTCATCGCCGATCGCCGCCTGATCGAGCTGGGCCTGAACGAATTGTTCCACGTGGCCAAAAATCCGCTGCCGTGGCTGGATGAGATGCTGAACGCGGTCGAGCACGCGAACTTCTTCGAGAATCGTGCGACCGAGTACAGCAAGGCGTCCACCGCTGGTACCTGGGACGAAGCGTTCGGCGATTCGCCGGTCAATTCGCTTGTTCCGAACTGACGGTTGCATCCGGCTGACGCTGCGATGCTGGCGTGATGGAACCAACGACCTTATCGGATCGTTCTGAATACAACCGCGCTCTCCAGATTGCAACCGCACCATGAGAATTCCAGTGCGGTTGCAGGTTTCCTGATATTTCATCGAATGAACGGCGTGGTTGTATCGTTACCTCGTTCGACGATCGATGACACTAATTCACGTTATTTTCCGTACATCGGATTTTTTCGTGATTCACACGACAGGGTTAACGATTTTTTCACGGACGGATCGTTTCAATGTGCATGATTCATGCGCTGCACACTGGACATGGCGGTTCAGTGAGCGGTTCATAACATCAAGGCCTTCAAGGATGGTGCCTCGGCATCATTGGGAGGCTTCGGCATAGGTGGATACCAGATGATAGGGGCGGCCGTGAGCCAAACTGAAGAAGATACCGGGCGCGATATCGGAACGGGGACGCGCCTCGGTACAGCCGACGGCTATCGGACAAGATTCTGATCGCCTTCCATCACGCCTGTGACCAGGCAGATTTCGAAGTAGCGGAACAGTTGCTTCATATCCTGGAAATGATGCTGACCCGTCGCCCGCTGACCCCGGACGGAACGCGTCGGCGCAACATGGAAAGCCTCGTCGCTGCGCATGAGCGGCTGTGGCACCTGCGACACCCGAACGCCGACGATTACTGATCGGGTTCAGCCACGAATCGGGTTGAGCCACGGATCAAGCGACCGGGGACGGGTCACGCCCATGCGCATCAATGCGCGCAGCGCGGTGTCAAAGCATCAGCGCCGCTCCGTCACGCAGAATGGCCGACGCTTCCGCCGTATAGCGTCCATCAGAGCCGTGCAGCACCAAGCCGGCATGCACCGCAAAGGGCGTGCGCCCATCCTTGATACCGCGCAGCAGCACCAGCTTCGCCGCGACGTTCGGCTTGGGCCAGAGCGGAAACAGCACCGTGCAGCCGCACCGTGCCGCCGCCATCGCGGCGATGCAGGCCGGTGCCATGCCGGCCGCGACGATCAGCGTCAGCGTGCCGCGTCGCCGCAAACCAGCCGCCATCTGCCCGATCCAGGCAGCGATCAGCGCCTCCGACCCGCGCTTGGCGAGCTCGCCGAGCGGGATCGTCCGAAGGGCGACGAGGTCGGGGAATGATAGGGCGGATTGGCCATGGCATGGTCGAACGGCACTGAAAACGTCATGATCAGCGATGTCGCCCGGTGATGACGCAGGCATGCGGAAAACCCGTTGTCCGTGGCATTCTCCGCAGCGAGGCCGGCCAGGGCCGGGTCGATCTCCACGCCGGTCACGGCGCAGCCCGGCACGCGGGCCGACAGGCACAGCATCGCGGGTCCGGCACCGGTCCCGGCCTCCAGCACGCGCTCACCTGCACGGGCCGGGATCGCGGCGGCCAGCAGTACCGGCTCGATGCCGCTGCGGAAGCCTTGCGCCGGCTGGCGATAGCGCACCCGGCCGCCCAGCAGCGTCCCCTCGGTCGTCAGCACTCGCCGGCAGTCGCGCAGCAATCGGCGTCGCGCGATCGAAATCGTCATCCGCGACCATCAGGCGCTGCTGGATCGCGCCGACGCTGCCATCCATGACGCTGGCGTGCTGGTCGAGCACGATCGGGATCGATGCCGGCATCGGTCAGCAAGGCCGTCGAGGAACGACAGCCTCACAGGATCATTTGATGTGGCAACAACGCGCATGCGCATGATCCTGACTGCTCGCGCAACGCGGAAGCGGGCAAACCCATGGGGCAATCTGGCGGACTATCCCGTGGCATGGCCGCAGCCCGCGGACCGATCCGGCTGCGGGTGCTGGCTTGACCCCTTGTTCTGCCCACCGATATGTAGACTGGCCAGGCATGCAAGCGGGAGAACGCAGTTGGCCGGGGTCGCCAGTCCTCTTGATCAGGGCGATGCGTCACGGTCCGGCCACCCGAGGGCCGAACCGGGGACGCAGGAAACCGAGGACGCGCTGACGGCGCTGATCAACCTGGTCGAGGCGGATCTGGAAGCCTGCAACCGGGTCATCGTCGCGCGGATGGACAGTCCGGTCGCGCTGATCCCGCAACTCGCCGCGCATATCGTCGCCGCCGGCGGCAAGCGGCTGCGGCCGCTGCTGACGCTCGCCGCCGCCCGGCTGTGCGGCTATCCGGCGACGGGCGGCAGCCGCCACATCGACCTCGCCGCCTGCGTGGAGTTCATCCACACCGCCACGCTGCTGCACGACGACGTGGTGGATGAGAGCCAGCTTCGCCGCGGCCTCGCCTCGGCCAACGCGGTGTTCGGCAACAAGGCCTCGGTCCTGGTGGGCGACTTCCTGTTCGCCCGCGCCTTCCAGTTGATGGTGGATGACGGATCGCTGAAGGTGCTGGCGCATCCTGTCGAAAGCCGCGGCCACCATCGCCGAGGGCGAGGTGCTGCAGCTCGTGACGCAGAACGATCTGTCGACCACCGAGATCCCGCTACCTGGAAGTGATCAAGGGCAAGACCGCAGCGCTGTTCGCCGCCGCCTGCCAGGTCGGCGCCGTCGTCGCCGGCCGGCCCGAGCGCGAGGAAGCCGCGCTGGCCGACGTACGGCATGAAGCTGGGCATCGCCTTCCAACTCGTCGATGACGCGCTCGACTACGTCGCCGATCAGGCCACCCTGGGCAAAACGATCGGCGACGATTTCCGCGAGGGCAAGATCACCCTGCCGGTGCTGGCCGCGTTCCTCGCCGGCGATGAGCCGGAGCGGGCGTTCTGGCGGCGCACGATCGAGTCGCAGGAGCAGACCGATGACGACCTGGATCGAGGCGATGCGCCTGATCGAGCGATCACGACGCGATCAAGACCACCCTGGACCGTGCGGCTCGCTTCGCCCATGAAGCCAAGGCAGCGTTGGACATTTTCCCTGACAGCCCGATGCGCCGAGCGCTCGCCGGAGTGGCCGATTATACGGTGCAGCGGCTGCGCTAGATGCGCTCCGGCCATGGCGGACCGGCGGATGAGCGTCCGGCATGGCACTCGGGTACGCATGGCACTCTGCATGTGCAGGATCGGATTGCGGATTTTGTGGCGAAACGAATGAAGCATCGGGGCCTCCGCGCCCCTCGACAGGGACGAGGCGCCGCACCGACGCTCACGTCTGCCGGAAACGCTGATCATCCAGGTCACCGGCACCGACCGCGACGGTGAGGCGATTGGCCGGCCGGCGGAATGGGACCGGGCGGACGGACTGCCGCCGCTGATCCTGATGCATCCGGAAAAGGCCGACGCCCCGGCGCTGGCGCCCGGGGAGCGTGTGCTGGCGCGGCTGCAGCCCGATCGGACCCAACCGCTATGAGGCGCGCACGCTGCGCCGCGTCAGCGAAACGCCGGGCCGGATCCTGGGTGTTTTCAAGCACGGGCGCCAGCGAAAACCGCATCGTTCCGACCGACCGTCGCTCCAAGGCGGAATGGATCGTGCCGGCGGGGCAGGAGGCCGGCGCCGAACCGGACGAGATCGTGCTGGCCGAACCGATTGCGCGCCACCAGCATCTGGGGCTGAAGCCGGCGCGGGTCCTCGAGCGGCTGGGCCAGCTGGGCGATGCGCGCTCGATCAGCCTGATCGCGATCCACACCCACGACATCCCGCATGTCTTCCCGGACGACGCCGAGCAGGAGGCAAAGCGGGCGCGCGCGACGCGGTTGGGCAGCCGGCACCGATCTGCGCGACATCCCGCTGGTCACGATCGACGGCGCCGATGCCCGCGATTTCGACGACGCGGTGTTCGCCGAACCGGACCCGAGCAGCCGGCGGTTTTCGCCTGATCGTCGCGATCGCCGACGTGGCGCACTACGTCCGACCCGGCTCCGCCCTCGATCGCACGGCACGCCAGCGCGGCAACAGCGTCTATTTCCCGGACCGCGTCGTGCCGATGCTGCCCGAGGCGCTGTCGAACGGCTGGTGCAGCCTGCGTCCGCACGAAGATCGCGGCTGCCTGTTCGTCGAGATGCGGATCGACCGCCACGGCCGCAAGACGTCGCACCGTTTCGGCCGCGGCCTGATGCGCAGCGCCGCACGCCTGACCTATGAAGAGGTGCAGGCGGCGCATGAGGCACAGGACGATCTCGGCCTGCCGTTGCCGCCCTCTATGCCGCCTTTCGGGCGCTGCTGGCCGCTCGGCAGGCAGCGCGGCACGCTCGATCTCGATCTGCCCGAGCGGAAGGTGATCCTGGACGACTCGGGGCATGTGACCAGTGTTGCGCCGCAGCCAACGGCTCGACAGTCACCGGCTGATCGAGGAATTCATGGTGCTGGCCAATGTCGCGGCTGCAGAAGAACTTGAGCGCCTGCACCGGCCCTGCATGTACCGTGTCCATGCCCCGCCCAGCGATGACAAACTGGACACACTGCGTGACTTTTTGGCAACGCTCGGGATTTCGCTGAAGCCGGGCAACCAGATGCATCCGCGCGACCTCGATCGCGTGTTGCGTCAAGTGGCCGGCACGCCGGAAGCGCCGCTGGTCAACGAGGTCATGTTGCGCAGTCAATCGCAAGCGGCCTACAGCCCCGACAACATCGGTCATTTCGGTCTGGCTCTGTCGCGTTATGCGCATTTTACCAGCCCGATCCGGCGCTACGCCGATCTTCTGGTGCATCGTTCGCTGATCAAGGGCCTGCGCCTGGGCCGTGACGGCCTGCCGGAGGAGCAGGCGGTGGAATTTCCGGCGATCGCCGAGGCCATCACCGAAACCGAACGGCGCGCACAGCTGGCTGAACGCGACGCGATCGACCGCTATCTGGCCGCCTTCATGGCATCGCGAATCGGCGCCCATTTCGATGCTCGCATCTCCGGCGTCACGCGCTTCGGCCTGTTCGTTTCGCTGACCGACACCGGTGCCAGCGGGATGGTGCCCTTTGCCAGCCTGCCAAACGATTACTGGGAGCATGATGAACGGGCCCAGACGCTGACCGGGCGGCACAGCCGCATCGTCTATCGCCTGGGGCAGGAGGTGGAGGTCCGGTTGAGCGAGGCCAATCCGGTCACCGGCGGATTGCAGTTCCAAATCGTTCCCGACTGGCCCAAAGAGGGGGGCGCAACGAAGGGCGGCGCAAGGAAGCGCGGCAGACCGGGGCGAAGCCACAGTCCAAGGAAGGTCGTCCGACCAAAAAGGATCGCGCGGGGAAACGGCCCCGCGGCCGGTGACGCGGCCGATGCGACGCCTTGGGCTTCTGCTGATCGTCATCCTGATCGGCCATGCGCAGGCCGAAACGATCTCCTTGGCCGGGCTGGATCTGGACAGGCTGTCTTCGGTCTACACCGAGGCATTGGGGTTCATCGCGCCGCGGATTCTGGATCCCGTGCCGATCTCCCGGCTGACCGTGTGGGGATTGCGCGGCCTGACATCTCTGGATCCCGCGTTGCAGGTAGAGGCTGGGGGTTCGCGCCTGCGCCTGACTCGCCACGGCCAGACCGTGACCGACCGTCCTGTCCCGAAGGAGGAAGCCGCCGGTCCCTGGGCCAGGGCGGCGGTGGAACTGACCGCGGCCGGCTACCAGGTCTCCCCGCCATTGCGCCGGGCAGGCACGCAGGGGCTGATCCAATGTTTCTTTGACGAAATGTTCAGCCATATCGATATCTACTCGCGCTACGTGCCGCCGGCGGAAGCCGGTGACGACCGGGCCAGCCGAGCCGGACGAGCCGGCATTGGGGTGGAGGTGGCACCACGCGGCACGCTGATGGCGGTCCGTTCGGTGGTCCGCGACAGCCCGGCCGCCATCGCGGGCATCAGGCCTGGCGACATCCTGGTCGCCATCGACGGCCAGCGCACCACCGGTCAGGACATCCCGACGATCACGGCGCTGCTGTCGGGCGATGAGGGCACTGCCGTCACTGCTGACCTTGCGCGGGCGGGACGGGAAGAACCGCGACATTCAATTGATCCGCGCCATGGTGCCGCCGGAGACCGTGTTCGCCCGCCGGCTGGACGATGTGCTGATGCTGAAGGTCACCGGGTTCAGCAACTCGCACCGCCTCGCATATCGCGCTGTCGGTGCAGGATGCGATGGCGGAGCCGAAACCGGTGGACGGCATCGTGCTCGATCTGCGCGACAATCGCGGCGGCCTGCTGCGTCAGGCGGTGACGGCCGCGGACGAGTTCCTGCCGGCCGGGCTGATTGCCGTGACCAAGGGGCGCGACCCGGACGCTGACCATATCTGGCGGTCGGCCGAAGGCGAATTGGCCGAGAACGTGCCGCTCGTCGTCCTGGTCAACGGCCATACGGCAAGCTCGGCGGAGATCCTGGCGGCAGCGCTGGCGGATCGGGGCAGGGCGGTGGTGGTCGGCAGTTCGACGGTCGGCAAGGGCGTGGTGCAGACGATCGACCCGATGCCGGATGGCGGCGAGCTGTTCGTGACCTGGAGCCGCGTGCTGGCGCCTCTGGGCTGGCCGATCCAGGGACTGGGCGTGCTGCCGCAGGTCTGCACCAGCCTGGGTGATGAGGCGCTCAGCCGCCAGCTTGCAGCGCTTTCGACCGGGTTCCAGCCGATGGCGGATGCGATCCGCCGGTCCCGGACCGCAAGGGTGCCGGTGTCGGCGTCGGAGGAGCTGGAGATCCGGGCGCCGTGCCCCGCAGCGTCGGCGCGGTCGGCAGATCTGGATGCGGCGCGGGCGCTGGTGGCGAATCCGGCGGCCTATGCGGCGGCGCTGTTGCCGCCGATGGTGGATCGGTAGGGCGAAGATCGCGCGCTGGAGCAGGATGACATCGCTTTCGCTCAGCCATCCCGCTCTAGCTGTTTGTTTGATCGCGTGATTCAGACCTCCGGCGATCCCGCCTCCAGTCATCACGCTCTATTTCGCCAGAGGCACCCCAGCCTCCGCCAGCGCCGTGGCCTGACGTTCCGCCAGCGCCGTCTCGTTGAAATCGGCGATCAGCTCGTGGAACATCCGGCTCCAGTTCAGCTCCGCCCTCAGCCGCAGGAACACGCCGCCCAGGCCGATCGCGGAGCGGTCCATCAGCACGAACTCCCGTGGCGGCATCACGCCGCCGGTGCGCTTCAGGCCGGCATGGACCTTTTCGGCCACTTCCCGGCCAAAGGTCGGATCGTTCGTCTCCTGGATGCTGCCGGACGCGGTCCTGCGATCAGCGGCTCATAGAGAAACCGCGCCCACAGGTTCAGCACGTCCATCTTCTCGCGCGTCAGATCGGTGAAGCCCCAGGTCTCGATAGGCGTGGTGAGCCTTGTCGTCGTCGTGGTCGCGCACCGCCTCGAACAGCGCGATGACGCCGCTGACGAAACGCGCCTGGAAGACCCGGATGGCGCCGAAATCCAGCAGATTGACCGAGCCATCCGGCCGCACCTGGTAATTGCCCAGATGCGGATCGCCATGGATCACGCCATAGCGGTAGAACGGCACGTACCAGGCGCGGAACAGCGCCTCGGCGATCTGGTTGCGCTCCTCCTGCGGCGGGTCCTCGGCCAGGCGCTGCATCAGCGGCCGTCCATCCAGCCAGGTCATCGTCAGCAGCCGCTTCGTGCTGAATTGCCGGGAATCGGCACCGGCACATGCACGCCGGGCTGGTCGCGCAGCATCAAGCCGATAGAGCCGCATCTGCGCGGCCTCACGCTCGTAATCCAGTTCCTCGCGCAGCCGTTCGCGTCAGTTCCTTGTAGATCTCGTCCTGCTGGATGGCATTATCCATCCGCTGATAGACCGCCATCGCCAGCTTCAGCTGCCGCAGATCGGCTTCGACGGTGCTGGGCATGTCGGGGTACTGCAGCTTGCACGCGACATCCGTCCCGTCAGGCAGGCGCGCGCGATGCACCTGACCGAGGCTTGCGGCCGCGGATGCCTCCTGGCTGAACGAGGCGAATTTCGACTGCCAGTCGGCGCCCAGTTCGCTGCGCCATCCGGCGGCGGACGAAATTCCACCCCATCGCGGGTGCGTTCGACTGCAAGCTGCGCCAGTTCCGCCGCGTATTCCGCCGGCAGCGCATCCGGCACGGTGGACAGGAACTGCGCCACCTTCATCAGCGGGCCTTTGAGCCCGCCGAGGATCGTCTTCAGGTCTTCCGCATGCGCGGCGCGGTCGGTCTTGATCCCGAACATACGCTCGCCGGCCACGCGGGCCGCGATACCGCCTACCGCGCCCGATGTCCGTGCGAAGCGGCGAAGTTCGCCGAACAGGTTGCTACCGGACATGAATGGGCCAAGGGGCGAGGCAAATCGGCGGGGCAGGGCGATCGGAGGCATCGGCGTTTAATATTTGGCGCCACACCCCGATTGCAACCCGAGCGAACCGATCAGGCTCAGCCGTTCTTCGCCTTGTTGTCGAGGGCCTCGGTCAGCCGCTGCGGATCGACCTTCACCTCGACACCCGACTCGTTCGGTCTGCAGCACCATGATCGACGCGCGAGTCGCGATTGCCCCAGCCACGGTTCAGCCCCTCGGACAGGTCCGCCAGCGCCAGGTTGGCCAGCCGCATCGGCACGTTCAGCTCGCGGCCGAGAGCGGTCGCCAGCGACACGTCCTTGTGCGCCAGACGCAGCGCGAAGGCCGGTGGCTCGTATTTGTTCGGCAGGAACTGGTCGGTCAGCGAGTCGAACGCGCCGCGCCGGCCGATCGCGCCCTGACGCACGGCTTCCCAGATCGCCAGCGGCTCGATGCCGGCCTTGACGCCCATGCTGAACACTTCGGCCGCGGCGGCGGTGGCGATGTAGCCGTAGCAGTTATGCACCAGCTTCGCGACCGACCCGGCGCCGATCGGGCCGATGTAGCTTCGCCTGGTCGCCGATCGTGTCGAGCACCGGCTTCCATTTCTCGAACACGTCGGCATCGCCGCCGCACCAGATCGCCAGCTTGCCGGTCGCCGCGCCGCGCGGGCCGCCGCTGACCGGCGCGTCGAACAGGATACGCGCCCTTCTTGGCGGTAGTCGCGTCATGCGCCTTGCGCACCGTGGTCGGTGAGTTCGTGGTCAGATCGAAATAAGCCGCGTCCTTGCGGATGGTCGACAGCAGCCCGTTCTCGCCGTAGCGAGACCGCGTCGAATTCCGACCGGACCGGGCAGCGAGGTGAAGATGATGTCGCACTCGGCCGCGATCGCCGCCGGGCTGTCGGCCCAGATCGCGCCGTTCTTGATATGCGGCGCGGCGGCTTCCTTGTGGATGTCGTGGACCAGAACGGTGTGGCCGTCCTTCTGGATGCCCTTCTGGAGATTGGCGGCCATGCTGGCACCCATGGTGCCGAGGCCGATAAAGCCCGCCTTCATGATGATTGAGCCTTATCCTGGAGGAACGGTCCGCCTGAGCTTCGGGCGGACCATGCGTGTGGACGCTTACGGATTTGCTTCGAAGACCTCGCGGGCGATGTTCGCCGCCGACATCGACGCCGGCCAGCCGGCATAGAACGCCACATGCGTGATCATTTCGGAGATCTCGGTCTTGGTCAGCCGTTATCCAGCGCGCGCTGCAGATGGCCCGTGAGCTGCTCCGGCCGATAGGTCGCGATCAGCACGGCGCAAACGATCAGGCTGCGGTCGCGCTTGGACAGTTCCGGGCGCTCCCAGACATCGCCGAACAGAACCTTCTCGGTCAGGTCGATCATCTTGGGAACAGTGTCGCGGACGCGGTCGCGGGACGCGGATGATGGGTGCTTGGGCCATGGTTTCCTCCTGTGATTGGATCGTGCGCCATTGCACACCAAGCGGCTTTGCCTGTCCAATCGCGGCGCAGCCAGGAGGCCGATATGTCATGAAAGCAGGTCGCGATCGTAACCGGCAGCGCCTGAACATCGGCAGAGCGATCGCGCTGCATCTGGCGCGGACGGGTTCGCCGTCCTCGTCACCGCACGCCAGGCCGAACACGACGCGCACGAAACCGCTCGGCTGGTGCAGGAGGCTGGTGGAAAGGCCGCGGTGCACATGGCCGACATTACCGATCCGGCGCAGGCGAGGGGTCTGATCGAGGCAGCCGTATCCACATTCGGCCGGCTGGACGTGCTGGTGAACAACGCCTCGGTCCGCCGTCAGACAAAATTCACCGACATGACACCGGAGGAATGGCGCGAGATCATGAGCGCCACGCTGGACGGTGCCTTCTACTGCGCTCACGCCGCCGCCCCGCAGATCGCGGCCGCCGGTGGCGGCTCGATCGTCAACCTGGGCGGGATGTCAGCCCATGTCGGCGCGGTCGGACGCGTCCACGCGGTGACCGCGAAGGCCGGCATGGTCGGGCTGACGCGGGCTCTGGCGAAGGAACTGGCGGCCGACAACATCACCGTCAACACAGTCGTCCCCGGTTCGATCGAGACGATTCGCGGCGTCGCCGCCGGCGGCAATCACGGCCGCTCCGCACTGCCCGAGAGCCTGTCCGGGCGGCGCGGTCATCCGGACGAGATCGCCGCGATGGTGCGGTTCCTCTGTTCGCCCGAGGCGCGCTACGTCACCGGCCAGACGATCCACGTCAACGGCGGTGCATTCATGCCGTAACCCCAAGGGGTGCGGTCCATGGGTTCAGCAGACGGATCCCGGCGCGCTCGAAATCCTCGGTGTTGCGGGTGACGACGCCGAGGCCGGATTCCAGGGCCGTTGCGGCCAGAAGCGCGTCGGGCTGCTGGTAGGTGTAGCCGGTCTTCTGACCCTCCCACACCAGCCAGCGCCAGCGGATCAGGACGCGTTCGTTGACGTCCAGGATGCGGTCGGCGAACCAGGCGAGCACGCCATCGCGCAGCCAGGCTTCGAGTTCTGCCCGGAAGCCGGGGTCTGGCGCCCGTTCGATGCCGAAGCGGATCTCCGCCAGGCTGACGCGGCTCAGGTAGCAGGCCACCTTCGGCACCCGCTCGGCCCAGGCCCAGACGGCACGATTGCAGCGCGGGCCCTTGCGTAATTCGGAGACGACGTTCGTGTCGATCAGCCAGCCGCGTGGTGTCCCATTGGGTGTCGACAACGCGCCCATCGGCTCAGGGCTGAAAATCGACCGGGTCGCGCGTCACGGGACGTTCGCGAACCAGCGCATCGTCGAAATCATGCAGCCGCGCGAAAGGGCTGTCGGCGAACAGGCTGGCGAGGCTTTCGCTGGCGGCGGACGGGGCGAGGCGGGCATAATCCGCGGCGGCCATCACCACGACAGCGGGGCGGCCACGGACGGTAACATGCTGAGGCACGCCGGATTCGGCTAGACGGACCACTTCACTGAACCTCGCTTTGGCGTCTTCCAGCTTCCAGGAGGCCGTCCCCGGTGCCATCTCCGTGGCAGGTTCGGCATCCCGGGGGCGCTGCTCCTGGGGCGATGTTGACGGGAACACGTTAAGAAATCCTTACTGACTAGACTAGTCAGATAGAGATTTTCGCCCGAAAATGCAAATTTTTTATGGCATCGCGGCGGTGCTGCCGCCGTCGACCACGATCTCGGTCGCCGTGATGAACCGTGCCTCGTCAGATGCCAGGAAGAGTACCGCGTGCGCCACGTCCCAGGCGTCGCCCATGTGCCCCATCGGCACCGCGGCGTGACGGGCGTCGATCAGTTTCTGCGCGTCATTGCCGCCCACAGTCCGTGCCAGCCGGTATTCGACCAGTGGCGTGTGCATCAGTCCCGGCACGACCGTGTTCACCCGGATGCCCTTCTTCGCATAGGTTCCCGCCACGGACCGGGAAAGCTGGATCACACCGGCCTTCGATGCGCTGTAGCCGACATGTGACCGACCGCTCAGGAAGTCGTTCCGGATACCTGCGACCGAGGCGATGTTGACGATCGCTCCCTTGCCCTGCTCCACCATCACCGGCAGCACGTGCTTGCAGCCCAGGAACGCGGTCTTCAGATTGAAGTCGATCTGCCGGTCCCAGACCTCCTCGGTCATGCTGACCGGATCGCCGGGGGCCGATCCGCCGACATTGTTGACAAGGATATCAATTCGTTTGAAACGATCGACGCAGGCCTGCACCATCTCCTGCACATCGGCCGAATTCATCATATCGCAATGATGCGTGACGGCGGTGCCGCCTTCGGCCTCGATGATCGATTTCGTCTCTGCCACGGCGTCGTCGTTGACGTCGACGAGGAAGAGTTTCGCGCCCTGGCGCGCCAGCAGGACCGCGGTTGCCTTGCCGTTGCCCCAGATCTTGCTGCCGGTGGGGCCGACCGAGCCGGCACCGGTCACGATGGCGATCTTGTCGGTCATGCTTAACATGGACGATTCCTCCTGCGTAGTGGTATTGGCGGCGCATGCCGATGAACGGGAGTTACAGGTCACCAGTTCCGGCGCGGCGCATCGGGTTTACCGGGGTTTCCGCCCCTGGCCAAGCCGCCCGCCGCGCAACGGCGCTCCGGAATCGGTTCACCCCGATTAAACGCGCCCCTGTGAAACCGGTCCGATTTCGATAGGGCCTGGTTGCCGTGGTAACCAGACCCTCTCCGGGGCACCGGAGGCCGTTGCAAATGTACCTATCAAAATCATCTCCGGTTGATTCGTTTTCTCCACAGCAAGCCCTCGCACCGGGCTGATACGGCCTGAAAATCCGCCAGGCACACCATCTCGGGGATTCCGTCCCTGCAGGCGCCGGTCTGTACCCTCGCCCATACAAGGGATGCGCGCATGGCTCGGGGCCGAATTCCACGTCCGTGGAAAATGCTTTAAGACGGCGGTCAGGAGCAACGTTCACCAGAAAAGGGGCGTCCGATGGCCGAAGCTTTTATCTGCGACTTCACCCGCACACCGATCGGCCGCTATGCCGGCGCGCTGAAGGATGTCCGCACCGACGATCTCGCCGCCCATCCGATCAAGGCGCTGGCGGAGCGCAACACGGGCATCGACTGGGACGCGCTGGACGATTGCATCATGGGCTGCGCCAACCAGGCCGGTGAGGACAACCGCAACGTCGCCCGCATGGCGGTGCTGCTGGCCGGTCTGCCGACCTCGGTGTCCGGGATCGACCATCAACCGTCTCTGCGGCTCCGGCCTTGATGCCGTTGGCTCCGCCGCGCGGGCGATCAGGGCAGGGGACGCGCAACTGATGCTGGCGGGCGGGGTGGAGAGCATGACCCGCGCCCCGTTCGTCATGGGCAAGTCCACCGAAGCCTTCAGCCGTTCGGCGGAGATCTACGACACGACGATCGGCTGGCGGTTCGTCAACAAGCTGATGCAGAAGACCTACGGCACCGATTCGATGCCGGAGACCGGGGAGAACGTCGCCGAGGAATTCCAGATCAGCCGGATGGATCAGGACAAATTCGCCTTCAACAGCCAGGCGCGAGCGAAGAAGGCGCAGGAGAGCGGGTTTCTTTGCCAAGGAGATCACCCCGGTCACGATCAAAGGCCGCAAGGGCGATACCGTCGTCGCGCAGGACGAGCACCTGCGCCCCGACACGACGCTGGAGATGCTGGCCAAGCTGAAGACGCCGTTCCGCGATCCCGGCACGGTGACGGCCGGCAACGCGTCGGGTGTGAACGACGGCGCCGCGGCGCTGATCATCGCCTCGGAGGATGCGGCGAAGCGCCATGGCCTGACGCCGCGGGCTCGGATCGTGGCAATGGCGACCGCAGGCGTGCCGCCGCGCATCATGGGGATCGGACCGGCCCCGGCGGTGAAGAAGCTGCTGGCGAACACGGGATTGTCGATCCATGACGTCGACATCATCGAGCTGAACGAGGCCTTTGCCAGCCAGGGCATCGCGGTGCTGCGTCAGCTTGGCCTGTCCGAGGACTCCGAGCACGTCAATCCGCACGGCGGCGCGATCGCTCTGGGCCACCCGCTGGGCATGTCCGGCGCTCGGCTGGCGCTGACCGCCGTCAATGCCATGGAGACGCTGGGCCAGAAGCGCGCCATCGCCACGATGTGCATCGGCGTCGGGCAAGGCATCGCCGCGCTGATCGAGCGGGTCTGACACTGCATCTATGCTTCTTAGAGCGTGATGACCGGAGGCGGAATCGCCGGAGGTCTGAATCACGCGATCAAACAAACACCTGGAGCAGGATAACTGAGCGAAAGCGATGTCATCCTGCTCCAGCTCGGTCTGATCCTGCGTCGCTGGTTAATCGACGAGCGCGATGGCGATTACCGCACGGCTGGGCGGCGATCCGGCACTGAAGGCGGTCCTGGTCATCTTGACCGGCATCATCAGCGCCGTGCTGCTGACGCCGCTGCTTAACGGCCTGGGCGTGCGGGACAAGAGCGGGCGAGGGGCTTCGCCGCCTGAGTCGCCGCGCACGGCATCGACACGGCGCGTGCGGTTCAGGTCGATCCGCTGGCCGGTACCTTTGCCGGCATCGCCATGGGGCTGAACGCGCTGCAGATGGCCGTGCTGGTGCCGATGCTGTTCTGATCCTCACCACTCGATCGGTGCGGGCGCGGGCGTCTCGGGCGGCTTTTCCTCCAGCGGTTCCGCCGCCGGCGGCGGTGGGGGCGCTTGCCAGTATGCGAGGCCGTTTAGCAGCAGCATGAAACCGCCTTCCTCAACCGGCAGGCCGCGCAGCACCAGCGACTCCCCCTCCGGCCCAAGTTGCGTCAGCCCATCCTCGACGCCGGAGCGCAAGACCATGAGGCGGTGTGCCACGTCTGCCTCGACATCGGTGACTGGCCCGAACAGCCCTGCCGTGACCTGTTCACGCAACAAGGCATCCAAGGGCATGTCCGCCCGCAGCGCGATACCGATGCCGCACTCGAACGGATGGTTCCACTGAACGAGGCGCTGGCTGGAGTCGAACAGCGCGATGCCGTCCTGGATCGACTTCAGCACGACCTGCAGACGTCCGGCATTGACCATGGAGCGGGCGACATTTGCCGCGTCGTCGGTGCGCAGACGATCGAGCTCCTGACGATTGCGCTCCAGGATTCGCTGCCGGCGCTTGTGGCCCCGCAGCGTGTACAGCTCCCAGAGGACCAGTGCGCCGAAGGCCGCCACCAGGACGGAGCCGAGGGTGGCCAGGGCATAGGCGCCGGCTGCAAGGTTATCGGCCGGGACCGTCACCTCCCCCGTCGAGGCGCCGACCAGTACGGCCATGTCGCGGCCTTTGACCTGGCTGAACGCGTGCACACGCTCGATACCGTCGATGCTGGTTGCACCTTCCCAGGTGCCGGTCTCCGATCGCGATATCAGCCCGTAGAGCGGGGAGGAGGACATATCGATCCGGGGCCGGCGCGCCGCCGGACCGACGATGGCCTGGGCGGTGCCATGGCGCAGCTCGACCAGTGCCACGATCGGGTTGTAGCCAAGGCCTGCCTTGGCAAACAGCCGCGGCAGTTCCTCCGACCGGAAGGATGCGCCGACCAGCCAGCCTTTCGGATGATCGAGCGGCCGGATGATATACATCATGAACATGCGTGCATCGATCGGGGGACCGAGCTCGCCTTGGAGAAGCAGGGCTTCGCGGTCGGTCGTGCCGTCGCTCTGGAAGGTTTCCAGCGAGCCGTGAGGGAACGTGACGTAGGCGGCGCCGATGCTCTGTCCGATCGCCTTGGGCAGGATGTCCTGGCGAATAATGTGCTTGTCGTCGCTGATGAAAATATCGTCGGCGACTGACAGCAGCGCCGGCATGTCGTCCTTCCATTTCGTCAGGTCGACGACGTCGCTGTCTTTCTTCCACGCCGATTGCAGGACTTTCAAACTCTGGTCGATGACCAGCAGCTCCTGGCGCATGGTTTCGGCGATCACCGCCGCCTGGCCGGAGAGCATCTGCTCTGTGCGATAGCGCATATCGGCGCGTGCTTCCTGGACCGCACGCTGCGTCACGATCCAGATCAGCGCCACGAGCGCGAGGACGACCACGACGACCGCGGCGCAGGCGGCCATTTCGGCCTTGCCGATCGGCAGGCTGCGAACCTGTTCGACCGGAATGAGCTTGACGTTGCGATAACCGGTTCCCGACCGCCGGCGCTGGCGCTTGAATTTGTCACTCATACGCGTTCCGATGCATCGCCCTTCACGGTCTTCATGCCAGAGGGATCATCCCCGAGTCACCATACCTGGGTCGTCTTCCCGGCGTCGTCTTTGGTGGGCCATCCTGCCCGAGCCACCCTGTTGGCGTGTTTCATGATGCCTGCATGTTCGTGTCTGCAGGTTCATATTCGCCGCAGAAGGGTTCCCGAATTGTGAACTGCCGGCACGTAATTACGCGATCGAATGGTGTCTGAGCAACGACTTCTGCGGAATCTGTCTTTTTGCCAAAATTCAATCCATTGTCACCCGGCAGTGTGCGAAGCGGGCCAGGGCATGACCTATTCAGGTTGACCCGATCATGCTTCTGGCTTCTTTGCTTGAGAGGGCGATTCACGTCTGAGGTTGCCGCGCACACTGGCGCGTCAACCTCGGACGATCGCACTCTCTTTGTTGAAAGGGCGATTCACGTCCGAGGTTGCTGCGCACTGGCGCGTCAACCTCAGACGATCGCACTCTCTTTGTTGAAAGGGCGATTCACGTCCGAGGTTGCTGCGCACTGGCGGGGCAACCTCAGACGATCGCACTCTCTTTGTTGAGAGGGCGATTCACGTCCGAGGTTGCTGCACACTGGCGGGGCAACCTCAAACGATCGCACTCTCTTTGTTGAGAGGGCGATTCACGTCCGAGGTTGCTGCACACTGGCGGGGCAACCTCAAACGATCGCACTCTCATCGCATCGCGGACCGGAAGCCGCATTTTCCGCTCGGGTGAAGTCCGGCAAACCTTGACTTTTCGGGCTGTAATCCCGATACCGCGCGCGTCACGATGGCGGGCGCATGGCTCAGCTTCGTGATTCGTGCAGGATATCGGCGGTGCGGGCGACCCTTCGGGTGCCTCGACCGGTTGCCGGCCTATCTTTCATCCGTGCCATCGACTGGACATGAATTGACAGACACAACGACCTCCCCCAGGGCTGCCGCAGGGGCCGCCACGGGCACCGACGACGAGATGGTGCCAAGCGTCGCCATCGAACCGGCAGCGGCATCGGATGAAACGGCGCCGGCAACGGCGGTGGCCGGGGAGGTGACAGCCGGTTCCGTCGATACGCCGGCCACGGACGCGGCCCCGGCTTCTGACAGCGAACCGTCGCGGCCGGCGGAAGCGGCAGGCGAGATGTCGGGGGATAATGAGCCGGAGGACGCGGCGCACGAGTACGAAGCCGCTTACGACGAAGCAGCCGAGGAAGAAGCGGCGTGGGACGCCCACGACGGGGACGCCCACGACGGGACGCCCACGACGGGGACGACCGCGCCGAGGACGAAGCCGAGGCGCCGGCGGAACCCGAACGAGCGGTGTTCAGCGATCTCGGCCTGTCGGAGGAAGTGCTGCGGGCGATCGACGACATGGGCTATCGCCACCCGACGCCGATCCAGGAGCAGGCGATCCCGTTCGTGCTGATGGGCCGCGACGTGCTGGGCACGGCGCAGACCGGCACCGGCAAGACCGCGAGCTTCACCCTGCCGCTGCTCGACATCCTCTCCGGTTCCCGAGCACGCGCGCGTATGCCGCGCAGCCTGATCCTGGAGCCGACGCGCGAACTGGCGCTGCAGGTGGCGGAGAATTTCGTCCAGTACGGCAAATACCTGAAACTGACGCACGCGCTGATCATCGGCGGCGAGAGCATGTCGGATCAGAAGGACATCCTGAACCGCGGCGTCGACGTGCTGATCGCGACACCGGGCCGGCTGCTCGACATGTTCGATCGCGGCATCGATCCTGCTGTCCGACACCCGCGTGCTGGTGATCGACGAAGCGGACCGGATGCTGGACATGGGCTTCATCCCCGATGTCGAGCGGATCGTCTCGCTGCTGCCGAAAACCCGGCAGACGCTGTTCTTCTCCGCCACCATGGGGCCGGAGATCCGGCGCCTGGCGGATGCGTTCCTGCAAAACCCGAAGGAAATCGCCGTCTCCCGAGCCGCGTCGGTGGCCACGACCATCACCGAGGGTCTGGCGCTGGTTGCGGAGCATGACAAGCGTGAGGCGCTGCGCCGGCTGATCCGACACGAGAACGTGCAGAACGCGCTGATCTTCTGCAACCGCAAGCGCGACGTCGATATTCTGCACAAATCACTGACCAAGCACCGGTTCGATGCCGGCGCACTGCATGGCGACATGGCGCAGACAGTGCGCTTCTCGACGCTGGAGAAGTTCAAGGCCAACGAACTGCGGCTGCTGGTGTGCAGCGACGTGGCCGCCCGCGGCATCGACATCGGCGGCTTGTCGCATGTGTTCAATTTCGACGTGCCGATCCATGCAGAAGATTACGTCCACCGGATCGGCCGGACCGGCCGAGCGGGGCTGGAGGGCAAGGCATTCACCATCGCCGCGCCGGAAGACCGCTATCATGTCGAGCAGATCGAGAAGCTGATCGGGCATCCGATCCCGCCCGTGGTCGTCGAGGGCCTCGATCCCGTCGACTGGGCGGAGAAAGGCGCACGGCGCCGCCGGGGCAGCAAATCCGCCGCGCCGGATGCGCGCAAGGCGGACACCCGCAAAGGCGACGCGCGCAAGACGGACCGGTGCGGAGCCGAAGGAAGCGCCGTGAGCGGCCCAGCCGGGATGCCAGGCCGCCCAGGGAAGCCAAGGGACGCAAGCCGGGATCGTGTCCGCGCCGAACCCGAAGCGCGGCGTGAGGACCGGAGCCACGCCTGCCAGGTTTGCCGAAGGACGTGCCATCGGAGCCGCGCGGTTCCGCCTGTGCGCAGCGACGAGCCACCGCGCGACTACCGCCGCGAGCGCTTCCGCCGCGACGACGACCTGGGCCCGCCGGTGCTGGGCTTTGGTGACGACATACCCGCCTTCATGCTGCTGCGCGCGCGTGTTCCGGGGGCGGAGAACAGGGAGACCGACGCATGAACGACACCGTTGCCACCGCCAAGCGTCCGTCCAGCCACTTCACCCCGTTTGCCTGGGACGACGCACTGCGTCTGGACAGCGCACTGTCCGAGGATGAGCGCGCGATCCGCGACGCCGCCAACGCGTTCTGCCAGGAGAAACTGTTCCCTCGCGTGCTGATGGCCAACCGGAATGAGCATTTCGACCGGGAGATCATGAACGAGTTCGGCGAGATGGGCTTCCTCGGCGCGACGCTGGAGGGCTACGGCTGCGCCGGCGTCAACTATGTCAGCTACGGCCTGATTTCCCGCGAAGTCGAACGTGTCGACTCCGGTTACCGCTCGGCGTTCTCCGTCCAGTCGTCGCTGGTGATGTATCCGATCCACGCCTTCGGATCGGACGCGCAGACGGAGAAGTATCTGCCGAAACTGCGCACCGGTGAGTTCGTCGGCTGCTTCGGCCTGACGGAGCCGGACGCGGGTTCCGACCCGGCCTCGATGCGCACGCGGGCGAAAAAGGTCGATGGCGGTTTCCTGCTGAACGGCTCGAAGACCTGGATCACCAACTCGCCGATCGCCGATGTGCTGGTGGTCTGGGCGAAGGACGATGCCGGGCGACATCCGCGGCTACATCCTGGAACGCGGCATGGCCGGGCTGACGCAGCCGAAGATCGAGGGAAAATTCTCGCTGCGTGCCTCGGTCACCGGCATGATCATGATGCAGGACGTGTTCGTCCCGGCCGAGAACCAGTTGCCGAACGTGAAGGGGCTGCGCGGCCCGTTCTCCTGCCTGAACAACGCACGCTACGGCATCGCCTGGGGTGCGCTGGGGGCGGCGGAGTTCTGCTGGCACGCGGCGCGCGACTACACGCTGCAGCGGATGATGTTCGGCCGGCCGCTGGCGGCGACGCAGCTTGATCCAGAAGAAGCTCGCGGACATGCAGACCGAGATCACGCTCGGCCTGCACGGCGTGCTGCGGCTGGGCCGGTTGATGGACTCGCATGACGCGGCGCCGGAGATGATCAGCCTGATGAAGCGCAACAACTGCGGCAAGGCGCTGGAGATCGCCCGCGTCGCGCGCGACATGCATGGCGGCAACGGGATCGTCGACGAGTATCACGTGATCCGCCACGTCATGAACCTGGAGACGGTCAATACGTATGAGGGGACGCATGACGTGCATGCGCTGATCCTCGGGCGGGCGCAGACCGGGATTTCGGCGTTCTGAGGCGCCTCGCGGCGTTCGGCTGTTGTGAAAGAAACCACGGAGCCGACGCTTTGCGCCTTCACGGAGGATGCGCGAGGGCCATGGAGGCGTTGCGGCGGCGATCAGTCGGCATCCGGCGTGTCGATGACGGGCGGCGAGCCCTGGAGCAGGATGACATCGCTTTCGCTCAGCCATCCTGCTCCAGGTGTTTGTTTGATCGGTGATTCAGACCTCCGGCAATTCCGCCTCCGGTCATCACGGTCTAATGATTTTAGCGCTGCCGAGCGCCAACCGTCGTTGAATTCTTGAGTGAAGATTGCCCCGGCCAAGGGATCGAGCGTCTCCATGGCGCTCCGTGCGTCCTTCGTGAAGCCGCGAAGCGTGCGCTCCGTGGTTTCCTTCAGCGGTGCGGATCACGCCCAAATTCTTGACGAGATGAGGCATCGACCTCCGCAGCCTTCCCGCCCTCGACCCGCTGTTCTATGACGGCGACCGTCCGGATGGAGGTATGACATGGCATCGAGAGACGGCGCACTGAACCGCGCCCTGCATGTGTTCGATACGAACGGTTTCCGCGATCACCTCGCGTCGCTGGTCGCGATCCCCAGCACCTCCCAGGATCCCGGCCATCTCCCGGATGTCCAGGCTTATCTGGAGACCGGCATCCACCCCTGGCTGGAACGCCTGGGCTTCGCCGTCGAGATCCACCCCAACCCCGTTGCCGGCTTTGGTCCGATCCTTCTGGCCGAACGGCTGGAGGGTCCGGACCGGCCCACTGTCCTAACCTATGGCCATGGCGACACCGTTCGCGGCCTTGAGGATCAGTGGCGCCAGGGCTTGTCCCCATGGACCCTGATCGAGGAAGGCGACCGCTGGTACGGCCGCGGCACCGCCGATAACAAAGGCCAGCACGTGCTGAATCTGACCGCACTGGAGGCCGTCATCGGCGAACGTGCCGGTCAGCTTGGATTCAATATCAAGATGGTTTTGGAAACGAGCGAAGAACGCGGCTCCACTGGCCTGCGTGACTTCGTCGCCGCGCATGCCGATCGGCTCGCCGCCGATGTGCTGATCGCCAGCGACGGCCCGCGCGTGATGCCCGAGGTGCCGACAATCGCCACCGGCACACGCGGCATCTTTCAGTTCGACCTCGTGCTGGAGCTTCGTCCGGGCGGGGTTCACTCCGGCCATTGGGGTGGTTTGACCAGTGATCCGGCAATCATCCTGTCGCATGCGCTGGGCAGCATCATGGACCGGAACGGGCGCATCCTGGTCCGAGACTGGCTGCCGCAGAACGGCGTGCCGGCCTCGGTCCGATCAGTGCTGGACGGATGCCCGGTGGGGGGAGGCGGCGAGGCGGCGACAATCGACCCCGATTGGGGCGAGCCCGGTCTGACGCCGGCCGAGAAGATCTATGGCTGGAACAGCTTCATCGTGCTGGCGATGGTCTCCGGCCGGCCGGAGAATCCGATGAACGCCGTGGCGCCCTCGGCGCGGGCCACCTGTCATATCCGTTATACCGCGGATACCGATCCGGCGGTGTTCGAACCCGCGCTGCGGCAGCATCTGGACGAGCAGGGCTTCGGTGCTGTGCGAATCGAAAAGGCCGGTGTCCGCATGGCCGCGAGCCGCACCGATCCGGGCCATCCCTGGGTTCGCTGGGCCGTCGGCAGCATGGAACAGACGTTGGGTAAACGGGTGCAGGTCATCCCGAACTCCTCGGGCGGGCTACCGGGTGATGTCTTCGTCGATTTCCTCGGCGTGCCGCTGGTGTGGATTCCGCACTCCTACAACGGCTGCAAGCAGCATGGCCCGGACGAACACCTGCTGATCGCGCCGGCGCGCGAGGGACTGGCCGCTTATACGGGCATCTGGTGGGATCTCGGTGAGGGTGCAACGCCCTAGGGCTGGTCGTCAGAGATCGGTCCGGGTCGGTTAGTCTGGATTGCAACACCGGCAATGGTTTGCGCAAGGCGGCAAGAAGGTCGATTTCGGCGCGCGGTTGTTTCTTCTGACCGAGCCATGGCTGCCGCCGAAAGACCGGATTTCGGAAACAGCAACACGGCGGCGGATAGATGGCCGCGGCCGCGGATAGATGGATTGAGGACAAGTAGTTATCACAGCAGGGACTGGGCGCCGGCTTCGTCCGTCCTAAAAGAGAAAAACAACCGCAGATGAACGCGGATGGCCCTGACGCTAGCACCGCCGTGAAGCCGCCATAGCACTCAGATGCATGCTGGGCCGCCGCACGTCGCGTCATCATCGATCTGTGTTCATCCGTGTTCATCTGCGGTTGATTCCCTCTTGGAACCGGCGGCCCCAGTGAAGGAACTCAAGTGCGGATGGGGCCGGCCATTTCCTTGGCAGAGCGCGATTGCTACCCGGTACGAAAATACCGCATGCAAACTTCCACCCCATCCACCTAGCCGCTACCGTCATTTGGCTTGAGTGACGACACGCCTAAGCCTCGATTGCCGATTTGCCTTCCGTGCCCACTGTTCCCGTTTCTGCCGCTGTCACCGGCGGCCGTTTTCGCACGGAGACAGTCGCTGCGCTCCCTCCGGAGGCACGGTGAACACGGAGTCGGAGCGTTCTGAACTTCGCAGCCGCTGATCGGCATTGAAATAAAACAAGGTTCGCCCGCGGTGATCCGCCCGGATCGTCGGGCCGCAGGCGCTGCTGAACGTCGCGCACCGGCGCCCATCACAAGTGCTCCGTGATCACCGTGCCTTCTGAGGGAGCGCAGCGACCGTCTCCGTGCGAAACGGCGGCGCCTGCCCCAGAGACAAGTCCCTCCCCTACAGTGAGGATGTCAACAAACTCCAGCACACAACCACGCCACGAAAGGCGCCCCTATGCCGGATCATACCCGTCGTGTTGTGGAGTTAGCCGGGGTGACCCGCTGACGGCGATGGCTTAAACCAGGGCGCCTGGAAGGAAGGAGGCGCCCATGCCGTCGTTGCAAGGAAAAACCGCGTTCGTCACCGCCGCCGGCCAGGGCATCGGGCGGGCCATCGCCATCGCCTATGCCGAGGCAGGTGCGCGCGTCATCGCCACCGACGTCGATACGGCGAAGCTGAACGGGCTTGCCTCTGACCGGATTTCGACCGCGGCGCTGAACGTGCTCGATCCTGCCGCGATCAAGGCGGCGGCCCAAGCTGCGGGGCCCGTCGATATCCTGTTCAACTGCGCCGGTTTCGTGCACCAGGGCACGTTGCTGGAGGCGACCGAGGACGAGTGGTCCTTCGCCTTCGACCTGAACTGCCGGTCGATGTTTCGCACCATGCAGGCCTTCCTGCCGGGGATGCTGGAACGCGGCAAAGGCGTGATCCTGAACATGGCCTCTGTCGCATCGAGCCTGAAGGGCGTGCCCAACCGCTTCATCTACAGCGCCAGCAAGGCCGCCGTGGTTGGCATGACCCGCTCGGTTGCCACCGACTATGTGGCGCACGGTATCCGCTGCAACTGTATCTGCCCCGGCACGGTCGAGACGCCCAGCCTGGGCGAGCGGATCGAGGCGAACGCCAGCGGCGCAGGCGGCGTCGACGCGGCGCGCGCAGCCTTCGTCGCCCGCCAGCCGATGGGGCGGCTTGGCACCCCGCAGGAGATCGCGGCGCTGGCGGTATACCTTGCCGGCGACGATGCCCAGTTCATTACCGGACAGGCTATCGTTATAGATGGCGGCCTGACTCTGTAACTTGTCAGACTTTCTGACCTTGAAGGGGAAACAACCATGAAGCTGCTGCGCTATGGTCCTGCCGGCGCCGAAAAACCCGCGATCCTGGACGCCGATGGCCATATGAGGTGCCTGAGCCAGATCGTCCGCGATATCGACGGGTTCGCGCTGTCCGACGCGTCGCTGAAGATGATCGCCGGCATCGACCCGACCACGCTGCCGAAGGTCGAGGGCAATCCGCGTATCGGCGCCTGCGTCGTGCGGCCGGTCAACTACGTCTGCATCGGTCTGAACTATGCCGACCATGCGGCCGAGACCGGCAATCCGATCCCGAAGGAGCCGATCGTTTTCATCAAGTCGCTCTCCGCCTTCAACGGCCCCAACGACGACGTCAAGCTGCCGCGCGGTTCCGTCAAGCTGGACTGGGAGGTCGAGCTGGGCGTGGTGATCGGCAAGCTCGCCCGCTACGTGCCGGAGAACGAGGCGATGGATCACGTCGCCGGCTATTGCGTCTGCAACGACGTCAGCGAGCGCGACTATCAGATGAATCGCGGCGGCACCTGGGACAAGGGCAAGGGCTGTGACACGTTCGGCCCGACCGGTCCGTGGATGGTGACCAAGGATGAGGTCTCCGACCCGCAGGACCTGCCGCTTTGGACCGAGGTGAACGGCAAGCGCTACCAGGACGGCTCCACGCAGACGATGATCTTCGGCGTGCAGAAGCTGGTCAGCTATGTCAGCCACTTCATCACGCTGCATCCGGGCGACGTGATCGCCACCGGCACGCCGCCGGGCGTGGGCATCGGCGTGAAGCCGGAGCCGGTGTTCCTGAAGGTCGGCGACGTGATGCGGCTGGGGATCGAGGGGCTGGGCATCCAGACGCAGCGGGTCGTGGCCTCGTAAGCCAGGCAGTTCGGCGGGTTCCCGGCCCGCCGAACCCCAAAAGCGGGAGCCTTTGCTGTCCTCCCGCCGGCATTCTGACCCGAGCGGTCGCGCACAGGGTCTTGCTGGCCAGGCGGGTGTCAAAGTTGGTCAACCCCAACCCATCCATGGGAGCCTCGCATGCCGAACGCCGCATTCCTGGGCGAGCCGGTCATTCGGTTGGGGTGCTTCCTTGGCGTGCTGGCGACGATGGCGGTGTGGGAGGTCCTGGCGCCTCGCCGGCCGCAGTCCGTCGAACGTCGTCTCCGTTGGCCCAATAATCTTGGCATAGTGGTGTTGGACACGGCCGTTGTGCGCCTGCTGTTCCCGCTGACCGCGGTGGGTGTCGCCTTCCTCGCCCAAACACACGGGTGGGGCCTGTTCAATTCTGTCTCGCTACCCGACTGGGTCGCAATCCCCGCTGCCGTGCTTCTGCTCGATCTCACCATTTACTGTCAGCATGTGACCTTCCACGCCGTGCCCTGGCTTTGGCGGCTGCACCGCATGCACCACGCGGATCTGGAATTCGACGTGACCACCGGGCTGCGCTTTCATCCGGGGGAGATCGTCCTCTCCATGCTCATAAAGCTCGCGGCGGTCGTGGTTTTCGGCGCGCCCCCGCTGGCCGTGCTGGTGTTCGAGATCGTGCTGAACGCGACCTCCATGTTCAACCACGGCAATGTCATCCTCCCATCACGGCTCGATCGCGTGCTTCGGCTCCTCGTGGTCACGCCGGAGATGCATCGTGTGCACCATTCCATCGACCGGCGCGAAACGGACAGCAATTTTGGCTTCAACCTCCCTTGGTGGGATCGCCTGTTTGGCACATATCGCGCGCAGCCGGCTTTGGGCCATGCGCGCATGGTCATCGGCATCGACCAGTTCCGCGATCGGCGGGAGCTGTGGCTGGATCGCATGCTGGTGCAGCCTCTGCGCGGCGCCTCCGGGAGCGCCGCCGAACCGGCCAAACGCACCATGAAGATGGCGATGCGCCTCGGCTTCGCGCTTCTGCTGGCGATCGCGGCGGTCTGGCTGCTGAGGCATCGTGAGATCATCGACCTCAGTACGCTTGAGCCGACACTGCGTGCGTTGGGGATTTGGGCGCCGGTCGGCTTCGTCGTCATCTATGCGATCGGCACGGTGCTGTTCTTTTCCGGCGCGCTCCTGAGCCTCGCCGGCGGCGCCCTGTTCGGCCCGGTCTGGGGCACGCTCTGGAATTTGTCAGGGGCCACGCTCGGCGCGACGGCAGCCTTTCTGCTGGCGCGTGGCATCGCGGGTCCTTTGGTCGCGCGGCGTATCGGAGGACGGCTGCGTCGCCTGATTGACGGCGTCAGCGCGGAGGGATGGCGTTTTGTCGCTCTCATGCGCCTGGTGCCGCTCGTTCCGTTCAATCTGCTGAACTACGCCCTGGGCCTCACGAGCATATCGCTCCCGGCCTATGTCGTTGCATCGTTCGTCTGCATGCTGCCGGGAGCGATCGCCTATACCTGGCTTGGATACGCCGGCCGCTCGGCCGCGTCGGGAGACACATCGGCGCTGCGATATGGGCTGCTCGGTCTTGGCAGTGCTTGGCATGATCGCGTTTGTGCCGCGCCTGTTCCGCCGGTTTCGTGCGCAGGAACCGGACTGAAGCTGGGATGACCGCGGTGCAATGGCGACCGCGCCGGGGCACGGTCAAGGAAAGTCGTGGGTGATCGGCACGAGGCCGGCGGTCATGACAGATGGGTCAACGCGTTCGCCCGCTGGTATCAGTCTCCTATCCCCATCAACCGCGCCGCCGTCCCACCCAGGATCGCCACCCGCTCCTCATCCGTCAGCCCCGGCGTGTTCATTACCAGATCGACCTCGGTGCTCGTCCACGGGAACGGGTAGTCCGTGCCGATCATGATCTGCCCCGCACCCGTCTCGGCGATCAGGTGCCGCAGCGCTTCGGGCGTAAAGACGATCGTATCGAAGAATAGCTGGCCATCGCGCAGATACGCCGTCGGCTTCTTTTTCGGCAACGGGCCGACCCGGTCGGGGAAGGTCCGGCACACCGCATCCGAGCGGTTGGCATAGGACGGCAGGAAGCCGCCGCCGTGCGCGGCGCAGATCTTCAGGCCGGGAAACCGGTCCAGCGTGCCCTCGAAAATCAGGTGCGACAGCGCGATCGTCGTCTCCAGCGGATTGCCGATCGTGTTCGTCAGCAACCCGCTTCCGCCCAGCCGTCCGCTCGGTTCCAGCTCCCGTGTTCCCAGCGGATGCATGAACACCAGCACGCCGAGTTCCTCACATTTCGCCCAGAACGGATGGAATTTCGGATCGGCGAGTTCCAGCCCGGCCACACTGCCGCCGACACTCACACCACGAAAACCCATCTGCTTGACGGCATGCTCGACCTGTTGAGCGGCCAGGTCGGGGAACTGCAGGGCAGCCGTTGCAAACGCAACGAACCGGTCAGGATGGGCGGCGCAGAATTCGACCAGCGTCTCGTTCTGAATGCGGATCAGCTCCGCCGCCTGGTCGCGTTCGGCGCGATACCAGAACGGGTTGATCGAGAGCGCCTCCACGTCGATGCCCTGCGTATTCATTGCAGCCAGCCGAACGGAGGTGTCATCCATCAGCAGGCCTGGCGCCTCCAGCGGATGGCCGATGACGGCAGCCGCCTTTGGCACGATGCAATGGGCGTGGATGTCGATGGTCTTCACCCGTTTGCCATTCACCACGACCTCCCGCCGCCGTGCTTCAGGGGTGGGCGGCGGCGCGGCCGTGGTCGTAAGGCCGCAGCCGACGAAGGCGAGGCCGGCCATGGCGCTGGACAACAGGTTTGCGGTGATCGACATCGGCACTTGGCTCCATTCTGGCTGTGGCGGGAGACTGGCATTCCTGGTGGCCGCCTGCCAGCCCTGCCGATCCGGGCTATGCCGATCTGGACTATGCTGGGGAGGCAAAAGCGGCGATACCGCGCGGCATGCGGCTGGCCCCTATCGTTTGTCTGATCCTGCTGACGACGCTGATCCGCCTGGCGTTCGCCGCAACGACGGGGCTTGGGGTCGATGAAAGTTATATGATTGCCGCCGGCCGAACCTTCGCGTTCGGCTATTTCGACCATCCTCCGGTTGCGTGGTGGCTGTCGCACGGGGCGGCGGTGTTGTTCGGCACCGAGGCGCAAGTCGTCGTCCGCCTGCCGTTCATCCTGCTGTTCGCGCTGTCGCAGTGGCTGGTCTTCCTGATGGGCCGGCGTATCGGCGGGGAGCGGGCGGGGTTCTGGGCCGCGGTGGCGCTGAACCTGTCGCCGGTGTTCGGGCTGACCTCGGGCACCTGGGTGCTGCCCGACGGGCCGTTGAACGCGGCCCTGCTCGGCGCGGCGTTCTGCCTGCTGCGGGCCTTATCCGGCGCCCCGGTCGCCCCCGGCCGGCGATCCTCGCCCCACCCGTCATGGCATTTCGGCTGGTGGGTGGCGGCCGGGCTCTGTGCCGGGCTTGCGCTGCTGTCCAAATACTCCGCTGTGCTGACGATCGGCGGCGCGTTCCTCTACCTGGTGACCAGTCCCGCCCATCGCCGCTATCTGCTGCGATCGGGCCCTTACGTTGCCATCCTGATCGCCCTGGCCGTCTTCAGCCCCGTGCTGATCTGGAACGCCAGCCATGGCTGGGCCTCCTTCGCCTTCCAGGGCGACCGCGCGCTCGGTTTGCAGTTCCATCCCCTGGCGCCTCTGGCAACGCTGGGGGGCGAGGCGCTGTTCGTGCTGCCGTGGATTTGGCTTCCGATGATGGCGCTGCTGGTCGGTGCGTTCCGCCGGGAGGCGCCATGGCAGCACAGGCTGCTGGCCTGGCTTGCAGTCCCGCCGATCGTGCTGTTCGCGCTGGTGTCTCTCTGGTCCAGTCAGCGCATCCTGTTCCACTGGGCCGCACCCGGCTACCTGATGCTGTTCCCGCTGCTGGGCCAGGCCATCGCTGAACGCGCCGGCGCCCCCTGGCTGCGGCGCAGCGTCAACGCCACGGCGGGGCTGCTGCTGGGCGCGATGCTGGTCATCGCCACACAGATCCAGTTCGACTGGCTGGGCGCGAGGCTGGCGCCGCTGCTGCGCAAGGACCCGACGGCCGAAGGCCTCGACTGGCGATCCGTTCGCGCCGACCTGGCATCAAGCGGCCTGCTGCCGCCCGGCACGATCGCGGCAGCCTTCAACTGGCGCGACGCCGGCAAGTTCGGCTACGCGCTGGGACCGGGCGTGACCATGCTGTGCCTCAGTTCCGATGCGCGGGAATTTGGCTTGGCCCATCCGCCCGCGCAGGAGGCCGGGCAGGCGGTGCTGCTCCTGACGCTGGATTCGCCGTCCAGGGCGATGGCAATCGCGGCACCGTGGTTCGCGTCGGTCGATACGCTGCCGGAGACGTCGATACGCTTGCGGGGACGGGTGCTCGCGCCGGTGACTGTGCTGCTGGGTCACGGGCTGCGCGCGCCGCCCTGAAGGACGTCCCCGTCGCGCTTGCGGCGAACCTGGTGCTCGCCTGCCGTCTCTGTAACAGGACCTCTATCCCGGGGCGCGAACTCCATTTCGTATTATTTTGATGGATTTTACAGCAACATTCCGCGAAAATTTCGTCACAAGAGTTAAGTAAATTTTGATTTCATCAACGCTCTACACCTAACAGTGAGCGACGTGTATTTAATAAAACTTGAAAGGAATTTGGCTTCAACATTGCTCTACTGAGGGCGAACAGGGCACTGAAATGCAGATTAATTTCATTTATGACAGCAGCACGGCGTCTGCTCCGACCGCCTTCAAAACAGCCCTCGCCGATGCGGCCGCCTACCTGGACAGTCTGATCACCAACAACGTCACAGTGAACATCCAGGTTGGCTGGGGCGAGGACAACGGCGCGCCAATCCCGCCAGACAGCCTATCGACCGGCGGCCCGCAGCAGGGCGGGATTGGCATGACCTATGCCCAACTGAAGGCAGCACTGACCACCAGCGCGACCACTGTCGCGGATCAGACCATGCTCGCCAACATGCCGGCCGTAGATCCCACAAATGGCGGCAATTTCTACATCACAGCCGCGCAACAAAAGGCTTGGGGGCTCTTGCCTGCCAATGGCACAGAGGTCGATGGGAATATCGGCTTCGGCTCAACCCAGAACTGGACGTTCGATCCCAATAGCCGCTCGGTCGCCGGGGCTTACGACTTCATCGGCGATGCGGAGGCCGAGATCACGCATGCTCTGGGTCGCTTCGCCGGTCTCCAGCTGTCGACACCAGGCTGGTATTCGCCGCTCGACCTGATGCGCTATGCCCAGCCTGGGGTGAATGAACTCACCGTCGGTGCGCCAGCATATTTCTCGATCAACGGTGGCGCGACCAATTTGGATTCGTTCAATACCGTCGGTGATCCGAGCGACTGGACGCCATCGGTCAGAAGCGACGCGTTCGGCGACGGTTTCACCGACCAGACAATGGTCATGACGCAGACGGATCAGACATTGCTGGACACGCTGGGGTATACCATCGCCGGCGCGCCCGCTCCGACGCCGGTCGCAACCCCAACCTCAACCCTAGCCTCAGCCCCAACACCCACCCCCGCGCCGACTCCCACACCGACCTCGACGCCTACCCTGTCCAGCGCGCAGGAAGCGCAACTTCTCAGCGTGGCAAATGTCGCTTTCGGCGGCGCGCCAACTCAGGCGGAGTTCGATGCGGCATCAACCATGCTGCTTGGCGGAGGCACCCTGGCCCAGGTCGCCATGACATTCATGCAGGATCCACAATACGGCGCGGTCTATGGAGCCGATGTAACAACCAGCAGCTTCGTTCATGCGGTATTCGCCGAAGCCCATATTCCGCCAAATGCCTCGGTCGAAATGAGGGATATCCGTTCGATCGCCTACGGCAACATGTCACGCGCCGATATGCTCGTTATTGCATCAGAGAACCCCAGTCATACGGCATACATGGCGACGCTATCGCCGGCCGCCGCCGGATACACGCTGCTTGCAGCCTCGCAAACTTGCACACAGGCTTAGAGCCTCTAAATCGGCGAACCGCCCCGCCTGTACCCCTCTACAACTGCCGCTGCAGCGCCGCGACATACCCGCGGTTCCAGGTCGGCGACAGGTGCACCTCGTTCATCACCACATGCTTCGGCAGGCAGGCGATATACCGGATCAGATCCCCGCAATCCGCCGGTTGCACCATCCGAGCCCGCACCTCCGGCCCGACCGGGTTCGGTCGCTTATCCAGGATCGGCGTCGCCACTTCGCCCGGCAGGAACACCGTCGAGCGTATGCCGTTGACGCATTCCTGCATGTTCAACCCATGGCTCATGGCCACGATGCCATGCTTCGCCACCGTATAGATCGGTCCGCTGACGCCACCGATGAACCGCCCGGCCATGGAGGCCGTATGGATCAGCAACCCGTCCTGCTGTGCGCGCATGAAGGGCAGGGCGACGGTCACGCAATACAGCGCACCTGACAGATTGCCCTGCCAGCATCACATCGATGCTCTCCGGTGTTAGCTTGTCCCAGTGCCGCTCGACGATATTCATGCCGGCGTTGTTCACCAGGATATCCAGCCGCCCGAACGTATCGCGGATGTAGTCGCCGACCTTGCGCACCTGGTCCTTCTCGGTCAGGTCGGCGGGCTGCACATGCGCGGTGCCGGTCTGGTTGATGCGGCGCGCGACATCCTCCAGCGGGCCGGGGCGGCGGCCGGTCAGGATGACCGTCGCACCTTCCTCGGCCAGCGCCAGTGCGGCGGCCTCGCCAATGCCGGTGCCCGCGCCGGTGACCCAGGCGATCTTCCCCGTTAAACGCGCCATGTTATCGTTTCCCTTCAGGCGTTGGTGATGCCGCCATCGACAGTGATGGTCTGGCCGGTGATGTACGATGCGTCGGAGGAGCACAGGAACCGGATCACGGACGCGATCTCCGACGGCTTGCCGAAGCGGCCCAGCGGGATTTCCTTCCGGTAGTCCTCGCCGCGTTCGGCGATGATGGGTTCGGCCATCCTGGTTTCGATCACGCCCGGGGCGATCGCGTTGACCAGCACATGCGGCGCCAGCTTGCGCGACAGGGCCCGCGTCAGTCCCACGATCCCACCCTTCGCCGCCGCATACGGCACCCGCTCGGCACTGCCGCGCCGATAGGCGATCGAACTGGCGAAGACGATGCGCGCCGGTTCGCGCTGGTCGTAGCGCGTGGAGAACGCCACCGCCATGTCATAGGCATTCGTCAGATTGGCCGCCATCGCCCGGTTCCACACGCCGTGATCGGCGGGGTCCAGCGCATCGCGCTCGAACACCCCGGCCAGATGCACCAGCGCGTGGACCGGCGCACCCGCTGCCTCGATCACCTTGGCGCATTCCTCCGGCGTATCGAGGTCGGAACGGTAAAGCGCCAGCCGCACCTTGCCGAGTTCCGCCTGCGCGCGCTGCAGGGCGGCGTCATCGCGGTCGCACATGATGACGTGGCCGCCCTGGTCCATGAAGGCGCGCACCGTTTCGACGCCGATTCCGCCGGCGCCGCCGGTGACCACGATGCGTTTGCCAGTGAAGCCCGACATATCAGGCGACCAGGGCAGGGTAGTCGAGCGTCGCCATCACCTGCGCGCGGCGCATATACCGATGTTCATACGGCATATAGTCGGCCACGGCGTTGTGCACGGTGCCGATATTGTCCCACATCAGCACGTCACCCTCCTGCCAGTGATGCGCATAGAGGAAATCGGCGCGTTCCTGATGGCGGAACAGGTAATCCAGGATCGTGTCGCTTTCCAGCCGGTCCATGCCGTCGATCCACATCGTGTAGCCGGGATTGGCATAAAGGATTTTCCGGCCGGTCAGCGGATGGATGCGCACCAGAGGCTGCGACACGGGCGGCTTCTTGCGCTTTCTGCTCCGGCGTCAGCTTGTTGCGGCGGGACCCGGGGCGGAGGCGCATCACCTCCCAGAACTTCTCGAAATCATGCGTGGCGGTGCGGCCTTCCAGCTTGGCCTTCATTTCCTCAGGCAGCTCGTCATAGGCGGCGTGCATGTTGCGGAACTGGGTTTCGCCCAGGGATTTGCCGTTGCGCATCGGGACTTTCTGCGCGTGCAGCACGTTCGCCAGCGCAATGTCCTTGCTGTAGGACATGTCGGTGTGCCAGCCCTGGCCGGCATCGTTCAGCCCCATCGGCTTGCCGTCGGCGTTCATCATGTTGGACAGGATCATGATTTCGGGGAAGTTCTGCTCATAGTGCAGGTTGGCGACATTCACCTCCAGATCGCCGAAGCGGCGGGCGAAAGCGGCGAAGGCCGGAGACACCGAAGGTCTGGTTGGGAAAGCAAATGACGCCGTGCTGGCCGAGAGCACGCAGCAGCGGTGCGAAAATCGGCGTCGGACAGCGGATTGGCAAGATCGATGCCTTCGATCCGGGCACCGAGGGTCTGGCCGCTTGGGACGATCTTCATGCTGTAAGCTCCTTCAGACGCTGCACGGCCTCAACCACATCGGCGGGATTTTCGCGCGACAGGAAATGGCCGGCACGCGGAATGTTGCGCCGTTCGATCAGATGGGTGAACAGGCGGTCGCGCGGCATGGACCCGGCTGGTGGTCCGACGCCGTCGTCGAGACCGTGCAGGATGATCGTTGGCGCCGGAATCGGGGGTTGCGCCGCCAGTTGCGCCTCCAGCGCATCATAGGCCGGATCGCCGGGCGCGTTGCCGTAACGGTGGCGATAGGACTGGATGGTCACATCGACGAAGTCGGGATTTGTCGAAACTGGCCACGGTGGCCTGCAAGGTTGCCTCATCGAACGCCCAGTTCGGCGACCATAGCCGCCACAGCAGTCGGGTGATCTCCGCTCGGTTTTGCGTCAGCCCCGCGACGCCTCGTTCCGTATGAAAATACCACTGATACCAGTAGCGATGCTCCTGTTCGGCCGAGGCCGGACGGTCGCGAGGCAGCGATGTCCTGAATTCCATATCCGGTGATCGCCACCAAGGCCCGCACCCGCTCGGGCCACAGCGCCGCCACGACACAGGCCGCGCGACCGCCCCAGTCATAGCCCACCAGGATGGCGCTCGGGATTGCCAGCGCGTCCATGAAGTCGCGCACATCCGCCCCGAGCGCCGCCTGCTGCCCGCTGCGCGGCGTGTCGGCCGACAGGAACCGCGTGGCGCCATAGCCGCGCAGCCACGGCACCAGCACGCGCATCCCGGCCTCGGCCAGAGGGGCGACCACGCCGTCATAGTCATGCACGTCCGACGGCCAGCCATGCAGCAGGATCGCCACCGGCCCGTCGGCGGGGCCGGCTTCCAGATAGGCGATCTCCAGGACCGGCGTGCGGACGGTCTTCATCAGCGGACCAGGTTGTTCGTCACCGCGCCGCCCGTCGCCGAGCGGCCGCCGTCGGCGACATATTGTGCACCGGTGATGTTGCCCGCGAGGTCCGAAGACAGGAAGATCACGAGGTTGGCGATCTCCTCGGCGGTGCCGTAGCGCCCGATCGGGATATTGTTCTGATAGCGCTTGCCGACCGCGGCCGGATCATCCGGGTTGAGCAGCGATTCCAGCGCATGGATCATGCGCGTGTCGATCGGCCCCGGACAGACGGCATTCACGCGCACGCCGGACCGTCCGACTTCACCGGCGGCCGTCTTGGTCAGGCCGATGACCGCGTGCTTGGACGCGACATAGGCCGACATGCCGGGCGAGGCGACGAGGCCGGCGACCGACGCCGTATTCACGACCGATCCGTGCCCCTGCTTGATCATCACCGGCAGCACGTAGCGCATGCCCAGAAAGACGCCGCGGACGTTCACGGCCATGACGCGGTCGAACAGGTCCTCGTCATACTGCCAGGTGGGCGCGACATTGCCCTCGATGCCGGCATTGTTATGGAAGCAGTCGATGGCGCCGTATTTGTCCAGCGTGGCCTTCACGTAGTTCTGCACATCCGTCGATTTGGTCACATCCGCGGCGACGAAATGCGCATCGGACCCCTGCTGGCGCAGGATGCCGACGGTTGCCTCGCCGGCCGCCTGGTCGCGATCGACCACGACGACCTTCGCTCCGCGCGTCGCAAAACCCGAGGCGACCGCGCGCCCGATGCCATTGCCGCCGCCCGTGATCAGGGCAACCTTGCCGGTGAAGTCCATCGTTCCCTCCAGTTATTCGTATGGCGCGAGGCTACTCCAATCACGGCAAAACGAAAATCGTGACGGGTATGCCCGCAGCAACCCTCGTTTCGCCGCAGTTCGGCTGAAATCGCGGGCCAGGTTCAGGCTCGACCGGGGCACGCAGTCGGACGCCGCCGCAATGGACGCGGCTTCCCGGATATCCCCCGCGACAGCGGTGCATCCATCCGCCATCCCCGGCGCTCCATAGCCCCAGGACGCGAAAATGCTGGCAACGCCCGCCCCTCGCGCGGACACAACGTCGTTATGGTGGTCGCCCAGCATGACCGCCCGCTCCGCGCAGCCGTCGACCAGTCCCAGCGTCGCCAGCAGATGCGCCGGATCGGGCTTGCGGGACCGGGAAGCTGTCGCCGCCGCCGACCGCTGCGATCAGCGGCATCAGCCCCAGCGTCGCCAGCAGCGACCGAGCGGCGCGCTCGGGTTTGTTGGTGCAGACCGCCAGGGTCCATCCGTCGGCGGCCAGCGCGCGCAGCGTCTCGGCGACCGCAGGATACAAGCGGCTGTCGACCGCGACATTCGCCTCGTAATCCGTGACGAAATCGCCGACCGCCGCGGGGTCTGGGACATCATGCCGAGCGGTGAATGCCTTGGCGACCAGGGCCGCCACGCCGTCGCCGACCATCGCCTGCACCTCGGCCTCGGTGAACGGAGGCAGGCCGCGGCTGTCCATCAGCCGGTTCAGCGCCGCCGTCCAGGTCCGGAACCGTATCGACCAGCGTGCCGTCGAGATCCAGCAGCAGGGTTCGCGGCACTAGTGAAGCACTCCGAAACGTGAATTGAACCAGTCCCATAACGGTAGACATTGACGCGGCTTCATCCGCCGCCGCTACGCCGGAACCGTAGGCAGCCGGGACCGATCATGCAAGCAACCGCCATCATCCTGGCCGCCGGGCTGGGCACACGGATGAAATCGTCGCTGCCGAAGACGCTGCACCGTCTCGCCGGCCGGCCGATGCTGCGTCACCTGCTTGCAAGCTGCGAACGGTGTTCGACCGGATCGTTGTCGTGCTGGGTCCGGACATGGATGCGGTCCGGCAAGAAGCCGCACCGCACATTTGCGTGGTCCAGCAGGACCGGCTTGGGCACCGCCCACGCCGCGTTGCAGGCGGTCGACCATTTCGGCGACGGCCAGGTCGCCGTGCTCTACGCCGACAATCCGCTGATCCGCGCCGGAGACGATGCGCCGGCTGCTGGACCGGCGTTACCCAGCGGCGGGGCTGTCGCTGCTCGCGTTCCGGCCTGCCGATCCCGGCGCGCTACGGCCGCGTGATCACCGGTGCGGGCGGCATGGTGGAGCGGATCGTCGAATTTGCCGATGCGAACGAAACCGAACGCGCGGTCGACCTGTGCAATGCCGGCGTGCTGTGCGCCGGCGCCGCCGACATGACGCGCTGGCTGCAAGCGGTGCGCAACGACAACGCCAAGGGCGAATACTACCTGACCGACGTCGTCGCGCTGGCCCGCGCCGACGGCCGGCCGGTGCGCGGCCGTCGAAGCGCCGGCGGACGGAGCTTGCCGGCGTCAACTCCCGCGCCGAACTGGCCACGGCGGAGGCCGTGCTGCAGGCCTGGCTGCGCGATGCGGCGATGGAGGCCGGCGTGACGATGATCGATCCGTCCTCGGTGTTCCTGTCGCGCCGATACCGAACTGGCGCGCGGACGTCACGATCGAGCCCAACGTGTTCTTCGGCCCCGGCGTGACGGTCGCGTCCAACGTCACGATCCGCGCCTTCAGCCATATCGAGGGCGCCGTCATCGGTCCCGGCAGCATCATCGGCCCGTTCGCCCGCCTGCGCCCCGGCGCGGTGCTGGAAAACGACGTCCATGTCGGCAACTTCGTCGAGGTCAAGGCGTCGCACCTCGGCGCCGGGGTGAAGGCCAACCATCTGACCTATATCGGTGACGCGACGGTCGGCGCACGCACCAATATCGGCGCCGGCACGATCACCTGCAACTACGACGGCTCCGACAAGCATCGCACGACGATCGGCGCGGATGTCTTCATCGGCTCCGACGTCGCGCTGGTGGCGCCGGTCACGGTCGGCGACGGCGCCTATCATCGCGCCGGCAGCGTGATCACCGACGATGTCGAACCCGGACGCCCTGGCCATCGCCCGCGGGCGCCAGGTGCAGAAGCCGGGACGGGCCATCGGATTGCGGGCAGCGAGCAAAGGACAAAGCACTGATGTGTGGCATTGTTGGAGTCATCGGCGCGCGCCCGGCCGCGCCGATCATCCTGGATGCGCTGCGCCGGCTGGAATATCGCGGCTATGACAGCGCCGGCATCGCCACGCTGGTGAACGGCCACATCGATCGCCGCCGCGCCGAGGGCAAACTGGGCAACCTCGCCGCCTCGCTGGACGAACCGCCGCTGACCGGCTCGATCGGCATCGGCCACACCCGCTGGGCCACGCACGGCGCGCCGACCGAGAGCAACGCCCATCCGCACGGCACCTCCCGCGTGTCGCTGGTGCATAACGGCATCATCGAAAACCACGCCGAACTGCGCGCCGAACTGGAGGCCGAGGGCCAGGAATTCAGCACCGAGACCGACACCGAAACGGTCGCCCAACTGGTCGACCTGAACCTGAAGCAGCGGCATGGCGCCGATCGAGGCGGCCGGCGCGGCGCTGCGCCGGCTGGAAGGCGCCTACGCGCTGGCGATGATCTTCGCCGGCCATCCGGAACTGATCGTCGGCGCCCAGCACGGCGCGCCGCTGGCGGTCGGCTTCGGCGACGACGAGATGTTCGTCGGCTCCGACGCGCTGGCGCTGGCGCCGCTGACCCGCCGCATCGCCTATCTGCGCGACGGCGACTGGACGGTCGTGGACCGCCAGGGTGCGAAGTTCTTCGACATGGACGGCAACCCGGTCGAGCGCGAGATCAAGCTGACCCGCCTGACCGGCGCCGCGATCGGCAAGGGCAATTTTCGCCACTTCATGGAGAAGGAGCTGCACGAGCATCCGGCGGTGATCGGCGACACGCTGCACCGCATGGTCAACCCCGGCAAGCCGCGCCGTGGCGCTGCCGGATCTCGGGATCGACTTCGCGCAGGTGCCGCGAATCACCATGAGCGCCTGCGGCAGCGCGTTCTACGCCGGGCTGGTCGGCCGCTGGTGGTTCGAGGCGATGGCCCGCATTCCGACGGACGGCGATGTCGCCAGCGAATTCCGCTACCGCACGCCGCCGCTGCCGAAGGGCGGCCTCGGGCTGCTGGTGTCGCAATCGGGCGAGACGGCCGATACGCTGGCGGCGCTGCGCTACATGCGCGAGCAGGGGCAGCACGTGCTGTCGATCCTGAACGTGCCGGAAAGCAGCATGGCGCGGGAAAGCGACGCGGTGCTGGAAACCGTCGCCGGGCCGGAGATCGGTGTCGCCAGCACCAAGGCGTTCACCGCGCAGTTGTCGGTGCTGGCCTGCCTCGCGCTGGCGGCGGGCCGCGCGACGGGCGCGATCGATGCGGACGCAGGAGGCGGCGATGACGGCCGCGCTGCTGGAAGTGCCGAGCCGAGCGGCGGAGGTGCTGGAGAATGATGCGGCGATCCAGGCGATTGCGCACGCGTGTCGCGAAGGCGCGCGACGTGCTGTTCCTCGGGCCGCGGCAATTGCTTCCCGATCGCGCTGGAAGGTGCGCTGAAGCTGAAGGAAATCAGCTACATCCACGCCGAGGGTTATGCCGCCGGTGAAATGAAGCACGGCCCGATCGCGCTGATCGACCCGGCGGTGCCGGTGATCGCGATCGCGCCGTCCGGGCCGCTGTTCGAGAAGACCGCGTCGAACCTGCAGGAAGCGGCGGCGCGCGGCGGCCAGGTGATCGTGTTCAGCGACGCGGCCGGGGCGGCGAAGCTGACGGGGCATCGCGGCCGAGACGGTCGTGCTGCCGGCGGTCGATCCGTTCGTGGCGCCGATCCTTTACGCGATCCCGGTGCAGATGCTGGCCTATCATGTCGCGGTGCTGAAGGGCACGGATGTGGACCAGCCGCGGAACCTGGCGAAGTCGGTCACGGTCGAATGAGGCGGTGCCAGGGCAGTGTCTGCCTGACTGGAATCGCTCATGCCCGTCATGGCCCGGACTCTGACCGGGCCATCTCGTTCAGCGGGGGATGCGGGACGCCGAGGCTCCGTTCGGGCCATGACGGTGTCGGTTTGAACTGCTAGCCTTCCTGCACAGGGGCAGGCGCGCTGTTCAGATGGATATACCGTTCGACCCCGATCTGCTTGATCAGGTCGAATTGCCGGTCGAGGAAGTCGACATGCTCTTCCTCATTGTCGAGAATCTGCCGCAGTAAGTCGCGCGAGATGTAATCACGCACCAATTCACAATAGGCGATGCCTTCGCGCAGGTCCTCCATCGCCTTTTCCTCAAGTTGAAGATCGGCGCGGAGGATTTCCTCAACCGTCTGGCCGACCATGACCTGGTTCAACCGCTGTACATTGGGAAGGCCGTTGAGGAACAGGATACGCTTGATGAGCCAGTCGGCGTGACGCATCTCCTCGATCAATTCGTCGTATTCCTTCTTGCCCAGGTGCGTGACGCCCCAGTGCTGAAGCGTACGCGCGTGCAGGAAATACTGATTGATCGCCGTCAGTTCGTTGGTCAGCACCGTGTTGAGATGTTCGACGACTTTGGGATCCCGCAGCATGCCCGCCTCCGAATCAGATTAGCCGGACATTTTGCCTTGTCTGTCAGGCGGCAGCAAACGCCGTTGTTGGGTCTGTGCCCAGTGCGTCGCGCACCATGCCGCACAACGTCCTTACGCAGGAGCCGCATTGTGCTCGGCAGCCACAATACTCGAAGACTTCTGCTGGACGGCGGGCACCGTGAGTCTCGGTCGCGCGGCGGATGTCGGCATCGGTCAATGCATTGCAAAGGCAGATATACACGGGCGTCCCTCAGCTGCCATGATCAAATAGCAGGGTTGCGAATTACTCGCAATTGCAGATTTGCATGGGAGACGTGCATTGGCCCGCCCGGTACCGCTAGCCGTTGGAAACGGCCGCATCGATCGCCTCCGAGGGGTGCTACTCCGACGCAGGGTCACCGGTTCCGTCGGCAACGCCCGGCCAGCCGGCTCCGATCAGCCGACCCCGGTCGGTCGGAATTGTTGGAATTCGATCACTGGCTGGCCAGGCAAAGATGGGTTAGAGCCGAACCCGGCCCGCAACTGCCGTGACGTCCGACCAGGCCCTCATGTCCGCGTCATCGCTCGCCTGAAGGCGTCGAGCGTTTCCAGGCTGACGTGATGTTCGATGCCCTCGGCGTCAATTCTTGCCGTTTCAGCACTCACGCCCAACGAACGCAGGAATGCCTCGACGATCTGGTGGCGCTGGCGGCTCATTTGCGCGATTGCCTGGCCGGCTTCGGTCAGGAAGACGCCGCGATACGGCTTCTGAGATGCAAGCCCTTCCGCCACCAGCCGCTTGAGCATTTTCCCGACAGTCGGCTGTGACACGCCAAACCGGGCCGCGATATCGACCTGGCGCGCTTCCTGCCCGTCTTCGATGAGATCGGCGATGAGTTCCATATAATCCTCAAGCAGGGCGCTGCGGCGCGCTTTGCGCGCATGCTCGAACACCCGGGAGTGCGTGTCGGCGGCGGGCAACGGCGCGTCCCGGGAGATCGCGGCTGGTGTCCGGGTCGGCTAACTCATGGCAAACCTCCCCAATCGTCAGAAACAAATATAGCTGCGGCTATAAGTCTGTCGCCTGCATTCTGTAAAGATGCAATGCGTCACAATGGGGCGCCACAGCGCCACTGGGGCGCCGCACTGGGGCGCCACACCGGGACGTGGCGGCCAATGCTACATATTATAGCCTATTGCATATTGATCGCCCGTGGGTAATCTTATGGTATTAAGCGCATAAGTGAAGCCTTGGAGACCCGGATGTCCCAGATGCAGCCAGCGTTGTCCTCACGATCGCGGTCGCGCTTCTCGTGGCTGGACGATGACAGGGAACCGAGCCTGCCGGAGGTCCATGGCACTATTCATGTCCCTAGGGCGGGGGCGTGGTTCCGGCGCCTGTTTGCATTCATCGGACCCGGTTACATGGTGTCGGTCGGTTATATGGATCCCGGCAACTGGGCGACCGATCTCGCCGGTGGCGCGTCCTATGGCTACACGCTGCTCTTCATCGTCATGCTTTCCAACCTGATGGCGATTCTGCTGCAGGCGCTCGCCGCGCGCCTGGGGCTGGTGACGGGACGCGATCTTGCCCAGGCCTGTCGGGCCTACTATCCCAAGCCGGTCAATTTCGTCCTTTGGATCACCTGCGAACTGGCCATCATGGCATGCGACCTGGCCGAGGTGATCGGCACCGCCATTGCCCTGCAGCTCTTGTTTCATATCCCGTTGATCGTCGGTGCAGTACTGGCGGGATTCGACGCGCTTCTACTGCTTTTCCTGATGAACAAGGGTTTCCGCTACCTGGAGGCCTTTATCATCGGAATGCTCGTCATCATCTTCGTCTGCTTCATCATACAGATCGTGGCGGCGGCCCCGCCCGTGCGGGAACTGCTTGGCAGCATGTTCATCCCTGCGCCCGAAATCGTTACCAATCCAGCGATGCTGTACCTGGCGATCGGCATCATCGGCGCAACCGTCATGCCGCATAATCTGTATCTACACTCGTCGATCGTGCAAACGCGTAACTACGAGAGAACCGACGCCGGCAAGCGCGATGCGATCAAATGGGCGACGATCAACTCGACCATCGCATTGATGCTGGCCCTCTTCGTGAACGCCGCAATTCTCATCGTGGCCGCCACCGCGTTTCACACCACCGGACACCAGGATGTTGCCGATATCAGCGAGGCCTTCCGGTTGCTCTCACCCCTGCTGGGTCTGGGAATTGCCTCGTTTCTCTTTGCGGTCGCGCTGCTGGCGTCCGGCATCAACTCCACGGTAACCGCTACGCTTGCCGGGCAGATCGTCATGGAAGGCTTTCTGCGGTTGCGGATTCCGCACTGGGCGAGGCGGCTCATCACCCGTGGTTTTGCCATTGTGCCGGTCGTCATAGCGATCATGGTTTACGGCGACAAAGGCGCTGACAGGCTCATTGTGTTCAGTCAGGTCATCCTGTCCATTCAGCTCCCGCTTGCCGCCATACCCCTGGTCCAGTTCGTTTCCAGTAAAGAGAAAATGGGAAACCTTGCGATCGGTAGAGGGACGACGGTCCTTGCCTGGGCCGTGACGGGGATCATCCTCATCCTGAACTGCAAGTTGCTCTACGATACCCTGACGGGCGCCGGCGGCTGACGCGGAGACGCGCGAGATATCAGACCGGGAGCCCAACGGGCTGACCGTTTTTGGATTCTACCGTCGTGGTCGGGGAAGGTTGATCATCCACGCCTTGCGGTGCCGGTTGAGACCAATCCGTGGATGGTCGGCCTTCCAGACAGTGCGAAAACGCAGGCGAGAGGCGCGTTCGGAGAAAATATTTCTGACGATGTGGCGGGATGCATAACCCTGTCATGGCCGGCCTTGTGCCGGCCACCCACGACTTGCGGAATATCAACCGCCTAAAGGCGTGGATGGCCGGCACAAGCCCACCACCGACGTCGGGAGAGACGATGCGCCCTAGCTTGGCGCCTACGCGGCGAAGCTTGCCCAACGGCGGCTCTGCTCAGCGGGATACTGGTGCTGTCGATCAGGTGGGTGACCCCCTCCATCTGCTTGCGAAGCAAGGGCTGGGCCCGGCCGATCAGTGTCGCCAGCACCTCGGCGAAGACCTGGGCACACCGGTAGCGGTTGGCATCGCGGAGTGTACCTGGCACGCGGCACGGTGATGCCGAGCGGTTGCAGACGATCGGCGTGGGAGGCCATCTCGGCCTCGAGAGCCAGCGAACTGCCGACGCCGGCGAGTTGCGCATAGATCATGGCGACGAGTTGGCTGCGATAGCTGAAGGAGCGAGCCGCCTTCGCGCCGTGCTGCCTGACCGCCTGGTTGAACTCCCCCCACGGGAAGAGCTTCAAAATCGAGGCGAATACGTTAGGATGGGCTGGCACGGCATTGATCTCCTGAGGTCCGGTGACGTCGGCAAACGTCGGAATCTCAATGAGAATCAATGTCGTGTGATTCGCATAGGGAATATTGCAACCAGGACTCAAGAAACGTGCCGCGCAGCCGTGGCACAAGGCCAGCCATGACATGAGGGGCTACCGCCGCCATTAGGCGGAGAAATTCATTCTCACTGGTCGCATAGCGTTCGAGTTTTCGCACAGCCTGCTTCGCCGACCATCCACGGGGAAGGGTCAGCTAAGGGCTGACCGTTGACTGATTTCACCGCTCGGCCACGCAGACGGGGCGACGCCTACATAGATCGTTCAGCGAGGCCCCTCTGTTCCGCTGCGACTACTCGGCCCTCATGCCGACGAAGCCGACCAGCCGCTCGGCCTCCGCGACGATCGGATCGGCGATCGCCGCCGCCCGCTCCGGCCCCGTCGCGCAGCACGCGCGATCGACGCCGCCCGGATCAGCCAGCAGCCGCTGTCGTCTCGGCCGCGATCGGCGTCAGCTTCTCGACCACCAGAGCGGTCAGCACCTCCTTGAACGCGCCGAACCCCTTGCCGCCGTGCTCGCGCAGCACCGTGGCGTGGTCGGTGTCCGTCCAGCGCGGCGTAGATGCCGACCAGGTTGCGCGCCTCCGGCCGGTTCTCCAGCCCGTGCGGCTCGGACGGCAGCGGCTCCGGGATCGGTCTTCGCGCGGCGGATCTTCAGCGCGATCGTGTCGGCGTCGTCGTTGAGGTTGATCCGGCTCTGATCCGACGGATCGGACTTCGACATCTTCTTCGTGCCGTCGCGCAGGCTCATGACCCGCGGCGCCGGGCCCATGATCAGCGGCTCGATATTGCGGGAAGAAATCGACGCCGTAGTCGTGGTTGAACTTCTGCGCGATGTCGTTCGCCAGTTCCAGATGCTGGCGCTGGTCGTCGCCGACCGGCACGCGCGGTCGCGTGATAGGCCAGGATGTCGGCCGCCATCAGGTTCGGATAGACATACAGCCCGGCCGAGGCGTTTTCCCGGTCCTTGCCGGCCTTGTCCTTGAACTGCGTCATCCGGTTGAGCCAGCCGAGCCGCGCCACGCAGTTGAAGATCCAGGCCAGCTGCGCATGGGCGCGCACCGCGGACTGCAGGAACAGGATGTGCTTCGTCGCGGATCGATGCCGCAGGCCAGCAGCACCGCCGTCATCTCCCGCGTCTGCTGGCGCAGTTGCTGTCGGGTCCTGCCAGACGGTGATCGCGTGCAGGTCGACGACGCACCAGATGCAGTCGTGGTCGTCCTGCAGCGTGACCCAGTTGCGGATCGCGCCCAGGTAATTGCCCAAGGTGGGAATGCCGGACGGCTGAATGCCGGAGAAAACGCGCTGCATCGAACTCAGACCTCGTTGGTTGTCGTCTTCGCCGCCGCCACTGGGGCCGCCACTGGCGCGCGCCGTTTGCGACGGCGCGCCATCATACGCCCGACCTCGCGCAGATCATAAGCCCCGGTCAGTTGCGCAGCGATGCCGTAAACCAGCATGCCGGCCGCGATCAGTGCCGCCCAGCGCGGCCAGGCGCACGGCCCCGTGCATCGGCGCGGCGAACAACCAGCGGCTCGCATCCCCAGAGTACGGCAGCCATGACGACCGAGGAGCCCGCCATCGCCAGCACCCGCCGGTACAGCAGCGCATCGGGCCGAAATGCCCACGCCGGACGAGGATCGCGCCGAGGCCACAGCACATTGGCGATCGCCGCCAGGCTGGTCGCCAGCGCCGGTCCGATATGCGCCAGAGGGGCCATGAACAGCGAGGTTCAGTCCCAGGTTCAGCGCCACGCAGACGATGCCGATCTTCACCGGCATCGCTGTATCGCCACGGGCGAAGAACGCCGGCATCAGCACCTTCACCGTGACGAAGGCCGGCAGCCCGATCGCATAGGCCGCCAGCGACTGCGACGAAAACAGCACGCTCGTCGCATCGAACGCGCCGCGGCCGAACAGCACCGAGATGATCGGATAGGCGCAGACGATCAGCGCCAGCGCCGCCGGCAACGTCAGAAACAGCGCATACTCGATCGCTCGGTTCAGCGTGTCCGATCGCCGTCGCCGCCTCGCCGCCGCGCACCTGGCGCGACAGCGCGGCAGCAGCGCCGTGCCGACCGCGGTGCCGATCACCCCCAGCGGCAATTGCTGCACCCGGTCGGCATAATACAGCACCGACACGGTGCCGGGCGGCAACAGGCTCGCGATGATCACGTCGACCGCGAGATTGAGCTGCGTCACGCCGGCGCCGACCAGGCCTGGCGCCATGCGCCGCATCAGCAGGCGCATCCGCGGCGTCAGCCGCGGGCGTGGGATGCGCAGCGTCATCCCGTGCCGCTGCAGCGCCACCATCAGCAAACCCAAGCTGCAGCGACACCCGAGACAGCTGACGCCCCAGGACAGCGCGTGGCCGACCGTCGGCACGAAGGGTGTCAGCCACAGCATGCAGGCGATCGAGACGATGTTGAACAGCACGTAGGACGCCGAGGCCGCGGTAAACGCTCCAGCCCGTTCAGCACGCCGGAGACCAGGGCGGCGAGGCAGATCAGCAGCAGATAGGGAAAGGTGATCCGCGACAGGTCGACGGCGAGAGCGAATTTCGCCGGGTCGCGCGGAAAATCCGGGTGCGAGGACCAGCATCAGTCTGCGGCATGAAGACCTCGCCCGCGATGGTCATCAGGCAGAGCCAGAAGGTCATGACGGCGAAGGCTTCCTCGGCGAATTGCCGAGCGGCGGGGCGGCCTTCGGCGTGGAGGATGCCGGTGAACTCGGGGATGAAGGCGGCGTTGAAGGCGCCCTCGCCGAACAGGCGGCGGAACAGGTTGGGCAGTTTCAGCGCGACGAAGAACGCGTCGGCGATCGGGCCGGTGCCGATCAGCGCGGCGATCAGCATGTCGCGGCGCGAAGCCGAGGATGCGGCTTGCCAGCGTCCAGCCGCCGACGGTCAGGATGTTCTTCAGCATGGGAGGGGTGGGGCTGGGATCGGGTTTGGATTGGAAAAGAAACCACGGAGCGGTCGCTTTGCGACCTCACGGAGGATGCACGAAGGGCCACGGAGGCGTTGCTGATCCGGTGTGGAGAAGCCGGCGGCTCGGAGATGGATGGTGAGGCCGGAAGAAACTTAAAATCAAACCTAAAGGGCCAGTACCCAACCAGACGGTGTGCCGGTTCCGCCGATACAACGGCTCCGTGGCCCTCCGTGCATCCTCCGTGAAAGCCGCATAGCGGCTGCTCCGTGGTTTCTTTCCAGCCTCCGCCACCCCTTGAAGGGCCCATCAGCACAAGATCGCATTGCGTCCGACAACCACATGGGGCGCGGTCCTACCACCGATCCCGAGTCCGTGCCGCCTCAACTATCGACGGGCTCACTCATTCCGCCTTGGCCGCGCCAGCAGCCCTTGCATCGCGTCGGCCAGAGAGCAGCGCCCAGCCAGCACGTCCGCCACCGCCTGGCAAATCGGCAGATCGACACCCGCAGCGCGCGCCAGCAGGGCCTCGGCCGTGGCGACGCCCTCGACCACGCCCGCGCTGGCGGCGAGGGTTTCGGCCAGGCTCTTGCCCGTGCCGAGCGCGTGCCCCAGCGCGTAATTCCGGCTCGACGGTCCGGTGCAGGTCAGCAGCAGGTCGCCGAGACCGGACAGGCCCATCACCGTCTCGGCTCTGCCGCCGACGGCCTCGACCAGCCGGCGCAACTCGGCCAGCCCACGGGTGACCAGGGCCGCGCGGGCATTCTCTCCCAGGCCTGCACCCATCACGGCGCCGGCGGCGATGGCGATCACGTTCTTGGCGGCCCCGCCGATCTGCGCGCCGATCGGATCGTCGTTGCCGTAGAGCCGGAACGTCGCCGTTGCCAGCCGTGTCGCGATCCGGTCGCGCAGGGTCGCATCTGCCGCGGCGACCACCGCCGCCGCCGGCAGGCCACGCGCCACCTCATGCGCGAAATTCGGGCCGCTGAGCACGGCGCCGGGGCAGTTCGTGGTGACGTCCGCCAGCACCTCCAGCGGCAGAAGGTTGGTGCCTCGCTCGACGCCCTTGGCGCAGACCATGACAGGCACATCCGCCGGACGCCAGTGCAACAGGGAGGCACGCATATGCTGTACCGGCACCACCCACAGCAGCAGGTCGCTCTGCGCGGGCAGTATATCGGTCACCGCGATCTCCGGCGGCAACGCCACGCCCGGCAGGCGCGGATTGGTGCGCGCGGTATTGATCGCCTGCGCCATCGCGGCCTGCCGCGCCACGAGCTGCACCGTGCAGCCGGCGCGATGCGCCTGGATCGCCAGCGCCGTCCCCCAGGCACCGGCGCCTGCAACGGTGATGCGTCCGCCGCCGCTCATCGGAACGTCACTCATTGGTCGTCCTCGGGTTCGTCCTGTGCGTCGTCCTTGGGGTCGTCCTCGGGCCTGTCCTTGGGGTCCTCATTCATCGGCAATTCGCAGCAGTTGAACGCCTGCGCCGGGTTCTGCCGGTCCAAGACCGGCCAGCACCGCCCGCGCCAGGGTGGCAGCCGTTTCCGCAAAGCGATAGGGCGGGTTGATCACCAACAGGCCGCAGCCGTTCATCCGCTCCGGTTCGGTGGGATCGCGCAGGCACATGTCTATGGCGATGACGTCGCGGATGCCTGCGGCTTTCATGTCGGCATGGAACCCATGCACGGCCGCGAGGCGCTTGATCGGATACCAGGCTGCGAACACGCCATGGCCGAACCGCGCATGGCCGGTCTTCAGGGCAGCAGCCAGCGTGGCGAACTCGTCGCGTTCCTCGAACGGCGGGTCGATGAACACAAGGCCGCGCTTCTGCTTCGGCGGCAGCAGGGCGCCCATCGCCTCCCAACCGGAGCGGGCATGCACCTCGACCTGCCCGTCATGGTGGAACAGGCGTTTCAGCGTAGCCGCCTCCTCGGGATGCTTCTCGCAGCAGATCAGGCGGTCGTCCGGGCGGAGCAGCGTCCGGATGATCAGCGGCGAGCCGGGGTAGAGCCCCAGTCGGCCAATCAGATCCAGGTATGATGCCAACGGCGATGCGGCGTCCCGGCTTGCCAGCAGACGCAGGATGCCGCCCTGGGCTTCCTCGGTCCGCCGAGCGGCGTCGGCGGACAGGTCATAGCGGCCCGATCCGGCATGGGTATCCATCACACAGAACGGTGTCGGCTTCCGCGTCAGACTGTCGAGCAGCGCGACGAGGAGTGCATGCTTGAAGCAATCTGCGAAATTGCCAGCGTGGAACGCATGACGGTAGTTCATGCCGGCACCGTCGGACGATTAAGCTCCGCCAGCGGCCAGCGCGGTCTTGGTGCGACCTCCATCCCGTCCGACACGCCGAGGCGCAGCCGCTCGATGCCGGCCCAGGCGACCATCACGGCATTGTCGGAACAGAGCCGCAGCGGCGGCGCGACCATGCGGAACCCATGCGCTTCGGCCGTGCGTGCCAGCGCGGCGCGGATCGCTGCATTTGCCGCCACGCCGCCGGCGACCACCAGCAGCCTCGCCTCGGGGTGGCGTTCGCGCATCATCGCCATCGCATGGGCGGCGCGATCCGCCATCACATCGGTGACGGCTCGCTGGAAGCTGGCGGCGAGGTCGGCACGCCGCTGGTCCGCAACGCCAGCCGCGGCGATCTGGGCCACAGCCGTCTTCAGGCCGGAGAAACTGAAATCGCAGCCCGGCCGGCGCAGCATCGGACGGGGCAGTGGGAAAGCGCCGGGGTTGCCTTCGGCAGCAAGTCGCTCCAGCGCCGGACCGCCCGGCCAACCCAGGCCCAGCAGCTTGGCGACCTTGTCGAACGCCTCACCCGCGGCATCGTCGACGGTGCCGCCCAGCCGGACATAGTCGCCCACGCCGCGAACCGCGATGCATTGCGAATGACCGCCCGACAGCAGCATCAGCAGATAGGGGAAGGGCGCACCATCCTCGGTCAGTCCCGGCAGGCGGGCAGTGAGCGCATGCGCTTCCAGATGGTTGATCGCCAGGAAAGGCTTGCCGGCGCCGAGGGCCAGCCCCTTGCCGAACTGGCACCCGACGATCAGGCCCCCGATCAGGCCGGGTCCCGTGGTGGCTGCAACGCCCGCCAGATCGGCCGGTGTCACGCCGGCGGTGTCCAGCACATGCGTCACCTGGGCGGGCAAATAGCGGAGATGAGCGCGAGCGGCGATCTCCGGCACGACGCCGCCATAGGGGGCATGGTCGGTGAACTGGCTGAGCACTGCCTCTGCCAGCACAAGTCCGTTCAGATCGAGCACGGCGGCGGCGGTCTCGTCGCAGGAGGTCTCGATGCCCAGGACGGCGCGACCTGCGGGGGCATAACCTTGGGGGGCATGACCTTTGGGGGCCGATCCGTTCACCTGTGTCCCGCCAGCGATCATCCTGTCTCCCGCTGCTGCACCCAGCCCGTGGCACGTCTGGCCAAAGCGCGTTATCAAGACCTGTTATCAAGACGGGCAGGGACGGTTTGGCAAGGGTGATCGCGTGGACGGGGTGATCGCATGGACGGGGTGATCACGTGGACGGGGTGATCACGTGGACGGGGTGCTGATCACCAGGCCGGAGCCCGGCGCCTGCCAGACCGGCCGCAATGTCGCCGCGCTGGGGTTGATGCCGGTCGTGGCGCCCGTGCTGGCCATCGTGCCGGCGGCCGGTCCGATCCGTCTGCCGGGTGAATTCGCCGCGACCGTCCTGACCAGCGGCAATGCCATAGCCGCCTGCCCGCCGGCCTGCCACGCCCGGCCCGCCTTCGCCGTCGGATCGGCCACGGCGCGACGCGCGCGTGAGGCGGGATTCGAACATGTGATCGATGCGGACGCGGACGCCGCCGCCCTGCCGGCCCTGATCGACGCGGCAATCGGCGCGCGGAACCAGACGCTTTTTTTACCTGTGGGCTGCGGCCAGGGGGGAGCGCTGTCCGCCGCCCTGCGTGCCCGCGGCTGGCGGGTCCTTCGCCGCGTTGCCTACCAGGCCGAACCCATTGCAGCGTTGCCGGAGAATGCTGTCACGGCCTTGCAAGCCGGGAAAATCCGCTGGGCGCTGTTCTTCTCGGCCGAAACCGCCCGTCAGTTCGTCCGCCTGGCGCGCGATGCCGGGGTTGTGGAAACGCTCGCCGCTATCGAAGCGGTGTCTATCAGCGAGCGAACAGCCATGGCATTAAGCGCCCTCCCTTGGCGGCATATCCGTATCGCCGCTCGGCCTAACCAGGACGCCATGCTGGTGCTACTGCAATGAGTGAAAAGAGTGACAAGATCCCGACCCCGGAGACCACCGGACCGGCGTCCGCCGGCCACACGCCGGAGACGGTGACCGGGGCGCCACCATCCCCGGAGGCGACCCATGCGGACGCGCCGGAGATGGACGCGCGCCCGCCGTGGACGTGCCTCCTGGCGCAGTCCCCACGGGGCATACGCGGAGACCGGTCACCAGCCGGGATCTGCTGCCCGCGCTGTCCGCCATCGGATTTGTCATTCTCCTCATCGGCCTTGTCATCGTCTGGCTGAACCCGTCCGTGCCGCCACAGGTGCGCGATGCCGACCAGCGGATCGCGTCGCTGGATGCGCGGCTGCGCCAGTTGGAGGCGCGGCCGGTTCCGCCGCCCGCCGCTTCGCCGGCCGATGTCGCCAAGCTGGCCGCGCGCGTCGACGCGCTGGAGGCGCGGCAAAATGCCGATCCCGCCCAGGTGGCGCAGCGGCTGGACGTGATGGCCGGCCGGATCGAAGGCCTGACTGCGCGGCTGCAGACGGGACAGGATGACTCGAAACAGGCGACCGACGCGCTGTCGGCCCGCGTCGCGCGGCTGGAGGCTGCGGAGAACAGCGCCGCCGCGGTCCAGGCGCGGGTGGCGAAAGTCGCGCGGCTCCAGGACGCGGTGCTGGCGCTGAATGCAGGCAAGCCGGTCGGCGACCTGATCGGTGCGCCACCGGCTCTGACAAAATACGCCCTTACGCCGCCGCCGACCGAGGCGCAGTTGAGGCTCTCGTTCCCTGCGGCGCAGCGCGCAGCCCTGGCGGCAGAGCAACCCGTTCCGGCGCAGGCGCCGTTTGCCGATCGCGTCTGGGAAAAGGCGCAGGCGCTGGTGACGGTCCGTCGCGGCAATGAGGTCGTGGTCGGCAACCAATCCGCGGCCGCGCTGGCGGCGGCGCAGACGGCGCTGGACGCCGGCGACCTCGGCAAGGCGGTGGCGGCGCTGTCGCAGCTTGCGGACGCGCCGAAAAAGGCGATGGCGGGCTGGCTGGCTGACGCCCAGTCGCTGCTGGCCGCCCGAGCGGCGCTGGCATCGATGGCGGGGCAGGCGTAATGCGCCGGCTGCTGGTCGCCCTCGGCGTCGCCATCGTCGTCATCGCGATCGCCTGGTACCTCGCCGGGATCGGTGGGCAGGTGGCGGTATCCTTTGGTGCGTATGACATCCAGACTTCGCTGCCGGTCGCCATACTGGCGGCGGTCATCCTGGTGCTGGTGCTGATAGTCCTCCTGCGCCTGGTGGCCGGGGTCCGGATGATCCCCGGCAGCACGGCGCGCTGGCGGCAGAATCACCGGATGCGCATCGGCCAGCGGGCGCTGAACCGCGTTCTGGTGGCGCTCGCCGCCGGTGAGGAGGCCGAGGCGCGCAAATCCGCCCGCCGCGCCCGGCGCCTGCTGGGCGACAATCCTCAGACCCTGCTGCTGGTCGCCGAGGCCGGACGGCTGGACGGGCGTGAGGACGAGGCGGAGGAAGCCTTCCGCGCGCTGACCAAGCAGCCGGAGGGCAGTTTCCTCGGCTATCGCGGCCTGCTGCGCCAGGCCATCGATCGGCGTGACTGGGCGGAGGCGACGGCGCTTGCGCGCAAGGCGGAACTCGCCCATCCCGGCACTGCCTGGCTGCGTCAGCAGCGTGCCGAACTCGCCTTGCAGACCGATAATTGGGCGGATGCGCTGGAACTGATCGGATCCGATCCGCGCCGCGTCGTCTATTATATCGCCGCGGCGGATGCCGAGACCAATCCGAAGCGCGCGCTCGATTATGCGCGGCTGGCCTGGAAAGAGGACCCGACCTTCTCGCCGGCGACCGTTGCCTATGTGCGCCGGCTGCGGCTGGCGGGGCAGGAGAATCGGGCGCGGACAACACTCCTGGATGCTTGGGCGAAGGCGCCGCATCCCGATCTGGCCGAACTTTTCCTGGCACAGGACGTCGACAAGCTGGCCCGCCTGCAGGCCGCCAAGCGCCTGGCCGAACGCAACCCGACGCATCCGGAAAGCCGGATTCTGGTGGCGCAATGCGCCCTGGATGCCGGCATAAGCAGCGAGGCAAGGATGCAGATCGAGGCGGCGCGCGCCCACGGCGCGAACCAGCGGCGGCTCTATCTGCTGACCGCGGACCTGGAAGAACAGCAGCACGGCGATACGGAAGCCGGGCGGCAGGCGCAGCGTGCGGCGTTGCGTGCGGCCTCGGGCGCGGAGTCAGACCCGCATTGGCTGTGCACCAATTGCAGCGCAGAGCCGGCGACCTGGCAGCCGAAATGCCCGATCTGCGCCCATGTCGGCACGCTGCGCTGGGTGGCGGCGTCGCGGGCGGCGTCCGCGGTGCCGGTGGTGCTCGGGGCGGCGGACTGAAGCCGGCGGATAACGTGTGAGTTCGGTACGCCCCATGTCCGAGGACGATCCTTTCTCGGGCGTTCTTACTGGTGCGGTGCGATCCCGTTGCGTGACCATCTCGTTGACGGTGACAAGGCCGGAATGCGAGCATCCTAGTGAGATGCGCTTGCGATTGGGGCATGCGATCCGCGACAGGCTCAATTCATGGCACCGACCTATGCCGTCCTGTTCAGATGTCATTACTGGGACGACTACAGCACGCGTCAGCTAGAACGGCTCAAGCAGCGTTGCGAAACCGGCGACATCTTCGTGCTGGTCGATGAGACGGATGGACCGGTCAACGGCATCACCCATCCCGAGGACCGCATCGTACGCGTTACTGCCGCTTCGGTCGGGACGATCGGTCTGGTCCATATCGGTAAGGCGCCATCATTCTGGTACAACGCGGATTATCCGCTCCACTTCTTCACGCAGCGCTACCCCGATTACCAATACTACCTGATGATCGAATTCGACGCCGCCGTGAATGTCGGGCTCGATGAGATGATCGCCCGCCTGGATGCGGGCGGTGTCGATTTCGTTGGCGAACCGATTCCGATCCCGATCCCGAATTGGCCCTGGCGCCATACTTGCGAAGGCTGGTACCGCACCGAGGATATCCGGAACTGGCTGACCTGCATCTCTGTCTTTTCGAACCGCGCGGCGCACACGCTCTATCATCGCCGCGTCATTGCCGGCGCGCGGGTGCAGGCCGGCGAGGCCACCGTGATGCCGTTCTGCGAGGCGGCGATTGCGACCGAACTCCATCTGGCCGGTTACCGCCTGACGCCGCTGCACGAACTCGGTTCCACCCGCTGTTACGACACCTCACCGCCGCGCCCTGAGGAGGACTTGCCATTCCTCACCCATGAGGACTTCCTCCATCCCATCCTTGACCATCGGCGGTTCGCGGCGAAGCTGATCAGGGACACGCCTGAGATTTCGGTCCTGCTGGACGAGGATCATCCTCACCGGCGCCGCCTTCGCGACGCCGCCGTTGCCTGGGCGCTGCCGTTGGTCCATCGTCACCTGTATCGAACCGGTGACGATGCCGGCTGCCAACGTGCACTGGCCCAACTGCGCCGGTTCGGCGATCCGGACTGGCTCCGTTTCCTGGGGCTTGACGCCAGCAACCTCGCTCTCGGCAAGCCGGCAGCGCAGAGTTCACTGTCCGAGTGGTCCCTGCGGCCCAACGACGCCGCCGGTGCGGTCGCCGGGCCACCTTCGGGCGAGTTCTCCTTCCATACCTTTCTGGAGGACCGACCCTGGTGGATGGTGGACCTGCTCTCGCCACAACCGGTCAGCCGCGTCCTGGTGTTCAACCGCATGGAAATTCCGTCACGGGCCAACGGCCTCGAACTCCATGTGTCCATTGACGGTCGCCACTGGTACCTTGCCGGCCGCCACGCGGGCGAACCCTTCGGCGGTTGGGACGGACACCCGCTCGACATCACGGTCGATCGGATGATCCGCTTCGTGCGCCTGGAACTGCCGTATAAGGGCATCCTTCACCTGGATCAGGTGCAGGTGCTTCGCTCCGAGAGCCTTGCCTGACGGGTTTCGCCCGATTCGCAATTTAGAGCGTTTTCAACCTGACTGAAAAAACCCGTCATGGCCCGGCTTGACCCACGGCTGTCCGGTACGACATTTGCAAGTCTGGAGTTGTTTCGACTCCGCGAAAGCCTCAACACGGAGCCGGCCCGCAAGCGGGCCTTGGACGGAGGAAGCCGGAGGTCACGGAGGCGTTGTTTCACGGCGGTTTTGGAATACAGGCCGCTTTGTGGCGTGATTTACGCTGAGCATTTCAGAGCGCTTCGCGCGTTACGAAACCGCACTGCGTCCGCCGGGACAGTACAGGCTGCCAAAGGCAGCAAACATGGCCCCTTCCGGCAGTCAGCCGGTCGAACCCTGTCCCCGCGACGCTGCTGCAACGACTCCGTGTCCTTCGTATCCTCCGTCCAAGGCCCGCTTGCGGGCCGGCTCCGTGTTTTCTTTCACCCAAGCCGATCGCCGCACCGGCCAATCGGCAACCGGACAATCGGCAAGATGCATACCGGACAGCGTTGGGCTCGTCCCGGCCATCAGCGGAGGACGCGCGGCGAGAAACCGTGCCTCGTGGCCCGGGATGGCCTGAAACCGCTCTACCGCGGCGGCATACGCAGCGCGCCGTCCAGGCGGATGACCTCTCCGTTCAGGAACCGGTTGGCGACGATATGCTCGACCAGCGCCGCGTATTCCGACGGCCGGCCCAGACGTGGCGGGAACGGGATGCCGGCGCCCAGGCTGGCCTGCACCTCCGGCGGCAGGCCGTCGACCATCGGCGTGTGGAACAGGCCGGGCGCGATCGTCACCACCCGCACGCCGACGCGGGCCAGTTCGCGAGCGGCCGGCAGCGTCATCCCGACGACGCCGCCCTTGGAGGCCGCATAGGCGGGCTGGCCGACCTGACCGTCATAGGCCGCGATCGAGGCGGTGTTGACGATCACGCCGCGCTCGTTTTCGTCCAGCGGATCGGCTTCCGCCATCTCGGCGGCGGCGAGGCGCAGCATGTTGAAGCTGCCGATCAGGTTGATGCGGATGACCCGCTCGAACGCCTCCAGCTTCAGTCGGACCGTCGCGACCGACGATACGCCCGGCGGTGCCGATCCCGGCGCAGTTGACCAGGATGCGCACCGGCCCGTGCGCGGCGCGTGCCGCGGCGAAGGCGGCCTCGCCGGAGGCCGCGTCGGCCACGTCGCAGCGCGATGCCGATGCCGCCGATCTTCGCCGCCATGCGCCTCGGCCGCCGCCTGGTTGATATCGACCACCGCGACGCGGGCAGCCGAGGCCGGCGAGATGCTGCGCCGTCGCGGCGCCAAGACCGGAGCCGCCGCCGGTCACCAGCGCGGCCAGACCGTTGATCTGCATCATTCCCTCCTGAGTCGACCGCCTCGCAGAAACCATCCCCGGCCCACGCGCGCAAGTCTGTCTTGACCACTGAACGGTCCGGCCGGACAAACGCTTCAGGGAAACGCACCAGACAGGGAAGGAACGCGGCATGACCAAGGCCACCAGTCCTACGCCGAGGCCTATGCGCGACTGGATGCGCGACCCTGCATCGTTCTGGGCCCAGGAGGCCGAGGGCATCACCTGGACGAAGCGCTGGGACAAGGTCTTCGACCCGGCGCATGGGCGCCTTCGGCCAATGGTTCGCCGGCGGCGATGCTGAACACCTGCTACAATTGCCTCGACCGGCACGTGGAGGCCGGACGCGGCGAGCAGGTCGGCGCTGATCTACGACAGCCCGATGACCGGCAGCATCGTGACCTTCACCTATGCCGAGGTCGCTGACCGAGACCGCCAAGCTCGCCGGTGCCCTCGCCGCGCTGGGCGTCGGCCGGGGCGACCGGGTGGTGATCTACATGCCGATGGTGCCGGAGGCCGCGATCGCCATGCTGGCCTCGCGCGCGGCTCGGGCGCGGTCCATTCGGTGGTGTTCGGCGGCTTCGCGGCGGCGGAACTGTCCACGCGCATCGCCGATGCCAAGCCGAAGGTGATCGTCTCGGCGTCCTGCGGGCTGGAGCCGGGCACGGGTGGTCAAATACAAGCCGCTGCTGGACGTGGCGATCGCAGTTGTCGCCGCACAAGCCGGACGCCTGCCTGATCCTGCAGCGCCCGCAGGCCGAGGCGCCGATGGTCGCCGGCCGCGACCACGACTTCCGCGAAGCCGTGGCGGCGGCCGAGCCGCATGGCTGCGTGCCGGTGCTGGCGACCGATCCGCTGTATATCCTCTACACCTCCGGCACCACGGGCCGCCCCAAAGGCGTGGTGCGCGACAATGGCGGCCATGCCGTCGCGCTGTGGAACTCGATGAAGATGATCTACGGCATCGAGGCGGGCGACGTCTGGTGGACGGCCTCGGATGTCGGCTGGGTCGTCGGCCACAGCTACATCGTCTACGCGCCGCTGCTGCGCGGCTGCACCTCGCGTCATGTATGAGGGCAAGCCGGTCGGCACGCCGGACGCCGGCGCCTTCTGGCGGGTGATCGCGCGCAGCACCAGGTGAAGGTGCTGTTCACCGCGCCGACCGCGATGCGCGCGATCAAGCAGCAGGACCCGGAGGGCAAGCTGGCGCAGCAGCATGATCTGTCCAGCCTGGAGGCGCTGTATCTGGCCGGCGAGCGCTGCGATCCGCCGACCGCGATCTGGGCGCACGAGCTGCTGGGCATGCCGGTCGTCGATCACTGGTGGCAGACCGAGACCGGCTGGCCGATCACCGCCGGCTTCCGCCAGTTCGGGCTGTTCCCGTTCAAGCCCGGCTCCGGCGGCCGGCCATGCCCGGGATATGACCTGCACGCGCTGGACGACGATGGCGAGGTGCTGCCGCGCGGGCAGACCGGCAACCTGTCGCTGCGCCTGCCGCTGCCGCCCGGATGCGGGCCGACGCTGTGGCAGAACGACGAGGGCTACCGCACCGCCTATCTCGTCCGACTTCCCCGGCTGGTATCGCACCGGCGACGCCGGCGTGGTCGACGCGGACGGCGATGTCTGGGTGATGGGCCGCACCGACGACATCATCAACGTCGCCGGCCACCGGCTGTCCACCGGCTCGATGGAGGAGGTGCTGGCGTCGCATCCGGACGTCGCGGAATGCGCGGTGATCGGCGCGAAGGATGAGCTCAAGGGGCAGACGCCGATCGGGCTGGTCGTGCTGAAAGCCGGCGTCAACCGGCCGGAGGCAGAGATCGCAGCGGAACTGGTGGCGCTGGTGCGCGAACGCATCGGTCCGGTCGCGGCGTTCAAGGATGCGCGGGTGGTGCCGCGGCTGCCGAAGACGCGGTCGGGCAAGATCCTGCGCGGCAGGATCCGCAAGATCGCCGACGGCGAAACCGCCCCGGTGCCGCCGACGATCGAGGACCCGGCCGCATTGGATGAGTTGCGGACTGTACTGGGTGGCCAGGCCGCCACCTGACCCGGCGTTCAGCGACCTCGCCGCGCATGTTCGCCGCTCGGACGCGCCGACCGCGGCTTGTTATGCGAGGTCGATCGCGTAGCGCGTCAGGTCGACCAGCTTGCAGTGCCGCAGCGCGCCTTCCTCGGTCGACTTCAGGACCACGTTCGGTGCGGCGTTCGCCTCCAGCGCTTCCTGCCAGCGCGGCGCGCACAGGCACCAGCGGTCGCCGGGCTTCAGGCCGGCGAACCCGAACTCTGGCCGGGGCGTTGCCAGGTCGTTGCCGGCGGCCGCACTGAACGCCAGGAACGCGTCCGTCATCACCGCGCACACCGTGTGACTGCCGATGTCTTCAGGCGCGGTGTCGCAACAGCCGTTGCGGAAGAACCCCGTCATCGGTTCGTTGGAGCAGAGGCCAAGCGGCCCCCCGAGAACATTGCGGCCAGGTCGGCGACCGGGGCGGCCGCCGCTTTCGTCGAACGGCATCGGGCAAGCACCCTTTTTTCCAGTTTCTTTACCAATAGCCGTGAGAGTGCGGCCATGTCCAAGCCCGCGCAATCCACCACCATGGCGGTCGCCAACACCTTCGCGTTCGCGGGAATCGAAGCGGTACCCGTCGAAGTGCAGGTGCAGCTTGCGCAGGGCACGCCGGCGCTGATCCTGGTCGGTCTGCCCGACAAGGCGGTCGCCGAGGCGCGGGAACGGGTGCGCGCCGCGTTCTCCGCCATGGGCCTGTCGATGCCGCCCAAGCGCATCCTGATCAACCTCAAACCCGCCGACCTGCTGAAGGAAGGGTCGCATTTCGATCTGCCATTGGCGCTGGCGATGCTGACGGCGATGGAGATCCTGCCGCGCGAGGAGATCGCCGGCTATGCCGCCCTGGGGGAGTTGTCGCTGGACGGATCGCTGAACAAGGTGACGGGCGTGCTGCCGGCGGCAATCGGCGCCTCGGCGCGCGAGTGGGGCCTGATCTGTCCGGCAGGGCAGGGCGGTGAGGCCGCCTGGGCGGGGCAGATCGACGTGCTGGCGCCGCCGGACCTGCTGTCCCTCATCAACCATTTTCGCGGCACGCAGGTCCTCAGCCCGCCATCCACCGCCGGCGTCGCCGATGTCACCGCCGGCAAGGACATGGCCGACGTCAAAGGTATGGAGTCGGCACGCCGAGCGGTGGAGATCGCTGCGGCGGGGGGACACAACCTGCTGCTGGTGGGACCGCCGGGCGCCGGCAAATCCATGCTCGCTGCGCGGTTGCCGGGGCTGCTGCCCGATCTCGATCCGCAATCGGCGCTCGAAGTCAGCATGATCCACAGCGTCGCGGGCCTGCTCGATGGCGGCCGCCTCGTCATGCGCCCGCCGTTCCGGGAACCGCACCATTCGGCGTCCCAGGCCGCTCTGTCCGGCGGCGGCCATCGCGCGCGCCCTGGTGAGGTCAGCCTGGCCCATCGCGGCGTGCTGTTCCTGGACGAGCTGCCGGAATTCCCCCGCCAGGCGCTGGAGGCGCTGCGCCAGCCCATGGAAACAGGGCAGACGACGGTGTCGCGCGCGTCGGCCCACATCACCTACCCGGCGCGGTTCCAGCTTGTCGCGGCGATGAACCCTTGCCGTTGCGGCTACATGGGCGAAGGCGGCCGCGAATGCAGCCGTGCGCCGAAATGTGGGGAGGATTATCAGAATCGGGTGAGTGGTCCGGTGCTCGATCGGATCGACCTGGCGGTGGATGTCCGGCCGGCTACGGCCGCCGAACTGGGACTGGCGCCGCCGGGCGAGGCGAGCGCCCGGATTGCCGAACGCGTGCAGCGGGCGCGTTCCGTGCAGAAAGGCCGCTACGGCGCGGACGGCCCGCCGAACAACGCGGAGGCGGACGGAAGCCTGATCCAGCTACAACCGGACGGAAGGACGCTTCTGGGGCAGGCCATGGACAAGCTCCACCTCTCGCCCCGCGGCTACACGCGCATCATGCGCGTCGCGCGAACCATCGCCGATCTTGCCGGCGCGGATGCCGTCCGGCGTATCCATGTGGCCGAAGCATTGGCCTATCGGCAGCGTGGTCCGAAAGGATGAACATAGCTCTGCCACTATTTTGAGAACATTGCGTTCTTGCCGTTCGGCCTCTGACTGATTAAGCTGGCCTTTAGATGCGAACGATTCTCAGTTAGGGAGTGGCTGCGGATGGCCCAGGGATGGCCGCAGGAAAGCCAGATAGCCCGTCGGTGCGAACGGGCCGTTGTGACGGCGTATCAGGAGCTTCGACAGATCGGCTCCGACGACATGTCGGCCTTCCAGGCCTGCACCGCGCTCTACCGCATCCACCATCCTGAAGCCTCGATCAATGAGGCTCGGCGTCTGGTCGCGGAGTGGATCGATCACCACGTCGTTCAGCGGAAATCCGGCCCCACAGATGGGTGCCTCTGCGACAGTGACTAAGGTCCAGCCCGCGTAAGCCGGACTGCCTTAGGCGCGAAGCCGCCAGGCGTTATGTGCCTGTAAGCGGAACGTGGTTACACGCGTGACAAGACGTAGATAATCACGAGCCAAAGGACGCTGCCGATGAAAAGGCTGGCGAGGATCCCTTTGGCGGGCGCGAGGTCTTCCTGCGTTTTCTGATCGTCGTCGCTGCGGCTCGGCGCGAACAGCGTGAGGTCTTCCATTTGCGCCGCCCTCTCCGACGGTTTTCCGATCACCTGGCTTTCATGGGGGACCATGCGGGTACCTATTCGAATGAATGTCGAAGGCGGATCGGCCGGCCCGTTCAGCCTGGGGAGCAGGGTTGGAAGACGGGCTTTCGATCCGTCCGTCACTCATGGCGTCACCGGCCGCGTGACATCCGCTCGGCCGCCAGCTTGCCGAGCGTGAAGGCCTTGACCATGAGGCACGCGAAAATGGCGAGGACGAAAAGTGTCAGTACGATCTCGTAAAGTTGGTTCGCATCCAGATGATAGGCGTGGAGCGTCGAATCGATGCCGACCAGTATCCACTGCACGAACTGACGCAGATACAATTCCATTTCATAGGTAAAATAATAACGGTCCGCCCCGCTCTGCGCCGATGCGGCCGCCGCCGGAAAATGGAGTGCATCCAGCAGCAGCCCCCCGATCGCGGCGCCGACCATGCGCACGATGCCGGATCGGTTTGTCTTTGTGCTGCCTCCGGCAGGCATTTCGACAATCCGACGAAGGCGGCAGGTCAGAATTGACATGTTCATGGGCCTACGCTGACCCTGCGACCGCAATATCAACAGGTCGTGGCTGGCACGCGCTGTCCGTTTTGTATCCGAAGGGATAGAATGTATAAACATACTCATTTGTAAGGTATCGTACAATACATGACTGTCTCGACACGACTTAAGAAGGCTGGTTGCGACTTGCAATTTATGGAAATCGACCAGGCGATAAAAGTAGGCTGAATGGACTAGGCTACCTGGCGGCAAGCCTATACCGTCACGCGAGAAACGATGCGGACGGATTTGCGACATCCGCCGTCCACGCTGGCAGTTAAGCGCCACGGCATGCACCGACCACGGCGATGCACGGCGTCACACAATCGGGCGTAAAGCGACCTGCGTCCCGGCCCGAGGCAACGTAATCCGGTTCGGTTGACACGCACGGTCCGGCCCGGCTTGCTGCCGGCAACGAGGATTACGAGGAAACCATGGAAATCGGCTTCAACCTGCCCATCAGCGGCCCAATGGCCACCGCCGAAACGATGGCAAACATCGCCCAGCTCGGAGAGGCCCTGGGCTTCGCCTATCTGACGCTGACCGACCATATCGCGCTGCCAGACACCGCGACGCCGGGCTATCCGTATTCGACGAGCGGCGAGTTCTATACGCCCGACCCCGGCCACCGTGTCGAGCAGTTGACCACCGCCGCCTGGGTCGCCGCGAAGACCAGCAAGATCCGCATAGTACTCGCCGTGATGGTGGTGCCGCATCGTCCCGCCGTCCTGGCCGCCAAGACGCTTTCCACGATCGACGTGCTGTCCGGCGGGCGCCTCGTCGTCGGCATCGGCGCCGGCTGGCTGCAGGTGGAGCTCGAGGCCGTCGGCACCACGCCGTTTGCCGAACGCGGCGCGGTGACCGACGAGTTCATGGATGCGATGCGCGCGATCTGGACGCAGACCGCGGCCGAGCTTCCACGGAAAATATACCAATATCGACGGACTGCTGACCGATCCGAAGCCGCTCCAGAAGCCGTACCCGCCGATCTGGGTCGGCGGCGAGAGCGGCCCCTCGATGCGCCGAGCGGCGCGGGTCGGCGATGCCTGGTATCCGATCGGCACGCAACAATGCGCATCTGCTGGACACGCTGCCGCGGCTGAAGGCGGGCATCGCCAAGATGCGCGACGATGACCGAGGCCGCCGGCCGCGATCCCGCCAAAATGGGCATCGTCTACCGCGTCAAGCGTCACGGCCATCCCGCACCGCTCGCTTCCGACGGCAATCGCAAGCTGTTCACCGGCACGGTTGCCAACACGATCGAGGACATCGCCGCGCTGAAAGACATCGGCGTCACCGGCGATCGATTTCGACTTCGAGGGACGGGAGGCGGAGAAATCCGCCGCGGACATGAAAAAATTCCACGATGAGGTCTTGTCTAGGATATAAGTCCGCACAACTTGCGGCTGCATGAGCTACATAGACGCGGCAGTCGCCGAACACACCAAAGGGTTTGACCTCCATTGCCAGGGCCGGATGCAGGAGGCGGAGGCGGCCTATCGCGCCGCCGTTGCCATCGACCCGGACCTGAAGGAGGGCTGGATGAACCTCGGTCTCGTGGCTATCGGCCAGAAGCGCCCCGAGGAAGCCCTTGTCCACGTGCGTCAGGCCCTGCGCCTCGATCCCGACAATGCCGATGCGTTGAACAATCTGGGGATCGTGCATTACACGCTGGGCAACATCCCCGAAGCCGAGGCGTGTTTCCGCGCGTCGCTGCGGCTGGCGCCCAGGCATGGCAACGCGATGCTCAATCTGGGCTCCACTCGGCAACTTGCCAACGATATCGATGACGCCGTCACCTGTTACCTGGAAGCCGAGAACCTTGGCGTCGATCCGGCGCGCGTGAAGACGAACCTGTCGCTGGCGATGATGGAGCAGGGAAGGCCGCAGGATGCCGAGGCGCATTGCCGTGCAGCCCTGGCGGTGTCGCCCACCTATGCCGAGGCGCACGCCAACCGCGCGCTGGCCCTGCTGCTGATGGGGCGGCTGGAGGAAGGCTGGAGCGAATACGAGTCGCGCTGGGTCGTCGAATCCATGGGCCAGCCTTTGCCGCCGCTGCACAAGCCGCGCTGGATCGGTCAGAAACTGAACGGAGAAACCGTGCTGCTCTACGCCGAACAGGGGTTTGGCGACGTGCTGCAATTCTGCCGCTACGCACCGATGGTCGCCGCCGCGGGCGGGCGGGTCGTTCTGGTGGTGCCGAAGCCGCTGCAACGTCTGATGCGGACGCTGGATGGCGTCGCCGAGGTGCTTTCGGAAGAAGACGGGGACATCCCTGTCTTTGACTACCACTGCCCGCTGATGAGCCTGCCGTTTGCGTTCAAGACCACGCTGGAGACGGTGCCGGGCCCGCGCTTCTATCTGCGCGCCGATCCGTCATCCTGGGACTCGTTCCTGGGGACGCTGCCGGGGCTGAAGGTCGGCTTGGTCTGGGCCGGCAAGTCCCGCACCGAACAGCCGCACGCCGTAGCGATCGACAAGCGCCGCTCCATGCGGCTGGCCGACATGGCACCGCTGCTGACGGTGCCGGGATGCAGCTTCGTCTCGCTGCAGCTTGGTCCGCCGGCGCGCCAGATGGCTGGTCACGACGGGCTGATCGATGTCTCCGACCGCCTGACGGAGTGGAACGACACGGCGGAGCTGATTGCCGGGCTCGATCTGGTCATCGCTGTGGACACGGCGGTGGCGCATCTGGCCGGCGCGCTGGGCCGGCCGGTGTGGATGCTCAACCGGTTCGATACGTGCTGGCGTTGGCTGCAGGAGCGGGAGGATACGCCGTGGTATCCGACGATGCGCATCTTCCGGCAAGACGACCAAGGGGGACTGGGCCGCCGGTGGTGCAACGGGTGAGGGACGCCCTGGTAGATTGGATTGACCGGGCCTGACCGGCTCGGTGCGGCCGTGTGGAAATTGCAGGGCTGTCCCCTTATCCCAAGGGGTGAACCGCCCGTTCCGGGCCCTGGCGATGCCGTTCGATGGTTCGTTCGGGTATAAGTCTACCGAACCGCGGCGGATACCGTCCCGACACCCGAACGCGCACGAACGACCCAGTGCCATCCGACCACCAGGAAGGCGATCAGCACCGGTGGGACGACCGTCAGATTCAGCGCGTCCCACCCAGCGGTCGCCTGGATCGCGCCGGAGGTCACCGCCGTCATCGCCACGCCGCCGAAGACGATGAAATCATGCGTCGCCTGCACGCGCACCCGCTCCTCGGCGCTGTGCGACGTGGTCAGCAGCGTGGTGCCGCCAACGAACATGAAATTCCATCCCACGCCCAGCAGCGCCAGCGCGACCATGAAGGTGCTGACGAGCGGCGGTTGATAGATGTTGATGAACACGCAGGCCAGCGTCAGCACGCCGCCCACCATGATGATCCGATGCACACCGAACTTCTGGATCAGCCGCCCGGTCACGAACCCCGGCGAATACATCGCCACCGAGTGCGCGCGGATCACGTCCGCGCTCGCCGCCACGCCGTAGCCGCACAGCAGCATCTGCAGCGGCGTCGAGGCCATCACGAGGTTCATCGTCCCGTAGCCCACCAGCGAACTGACCACCGCCGCAACGAAATCCGGCCGGGCAATGATCGCTCGGAACGGGATCGGCACGACCACCTTCCGCTGCGCCGGGGGCACCTGCACGAAGCACAGCAGGATCGAGGTGATCACCGGCAGCACCGGCAGATACAGATAGGTCGCGAGGAACGGATAGTCCCCGATCACCGCATTGGTGCGCTTCACCATCTCCGGCCCGACGATCGCAGCCAGCACGCCGCCAGCCAGCACCAGGGAGATCGCCCGAGCCTTGGCGGCCTGGTCGGCGACCTCGGCCGCGGCGAAGCGGAGATGCTGGGAGATGCCGAAGCCGAGCCCCGCCGGGCACCGCACCCAGGCAGTAGAGCGGGAAAGTTGCGCAGATAGATGCCGGCCGCGAAGGTCAGGCTGCCGCATCATCATGATCCCGCAGCCCAGCCAGAACCCGCCGCGCCGGCCCAGCCGTGGGAAGGCATAGCCGGCCACGACCGACGCGCTCATGACCGCGATCATCTGGATCGCCATCGGCAGCGTATTCAGCGCGGTGCCCGAAAGTTTGTAGCCGATCAGCGACGCCATGACCGTCTGGCCGGACATCACGGCATTCATCAGCGCCTGGCAGGCGAAGAGCAACCAGACATTCTTGTTCATGCTCTTGGACGTCCGTTTCCTGCTAGAAGTGACTCCAGCCCCCCTTTTTCAGAGCAAGGGTTTCTCCGCTGGCACGTCGCACCATGACCTCTGCGCGGTCCGGACGTGAAGTGCCCCACGCGCGTGACCGCTATGCCCGCGCTTGCGGCAGCGGCCAGAAGAGCAGCTTCCCGCCCGGGCGGGACCGCCATCAGCACCTCATAATCGTCGCCGCCGGTCAGGCAGGTGACCAGCCAGTCAGGCCCCGCTGCGCGCGCGGCATCCGACAGGGGCACTGCATCCGCCTCCAGCACCGCGCCGACATCGCTCGCGCGGCAAATATGTCCAAGGTCCTGGACCAACCCGTCGGAGACATCCATCGCCGCCGAGGCGATACCGGACAGCGCCAGGCCGACGCGCGGCTGCGGCAGGCGATAGCGGTCCAGCAGATGGCCGGTCGGATCGGCCAGCCGGCCGCGCGCGACCTGCAGGCCCAGCGCCCCGTCGCCGATCGTGCCGGTCACCCAGATCGCATCGCCGGCCCGTGCGCCCATACGGTGCACCGCGGTTCCTGGCGCGACATGGCCGAGGATGGTCAGCGACAGCGACAGTCGGCCCGGGCGTGGAGGTCGTGTCGCCGCCCAGCAGCGAGACGCCAAACTGCGCCTGATCCTGTGCAAGGCCCGCGGCAAAGCCGGCAAACCAGGCGTCCGGCGTGTCCTTGGGCGCCGAGACCGTCATCAGATAGGCCAGCGGCGTCGCCCCCTTGGCGGCCAGGTCGGAAAGATTCACCCGCAGCAGCTTGCGCCCGATCAGGTCCGGCGGATCATCCGGCAGGAAATGCACGCCGGCGACCATCGCATCGACCGTCAGCACCAGTTCGCGGCCCGCAGGCGGGGTCAGAACGGCGGCATCGTCCTTGAGGTCGAGCGCACCCGGCCCCGCAAGCGGGCGGAAATGCCGGGCAATCAGGTCGAACTCGGCGAGGGATGACGGCATCAGCTTCTCGCCAGGTTGCGGCGGCGCCACTCGGTGGCCAGTTGTTCGCGAATCTGCATCATGGTCGCCCAGTCGATCGCCATCCGCCGCTCCGTCGTCTCCGGCGTCGCACCTCCCTGACGCGCGCCGCCTGGCTGGGGGTGGCGGTGAGGCTGGCTGGCGCCAAGGCCATTACCTCGGTCAGCGCAGTTTGTGCTTCACCTCCCAGGATCCAGCTCATGAGGGCCCGCGCCCCTCGGCCTGCGGCACGCCTTTGACGAGGCCTACGGTGATCGGCAAAGCGGGGCTCCCCTTGGACGGCAGCACCACGCCGAAGCGGTTCGGCATCTTCGTCGCTTGCGCCTGTCCGGCGCCGTTCCAGAGCGGACCGATCGCAGCATCGCCATAGGCGACCGCGGTCGCGACATCCGGCCGCACCGGGGTCACGAGCGTCAGGCCGCCCGTCAGCAGGCCAGCGGCCTGGCGGCGGGTCAGGCGGGCGGGGTGTGGGACAGGTTCGGAGCGAGGCTTTTTCATCCGGGGTTCTATTATGGGGGCGTTGCATGGTCTTATAGCAGGCGGTCGGCCGCAACCGAACGCTGTCACTGCTGCGGCCTCCGCCCGCTCGTTCTGCCGCGTGACTCCAATCGGCAATTCGCCTATCTCTCGTCGCCTGCGTGCGGGACGGGGGACGGATTGGCGAGGCTGGACAGAGCGTGGGGCGTCGCCGTCCTGGCATTGGCTCTGGCGCTTCTTCTTCCCCTGTTCGTGACCGAGGTGCCGCCGACGGGCGACTACCTCAACCATCTTGCACGTGCCTTCGTCCTCTCCGCGTTGCCCGGCGATACGGTCCTGGGCCGCACGTATGCGGCGCGTTGGTCGGTGATCCCAAATTTGGGTCTCGACCTCGTGATGCCGCCGTTGATGCGGTGGCTGCCGGTGCATGACGTGGGACGAGCCGTGATCGGTGCCGCGGCGCTGCTGCCGGTGCTGGGGGCGATCGCCTATCAGCGGGCAATGACGGGACGCCCGAGCGCTGCCTGGTGGTCGCTGGGGGCGTGCCTCACCGCCTATAGCGGGCGCCTGCTTTATGGTTTCCTGAATTTCCAGCTTAGCCTCGGTCTGGCGCTGCTTTTGGCAGGAGCCTGGCTGGCCTGGCGGGAAACCCGTCCGGCCCTGGCCATTGCTCTGGCGGTGATCGGGGCGCCGGCGCTGTTCGCCTGCCACCTGATGGGGCTGGTGTTTTTCGGCCTGCTGATCGGGTCGGCTGAACTGGCCCGTCTATGGCCGTTTCGCTTGCGCGAGGCGGTCCGGCGCGGCGCAGTGCTACTGATGGTCTTCGCCATCCCGGCCGCATTGTATGAGGCTTCCGCGCTCGCCGATCTCGGTGGCGATGCGGTCTGGTTGCCCGCGATGGGCAAGGTGCGGCAGCTTGGCGCCGCCTTCACCGGCTACGACGCGTGGCTGGATCGCGCGGGAACCGTGGTGGCGTTCGGCGTCCCGGTGGTGGCGCTGCTGCTGCGCCGTGGCCGGCTTCCGGCGCCGGCGGCCATCGCGTTCCTGGGGTTGGTGGTGGTCTACGCGGCCGCGCCTTATGCCTGGAAAGGCACGTTCCAGCTCGACACACGCTTTGCCGTGATGCTGGCGGTCATGATGTTCGCCGGCTTCGTCCCGAACCGCTGGCCACGCGGGATCGGGATCGGCGCCGGGGCGGTGGTGGCGGCGCTCTTTCTCCTTCGGCTTGGTGTGCTGATCGTCGGTTGGCACGCGCAGGGGCCGGTCCTCGCCGCCATGCGCGACGCCTTGGCGCCGCTGCGTCCCGGCGAGACCGTCATGGTGGCCGAGGCCAGCCCCGCCGAGGCACCGGCCTACTGGGCCGCCGATCCGCATTGGCTGCGTCTGTCCGACGGTGTGACCCTCAGCGCCAATCTCGGTGCCCTGGCGCTGATCGAGCATCGGGCATGGTGGCCGTTCGAGTTCGACCACGGCTCGCAGCAGCCGATCCGCACCCGCGAGCCATACAAAGCGCTGGCCCTGCGCGCCGTGGAGCTGCCCGACCGCACGCGGCTGCTGGGCATGGACCTTTGCGGCTTCGATTATGTGCTGCTGACCAATGCCGAAGCGGTCCCACCACTGCCGCTGGATCGGTTCCGCCAGCTCGCCGGATCAGGCTTCGCGGTGCTGTATGCCGTGACCGTTTGCAACCCAACGCGATGGCTTGCCGGATGACGTCGTGTCGGTCAGATTGCGATACGCTACGACCCGATTGGGTCCGAGAACGATTTCATTCCGGGCACGTCTCAGACGGTCTAGCCCGGATTACGGGGAGGTTGAGCGGGTGATCCTGTTGCAGGTGGTGGTCAGCGGCCTGCTGATGGGGTCAGTTTACGCGCTGTTCTCGTCCGGCCTGACCCTGATCTGGGGCATGATGAACGTCGTCAACTTTGCCCATGGCGACTTCGTCATGCTGGCAATGTACGCCGCCTTCTTCGCCTATTCACTGTTCAAGCTCGGGCCTGTCTTTTTCGTGCCCGGCGCGGCGGCGCTGCTGTTCGTGCTGGGGGTCGTCGTCTATCTCGGACTGGTGCGTCATATCGCCAAAGGCCCGATGCTGGCGCAGATCCTGGGCACGTTCGGGCTGGCGCTGGTGCTGCGCTATGCCGCGTTCTGGGCCTTCACCGCCAATTTCGTCTCCCTGCCGGACACACTGGTTGGCGGCACGTTCGACATCGGCGGGCTGCGGATCGAGGCGTCGCGACTGCTGGGCGGTGTCCTGGCGCTTGTCATTACAATCGGCATGCATCTGGTCCTGACACGCACCGCGCTTGGCTCACGCCTGCTGGCGGTCGCCGAGGACCGCAATGCCGCGATGCTGATGGGCATCCGGCCCGACCGGATGCAGGCGATCGCCTGGGGCGTCGGCGCGGCCTCCACCGGCGTTGCGGGGGCGCTGATCGCGCTGTTCTTCTACATCTCCCCCACCGTCGGTGAGTCGCTGTCGCTGATCGCCTTCGTGGTTGTCTGCCTGGGCGGTTTCGGCAGTGTGCCGGGGGCTTTGATCGCCGGCCTGGGCATCGGCGTGATCGAGGCGCTGTCGGCCTATCTGATCGGCGCGGTCTATCAGGACGTCGTCGTCTACGCGCTGTTTCTGGTCGTTCTGTGGGTGCGGCCACAAGGCCTGTTGGGGACGAACTGAGCATGTCCGCCCCTCGCAACGCTTCTCGCAAGACGTGGCCTTTAGTCGTTATCGGCTTCGCCCTGATCGCCGCCTGGCCACTGATGGTGCAGGACGTGTTCCTGCAGCGCGTTGGTGCGCTGGTGCTGCTGGCGGCCATCTCCGCCTCGGCATGGAACCTGCTGGGCGGCTATGCCGGGCAGGTCTCGGTCGGCCATGCCGTGTATTTCGGGGCAGGGGCCTATGCCTCCCTGGTCGTGTTTACGCAGTTCGGCTGGCCGCCGATTGCCGGGGCACCGATTGGCATCGCGGTCTCGCTGGCGATCTCGGCCGTCGTCGGCACGCCGACATTCCGGCTGCGCGGGCATTATTTCTCCATGGCGACGATCGCCGCGGCGGAGCTGATCCGCATCCTGGCTTCCAACTGGCCGCTGGTTGGCGCGGCGGTCGGGCTGATGGGCCCGCCGGTTCCGCGGTCGGTCTGGGACCTGTCGTTCATCAGCCCGGTGCCTTACCACTATCTCTTCCTGACCGTGCTGATCGTGCTGCTGGCGCTGACCTGGCATTTGCAGCGCAGCCGCATGGGCTATTACCTCGCCGCCATCCGCGGCGGCGACCGCGCTGCCCGCTCCCTCGGCGTACCGGTGCTGCGCTACAAGCTGTATGCGCTGCTGCTGTCGGCGGGATTCACATCGCTCGCCGGCTCGCTTTATGCCGTCATGGTCGGGTTCGCCGATCCTGACAGCACTCTGGGCATCCTGATCTCAGTAAAGATGCTGATCGTCGCGGCCCTCGGCGGCGCCGGCAGCCTCTACGGCCCGCTGATCGGCGCCGTCATCCTGATCCCGCTGGAGGAGACCACCAACGCCATGTTCGGCGGCAGCGGCACCGGCATCACCTTCATCGTCTATGGCGCGATCATCCTGCTGATCGCCCGCTTCCAGCCCGGCGGCGTCGCCGCACTCTGGAACAGCATTGTGCACCGGAGGCAGGCACGTGTTTCTTGAAGCACACGACATCGTCAAGGCCTTCGGCGCTTTCCGCGCGGTGGATGGCGCGGATATTGCCATCGAGGAAGGCGAGATCGTCGGGCTGATCGGCCCCAACGGCGCGGGCAAAAGCACGTTCTTCAACTGCCTCGCCGGTGATGCGGAGCCGACCTCCGGCACGATCAAGTTCCTCGGTCAGGACGTCACCCGAGCGACACCTGAGGCACATGCCCGCCTGGGCATGGCGCGCACCTTCCAGGTGCCGGTGACGTTCGAGGACATGACGGTGGTGCAGAACGTCATGGTCGGCGCCTTCCTGCGCCACCCGCACCGAAGCGATGCGCTGGATAAATCCCGTCAGGTGCTGGAATTCACCGGCCTCGACCACCTTGCCGATTCCCCCGCTCGCTCGCTCGGCACCCCCGGCCGCAAGCGGCTGGAGATCGCGCGGGCACTGGCGACCGAACCGAAGCTGCTGCTGCTGGATGAAGCACTGGCGGGCCTTACCCCGGCCGAGGTGCGCCTTGCGATCGAACTCGTCCGGCGCATCAAAGGGCAGGGGATCACGATCATCATCGTCGAGCACATCATGGAGGTCATCCTCTCGCTGGCCGAACGCGCGGTGGTGTTCCACCAGGGCAAGGTGATCGCCCGCGGTGCGCCCCGCTCGGTGGTCGACGATCCGGCGGTGGTCGCCGCCTATCTGGGGCATCACATGAAGCGGGTGCGGATGTGACGGTGCCAGCGGGATCACCAGCGGGAACAAACGTCCTGACGGTCGCCAACCTGTTGGTGCGTTACGGCGACCTGGTGGGCGTGGCGGACGTATCGCTGAACGTCCCCGCCGGCTCGATCGTGGCGCTGCTGGGCTCGAACGGCGCGGGCAAGACGACGACGTTGAATGCCATTGCCGGGCTGGTGCCCCCCGCCGGAGGCGCCATCACGTGGCAGGGGGCCCCAATCGCCGGCAAGCCGGCACATGCCATCGTGGCAAAAGGCCTGGCTCTGGCGCCGGAGGGCTGGCGGCTGTTCGTGCAACAGACGGTCGAACAGAACCTGAGGCTTGGGGCCACGGTGTTGCGCGACAAGTCCCGCGTCCCGGCGCTGCTGGAGCGTGTCTTCTCGCTGTTCCCGCGTCTGGCGGAACGGCGCAAGCAGCGCTCAGGCACGCTGTCGGGCGGCGAGCGGCAGATGCTCGCCACGGGACGGGCGCTGATGAGCGATCCGAAGCTGCTGATGTTGGACGAACCCAGCCTCGGGCTGGCGCCGGCGGTGGTGGAATCGATGTATGAGACCCTGGCGAAGCTGAAGCGCGAGGGGCTGACCATGCTGCTGGCGGAGCAGGCGGTCGAACTGGCGCTGGAGGTCGCCGACTACGCGTATGTGCTTCAGACCGGCAAAACGGTGCTGGAAGGACCGGCGGCGAAACTGGCCGACGACCGCGATGTGCAGCGGATCTATCTGGGTCTGGAGACCGGGGGGTCTTAGGGGGCGACATCGTGCGGTGGTTCTTGGAAAGAAACCACAGAGCCGCCTGCACGACAATTCATGCACCGTGGGACGCCGCCGCTGCCGATCTCGCCGGCGCTGGGGTAGAACTGGGCAAGACCTATCCCTGGCCCCTGGTCGACCTCGCAGCGGGGCGGGAGAGGGCACTGGCAGCCTATGCGGCAATCCGGCGGCCGTGACCTGCGCCCATCGCAGCCTGTTGCCTGGCGGAGCGAATAGGAACAACCTATCTGTCGTATACGGCGATGAAGATAGACGCGGCCCCACACGGCGCGGTTTCGGCCGGCGCGATATCGAGACCCCTGACGTCGAACGGCGCCCTGCGGGATGTGGTGTCTTATGGCGACGTCACGGCGGCGGAGACGCAAACCGCCATCCCGATCAGCGCCCCAACCATTCCCGCCGGCGTGAACATCCGTGTCGTGGGCGATGTACACGGCGACATCAACGGGTTCAGCTACGCCATCGCGACCGACCGGTTCATCGTGCAGTTGGGCGACCTGATGGATCACGGACGCGATAGCGCCGCGACGATGCGCACGATGTTCGACCTCGTGGAAGCCGGTCGGGGCCTGTTCGTACTGGGCAATCATGAGCTCAAGCTGGCGCGGGTGCTGTCCGGAGAGGCGGTGCGAACAGACGCCGCGGTGCACGCGACGATCGAGCAGATGGATGACGGGCTGAAAGCGCGTGCCCTGCGGCTGATCGCACAGGCGCCCGCCTGGGTGCGCCACGGCCAGACCCTGTTCGTGCATGGCGGCTTCCACACGGCGATGCTGGACCAACCCGCCCCGTCCGGCATTGGCCGCCCGCAGGGGCCCGTGGCACGCGCTCTGTACGGGGAACCGACGGGGCGCACCCAGGCTGATGGCTATCCCGAGCGCAGCCTGCGCTGGGTGGACCGTATTCCGGCGGGCCTGACGGTCTATTGCGGTCATGACTGCCGCAGCCACGACGGCCGACCCTATTTGCGCCACGGCGCGCTGGGCGGCCTTGCGGTGTTCCTCGACACCGGCGCAGGGAAGGGCGGCCATCTGTCCTGGATCGATCTGCCCTGAGGCGCACCTGCTGCGATGGGCCGGAAAATCACCTTCGCCTGTCACGCCGACCGCTGTAAGATGGTTTTCGCCTGCATGATCGAAAGCGTGGCGGCGGGTCGTTTTCACTTTGGACGGATTGATGCCCAGATACCGCTTTGCGCTGGTTGCTTGCGCCCGCTGGGAAGAAACCGTGATCCAGGAGTGGGTGGCCTATCACCGCTCGATCGGATTTGAGCATATCTACCTCTATTCGAACGACGACGATCCGGAGCCGCTGTTCAGGGCCGTCGCGCCCTGGGTGATCGGCCCGGACCCGTTCATCACGTTCCGCCACTGGCCCGTGGTGGGGCAGCAGATGGAAATGTATCTGCATTTCCTGGAGACGTTCAAAGCCGAAACGGAATGGTTTTCGTTCCTGGATATCGACGAGTTCTTCGTCTTCAAAGGGATCAACAACGTCGCAGCGTTCATGCGCGGCTATACCGGCGGCGTCGACTGCCTTTACTTCAACTGGCTGAATTACGGTCATTGCGGACGGGTGACACGGGCGTCCGGCCAGACATTGCTGTCCCATGTCAGGCACGCCGATCGGCTTGACGTCCATACCAAGCATCTCTGCCGCTCCGCCGCCGTGGATGCTGCTGCGGTCCGCCTTGGGTATCTGAGCGGCTGCGGCGCTTTCCACCACTTCCTCGACAATTACCTGCTGGACGGGCTGCGCTGTGCCGATGTGCTGGGCACGCCGATGGATGGCTATGCCAGCAATTTTCCCAACACCGCGTTTCCGTTCGTCAAACGCCCGGGCTTCCATGAGGCGGCGATGAACCGCGCCTATATCGCCCATTTCCAGTTCCGGTCGGAGGAGGATTTTCTGCGGCGCTGGCGGCGCGGCGGGTTCGACAATGGCGATATCATGCGCAGGCTTTATGAAGATGGCGGCTACAAGACGATCCTGGAGCGGGACAATGCCGTCTATGACACATACCTGGCTTCGTATTGGTGGCACATCGTTGCCCCGGCCATGAGGTGGAGCGTCCTGCCGCCCTTCGGCGCCCCCTCTTTTCCGAATGTCGCCTTCCTGAAACCATCGTTTCAGAGCTCGGTCTACATCCCCGGCGACAATGTGGAACCGGCGCAGGGCCGCGTCATCGACGGAGCGAATAACGGGCTGCGGACAGGGACTTATGGGTTTCATACCGAATTCGAGCCGGAGCCATGGTGGTCCGTCGATCTGCTGTCGTTACACCGGATCGCAGAAATCCATATCTACAATCGTATCGACAACACGTTTGTCCTGCACCGCAGTGCGCCGCTTCGCATTGCGGCGAGCAGCGACGACGTCCATTGGACAACACTGGCCGACAGAACGGGCAGCGAACTCTTCGGCGCCGACGGCAAACCGCTGGTCGTCACGGTACCTCAGGAGCAGCCATTTCGTTACATACGGCTTAGTCTGACGACGTCCGACTATTTTCATCTCGATGAGGTCGAGGTGTATGGTGAACCGGTTTAGAGCGTGATGACCGGAGGCGGAATCGCCGGATCACGCGATCAACAACGAGCGTGATGACCTGAGGCGAATCACGCGATCAAACAAACACCTGGAACAGGATGGCTGAGCGAAAGCGATGTCATCCCGCTCCAGGTCCTCGTTGGGGCAGTGGAATTTTCCGTCCACCGCCGGTCAGATATTTTGGCCGGGACAAGCCTGGCCATGACGGGGAGGAGCAACGAACCGCCCCATCATGGCCGGCTGCCAGTCCTACAGAACCAGTTCGAACCGCGTCGTCTTCTCCAGCGCATCCTCGAACCACGATTCGATCGCCGCTTCGCGCTTGCCGACGAAGACCGGCTTATCGTCCTCCAGCACCATCGGCAGGTCGTGACCGGGAACCAGCAGGGTGCCGGGACGCTGGCGCCACAGCGTCCACATGCTCTCGATCGAGCTGGCAGTCACCGAGGCGTCATACGTCATGTCCGCTTCCCGCGTGATCAGTTCCACCCGGTTCTTCGCCGCGTCGCCGGTGAACAGCACGTCGCGGTCCTTACCGGTGAGGTAGAAGATCAGGTGGCCCGGCGTGTGGCCGGGGGCGTCGTAGGCCGTCATGCCGGGCAGCACGGTCTCGCCGTGGCGGATCCGCTTCAACTGCGGTGAGCCGGCAAGCTCACGGACATAAAGTTCGGGCACGGGCGTGATGCCCCAGGGTTCCCGCACCGACCAGTCCAGCTCCTCCTGCCCGATCCAGATGGTCGCCTTGGGGAACATCACCCAGTTGATCGCGTGGTCGTGGTGGGAATGCGTCAGCACCACATCGGTGACCTCGGCGGGCGTCAGGCCGTGGCGTTTGAGGCCGTTGATCAGGTTGTTGCGATGGCTGAATGTGCCGCAATCGATCAGCGCAACCCGGCCATTGCCCCGCAGCAGGACGATGGTGCTCCAGCCCAGGCCGCCATGGCAGACGGATTTTCCGGGATAACCCTGCACCAGGATGTCGAGCTGGTAGTCTTCTCGCGTCATTGTCAGGATTCCCTCGTTATCGATTGTTGTTCAAAGACTTTTCGGCTTTCTTCACGGCCTGCCAGGCTTCTTCCATGGTGGCCAGGTCGTTGTCCGCCAGAGTTCTTGCCATCCGTCTCGACCATCTGCTCCATCGCATTGAACCTGCGGCAGAATTTGTCGTTGGCATGACGCAGGCAGGTTTCCGGGTCAAGGTCGAGCTTGCGGGCGAGATTGGCGAGGACGAACAGCAGATCGCCCACCTCGTCCGTCAGCCGGACTGGGTCAGCCTCTGAGAGTTCAGCGCGAAGCTCTTGAATTTCCTCGTCTAGTTTGTCCAGGACCTGGGAAACGTCCGGCCAGTCGAACCCGACGCGGGCGGCGCGTTTCGTCAGCTTGGCCGCACGCGTCAGGGCAGGGAGGCCAACCGGCACGCCAGCCAGGGCACCGGTCTGCTGCCGAGCGGCGCGCTCTACCGATTTACCGGCTTCCCAGGCCTCGGTCTGCTGGGCGGCGTCGCGCGCCGCGGCATCGCCGAAGACATGAGGATGGCGGCGTATCATCTTGTCGTTGATGCATTTTGCCACCTGGGCGAAACCGAACAGACCGGCTTCCTCAGCCATGCGCGCGTGGTAAACGACCTGGAACAGCAGATCGCCGAGTTCGTCGGGCAGGGCGGTGAAGTCACGTTGCGCGATGGCGTCGGCGACTTCATAGGCCTCTTCGATCGTATAGGGTGCGATGCTGTCGAAATCCTGCACCTTGTCCCATGGGCAGCCGATGGCGGGGTCGCGTAGGGCCGCCATGATGGTCAGCAGGCGACGAAGTTCGGCCTCGGCCGACAGCGCAGGATCGGACATGTCCCGGCGATACGGGACGGCCGGTCGGCGCGCAAGCGTGGATCAGGCGGAGCCTGCAATCCCCCGACCAACGCCGTCACCGGAACCGGCGTCCACGAAGGTCCGCTGTAGCGCACCGTGGTGAGGCAGGGGGGGGGTGATGGCGCTTTCCCGGACCACGTCTGGCTTCATATTTTTCTACAAATTCATAACGGTATATCCAAATGTCTCAAAAATATGATACGATCCAGATAGAATATTGGACGTTAAATCAGTAATTTAAAGGTTAATTCCGCCAGTTCTTATATAATATTTATATAGTCTGTCCCGATACCAGCATGACACCTAGTCATGGTGGTAGGAATTATAGTCTTGCCATCGATTTTCGTTGCAGGTATTAGCCCGCTCATGCTCAAGGCAACATTCTTCCAGCCTGGGCCGTTGCGATATTCGTTTTGGATGCTAGGCACCATCTGCCTGGCTCTGCTGAATTCACCTTCAGCGCAAGCGCAATGGACGGGTGAGGCGGGTGAGCAAACCGCGGTCGCTATGCCGCGAATTGCTTTACCGGGCGCCTCGGAGATTGCTCTCCCTCAGCCGCTGCTGCCCAGCGATGCCGCGCGCATCCGGCGTGCGTTCGCGCTGCAGGAGCATGGGGCGTTGGCCGAGGCCGCGCAGGAAACCGCGGCGCTCGACGACACGACACTGCTTGGGCCGCTGCTGGCTGACCGGTATCAGCGCGATCGGCATGTTATTCCCAGCGCGCTCAGTACGTGGCTGGAGCGATACGGCGATCAGCCGGATGCGCCGGCGGTCACGGCACTGCTGCATCGGTTTTCGCCGTCGGGCGCAGAGCGGGACGGAAACCGCTCGAAGGACGTCAATCGGCCGGCTCGGGCGCTGTTTGTGCAAAATCGCGATGTCGAGGCCGTTGCCGCGGCCGGACCGCAAAGCGGTGCCGAGTCTCTGCTTGGCGGCGGTTGGGCGGCGTTCCGTCTGGGCCGTCCCGATACGGCGCGGGGCCTTTTCGAACGGGCTTATCATGTCGCGCGATCCGATGTGCAGCGCGCTGCCGCGGCGTTCTGGACCGCCAAGGTGGCGGAGGATCAGGCCGATTACAGCGCAGCGCTGACATGGCGGCGGTATGCGGCCGATGAGCAGCGGACCTTTTACGGCATCCTGGCGGCTCGGATGCTGGCGCCGCCGCGGGCTTGCGTGCGCGGGGAGACGCTGGCGATTGCCGATGTGAGCGCTCTTGCGTCCACCGCGGCAGGAAAGCGCGCGTTTGCGCTGCTGCAGGTGGGGCAACGGCGGCGGGCGGAACGGGAGTTGCTGGGGCTGTGGGCGGCGTCGGGTGGGCATGATGCAGTGAAGCAGTCGCTGCTTCTGCTGACTCAGTCGCTGGGGATGACGGCGCTGGCGGGCGAGATGCAGGCGGGGCCGGCGCGGCTGGTTCGGGCGATTGGGGCGGTCAAGCCGCCTCCGCTGCATCCGCGCGACGGTTTCGTGGTGGAATTGCCGCTGGTCTATGCGCTGGTGCGCCATGAGTTGAATTTTCAGCCCTCGGCCGTGTCCGGCGCGGGCGCGCAGGGATTAATGCAACTAATGTCGGCGACGGCGCATGCGGTCGCCGGGGTGCAAGGGGCGAAGCTGCAGGATCCAGCCGTCAACCTCGCCGTGGGTCAGCGGTACCTGCTGTTTTTGGCGGCTGACGAAGGGGTGTCCGAGGACCTGATGCGGGTGCTGGCTGGATATGGCCAGGGGCTGAGCGGGGTGAAGCGATGGGCGGACAAGGTGCGCGATAATGGCGATCCGTTGCTGTTCCTGGAAGCTATCCCCGACGGGTCGATCCGTGAGTTCATCAGGGCGACGCTGGTGTTCGACTGGCAATACGCCGCGGCGTTGCATGTGCAGCCGAGCAGTCTGGATGCACTGGCTGGGGGGAAGAGACCGATGCTGGCGCGGGGGGATGAGATCAGCTTTCCGCTGTGGGAATGTTCGCCGAACGGTGGGCGGTAAGAGGCTGTGACATTTCTATCGGTGATCTGCACTCTAAAACCGTATAATCTATATTATGTTAAATTATAGGTGCCAGCTAAGGTTTCATCTTGCAGGCCGCACGCCTGTCATGGCAACGGTTCCGCAGATGTCTTCCGTGTCTCCAATACCCCGACGATGACCGCGCCCAGCGTTCCGTTCGACCGCTTCCAGGTTGCCGCCGCCGTCGATCGGCTGATCTACGGCGATGAAGCAACGTTCGATCCCGAGGACGCGCGTCTGGTGTTGTCGCAACTGCCGCGCAGAGCCACGCCGTGGATCCAGTTCGGCATTGCCGGCAAGATGTCTGGCGGATCGCGTCGAGGCTTCGCGGCGGGCGTGGGCGACGTCAAGATCAAGGACGACCGCGACCGTCAGTTCGAATACCACTCAGCCAATGATGCCTATACAAGAGCGGGTCAGTGGAAACTGATGTGGATCGGCAAGCGCGGCGCCCAATATGTTGAAATCGAACAAGTCATGGCGGACGTGACGGATGAGGGCCGCGGCGCGATGCTTTGCTTTGCGTCGGATGGCGAGCCGCTCAGGATGGAAATTCGCATCAACCGCACATTCCGCCTGTTCTGGTCGCCGATCGTCGTCGTCGTGCCGGGCTGGAGGCCATGGAAAACGCCGGCGGCACCGCAATCCGCCACGGCGGTGAATCCGTTCGCCTGACGGGCCGCGCCTCACGCGTTCAGGGAATGTCGATCACCATCCCGTCGTAACCGGCCTCGATCCCCGGCGGCAGATTGGCCGCCATCCAGGCCCAGTCCATGTCCGTGCCCATATGCGTCAGGATCGTCCGGCGCGGCTTCAGTCGCTCCACCCACCCCTTCACGGTTGACAAGTTGGCGTGGGTCCAATGCGACTCATGGCGCAGGAAACAGTCCACGACCCAGGTCTCGACCCCGGCCAGAGTCGCGAACGCGTCGTCGTCCAGGGCCACCACGTCGGTGGAATAGCCAAACCCACCGACGCGCAGGCCCAGGCTTTCGACCTTGCCGTGATTCTGCAGGAATACCCGGAAACTCAGGCCCAGCACGTCGAGCTCAGACCCCGGCCTGATGACACGCCCCTCGAGAACCGGCCGGTAGAAATGCGGCGGCGTCCAGGGTCGGAACGCATAACCGAAGCGGGTTTTAAGCTCCGTCAGCGTCGTGTCTGTCGCATAGGCCGGCAGCGGGCGGCCGGCGATGCGGTTGAGGATGCGTACGTCATCGAGACCCGTGACATGGTCGGCATGCGCATGGGTGTAGAGGATCGCATCAACGCCCAGGACCCGACAGGCAAGCACCTGTTCTCTCAGATCAGGTGAAGTATCAACCAGAAGTCTCTGACCTGTATGACTTTCAATCACGATCGATGGACGGGTGCGGCGATTGCGAGGCTCCTGAGGATCGCAAACGCCCCAGTCGCCTGCACCGTCCGGCCCGCCGATCAGCGGAACGCCGGCCGATCCGCCCGTGCCCAGCAGCGTGACTTTCATGTCGCCTTGCGGAACAGGCGGCGGAAATTCGCTGTCGTCAGATCGGCCAGCACCTCGGCGGCCATGCCTTTGACCTCGGCGAGCACGCGGGCGGTGTGGGCGACATAGGCCGGCTCGTTGCGCTTGCCGCGGAACGGCACCGGCGCAAGATACGGGGCATCCGTCTCCACCAGCAGCCGCTCAGGCGGCACGTCGCGGGCGATGTCGCGCAGTTCGGTGGATTTCGGAAAGGTCAGGATGCCTGAGAAGCTCAGATACCCGCCCATCGCCAGCGCTGCCTCGGCCAGGCCGCGGCCGGAGCTGAAACAGTGCAGCAGGAAATCGAAGTCCCCTTCCCTGTCCCGCTCTTGCTGCAAAATCATGGCGATGTCGTCATCCGCATCGCGCGCGTGGATGCACAGCGGCACCCCCGCCATCCTCGCCGCTCGGATATGAACGCGGAAATTTTCCGCCTGAATGTCGCGCGGCGCCTTGTCGTAGAAATAGTCGAGCCCGCTTTCGCCGATGCCGATCACGCGGGGATTCTGCGTCAGCTCTACCAGCGCCTCGGGCCTCGGGATCGGTGCCGCGGCGGCGTTGTGTGGATGTACCCCGACTGTGCACCACAGGGTCTCGAACGGCTCGATCAGCGCCGGCAGGTGTTCTGATTGTGCCATGGAGGTGCCGATGGTCACCATCCGCCCGACCCCGGCATCGGCCGCGCGCGACAGCACCTCCGGCAGCTCGGTTGGCGTGTAGTAGTCGAGGTGGCAATGGCTATCGATCAGCATCAGGCAGCGGGTTCCACATAACGCGGGAAGACGCCCTGCGGTGGCGGCAGCGGCGTGCCGTTCGGCAGGCGCATCCCAAGGCCGGCAAAGTCGCGTGCCTCGGCCGGCACACCAAGCTGATCGAGCATCCGGCCCATGGAGGTTGGCATGAACGGCTGCAGCAGTGTGGCCACGGTGCGGATCGTGTCCGCCAGCACGCGCAGGACTGCGGCCATGCGAACCCTGTCCGTCTTGTTCAGTGCCCAGGGCGCCTGGCGGTCGATATAGGCATTGGCCGAACGGATGACCTTCCAGATTTCCTCAAGTGCCTCGTGGAAGGTCTGGCGATCCATGTGGCCACGAACCGACGGCAGCAACGAGTCGGCGGCGGTTAGCATGACCAGGTCGTCCTCGGTCGGTTCGCCATGCGCGGGCAGTTTGCCCTCGCAGTTGCGCGCGATCAGCGACAGCGTGCGCTGGGCGAGGTTACCGAGGTCGTTGGCCAGTTCCACGTTGATGCGGCTGACGATGGCAGCGTGGCTCATGGAGCCGTCGGTGCCGAACGGCTTCTCCCGCAACAGGAAGTAGCGGATCTGATCGAGGCCGTAGGTTTCGACCAGCTTGCGCGGCTCGATGACGTTGCCGAGGGATTTCGACATCTTCTCGCCTTCGACGACCCACCAGCCGTGCGAGGAGACGCGTCTCGGCAGCGGAAGCCCGGCCGCCATCAAGAAGGCCGGCCAATAGACAGCGTGGAACCGGATGATGTCCTTGCCGACGAAGTGGACGTCGGCCGGCCAGTATTTCCAGCGCGGGGCGTCCGGATCGGGGAAGCCGCAGGCGGTGACGTAGTTGTTCAGCGCGTCGAGCCAGACATACATCACATGCCCGGGCGCGTCCGGCACCGGGATGCCCCAATTGAACGTCGTGCGGCTGATCGAAAGATCCAGCAGGCCGCCCTTGACGAAGCTCATAACCTCGTTGCGCCGTGACGATCGGGCGCGACGAAGTCCGGATGGTTTTCGTATAAATCCAGAAGCCTATCCTGGAAGGCTGAGAGCTTGAAGAAATAGGACGGTTCGCGCACCCACTCCACCGGCGCGCCCGACGGCGCGGTCTTGCGGCCGTCCGGATGCGTGGTCAGTTCCGCCTCGTCGTAGAAGGCTTCGTCGCGGACGGCGTACCAGCCCTCGTAATGGCCCAGATAGATGTTTCCGGACGCCGCGATACGCCGCCAGAGTTCGGCGCTGGAGACCTTGTGCCGCTCCTCCGTCGTGCGGATCCAGTCGTCGTATGACACCCCCATCGCGTCCGTCATCGCTCGGAAATCGGCCGAGACGCGGTCGGTGAAGGTCTGCGGATCGACACCGGCGTCGGTGGCTGCCTTCTCGACCTTCTGGCCGTGTTCGTCCGTTCCCGTCAGGAAGAAGACGTCGTAGCCGTCCAGGCGCTTGAAGCGGGCCAGCACGTCGGCGCAGATCGAGGTGTAGGCGTGACCGATATGCGGTGCCCCGTTGACGTAATAGATCGGCGTGGTGAGAAAGAACGTCTGTTTCATGACCTGATCTTCAAGCTGGGGCCGCGCCGCTCTGGGATACCGGCGGTCGGAGGCAGGCCGTGCCACAGCTTGGCGTCGCCATCAAGCGCAGCCCTGTTTCCTGCCGCGGTGCACTATATGATACGATACCTCCGTGGTTCGAAGTTTATCCTGAGGGAAACGGCGATGTCCGCCCTGGTTGCCCAGCATCCGGTGATGATGCGCTTCCGCAGGGCGCTCGACGCTGAAAACGCGATCTGTGGGGCCGAGGCTTTTGTTTCCCGTATCAGGGACACACTACCGAACCCCCTTACCCCACCCCGCTCAGCATCCCGATCCCCGCCACGATCGCCTGCCGCTTGTCGAGCGAGAATCGCTCCGTCTCGCTCTGCAGTTTCGTCAGCCCCTGCCACAGCTCGCCCCAGGCATCCAGGGATCGCAGCCCGACGACCCGAAGCTGATCCGGGTCCGCCCGTCCCCGGACGCTATCCCGTACCGCCGCGGCGATCCCTGCCCGCAGCATGTTCATGAACACCGAGAACCCCGTCTCGCTCCGCCCCAGCAGGTCCGCGATCTCATAGCCGCGGGAGACGGGCAAATCGGGCAGGTCGACGAACAGCTTGTCGACGATCGCGGCGATCGCCAGCCCCTCGTCCTCGGCCAGCATCATCGCCCGTCCCGGCGAGCCCTCGGCCAATGTCACCAGTCGGTCCCGCTCATCGGCGCCGAGTTTCGGCAGGTACTGTGCCAGCAGCGTGCCCATCGTCGCATCGTCCAGCGGCGACAGGCGCAGGCGGCGGCAGCGGCTGCGAATGGTCGGCAGCAGCCGGCCGGGCGCAGAGCAGACCAACAGCAGGATGGCACGCGGCGGCGGCTCCTCCAGCACTTTCAGCAGCGCGTTGGCCGAGGAGGCATTCATATCCTCCGCCCCGTCGACCACGACGACGCGCCAGCCACCCTCGGCCGGGGTCAGCGACATGAAGCCGGTGATGTCGCGGACATCGTCCACGGCGATCTGCAATTTGCGCCGGCCGGTCTTTTCGTTGAGCTCCCGCTCGATGGTGAGCAGATCGGCATGCGTGCCGGCGGCGACACGGCGAAACACCGGATCGGCGGGATCGAGGTCCAGCGTATCCGCCTCCGGACGGCCCGGCCAGCAGGCGGCGAGCGAACCGGAAGGCGAGTGTGGCCTTGCCGACGCCCTCGGGGCCGGTGATCAGCCAGGCGTGATGCATGCGGGCCGAGCGGACGGCGTCCAGCACCGTTGCTTCGGCGTCGGCGTGGCCCAGCAGGATCGGATTGGCGCGCGGGTCGGGGGCAGGCATGACGTTCGCTATACCATTGTCGGAGTGCGTACGCCTGCCCTCACCGCACCATCGCCAGCACGATCTCCACCGCGATCAGCACCAGGATCATGATCTCCAGCAGTCTCCGACCGGGAGCTGATGCGCCTCGTCATACAGCGCCGTGTAGGTGTCGCGGATGATCGACAGCTTGCGGTCCACCGCCGCGCTGACCGTCGGCACGCGGAACAGATCCAGCGCCGCGGCGTAGATGCGCGCGAGATAAACGTCCTCGGTCACCTGCAGTGCGTTATCGACCTTCTCGGTCAGTTCGGTGACCTCGGCCACCATCGTATAGAGCCGCCGGGCGAGGTCGGCGAAACGGCGGGCGCCCGGCAGCGGCCAGTGGCGCCGCGCTGCCTCCACCAGATCGTACATCCGCGGCAGCTCGGCATCCAGCAGCTCGTCGTAGTAGCGCATCTCCAGAAGCTGCGCGTTCGCCACTTCCAGCACGTCGATCACGTCCGAAGTCGCCCCGCGGCTCATAGATGAACGCGCGGTCCCAGGTCAGCACGACGAGGTCGTCGGTGTAATAGGAATAGCGGTGCCGCAGCAGATCGCGCCTGGCGGCATCCGACAGCGGCCGATCTTCGCCGGACAGCAACGGGACGAGATCGAGGCGCTGCATCAGCGCCTCGGCCGGTCGACGGGCTCGCTGAAATCCTGCACGACGCCGATCAGGTAGTCCTCTTCCAGAAACGTCTCGGCCGGGACGGATCAGCGCGTCGCCGACCCCGTCGCCGCACCCGGTCCAGCAGCGCATGCCACAGCGGGCTGTGCGGCTACGGTCTGGTGCGATGTCGTTCAGCCGCTGGGTGAACGTGGCCCAGGTCAGGTCGGCGACCGGCACATGCAGGGCCAGACGAGACCGCGCCGAAATCATAGAGCCGAGCGGTGACGGTGGCCTGGGAAGGGGGCGGGCAGCGGCAGGGTGATGGGGTCGAGCGCCAAGCTCCAGCGGCGGCACGCCGAAGGCCACCGCCTTCGGCGGCGTGGCGGTCAGCCGGCCACGCGAGCTGCCAGTGCGGACGGTGCGGGCCCAGACGGATCCTCGGCCTTCGCCAGATCGATGGCATAGGCGACGTCGAACAGGCGGTAGGCGACGATCGCGCCGGCCGCGACATCGAGGCTCACGCTATCCGCCCGGCCTATCTGCCCCTTGGCCTGCCGCTTTGTCTGCCCTGAGCGATCCAGGAACTGCCGCGCCTTGGCCGGGTCGATCAGGGCATGGACCTGGAACGTGGCCGGGATGATGTCGGCCCAGGCGTTCAGGTGCGCGTGCAGAGCCTCGTTCGACTCGACGTCGAACAGCACGACGGCGCCGCGGCCGACCTTGGCGTGGACCGAGCGGACCTCGCCCCGGTCGATCAGGGGCTGGACCCAGGTCCAGTAGCGCTGGCGGGACGCAACGACGCTGGTCGGCGGCTCCGGCCGGGGTTCGCTGATCACCAGAAACAGCATGGCTCGCTCCCTCCTGGTGGTTGGTGGTTTCGAATTCGAGACCGCTACGCGCGGATCGCCGGCGGCCGTCGCAGCGCCCAGAACGCGACACTGCCGCAGACATAGAAGAAAATCGACAGCCAGAACGCCACCCGGTAGCTGCCGGTCACGTCGAACACGAAGCCGGCCATCCACGACCCGCTCGCCGACGCCCAGGCCGGTGCCGATCGTGATGACGCCCAGGATCGTGCCCAGGTTCGGGCCGGGAAACAGATCCGCCGTCTTCGCGGTGATCGCCGGGCCCCGCGCGCCCCAGGTCAGGCCGAAGAAGCACGCATGCAGCCACAGCAGCAGATGCTGATCCGGGCGAGTGATCATCAGCCCGCAACACCACCCCCAGGATCGACGTGCCGTAGGTCACGATCGCCGACAGCTCGCGCCCGATATAATCCGAGATCGTGCCGGTGATGATCACGCCCGGCAGCGACAGGAACGCGCCCATGCCCAGCACCCCGGCGGCGTAGAGCTTGTCGAAGCCGATATCGACCGCGAACGCCAGTTGATGCAGCGCCACCAGGAACCTGCCCAGGCCGGTGAACATGATAGACCGCGAACGAGCAGCCAGAAATGCGGCGTGCGCATCGCCTGCGCAACGTCCAGCCGTCGAGCTCGTCCGGTCCGGCGGCGCCGATGCCCCTTCCCTGCGCCGCGGAACAGCGAGGCCAGCGGCAGCAGCACCGACGCCCATGAACACGCCCTGCCACAGATAGGCGCCGCGCCAGCCCAGACCGGCGATCATCATCGTGGTGACCGGCGCGGAGAACGCCCGCGCGAAGCCGTTGGCCGACTGCACGACGGACACCGCCATGCCGCGGTTGCGCACGAAATACCGCGACAGCAGCGGCACGAACACCACCAGCCCCAGGCAATTGGCGCCGAGCGTCATGACGATGCCGTACAGACGACCACCATGTGCCACAGCGCATTGGCCTGGGAGCTGGCCAGCAGTCCGACGGTCAGCATGGCGCCGCCGATCAGGATCAGTCGCCGCGGGCCCAACCGATCGACCAGCCAGCCCACCAACGGCGAACTGAATCCGCTGACGAACTGCGCCACCGAATAGGCGATCGAGACCTGCGCGCGGCTCCAGCCGAACACCTCCACGAAGGTCACCAGGAACACCGTGTAGGCGTGCATGAAGCCGGCGCCGATCGAGAACGTCACGAACGCGGCGGCCAGCAGCAGCCAGGATCGGAGCGACGGAGAAGATTGCGTGGCGGACATCTTTCTGCTTCTGCCCTGCACCGGATCGCTTGGCCAGAGCGGCGGCCCCAACGGGGTAGCCTCAAAGGGGGTTGGCTTCGCGACACCCGAGCGGCATCTCGGCGTCCGCGCGGCATCCCGCAACGGCATCTCGGCGCCCAATCTCGACGCCCCAACGGCATCTCGATGATTGACGCGCACCCTACCCGCCCCTATAAGCCGCGGCCACTGACGGGTCGCCAAAAACGGCGCACCCGTCTTCGTGTTTGCAGGGCCGGCACCCCGATCCGCCGGCCGGTATCGGAGAGTAGTCGTGAAGCGCACCTATCAACCGTCGAAGCTGGTCCGCAAGCGCCGGCACGGGTTTCGCGCCCGCATGGAGACCGTCGGCGGCCGCAAGGTGCTGGCCAACCGCCGCGCCAAGGGCCGCAAGCGGCTGTCCGCCTGAGATCCCGGAACGCTGGTGTGCCGACCATGCCAGCCGCAGACAGTGATGCAGCCCGGAAGCAAGCCTGATCCCGCGAGCTCGGGCCGCCTGAAACGCCGGGCGGAATTCCTGCGCGTCGCCGCGACGGGCCGGAAAGCCGCGATCGGTGGCGTCGTGCTGCAGGCGCTGGCGCGCGACGACGCAGCGGCCGGCGCGGCTGGGCTTCACGGTGACCAAGAAGGTCGGCAACGCGGTGGTTCGCAATCGCACGCGCCGCCGGCTGAAGGAGGCTGCGCGGCTGGTGCTTGCAGCAACATCCGCGTCGCCGGCGTCGACCTCGTGCTGATCGGACGCGACAGCACGCGCAAGCGGGATTTCCTCGCTGCTGCAAGGCCGATATCTGCGCAAGCGCGCTGGAACGGACCGGCGTGGTCGTGACGCCGTGCTGGCGCAGCTTGGGCATCGGCGCGGTGCGCGCCTATCAATGGACGATCCGGCCGCTGATCGGTGCCGCATTGCCGGTTCTGGCCGAGCTGTAGCGACTACGCGATTGACGCGCTGCGCATGCATGGGGCCGTGCGCGGTCGGCGCTGGCGGCGAGGCGAATCTTGCGCTGCAATCCTTGGCATGAAGGCGGCTGGGATCCGGTGCCCGGAGCCGGGATCGACCGCAAATGGGGCATTGATGGATCAAAAACGGCTGTTTCTGGCGATCGCGGTTTCCCTCGCGATCATGCTGGGCTTTCAGATGCTGGTCGCGCCGCATCTGCCGAAACCGCCGCCGCCCAGCGCAGCATCGCCGCGACCGCGGACCATCCCGCGGCACCACGCCGCCGGAAGGCGCGCCCGGCGCGCCGCGGTGCCGCCCGCGCCGGCGGCCGAGTGCCGAAGAACGTGCCGCGCGTGCAGATCACCGCGCCGCGCGTCGAAGGGTCGATCAGCCTTCTGGGCGCGCGCCTCGATGACCTCGTGCTGACGCGACTACCGCGAGACGATCGACCCGAACTCGCCGCTGGTCCGCCTGCTGGAGCCGCGGTCCGACGATCATCCCTATTACGTCCAATATGGCTGGACCGCGCCGGCCGGGCGAGACCGTCAAGCTGCCGGGCGACGACACCGTCTGGACCGCGTCGGCGGCACGACGCTGACGCCGGGCAAGCCGGTCACGCTGTCCTGGGACAACGGCGCGGGCCTGACCTTCCAGATCGACTTGTCGATCGACGACGACTACATGTTCACCGTCCGCCAGACGCGTGAAGAACGCCACCGGCCAACCGGTCAGCCTGTTGCCGTGGTCGCGCATCCGCCGCGACTACAAGCCGGAGACCGCCGGCTACTACATCCTGCTCGAGGGCATGCTGGGCGTCGTCGACGGCAGCTTGAAGGAGACGACCTACGACAAGGCCAAATCCGAGGGCGAGAAGAAGGGCGGCATCGCCTTCGACGGCGACCGCCACCGGCGGGTGGGCCGGCATCACCGACAAATACTGGCTGACCGCGATGATCCCGGATCAGGCGCTGCCGTCGCAAGGTCAATTTCCGCCACATCGACGACAATGGCGACCACTACCAGGTCGACTACGTCAGCGACCGATCCGATGACCGCGCCGGCCAACGGTGACGTCGCCAGCGATCAGCCATGTGTTCGCCGGCGCCAAGGTGGTGCGCCTGCTCGACCGCTATGAGAGCGAGCTGCACCTCCCGCATTTCGACAAGGCGGTCGACTTCGGCTGGTTCTACTTCCTGACCAAGCCGATCTTCTTCGCGCTCGACTACCTCAACGGCCTGATCGGCAATTTCGGCGTCGCGATCATGGTGTTCACCGTGATCGTCAAGGCGCTGTTCTTCCCGCTGGCCAACTACTCCTACCGCTCCATGAGCAAGATGAAGCTGCTGGCGCCGAAGATGACGGAGCTGAAGGAGCGGTTCAAGGACGATCCGCAGAAGATGCAGCCGGAGATGATGGCGCTGTACAAGGCGGAGAAGGTCAACCCGGCGTCCGGCTGCCTGCCGATCGTGGTGCAGATTCCGGTGTTCTTCTCGCTGTACAAGGTGATCTTCGTCACCATCGAGATGCGGCAGGCGCCGTTCTTCGGCTGGATCAAGGATCTGTCGCAGGTCGATCCGACCAACGTGTTCAACCTGTTCGGGCTGATCCCGTTCGATCCGGCCGCCTATCGTGCCGCTGCTGCATATGGGCGCCTGGCCGCTGATCATGGGCCTGACCATGTTCCTGCAGCAGAAGCTGAACCCGCCGCCGCCCGACCCGGTGCAGGCGAAGATGTTCCAGTTCATGCCGATCCTGTTCACCTTCATGATGGCGGACTTCCCGGCCGGGCTCATCATCTACTGGAGCTGGAACAACACGCTGTCGATCGGGCAACAATGGCTGATCATGCGCCGCACCAGGCTGGCGAAACCGAGCCTGGCCCGGACCTGACCACCGTGACCGGGACGCCGGCATCCGAGCCAGGCGACGACCAGGCGGCGCTGGAAGCCGGCCGCATGCTGTTCGCCGCCGAGTGCCAGTTCTTCTTCGGCGCGCAGAAGCTGGATCAATTGCCGCCGCTCGGCGGGACCGGAGATCGCCTTCGCCGGACGGTCGAATGTCGGCAAGTCCTCGCTGCTGAACGCGCTGACCGGGCGCAACACGCTGGCGCGCGTTTCGTCCGAACCCGGCCGCACGCGGCAGTTGAATTTCTTCGATCTCGGCGGCCGGCTGACGCTGGTCGACATGCCGGGCTACGGCTATGCGCGGGCGTCGAAGGACATCAAGGCCGACTGGCAGGGCATGATGTTCGACTACCTGCGCGGCCGGCCGACGCTGCGCCGGGTGATGCTGCTGCTCGATTCGCGGATCGAAGTGAAGCAGGCGGACCGCGACGTGATGGAGCTGCTGGACCGCGCGGCGGTGACGTTCCAGATCGTGCTGACCAAGACGGATGCGGTGCAGCCGGCGGCGCTGGCGCGCAAGATCAGCGAAGCCGAAGCACTTGTCCGGTCCCATCCCGCCGCATTTCCGAGTATTCTGGCCACCAGCCGTGAAACGGGGGTCGGGATCCCTGCATTACGGGCAGAGCTTGCGGCATTGGCCAACCCGTAACGCTCCCGGCCCGCGTCGCGGCCGGACCTGAAATTGTGAGTCCGCCCTTGGCGGGCCGGATCAGCCGCATGGCGACAGACGCTAGCAGGGGAGAGAGCGATGGCGAAGAAGACCAGGACACAAACGGCCGCCTCTTCGTCGAAGACGACCGCTGAAATCCAGGACCTCATGGTCGAACTGGCGAGTGGGACTCTGACCGATTTCTTCTTCGATCCCGAACGGGAAGATCAATACAAGACGGTCTCGAACGAGTTGAAGCGGTCCGGGCTGCAGGAAATCGAACTGAGCGTCGAAGATCAGGAGATCGACGCCGGTGTCTGCACCCTGCGCCTTCTGGCTCTGCGTGCCCGGTTGGCCTTCCGCATTATCGTCACCGGCCCATCTTTCGAGGTTGCCATCGAAGGTGTCTGGAACCTCGAAGAGGAAGTGTTCACCCATCCGCATGTTACCAGGATAAGCGGCACGCCCCGTACCATCGTCGGATACCTCGATGACCTTGCGGAATGCCTGTCCGACGCCCCGATTTCAGGACGAGGAGTTTGCCGAGCTGCTCGCCGAGATGGAACGGCAGATGGACGACGGTACCGGGGACGAAGACGAAGACGAAGACGATGAACCACCCCTGGCGACTCCGGCCGATCGCCGACGGGTGAAAGAGATTGCGGCTGGGATCGCCAAGCGGAGCGACCCGAGATTGTCGGAGAAGGACTCCGACTGGCTGCAGGAAACGCCGCAATCGTTGCCGGTCATCCTTGAAAATTTCATTGCTGAGGTCCGCAAGCCCGGTATCAGCCCGCAGGATCCCAGCGTTGTCGCCTACCTCGTGCTGCTAAGCGAGCAGTTGCAATTCCTGCGCTATCGCCTGGACGAAGGCCGTTCCTGGCCGAACCTCCTGCTGCTGGATGCGCAGGAGCGCATGCTGGATGCCGCTGAGCAGGACGAAATTTCGCAGGAAGCCTGGATGCTGCTGGCCGCCGTCCTGACAGAGTCCCGCGTCTCGGTGTCCGAGGAGATGCAACGGCGCCTGGCAGAGGCCGGCCTTACGCGCGACGTCGACGGATTGCCGCAAGACCTGGGTGGCGCGCTGGGCGAAACGCTGGACATGATCGCGAGCCTGAATACCACCCCGTTCGAAATCCTCGACGGGATACTAGGGACCGGCGCCATCGTCCCGCCGGAGATGCGCTGCTTCATCGCCACCGAACTCGCATTGTCGGGGCACGCCTCGCTGCGCGAAGCCGTGCCGTTGATGCTGCTGGAGCAGGACGCTTCGGTGCGCCGGCAGGCTGCCCAGGCCCTGACGCAGACGGCGAATCCCGATTCGGTTTCGGGGACAGCGCTGCGGCGAATGATTGCCGTCCGGAACTGGCTGCCGGGCGACGACCGGCCGCAAGTAGACGCGGCCATCCGCGCCGTGCGGCTCAGAGGCACGGAGCCCACCGCCTGGCCGCTCGCCCCGGCTGATCTGGAGGTGTTCGCCTCGTTCGTCGATGGCTCCGCGGCGCAGAGTATCGTGTTCGCCGACCGCACAGGCCGGAAGCGCAAGGTGGGCGGACTGCTGCTCCGCCACGGGATCGGCATCCGCGATGCCTGGATGCACGAGGAGCTGTCCCGCAAGGAGTTTGCCGAGTTGATGGAGGCGGTCACCGGGAAGATGGGGGCGATCAAGGTGGATCGGCGCTATGCCGATCAGGTCATCCAGCACGCGATCGCGGCGGGGTTGGCGGCCGGTCACGTTCCGCCTCCAAGCGCCCTGGCCCTCGCCGAAGCGTTGGGCGCCCATGACTGGCACGATCGCCATCTGGACATCGCGGCCGAGGCGAGCGCTGAGTGGCAGCTTCTCCCCGAAGACGTGCGCCGTTCGGACACATCCGCCGCCTTGCACCGCCGCGCCGGGGACTGGCTGGAGCAGACGCCTTTCTTCCGATCCTGGTATGAGGGTGGCCCGTTGATCGAGAAGCGTTACCGGAAGATGGCACCCGCGACCGCGGTCAAGCGTCTGCTGCATGAGGAGCTTGAAGCGCATCGCCTCGCCTGGGCGGAGAAGTTCCTGTTGGTCGCCCTCTGCTGCAAGGCCAGCCAGGATCCGGCCTATCGCGTGCATACGGAGGAGCTGTTGATCGTTGCGAAGGCACTGACGAGCGACGAACCCGTTGCCTCGATACCCGCCATGCAACTGATTGCCGATACCAGCGTGGCCGCGGCCAGCTATCGCGGCTGGTGACGGGAAAAAGGCCGGCACGAACATCAGCCGGTCACTGTCTGCTCTCATCGGAGCGGCCTCAGACCAGCGTCGTTTCGACCGCGATGTTCCCGTGCGTTGCTCGCGAATAGGGACACACCTCGTGGGCCGCCTCGACAAGGCGCTGCGCCGTCGCGCGCTCCATCCCCGGCAGGCTCACGTAGAGGCGAGCCGCCAGGCTGAAGGCGCCCCCTTCGGGACCGAGATCGATCTCGGCGTCGACCGCGTGATCGGCCGGCAGCGTGATCTTCATATTGCGTGCGGCGAACTCCATCGCCGAACTCGAAGCACGCGGACCAGCCAGCCGCGAAAAGCTGCTCCGGGTTGGTGCCGGTGCCCGGGCTGCCGGGCCGCGACAGACTGACCTCAAGGCGGCCGTCGGAGCTGCGCGACATGCCGGCGCGCCCGCCTGTGGTGTGGGCCTTCGCGGTGTACAGCACTTTCTCAAGTTGGTTCATAACGTCCTCCTTCATGAAGAGCCCAGGCGACTGGACGCCTTGCGAGGCTCGGTTGCGACAGGCAAAGTTGCATGGTTCGGCACAGAGATGTTGTGCGGCGGCCCCAAATAGGGGAACCCGGCAAGCAGATCGATGTGGGGCCCGACCTTGTCCCCGGTCACCTTTCCGTTTGTGAGGACTGCCAGGAAGGCGTCGGCGACATCGTCGGTAAGCGTACGGCCATTGCTTGGAAAGGACGCGGGACGCGTCGGGTCGTAGGACAGCATGTCGGGCAGCAGGGTTCCCGCCACCCGCCTTGCTTCCTCCGGCGCATAGCCACCGGTGTGCTCCAGCGCATGCGCGAAGACGGTGATGAAACGGGCATCGTTCGCCGGCTCGCCCGCGTGGTAGCCGTCTCGCTCCGAGCCGACGAGAAAGACCGCTTGCGCGGGTAACGCGCCCCGATCCGCCTGGACCCAAACCCCGCCCGCACCGTCCAGCGTGCGCGCCCATAGGCCCACTTGTTTGGGTCCAAGGGCAGAGTTGGGCACTTCCAGCACGATGCTGCACACGTCCTTGTCGATGAAGAAATCGTCGCCGGTGAACTGCAGATCGTTCAACGCCCCGCGCGTATCGAAAAAGAAGGGATCGCTGCGCCAGCCCGCGAAGAAGCGGTACCCGCCGACCTCTGTCACGCGTGCGTCCCGACCCGTCGACACAGGTGCTGCTTCGATGATGACCCGGCCGCTGTCACCCGTTTCAGCGGCCTGCGCACCGTCGACGCGGCGCAGTGTTGCGGTTTGTGATCCGTCATCAGAGGCCGAGAAGCGCACCCGATATGCGATGTCGGCGACGGCATCGCCGTTCGTATCGATCTTGAGCTCGTACAACGCCGTGGGCGCGAACGGCTCGCGCGTGGTGAACCCCGCCGGGTTCACCACGGCGGAAGGATGGACGTTCATGATCAGGATCGACTTGTCCGCCCCGCCTGGCTTGGGGAAGGCATACAAATCCGTGAGGTCCAGGCGCGCGTCTCCGTGCGGGAAGCCGAAATCGGGACCGGAGTAATGGTGCGACATGGATCATTCACTCCGCTGTCTTCCTTGTCGGCGCATGAACGCGGCTCCCGCGACCGGGGTTCAGTGGCCCGCGCTCTGGCCGCCATCGACGTGAATGGTCTCGCCCGTCACGAAGCCCGCCGATTCCAGATAGAGGATCGCACCGACGATGTCGGAGATCTCGCCCATCCGGCCAATCGGATGCATCTTGGCGAGTTGCGCATGTGTTTCGACGGGATGCATCGGCGTCTTGATGACGCCGGGCGCAACCGCATTCACTCTGATGCCGAGCTTTGCATACTCGATCGCCAGCGATTTCGTCGCGGCACTCAAGCCTCCCTTCGTCAGGGAGGCGAGCACGGACGGCACATGGGAGTTCGCGTGCTCGATCAGGCTCGTCGTGATCTGCACGACGTGGCCGCTACGCCGCTTCTCCATCTCTGCGATGGCGAGCTGCGTGATGTGAAAGAAGCCCGTGAGGTTGACACTTAGGACAGCCGCGTAATCAGCCTCGGTATACTGAGTGAACGGCTTGGCGACGAATACGCCAGCGTTGTTGATGAGCGTATCGATGCGCCCGAACCGGGCCACACCTTCGGAAATCACACGCTCCGCCGTCTTCCGGTCGGTAATGTCGCCGGGCACCACCAGGATTTGATCATCGTCGGTTGGCCTGATCGACCGTGCCGTCGCGACCACCCCGTAATCGCGATCGCGATATGCTTGGACAAGGGCTGCGCCCATGCCCTGCGAGGCGCCAGTGATGACAGCAACCTTCTTTTCGCTAGTCATGCTCGTCTCCTTCATGCTTCCACCGCAGTCACCGTGAGCTTGCAAGATCATCCTTGATGCTCGCGACCCCGGCCTGGGCGCAGGCCTCGTCCTTGTCGCCGCCCGGCGAACCCCCGACACCGAGTGCAGCGACGACTTCGTCTCCGACCTTGATCGCGACCCCGCCGGCGAGCGGTGCAATGTTGGGCAGCGTCGCGAGCGTTGCGCCGTTCGGATTTTTGGCTACGAGTGCTACGAACGCGCTCGAGGTGTCGAACCGAAAGATCGGCCCGAAAGTCACGACTGTGTATGCCTTGCGGAAGGCTGACGTGCTGGTGTGGATGGTCGAGTGGTCGCCCTTGGCCTCGAGCTTGATGACCCCGGAGGGGTCAACGACAACGGCGGAAACCGGATAACCGTTGCTTGCGCAGGTTGCGATCGCTTTGGTCGCTGCCTTCACCGCGAATGCCAGTGGCAGGGAGTAGCCACTTTCGCCAACCTGAGCGATCGCGCTCCCGAGAGGGAACACCGCAAAGGCCGCCACAAAGGCCAGAGAGAACTTGTGCCGCACATCTGATCTCCATGCTGCCCAGAGTCTACGTCCCATCCCATCGGAGGCGCTCCGGGCTTCGCGGATGAAGATCGACTTTTCCATTTGACCGCTGTAGCCAGCCAAAATGGCTTTCAGTTATCCACACTCGCTATGAGCGACCGCCTCTTCGCGCTGCGGCTGTTCGCTCGGGTCGCCCGCAAGGGAAGCTTTTCCGCGGCCGGTCGCGAGCTGAACATTCCGCAATCGACAGCGTCTCGGACGATCGCGACGCTGGAGCGAGAAATCGGCGTCGCGCTGTTCGTCCGGACTACGCGCGCAGTAACGCTGACCGACGCCGGCCTGGACTTCCTGGCTCGTATCGAGTCTGTCCTGGCCGAGCTCGACGAGGCGGAACACGCTGCGCGCGGAACGGGAGAGCTGCGCGGAATATTGCGGATCGGCTTAGCAACGACCTTTGCCGTGCGGGAGGTTATCTCCCGGCTTTCGGACTTCATGAGCCGGCATCCGGCGCTACGGATCGACCTTATGATGGGAGATGAGCGCGAAGACCTCGTTACCGAAGGCGTGGACGTCGCGCTTCGGTTTGGTCCCCTTTCCAACTCGACAGCGACGGTGCGGAGAATTCTCGCATGGCCGCGAGTCCTCACGGCGTCGGGGGCTTACCTCGACAAGGCCGGGGCCCCCCTCACCCCTACGGATTTGGCCCAGCATGCGATCATTCTTGGGCCCGCAAGCCTTAGCGGCCACTGGTCCTTTCGCAAGGGCGATACTGCGATCTCGTTCCAAGTTGAGGGCAAGTTGACGATAAGGGCAAGCTTGGGCGCTATCGCAGCGGCCGTCGAAGGATTGGGCATCGTCATGACTCCGCTCGGCGCGTGCCGGCGGGAATTGGAGAGAGGAGAGCTCGTTCGGCTGTTACCGGATTGGGACGCGGGAACGGTCGAGCTCAACGCCGTCTATGCGAGCGGCAGAGCCGCGAAGCCATCAGCGCGAGCATTTGTCGACTACTTGATCACAGCGCTTCACGAGAGTGAGCCGCCGCCCTCCAGTCCACCTTCGATTGGCGAGAGGCTACGACCGTCTGCTTGAAAGGCCCTGCCGAGCGACGCGAAATCCCACCCTAGATCACCCCGCTCCCGCGCAGTCGTGCCAGGCTATCCGCGTCCAACCCGCACAGCTCCGCCAGCACATCCCCCGAGTGCTCGCCCAGCAACGGCGGTCGCGTGACCGCCACCGGCGAGTCCGACAGTTTGATCGGGCAGCCGACCGTCTGATAGGTCCCGCGGGTCGGGAAATCGACGTCGACGATCATCTCGCGAGCGCGCAGATGCGGGTCCGCCAGCACCTCGCCGGTATCCTGGCACGCGCCGCTCGGCACGCCGGCCTCGCCGAGGATCTGCATCACCTCGTGCTTGGTGCGCTGACGGGTCCAGTCCGTCGATGATCGCGTTCAGCGCCGTCGCGATTCTCCCAGCGGGCATCGGGCGTTTCGAAGCGCGGATCGTCGGCCAGTTCCGGGCTGGCCCATCGCGCCGAGCAACGGCTTCCACATCTGCGGCTGGGCGAAGATGTAGACGTAATCGTTCGGGCCGCCCGGCGCGCACGGATAGGTCGTTCCCGGGACGGTGCGCCCAAGCTGGTTGCCGACACGCGGCGGCGGATGGCCGTAGCGCTGATGGTCGCGCAGGCTGACGCGGATCAGGTTGACCACGGCGTCCTGCATCGAGACCTCGACATGCTGCCCCTTGCCCGGTCGCGTGCCGCTGCTGCAGCGCCGCCAGGATGCCGATCGCCATGTGCATGCCGGTGCCGGAATCGCCGATCGCGGGGAAGACGTAGGTCGGCGGGTTCTCCGGAAATCCGGTCACCGCCATCGCGCCGCCCATCGCCTGGGCGATCGGCTCGAAGCTCTTGTAGCCGCTATACGGACCGTAGGTGCCGAAGCCCTTGATCGTGGCGTAGATCAGCCGCGGGTTGAGCTTCGACAGCGCGTCGTAGCCGAGGCCCAGCCGGTCCAGCGCGCCGGGGCCGAAATTCTCCAGCAGCACGTCGGACTCGGCGATGACCTGCGGAACAGCGCCTTGCCCTCCTCGGTCTTCAGATTGAGCGTCAGGCTGCGCTTGTTGGCGTTCAGGATCAGGAAGAACAGGCTGTCGCTGTCGGGCTTGTCGCGCATGTTGGTGCGCGCGACGTCGCCGCCCTTGGGTTCCTCCAGCTTGATCACGTCGGCGCCGAGGAAGCCGAGGATCTGCGCGCAGGCCGGACCGGCCTGGTTGTGCGTCATGTCGATGACGCGAATGCCCGTTGAGTGCCTGGCTCATTGCTATTCCCTCGTTCGTTATGCGGCTTCTTCCAAGTGTCGATCGCACGTATCCAGCGTCGTGGCGCGGCGCAGATCGCGCGGCTGGCTCTCGTCATGCGGGCGTCCGCGATGCATTGTGCAGCGATTGTCCCAGATCACCAGATCGCCGACCCGCCAGGTGTGGCTGTAGACGAACTTCGCGCTGCGTGGCGTGCGTGTTCAGGTCGAACAGCAGCAGGCGCCCATCGGCGACCGGCCAGCCGACGATGTGCGAGGCGTGCGCGGACAGATACAGCGTCTTGCGGCCGCGTCGCCGGGATGCGGCGCACCAGGCGTTGCGGCGACGGCGGATACTGCTCGCGCTCGCCCGGCGGGAATTCGGTGAAGCCGATCTGCGCCGCGCGACCAGAACACGTCGTGCTCGACGATCAGCCGATCGATCGCAGTCTTGGTTGCCTCCGGCAGCGCGTCGTAGGCGGCGCGCATATCGGCGAACTCGGTCTCGCCGTTGCCGAACGGGCTGGGCGGCGGCAGCGCGACGGCGTGCAGCATGCCGAGCACGACGGGCACCGGCATGTACGACGCATCGGTGTGCCACAGCCGGTTGCCGAGACTGTCCAGCCGCCGCCGATCGTCGAGCGCCCGGACCTGGTTGTCCTCATCGAGGTTGGAGATGTCGCCGATCTGCGGGATCGCCAGCCGCCGCCGGCCAGGACGCGCGGCGGCGCGGCCGATCTCCAGCGGGCCGAAGCGGGCGGCGAAGTCGCGCAGTTGCGCGTCGGTCAGACGCTGGTCGCGGAACACCAGCACCGGATAGGCATCGATCGCTGCCTGGATCTGCCGCGATTGCGGCGTCATCCAGAGGCCGAGACAAATTCATCGCCTGGACCTCTGCGGCGAAACCGGGGTGAAGAGCCTGGATGCGGAGTGGCATGGTCGCCTCCCGTTCTTGTCTTGCCGCTATCCTGCGAATAAGCCGGAGATGGTGCAAGGCTTGCCCCCTTGAGACCCACCTGGGACCCCATGTGGTGCCCCTTGCGCTGGCGCACGCGCTGCCGCAACGTCGCAGTATGCGCATCGCCCTGATCCATGCCCTGACCCATTCCGTCGTGCCCACCGGGGAGGCGTTTCGCCGCCTCTGGCCGGATGCCGGGCTGATGAACCTGCTGGACGATTCCCTGTCCGCCGACCTGGCCCGTGCCGGCGCGCTGACCCCGGCGATGACGGAGCGATTCCTGACGCTGGCCCGCTATGCCGTCAGCACGGGCGCGGACGGCATCCTGTTCACCTGCTCCGCTTTCGGTCCCTGCATCGAGGAATGCGCCCGCCAACTGGCACCGATCCCGGTGCTGAAGCCGAATGAGGCGATGATCGAGGAAGCCATCGCGCTGACCGGGCCGCAGGGGCGGATTGCGGGCGGATTGGCCTGATGGCGACGTTCGCGCCGACACTGGCATCGATGCCGCCGGAGTTCGCCGCGGCGGCACCTGGCGTCACGATCGTGCCGTGCCTGGCGGAGGGCGCGCTGGCGGCGCTCGATCGGGGCGACGCGGCGGCACATGACGCGGCGGCCGTCGCGGCGTCGGCAGAACTGGCGGATTGCCCCGTGATCGCGCTGTCGCAGTTCAGCCTGGCGCGAGCGGCCGGCCCGATAGCGGCGGCGACCGGCAAGATCGTGCTGACAACGCCGGACAGTGCGGTCCGCAAGCTGCGGCGTCTGCTGAATGTGGAGTAATGCCCATGGACCTCGCGACGTTCCGAAACAGTCTCGATCAGGCCGCCCCGCCCGAAGGACTGTCGCTGCCGGTCCAGGCACTGTGGTGGGATGGCAAGGGCAACTGGGACAAGGCGCATGAATGTGCCCAGGCCGAATCCAGTCCGCTGAGTGCCGCTGTCCACGCCTATCTGCATCGCAAGGAACCCGACCTCGCCAATGCCGGTTACTGGTACAATCGTGCGGGACGCACCCCGGCTACGGGGAGCCTGGACGCGGAATGGGCGGCGCTGGCGGAGGAGCTACTGTCCCGCGGCTAGGCAGGCCGTGTAATCGGCAAACGCACCCGGGGGCGCCAATGGCGTCCGTGCCACCCCGCACAGATCGATCTGTTTCGAAGCCTCGGACACCGGCCCCGGCTCGGTTCGCCACGCCAGATCGAGCAACGCCGAACCGCGGAAATAAGCCCGCTGGGGATGCGAGCCGACATACAGGCCCAGAAGCGGTGCCTCGTCGTTGTCCCATCCCTGCAGCGTGGCACCACCGCGTGCCCGGATCACCCCGTCGACGATGTTCGCGGTGACCCGGCCCGACGTTTCGACCGTCCGGGCCTGCACCCCCGCCGTATCCAGCAGCGTGTTATGATCGACAACGGACCGCGCGGCGCGGTTCAGATAGATCCCGGCGTCGCTGCAGCCAACGATGAGGTTGTCGCGGATCACGCCACCTTGCTGCTCCAGATCGGTCAGGCCGGCGTCCCGGCGGAATGCTTGGCCCGTGCCGCCGCCGCCGATCGAGAGGCCAACTTGCTCGCCAGGCGCATGCAGGTGCCATTCGCAGATTACGAGGTTCCGCTCCATCACATTGTCTTCGCCGGCGCCCTTGACGAAGGCGCCATAGGTCGTGCCCGCGCCGCTCGCGCGGACGAAATCGGCGACGAAATTGCCGCGGATGCGCCAGTCGTTGGCGGCCACCAGCTCGATCGGCGTCACCGGATTGGCGGTTGCGCGCGGCGCGTTGTCGAGCAGCGTGTTGCCCTCGATCACGCCGCGATCGGGAAATTCACCGTGCTCGCCGTTGACCTTGATCTGCGCATTGAAGTCTTCGAAGCGGTTGTTGCGGATCACCGTGCCCTCCGCGGCGCCGGCGACGTGGATGGCGTGTTCGCATAGGCCATGGTCGGCACAGACGCCGCGGATCACCAGGTTTTCAAATTGCCAGAACGGAGCGGTGACTTTGAACAGCTCCGTCGCAGCGCTCTCTACCACGACATCGCCCAGCCGCTCCGCGCGGATTGTGATCGGTTCGACAGCCGTGCCGGGTCGGGTGATCTGGATCGCTTGGCCGTCGAAGCGGTAGTGGCCGGGCGCAAGGACGAGCACATCACCGGGCTTCGCCTGGGCAATCGCGTCCTCCAGCGCGGGCAACGCTGTGAGGGTCTCCACATGCCCTTCGGGCGTGCTCCCGTCCCGCTCCGGCGCGGCCCCCAGCGCAGCGGGAAGCTTCGGCGCGATCATGGCGAGCCGGTCTTCGTGCTCCAGCCGCGCCGCCAGCAGGTCTGCCGCCCGGGCAATCACCGGCGGATAATCCGCAGATGAACGATGCAGCAGCCCCGCCAGTTCGCGCGGCGTCATGTCCATGAACCAGATTCCGCCTGCAAGGCCTGCTCCGGCGGCGACTGCTACACCGCCCAGCATGATCGTCAACAGCAGCGCCCGCATCGCGAGAGGCCTACGCTTCCCGCCACGCGCCTCATCAAGGTAATGAATCGGCCGTGGCCGCGCCGTCACCGGTTCCTTCATCGCAAGCCAGCCCCTCGCCCTGATTAGGGTGGCTATACCATGAATACGCGCGCGGATAGACCGAGACGCGAAACGACGCTGTATCCGAACGGATGCACCGATGCGGGCTGCGGACAATCGGCGGCGCGGTGCTCAGTCGAGCATATGCCCGAAGCGCGATGCCTTGGTAGCCAGGTATTCGTCGTTGATCCCGTTCGCGGCGAACAGATGCGCCTCGCGTTCGGCGACCTCGATCCCGTGTGCGGCCATCGCGGCAAGCTTATCAGGGTTGTTGGTCATCAGCCGCACCCGTTTGATCCCCAGGCTGCGCAGCATCGCCGCCCCCGCCTCGAACCGCCGTTCGTCCGCGCCCCAGCCGAGCGCGCGGTTCGCATCCATCGTGTCGAGGCCGCGATCCTGCAGGTCGTAGGCACGCAGCTTGTTGACCAGACCGATACCGCGGCCCTCCTGAGCCATATACAGCAGGATGCCCGACCCATCCTCGGACATGCGGCGGATGGCGCCACGAAGCTGCTCGCCGCAATCGCAGCGCATGCTGCCCAGCACGTCGCCCGTGTAGCAGGCCGAATGAACCCGGACCAACGGTGCCTCCGCCGTTTCCGGGCGCCCTACCACGATCGCCAGGTGTTCGGTGGCCGAGGCATGGATCCGGAACGCGACCACGCGGGTTTCCGATGCATCCGACAACGGCACGGTCGCGGCCGTCAGTTGCTGCAAGACCGCGACCTCATGATCGGCGTATTCCAGGATATCGCCGGGGGCGATGTCGATCATCGCATGCTCCGCCAGCAAGGTCGCGTAATGCGCCGGCAGCGGTCTCGCCAGCACCGCGGGCAGCAACTGCGCGACCTTGGCCAGAGCCAGTGCCGCGGCTGCGGCAGCCGGCGGGGGCGCCATCTCAGGCTCGTGCGGCAGGGCCGGTTGTTCGACGGTTGGATCGGCCAGCGCCTGATAGACCGGCAGCGTGTCGAGCCCCGCCGGCAGGACCAGCGCCGTCGCCGCCGCGCGCATCTCCACCGGCCCCGGCGCCACCGCTGCCGCTCGGCCGGGCGCCAGCACCAGCGCGACAGGGCCGCTGCCCAGCGTCTGGAATTCGCTGAAACCCGACAGATCTGCCGTCTCGACCGCCAGAATGGCCAACGGTTCGGCCCCGGCCAGAACCACCGGGACGCCGCGCCTCAAATCGGAGGCGGCCCTGTGCACCAGCCGCAGGCTCCGTCTGGCCTTTCCGAGGATGTTAACCTGATCCGCCACGTACGACCTTCCAGACGCTTGTTCCAACGCGCGGCCCGGCAGGCACACGCTCTGTCGCCAATAACGGTGGAAGCTGGCCGTTCCGCAAGGGGGCGGCGGCGAAGATGTTGCGAATCGGACCCGGACAAGGTCAGGGCAGCCTTGCCGCCCCCGTATGAGACGCGCCTGTTGAATTACCAGACGAAGGCCCCAAAGACGACGGCCCCGGCGGCGAGGTGATCGAATCCGTCATTCAGTCTCTCTGGCTGCCTTCCGAACCGGCCGATGCCGGCGTCACGGTGGCGATCTGACTCGCACTGCCCGATACGAGTGTAATCTTGGCATGGGCCGGGGTCGCGCTGCTCATCGGCACGCCGCGGCGGCGGGATACCGGCTCCCGTGCCGGATCGGACATCAGTTCGTCCTGAACGGATTCCTCGGGAGACGGAGACTTCACTGATCCAGCTTCCGGGGCGGAGAGCGTCTCCGGCGCGATCGAAGTTGGAATCGATCCCTGGGCGGTGGGGTCCCCGTCGGTCGCGGGGTCAGCGACGGTTCCTGCCCGCGATGGCAGCGCGCCAGCCAGCGGCGGTACATGAGGTTTCGCCCAGAAGTTGCCCGCACCCGGCTGGCCGGGATCGACCGCGCGCACATCGACAGCGATGAAGGTGCCGTCTGCCTGCCGCTCCAGCGAGACGATCCCGAACCCGTTCACGCCCGCATGGCCGAAGCGGGCTCGGGCCGGCAGCAGCAGGCCGTCGACCCGCAATTTGGGGCCCTCGGAGCGGAGGAAGGCCTCCAGCACGAGATGATCGACCGAATTCGGGAAAACACCGGTACGGATTGGCGCAGAATCTATCCGCACTGATCCTGTTGGGACGCGGCTGGCCATTGGCATAGACGCCGGCGACGTGAACCCATTCGCCCTGTTTCGCCGAACCGGGCGGCAGGGCCAACGTGCCGAGATGTGGGGCACCACCGCTGTCCAGCCGGACAGGACCGCGCACCGCAAGCGTGTTGACCGAGGCAGCCTCGACCCGGCTGGCAAGGATCACCCCGTCCGGGCGTCGCAACCCGCTGACCGCGATCCAATCGCCGACGGAGTAACGCTTGAGGCCCGGCACACCGGCCGAAATGAGAGCGCGCTGGCCGGCGACCTGCACCTCACCGCTTGCCGGACGCATGGCGTCGATGCGGCCGGCGACTTCGATCCGTACGGAAATGCTGCTTGCCTTCGGCGCCGCCGGCGACCCGGCCGCGAGAATGCGGACAACCTCCCCCACCCGAACCTGCGATGGGTCGGCGATCGCTCCGTCGATGTCAACGGTGGCGGATGCATCATAAGCGACCTCGATCCCGTCAACGCAGATCGAGCCGAAGCCGGTGACGACACCGACAATTCCGGTGCCGCCGATCCCGCGATCGGCCGTCACGAGAGGTGCCTGGACCTCGGCCGAAACACCCGTGCCGCCGATGCCGCGATCCGCATCATGCTCGATCAGACCCCAGAAGCCCGAGGCAGCAGGCGGTCCGCCATTGGGGCCGACCTTGCAAACGCCGCCCCGAGCCGAGCCAGAGTCCGGCGCCGAACAGGCGTTCAAACCAGCGAGCGCCGCGCCGACGAGCAACAGAATGCCGGCCCAACGCACAATGGCCCAGCGCACAATGGCCGAGCGCATAATGGCCCAGCGCATAATGGCCCAGCGCAAGATGCGGGCCAATGTCACGTCTCGCTCCCTCGACCGCTCTCACGCTCTTGATAGAGATAGATACCCAGATTGACCCGGTGTCGATCGTCGCGCGTGGTAGGATCCGGCGCCGGCACGGTGTCGCTTTCCAGCAAGTCCAGCGCCTTGCGGTTGACGTCCAGCAAGGCACGCATTGCGATCTCTCGCGCATAGGCACGCAGCGCCTCGGCCTGGGCCGGGGTCAGGTCGTCGTAATGGACGCTGCGGTCGAAGAACGGAGGTTTGCTGGCGCTGATATTCGCGGACGCCGCAGCAACGTGGTCATGCAGATTGCGCGCGAAGTAGAACAGTTGCTCCGCACCGCCAGGGCGCGGAATGAAAGCATGGGTGTTCAGCCGCACGCAGTCGTCCTCGACCAGGCTGACGACGCCGTGACTGAGCAGATCATCCAGGACGGCGCGCGGACGAACATCGGTGGTGACCGAAAGCACGAGATCCTCGAAGGCAAAGTTTCCTGACCCATCCGGCTGGGCCCGGATTACGCGTGACAAGATCCGCGGCTGCCCATCCGCGTCTGCAAACATCGAGGAACCCAGCCAGCGGGCGACGATCTGGCTGGCCATCGTGACGATGTCGGGGGTTTCTGCATGATCGGCGGGCAGTGATCTCAGACGCTTGATCTCTTTGCGATGGACTCCGGAGAGTAAACTCACGCGGCTGTCGGTGCGAGCTTTCTGGTCCGGGAGGATTTCGTTCACTGCGACTTCGACGAAGAGTTGGCGGAGAGTGTCGGCCAGAACCGGAAAAGTCACCCCCGACTGCATCATCAGCCGCACCAGAGGTCGCATGACGCGCCGGGCTGCCTTCAACAGCGCCGCGGGAAGCACCGGCTGATTACGCTCGGCGGGGTCACCGAACGGTTCAACAGTTGTGGGGAGCGGCTGGTCAGTTGGCATCAGAGGCGGATCGATCCTTGCCCACACAGATTAGCACATACCGATGTGGGAAAAAAACCCACATCGTCATGAAATTCGATTGACGTGGGAAATTTTCCCACATACGGTGGGTTGCCAACGACGCCCAGATTTAACGAATGTGTAAGTTTTTCGGGCGTAGCCTGCCCCGAGGAGCGGTTCGACGACGGCATCGGACGCCTTCCGAACGCGCCAAGGGTCTGAGACGCATGCACGACACGCACGAGGCCCCTGAGATGACCTACGTCGCCACCTCCCGCATGAAGACGCCCGCCCCGCTGGTCAGCCGGGCTTCACGCCCCACGCGCAGCCAGGCAAACACCCAGGACACGGCGGCAGTCAGCCATTCTGCAACCCTAGAAACGGGCCGCGACGACGAAGGCGCGAGCGGGGAAGGCCCAAGTGATCAAGTCGACCTGCGCCAGTTGCGCCATCACACGAAAAACACGCTGCAGCGGATCATTGGGCTCCTGTCGGAGATTCCCGGCCTGACGGATACGCCTGCCGGTGAGCAGATGGCGCGGGAGCTGGAATACCGGATCTGCCTGTCCGCTCAGATCTCCAATGCGCTGTTTGGTCTGACCGATGCACCGGGCTCCATGGGCGAGCGGCTGCGTCAGCTTGCGGGCTCCATGGTCGAAATGATGCGGGAACCGGATCAGATTGTCCGCACCGGCGTTTCGGTTCGTGGATGCTGCCCGTCTGCTGTGCGAGAGGCGGTGATACGCTGCGCCCACGAACTGATCGGCAATGCCGTCAAGCATGGGATGAAGGGGCGTCCCCACGGCCGGATCGCGCTTCGGCTCGTGACAGCCGGCGGGCTGACCACGCTGACAGTCACTGATAATGGCTGGGGTTTCGAAACCCCGCCGCGCTTTGGTGAGGGTCTGACGCTGGCGCGTCTTTTCGCCGAGCGTGCCGGCGGTTCATTGGAACTGGACGGCGCCGACGGGACCGCTGCGACGGTGACGCTGCCACACGATCCCATTTCGTCCTGAAGCGCCGGGCGTTTATCCGACATCACTCGGTACCGGGCCGTGGTCAAGCGAGCGCCCGGGCGACCGCGGGCATCATCGCCATCACCAGCGTCGGCGATGATGATCCCCGCCGGAAGTCGTTAGGGATTCATAACCAGCGGCCCGAAATCTTCACTCGTGTTGAGACGAACGGGCCGCTGGTATGGCATTGATTTCAGCGCGCAGCCGCCACACCAACCCTGCGCGCATACCGGTCATCCCTAAGGGCTGCCGGTATTAGTGGATCGTCACCGACAGCGGCAGCTTGAAATCGGAATAGCCCTGCAGGATATGGGCGACCGCATCAACCACATCCCCCAAGGTCGGGAACGTGCCCATTTCCGTTAGTTCATCCCAGCGAATTCTGATCGAGCCGAAGGCCGTAATCTTCCCGCGAGATCATCAGGCTGGGACCGAGTGCATCGTCGCCATCTTCGGGAAGGATGATGAGGCTGAGATCTTCGGCGCTGATGCCGTGGAGTTCGACAGACCATTGCGGCGCGATGTCAGCCAGCATGGCCTCGACAATTTGCAGATCGCGGCCGGAGAAAGCGGCAGGCGTCAAGGCCAGTGGACGCATGTCCAATGAACCCGAGATCGCCCGCTTGAATGTTGCCATTACATTTCTCCAAACTCGCAGCGTTGCACTTGCCGCTTACAGATGTTTTTACACGTTCGAAGGTGAAATAAAAGTATAATTTTACTCAAACTGTATCTAAATTTGAACGTCAAGTATCATTAAACCATCATTATCTAGAATTTCTAGACATTGCCGCGGCTCTTCGCGCCAGAGCCAAAACCGCGTTTCGCGCCAGTGCTTCATCAGGCCAGCCGGTCCGCTTGCAGCCGCGCTCCGCCTCCGACAATGCCGCCAGTGCATACTCCAGTACTGGCGCAGACCATACGCCAAGCGACCGGGTAAATGCACCCACCTTCTGGTAAAATACTGGTGGACGCGACGCCTTTACGGCTTCGGAAGCAGATAGCCCGCGCTCCTCCATCGCCAGCCGCGCGCGATGCAGTCGCTGCAGATGGCCCATGGTGGCGCGAAGCACCGCGACCGGCGCGGCACCTTCAGCCATCGCCAGTTCCAGCGCCCGATCGGTCGTCGCCACATCGCCGGTTGTCGCGGCAAACAGGGCGTCATCCAGCGAAAGTCCGGCCAGATCGCCAATACAGGTCATCGCCGCATCAAGATCGACCTGCCGCCCCGGCCCCACATAGAGCGCCAGCTTCTCCAGTTCCGCCCGCGTCGAGGCGCGGTCGGCGCCCAGATGCCCGGACAGCCAGGACAGGGCATCGGGCTGGATCCCCACGTCGGCCGCCTTCAGCGTGGTTCGGATCGTTTCTTCCAGCGCGTGGCCTTCCTCGGGATAGCAACCGATAGTCGCACCATCGTCGGCGCTATCCAGCAGCAGTCCGCAACTTCGACCGGGTCGCCAGACCAGCCCCTTCCAGGATCACCAGGGCGGTGCCCGCCCCTTTCAGCGCCTGCGCCGCCGGATCCGCCGCGGCATCCGTCGCCTCCCGCACGCGCACCACGCGCCGCCCGCCCATCAGGGACAGGCCGGCCGCCTCATCGGGCAGGCGTTTGATGTCCTCGCGCGCCAGTTCGGTGACCCGGAACGGATCGTCGAGCGAACCGGCGACCAGACGCACCAGCGTCTCTGCCCGTTCGCGGATCATGCCGAGGTCGTCGCCATAAAGCAGGACGATGCGCGTCTTGCCGGGATCGCGCAGGAAGGTCCGGACCTGCGACGGCTGCAGCTTCACCCGGCCTGCTTGTCCGCGCGTTGGCGGAACCAGATGGCCAGTTGCGTGGCGATCTGCTGGGCGCATCGCCTCGGCGATACGCTTCTGGACGACCTCGGTTTCCAGGTCGGCGGCGAAATACTGACCGTCGAAGATATTGATGCCGTCCGTCGAGCGCGCGCCGCCGCCGGTGAGGCGGCGTGTACTGATCGTCGTGCGCGAGAAGGCTCCACGAGGCGTTGCCGATGAAGCGGAACCGCGTGGCGATCGAGGTTTGCTCGATGGCGATCGCCTCGCCGGAAATCCAGAAGGAGACCGCGAGATCGTAATTCGCGGGCGTGCCCGAAGTCGCTGCCGAAGCGTTCCTGCAGCGCCTGGCGCAGCAACTGTCCGGGTCGTTCGGGGATGATGCGCACGAAGACGGTCTCCAGCTCCCGCTTCGCCGGGCCGGCCTTGCCGGACGCGGTCGGCATATAGACCGGCTGGAAGCCGCAGCCGCTCAGCAGCGCGGTGGCACCCAGAAGCAGCCCGCGACGTCCAGAGGAGACGCTCATCCGGCGATCACGAAGTTGACGATGCGGTTGGGCACGTGGATGCGCCTGACGATGCGCTTGCCCGCCAGGGCCTTGGCGACGTTCGGTTCCGCCTCGGCGGCGGCGATCACGATGTCGGCCGTGGCGAGTCGGGCGGCACGGCGACCGTGCCGCGCAGCTTGCCCATGACCTGCACCGCGATGGTGACGCTGTCCGCGATCAGCAATTCGGGATCCGCCTCGGGCCAGGGCAGATCGGCGACCAGCGTGCCGGCACCGGGATGCAGGCGGGCGATAATCTCCTCGGCCAGATGCGGCATCATCGGGCTGCGCGAGACGGGCCAGCATCTCCACCGCCTCGCGCCGGGCCCAGAGCAGGCCCGGTTCGGGCGCGGCCGTTCCGCGTCGGTGATGGCGTTGGCGAGTTCGTAGAGGCGGGCGACGGCGACGTTGAAGGCGAAGCCTTCCAGCGCATCGGTCACCGCGGCGATGCAGCGATGCGTGGCGCGGCGCAACGTCGCGGCCGGCCGGCGCCGAACGCGTCGGGCCGGGTTCGGTCGCCAGTCGTCACCGGAGATCGACTTCGGCCAGGCGGAACACGCGCTGGGTGAAGCGGTACGCGCCGGCGACGCCGGACTTCGGTCCACTCCATGTCGCGCTCGGGCGGGTTGTCCGACAGGATGAACCAGCGCGCGGTGTCGGCGCCGTAGCGGTGCGATGATGTCGCCGGGGTCGATGGTGTTGCGCTTGGATTTGCTCATCGCCTCGACGCGGCCGACGATCGACCGGCTCGCCGGTTTCGCGATGGATCAGCGGTGCCGTCGGCGCGCTTCTCGACCTCCTCGGGGTAGAGCCAGCGGCCGTTCGGCCGCCGCGATAGGATTCGTGGTTCACCATGCCCTGGGTGAACAGTCCGGCGAACGGTTCGTCGACGGCGATATGGCCGGTGTCCTTCATCGCGCGGGTGAAGAAGCGCGAGTAGAGCAGATGCAGGATCGCGTGCTCGATGCCGCCGATATACTGATCGACCGGCATCCAGTGATCGACCGCGGCGCGCACCAGCGGCACCGTCGGCGTGCGGCGCAGCAGTAGCGGGCGAAATACCAGGAGCTGTCGACGAAGGTGTCGAAGGTGTCGGTCTCGCGCCGCGCCGGCTTGTCGCAGCGCGGGCAGTCGACGTGCTTCCAGGTCGGGTGATGATCGAGCGGATTGCCGGGCCGGTCGAAGGTCACATCGTCCGGCAGGCGCACCGGCAACTGGTCGTCGGGCACCGGCACGACGCCGCAGGCGTCGCAATGGATGACCGGGATCGGGCAGCCCCAGTAGCGCTGGCGGGAAACGCCCCAGTCGCGCAGGCGCCAGTTGATGACGCCCTGCCCACGCCCTTTCGCGGCCAGCGCGTCGATCGCGGCGCGCTTCGCGGCATCGACGTCGAGGCCGTTCAGGAAGTCGGAGTTGATAGACGGTGCCGGGCCCGACATAGGCCTCCTTCCCGATCGAGAAGGTCGCCGGATCGGCGCCCGGCGGCAGCACCACGGGATGACAGTCAGGCCGTATTTGCGGGCGAAATCCAGGTCGCGCTGGTCATGGCCGGGGCAGCCGAAGATCGCGCCGGTGCCGTATTCCATCAGCACGAAATTGGCGATCCAGACCGGGATAGGTGGCGCCCTCGATGAACGGGTGCTTCACCCGCAGGCCGGTGTCGTAGCCGTGCTTCTCGGCGGTCTCGATGATCGCCTCGCGGGTGCCCAGCTGCGGCATTCGGCGATGAACGCGGCGGCCTTCGGGGTCGCGCGCCGCGACGGCGGCCGCCAGCGGATGCTCCGGCGCGATGGCCAGGAACGACATGCCGAACAGCGTGTCGGGGCGGGTGGTGTAGACCTCGACCTGTCGATGCCGCCATCTGGCCGGTCAGTTCGAACGCCAGCCGCGCGCCCTCGCTGCGGCCGATCCAGTTCGCCTGCATCAGCCGGACGCGTTCCGGCCAGCGATCCATCGTCTCCAGCGCGTCGAGCAGTTCCGGCGCGTATTTGGTGATGGAGAAGAACCACTGGCTGAGCTGCTTCTTCTCCACCGGCGCGCCGGAGCGCCAGCCTTTGCCGTCGATCACCTGCTCATTGGCGAGCACGGTGCCATCGACCGGATCCCAGTTGACCCAGCTTTCCTTGCGCTCGACCAGGCCGGCCGTGAGGAAATCCAGGAACAGCTTCTGCTGGTGCGCGGTAGTATTCCGGCTCGCAGGTGGCGAACTCGCGCGCCCAGTCGAGCGACAGGCCCATGCGCTGGAGCTCGGCGCGCATGGTGGCGATGTTGTCGTAGGTCCATTTCGCCGGGTGGATGCCGCGTTCGCGGGCGGCGTTCTCCGCCGGCAGGCCGAACGCGTCCCAGCCCATCGGGTGCAGCACCGTGAAGCCGCGCGCGCGCTTGTAGCGGGCGACGACGTCGCCCAGCGTGTAGTTGCGCACGTGGCCCATGTGGATCTTGCCGGAGGGATACGGGAACATCTCCAGCACGTAGTATTTCGGCTTGCCGTCGGTCGGCACGTCGGCGACGCGGAAGCAGCCGCGATCCGCCCAGGCCTGCTGCCAGTTCGGTTCGGCGGCAGCGAAGTCGTAGCGAGGCGTCGTGTCCGGATTACCAGGGGCGGCAGTGTGGGCAGCAGTGTCGTTCATAGGCCGGATGTATCGGTCGCGGACGTGTTCCGCGCAAGAGTTATGGGCAAATCAGGCCGCCCCGTTCAACCATATCATGTGCAGGTTCGGCATTCCCAGGGCGATTCCCAGGCCTGAGCCGGGGCAGCTTCGGCAATCCGATCTTCACACCTCGATGTCGATCACGGCATTCCGCCCCGGCCAGGTCGGGCCGAACGCCTTGTAAGTCCCGGCCGGCGGCGGCCCGGCGAGGAACGCCTCATAGGCGTCCGGCGCGTCGCAGAACGTCACCTGCTCCCGCGATATGAGGTCGTAGCGAACATCCCGCCCATCCTCGATCAAGGCGTTATAGAGCGGCGCAATCCCCAGTTCCGACCGCCCGATCTGCGGCATGAACGAATCGACACAGCGCTGGAACGCGTCGCGGAACAGGGCGGCAGAGCCGAAGTAATATAGCCCTGTACAGCAGAGGTTGGAGATCCGGTCCCAGTCGGCCGTCTCAGCCACCCGGCCGGACGGATATTCGGCCGGACGGACATAGGACGCGCCAATGCCAATGCCGCCGCCCTGGAACACCTCCAGATACCCGTCCGCCTCGCGCGGAATGTCGCGCGGGAAGCGGTAGTCCGGGCGCACCGCGCCGATGTCGAAAATGGTCAGTGGCTCATGGCTTTTGACCCGCGCCCAGGCGAGGCCGACTTGCACCGTCTCCGCCGGGCCGCGCGTCGGCTCCACGCAGACGATGTTGCCGGCCTGGATGCCCAGCCGGTCGGCCTCGGCCCGCACGAAATTGGCCGCTCCGTCCACGTTGCGCAGGATGAACAGGAAGAGTTCGGTTTTGAAATAGGCCGAGAAGGAGCCGACGGCATGGGCAAAAACGGACTTGCCAAACGCCGGCAGCATGAATTTCGGCTGCTGGTAGCCAGCTTCGGTGAAACGCTGATTGAAGCCTGCCATCGGTATCACGATCATCGCGCCTACCTTTCTCGCCTGTGCCTCCATCCGGACTGTGGAACAGCCGTGTTCTTTTGGCCATCGGTGCGTGTTGTCAGCCGAGGTCCAGCAGCGTCTCGACGCGCCCCAGGACGAAGCCGGGCACCGCGCCGTCCGTCGCGTAAGGCAGCGTGCGCATCAAATGGAAGGCCGCGAACTGCGCCGCTCGGGCACGCCCGCCCGGCAGAATCGCTGCGAGTCCCACATCGAAATGTGACGCAACCCGAGCGAGGTTGAGCCTGGCGTTGAGGAGATCGACACCGCCGGGGTCGCGCAGGACCAGTTGCCGCAGGAACCATTGGCCGACCAGGTCCTGGTAGATCTTGCCGATATCCAGCGCGTAGGAACTCTGCTCCGGCACGTCGAAATCGATGAACATCAACGAGCCGTCGGGACGCAGCAGGATATTCTCCAGCGTCATGTCGCCGTGACAGGGGCCGTTGGGCACGCCAGTCCAATCCAACGCCGCCAGCGCCGCGATCGCCCGGCCGATGCGCTCGAACAGCGGCTGCAGCGCGTCCCGGCCGGCGCAACGGTCCCGGATATCCGCCAGTTTGTGCGTGAAGGCGACCGGGTCGAGCACGGTCTCGGCGCCGGCGCGAAGCTGCTGCAGCATGTCCGCCACCTGCTCCACGACCTTCGGCCAGGCGATTGCGCGGCCGGAGACCAGGCCATTCGCCAGGCTCTCGCCGGGGATGTAGTCCATGTCGAACCAGTAGATCCCGTCATCGACACCCTCGCCGCGCACCGCCGGACAGGGAAACCCCGCTGCATGCGCCCAGGCCAGCTTCTCCGCCTGCGCCCGCAGCCGTCCGTTCTGCGCCGGACGCCTCGCCTGCTTGCGGACAATGGTGCCCCGCGGCCACTCGATCAGCGTGAGGTCGACGCCGGAATAGCCGACCAGCGCACGCCGCGTTCTGCCGAGGAGCGGAGCCGTGCTCAGGGCTCGCGATCCAGCACGCGGTGATCCTCCAGCAGGATGTCGGGCAAGCTGGGACCGTTGCGTGGCAGGTTGAGAGCGACCGCCGAGGGATATGGATTTGACGGCGCGTAGTCGTTGACCAGATAGCGAGTGCCGTGATGGCACCCCATCACCAGGGCATGCACGCTCAGGCCGACCCTTTCCAGCGCCGCCAGGGTCGCCGAGCGGTAGGCCTCGGGGCGCGCGGTCATGAAAATCAACTGTGCACCGCGCGATTGCAGGGAACGGATGTGTGCGACATTCGCCTCGATCGGTTCGACCGGGTCACTCCAGTAAGGCGGGAAGAATTCGCTCTGGTTGCGGAACACTACGCCGTCGATATCGAGCACAATGCTGGGCAGGCGGGAGCGGTAGGCATTCCAGTCGGCGCGGGTGCCGATATCGACCAGGTCATCCACCTGCACCGGCTGGAAGACATGCCCGGTGACGATGGCGCTTTTGATAACATGAGAAACGAAACTCTGCGTCCCGCCGTTCAGCTTCATCAGCGCGTCATAGGCTTCCGAGAACAACGCGGCGTCGGCAAAGCCGTAGAGACCGACGGAAATGAAGTTGGAAACGACATTCTTCTCCACGATGTCGTCGACCAGCCCCTGTTCGTTCAGCCGCACATAGCTTTTGCGCGCCGGTTCGGAGACGGACGCCATCGTGCGCAGATCGGCGACGGCAAGAAACGAGCCGTCGGGCAACCCGCCAGGCAAGGCGAAGAACGAGTTGCTGTCCTTGATGCAGACAGGGCCGCTGACCCCGGCCTGCTCGACCGCTGCCCGAACGGTGGCCGCGGGTCCGCTGGTCGGCGCGTCTAGCACCACGCATTCGATCTCGCGGCCGAACGCGCGGCGCAGCGCAGCACTGGCGCCATAGCGCTCCTCGACCTCGCGCAGGAAGACGATGATCGTGCGCCGGACACGGGCGGGCGGCACCGTCTCGGCCGCGCGAGCGACCAGCAGTTGGCCTTGCGGCGTCGTCAGCAGCCATTTTGGCCGCCGTTCGGCGCCAGGCCGCAGCGGGGCGCCGCAGGGGACGATTAGGGTGATATCGGCCAGGGTGATATCGGGCAAAGTGATATCGGCCAGAGTGATATCGGGCAAAGTGATATCGGGCAGGGTGATATTCGGGCAAAGTGATATCGGCGGCGGTCTCCATTACGAGCCTCCTTCGATGGTAAGGCCGATCTGACGCATATGCGCTGGCAATGCGGGGGCGGCGATGGCGGTGGCCAGTTCCTCCGGCGTGCCGAACGACCAGTAGGCGTCGGCGTCTTCCAGCCGCACCGTCAGGCCCTCGGCGATCAGCGCGTTGAAGGCGGACGAGACATAGAACTCGCCGCCGCCGACACGCAGGTTGCGGCCGACGATGGAACGGGCCACCCGGAAGAACAGGTCGGCGGAGGCGAACCCGTAGGCACCGATCAGCGCGTGGTCCGAGATCGGGTCCTTCTCCGCCGTGCGTACGACACGGAAGTCCTCGACCGCGGCGTAGCTGTAGCGCGGGGCGCGGGAGCGGAATGACAGCAGCAGCCCGGCGGTATCGGCCATGGTCGCCAAGCGGCGGCAATAGGCAGCGGCGGCGAATGTCAGGTCGCAGTCCATCACCACCAGCGGCGCCGATCGATCGGTTGCAACCAGCGCATCGGCGGCGAGGCAGGTCTCCAGCGCTCCGCCCGTCAGTTCCGGCACGACCGCGACCGAAACACCGGGCAGCGCGGCGCGCAGGTGGGCGGAGAGATCGTCATCCCGATCATGGGTCGCCTGGATGACGCAGATCACCGGTGCGTCAGTGAAGCGGCTGCGCAACGACTGTGCGGCGAGGTGGAACATCGGTATCCCCAGAACCGGGATCAGCGGCTTGGGCCGATGCTCGCCGATGGTGCGAAAACGCTGCCCCGCCCCGGCCATGGGCATCAGGATCGTCGGTGAGATCATCAACCTTCCCACTGCATTCAGGGGTTCCGCCGAACGAACATGCTTTTTCGTATTATTCAGCCGACGTAACTATCCGGCAAGCGGCCGGTCATCGACTTGCACGAGGTCAACCTGTCGTCTTGTCGCTACGCGCCAAGAGCAGCCTACTGGTCAACCGTGACATCGTTACGTGGTTACGAAGCCGCCCCGCTGAAGACGTGTTCCGGACCCGGGAAGCGGCGTGCACGCACGTCTGCCGCGTAGTCGGAGACTGCCGTCTCGATCGATTTCGCCACCTCGGCATAGCGGCGAACGAATTTTGGACGGAAATCGGTAAACAAGCCGATCATGTCGTCGACTACGAGAATCTGTCCGTCGCATCCGACCGAGGCACCGATGCCGATGGTCGGAGCCGAGATTCGTTCGGTTATGGCGCGGGCAAGTGGTTCGGTCGTTTTTTCAATGACGACACTAAAGGCACCTGCGTCCGACACCGCCTCCGCATCCGCCATGATCGCGGCTGCCTCTGCCTCGGCTCGGCCGCGTACGGCATAGCCGCCCAGTGCATTCACCGCCTGCGGTGTCAGGCCAATATGCGCCATGACCGGCACGCCCCGGTTGGTCAGGAAACGAACGGTCTCGGCCATCGCCGAACCGCCTTCCAGCTTCACCGCGGCACAGCCAGTCTCCGCCAGGACCCGGGCTGAGGTGCGGAAAGCCTGCTTCGGCGATTCCTCATAGGATCCGAACGGCAGGTCGACCACCACGCAGGCATGCGATGCGGCACCGGCAACGGCGCGCCCATGAGCAATCATCATCTCCAGCGTCACGCCGACCGTGCTCGACATGCCGTAAATCGTCATCGCCAGAGAATCCCCGACCAGGATCAGCTCGACATGCGGATCGACCAGCTTCGTCATGGCTGCCGTATAGCTGGTCAGGCAGACGATTGGCGCGCCCCCTTTGCGTGCCCGGATGACGGGTGGGGTGATTGACTTGGTTGGCATGGTCTTGCTCACGGCGTCCCCCGGTTCTGGCTGGCTTGGGGGCTGTATAAATCCCAGACCGGAGGGAATGACCAGAGCAATCCCGGCAGCCCGACGGGCCGACCGGTATGCGGGCAGGGTTTGGTGTGACGCGATCGCGCCCACCCACTTCACACCCAACGGATTGTGCAGGGGATCGGCTGATCCAGACGGCCGACCTGTGACCGAAGACCTCAGACCCGCTGGCCGCCGTCGATATGGACTTCCGACCCGCTGATGATAGAGCGCCTGGTTGGAGCAGAGGAAGAACAGCAGGTCCGCCACCTCGTTCGGCTTGCCCATGCGGCGCATCGGGATGTCCCGTTGCACGATCTCCTCGGTTCCGGGCGAGATGATCGCGGTATCGATTTCTCCGGGCGAGACCGCGTTCACCCGCACGCCGTAGCGCCCGAGATCGTTCGCCATCTCCCGCGTCAGGGCCGCGAGCGCCGCCTTGGATGTCGCATAGGCCGCACTGGCAAACGGATGCACGCGTGAGCCGACGATCGACGTCATGTTGACGATGCTGCCCTTCGACTGGATCAGCGCGTCGGACAAGCCTTGGGCCAGCAGGATGGCCGAGAAGAAATTGACGTTAAAGATGTGCAGCCAGTCGCCGATAGGCCATTTCCAGGCTGTTGATCTTGCCGCCATCGGAATGCTTGGGCGAGATCGCCGCATTGTTGATCAACGCATCCAGCCGGCCGCCGACGACTTCGCTTGATGCGCGGCACCGTCGTCACGCACCGCATCCACATCCGCCAGGTCGAGCTGCACATGGTTCTGCTCGCCGCCGGGCCAGGGGCAGCGCGGGTCGAAGGCGTGGCGCGACACCGTCAGCACGCGCCAGCCGGCGGTGCCGAAGCGTTTGACGGTGGCGTGACCGATGCCGCGGCTGGCGCCGGTCAGCAGCAGGACAGGTTGATCGGCACCGGACATGATCAGAATTTCCTTCGCGGGCTCCGCATGCACCATAACGGTTTTTAGCCGGCAGCGCATCTTGCTTGCGGGTGACGGGCGTGATCGCTCAACCTATCTGTAGACAGGAGCCCCGGATGCGCAGCCCGAACGTGCATCCTGACCGAAAGCCTGAGGATGCCGCAAATTCTGCCCGTACCCGACCCTGGATCACGTCGTCGTCAACGCGCGCGACCGTCTGGATGAAGCCGCCGACACCTATTCCCGCCTTGGCTTCACTCTTACGCCGCGCGGCTATCACACGCTGGGGTCGATGAACCATCTGGCGATGTTCGGCACCGATTACCTGGAATTGATTGCGGTGCCCCCCGGCGACACCGGCCGCCCGGAGATCATGGCGGCGCCGATCGGCCTGGACGGCCTCGTCTTCGGGTCCGAGGACGCCGCCGCGACCTACGCCGCACTGCGGGAGGCGGATGTGCCGATCGATCCGCCGCAGGCGTTCTCCCGCCCCGTCACGATCGACGGACGCGAGGCTGACGCGCGCTTTCGCACCACGCGCCTGCCGCGGACCGCGACCCCGGCCGGGCGCTTCTATTTCTGCCAGCACCTGACGCGCGATCTGGTCTGGCGCGACGCATGGCGCCACCACGCCAATGGTGCGGTCGGCATCGCCCGAGCGGTGATCGTCGCAGAGGATCCGGAGGGTCTGGGCGGACTTTTCCGGCGCATGTTCGGCTCGCAAGCGGTGCGGAGCACGGATGACGGCTATGCGTTGATCGTGGGCTTGTCGCGCTTCGACGTCGTCACGCCGGCGGCCCTGTGGGAGATGTTCGGCGACGCCGCCGCCGAGAGTCGTGGCAGGGCCGACTACATGGCGGCCCTGAGCCTGCGCACCGTGTCGCTCGACGCTACGGAACGGGCGCTGGAAGCGGGCGGAATTCGCGGTGTCGACAGGATTGGTGCCAGCGTCTTGGTGCCGGCGTCAGAAGCCTTTGGCGTCACACTCGAATTCACGATCTGATGCACTATCTGACTCGTTCGTTGTACATATCGCTAAAATTGCCTGAAGTTTATTTAGCAGTTTCCGCGAGATTGGCCGTTTAGGCCGACCAAAAACCTTGACAAGTACGGTGTGCTGTCCAGGTATTACGGATACAGACTGTTTCTCCGAGGGCAACCATATGCAAACCCGCACCTTCCTCGCGGCGCTGGCTACAGCGACCATGCTGTCTGGCATACCGCTGATGACGCACCCCGGCTTCGCGCAGGCCGTTCCCGCTGCGAAGCAGTCGACGGACGGTGATAGCCCGACCATGGTCGGTCCGGGCAGCCAGGCCTCCAAACAGAAGACCGATGGTGATAGCCCGACCATGGTCGGGCCGGGCAGCCAGGCCTCCAAACAGAAGACCGATGGTGATAGCCCGACCATGGTCGGTCCGGGCAGCCAGGCCTCCAAACAGAAGACCGATGGTGATAGCCCGACCATGGTCGGTCCGGGCAGCCAGGCCTCCAAACAGAAGACCGATGGTGATAGCCCGACCATGGTCGGTCCGGGCAGCCAGGCCTCCAAACAGAAGACCGATGGTGATAGCCCGACCATGGTCGGTCCGGGCAGCCAGGCCTCCAAACAGAAGACCGACGGTGATAGCCCGACCATGGTCGGTCCGGGCAGCCAGGCCTCCAAGCAGAAGACCGACGGTGATAGCCCGACCGTCGTCGGTGCCGGCTCCAAGGCCTACAAGCAGAAGACCGACGGTGATAGCCCGACCATCGTCGGCGCCTGGCTGCCAAGGCCTACAAGCAGAAGACCGACGGCGAGAGCCCGACCATCGTCGGTGCCGGCTCCAAGGCCTACAAGCAGAAGACCGACGGTGAGAGCCCGACCGTCGTCGGCGCTGGCTCCAAGGCCTACAAGCAGAAGACCGATGGCGAGAGCCCGACCGTCGTCGGCGCCGGCTCCAAGGCCTACAAGCAGAAGACCGACGGCGAGAGCCCGACCGTCGTCGGCGCCGGCTCCAAGGCCTACAAGCAGAAGACCGATGGCGAGAGCCCGACCGTCGTCGGCGCCGGCTCCAAGGCCTACAAGCAGAAGACCGATGGCGAGAGCCCGACCGTCGTCGGCGCCGGCTCCAAGGCCTACAAGCAGAAGACCGACGGCGAGAGCCCGACCGTCGTCGGCGCCGGCTCCAAGGCCTACAAGCAGAAGACCGACGGCGAGAGCCCGACCGTCGTCGGCGCCGGCTCCAAGGCCTACAAGCAGAAGACCGACGGCGAGAGCCCGACCGTCGTCGGTGCCGGCTCTCAGGCTTTTAAGCAGAAGACCGATGGCGAGAGCCCGACTGTTGTCGGTTCCGGTTCTCAGGCCTTTAAGCAGAAAGACTGACGGCGAGGCGCCGACCTCGGTTTGGCCCGGCAGCGCGGCGTTCAAGCAGTCGTGTCAACGGCGGTCCGGCATACGCTTGGACCGCTTTTTTTTGCTCGAAATCGCAGCGACGATATGAGGCGGGTCATGCGGCGCCTGCTGTTGGGTTACTATTTCTTTGCGTTCATTATGAATGGCCGGGCGGACTACATGGCGGCCCTGGGCCTGCGCAACGTATCCCTCAACGCGGCTGAACGGGCGCTGGACGCGCGCAGAATTCGCGGCATCGACAGGATTGGCGTCAGCGTCTTGGTGCCGGCATCCGAAGCCTTTGACGTCACACTCGAATTCGCCGTCTGACGAGCTCGTTTCACATGTCACGCGGGCGCATGTTCTTTGGCTAAAATCGCCTCTACGGCGGCTTACAGGTTGATCCGCTTGCCGCGGGTGCCCGCGCCAGCCCGAGATCCGCCCACGGCCGCGCAGCTTTTGGACAGCCGGAATTTGGCAGAGTATCGCCCGGGGACACAAATCAGAGTAGTCACTGGCGAAAATCCGATTGCAGGCCTTTTTCAGCAGCCTTCCAATGCTTACTTGATGGTTGCCGTGGGACCTGCCATTCGGGTCGACCAAAAACCCTATTCCGCGGGAGAAACGAAGAATGGCCCCTACAGATAGGCGCTATAACTGAAAGAGCGTGATGTCTTGGCTATAAACGAACACAATGTTCTGGTAGCACAGTCCAGTGTGGTGGCCAGATTGGCGGCCACAGACTGTCATTGGTAGAAGGAAAACGCATGCAAACCCGCACCTTCCTCGCGGCGCTGGCCACAGCGACCATGCTGGCTGGCATGCCGCTAATGACGCACCCCGGCTTCGCGCAATCCGCGTCTCCTGCGAAGCAGTCGACGGACGGTGGAAACCAGACCATCGTCGCTCCGGGCAGCCAGACTTCCAAACAGAAAACCGATGGCGATAGCCCGACCATCGTCGGCCCGGGCAGCCAGGCCTCCAAACAGAAGACCGATGGCGATAGCCCGACCGTCGTCGGTCCAGGCAGCCAAGCCTATAAGCAGAAAACTGAGGGCGACGCTCCGACCGATGTCGGTCCAGGCAGTCGCGCGTTTAAGCAGTAATGTCAACGGCGGTCCGGCATGCGCTCGGACCGCCATTTTTTCCTCGAGAATCGCGTCGATGACATAAGGGGGGTCATGTGACCCCCACGGTTATTTTCTTGCGTTACCATTATAAATGGCAGCGCAACCATTCCCCCGCCCGTCCCAGGACAGGAAGTGATGGCCGATGTTGTCGCGCGCGTCTCTCCGAGCGTGGTGCGCATCATCGTGGTTCATCCACCGAAGAAGGCGGCAACAACCGGCATGCAGGTTGACGCCGGCGTGGAAAAAAGCGCGCCCGCCGACATGGCGGAACTGACGCCGAACGTGCATGTCGGATCCGGATTCTCCATCGCGCCAGGACCGGTCGCATTGCGATCGCAATCGCCATGTCGTCGAGGGCGCGGTCCTGATCTACGTCAGCACCGGCAGACGGAGCGCGCTACCCGGCCGAGGTCGTCAGCGCGGCGACCAAAGGTCGACATTGCGCTGATCCGGATCGATCCTGCCTCCATCCTTCCCCCCTGAAATTCGGCGACAGCGACACCGTGCGATCCGGTGATCGCCATCGGCAGCCCCTTCGGGTTTGACAACACCGTGACCGCCGGCATCGTCAGCAGCATTAACCGCGATATCCGGGGGACGTTATTGCCGGCATCAATGGCAAGTCGGTGTCGGATCCGCGGGATCTGGCCCGCAAGGCGGCGATGGTGCCGCCGAACAGCGTGGTGAAGCTCGCACTTTGGCACTCCGGCAAGGAAATGAGCGTCGAGGTGCCGATCTCCCCGCTCGACGCTGATGACAAGGCGCATCGACCATGCGTGCGCCGCGCGTTCTGGGCCTTCACTTCTCGGCTATGGATGCAAAGCATCACGGCGCACGTCTCATGACGATTGATCCGACCGGAACGGCCGCAGATAGCGGCCTTATGACGGGCGACGTCATCCTTCAGGTGCAGCAGACCGCTGTGGGTTCGCCGGATCAGGCAATGCAGGCGATCCAGACGCGGATCGATGCAAAGCAAAGTTTCACCGCTCTTCTTGTCGAGCGTGACGGCAAGGCAAGCTGGTTTCCGATCGCTCTGCCGGACTGATCTTCTGCCGCAAAGGTTGTGGTCCTGACGTTCCGGTGCTTAGCATGACGGCAACAGCCGCAGTCAAATAAGCGAAGGAAACGCGACATGGACACGAATTTGGCGTCTGACCGGACCAACAGGGATGTCCGGGGGTTGTACGACAAGCTCGAAGACCGCTGCCTGATGCGCGACCAGGTGGTGCCAGCGACGTCTATTACGATCTCGTGCGCGCCGGCCGGCCGCTGAACGAAATCATCGCCGAGGGGGTGCGCATCCATGCGCCGTACACGCATGTGCCGTACCACGAGCGGATCGACGACGGCTATCCGAACTTCGTCAACAACGACCACTGCCTGCTGAGCGCGCGCGCGACGATCAATCTGACGAAGATGCTGCCGGAGCAAGTTGTCGATGCTGCCGATGGCGCAGACCATCTGGTACATCCCGAGCGGCCTCGATATCTGGAACCAGAAGATCGACAAGGCGCCGGGCCACTACACCCGCCATCGCGGCAACCTCGGCGAGGTCATCGAGACGCCGCCGGCGCCGGTCGTCTACTGGCCGGACCAGGAGCCGCTGCGTCCAGGACGGCCCGCTGAAGGAGCGGCTCAACAACTGGATGACCCTGGTGCATCGCGGCCAGGTGATCGATGCCTACCGCATGTTCCTCGGCCTGATGGCAGAACAAGGCCGAACGCAAGGAGGTGCTGGCGGAGATGTGTTCGCCGGGCTGATCGACGTGCAGGACCGGCTGCTGTACAACCGCTCCTACACGACCGGGCACAAGGCGTATCGCGCGCGCTCGACGGTGGAGATCGGCAACGCGATGGGCTGGGACAACGCGCATGACGTGCTCTATGCCGGCGCGCTGGATATCGCGGTCGGGCCGCGCTGGTATTCGACCTACGAGATGGCCTGCAACTGGTCAAGATGAAGATCGAGGGCGAGGCGCTGCACGCGGTCCCCTATGGCGGCGTCAGCGAGGCCGAAGTCGCGGTGCTGCGCAACAACAGGCCGGTGAACCAGGAGGAGGCGGCGGAGCTGATCGACGCGGTCACTGCGCCAGGGCGAGATCGAGGTCCTGGACGTCGTGACCACGCTGCTGAAGGCGGGCAAGGATCCGCGGCGCATCCTGGACGTGATGCAGATCGCCGTGGCGCAGATGGTGATGGAGACGCACGCGACCGAACAACTTCTACATGCCGCATCACTGCTACGAGTACCGCAACACGCTGGCGTGGTTCTGCGACAATTTCGACCATCCGCGGCGCCTGCGGCTGATCTATCGTCGCGGCGTTGTTCGCCGAACCGCGTCGCCTGGCATCAGCAGGGCCTCGGCGATGTCAGCATCCGGTCGCGGTGCCCAGGCGCCGAGCGGCGCCGGCGCGCTGATCGGCGGGCCAGCTGCTGGACCGCGTCGACAGCGGCGATCTGCGCGCTGAACGGCGCGGAGAGCGTGGCGTGGACGCAGGCGTATCTGCGACAACGTCGGCGATCGCGGGCCGCTGGTGGAGCGCATCGCGCTGGCCGCGACCAAGCTGGGCAACGATCCGCACAACCAGGAAATCGCCCAGTGCATGCTGATGGATTTCGGCACCAACCGGCAGCCGGACCGCGACAAGCTGCTGCTGGCGGCGGCCTACCACACGGCGATGCATCGCAAGTACGGCGACCCGCTGGAGCCGGCGCGCCGCTTCGGCGAGGCGATGGGATTCGCGGAACTGCACTGACGGCCGCCGCCGTCCTGGCGATCGACGGCCTGGCACGACCTCGGCGCTGCGATGGCTGAACGACAAGCCAATGGAAGCGACCATGACACTGTCCATCCGCCCGATCGATCCGGTCTCTCGCCCGTTCTTCGCCGGCGAGGTCTCCGGCATCGACATCACCCGGCCGCTGTCGCCGCGACGAGGCGGCCGCGATCGAGGCGGGCATGGACCAGTACGGCGTGCTGGTGTTCCACGACCAGCACTTCACCGACGAAACGCAGCTCGCCTCTCAGCCGCAACTTCGGCGAGCTGGAGCAGGCGACCGGCGACATGAACTGGGGCAAGAGCGGCGGCTGATCGATGCGACTGGTCAACGACATCTCCAATCTCGACAAGAACAACCAGGTGCTGGCGCGCGACGATCGGCGGCGGCTGTTCAGCCTGGGCAACCGGCTGTGGCACTCCGACAGTTCGTTCAAGGCGGTGCCGGCGAAGTTTTCGCTGCTGTCGGCGCGGCGCATCCCGTCGGCCGGCGGCAACACCGAATTCGCCGACATGCGCGCGGCCTACGATGCGCTGGACGACGAAACGAAAGCCGAATGCGAGGACCTGATCTGCGAGCACAGCCAGCTCTATTCCCGCGCGCCTGCTGGGCTTCAGCGACTTCACCGACGAGGAGCGTCGCCGGTTCAAGCCGGTGCAGCAGCGCCTGGTGCGCCGCCATCCCGTCGACAGGGCGGAAATCGCTGTACCTGGCGTCGCATGCCGGCGCGATCGTCGGCTGGCCGGTGCCCGAGGCGCGCGCCTTCCTGCGCGACCTGACCGAGCACGCGACGCAGCGGCAGTTCGTCTACGCGCATGTCTGGAAGCAGTGGGACCTGGTGATGTGGGACAACCGCGCGACGATGCATCGCGCCCGGCCGTTCAACGCCAAGGAGGTGCGCGACATGCACCGCACGACGGTGGCGTGCGAGCGGTCGACGATGGCCGAAGCGGCGTAGAGTGCGATCGACTGAGATTGACGCCCTCTGGGGCGGCTAACTCAGTCGTGAATCGCCCTCGATACGAAACACTGGTTACGACAAATTCGAGCCGACCTGGTTGCGGCAGACGCATGATTCGGTTATAGAGGTGTGGATGCCTTATCGTGCCGCCCCTCTGCCGGACTACGCTGACGCTCCCGCGTCCGGTCCTGCACGGCTGCTCGCCCTCCTTCGACTTACCCGCCCCTGAGCGTCTCGCCGGGTCGTTGAACGCCGGCTTCGCTCAGGGGGACCCCTGAGGCAAGTCGTGCAATCAATCCGAGGACCCAACCCAATGACCATCGAACATCCCAGCTTCGGCAAGCTGGAAGACGACCGCATCATCATCTTCGACACCACGCTGCGCGACGGCGAGCAGTCGCCCGGCTTCTCGATGAACCTCAACGAGAAGATCCGCATGGCCGAGGCGCTGACCGAACTGGGCGTCGACGTGCATGGAAGCCGGCTTCGCCATCGCCTCCCCCGGCGACTTCGAGAGCGTCAAGGCGATCGCCGAAACGCATCGGCCAGCGCGCCGACAGCCCGGTGATCTGCCAGCCTGGCGCGCGCCGGCGCGCGAGGACGTGCTGCGCGCCGCCGAGGCGCTGAAGCGCGGCGAAGCGCAAGCGCATCCACATCGTCATCGCCACCAGCGCGCTGCACATGAAATACAAGCTGCGGCTGGAGCCGGACGAGGTGATCGCCGCCACCGTCGAGTCCGTGACGCTGGCGCGCCAGCACGCCGATGACGTCGAATGGTCGGCCGAGGACGCGCACCCGCAGCGACATCGACTTCCTGTGCCGCTGCTGTCGAGGCCGCGATCAAGGCCGGCGCCACCACGATCAACCTGCCCGACACCGTCGGCTACGCGCTGCCCGAGGACATGGAGCGCATGTTCACGCAGATCCGCGAGCGCGTCCCGGGCATCGACAAGGTGATCCTGTCCACCCACAACCACAACGACCTGGGCCTGGGCGTCGCCAACACGCTGGCGGCGATCCGCGCCGGCGCGCGGCAGATCGAGATCGACCATCAACGGCATCGGCGAGCGCGCCGGCAACGCCTCGCTGGAAGAGATCGTGATGGCGATCCGCACCCGCCAGGACGCCATTCCGTTCCAGAACAACATCCAGACCACCGAGACTGCTGCGGGTGTCGAAGCTGCTCGCCGCCATCACCGGCTTCGACGTGCAGCCGAACAAGGCGATCGTCGGGCGCAACGCCTTCGCGCATGAGGCCGGCATCCATCAGGACGGCGTGCTGAAGAACGCCGGCACCTACGAGATCATGACTGCCGGAAAGCGTCGGCTGGGCGAAGAACAGCCTGGTGCTGGGCAAGCACTCCGGCCGCGCCGCGTTCCGCGACAAGCTGAAGACGCTGGGCTACGAGATCGGCGACAACCAGCTGAACGACGCGTTCCGCCGCTTCAAGGACCTGGCCGACCGCAAGAAGGTGGTGTTCGACGAGGACATCGTCGCGCTGGTCGATGACGAGGTGATGCGCGACCATGAGCGCATCCGGTTCGTGTCGCTCGACCTGCATGCCGGGCTCGAAGCGCCGGCCGCGCGCGGAGCTGGAGCTGGAGGTCGACGGCGTGGTGAAGTCGGCGACCGCGACCGGCGACGGTCCGGTCGATGCGACGTTCAAGGCGATCCAGCAGATCTTCCCGCACACCGCGAATCTCGTGCTGTTCTCGGTCGGCGCGGTGACCGAGGGCACCGACGCGCAGGCGAAGACCACGGTGCGGCTGGAGGAGAACGGCAAGATGGTCGACGGCCAGGGCGCCGACACCGACACGATCGTCGCCTCGGCGCGCGCCTATGTGCATGCGCTCAACAAGCTGCTGGTGAAGCGGGTGCGGACGGAGCCGCAGGCGCTGTCCGCCTGATGGCGGGGTGTTCGGACGGGGCTTCGGCCCCCGTCTGGCATTCACCCGTCTGGCATTCACCCGTCTGGCAATCAGCGTGACAGGAACGCTCTGACCTGCATCGCCTCGGCCCCGGCGACCGGCGTGCCGAAGGCGCAGAATGCATACTCGCCCGCGACGACCTTGCGTAGATCGAGACAGACGAACACCGGCAGCCCGGCCTCTGCCACAAGGGTGTGGGCCGGGAACGCAGAATCTCGATACCGGATCGAGGCTGTAATAATCGATGCCGATCGACAGGGGCGCGCGATCCAGCAGCCGCGCCGCCGCATCGATGGTCACATGACAATAATCCGCCGAAAACGCCCGCCTGTTCAACAGACCGGCATTCCTGGTCTTGAGGATGATGTGCCGGTGCCTGGGAATGGATAGGGCCTGCAGATCGGTCTCGGTGACATGCCGGAGATGACTGAGGTCGAGGACGATGGCATCGCCGAAGAAGTGCTTCCGCGCCATTCGATCGATCGTGGTTCCGTCTGAAATGGAAATGCGCCGGCGCGTCGGCATGCGTGCCGACATGGCAATTGATCGAAATTTCGGAGCTGGTCAGCGGATCACCGTTCTCCCGCGAGAGAATCCGGCGCAACCGGGGCGCATGATCGCCCGGATAAAGCGGCATCCCGCGGCGCAGTGGCAGGGTCAGGTCAATCGCACGGTTAAAATCCATGGTCGGACGTATCCATGGCTCACGTTTGCGGGGCCGGTCGGGCGTGTCTCCGTTAAGGCCCTCGAAGGGACAGCCTCGCCTCCCAAGCGGCTCAACGACCTTACTGATTATAGCCCCAGAACCCGGTCGGGCCGCGAACGGGTCCGTAGCTGGGCCCATAGGTTGTGCCGGATTGTGTCACCCCGGCCGGGGTCGCATTGCCGGGATCGGCCTCGGGCGGAGGCACCGCCTGGACGCCTGGCCCAGTGATCCCAAGCGACCGCGGATCGCCAGAGCAGGCGGTCAGAATACCGCAAGCCAATACGGCCAGGAGTGAGATCGCGCGCATGGCGTCAGTTTGAGCAATGGCGCGCGGCCTGTCCACCGCCTCGCATTCGGCCAATCATGGCTGCATGAACGCGTTCAGCGCCGGCGTCGCCAGGGTCGTGTCGAGGTAGTCGAACGTGCCGTGTTCGGCCACCTCCTTTGCCGCATTCAGCGCTCCGGTCATCGCCGCTCGGTACAGCGACGTCGCCAGGCTGATCCGTTTGACCCCCGCCTCGGCCAGGGCGGAGACGGTGAAGGATTTCCCTTTGATCCCGGCCATGAAGTTCACCGGCTTTTTCAGCGCGGCGCACACCGCACGCACGGCGTCCAGGTCCGGCAGGCCCGGCGCCATCAGCACATCCGCGCCTGCGCTCTCGAAGGCGCGCAGCCGAGCGATGACGTCATCGAGGTCAGCGCGCCCGCGCAGGAAGCCCTCGGCCCGCGCGGTCAACGCGAAGGGAAAGGGCTGCGCACGTGCGGCGGCGACAGAAGCAGCGATACGAGCCTCGGCGGCGGCCAGGTCGAACAGCGGCTGCGCGGGATTGCCGGTGGCATCCTCGATCGAGGCGCCAACAAGTCCGATGCCGGCCGCCATCCGAATGGTTTCAGCCGCGATCTCCGGCGTATCGCCGAAGCCTTTCTCCAGATCGGCCGACACCGGCAGGTCGGTGGCTTCGACGATGGCCTTGCAATGCGCCATCGCTTCCTCACGCGTGACCGCGCCGTCGCGCCTGCCCAGCACGCCGGCCGACGCGCCGGAGGATGTGGCGATCGCCTTGAACCCAAGCGCCGTCAACATGCGGGCAGAGCCGGCATCCCAGGCGTTGGCGATGACAAAGGCACCCGGCGCGGTGTGCAGCGCCTGGAAGACCGCGGCTTTTTCCGCTTGGCTGGACATGGCCCCTACTCCGCCGCTTCGCGCTTGTTGAGGATCGCATCCGTGTGCTCGCCGAGACGCGGCGCCGGTGCGTGTACCGCTCCGGGCGTGGCGGACAGCTTCACCGGGACGCCCATGGTCTTGAACGGACCCGTCACCGGATGACGCGTCTCCACCACCATGTCACGCGCCAGGATCTGCGGATCGGTGAAGACTTCATCGTAGTACTGCACGGGACCGGCGGGAATACCGAGCTTTTCGAGTTCGGTGAGCCAGTGGGCTGAGGGCTTTTCGGAGATCTTGGCTTGCAGCAGCGCGATCAGCGCATCGTTGTTCCTGACCCGTAGCGCATTGGTCTTGAAGCGGTCATCCTCGGTCAGTGACGGCATGCCGACCAGCGCCGCACAGGCCTTCGAAGAATTTCTGCTGGGATGCGCCGAGCGTGATGTAGCCGTCAGCCGTCTGGAAGCACTGATACGGCGCGCTGCCCCGATGCGCCTGGCCGATCCGCTCCGGGCGCGTGCCGGTGGCGAAGTAATGCGCCGACTCGTAGACCGCGAGCGAGGTCGCGGCCTCGAACAGCGACGTCTCCACGCGCTGGCCCTCGCCGGTGCGATGCCGCGCCTCGAGCGCCGTCAGACGCCGAACGCGAGGAACATGCCGGCGGTCACGTCGGAGATCGCGATCGGCAGGCGATGCGGCGGGCCGTCGGCGGGGCCGTTGGTGCTCATCAGTCCCGACATCGCCTGGGTGATCAGATCGAACCCGCCGCGGCTGCTGTACGGGCCGGTCTGGCCGAACCCCGAGATCGACGCCAGAATCAGGCGTGGATTGCGCTGCGTGCAGCACGTCCCAGCCGATGCCCAGCCGGTCCATCACGCCAGGGCGGTAGTTCTCGACCACGACATCGGCCCTGTCGACCATCTGCAGGAACGCCATGCGGTCGGCCTGCTTCTTGAAGTCCATCACGACGGAGCGTTTGTTGCGGTTCCAGGTCATGAACGGCGCGCTCTCGCCGTTGACGAAGGGCGGCATGTTGCGGGCGGAATCCCCCGTCGGCGGCTCGATCTTGATGACATCCGCGCCGTGATCCGCCAGCATCATCGCGCAATACGGGCCGGAGAGATGGCTGGTCAGGTCGAGGACCAGAAGATGGTCGAGCGCGCCGGGCATTTTTGTTCCCTCCATTCAAACGCCGGTCAGGATGCCATATCCTTGATGGCGCGTCATTGTTGAGAGGCTTCGGCGATTGGACCAGATTTCACGGCCCGTAAAATTTCAGGACCCGTTTGTCACCGCCAAAGGCGAAGCGCGCGCCTCGGTCGCGCTGCAGGCGCTGGAAACGCTGTGGTTCAACACCGGCACGCTGTGCAACCTGACCTGCCGTAACTGCTATATCGAATCCTCTCCGCGCAACGATCGGTTGGCCTACCTGACGCGTGCCGAGGTCGCCGCCTACCTGGACGAGATCGCTCGCGATCGCCTGCCCACCCGCCTGATCGGCTTCACCGGCGGGGAGCCGTTCATGAATCCCGACCTCATCGGCATGCTGCACGATGTGCTGTCACGGGGCCTCGACGCGCTGGTGCTGACCAACGCGATGGCGCCGATGCGCAAACTGCGCGCAACGAACTGCTCGCACTGCGCGATGCCTATGGCGACCGCCTGACGATCCGCGTCTCGGTCGATCACTACGACCGCCCGTCCACGAGCAGGAGCGCGGCCCGCGAAGCTGGGCGCCGACGCTGGACGGGCTGGTCTGGCTCGCGCGCAACGGGTTCCGCATCGACGTTGCCGGACGCCGGTTCACCGGCGAGCCCGAGGCCAGTCTGCGCGCCGGCTTCGCGCCCTGTTCGCCGAACACGCCATCCCGGTCGACGCGCACGACCCAGTCCGGCTGATGTTGTTCCCGGAGATGGACCCGAACCCGCGACGTGCCGGAGATCACCATCGCCTGCTGGGGCATCCTGCACAAATCACCCGACGACGTGATGTGCGCCTCCTCCCGGATGGTGGTGCAGCGCGCGGAGGCAGATCGTCCCGCGGTGCTCGCCTGCACGCTGCTCGCCTATGATCCGCGCTTCGAGTTGGGCGCGACGCTCGCCGAGGCCGCGCGGCCGGTATCGCTCAACCACCCGTTCTGTGCCTCTTTCTGCGTGCTGGGCGGCGCGGCCTGCAGCCGCTGAGCCAGTTCGTCGCTGTAACGTTCGGCCGCTTGCGGGTTCATGTGGCAGAATTCGTCGCCGAACGCGGTGTCGGGGCGATGGGGCATGATCTCCTCGGCGACGTGGAACCGCTTATAGCGCGCCGCATAGGCGTGCAGATACGCGGCGAAACCCTGCCGCAGGGCGGGGGCCACCTGGCGGTAGGTCGTCTCGTTCACCGGCATCGGCAGGAAGATGGCTTCGATCCCGGATCGGTCCAGCCTTGCCAGGATTTCGTTGAAATACCTGTCCAGCACCGGCAGCGGCTTGAAGCTGGCCAGATGGCCCTCCACGGCGACGTCGTGCGAAACCGGCGCTGTGCCGAAACTGTACTGGCCACGCTCTTCCAGGGTCGTTTGAAACGTCCAGCGGTTATGCGACAGCCCGCAGGAAGATGCCGCCATGCAGCAGGCTGCCGAAATCGTAGGTCGGGAAATGCGCCAGCCGCAGCCAGTCGCGCACGCGAGAGGGGATGACGTCGGCATGCCGCTCCTCATAGACCGACGGGTCACCCGTCTCGCGGGAAACCCGCCGGAGCTCGGCGATATCCTCGGCCGACAGGAGATCGAAGCGGACGCTACGCTCCCAGAACAGGTCCGGCCGGCTGAAATGGCCGGCATCGAACGAGAGGATCACCCGCTTCGGTGGATGTGGGACAGGCCAGCGCGCGCTTCAGCAGCGCCAGCGCCTCGATCACCTCCCCGCCGCCGAGGGCGAGGTTGGTCGCCGGCACCGCCAGCCGTCGCGGCATGATATCCGCCGCGGCCCGGGAATCTCCCAGGATCAGGGTCTCACCGAGGTCGCATCGTTGCAGCAGCACTTTCTTGGCCTGCCAGGACGCGTATTCCGGCTCCATGAAGGCCATCGGCATGGCAAGGACCCAGGCCCAGACGAGGCCGAACCCGACGGCGGCGGCGGTCAGCGTTAGCAGCAGGTAGCGCGGCAGTGTCATGCTCAGAAGCTGAAATAGACGAAGGTTTGCGTACCGCTGCAGGCGAGCAACCCCAGCGCCGCAAGACAGCCCATGGCAAGCGCCATGCTCGGTGAGGGCCGCCAATGCAACAGAAGACCCCTCGCCTCTTCCAGCATGAACTGGCGCGTCGTCGGGGCGAACCAGATCAGGGCCGAGAGCCCAGTGAGCCGGACGAAGATGCGCGCCGCATGGGCGTCGAATGTGCCGGGTCCGTGCAGGCCGGCCATCGCCGTCAGCATCCCGCCGGCCTCTTTCGGCGTGGCAGCGCGAAAGACGACGGCGGCCACCAAAACCGCCATCTGGGTGAGGCAGACAGCGAGAGCCGGTGGCAATGCCGGGCGGCGCCATAGCCGCCAGGCATGGTTGACCAACAGATAACCGGCGTGCAGCAGGCCGAACAGCACATAGGTGACCTGGGCCCCGTGCCAGAGTCCGGCCAGCAGCATGGTCGCCACGATTGGGACGGCGATCATCACGGCGAATCCCGAAAGCGAGCGCTGCCCCGCTTCGTTGATCGGCAGCCCCAGGCGGCGACGGCGGCGCAAGAGCGCCAATGTCAGCGGTGCGTGCACATTCGTCATCAGGAACCGCGTCAGGGACATGTGCCAACGTTGCCAGTACTGGATGACGGATCCGGCGCGATAGGGTTGATCGAAATTATCCGGCAGGCGGATGCCAACGAGCCATGCCAGACCGATCGCCATGTCGGTATAGCCTGAGAAATCCAGGTAAAGTTGCAGATACCAGCCCACGGCTGCCAGCCACGCACCGAGGGTACCGGCTGCGGACGGATCGCTGAAATCCTTCTGCCACGGCCGCACCCAGCGGGTCGGCCAGCAGCGACTTCTTCGCCAGGCCGATGAAGAAGAAACCCAGCCCGACGGCAACACGCTCCATCGTCAGGCCTAGACCGTGATGACCGGAGTTGGGATCAACGGAGGTCTGAATCACGCGATCAAACGAAGAGCTAGGGCGGGATGGCTGAGCGAAAGCGATGTCATCCTGCTCTAGCGCGCGGTCCCGGCGGAACTCGGGAAGCATCTCATGCGGGTTCAGGATGGGGCCCGCCAGGATCACCGGAAAGAAGACGGAGAACAGGGTCTGGTCGAGCAGGGTCACCCGCTCCGAACCCGGCGCTGCAAGCCAGAGCAGCAGGCCGATCTGGGTGAAGACGAAGAAGCTGATCCCGGGCGGCAAGGAGGCATCGGGCCAGATCGTCGGCGCCAGGTATTTGAACCAGCAAAGGATCGCGAGATTCAGCCCGACGCCGCAGGCAGCAACCAGCAGTCTCGTCCGGCGGCCCGCACGAACCGCCTGCGCCAATGCGAGATTCATCCCCAACATGGCCAGAAGGACCGGAAGCTGCCGCGGCGCGTTCAGCCCGTAGAACAGCACCGAGGTCACAATCAGCCAGAGTTTGATCCAATACGGGCCGAGACGACCTGCCAGCAGGCATCCCGCCGCGGTAACCGGCAAGAACCCCAAGAGGAAGGCGACGGAATTGAAAGGCATACGCCTTTATCCCATCCATCCCTTACCGGCAGGTTAATGGCTGAAGGTAGCGAATCAGGCGGTTGCCAGCATCCGCTTCGTCGCGATCAGACGCAGAAGATCGTCGACCGTGACAAGTTGCTCGATATCCTCGACGTCGAAGAGAATGTCGAAGCGGCATTCCGCCTCCACTGCGATCGACACGATATCCATGGAGTCGATCCCGACGATATCCTCGAGACGTGAGGTGTGTGTCAGGTCGATCGCCGGATCCTGGGCGATCTCCCGCACAATAGCTGTCACTTGTTGCAAAGGCGTGGTCGACATCGCGTCCATCCGCGCAAAAATCTGGTCGCAACGGATTTACGGAAAATATGTTACGATATGGTTAACGGCGTCCAGTAAACCGTCATTCCGAGCCTCAGGCGTGGCCGGCCATGTCCGACAGCAGCAGCGGGTCGATGTGCAGTTTCGCCAGAGCCCGCCGCCATTTCGTGTCATGTGCATCGTCGAACATCAGACTCTCGTCCGGCTGCACCGAAAGCCAGGCGTTCTGCTGGAATTCCTGATCGAGCTGACCCGGTCCCCAACCGGCATAACCCAGCGCGAGGACGCATTCCCGCGGTCCCCCGCCCTCGGCAATCACCTTGAGTACATCGAGGCTGGCCGTCAGCGCCATGCTTTCGTCGACCTTCAGGCTGCCCTCGCCCGTCCAGTCATTCGTGTGCAGCACGAAACCGCGCGCATTCTCGACCGGACCGCCGGCGCACAGCTTGATCTGGCGCACGGGCGGGATAGGAGCGACCTGCAACTGCTTCAGAAGATCATCGAAGGTCGGCTTGACGATCGGACGGTTCAGCACCAATCCCATGGCGCCCTCGGCCGTGTGGGCGCACAGATAAATGACGCTCTGGGTGAAACGCGGATCCGTCATCGAGGGCATCGCGATCAGCAACTGTCCGGTCAGGTAACCGGATGGAGACGCCACCGACGGTGCATCGGCACTGGGCATGAACGTGGGCATACCCGGAATCTGGCGTCATTGCGACCATTCTGCAAGCGCTCTGCGTGGCGGTGCCGCGCGTTTGTCTGAAACGGCCGTGATTGCTAGCTTGCCGGAAACCGTGACTGAGGAAACTGCCCATGCCGGACGCCACGCCGTCGCCGCTGGCCACTTACATCGCCCACCTCAAGCGAGGCGAACTGGGGTATCAGTTCAGCCCGTCCTTGGGCAAAGCGGTGTTCTACCCGCGCGTCATTGCCCCGGTCACAGGTGAAGCCGATCTGGAATGGCGCATCAGCAAGGGTCTGGGCACGGTCCACGCCACCACGGTCGTCCATCCTCAGCAAGGCGAGGCCTATAACGTCTGCCTGATCGACGTCGATGAAGGCTTCCGGATGATGTCCCGCGTAGAGGACGTCGCGCCGACAGCGGTCAAGATCGGCATGCGGGTGACGTTCCGTGTTCACACGCCCGAAGGGGACGAAGACCCCTACCCGGTCTTCACACCGGTGGAGGGCGCGTGATGAAGCGGGGAAGTGTAGCCATCGTCGGCGCCGCCGAGTCCGACATCGGCGCTGTCGCCGCGCTGATGAACCCGATCGACCTGATGGCGCAGGGCATCCACCGGGCCCTGGCGGATGCGGGGCTGACGCTGAAGGACGTCGATGGCCTGTTCTGCGCGACGACGCAGGCGCGGACGTCGGCGATGTCGCTGGTCGAATATCTGGGCCTGCCCAACGCCTATACCGACAGCACCATCGTCGGCGGCTCGTCCTTCGAGGTGCATGTCGCTCACGCCCATGCCGCGCTGGAGGCCGGGCTCTGCAACGTCGCCGTCATCGCCTATGGCAGCACCCAGCGCACCGTCGGCCGACGCGCCGCCAGCGCTCGCGAATTCAACGCCTATGAGACCCCATACAAGCCGTTCCTGCCCGCGACGGCCTATGCCATGGCGGCAAGCCGGCACATGCACGAGTACGGCACCACCCGGGAGCAAATGGCCGCCGTCGCCGTTGCCGCGCGGGAATGGGCGCTGCTGAACCCGGTGGCCTGGGAGAAGAAGCCGCTGACGATCCAGGACGTGCTGAATGCGCGCCCGATCAGCGATCCGTTCACGGTGCGCGATATCTGCCTCGTGACCGACGGCGGCGGCGCCATCGTGATGGTGCGGGCAGACCGGGCGAAGGGGATGAAGCAGAAGCCCGTCTACGTGCTGGGCAGCGGCCAGTCGATCACCCATGCCTCGATCACCTCGATGCCCGTGCTGACGCATACCGGGGCGATTGAATCGGGCCGGCAGGCCTATGCGGCGGCGGGCTTGAAACCGTCGGATGTGCAGGTGCTGGCGCTGTATGATGCGTTCACGCTCAACACGATCCTGTTCCTTGAGGATCTGGGCTTCTGCGCCAAGGGCGAGGGCGGCCCGCTTCGTTGAAAACGGCCGCATCGCCCCCGGCGGGTCGCTTGCCGTGAACACCAACGGCGGCGGTCTGTCCTACTGCCATCCCGGCATGTACGGACTGTTCCTGCTGATCGAGGCGGTGCGCCAGTTGCGCGGCGATTGCGGCAAGCGGCAGGTCTCCGGCGCGGACGTCGCGCTTGTCCACGGCAACGGCGGCGTGCTGTCGGCGCAGGCGACGACGATCCTGGGGAACGCGGCGACGGTTTGAGCGTCCGTTTAGTGCAGCTTCACGCTCGGCTCCGGCCGTTGCGATATCCCGCTGACCAGCGTACGCCACGCCACCGTCGCGCCGCCGTGCAACGCCGCCTGGTGCATCTTGTACAAAGACCGGTACATCAACCGAGCGAAATAACCCTCGATGAAGAAGGATTTGCCGACAAGGAAACCCATCAGACTGCCCACCGTGCTGTACTTGCCCAGCGATACCAGGGACCCGAAATCGCGATAAACGAACGGCTGCGGCGGCGCGCCCGACAGCCGGCGCTCGACCTGCCTGACCGTGTGCGAGGCCATCTGATGCGCTGCTTGCGCGCGTGGCGGGATCGGCTGAGGAGACCCCTCCTGCGGGCAGGCGCAGCAGTCGCCGAGGGCGAAGATGTCGGGGTCGCGCGTGGTCTGTAATGTCGGCAGCACGACCAACTGGTTGATGCGGTTGGTCTCCAGCCCATCGATCTCGTTCAGGAAGTCGGGCGCCTTCACACCCGCCGACCAGACCACCAGCTCGCTGGGGATGAAGCTGCCGTCGGCCAGGCAGACGCCATCGGCTCGCACCTCCTGCACCCGCGCGTTGGTGCGGACCGAAACGCCGATCTGCGTCAGCAGGTCGCCGGTCGCGTCGGAAATCCGCTCTGGCAGAGCCGGCAGGATGCGCGGCGCGGCCTCGATCAACATCAGGTGGATGTCTCGTTCGGGATCGATCCGCGTCAGGCCATAGGCGACGACAGCGCGCACCGTGCGGTGCAGCTCCGCGGCGAGTTCTGTGCCGGTCGCGCCGGCGCCGATGATGGCAACGTCCAACTGGCCCGGACGGACGGGATCGGGCTGCGTGTTGGCGCGCAGGCAGGCGTTGACCAGCCGGCGGTTGAAGCGGGTGGCCTGATCGGGCGTGTCCAGCGGCACCGCGAACTGAGCGGCGCCCGGTGTGCCGAAATCGTTGGTTACGCTGCCCACCGCGATGATCAGCGTGTCGTATGACAGCTTGGTGTCGGGCGTAATCTCCCGCCCGTCGTCATCCACCGTCGCCGCCAGCCTGATCAGCCGGTTCGCCCGGTCCAGCCCGATCATTTCGCCGAAGCGATAGGTGAAATGGTGCCAGTGCGCCTGCGCGAGGTAATTCAGCTCATGCTGCGCGCGATCCAGGCTGCCGGCGGCGACGGAATGCAGCAGCGGCTTCCAGAGATGCGTGCGCGCACGATCGACCAGGGTGACATGCGCCTTGCCCTTGCGGCCAAACGTTTCGCCCAGGCGGGTGGCGAGTTCCAGCCCGCCAGCCCCGCCGCCGACCACGACGACACGATGCGAGGTCGATTCCGTAGCGTTTTCGAGATGACCGGATTTGGGACCGGATTGGCGCTGAACGTCATCCATGGCCGGGTTCCAATTCGCTTCGTTGCTATCAGTCTGCCCTCGTCGTTCACCAAGTGAAAGCGACCATGCAAATTCCGCGGCCCGCGCCTGCCATCATGTCCTCGTGACCGAGTGACTGGGCAGTGCGGCGGGAACGGGCCCCCGTCGCGCCCGTTTCGGCGTCGCGCGGAACGAGGGGACCGGACGGATGAAGGTATTTAGCTGCCAGCATTGCGGCCAGTTGCTGTATTTCGAGAATATTCGCTGCGAAAAATGCGGCCGCCGGCTGGGCTATATGCCGTCAGCCATGACGCTGTCGGCCCTGGAGCAGGAGGGGGATTCCTGGCGCGCCCTCGCCGATCCCGCCATCCAGGCGCGGTTCTGCGAGAATGCCGGACAGGGCGCCTGCAACTGGTTGATCGAGGCCGACAGCGACCTGCCCTTCTGCGCCGCCTGCCGCTTTAACCGGACGATCCCGGACCTGAGCGACGCCGCCAACAAGCGACGCTGGCAGAAGATCGAGGCCGCGAAGCACCACCTGCTCTACTCCCTGCTGCGGCTGCGCCTGCCGCTGAAGGACCGGGCCGAGGACCCGGAGCATGGGCTCGCCTTCGATTTCCTGGCCGATCCGCCGAAGGCGCCCAAAGTGATGACCGGTCACGATAACGGCCTGATCACCATCGCGCTGGTGGAGGCCGACGATGCCGAACGCGAACTCCGGCGCACCGCGTTCCAGGAACCCTATCGCTCCGTGCTGGGGCATTTCCGCCACGAGGTCGGGCACTACGTCTGGGATCTGCTGATCCGCGATGCCGGAAGGCTGGATGCCGGACGTTAAATGATTGTCGCGCAGTGTTTGGCGACGACACGCAGAATTATGCAGAGGCGCTGCAGCACTATTACAACGATGGCGCGCCGGCCGACTGGCAGGATCATTTCGTCAGCGCCTATGCCAACAGCCATCCGTGGGAGGACTGGGCGGAAACCTGGGCACATTACCTGCACATCGTCGATACGCTGGAGATGGCGTGGTCCTTCGGCCTGCGCGTCCGTCCCCGGGCCGCTCGTGACGACACCCTGGTCGCCGCGGCGAATTTCGATCCTTACGAGAAAGCCTCGATGGAAACGATCATCGACGCCTGGCTACCGCTGACCTTCGCAGTGAACAGCCTGAACCGTGCGATGGGGCATGCGGATCTGTATCCGTTCGTGCTGTCACCGGCGGTGATTGAGAAGCTTGTCGTTCGTGCATCAGACAGTCCACCAGGTGAAGAACAAGCGGCGCGAGCGGTGATGCCTACCCGCGTGGCCTGCCGCTTTGCGCGCCCCGCTCAGACCACGCCGGCGGCGACGTCCCGGATCTGCTTCACATCTGCCCGTCCGCCACTGAGTATATACAGCGTGTCGGACCCACTGGTCAGATACCGCACACCCAGCTTCAACAGCCAGGACTGGAACTCCACGTCCTGGCGCACGCCGCCGACGCCCATCGACTTACCGTGCTTCTTCGCCGCAGCCGCGACCGTTTCGTAGGCCGCGCGCATCCGTTCGTTGCGGTAGTCGCCGGGAATGCCCATCTCGGTCGACAGGTCGGTGGAGCCGATATGCAGCGTATCGATCCCATCGACCGACGCGATGGCATCCGCATTCGCCACTGCCTCGGGCGTTTCGATCATCGCCATCAGCAGCGTTTCCTGGTTCAGCAGCCGGCAGATCTCCGGCTGCTTCAATGGCGCGTAGCCCAGCGAAGGAACCGTTCCCGCAGCGGAGCGATGGCCGATCGGCGCGAAACGGCAGGCCTCCACCACGGCCCGCGCCTCGGCCGCCGTGTTCACATGCGGCACCATGATCCCCTGAGCGCCGCAGTCGAGGATGCGGGCACAGTCATGGGCATCATGCGAGGAAACGCGCGCCAGCGGCGTGATCCCAAGGCCAACGGCGGCGACGCAGATCATGGCAGCCGTTTCAAGCGAGGTCGGGTTGTGCTCGAGATCGATATACAGCGCATCGAAGCCGCAGGACGCGGCCATCATCGCGATATTGGCGGTGCGCGTCTGGTTGACGCCGAAGCACAGCACCATTTCGTTGCGCACCAGCTTCTGCTTCGCCAGGTTGGTTCCGATTGAAACGGCCATGTCACAGCCCCTCCCGCACGACAGGGTTGCGCAGGGTGCCGATACCGGTGATTTCGACCTCGACCGTATCGCCATGCTTCATGTTCGCGGTGGCGCCTTCGGTGCCCATCCAGACCATGTCACCGGGATAGAGCGTCAGGCAGGTCGTCATGTTCACCAGGAAATCGACGACGCCGAAGATCATGTGATTGGTCGGAAATTCGATCAGCTCCTCGCCGTTCAGGCGGATCTTCGTGACCAGGTCTTCCAGTTTCACATCGGTTTCGATCCACGGGCCCATCGGCTTGAACGTGTCCGTGTTCTTCGCCCGCCACAGCGTGCGGTCCGATTTCTGCCAGGTGCGCTCACTGACGTCGTTGCCGATCGTATAGCCCAGCACCGCGGACAGCGCGTTCTCCCGCGTCAGGTTCTTGCATTTGCGGCCGATGACGACGACGAGCTCGCCTTCGTATTGCACCTGGTTGGTGGCATCGGCCGGAATGACGATCTTCTCGTCCTGCGCGATCAGCGCGTTGTTGGCGCGATAGCCGATATCGGCCTGGGTCGGCAGATTCGGTTTCTGTCCCACCTTGGCGGCGACTTCCTTGACGTGTTCGCGCGTAGTTCATGCCGGCGGCGTAGAAGGTCGGCGGGATCACCGGCACCAGCAGCTTCACGTCGTCCAGCTTCAGGCGCTGGCTGGTGCGATCCCAGGCGTCGAACGGGGACCCGTTCACGGGGATGACCGTATCGCCCTCGATGACCGCGTAACGCGGCGCGCCGTTCAGTTCGATCCTGGCCCAACGCATGATGTTTCCTCCTCGGTCGCAAGCAGAGTTTCGGCAGGAACCGAGGGTCCCGTCAAGCGGCGGCCCGGATCGCAGCATCGTGGTCACCGCCCCGCCGCCGCATGACGCCTGCCGCGCCTGCCCTAGATCAGGATCGACATCGCTTTCGCTCAGCCATCCTGCTCCAGATGTTTGTTTGATCGCGTGATTCGAGGGCCTGCCGATGGCGATTCCGCCTCCGGTGCATCACGCGCTAAGCTATAGTCCCCCCAAATCCACAGGAGGACTTCGCACGATGTCCCAGCCTCCCCTTCGCATCTCGATCATCGGCGCCGGCATCGGCGGCCTGACCGCAGCGGCCTCCCTGCGCCGAGCGGGGCTTGACGTGACGATCTACGAGCAGGCGCGCGGGTTCACCCGGCTCGGCGCCGGCATCCAGCAAGCGCCAAACGCGATCCGCGTCCTCTACGCGCTCGGCCTCAAGGACCAGCTTCTGGCCCAAGCCTTCCAGCCCGACAGCAACGACTCCCGCGACTACGACACCGGAACGCTGACGAATTCCCTGCCGCTCGGTGACACGGTGCGGGAGCGTCACGGCGTGCCCTACTTCCTCATGCATCGGGGCGACCTGCACGCCATGCTCGCGGCCCTCGTGCCGGCCGACATCATCCGGTTGAACCACAAGCTGGCGGGCCTGGACCACAACGCAGACAACAGCGTTCGCCTCACTTTCACCAACGGCGACACGGCCGAAGCGGACGTCGTGATCGGCGCCGACGGCGTCCATTCCGTAGTTCGTGAGTTCATGCTGGGCGCCGAGCAGCCGCGCTATACTGGCCGCGTCGCCTATCGCACCGTGTTTCCGACGGCGCGGCTGAACGGGCTCGATGTCTATCCCTGCATCAAATGGTGGGGCCCAGACCGGCACATCGTCAGCTACTTCGTCAACCCGCGGCGCGATGAGCTGTATTTCGTCACCTCGACGCCGGAACCGGAGTTCTCCGTCGAATCCTGGTCCGCCAAGGGTGACCTGAAGACGTTGCGCGCCGCCTACGACACGTTCCACCCGCAGGTGCGCGCCATCCTCGCCGCCTGCCCCGACGTGCATAAATGGGCCCTGGTCGAGCGCGATCCGCTGCCGCGCTGGACCGAGGGCCATGTCGCACTGCTGGGCGACGCCTGCCACCCGATGACGCCCTACATGGCGCAAGGGGCCTCCACCAGCATCGAGGACGGCGCGGTCCTCTCCCGCTGCCTGACCGGCATCGACCGCGACGGGGTCACCGACGCTCTGCGGCGCTATGAAGCGACCCGCAAGCCGCGCACCAGTCGCATCCAGATGACCTCGGCGCAGAATACCTGGCTCAAGCAACCGCATGATGCGGACTGGGTCTATGGCTACGACGCCTGGACCGAACCCCTGGTGGCATAGGCGTGCAGATTCGGCGGCGATGTCGGCGATAACCGGACCCCAGGCGCCCGGTTCAGGCTGGGTATAGAGCCGCATCGTCGGATACCAGGGCGTGTCGCTGCGCCCCCAGCGCCAGCGCCAGCACCGGTCGTAGCGGTTCAAAACCCAGACCGGCCGCCCCAGCGCGCCGGCGGCATGCACCACGGACGTGTCGACGGCGATCACCAGGTCGAGCGCCGTCATCAGCGCCGCCGTGTCGGCGTAGTCATACAGCTCGCCGCTCCAGTCCAGCATGGGCTGTCGCGTTGAATGTCCCCTGGCTTGCCCCGCCGCCGTCCCTTTCTGCAGCGACACGAAAGTGCAGTTCGAAACTTCCAGCAACGGGCCCAGATCACGCAGCGACACCGATCGCCGCATGTCGATCCGGTTGGCGAGGTGGTCTTCCGGCCGCGGATCGCCGGCCCAGGCCAGCCCGACCTTCAGTCCCGGCCAAACGGAAAGCCGCGCGCGCCAGGCGGCAATGTCCCGATCGTCGGCGTGGAGGTAAGGCGGGCTCGCAAATGCTGTCTCGTCCAGGCCCAACAGCGCCGGCAGGCTCATCATCAGGCAGTAGCAATCATAGTCCGGGGTGTCACCCGGCGCCGCGACGGCATCGACGCCTTCGAGGCTCTGCATCAATCGCCGCAGCGGCGGCTCCACGCCGAGAATGACCGAAGCGCCCAACGCCGTCAGCCGTGGTGCGAACCGGCTGAACTGGATCATGTCGCCCAAGCCCTGCTCGCCGACCACCAGGACCCGCTTGCCCGCAAGATCCGTGCGGCCGTCCCAGCGCGGCGCCGTAAATCCGTCCAGTGCTGCCGACCAGCGCGGCTGGCGAAGCCGCGCTTCCCAACCCTGCCATGCCTCCCGCCACTGCCCCATGCGCAGCAGGCAGATGCCGCGGCTGAGCCGCAGATCCGCCTGATCGGGCACGGAAGCGAGCGCTGCGTCATAGGCGGCAAGCGCCTCGGGGTACCGATGCAGCCCCTGCAGGACGCTGCCCAGATTGGTCAGGGCCGTCACATTCCCAGGCTCGATCGCCAGTGCCCGGTCGTAAGCGACCAGCGCACCGGGAAAATCGCTGCGGTCCTGGCACACATTCCCGCGATCGATCCACGCCGAGGCCCGTTCCGGCACACGTGCCAGGGACCGGTCGAGATCGGCCTCCGCCCCATCCAGCCTGAGCAGGCGCCACTGCACGCTGCCCCGGATCGCCAGCGCCTCGGCATCATCCGGATCGGCCGCGAGCAGGACCTCAAGGTCGGGCAATGCGTCCGCATGCCGGTCCGCGACACAGAGCAGGCGGATGCGCTGCAACCTGGCAGGACGATGCGACGGGTCTCCAGCCAGGACCGGGGCGAGATAGGCCAGCGCCTCGTCGGGCCGCCCTTCCGCCTCGCAGATCGCCGCCAGATACAGGCGCAGCTCCACGCTGTTCGGATCCAGGCGCAGCGCCTCACCGAATGCCTGCGCTGCCTCTTTCAGGCGATGGCAGCCCAGTAGCGCACAGCCCAGGTTGCGCTGGCCGATGGCGAAATCAGGGTGGATGCGGACGGAGCGGCGGAACGCGTCAGCCGCCTCCTGCAGCCGCCCGGCCGCCATCAGGGCGGCACCGAGGTCGTTCCACAGCAACGCGTCCTTGTCGTCGAGCCACACCGCGCGTCCCAGATATGCCGCCGCCTCCTCCGCCCTGCCGAGGCTTTGCAGGCTGCGGCCGGCCACGGTCAAGGCGCCGCGATGCTCCGGCGCGAGGGCGAGGCAACGTTCCAGGCTGTCCAAAGCCTCCGCATGCCGCCCCTGGGCAGCGCGCAGGTTGCCGATATTGAAGAACGCGGCGGGGAAGTCCGGCTTGTGGACAATTGCCCGCTCGATCAGCACGATCCCGGCGTCCGCCGCACCCTCGGTCCCCGTCAGGACGCCCAGCAGGTGCAGCGCGTCCGGATCGTCCGGACGCTGGGCCAGCACTTGCTCATAAAGCGGCCGAGCGGCGCCGAGTGCCCCGGTTTGGTGCAGAGCGACCGCCTCGCGCAGCATCCGGTCGGGGTCTGGCATGCCCAAGGCCGATTAGCGGAAACCGCCGCCGCCGTTCACGTAAACGGTGTTCGCGGTCATATATTCGCAGGCGTCGGAGCACATGAAAAGCACCAGCTCCGCAATCTCCTCCGGCTCGCCCAGGCGCTTCATCGGCACATCCGCCACCGCCCGCGCCAGGAAATCCGGCGGGCGAATTCGACGCGGCCTGGAAATTCGTGTTGATCGGCCCGGGCGAGATCGACAGGCAGCGTATGTTGCGGTCGGCGAACTCCCGCGCCACGCCCAGGGTCATGGAATCGATCGCGCCCTTGGCCGCGGCGTAGTGGATCGAGGCACCCGGGCCGCCGCGCCGCGCGGTCATCGAGCAAACATTGACGATCACCCCGCCCCCCTGCTCGACCATGTGCGGGATCACCGCCTGCATGCCGTAGAACGTGCCGTGCAGGTTGATCGCGAGGGTCTTGTTGAGCAAGGCGTCATCGATTTCCAGGAACTTGCACCGGTTCACCGCCGCGCCGGCCGAGTTGAACAGAAAATTCACCCGGCCGAACCTGGCAATGGCCTCGGCGATGGCCGCGTTGATGGCCTCACGGGCGGTGACGTCGCACTGCACGGCGAGGGCCTCCTTGCCTGACTGCTGGATCGTCTCTGCGACGCGGCGGGCGGCATCGGCATCGATATCCGTCACCACCACGTTCGCCCCCTCCCGCGCGAAAATCAGCGCCGCCGCTCGGCCGATCCCGCCGCCGGCACCGGTGATGACAATGGTCTTGCCGACGAAGTAATCGGGAGTCTTGGGCATCGTGCGTATCCTTCCCACCTGTCTTTAAGGGTTGATGGCCCGATGGGAAGCGGCGCACAAGAGCGGCGCGCGAGGCCCGTCACCTTTCCGCCAGCGGCATAGTCCTGCCGGCGGCATGCGTGTATAGGCACCCGACCGAATTTTGCCCCGGCGGCCCCGATGTGGGCCCAGATATGACGGACCCGACATGAACGACGCCGCTACCGACACCCAGCGCGACTACCGCGACACGGTGTTTCTGCCGCAGACCAGCTTCCCGATGCGCGGCGACCTGCCGAAGAAGGAGCCGCAGATCCTGGCCCGGTGGGACGCGATCGACCTGTGGGGCAAGCTGCGCGCCGCCTCGGTCGGGCCGTCCGCTGTTCATCCTGCATGACGGCCCGCCCTACGCGAACGGCCACCTGCATATCGGCACCGCGCTGAACAAGATCCTCAAGGACGTGGTCAACCGCACCCGCCAGATGGCGGGCTACGACGCCAACTACATCCCCGGCTGGGACTGCCACGGCCTGCCGATCGAGTGGAAGATCGAGGAAGAATACCGCGCCAAGAAGAAGGACAAGGACGCGGTCCCGATCCTGGATTTCCGCGCCGAGTGCCGCGCCTACGCCGCAGCATTGGATGGGCGTGCAGGCGCAGGAATTCCGCCGTCTGGGCGTCGAGGGCGACTTGGCGCGACCGCTACGCCACCATGGATCTCGCCGTCCGAAGGCGGCGATCGCGGACGAGATCTGCAAGTTCCTGCTGAACGGCGCGCTGTATCGCGGCCTGCGTCCGGTGATGTGGTCGCCGGTCGAGAAGACCGCGCTGGCCGAGGCCGAGATCGAGTATCACGACCACACCAGCACCACGATCTGGGTGCGCTTCCCGGTCATCAAGGCGCCGGTCGCCGGCGCTGGACGGCGCCTCGGTGGTCATCTGGACCACCACCCCCTGGACGATGCCGGGCAACCGCGCGGTCGCCGCCGGGCCGGAGTTCGACTACGCGCGTGGTCCGAGGTCGACGGCGTCGCCGACGGCTCGCTGGCGCGGCGTCGGCGAGAAGCTGGTCGTCGCCGAGGCGCTGCTGCCAGCGCGTGCTGAAGGACGCCGGCATCACCGCGCCATCACGTCCTGCACGTCTGAAGGGCGCGGAGCTGGCCGGCACCATCTGGCGCATCCGCTGCGCGGCCGCGGCTACGACCAGGACACGCCGCTGCTGCTGGGCGATTTCGTCACCACCGAGGCCGGCACCGGCTTCGTCCATATCGCCCCCGGCCACGGCGAGGACGACTTCAACCTCGGCCGCGCCAACGGGCTGGATATCCCGGAAACGGTCGGCGACGACGGCACGTTCAACCCCTGGGTGCCGCTGTTCGCCGGCGCGCACGTCTACAAGGCCGCCGATCCGGTGTGCGAGGCGCTGACCGAGGCCGGCGGGCTGCTGGCGCGCGGCAAGATCGTGCACTCCTACCCGCATTCCTGGCGGTCCAAGGCGCCGCTGATCTTCCGTGCGACGCCGCAATGGTTCATCCGCATGGACGGCCCGGAGCGCATCCGCGAGAAGGCGCTGCGACGCGATCGACGCGACGCATTTCGTGCCCGACCAGGGCCGCAACCGCATCGGCTCGATGGTCGCCGCCCGCCCCGACTGGTGCATCAGCCGCCAGCGCGCCTGGGGCGTGCCGATCGCCGTCTTCGTCGAAAAGCGCACCGGCGAGCCGTTGCGCGACCCGGCCGTGGTGCGAGCGCATCGTCGACGGCGTTCACCGCGGAAGGCGCCGACGCCTGGTATTCCTCGCCGCCGTCGCGTTTCCTCGGCGACGACTACAATCCGGACGACTACGAGCAGGTGCACGACATCGTCGATGTCTGGTTCGAGTCCGGCTCGACCCACGCCTTCGTGCTGGAGGATCGCGGTCTGCCCTGGCCGGCCGACCTGTATCTGGAAGGCTCCGACCAGCATCGCGGCTGGTTCCAGTCGTCGCTGCTGGAAGCCGTCGGCACCCGCGGCGTCGCGCCGTTCAAGGCGGTCCTGACGCACGGCTTCGTCAACGACGAGCACGGCCGCAAGATGTCCAAGTCCCTGGGCAATGTCGTCGCCCCGGACGAGGTCGCGAACAAGTTCGGCGCCGATATCCTGCGGCTCTGGGTGATGATGTCCGACACCACCGAGGACCTGCGCATCGGTCCGGAAATCCTCAAGCAGCAGGCGGAACTGTATCGCCGGCTGCGCAACACGCTGCGCTGGGTGCTGGGCAGCCTGGACGGCTTCACCGAGGCCGAACGCGTGCCGGTCGAGGAGATGCCGGAGCTGGAACGCTGGGTGCTGCACCGGCTGACCGAGATCGACGCGAAAATCCGCGCGGCGGTGGAAAGCTACGACTGGACCGGCGTCTATCCGGAGCTGCACAATTTCTGCGCCATCGACCTGTCGGCGTTCTATTTCGACATCCGCAAGGACGCGATCTACTGCGACCGGCCGGACAGTCTGCGCCGCCGCGCCGCGCGCACCGTGCTGGACCATCTGCATCGCTGCCTGTGCACCTGGCTCGCGCCGGTGCTGTGCTTCACCGCCGAGGAAGCCTGGTGCGCCCGCTTCGGCGAAGACGACCAGCGTGCATCTGGAACTGTTTCCCGACGCTGCCGCCGACTGGCGCGACGACGGCGCTGGCGGCGAAATGGGAAACCATCCGCGCGATCCGCCGCCGCATCACCGTGCCGATCGAGGAAGCCCGCAAGGCCAACGCCATCGGTTCCTCCCTGCAGGCCGCGGTCGAACTGCCGCTGAACGCCGAACACGCAACCTTGCTGGACGCAGCCGCATGGGCCGAGATCGCGATCGTCTCCGACGTCACGACCGTGCCGGGCACGGACGAACCCCTGGCGAAGGTCACGCCCGCCGCCGGCGAGAAATGCGACCGCTGCTGGAGAGTGCTGACAGAGGTGGGGTCGAACGCGACGCACCCCAGCCTGTGCCTGCGCTGCACCGACGCGGTGGAATCGGGACTGGTGTGCAACCGGCGGCATGACGGGCCGGATTCGGCTGGGTGTGATCGTCGGCGCTGGTCGTGCTGGTCGCCGACCAGGCCAGCAAGTGGTGGGTGCTGAACGTGCTCGATCTGCCGGAGCTGCGCCAGGTCGTGCTGCTGCCGGTGCTGAACCTGACCATGGTGTGGAACCGCGGCGTGACGTTCGGCCTGCTGAACGGGCTCGGATCGCTGGGGCCACTGTCGTGCTGGCGGCGATCGCGCTGGCCGTGGTCGCCGCGCTGGGCGTGTGGCTGCGGCGGGCGGAAAGCCCCGTCATCGCCGTTGCGATCGGCGCGATCGCCGGCGGCGCGATCGGCAACGTGATCGACCGGCTGCGCTTCGGCGCGGTGGTCGATTTCATCCACGCCCACATCACCGTCGGCGGGTCGACTATTCCTGGTACGTGTTCAACGTCGCCGACGCCGCCATCGTATGTGGCGTCGCGGCCCTGATCGTGGAATCGCAATTCAGACGCAGACAGCCGCGTTCCGCCTGAGGTCGGGCAACACGCTCCGGCCGATCCCATGAAGGGTTCCGACGCGTCCGGTCATCCGCATCACAGAAGGCATGACTTCCAGGCCTTTTCGCCCTCACCCGACCAGACGATGACGCAGGGTGCCACCCTTACGCCGGCGCCGAACGCCGCCATCGACCAACTGATTGCCGAGATTGGCAGCGCAGACTGATGTAATTGTGTACATCTACTCAACAAAATGAAACCAAATTGTCGCGTCTGTCGTGCCACACTTCAATGTGGTTTCACCACAGGAGTAAGACAATGTGCCTCAGCAAGATGGGCGTTTGCGTTGTTCTGTGCGCTACCGCGACTTTGCAACCACTCATTGCACTGGCCGAATCCGTTCCGAACGGCCTGCAAACCGAAGTAACGCAGGCCCTGAAGGACAAGCTGGGTGCCTCGAACCCGGCGCAGATCAGCTTCGAGCAGTTCCGCCGCACCGAGAATGGCGCGATCATTTGCGGCGAGGTCGCGTCGCATGGTGCACCGCAGCCTTTCTACTTCATCAAGGTCAACACCACGGGCGCACTGACGGGTTCGGTCGTGCAAACTGAAGCCCAACGCGACATGGCCTCGATGGTCTGCAAAGGGTAACGCCGCCTTATCAGCCGGCAAATACTCTAACTCTAGCCGTCCAGCCGTCCGTCCCGTAGCGTCACTATGCGGTCCATCCGAGCGGCGAGGTCGGGATTGTGGGTTGCGATCAAGGCGGCGAGACGTTGTTCTCGCACCGTCGCCAGCAGCAACTCGAACACCCCGTCTGCGGTGCCGACATCGAGGTTGCCCGTCGGCTCATCAGCCAGCAGCAGTTTCGGTGCGTTCGCCAACGCGCGCGCGATCGCCACGCGCTGCTTCTCGCCGCCCGACAGCTTGCCGGGCAGATGCCCGAGCCGTTGCGCCAGGCCGAAGCCGGTCAGCAAGGCCTTTGCCCGCTCCGCCGCCGCTCGCCGACTGGTCCCGGCGATCATCTGCGGCAGGATGACGTTCTCCAGTGCGGTGAACTCGGCCAGCAGGTGGTGGAACTGGTAGACGAAGCCGATCGTGTCGCGCCGGATCGCCGTCCGCGGCTGATCGCCCAGGTCGCCGACGGGCTCCCCCATGATCCGCACCACCCCGCCATCCGGCCGGTCGAGCAGGCCGGCGACATGCAGCAGCGTGGATTTTCCCGCGCCCGAGGGGGCGACAAGCGCCACGATCTCCCCGGCCTTGACCGTCAGATCGACGCCGCGCAGCACAGGCAGATCGCCGCCGTCGCCGCGATAGGTGCGACGGACGCCTTGCAGCACCAACGGCGCCAGGCCTGGCGGCTCATTCATACCGCAACGCCTCTACGGGATCGGTGCGTGCCGCGCGCCAGCTAGGGTAGAGCGTGGCCAGCAGCGACAGGCCGAGGCCCAGTACGACGACCCGCCCGACATCGCCCCAATCGATCGTGTCGGGCAGTTCCGACAGCAGGAACACCGACGCGTCGAACACCCGGCCGCCGGAGATGTTCTCCACGAAATGCTGCACCGCATGGATGTTGCGGCAGAAGACGATGCCGATGACGGTGCCGATCAGCGTGCCGGAGACGCCAACGAACGCGCCGCACATCAGGAAGATCCGCATGACCGCGCCGCTCGATGCGCCGATCGTGCGCAGGATCGCGATGTCAGCACGCTTGTCCTTGACCAGCATGATCAATGACGACACCACGTTGAACGCTGCCACCAGAACGATCATGCCCAGCACGATGAACATCGTATCCTTCTGCACCTGCAGGACACCGACGATCGTGTCGTTGGCATGCCGCCAGTCGCGGGCATAGACCTGCCGTCCTTGCAGCAAGCCGACCAGCGGGCGTGCCACGGCGTCGACGTCGTCGGGATTGACCAGGCGGATCTCCATCCCGGTGACCGCGTTCGGCTTCTGGAAGAACACCTGCGCGGCAGGCAGCGGGAGGAACACGACGCCGGTGTTGTAGTCGTTCAGCCCGGAATCGAAGATCGCGGCGATCTTGTAGGCCCGCACGCGGGGGATCGTGCCGAAGGCGGTCGCCGCACCCTCGGGCGAGATCACCGTCAGGGAATCCCCGACACGCAGCCGATAGCTGTTGGCCAGCCCGACGCCGATGACGATCGCATCGTCACCTTGGAAATTTGCCAGCGAGCCCGCTGACGATATGATCGCTGATCGGGTGCAGCGCCTGCAGATCCTCCAGGCTGATGCCGCGCACCAACCCACCCCGCGCGCCGCCGCCCTGGGTGCTCAGCAGCGCCTGCCCGTCCAGCACCGGCGTCACCGAGGCAACGTCCGGCAGCGCCTTGATCTGGCGTGCCAGCATCTCGAACCCATCGATCTTCTGCCCGGCATAGGCCTCGACGGTGACGTGGCCGTTCACGCCCAGGATGCGGGAGACGAGTTCGACCTGGAACCCGCTCATGACCGATGTCACGACGATCAGCGTCGCCACGCCGAGCGCGATGCCGACCAGGGAGAAGATCGCGATGATGGAGACGAAGCGTTCATCCTTGCGGGCGCGCAGATAACGCCCGGCAATCAACCGCTCATAGGCGCCGAACATCAACGAGACCTGGGGTGGAAGGCAGGAGGGCGTGATCGCATGGCGCGCCCGCTATAGGCTGCCGGCCATGGTGCCGCAAGGATGCGCCGTGTCAGACCAGCCGGCGCCGGACGTCGTCGATCAGGCGCGCTTCGTTGAAATTCAGCAACAGCCCGACTGCAAGGCCACTGATCTTAAGGTAAGTGTGAAGCTGCGCCTCATGAACGGGAAGAACGGACTGGACGGATTTGACCTCCACCAGCAGTGCCTGTCATCGCTGCGTCCGCGTGCGCGCCGACAGCCTCGGCATGCGGCGCAGGTGGATCAGTATTGCCCAGGTCCTGCGGGTCGCTCCTGAACGCCGCAGTCTGGCCCTACCCGATCTTCGCCAGCGCCTCCTCGACGGACAGCTCCGTCCGCTCCCCCGTCGCTCGGCGCTTCAGCTCCACCGTTCCAGCCGCCGCGCCACGTGGTCCGACGACGATCTGCCAGGGATGCCCCATCAGGTCGGCATCGGCGAACTTTGCCCCTGCTCGGTCTGACCGGTCATCATACAGCGCGTTGCCGCCGAACGCGGCATACAGCTTCTCGCAGATCGCATCGCAGGCCGCGTCGCCGACCTTCAGGTTCAGGATCGCCGCCTTGTAGGGCGCGACGCTGTCCGGCCAGATGATGCCGTTGTCGTCATGGCTCGCCTCGATCACCGCCCCGACCAGGCGGGATACGCCGACGCCGTAGCTGCCCATCTCCGGATGCACGAGCTTGCCGTCGGGGCCCGTAACGGTCGTGTTCATCGACTTGGTGTACTTGGTGCCGAAATAGAAGATGTGGCCGACCTCGATGCCCCTGCCCTCGCGCTTGCGGCTGGCCGCCAGCGTGTCCCACCGCGCCGTGTCGTGCTTTTCGTCGGTCGCGGCGTAATGCGAGGTCATCAGCTTGAAGAAACGCTCCAGGTCATCCGGATTGGTCGGGCTGAACTCGGCCGAGAAGATAGTCGATCTCCTCGAACGCCGCGTCGAAATAGACCTGACTCTCCCCGGTCGGGGCGAGGATGATGAATTCATGGCTCAGGTCGCCGCCGATCGGGCCGGTATCGGCCTCCATCGGGATCGCCTTCAGCCCCATGCGCTGGAAGGTGCGCATATAGGCCAGCATCATCTTGCGGTAGCTGACCACGGCGCCGGCATGATCGAGGTCGAAGGAGTAGGCGTCCTTCATCAGGAACTCACGCCCGCGCATCACGCCGAAGCGGGGGCGGACCTCGTCGCGGAACTTCCATTGGATGTGGTACAGGATCTGCGGCAGTTCGCGGTAACTGCGGACCGACTGGCGGAACAGGTCGGTGACCATTTCCTCATTTGTCGGGCCGTAGAGCATATCCCGGTCATGGCGATCGCGTGATGCGCAGCATTTCCTTGCCGTAATCCTCGTAGCGGCCGCTTTCACGCCACAGTTCCGCCGGCTGGATGGTGGGCATCAGGATTTCCTGCGCCCCCGCCCGATCCTGCTCCTCGCGCACGATCCGTTCGATGTTGCGCAGTACGCGCAGGCCCAGCGGCAGCCAGGCATAGATGCCGGCACGTGGTCTGGCGCACCAGCCCCGCCCGCAGCATCAGCCGGTGGGAGGCGATCTGCGCCTCAGCCGGGGTTTCCTTGAGCGTGGGGATGAAGCCGTGGGAGAGGCGCATCGAGTGGATCCGGATCACATAAGCAAGGCCCCCTTCGTAACGCGTTTGCGACCGGAGGGCTACCGTCGCGAGCGACGCAATGACACGTCATAGTTGCATCATGCAACTGTGGTGACGCTGCGCACGTTGTCCCGACGCCTGTCTCAACGGCGGTCGGGGCAGGCGTATCGTCGCTTGCCAGGGCAATCATTGATTCATCAAATAGAAGCGGGAGTTATTGGCAATTTTGGTGCGCTGCACAACGTTTTCTGCGCAATAAACTCGATGTTAGGGGCGGAAAAAGTAACAAAAACCCGTGACTCTGCCGTCGAGTTTGGTTAACAAGGCGTCGGGCTGTCTACTGGCTAGTAGGTAGGTCAGGTTTGGGGAGGAAACGCCAACCGCTCGGTGGGTCGAGGACAAATGTCCGAGCCTGCCGAAGCGGGGCAGATTGGCTGGAAAGCGTCCGGATACTCATAATCAGATCTGGATGCCGTACGCTCCGACTCGGTCTTGCGACATCGGGCCGGCCAACTGTCTTATAGGTGTTTCGCTCCGGCGCGCCGCGCCAGCCGCTTTTCGTCGGCCGGATATTTGGTATCGATACCAGATCGGCAGCACCGCGAACAGGCCGTCCACCAGATGATGACGATCACACAACGCCGGTGAACCAGTTCACCGCGCGCTCAGACCCGGATCAGATGCACATCCACCAGTGGCCGCTTGCCCAACAGCCGCCCCAGCGCGCGGCGCAGCGCGGCACGCGCGGCATCGCGCCAGCGCCGTCGTCGTCGCGGCGCAGGCTGGCGGGCAGATCCCGCAGCGCGTCACGCGAAATCCTCCGCGACCCGCCGGGTCTCCGGATCGTCGGGTCGCAGCAGCCCGGGCGCACTGAGCCTTCGGCTGGCCACGCAGGTTGCCAGCCTGATCGACGGCGACGCTGGCAACGACGATGCCGTTGAACAGCATGCGCCGCCGAGCGACATGACCTCGCCCTTCAGCGGCACCAGGCGGGTGCCGTCCAGCACCAGCCGGCCCACCGGGCGCGCTGTCGGTGATCGCCGGGCGGCCGGGCGCGAGGGTGATGATGTCGCCATCCTCCAGCAGGAACGGTGTCTGCGCCCGGCTTCCCGCGCCAGTTCGGCATGGGCGGACAGATGCCGCCACTCGCCATGCACCGGCACCGCGTAGCGCGGCTTCACCAGCCGATACAGCCGCCGCAGCTCGTCACGCGCCGGATGGCCGGAGACATGCACCAGATGATCGTCGTCGGTCATCAGCCGCACGCCGCGCCGCACCAGCTTGTCCTGCACGTGCCCGATCGCCCGCTCATTGCCCGGGATCATGCGCGAGGAGTAGATGACCGTATCGCCCTCACCCAGCGACACGCGCGGATGGTCGTCGCGGGCGATGCGGGACAGCGCGCTGCGCGGCTCCCCCTGGCTGCCGGTGACCAGGATCAGCAGGTTGTCGTCCGGCACGTCGTCGATATCGTCCTCGGTCAGAAACGGCGGCAGATCGTCTTCAGATAGCCGCACTCCCGCGCCGCGGCGTCCATGTTGCGCAGCGACCGGCCGACCAGCGCGACGCTGCGGCCGGCGTCCTGGGCTGCGAGCGCGATCGATTCCATGCGGGCGACGTTGCTGGCGAAGCAGGTGACGGCGACGCGGCCGCGTCAGGTCGCGAACCAGCGCGGACAGGCTGCGGCGCACGTCCAGTCTCGCTGCCGGAATGCCCCTCGACCATCGCATTGGTGGAATTGCACGACGATCGCCAGCACGCCCTTGTCGCCGAGTTCGGCCAGCGCCGCCTCGTCGGTCGGCGGCCCGACCAGCGGGGTCGGATCGAGCTTCCAGTCGCCGGTGTGCAGCACGATGCCCGACGGGCGTCTCGATCACCAGCGCCTGCGCCTCGGGGATCGAGTGCGCCAGGCGGATGAAGCGCAGCGCGAAGGGCTTCAGGTCGAAGGTTCCGCCGGGCGGGATGACGTGCGATCCGCACCTGGTTGGTCAGCCCGACCTCGCCCAGCTTGCGGCGCAACACCGCGGCGGCGAACGGGCGTCGCAGTAGACCGGGCATTTCAGCTGCGGCCACAGCCAGGCGACCGCGCCGATATGGTCCTCGTGCGCATGGGTGATCACCAGGCCCACCAGCTGGTCCTGGCGGTCGGCGATGAAGCCGGGATCGGCCATCATGACATCGACCTCGGGCAGTTCGCTGCCGCCGAAGCCGATGCCGCAATCCACGGCGAGGTATTTTTCCTTGCCGGCCTCGCGCCAGCGGTAAAGGTTGAGGTTCATGCCGATTTCGCCCGTCCCGCCCAGCGGCAGGAAGGCCAGTTCGCCGTTTTCAGCGTCCATAAGGTGAGTGTCTGGTCCGTCTCTGGCGTTAGTCCTGTTCGATCAGGCGCGTTCTTTCCCGGGGTAATGTGGGCGCTGGGTTGCGCTCCGCCAACATCCGCAGGCCATCCAGGGTCAGATCCGGCTCGATATGCTCGATCATCATGGTGCCCTCGGCGAACAGCGGCGCCAGTCCGCCGGTGGCGACGACCTTCATCTGGGCCGCCGAATTCCGCCTTGATCCGCGTCAGCAGTCCCTCGATCAGGCCGACATAGCCCCAGTAGACGCCCGACTGCATCGCCGGCACGGTGGAGCGGCCGATCACCGACTGCGGCCGGCCGATGCCGATGCGCGGCAGGCGCGCGGCGGCCTGATGCAAGCGCCTCGAGCGAGAGGTTGATGCCCGGGACAGATCACGCCGCCGAGATAGGCGCCGGTCGTCGTCCACCACGTCGAACGTCGTCGCGGTGCCGAAATCGACGACGATCAGCGGGCCGCCGAAATGCCGGTGGCCGGCCAGCGCGTTCAGCAACCGGTCGGCACCGACCTCATTCGGGTTGTCGACCTTGATCTCGAAGCCCCAGTCGAGCGAGGCGCGCGCGATCAGCGGTTCGACGCTGAACCAGTCCCGGCAGAGCCGGCGGAGGTGATACAGCGCCGCCGGCACGACGGTGCCGATCACCGCGGCGGCGATCTGGTCGCGCTTGCAGGTCGGACAAGGTCAGCAGGCTGTTCAGCCAGACGGCATATTCGTCCGACGTGCGCTGCGCGTCGGTGCGGATGCGCCAGACGCCACGCCAGCCGGTCGCATCGTGCACCGCAAAGACGATGTTGGTGTTGCCGGCGTCGACGACGAGAAGCATGTCGGTGCTGAACCCCGTTCAAGAGCAGGCCAATTGATCGATCGCAACAGGTCGTGTCAACGCCGCTGTCGTCAGGGCTGCCAGCCTGGCCGGGCGGGCGATGCCGATTTCCTGGCTGCGCCCGGTTCGGTCGCGTTCCTTGCGCCCGTCAGGTTGCCGCGGGGACCACCTCGAACGTTCGCAATTCGGTGCGACGCAGCAGCCGCACCGGCGCTGACCGGCCGGCCCGTTCCGCGGTCAGAATCCGGTGCAGGTCGTCGACGCCGGCGATCGGCTCATCGTCAAAGGCGACCAGCACATCCCCTGTCTCGAACCCCGCCCGAGCGGCTGGGCCGTTCGGCGTGAGGTCGGAGACCAGGACGCCGGTGGGCTGGGCCAGTCCGTGGAAGCGCCGCACCCGCGTCATGATCGGCACCGTCTGCGCCGCGAGGCCGAGCCGCGAGCGGTGAACGCGCCCGTCACGCATCAGCCGCGTGGCGACCCAGATCGCGGTGTCGATGCCGATGGCGAAGCAGATGCCCTGCGCCGGGGCGATCATCGCGGTATTGATGCCGACGACGCGCCCGTCGCCGGAGACCAGCGGTCCGCCGGAATTGCCCGGATTGAGCGGGGCGTCGGTCTGGATCACGCTGTCCAGCAGCCCGCCGCCGCGGGTACGCAGCGATCGGCCGAGGGCACTGACGATCCCGGCCGTGACCGTGCAGGTGAAGCCCAGCGGATTGCCGATCGCGACCACCAGCTGACCGACCTTCAGCGTCACCGACTGCCCCAGTTCCGCCGCCGGCAGGCCGGTTCCGGACAGCCGCAGCACCGCGATGTCGGTCGCGGGATCGTCGCCGACCAGCGTCGCCTCCAGGCTCTGCCCATCGGTCAGGCTTGCCTTGAGCCGGCTGGCGGCGCCCACCACATGGCTGTTGGTCAGCACATAGCCATCAGGCGTGTAGATCACCCCGGATCCCTGCCCCGCCGGCCGGCCCTTGGCGTCGAAGGCGGTGACATGGACCACCGCCGGACCGACACGTTCGAAGGCGTGGACGACCTGTGCGGAATAAGGATCGAGGGTTGGGTCCATGGCATCGAGCGGCATCGACTGTGTCCTTTCGCCCGCATCCTCTTGGATGCATTGAACCTGAGCTGTTGCGTGCAGGAGATGGGTCCAATTGCCGAACCACCCCACCCGGCCAAACGGCGGGGCCGTGTCCCGGCCATCCGTCCGATGGTCCGGACGCCGATACCTGGGCAGTCTGGCGGTCATGCAAGGAGACAGCACGCCATGGACCTGATCGAACAGCTTTCCACCGGCCTCGCCGACCGGGTGGCTGCCGCCGCGTCCTTCACGGTCGGTATCCACGGCGCGCAGCGGCCCCGCAGCGGCATTCTCTACCGGCCGGATGTCGTCCTCGCCTCCGAACAGGTGCTGCCCGATGATCGTCACGGCCCTGACGGTCATTCGCAACGGCCAGTCCGTGCCGGCGCAGCTGGCTGGGCGCGACACGGGCACGAATGTCGCGGTCCTGAAGCTGGACACGCCAGTTGGACGGCGCCTTGCCGACACCGGCGGCAGAGACGCCCCGGCCGGGCAGCCTTGCCCTGGTGCTGGGGGCCGACGCCGAGGGCGGACCAACCGGCCGCCTGGCAATGGTGCATGCGGTCGGACCGGCCTGGCACAGCATGGCGGGCGGGCGGATCGACGCCCTGATCCGGCTCGATGCGCGCCTGGGTGCCGATGAGGGCGGGCCGGTCCTGTCGCTGTCAGGTGGTCTGATCGGTATGTCCACATCCGGGCCCGAGGCGTCGGACCATTGTCATTCCCGCCGCGACACTGGCCCGCGTCATCGAACCCCTGCTGACGAGAGGGCCGCATCCCCCGCGGCTGGCTGGGGATTGGTCTGCAGCCGGTGATGATTCCTGACGGTTTCCGTCAGTCCACCGGCCGGGACAGCGGACTGATGGTCGTCAGCCTCGCCAGCGGCGCGCCGGCTGAAGCCGCCGGCGTCCTGCCGGGCGACATCGTCCTCGACATCGGCGATACCCCTGTCGGACAGCCGCGGGCGCTCGCGGCCGCGATTGGGTGCGGATCGGATCGGCCAGACCGTCGCGCTGAGATTGCTCCGCGCCGGTGCGCTGCAGTCCGTGTCCGTCACCATCGCCGCCCGGCCCGCGACGTGAGCCAGGGCGGCTTAAGGATCCGGATCCACACCGCGGACCCGGTCCGCAAGCGCGGACTGGCCGCGATGCTGGAAGCCGCCGGTCACAGCGTGACCGAGGACAGGCCGGACGTCGAACTCTGTGACGGGTCCGCCGATCGTCCGGCGGAATCGGAAGCCCCCGTGGTCATGCTGACCCAGGCGCCGCCGAATGCCTCCCCACCGGCGGGTCTGCTGCCGCCGGACGCGCCGGCGGAGCAGCTCGACGCCGCCCTGCGCGCTGTGGCCGCCGGGCTGCTGGTTCGTGCGCCGCAACTGCCGGCGCCGCGCACGCGGGTTTGCCGCCGCCGATGACGCACCGCTGCTGACACCGCGGGAGCGTGAGATCCTCGGCCTGCTGGGGGAAGGCCTGTCCAACAAGGCGATGGCGCGGCGGCTGGGGATCTCGGTGCATACCGTGAAATTCCACCTGGAGGCCCTGTTCTCCAAGCTGGACGCCACAAGCCGAGCGGAGGCGGTGGCGAAGGGGCTGCGCGGCGGGGTCATCGAGCTGTAGCGGTTTGACATTCCCTGCCCGGCGATGCGATCCGGGCTACTGAACAGTAGCTGGAGCAGGATGTGAACGACGCGCTGCCGCGCGCGCACGCGCCGCTGGATCGATCGAGGCGGTGGAGCAGGGCCTGGGCGAGGCCGGATATATCGCCAGCCGCCAGATCTCGACCGCGATCTATCTCGCGCATCACCTGCAGAAGCCGATCCTGGTCGAAGGCCCCGCCGGCGTCGGCAAGACCGAACTGGCGAAGTCGGTCGCGTCCTGGATGAAACTGCCGCTGATCCGCATGCAGTGCTACGAGGGGCTGGACGAGTCCAAGGCGCTGTACGAGTGGAAATACGGCAAGCAGCTGCTCTACACCCAGATCCTGAAGGACAAGATCAACTCGGTGATCGGCGACGCACGACAACCTGGCCGTGGCGCTGAACAAGCTGCACGCTTTCGGCGACATCTTCTTCTCGCATCAGTTCCTGGAGCCGCGGCCGCTGCTGCGCGTCGCTGCAGCAGCCGGGCGGCGCGGTGCTGCTGATCGACGAGATCGACAAGTCGGATCAGGAGTTCGAGGCGTTCCTGCTGGAGATCCTGTCGGACTACCAGGTGACGATCCCGGAGATCGGCACCGTCGCACGCGATCGTGCCGCCGATCGTGCTGCTGACCTCCAACAGCACCCGCGATCTGGGCGATGCGCTGAAACGGCGCTGCCTGCATCTGCATATCGGCTTCCCGGACGAGAAGCTGGAGGCGCGGATCATCGCCTCCCGCGTGCCGGGCATCGATGCGCGGCTGCTGAAGCAACTGGTCAGCTTCGTGCAGCAACTGCGCGCGCTGGACCTGAAGAAGGTGCCGTCGGTCAGCGAAACGATCGACTGGGCGCAGGTGATGCTGCTGCTGCACACCTCGGTGCTGGAGGTCGATCTGGTGCGCGACACGCTGAACGTGCTGCTGAAGTTCGAGGCGGATATCGAGGCCGCCGGCAAGCAGACTCGCCGGTCTGACGCACAAGGCGCGGCAGGACGCCGGAGTGCCGGCCTGATGTCGCGGCTTCGTCGCCGGGGCGCCCTCGCCCAGCGAACCGCTGCGCCGGTTCCTCCAGGTGGCGCGCGGTGCCGGGCTGCGCGTCTCGGCGGCCGAGGGGATCGACGCGGCGCGCGCGGTCGATCTCGTCGGGTTTGACGACCGGACGGTGCTGAAGGACACGCTGGCGCTGATCCTGGCGAAGACGCCGGAAGAAAAAGACCTCTACGACGAAGCCTTCGAACTTTATTTCAAACGTGACGAATTCGCCGGCGACGCCGGATGACGACGACGGACGAGCCGAGCACGCCGACGGCTCGCATCGCCCCAGCGCGGCCGACGGACCGGGCGGCGAAGGCATGGGCGGCCCGGGCGGCCAGTCGCTGGGCTCAGTTGCTGGAGCAGGACGACCGCGCGGCGCTGGCCACCGAAATGGAAAAGGCGGCGCGCGAGGCCGGCGTCGAGAACATCCGCTTCTTCACGCAGAAGAACCTTTATGCCCGGCGCATCCTCGACCGCATGGGCCTGCGCGCGCTGGAACGCGACATGGAGGCGATGCGCCAGACCGGCACGCCGGAGGGGCTGGGCCGCGCGCAGTTCCTGGAAGGCAGGGTCGAGCAATTGCGCGACGCGGTGCGCGACTTCGTCGAACGCAACCTGCTGCTGTACGCCAGGGGCGAGACCGAGAAGTTCCGCGAGGAACTGCTGAAGTCCGCCCGGCTGTCGAACCTGGAACGGCGCGACCTGGACCGGATGCGCGTGCTGGTGCGGCAGATGGCGAAGAAGCTCGCCGCGCGCTATGCGAAGACACGGCGGCGGCGGCTGCGCGGGCAACTCGACACGCGGCGGACGCTGCGGCGGAACATGGGCTGGGGCGGCATTCCGTTCATCACCGTCTGGAAACAGAAGCGCATCGAGAAGCCGCGGGTGATGGTGCTGTGCGACGTCTCCGGCTCGGTCGCGGCGATGTCGCAGTTCCTGCTGATGTTCCTGTACGCGCTGAACGAGGCGCTGTCGGACATCCGATCGTTCGCCTTCGCCGGATCGCTGATCGAGGTTTCCGAGATCCTGGAAAAGGAACCGGTCGAGCAGGCGATCACCAAGATCATGTCGACGATCGGCTACGGATCCTCGAACTACGGCAACTCAGCTTCGCCGACTTCGAGGATGGCTGGATGCAGTTCGTCAACAACAAGACGACGGTCATCATCCTGGGCGACGGGCGCGGCAACCGCACCGATCCGCGCACCGACGTGATCGGGCGGCTGTCGCAACGGTGCAAGCGGATCATCTGGTTGAACCCGGAATACCGGTCCGCGTGGGGCACCGGCGATTCGGACATGTATCGTTACGCGCCGTTCTGCAATCTGGTGACGGTGTGCAACACGCTGCGGCATCTGGAGCGGGTGATCACCGATATTCTCGAGGACGCGGCCTGAAAGCTGTTCGCGGCCCCCCTACGCCTCCCGATAACCCAGCAGCAGCAGCCCGCAGAACACCAGACAGACCGGCCAGAGCCAGCCGGACACGCCGCCATACGACCGGATTCTGCCGCGGGTCGAGCCGGATCTCCAGCCAGCGCGCCCAGCCGGCGGCGATGCCGGCCAGGGCCAGCGGCGTATGGGTCAGCTCGATCAGCAACTGGTCCTTCAGATTGGCGATCGCGTGGCTATGTGTCAGCAGCAACGTTCCGCCACCGGCACAGAGCAGCGGGAACACCAGCACCGCAGTCCCGCGCGCCAGACCGCCGACCCGCACCCGCCACTCGAACAGCGCGAACACCACGATCAGCAGAACGAAGGCGCGGTGCTGCAGCACCTCGACGTCGCGGAAACTCTCGAAGAAACCCGATATCGCCCAGCGGCCAGGTCTCCGGATCGGAGCGGACGAACAGGAACATCGCCCAGGCCGATGAACACCAACGGCCAATGCCGCGCCCAGACGCACCCCGGCTCGGTTCAGCAGCGCGAGCAGACCGATGGCGACGACGAACAACCCGGCCCAGTGATGGTTGTATTCCGACCAGGCGATGTCCGTCGGCATTGCGCGGCGGCAACTCGCCCGCTCCCGGCACGAACGCCGACCTGGGGCGTCGCCGCATGCGTCGCGGCGTCCTCGGCATCCAGCTTCGCCTGCAAGGCCGGCAACGCCAGCGTATCGTGATCCGGGCTGGTCAGCCGCGGCCATTCCGGTGTGTTCCGCTCGACGATCTCCTGCCAGGTGACGCGGTCCTGGGTGAGATCGACCGCCGGCGGCACCGAGGTCAGCGAGGCGGCGGCGAAGAAGATCGCGATGCCGATGCCGAACTCCACCTCCGCGAAGCGGCGCAGGCGAGTCGACCGAGGTCGCCGGATCGTTGCGCAGCCGCTCCACCACGCCGGAAATTCATCGCCGCCCAAGAGCCAGCAGCATCAGGAACATGGCGATCTTGGCGCCGACCATGACGCCGAACGCGGTGCCGTAAAATCCCTGCCAGTCGCCGATATAGAACACGCTCATCGTCATGCCGCTGAGCAGGATGCAGGCGACGCCCACCATCGACATGCGCGAGAAGCGGGCGCCGACCAGGCGGAACAGGCCGGATCGTCGCAGCCGCGCCAGCGCCAGCACGAAGCACGGCAATGCCGCCGATCCAGATCGCCGCCCCCAACTGATGCAGCCCCTCCACCACCAGCAGCACGCCGCGATCATCCAACCGCGCGGCGGCGTGCGTCGTCAGGGTCGCGGCCAGCAGTTCAACCACGATCAGTACCACCAGCAGCGCAGACGGCGCCCGGCGTGTCAGCAGCGACAATGCCAGCAGCGCCGCGGCGACGATCTTGATCGTGCCGGCGATGGCGAAGCCGGCCCTCATCACATCCCAGAAACTGAGGCCGACCGTGTCCATCAGCACCGCGGCCTGCAGCCCGACCGTGGCCGCCTCGCTGGCCAGCAGCGCAACGAGCGGACCAGCCGGCGATACGCCCGGCGATGTCGCCGATCGCCGAAAGATCAAGCGGTCTGGTCAGGAATACGAGGAACAGAACGCCGCCCAGCGCCATCGACTGCGACAGGATCGTCAGACCATGGACGATGATCGACAGATAGCCGAACAGGTCGACCAGCAATTCCATCGATCAGTGCTCAGTCACCGTAAACGGCACGTCGCCGCGCGTGATATGCCCGTCTATCGCAAGCACCTGCCAGCGCAGCACATACGCGCCGGGCTGTAGGTCCAGATGCGTCGTCATGATGTCCGGCGGCCCGTCGGGCGAAATCGGCACCGGTGTCTGCGTATGGTCCGGCCTTGTCAGCGTCAGCCGCGACCGGCCCCGGTCAATCCGGCTGTTGTAGCGCAGCCGGACGTCGATCGACCCGGCATGGACGCTGCCGCCGGCGGACGGCGTGCTGTCCTCGAGGATTGCATGCGCCCAGGCAAACGAGGGGACGGAGATCGCCGACAGGACGGCGAGAAAGCGAAAACAGAAACGGGCAGACAAAGGAATCCCTCACGGCGAGCAAGGCTCGGCTGTTTGACGCCTGGGTGGGTGGTTGTCCAATTGCGGCTGATGGCGCTGGCGGCTAGATGCCGGGTCTACGCGGTCGCGTCCAGCCGGAACTGAGGCGGGCCGCACCTTCCCTGATCACGGACCTTGAACGCATGAGCCGCCAACCACCCGGAAAACGCGCCGATTACCGCTGGTTCCACGCCATCACGACCCGCTGGATGGACAATGACGTCTTCCAGCACGTGAACAACGTGAACTACTTCTCATATTTCGACACCGCGGTGACCTATTACGAAATGACCGAACAGGTGGTCGGTCTCCTGGACGGCCCGGTGCATTGCGTGGTGGCCGAGGTCGCCTGCCGGTATCATGCATCGCTGGCGTTCCCCGATCGCGTGCTGGTAGGCGTTCGGGTAGCCCAGATCGGCCGAAGCTCCGTGCGCTATGAGATCGGTGTGTTCCGCAACGACGACGATACGGCCGCGGCCGAGGGCCATTTTGTGCATGTATTCGTCGAACGAGGGGTGCAGCGGCCGGTACCGATCCCGGAGGACTTACGCGCGAAACTCAGCAAACTGATGGTGACGGCGGCCTGAATTTTTCTACCCCGCCAATTTTCTATCCCGCCAGGGCCTTCGCATACGCGGCGACCGTCGCTGAGAAGCCACGTTCCAGCGCATCCGCCGTCAGCTCATGCCCGATCGAGGCTTCGGCAAGGAACGGCACCGCCTGCACCAGCGGCGGGATGTTGTGCAGGTTCAGGTCGTGCCCGGCATTGACGACGAGACCCGCCTGCCGCGCGGCGTTCGCCGTGGCCGCGATCGCCGCCAGGATCCGGCCATGCGTTCCGGTCCTGTGAGCGGCCGCGAAGCCGCCCGTGTAGATTTCGATGCCGTCGGCGCCGCTGTCGCGTACCTTCGGCACCACGGCCGGATCCGGATCGACGAACAGGATCAGCCGAGCGCCCAGTGCCTTGATGGGGGGCAGGGTGCGGGCGATCAGGCTGGCCTGATCCGGGCCGAGACGCCAACCCTCCTCCGACGTGAAGGCATCCGGCGAGTTGGGGACGAGCGTCACCTGCTCCGGCCGGACGGGACGGATCAGGGTCATCAGTCGTTCGTCCGGATAGCCTTCGATGTTGAACTCCGCCGCCGGCCGCCGGTCGCCCATGACCGCCGCCAGCAGCGCCACGTCCACTCCCCGGATGTGCCGTTCATCCGGGCGCGGGTGCACCGTCAGCCCCTGGGCCCCGGCCTCCAGCGCCAGACGGGCGAAATGCGCCAGGTCGGGCACGCCGGTGTGACGGGAGTTCCGCAGCAGGGCGACTTTGTTCAGGTTGACGCTGAGGCGGGCCATGGGGACCTAGGCTCTATCGGGCTTGGAAGTTGGGCAGGCGCCGCTCGCCCATCGCTTTGGTGCCTTCCTTGAAGTCGGCGGTGTCTGACGCAGCCAATCCTGCTCCTCATATTCGCGCTCAGTCGCGGCGGCGACAGCGTCTGCGAGACCGCGGCGCAGCGTTTCGCGCGTCGCAACGATGGCGAGCGGCGCCGGACTGGGCGATCTCGGTCGCCACTTCAACGGCCTTGGACCGCACCTGATCCTGCGGAACGCAGTAATCGGCCAGACCAATCTCCAGGGCTTCCTCCCCTGTCAGACGGCGGCCCGTGTACATCATCATCGCGGCATTCTGCTGGCCGATCAGCCGCGGCAGAGTGCAGGTCAGGCCGAAGCCGGGATGGTAGCCCAGACGGGTGAAGTTGGTGGAAAACCGAGCTTCGGGGCAGGTCACGCGGAAATCCGCCATGACGGCGAGGCCGACACCCGCACCCACGGCTGCGCCATGGACGGCGGCCACGATCGGCTTGCCGGTGCGCCACAGCCGCTGTGCCTCCTTGTAGAGGTGCCGTCCGCGCTTGGTCTGCGCGTGCTACGCCATCGGGACCACGGCTGCCGAAATCGGCACCGGCGCAGAAATGCTTGCCCTCGGCGCACAGCACGATGGCCCGGACCTCCGGCGTGCGGTCGTAGACTTCCAGCGCATCGGCGATCTCCGCCCACCATGTCGGTGTCGATGAAGTTGTTCGGACCGCGCCGGACCTCGATCGTGGCGACGTAGCCGCTGGTCTCGACCGCGATGTGTTCGTAGGTACCGTGCTGCATTGTTTCCTGCCCTGGGGGGTTCGGGGCGGACATTATGGCGGCATGGGTTGGGAGTAAATGCGGCACTATTGGCCGCCGGCGAAGCCTTTAGTCGGCAGGCCGGAGAAGCGACTCGTCCAGCACACGTTCATAGGTGCTGGCGGCGCTTTTGGCACGATACTGGCAGCCGCGTCCCGAAACGGGAAGGACCTTGAGAATCGTGTATATTCCGGTCGGACAATTGGCATTCGACGGATCCGGCATAACGCGTACCCGGTCTCCCGTCCTGAACTTATGCTCGATCACTGTTTGCCCTCGCGGTCAGGGCGGCGCTGACGCGCCGCCACCGGTTCAGCCAACCTGTAGATTGACCGCGGACGACTTACCTTGCGGACCGCGCTCGACTTCGAAGCTGATCTTTTGGCCTTCATTGAGGCCGGTCAGGCCCCCACGCTCAACAGCCGAGATGTGCACGAAGACGTCCTTCGAGCCATCATCGGGCTGAATGAAACCGTAACCTTTTTGGCCGTTAAACCATTTAACGGTGCCTGTAGGCATAACTGCTCTCCACTTCCGGCCGGCTCCGCTAGAATGCGGAGGTACAATACTTTTCGTTTCGGATAGAACTAGAGCAGCGCGGTAGGCAGCGACGTCGAGAACTTGCCCGGGTGAAAAGCCCGGCCCGGCCATGTAAATAGCGATAGGTGCGAAGAAAGCAAGCGCTATTGTCGGCACAACGCGAGCGTGATGAACGCGACGCCCTGCCGCGGCGGCATTTTAGCACCTTCTGCCGTTGGCCAACCGCTTGGAATCTTGTCACCTGCGTCCTCAATCCGTAGGAGCGGTAATCCCGCCGATCGTCGCCGTTCGCACCTGCGGTGGCGTGGCCTATGAGGCGCGGGCCGATCGGCACCGCGAGCCTAACCTTCTTGACCGGGGACCGACTTGGCACAGAACATCTACGACACGCCGGACTTCTTCGATGGCTACAGCAGGCTGTGTCGCTCGATCCACGGCCTGGACGGCGCACCCGAATGGCCGGCGATCCAGGCTGCGCTGCCCGACATCAAAGGCGCCCGCATCGTCGATCTGGGGTGCGGTTTCGGCTGGTTCGCGCGCTGGGCTGCGGCACAAGGTGCCGCCTCCATTCTCGGCCTCGACCTCTCCAACAACATGCTCGCCCGCGCTCGGGGTGACACAATGAGCCCCAACGTGCGCTATGCCATTGCGGACCTGGAACACCTCGACCTGCCAGCAGACGCCTTCGATCTGGCCTATAGCTCCCTGGCGTTTCATTATGTCGAGGATTTCGCGCGCCTGGCAGGCAGCGTATTTCGGGCGGTCGTCCAGGGCGGCCATTTCGTTTTCACGATTGAGCATCCGATCTACATGGCGCCGACGCATCCCGGCTGGCACGTGGACCCGGACGGACGCAAGACCTGGCCGGTCGATCATTATGCGATCGAGGGAGCACGAACGACAGATTGGCTGGCCAAGGGTGTCATCAAACATCACCGCACGATCGCCACGACGCTGAACACCCTGATCGCCGACCGGATTCAGCATCCGCCATGTGGAGGAATGGCGACCGACGGACGAGCAGATTGCAGCTCTTCCCGCGCTGGCCGAGGAACGGGAGCGGCCAATGATCCTGCTGATTTCCTGCCGGAAATAGACGAAACCGGGGGCGATCCTTCCGCTTGCGCAGGCGGCGTGTTATTCTGTTCCAACTATAACGATAATGCCGCCAGGACGTCGCAGTCCTGAGCTCCTTGGGAGGGAACGGATATGGACTACAGACGCCTTGGCCGCACTGGACTGAAGGTTTCCGAAATCTGCCTCGGCACGATGACCTTCGGTCACGGCACCGACATGGCCGAAACCGAACGTGTCGTTGGAAAATGCCTCGACGCCGGCGTCATCTTCTTCGACACCGCCAACGGATACAACAACGGCGACTCCGAAACGATGCTCGGTCGCGCACTTGGCAAGCGACGGCGCGAGGTGGTGATCGCGACGAAGGTGTTCAATCCGATGGGCCCCGGTCCTAACGATTCCGGCATGTCGCGCCTGCACATCATGCAGGCGGTGGAGGACAGCCTGCGTCGCCTCGGTACCGATTATATCGATGTCTACTTCATCCATCACGTCGACATCCAGACACCGCTCGAGGAAATGCTGCGGGCTTTCGACGACCTCGTCCGCCAGGGCAAGATCCGCTACACGGCGTGCAGCAATTACGAAGCCTGGCGCCTCATGGAGGCAGTCTGGATCAGCGACAGCAAGGGCCTCGCCCGGTTCGAAGCCTACCAGCCACAATACAGCCTGGTGGTGCGTGACATCGAGGAAGAGCTTGTTCCCGCCTGCGCGCTGAAGGAACTCGGCATGGTAGTCTGGTCGCCACTTGCCGGCGGGTATCTGACAGGAAAGTATCAACCGGGACAACAAAGCGTCGCCGGATCACGGTCTGCGGAACGCTGGGCCTTCCCGACCCGCTTTTTCCATCCCAATCACGAAGCGATCCTGGCGGAACTGCTTGCGGTTTCCCGGGATCTTGGGCGCAGCCCGGCGCAGGTCGCGCTTCGTTGGGTGCTGGAACAGAATATGGTTGCAAGTGCGATCATCGGCGCCAGGCATACCGGTCAGCTCGATGACACGCTCGCCGCCAGCGGATGGCAACTGCCGGCGGAGGCCCGCCAACGCCTTGACACCGTATCCGCCCTGCCCCGACGCTATCCGCGGGCGATGGAGGACGGGATGGCAGAGCGGCGCGACAGTGCGGTTCGGGTGGGCCGAGCATGATCGATCCGGCATCTGATACGGTGCTGATCACCGGGGCAGCCGGTGCGATCGGTACCGCGCTGCGCGACGGTCTGCGTGAGCACTGGCGCCATCTGCGGCTGACCGACATCAAGCCGATCCGAGACCCCTCGCCGAACGAGGAACCCATCGTGGCTGACGTCGCAGACCGAGCGGCGCTGGAGCGGATGATGAAAGGCGTGCGCGCGGTCGTTCATCTGGCGGGGATGATCGGCAACTACGATCTTGAGGCACTCTTCCGCGTCAACGCTCGCGGCCTTTTCGACGTCTTCGAAACCGCTCGGTTGGAGGGTGTGGAGCGCATCGTTTTCGCCAGCAGCAATCATGCCTTTGGCTGCTATCCGATCACCGAACGTGTGTCCCCTGCCCTGCCTCCGCGTCCCGACAGCCTCTATGGCGTGTTCAAGGTTCTGGGTGAAACCATGCTGCAGAACTACTACGACCGGCATGGCATCCGGTCCGTCTCGCTGCGGATCGGGACCTATCGCACGCTGCCGATCGACCAACGTTCCCTGGCCACCTGGCTCAGCCCTCGCGACGTCGCGCAACTGGTCGATCTCTCGCTGCGCCATCCCGATCCGGGATGCCTGGTGGTCAACGGCTATTCCAACAACACGCGGCTGAAAACACACGATCCGAACTGGGCTTTTCTGGGATACCAGCCGCGCGACAACGCGGAGGATCACCGGGAGATGCTGCGCGCCCAGGGAATCGACGTCGACAGCCCAGACAAAGACGTGTGGGAATGGCAGGAACACGGCGGCTCTCACGCGCGCGTACCGGAACGACCGGCCCATTCCGGTTAAATCAACCGATACGGAAGCGGCTCTGGACCCAAATTGCCCTGACACAGTCAGGGCAATTTGGGTCTAGCTCTGTTGGAGACAGCGATTTACGCCCTGACCGATTTCGGTCAGGGCGATCGCGGTCTGGGGTGAAAACCCAATCAGAAATGGCAGGCTGCGACACTTAACAGTCCTCAGAATTTAAACTGATAAGGCGGGCATTTCCTGAAACGCGGATGCTGGCGCCGGGCTCGCCGGTGATCTCTGCGCACAAACGCGACGGCATACCCATGTCCTCTCCCTGAATGATCTCGATCGCGCCGCCATGTTGCCACCCGAGATCGCGCAGGTAGCCCGCGAAGGCGGCCGCTGCCGCACCCGTGGCAGGATCCTCGTACACACCGCCGATCGGGAAAGGGTTGCGGGCGTGGAAACGCTGCAATCCCTCGGCATGGATCAGGCTGAACGTGCCGATGCTCTCGCGCAAAGCAAATGCACGCCCGGCATCAAGATCATACTCCATGGTGGACAGGAGATCTCGATCGCGAAGTGCCAGAACGAGATGGTCCGCCCCCGCATGCGCGATGGACGGCGGAATCCTTGGGTCCAGCGCATCGGCCGGGATGTCGAATAGCGCCAGGGCTTCGGCAAGCAACGCGTTTCCAGCCGAACGGCTGCGGGTCGGGGGCGACTGCAGGGCAGCAGAAAGCACATCTCCCTCTCGGCGTCCTGTCACCGTGATCCGGGCATGGTTGATCTGGAGCGGGAAGGTGCAGTCTCCGTGCCGTAGTGCCAGTGCTGCCCCGAGCGCGATCGTGGCATGGCCGCAGAAGTCGACCTCCATTTTGGGTGCGAAGTACCGCACCCGCCACTCGTTGTCTTGCGGCGCAGCGAACGCCGTTTCCGAATAGCCGACCTCCGCTGCCAGATGCTGCATTTCGGCGGCGCCCGGCAATTCGGCGCAAAGAACGACGCCTGCCGGATTACCGCCACGCGAGCCGTTCGAGAATGCTGCGATACGTTGAACGTCCATCTTGCCCCGAACTTCAATGTCCCGAACGATCATGGCCAGTCGCGTCCATGACAGAAATCCCCCAGCCAAATACGAGGGTTTATGATCAGTTTCTACCTAGCGCAGTCTTTGGAACTTCAGCCGATTGGGTCTTTTTTCCCTAATGCCCGCCCCGCTTCCGTGCGCCGTTCTTCCGCAACAGGAACTCGCGTCCGAGCTTCACCATCGGCACGCCGTCATACTCGACGATATCCGCCGTGGCGTATGTTTCACTCCACGAATCCGGAATGAAACTCCCCGTCCCCACGACGTTGATCGGCGCTTTTGCGTCCGCCATCACGCGGCATTTCTCCACGCCGAAACCGGATGAAACGACGATCCGCACCTTGTCGAATCCCGCCGCATCCAGTGCCTCCCGCATCCGCCAGATCGCGGCGGCGGAGACACCCGTGCCGACCAGATAACGAAGTTCCGCATCGCTCCGATACCGTCGGATCGCGCCGGGGGCATGGCGTTCCAGCACGGCATAGCTCTCGGCCGGATCGAGCCCTTCCAGGAACCGCCCACCATGCGTGTCCAGCCTGAACGCCATCGACCCGGAGGCGACGATGTCAGGAAACCGAGCGCAGACGGCCAGCCCGTCGGATACTTCCCGGCCGAAATAATCGACCAGCACCGTCATCCCCTCGTCCGGGAACGTCTCGCGGAACATCTCCGCCGCCCGCACCGTCGAGCCGGCATAGCCGATCAGCGAATGCGGCATCGTCCCATAACCGTGGGTGCGGCCGAACCAGTGCGCAGTGCCGTCATTGGCATTGCCGGTGAAACCCCGAGCGCCTTCACGGCGGGCGGCTTCACTGCCAACGGACGCGGCATAGGACATGATGTCCTGCATCTCGGCGCCGGCGCAGTGGCGTGCCTCCATCGCCAGGAAATCGACCGTCGGCAGCGCCATCGCCATCTGATAGGCGTTATGCGCGGCCACGCAGGCCGAACCCAGTTTCTGCAGCAACAATGTCTCCAGGTCCGACAGGTGCGCCATGGACCCGGTAAGGTAGACGATCGGCTCACCGGCGCCGACCCAATCGCCCTCCTGGTAGACCAGGTCGATATCGACCTGGGTCTGCCGGAGCTCCGCCACGGTCGTTCAGCCAGTCGAGCATCAGCCGCGGTGCGCAGATCACCGGGCGCCGGAGGAAGACCGCATAAGTCACGGTCTTGTCCCCGAAACGCTCGACGATCCGCTTCGTGCGGTTGAAATAGCTGTCGGTGCGGGCGGCGATATCGGCCGCCAGCCTGGCTGCCTCGTCGCTCGTCATGGCACCGACCGGCCCGTCACTGCGCTGCTAGCCCGTGGGCCGCCAGGGCGGGGGTCGGCGAGGGCAAACGCCGAACCTTCAGCTCTTCCGCCACCAGAAACGCCAATTCCAACGCCTGCTCGGCGTTCAGGCGCGGGTCGCAGAAGGTTTCATAGCGTTCACTCAGATCGGCCTCCGACAGGCGGTGCGCGCCGCCGATGCACTCGGTGACGTTCTGCCCGGTCATTTCGACATGGACACCGCCGGCCCAGGAGCCCTCGGCTGCGTGGACATCGAAGAAGCTGCGGACTTCCGACAGGATCGAGTCGAAGTTGCGGGTCTTCACCTTGTCGGTCGTGGTAACGGTGTTGCCGTGCATCGGGTCGGACAGCCAGACCACCTTGTGGCCGGACCGCTGCACCGCGCGCACCAGAGGCGGCAGCTTGGCGCCAATCTTGTCCACGCCCATGCGGCTGATCAGCGTGATCCGCCCGGCCTCGTTGAGCGGGTTGAGAATATCCAGGATGCGCAGCAGATCATCCGGATCCTGGCTTGGGCCGACCTTCATCCCGAGCGGGTTCTGCAGCCCGCGCAGGAACTCGACATGCGCGCCGTCTGCCTGGCGGGTGCGGTCGCCGATCCAAAGGAAGTGGGCCGAACAGCCATACCAATCGCCGGTCGTGCTGTCGACGCGGGCCAAGGCCTGCTCATAGGGCAGCAACAGCGCCTCGTGACTGATGTAGAAATCGGTCTCCCGCAGGTCGCGCGTGGTGGCGCTCGTCATGCCGCAGGCCGCCATGAACGACAGCGTCTCATCGATCCGGTGCGCCAGGTCCTGGTAGCGCTCCGCCAGCGGGGAGCGGCCGACGAAATCGAGGTTCCAGCGATGCACCTCATGCAGGTCGGCATAGCCGCCCGAGGAGAACGCACGCAGCAGGTTCAGCGTGCTGGCCGACTGGAAGTAGCCGAACTCCATCCGCGCGGGATCGGGGATGCGGGCTTCGGGGGTGAATTCGGGGCCGTTGACGATGTCGCCGCGATAGCTGGGCAACGTCACGTCGCCCTGGGTCTCGGTATCGGAGGACCGCGGCTTGGCGAACTGCCCGGCCATGCGACCCATCTTCACCACCGGCAAGGATGCGCCGAAGGTCAGCACCACGGCCATCTGCAGCAGCACGCGGAAACGTGTCGCGGATGACGTTGGCGGTGAAGTCCGAGAAGCTCTCCGCACAGTCGCCGCCTTGCAGGACGAACGCCTTGCCCTCGGCGACCTGGCCAAGCTGCGCCTTCAGGCGGCGGGCCTCACCGGCGAAAACCAGAGGCGGATAACGCCGGAGACGGGCTTCCATCTCTGCCAGTTTGGCCGGATCGGGATAGGCTGGAACCTGCCGAATTGGGCAGTCGCGCCAGGAATCCGGATTCCAGGATCGAGCGGCGGTGGCAGACGGACTGGTCGGCATGGAACGGTCTCCTCAGCGTGGTTTATGTCGCGAAATCGGGCATCTGGCTACTGGCGCGGAAAAACCGTTGCGGATCATTTCCCGGTTTCCTGCTTCGGGGTTGCCGATGGGGCGCCATGTGTGACGCTCTGCGGGGCGGATGACGTGGGTTTGGGCGGGATGCGCGGCGGCACGGGGCCGGAGATCACATCGAAGTCGAAACGCGATGGCTGCATGGAACACTCCTTGGGTAAGGGGCCGTTCCAGCTCAGGCATATTTCGCGAAGGGGAAGGCAAGAAACACGAAAGCCGCCTGGCTGGGCGGCTTTTGGGTCTTGCTATGGTCGCACGATCCTAGGCCGCCGGAAGATACCGACGGTACCAAAATCGCAGAGCGGGAACGGTGCGAACCATGGTTGGTGTATAGGGGCTTGGCGAAACGGCTGCAAGAGCTTCGGCTTGGCGCCGCCTGGCTCACCTCTCGGTTATGATCGGCCATGGATTATTGGCGATAAAAAAGAGCCGGCGTGGATGACGCCCTCTCCTCGTCGTGGTCGGCGAAGGCCGACCATCCACGGCTTGCGGTGCTTGTGGAGAGAAAGCCGTGGACGGTCTTCGCCGACCACGACGAAGTTGGGCGCTCTCCTCACTATTTTAATGCCTATGAGCCATTGATCGCCCATGCCTGAATTGAGTTTTGATCTCTGGGCTCGATCGTGTCCGTGCCGCACCAGGGACCCTGTCGTGGCTCAGCCGGCCAGTTGGTCTTCAACGGGTGGCGGCTCATGTTCCCGGACAAAGTGTGATACACGAAGCAGCGCCCGTCGGAATCCGCAATGAGTCTTGCACTCGAAATCCTCGTCATCCTGCTGCTGATCATCGTCAACGGCCTGTTCTCCCTCAGCGAGTTGGCGCTGGTCTCGGCTCGCCGGGCAAGGCTCGCGGTGCTGCAACGCAAGGGCGTGCGCGGCGCCGGCCTCGCCCGTGCGTTGTCCGATGATCCGCAGCGGTTCCTGCCTACGGTCCAGGTCGGCATCACCCTGGTCAGCGTCTTCACCGGCGTATTCGGCGGCGCCCGCATCGCGTCGCACCTGCAAACCTGCATTGCGCTCGTCCCAACGCTCGACGCCGTATGCCGAAAGCCTGTCGCTGGCCGTCGTCGTCATCCTGACCACCTACCTGACCCTCGTCCTGGGCGAACTCGTGCCGAAGCAACTGGCGCTGCGGGCGCCCGAGGCCATGGCGATCCGCGTCGCCCGCCCGGTGGCCTGGCTCGCCACTATCGCCGCCCCCGCGGTCTGGCTGCTGGGCAAGTCTTCCAACGCCATCCTGATGCTGTTCGGCCTCAGCCGGATCCCTCGCCACACCGTGACGGAAGAGGAACTCAAGGCGCTCGTCATCGAAGGCGCGCAGACCGGCGTGCTGGAAGCCGAGGAGCGCGACATGATCGAGCGGGTGCTGCGTCTGGCCGACAAGCCGGTCCGCGCGATCATGACGCCGCGAACGGATCTGGCGTGGATCGACCGCATCGCATCCCGTCTGCGACGATCGCGACCACATTGAAGGCAACGCCGCATTCCCGCTTCGTGGTCTGCGACAAGTCGATCGACAACGTCGTCGGCGTGGTGCTGGCCAAGGACCTGCTGGACCGGCTGCTGACCGGCAATGAACTGTCGCTCGGTGCCAGCCTGCGTCAGCCGATGATCGTCCCCGACACCGTCAGCGCCCTCGACGCCCTGGAGCGGTTGAAAACCGACGCGCTCGGCCTGGCGCTGGTGATGGACGAATACGGCAGCTTCGAAGGCGTCGTCACTGCCGCCGACGTGCTGCAAGCGATCGTCGGCGAGTCGTCCGGGCCGGAACATCAGGAAGGTGTGCCGGGTCCCGAAGGCTGAGACAACCATGCAACTCGACGGCATGACCCCGATCGACGAGCTGAAAGCGCGCCTGCGCCTGCCCGACCTGCCGGCCGAGGGCAGCTATCACACCCTGGCCGGCCTGCTGCTGGCGCTGCTCCGCCGCGTGCCGCGGGTGGGCGATCGCATCGTGTTCGGCGGCTGGCGGTTCGAGGTGCTGGAAATGGACGGCCGTCGTGTCGACAAGGTCCTGGCCGGCCGAGAACCCACGGCGGAATCATGACGCGCCACCATCCGGCAATGCGCGATCCTGGCCGGTGGCCTCGGCTCGCGCCTGGGCGCGCTGACCGCCACGACACCGAAGCCGCTGCTGCCCTGCGGCGATCGTCCGTTCCTCGCCTGGCTGATGCGGGAGTTCGTCCGCTTCGGCGTCACCGAATTCCTGCTGCTGACCGGTCATCTGTCCGATGCCGTCGAACGAGCCGTGGCGGATCTGCAGGTCCGCCTGCCCGGCCGGGTCCGGATCACGCTGTCACGCGGAACCCATGCCGGCCGGTACCGGCGGGCGCGGTGTTTCACGCCCGCGACCGGCTGGACGACCGGTTTCTGCTGTCCAACGGCGATTCGCTGTTCGACTGCAACCTCGCCCGGCTTCTCGCCGAGCGGCGCCGATGCGGCGCCATCCGTCGGCCGGCTGCTGCTGCGTCCGACACGACGATGGCGACCGGTTTTCGGCGTCGTCCGGCTGGATGGCGACCGGGTCATCGGGTTCGGACGCCGTTCGCGGGGAAATGGGCCCATCCACGCCGGGATCGGCGTGTTCCGCCGATCGCTGCTCGACCGGATCGGGCCAGCGGGCTCGCTGGAACGCTGACGTCCTGCCCACGCTCGCCGCCGCGGGCGCGCTGCATGGCACGCTCGCCAGCGGCTATTTCCGCGACATCGGCGTCCCGGCCGACTTCGCACTCGCCCAGGCCGAAATCCCTCGCGCTGCTGCACCGGCGCGCGCTGTTCCTCGATCGCGACGGCGTGCTCAACGTCGATCACGGCTATGTCGGCACGCGCGACCGCTTCGACTGGATGGACGGGGCCCTCGATGCCATCCGTCTGGCGACCGAGGCCGGCTGGCACGTCTTCATCGTCACCAACCAGTCGGGCGTCGCGCGCGGCTTCTACGACCGAGGCCGAGGTGCACGGCGCTGCTGGACTGGATGGCCGATGAGGCGCGAGCGGCCGGCGGCACGATCGACGATGCGCGCTTCTGCCCCTACCATCCGGAGGCACGATCGAGGCCTATCGGCAGGCCCACCCATGGCGCAAGCCGGAGCCGGGCATGCTGCTGGACCTGATGCAGGCATGGGAAATCGATCCGGCGCGCGCCATCATGATCGGCGATCAGCAAACCGACATGGCGGCCGCGCAGGCGGCCGGCATCGCGGGGTATTTGTTCCCCGGCGGGAATTTAACCGAATATTCTACGGCCATTGCTTAAACCCAGTCCCTGACCTCGTCGTCAGGAGCCGACTCCGTCCGTGGCCAGCCAGCATCCGCGCCCGACGATCCGCGCCCGCGTTCCGCTGCGGCTCGGCCTGGCCGGCGGCGGCACCGATCTCAGCCCCTATTGCGACGATTTCGGCGGTGCGGTCCTGAACACGACGATCGACCGTTACGCCTATGCGTTCATCGAGCCGTCGCCGGACGACCGGATCCATCTGCATCGCCCCCGACCTCGGCGTCACCGACACGCTCAGTGCCGATCTCTCGTCCCCGGCGAAACTCGCCTTGCATGCCGGCGTCGCGGCGCGAATGGCGCGGACCTACGGCGACGGCGTGCTCCCGCCACTGCGTCTGACCTCCTATGTCGATGCGCCGCCCGGATCGGGGCTTGGGTCGTCCTCGGCCCTCGTCGTCGCGCTGGTCGAGGCCTTCGCCGCCCTGCTCTCCGCCCCGCTTGGTCCCTATGACGTCGCCCACTCGGCCTTGGAGATCGAGCGGCAGGACCTCGGCCTGGCCGGCGGCCGCCAGGATCAGTATGCGGCGACCTTCGGCGGTACGAACTTCATCGAGTTCCTCGGCGACCGGGTCATCGTCAACCCGCTGCGCGTCGCATCGGACGTGCTGAACGAGCTGGAAACGTCGCTGGTGATCTGCTTCACCGGCGTCTCCCGCCGGTCCGACGCGATCATCGCCGAACAGCAGGCGCGCATGCAGCAGGATGGCGATGCGCTCGCCGGACTGCACCGGCTGAAAGCGCGATGCGCAGGAAATGAAGCAGGCGCTGCTGCGCGGCGATATCCCGGGCATGGCCGCCATCCTCAACCGCTCCTGGGAGGCGAAGAAGCGCACCGCCGGCGGCATCAGCACCGAACGGATCGAGACGCTGTACCGGACGGCGTTTGCCAACGGGGCGATCGGCGGCAAGGTCTCGGGCGCCGGCGGCGGCGGCTTCATGATGTTCATCGTGCCGCCCGAGCGGCGCGTCGCGGTGATCCGAGCGCTGAACCGCGCGGGTGGGGAAGCAGCGTCAATCCACCTGACGGCTCGGGGTGCCGAAACCTGGCGTGTTGCAGGCTCAGCCCGTGCCGTGTCGCTGCCTCATCTCGGTGTGGCCGCCTAGACCGCGATCGCCCTGGCCGGAATCGGTTCAGGGCGTGAATCGCTGTCTCCGACAAAACTAGACCGAACTTGACCTGACACAGTCACCGCAAGTTCGGTCTAGAGGACGCGGTCCACCTTTCGTCTCAATGCGTGACCGGGCCGCCCGCCTTCTTCCAGGCGTCGATACCGCCATGGATATGGCATGCCGAGGTCAGACCGGCCTGCTCGGGCGGCCCTGACCGCCATGGCGGAGCGCTCGCCGAAGGCGCAGTAAAACAACCAGCCGGCGACCGGTGGCGGCGGCAAGTTCATGCAGCAATCCGCCTTCTCCGACATTTTCCGCCAGGTCGGCATAGGGCGCATGCACCGCGCCGGCAATTCCGCCGTGCTTCTGCCGCTCGGTCTTTTCCCGCAGGTCGACGAGCACCGTATCGGAGCACCCGAGCACCGCCATCGCCTCCTCGGGCGTCATGGCCCAGCCGAGGCGAGCGATCTCGGCCTGCGCCAGGCCCTGACGCATATTCGCCGGCACCGCGACGTCCATCATCTTCGGGTTGGACAGGTTCAGCCCGTTCATCAGCGCGATGTAATCGTCGACCGATTTGACCTGAAGCCGGGGATTGCAGCGCTTTTCCTCGCCGATCGTGCTGACCGTATCGCCTTTGTAGTCATGCGCCGGGAAGACCAGCGTATCGTCGGGCAGGCGCAGCAGGCGGTTGAAAATCAATTCATACTGCGCCCGCGGACAACCGTTCTGGAAATCCGTCCGCCCGGTCCCGCGGATCAGCAGCGTATCGCCGGTGAACACGCGGTCCGCCATACGGAAGCAGTACGAATCGTCCGTATGGCCGGGTGTATAGATTGCCTCCAGCTCCAGGCCTTCGATGTGCATCCTGTCGCCGTCCGACAAGCGCATCGAGACCACGTCCACCTGCGACTGCTCGCCCATCACCGTGATGCAGTGCGTGCTGTCACGCAGTGCGCCGATGCCGGTGATGTGATCCGCATGCAGATGCGTGTCGACCGCCTTCACCAGGCGCAGATCAAGTTCCCGGATCAAAGCGAGGTAGCGGTCCACCTTCTCCAGCACCGGATCGATGATCAGCGCTTCGCCGCCCGATTCGGGAAGCGAGCAGATAGGTGTAGGTGCCGGATGTCGCGTCAAAAAGCTGGCGGAAGATCATGATAACCTCCGAAAGCGTGCTACCGGAGGATACGCCAGCCCTGATCCCGCGATCCAGAGATAAATCTACCCGATCGGCGGCCCGATATAAGCCGAGGCCGGGCGCATCAGCCGCCCTGTCCGCTGCTGCTCCAGCGCATGGGCGATCCAGCCGGGGCTGCGACCGACGGCGAAAGGCGAGCGTGAACGCATCCCGCGGAATGCCGACGGCATCGAGCAGCAAGGCCGCCGTGATTTCGACATTGGGCGGCAGTTTGCGACCAGGCTTGACCCGTTCCATCGCCGCCGCCACGGCTTTTTCCAGCGTTTCGGCAAACGCCAGATGGCCGGCAGCAGGCCCCATGGCTGCCAGCGACCGCCGCATCGCCGCAGCCCGCGGGTCATTGCCCTGGAAGACACGGTGGCCGAAGCCCATCAATCGCTCGCCGGCGCGAAGTTTCGCCTCCAGCCAGGCGTCGAGGTCCGGCTGCGCCGCCGCCAAGTCCAGCAGATCGAGCGTCGGGCCCGGCGCCCCGCCATGCAACGCACCGGTGAACGCACACCACGCCGCAAGCACCGCATCCGTCAGCGACGCTCGGGTGGACGCAACGATTCGGGCGGTAAAGGCCGAAGCGTTTAGACCACTTTCGGCCATGACGGTGAAATAGGTGTCGAGCGCACCCGCTTCTGCTGAACCCGGAACCGCATCGTGCAGCATGTGCAGCAGGTCGGCAGCCGTCCCGAGGTTCGGGGCCGGCGCGATCGGCCGACCGCCCGCTTGCTGACGCACGAGCGCCGGCACGGCGACGGTCAGCGCGGCCAGGAGATCGGTGGCGGTGGCTGTGTCGGGCTGACTGGCCAGCGCAATACGAACGCCTTCGAACAACGAGCGGCCTGCGGCGTGTGCCAGCCAGGATCCAAGCGCGTCGAACGCGCGCAAACGCGCAGTTCCCAGGGCTGTATGGATGCCGTCCCGGGTCAGGCCATCGCCGGCGAAACCGTCCCAGAGCAGTGCAACGGTGCCCTCGAAGCCGTGCTGCGTGGCGAGCGTTGGCAGGTCGACACCGCGAACCCAGACCATGCCGTTGGTCTGATCGGTCTTGCTGAGGATCGTTTCGGCCGCGATGACGCCGTCCAGTCCGATGGCCATGGATGCTCCTGTTATTGGTTTGGTGCTCCCATGCCGCCACATCCGGCGGGACGAGTCCAATGCGTGACGTTTGTGGCGGCGTTTACCGGTCGTTAACCGATCGCCGGCCAGACTGCATCCCATGCAGCGTTCCGTGCCCGAAATCGAAGATGGTGCCGCGCTTTATGTGCGGGCCCTGAATACCTTGCGCGACGGCGATCCGGACGCGGCGGCCGATCTGCTGCTGCAGGCGCTTCGCCGCCAGCCGGCACATCTGGGGATGCGGCGCAATCTGGTGCGTGCCCTGGTGGCCAGCGGGCGGTTCGCACAGGCACTGCCGCAGGCAGACGCCGCGTTGGCCGCCGATCCGCGTGACGCCGAATTACATTTCCTCCGCGGATCGGCGCTCAACGCACTAGGCCAGGCAACCCGGGCGTGCGCGGCGTTTCATAACGCGGTGATGCTGCGGGCGGATCACGCCCCGTCCTGGCTGAACTGGGGAAATGCCTCGACCGACCTGGACGACCTCGACGCCGCCGAAGCGATGTATCGGACGGCGCTGTCGTATGACCCAAGTCTGGCCGAGGCGCATGCCAGCATGGGTTACATCCTGACCCGGTGTGGTCGGGTCACCGAGGCGATCCGGTCTTGCGAGACGGCCATACGATTGCAGCCCAATCTGGCCGAGGCCCATTGGAACCGAGCGATCGCCACGTTGCTCGGGGGTGACTTTGCAGCCGGCTTCGAGCGATATGAGTGGCGCAAGCGCCATCCCGCGTTTCGTGCGAATTTCCTGCCTATTGCGACCCCGGAATGGGACGGCGGCGAGCTGGATGGCCGGACAATCCTGGTGCGAGCTGAGCAGGGCATCGGCGATGCGATCCATTGTGCCCGCTTCCTGTCGACGCTGCAGACGCGTGGCGGGCGACCGGTCCTGGCATGCCACGCCGCACTCCGGCCATTGATCGGACGGATGCCGGGCGTTGAAACCTGCGCCCCGGATCAGTCCATTCCGCACGATGTCTATATCGACCAGATGAGCCTGCCATTGCGCCTTGGCGTAACCGAAGTCTCGATCCCGTTGGCAGACGGCTATCTCTCCGCCGATCCGTCGCGGATCGCGGCCTGGGCAAATGCCCTGGGGCCATGTCCGTCGGTCGGGCTCGCATTGTCCGGAAATCCCGCCAATCCGACAAACCAGCGCCGATCGGTCCCGGCCGCCCTGATGCGCGAACTGCCGCAGATCGAGAGCGTGCAGTTCGTCAATCTGCAGCACGGTGCGGGGGCGGCCATACTACCCCTGCCCGACTTGACCGACAGGCTGACTGACTACGCCGAGACAGCCGCGCTGATCGCCGCCCTGGATCTGGTGATCAGCGTCGACACCTCGGTCGCCCATCTGGCCGGCGCCCTCGGCAAGCCCGTCTGGCTCCTGCTGCCGACCGATCCCGACTGGCGCTGGATGCTGGAACGGTCTGACACGCCCTGGTACAGGTCGATGCGGTTGTTCCGCCAGACGCGGCGGGGCGACTGGTCCGAATTGCTGACCCGCGTATTTGCCGAACTGAGGCTGCGCAGCGGTTGATGGTCGCCGGTGACCGGACCGCCTATATACCGCGGCCAGCCCCTGTCCCCGAGAACTCTCCGTTTTGCTCCAGACCATTGCCACCGCACAGAAGGATTTGGCGCTCTACGTCCATTGGCCGTTCTGCCTGGCCAAATGCCCGTATTGTGACTTCAACGCGCATCCGCATACCCGGATGGACGGCGACCTGTTCGCCCCGGCGCTGCGCCGTGAACTCGCCGCGGAAGCCAGCCGGGTCGGGCGGCGGCGGCTGACCTCGATCTTCTTCGGCGGCGGCACGCCCAGCCTGATGCGACCCGCCGCGATCGGCGGCCTGATCGACGATGCGGCCCGGTTTTTCGACATCGCCCCCGACATCGAAATCACGCTCGAGGTCAATCCGACGCGCCTGGCGCTGGAAAAGCTGACCGGCTTCCGCCTTGCCGGCGTCAACCGTGTGTCGATCGGCGTGCAGAGCCTGGATGACGCGGCTCTGCGCGTTCTGGGCCGGGGCCACTCCGCATCGGAAGCCATCACCGTGATCCGCGCCGCTCGGCGGTTGTTCCCGTCGGTGTCGTTCGACCTGATCTACACGCGTCCCGGCCAGGACCGACGGAAATGGTCGCATGAACTGCGTGCGGCGCTGGCGATCGGGCCGGACCATATCTCGCTATACCAATTGACGATCGAACCTCAGACCGTCTTCGAAGCCCTGCACCGCCGCGGGCGGATCACCCTGCCGGAAGACGACGTCGCCACGGCGCTGTATCTGGACACAGAAGCACTCTGCGCCACGGCAGGGCTGCTGCCCTACGAGGTGTCGAACTACGCCCGCCCCGGTCATGAAAGCCGCCACAACACCGGCTACTGGCGCTACGCCGATTACGCCGGAATCGGGCCCGGCGCGCATGGGCGGCTGGACCTTAACGGCCAGCGCCACGCCATACGCCGCCATCGCGCCCCGGAGATCTGGTTCGAGCAGGTGCGGCGCATCGGCAACGGCATCGGCCAGGACGACATCCTGGACGCCGACCAGGCCGGCCCGGAAGCACTGCTGATGGGATTGCGGATGCATGACGGCATCGACCTCGCCCGCTTTCGCGCGCGAACCGGGTTCGGCGTCGAGGCCTTCGTCGACGCCGCCATCTTGTCCGAATGCATTGCCGAGGGATACTTGACGCTGGCGGATAACCACCTGCGCCCGACCCGCGAAGGCCTGTTGCGGCTGAACGCCGTGCTCGACCGGCTGCTGGACCGATCTTAGAGCGTGATGACTGGAGGCGGGATCGCCGGAGGTCTGAATCACGCGATTAAACAAAGAGCTAGAGCGGGATGGCAGAGCGACAGCGATGTCATCCCACTCTAGCCGCCTACATCCCCAAGGCGTGCCGGTAAACGTCGAGCATGGTTTCCTGCTCCTCCACCTCGGCGGCTTCCTGCTTACGGATGCGGATAAGCTGGCGCAGCACCTTGACATCGAAACCCGCGGATTTGGCCTCGGAATAGATGTCCTTGATGTCGGACCCGAGCGCCTTGCGCTCCTCCTCCAGCCGCTCGATGCGCTCGACAATGCTGCGCAGGCGGTCGGCAGCAACCCCGCCGGTCTTGATTTCTTCTTCAGTGATCGGCTTGGCCATGGGCTTGTCCGCTTTCTCGTGCTGACGGGCGCGCGGCAATAGCGGTCGCTTGGACGGTGGGTCAATGGGGAAACCGCCTCATGACCAAAGTTCGCATGATGTTCTTGACATCCTGTCGTCGCCCGTGAGATGAATTCGCGAACAGAGATAGAACATCAACTCCCCTGACATGCATTTCTCCAGACACCATTCTCCAGACGGGGCGTGAAAGCAGATGGATATCGAGATTGATCGAGACGCCGTTGAAGCGTTGAACCGGGCGGGCCTGCCGGACATGGAACCGGCGACGGCGATGCCGCGGCGGCGTGGCGCCGGCCGCGGCGCGGTCGGCAACCCGCCGGTCCGCTTCGACGCTCAGCATACCGCTGACTTCGACGACGGGTGGAGCACGCTGGAATCCGAAGTCGGCGATCTGCCGAAACTGGACACGACGCTGACACGGGATTCCAGCAAATCCGTCATCAGTTGGAACAGTTCGCCCGATCTGGGCTTCGACAGGGCGGTCAACCCGTACCGGGGATGCGAGCATGGCTGCATCTATTGCTATGCGCGACCGACGCACGCCTATCTGGGCTACTCGCCCGGTTTAGATTTCGAAACCAAGCTGATCTACAAGCCCGACGTCGGCGAACTGCTGGAAAAGGAACTTCGCAAGCCCGGCTATGTGCCCCGGACAATGGCGCTGGGATCGAACACCGATCCCTATCAGCCGGTCGAACGCACGTTGAAACTGACCCGCGCGGTGCTGGAAGTCCTGGACCGATACAGTCATCCGGTCGGGATCGTCACCAAATCTTCCGGCGTGCTGCGGGATATCGATATTCTGTCATCGATGGCGAAACGAAACCTTGTGCGGGTGCACATTTCGGTCACCACACTGGACCCACGCCTTGCGCGCGTGATGGAGCCGAGGGCGGCGACACCGGCAAGGCGGCTGCATGCGATCGCCGAACTGACGCGTGCCGGCATCCCCACAGGCGTGCTTGCCGCACCGATGATCCCCAGCCTGAACGATGCGGAGCTGGAGAAAATCCTCGAAGCCGCATCCCGTGCCGGCGCTCGGCATGCCGGCTATGTCCTGTTACGCCTGCCGCATGAATTGCGGGAGTTGTTCGAGACCTGGCTGCACGAGCACTTCCCCGACCGGGCACGCCACGTCCTTAGTCTGGTGCGGCAGACCCGAGCGGGCGGATTGAACGATCCCCGATTCCATCATCGTTTTGCCGGCCAGGGGGTTTACGCCGACCTGCTGGGCCGCCGCTTCGCGCGCGCTGTCCGTCAGTTCGGGTTCGATGAAGCTCGCACCCAGTTGGACTGCGGGCATTTTGCGCTGCCCCCGGACTCGGCGGCGGCTGGATCGTTGCAGATGTCACTGTTCTAGCACGCGAGATGTCTTCCCGTCCCCGTGGTCCGTCGGGGACTCGCCGTCCTCGACGCCTTTGCTCTCGGCCGTTTCAGTTGCCGCGTCATCGGCTGCGGCCCGCCGGCGCGCCTGGTCCTTGCGCTTCAGCAGGTTGGCCCGCAGCGCCGCCGCCTCCCGCTCGGTTCGCTCCGGCCGCTTCATGTCACGGGACGTTTGCGCATCATCGCCTGCCGGCGGCAGAGGGCGACCATCTCGTTGCGCTGGTTCCAGCCGGTATGTTCGAAGTCGACGATCCCGACCTCGGGCCGCGAACGGCTTTCGCGCATCGCCAGCACCTTGGTGCGTGCACGCAACGTATCGCCATGGAACACGGGTTTGGGGAACCTGGTTTCGGAAAAGCCCAGATTTCCGACGGTCGTCCCGATGGTCGTATCGTTGACACTGATACCGATAATCAGGCCGAGCGTGAAGATCGAGTTGACGAGACGCTGTCCGAACTCGGTGCCTTCCGAGAAGTGCGCATCGATGTGCAACGGCTGGACGTTCATCGTCAGGGCGCTGAACAGCGTGTTGTCCATCTCGGTCACGGTGCGGGTCCAGGGATGTTCGAACTCCTGCCCGACGAAGAATTCCTCATAATACAGTCCGGCCATGGCGGCGTCCTCCGATCGTTCGGCGCAGTCAATCGGATTCCATGTCACAAGCCAAGATCGGCCGTCGAACCGAAGAAAAGGCAGGCAAACATTCCGCGCTTTCAATGGTTCGTGAAATCAATAGGGAATGACGCTGCCGGGGAGTTCTTGTTACAACTGGGATACCAGCCATGCGAGCGATATCGCGTCTGTTGCTGCTGTTTGCCGTTCTGATCACGGCGGCATCGACACTGACTGCCTGCAACACGACGCAGGGGGCCGGCAAGGACCTGAGCAACGCTGGGCAGAGCATCAGCAACGCGGCTGAGTGGAACAAGTGACCTTCGAAGGGGCCGGAGCTGAACCGGCCCCTTCAATCGCTATGGCGCAGCAGCGCCTTGATTGCCTCCAACTCCACCAGCACATGCTGCAGCGTCCTGCGCAGGCGCTGCTCCTCCGTTTCCGGCTTTGGCCGCGGCGAAAACCGGGCGGGATCGGGCGGAGGCGGCGTGAGTTCCAGATCCTGAAACAACGTCGGCCCCTCATCGCCCCCGCCAGGCGCCGCCCGTTCATCCGCGCTGGGCGGCGGGATGTCATCCGACAGCAAGCCGCCGCCCTCACGCAGCAGGCGCTGCACGCCCTTGATCGTATAGCCCTGAGTATAAAGCAGATCGGCGATGCGCCGCAGCAGGTCGATGTCGTCCGGCCGGTAATACCGCCGCCCGCCGCCGCGCTTCAGCGGCTTCACCTGCGGAAATTTCGTCTCCCAAAACCGCAGGACATGCTGCGGGATGTGAAGATCGTCCGCTACCTCACTGATCGTCCGAAAGGCATTGGGTGCCTTCTTCGGCCGGATCCGGGATTTCGGATCGCCATCGAATTCGCTGGGATCGTCGCTCACTTGCAGGTCCATCGGCCGCGTTCACCGCGAGGTCGCCGGCGGGGACGTCGTCATTCGTCGTCGTCCGGACCTGGCACCGTCCCGTTTACATGCGCCTTCAGAACATGGCTTGGGCGGAAGACCAGAACGCGCCGCGGCAGGATCGGCACTTCCTCACCGGTCTTCGGATTGCGTCCGATACGACGCCCCTTCTGTCTGACAGAAAAGGTCCCGAACCCACTGATTTTAACAGATTCACCCTTTTCCAGATGCAGCGGCAATCCGATCCAGTACATCTTCCAGCAACGTCGGCGGACTCATTACGCGAGAGTCCGACCTGCGTGTAGATCATCTCAGCTATGTGGGCGCGGGTGATCGTCAGCATCGATTGACGCTATGCAGATCGTGCCGCCCGTCAAGATTATCGCACGAGAAAATCTTCAGGATCAGAGGTTTGCAGAGATTTCCTGTCGTTCCGGTCACAACCGGACCAGCGCCGATCCCCAGGTCAGCCCGCCGCCCAGCGCTTCCAGCAGCACCAGATCGCCGCGGCTTGATGCGCCCGTCGCGCGCATGCCTCGGCCAGCGCCAGTGGCACCGAGGCGGCCGAGGTGTTGGCATGCCGGTCCACCGTCACCACCACGCGGTCCGCCGGCAAGGTTCAGCTTGCGGCCCATCGCGTCGATGATGCGCCGGTTGGCCTGGTGCGGCACCAGCCAGTCGACGTCGGCGCGGGTCAGGCCGTTGGCGGCGAGCGCCTCCTCCACCGCCTCGGCCAGGCGGGTGACGGCGTGGCGGAAGACCTCGCGCCCGTTCATCACCAGATGGCCGGGCTTGTCGGGCTGGCCGACCGCGCCATCGACGTAAAGAATGTCGCCCAGCGTTCCCTGGGCGTGGATGTGGGTGGACAGGATGCCCTTCCGCTCGGCGTCGCTGCCGGCACGCCGCGCGCAGGAACACCGCGCCGGCGCCGTCGCCGAACAGCACGCAGGTGCCGCGATCCTGCCAGTTCAGGATGCGCGAGTAGACCTCGCTGCCGATCACCAGCACGCCGCGCGCCTGGCCGGCCCGGATCATGCCGTCGGCCACCGACAAGCGCGTAGATGAACCCGGCGCAGGCCGCCGACAGGTCGAAGCCGAAGCCGCCGCGTCACGCCCAGCGCCGCCTGGACGCGCAGCGCGGTGGCGGGAAACGCCTGATCGGGCGTGCTGGTCGCCAGGATGATCGCGTCGACATCCGCCGGCGTCGCGCCGGCGTCGCGCCAGAGCCGCGCGCGCCGCGGCGGTGCCCATGAACGTCGCGGTTTCGTGCGGTGCCGGCGAAATGGCGCTGGCGGATGCCGGTCCGCTCCCGGATCCACTCGTCCGACGTGTCGACGGTGCGCGACAGTTCGTCGTTGGTGACGATCCGCTCGGGCAGATAGCCGCCGACGCCGGCGAGGATGGAACGGAACGACATCATGGCTTCCTGATCAGGCGGGGGCGAGATGGGTATCGCCGGCAGACCCCGGCGGTGAATCGCCGCTGCCGGCGGCTGGCGGCTCGGCCGTTCTTGTCCGCCGGCGCCGCGCTTGTCCAGCGCGATCCGGGCGAGGTCTTCGCGGATGTGGTCGTTGAACCGGTGCACGACCATGTCCATGGCGACATCGACCGCATGCGCGAAGCCCTTGCGCGTCGGTGCCGCCGTGCGATTTCACCACCACGCCGTTCAGCCCGACCATGACCGCGCCGTTGTAGCGCCGTGGATCGAGCCACTCGCGCAGCCGGTCGAGGCCAGGGCGCACCAGCAGATAGGCGATCTTGGCGGTGATGCCGCTGGTGAAGACCTGGCGGAGCAGCTCGCCGATCAGCTTCAGCGCGCCCTCGCCGGTCTTCAGCGCGACATTGCCGGTGAAGCCGTCGGTGACGACGACGTCGGTGGTGCCGGCGGTGATGTCGTGGCCCTCGACGAAACCGTGGAATTGCGGGCCGATATGGCTGGCGCGCAGGATTTCCGCGGCCTCGCGCACCGTGTCGTCGCCCTTCATTTCCTCGGACCCGACGTTCAGCAGGCCGATCGTCGGCGCGGTCAGGCCGAGCACGGTGCGGGCGAAGACGTCGCCCATGACGGCGAATTCGACCAGGTTGCGCACGTCGCACTGCACATTGGCGCCGAGGTCCAGCATGACCACGTCGCCGCGCGCGGACGGGCCGATCGCCGGCCATCGCCGGCCGGTCGATCCCCGGCAGCGACTTCAGCACGATCTTCGCCAGCGCCAGCAGCGCGCCGGTGTTGCCGGCCGAGACCACGCCCGACGGCCTCGCCGCGTCGCGACCGCGTCGATCGCCAGGCGCATCGACGACTGCCGGCTGCGCAGCGCGGCCGTCGGCTTCATGTCGTTGGAGATGACGTCCGGCGCGTGGCGGACCGTGCAGGCTGCCTTGGCGCGCTTGCGGCGCTCCAGCATCGGCGGTCAGCACGGCTTCGATCGCCAACCAGCAGGAAGCGCGCCGACGGATGACGTTCCGCCGCGAATTCCAGCCCGTGCACCACCATGTCGGGCGCGTTGTCGCCGCCCATGGCATCCACCGCGAGGGTGAAAGAACCGGTCACGGGCGAGGCGCCAGCTGCCGCGACCACGGGTGACTCAGACCCGGACGGCGCCCCGCAGCGCCTTGCCGGCTGCGACCACCTCGCGCCCGTCGTAGTGGCCGCAATGGCTGCAGACGTGGTGCGGGCGCTTCAGTCTCGCCGCAATTGCTGCACTCGGCATGGGCCTCGTGGGCAGCGCCTGATGGCTGCGGCGCATGCCCCGCGCGGGACGGACGGTCTTTCTCTTCGGTACGGCCATGGGACCGAGCCCCTTCTAAAAGACCCCGGTCGCGCTGGGCCCGGGGGGCCGCATCGCGTATCCGGGGTTGGACGAAAACGAGAGCCGCGGCGTCTAGCAGAGCCGCCCGGCCATCGCAATGGCTGATCACTGAAAACGCTCGTTCCATCAGCGCGGTCTTCTCACATCAGACTCCCTGCCGGCTTATCCCACATCTTGCTGTTGGGGCCGCTCAGTGCATTCGCGACCAGCAGTCTCTGCATTCGCGCGCAGCACCAGCACCCGGCGAATTTTCTGCGATGGCGTCAGCAAGCCGTTCTCCACCGTAAAGGCCGGAACGATCGCATGCTTGCGAATCCGTTCGGTGACCGAAAGTCGCATATTAGTGCGGTTCACCGCGACGGCGACAGCGACATCATCGTAACCATCCGCCGGCGACCAGCAGCGCACAGAGGCCGCTGCGCCCGTCGCCGGCCACCACGGCCTGCGCGATCGGCGGTTCCGCCATCAGCATTCCCTCGATCTTTGCCGGCGAGACGTTTTCGCCGCCCGACAGAACGATCATGTCCTTCTTGCGATCCGTGATCCGCAGATAACCGCGGTCGAGTTCCCCGATATCGCCGGTATGCAGCCAGCCGTCGCGAATCGCCGCCGCCGTGTCCTCGGGGCGGTTCCAGTAGCCGTCCATCACCAGATCGCCGCGCACCAGGATCTCCCCGTCCTCGGCGATGCGCAGATCGACGCCCTTGAGGACGGTGCCGACCGTATCGATGCGGATCGCATCGGGCGGATTGGCACTGATGACGGGGCCCGCCTCGGTCTGGCCATAGCCCTGCATGATCGGGATGCCGAGAGCGAGGAAGAAGCGCCCGACCTCGGGTTCCAGCCGCGCGCCACCGGACATCGCGGCGATCAGGCGGCCACCGAAGCGGGCGCGGACCTTGGAGCGCACGAGTCGTTCCAGGATCGGGTCCAGCAGGTGTTCGAGCAGGCTCAGCTTCTCCCGGTCGATGCGCTTCAGGCCAAGCGCCAAGGCCTGGTTGAACAGGCGCTGACGGAACGGCTTTTCGCGGGCGACCTGGGTCAGGATGCGGCTGCGGATCACCTCCAGCACGCGCGGCACGGCGGTCAGCAGCGTCGGCCGCACGGTGAGCATATCGGCGGCCAGGTGCTCGACGCCGCGGCAATAGACGATTTCGGTGCCGATGCTCAGCAGGAAGAACTGGCCGACCGTGTGCTCGTAGCTGTGCGACAGCGGCAGATAGGACAGATAGGTCTCGTCCTCCAGCTTCAACGGGCGCACGAGGTCGAACGCCCCGGCGCAGTTCGACAGGATGCAGCGATGCGGCAGCATCACGCCGCGCGGCGCCCCGCCGGTGCCGGAGGTATAGATCAGGCAGGCCAGTGCCGTCGGCGGGATCAGGGCCGCCTCGGCCGCGATATCGGCAAAGGGCGCCCGGTCGGCAACCAGGCTGGCCCAGGCCGTCGTGCCGGCGGGCGGCGAGTCCATCACGACCAGAAGCTCCAGCCCGCCCAGCGGTTGCGCCGCCGCTCGCATGCGTTCAGCAAGCCGTGGATTGGCGACGATAGCCACCCTGGCACCGGAATTGCGCAGCAGATGCGCCTGGTCGTCCACCGTGTTGGTCGTATAGGCCGGCACCGGCACGGCCCGGATCGCCATCAGCGCGGTCTCGGCGATCGGGTATTCGGGCCGATTCTCGGCACAGAGCAGCACGCGGTCGCCGGCCGAAACGCCCGCCGCGCGCAGGCCGCGGGCGCAGGACGCGACCATGCGGGCGAACGCGCCCCAGGTGATTCCCTGCCACGCACCATCCCTGAACACGCGCAGCATCGCCTTGTTCGGCCAGCTCTCGCGCCCGGTCGAACATCATCGTGGCCAGATTGGGCCATGTCGGATAAGCGTTACGTCTGGCTGGCACGCATCCTCCGGCTGCCCTTTGACGCGGGCTGTCGGCGGCTTACATGACGCGTTACCGCTTTCCCGCCAAGGACCGAGATAACCAGATGAATGATTCGAGCGCTGCCGCCTCGCTGCCGGCCTGGGACCTGTCCGACCTCTATCCCGGCCCCGACAGCCCCGAGGTGCAGGAGGATATGGCGCAGGCCGAACGGATGGGAAAAGCCTTCGCCGCCTCCCACGCCGGCACGCTGGCCGAGCTGACCGGATCGGCGCTGGCGGCGGTCATCGGCGAGTATGAGCGGATCCAGGAACTGCTCGGGCGGATCGCCTCCTATGCCCAGCTTCTGTTCGCCGAGGATTCGACCGATCCGGCGATCGGGCGATTCTACCAGACGGTGAATGAGAAGGTGACGACGGTCGGCAGCGACCTGATCTTCTTCTCCCTGGAGCTGAACCGGCTGGATGACGCGCTGCTGGAGACGAAGCTGGCCGATCCCGCCCTGGCCCGCTATCGCCCGTGGCTGCGCGACCTGCGGGTCTTCCGTCCGCACCAGTTGTCCGATGAACTGGAGAAGCTGACCCACGAACGCGACCTCACCGCCAATGCCGCCTGGGTACGCCTGTTCGACGAAACGGTCGCATCGATGCGCATCAGGCTGGGCAATGAGGACCTGACCGTCAGCGCCACGCTGAACAAGCTGTCCGATCGGGACCGGTCGGTGCGCGAGGCCGCGGGCAAGGCGGTCGGCAAGGCCTTCGGCGACCAGGTCCGCCTGTTCTCCCTGATCACCAACACGCTGGCGAAGGACAAGGAGATCGAGGACACGTGGCGGCACTACCCCCGCCCCGGCAGTTTTCGCAACCGCGCCAACATGGTCGAGGACGAGGTCGTCGATGCGCTCGCCACTGCCGTGCGCGAATCCTACCCGCGCCTGTCGCACCGCTATTACACGCTGAAGGCCAAATGGCTGGGGCTGGACAAGCTGCAGCACTGGGACCGCAACGCCCCGCTGCCGAACGACGATGACCGGCGCATCGAGTGGCCCGACGCCAGGAGGCGTGTGCTGGACGCCTACGCGCGCCTTCAGCCCCGAGCTCGCCGAGGTCGGGCAGCGCTTCTTCGACAAGCCCTGGATCGATGCGCGCCTGATGCCCGGCAAGGCCGGCGGCGCCTTCGCGCACCCGACGGTGCCGTCCGTGCACCCCTATCTGCTGCTGAACTATCACGGCAAGACGCGCGACGTGATGACGCTGGCCCACGAACTGGGGCACGGCGTGCATCAGGTGCTGGCCGGCGCGCAGGGGCCGCTGATGTCGGGCACGCCGCTGACGCTCGCCGAGACTGCCAGCGTGTTCGGGGAGATGCTGACCTTCCGCTCATTGCTCGACAGCGCCGATCCGAAGCAGCGCCGCATCATGCTGGCGGCGAAGACCGAGGACATGCTGAACACCGTCGTCCGCCAGGTCGCATTCTATCAGTTCGAAACGCTGCTGCACGATGAGCGGCGTTCCGGGGAACTGGTGCCGGAGCGGATCGGCGAACTCTGGCTGCAGGTGCAGACCGAGAGCCTCGGCCCGGCCTTCACCTTCACGCCCGACTACAGCGTGTTCTGGGCCTACGTGCCGCACTTCATCCACTCGCCCTTCTATGTGTATGCGTATGCGTTCGGCGACTGCCTGGTGAACGCGCTCTATTCGGTCTTCCAGAACGGGCATCCCGGCTTCCAGGCCAAGTATCTGGATATGCTGCGCGCCGGCGGGACCAAGCGGCACAAGGAGCTGCTCGCGCCGTTCGGGCTCGATGCATCGGAACCCGCGTTCTGGAACAAGGGTCTCGATGTGATCTCGGGCTTTATCGATGAGCTGGAGGCGGGCTGATCAGCCGTTGAGCGCGATCGTCTGAGGTTGGCGCCCTCTTTGGCGGCAAATCAGGCGTGAATCGCCCTCTCAAGCAAAGTACTTAGAGCGTGATCGGGTCAACCTGACCCGATCACGCTCTAAGCGCGGCGACCGATCCGGTCCACATCGGCCAGGCTGTTGTAGCCGTGGAAGCTGACGCGGACCCGGCCCTGCCCGTTCCAGGCATAGACGCCGCGCTGGATCAGCCTGTCGACGATCGCCGCCGCCTCGGGTGAGGTGAAGCAGACGCTGGCGCCATGACGAGCCGGATCGCGAGGCGTCGTCAGCGCATATTGCCGCGCAGAGAGTGCATCGTGCAGCGCTTGGGTCAGCGTCTGCACATGCGCCTGCACCGCCGCCATCTCGTAGCTGGAAAGAAACGACAGCGCGTTGTTCAGCACATAGACCGGACAATGCGCCGGGTTGCCGCGGGTGAAGCGCATCGCATCCGCGCGGAGGGCCGGCGTGGTGTCATACCCGCGCGACCCGGGCGCCATGGAAAACCACCCTGCCGAGGCCGGCGACCATCCGGGCTGGCGCTGGCGGTTCCAATACGCCACCGCGACGCCGGTGATGCCCAGCATCCACTTGTAGCACGCCGAGAACGCGAAATCGGCCAGGGACGCCTCGATCGGCAGATAGCCCGAGGCCTGGGTGAAATCGACCACCAGCAAGCGCCCCGAGTTCATCCGCCCGAGCGCGGAGGGCGTGCAGGTCTGTGCGCTCGCCGGTCAGGTATGAGACGTAGCTGGCAGCGATGATCCGCGTGCTGGCGTCGGCCGTGCGGACCAGCCGATCCGGTTCGGTGCCGCGTGCCTGCAGCAAGCGGATCGGCGGGTTTCGGCGCAGTGCAATGGGGCCGACGACGGACGGGTATTCGTTGGCATCGATCGCAATCGAATCACCCGGTTTCCAGTCCAGGCTTTCGGCGACGATCGAGACGCCCTCGGCAACATTGCTGACGAAACCGATATCGCCCGGCTGGACACCCCACAGCCGCGCCACGCCCCCACGCGCCGCCTCGACCTGCGCATCCTGCGCCGCTCGGCCTGGGAAGCCGGACGACTTGTCGGCGAGATATTGCAGCATCGCGGCATCATGGCTACGCAAGGCGGCCGTCTCGCCACCGGCACAGACATGGGTGATACCGGCGGTGAGATGGAAGGCGGAGAGCGGGAAGAGCGGATCCATTCGCGGCCACCGTCAGTCGTCGTGCGAAACGACCGCGCCGGCGGTCGTGCCGCCGTCGATCACGATCGTCTGCCCGGTGACGAAACTGCCCGCTGCTGAGGCCAGAAACACCGCTGCACCGGCGATCTCATCCGGCTCCCCGATCCGCTGCAGCGGGGTGTCCTTGGTCCGCTTGCGGTAAAGCACCGGATTCTCCCACAGTGCGCGGGCAAAGTCCGTACGGATCAGCCCCGGCGCAATCGCATTGGCGCGGATATTCTTCGGCCCCCATTCGACCGCGATATTGCGCGCCAATTGCATGTCCGCGGCCTTCGAGATGGCATAGGCACCGAGTTGCGGCGATCCGCGAAGCCCGCCGATCGAGGAGATCACGATCACCGCCCCGCCGCCGCGTTCCACCATGTGCGGGATCGCCATGTTCGCCAGTTGCACATTGCTGCGGACATTGGTGTTCATCACCCGGTCGAACGCCTCGTCCGACATGCCGGCCGCAGGACCGAGATAGGGGTTGGTCGCCGCATTCTCGACCAGGATGTCGATCCCGCCGCATTCGGCGACAGTCCGGTCGACGAGCATCTGAAGCTCTTCCTTGCGGCCGATATGGCAGGGAATGACGACCGCCTTGCCGCCTTTCTCTTTGATCCCGGCCGCAACCGTCTCGCAAAGCTCCTGCTTGCGGCTGGAGATCACCACCGTCGCACCATGCTCCGCCATGCGGGTGGCGATCGCCAGGCCGATGCCCTTGGTGGAACCGGTAACGATCGCGACCTTTCCGGTCAGGTCGAACAGTGACGACATCTGGTGTTTCCCCCTTCTGGATCGCGCTGCGGCGCTGGCCGCGCGAACAATCCTTGAAGGGGATTATGCGATCCCCGGCACTGGCCGTCCATCGGGGGCGGCGCCTTCATGCGATGGACGGCGGAAGCCGCGGCCATCCAGCGCCGAGTCCGTCGTCATCATTACCGGCGTGTGTCGGCCTTCACGTCCCGTCACGAACGGCCCGGAGCCCCCGCATACCGTCAGTATTTTCTCATCAACGCAACCAGACGCCCTTGCACCTTCACCCGGTCAGCCGGGAAAATCCGCGTCTCATGCCGCACATTGCAGGGCTCCAGCGCGATCGAATTGCCACGCCGCCGCAGACGCTTAAGTGTCACCTCGTTGTCGTCCACCAGAGCAACGACGATCTGCCCGTTCTCGGCATGATCGCCCTTCAGGATGACGACCGTGTCACCGTCGAGGATGCCTGCCTCGACCATCGAATTGCCGGCGACCTCCAGCCCATAGTGTTCGCCCGGACCCAGCATCGACACCGGGACTTCCACTGTGGCACTGCTGTCACGCAGCGCCTCGATCGGCAGGCCGGCGGCAATGCGGCCATACATCGGTAGTTCGATCGCCCCGGCATCGGCCGCGGTCTGCACGCCGGAGATCCGGCGGGTGAAATCGCCCCGGATGACGTTCGGCGAGAAGCCCTGCGCGTGATCCGCGGCCTCAGGCATATCCCGTCCATTATCGCGTGTCGGCAGGCTGCGCGGCGCCATGTTGTCCGGCAGCCGCAGCACATCCAGCGCGCGGGCCCGGTGATGCCGGCGCGCCAGATACCCCCGCTCCTCCAGCGCAGAAATCAGCCGGTGAATTCCCGATTTGGAGCGCAGATTCAGCGCATCCTTCATCTCCTCAAAGCTCGGCGAAAAACCGGTCTGTTTCAAATGCTTATCAATATACACCAGCAGTTCGTATTGCTTGCGGGTCAACATGGCACGAGTCCTTCAAATGCTCCGGCGAAGGTATGCCGAACGTTCCCAAAACACGCCTCAAGCGAAACGGTCGGAACAAACCGGCAACCGTCAACCGCGTTCTATGTTGGTTCCAGTGACTTCGTCAAGCAAAACTGTGGACAATCTTGATTATCCCCGCGTGCGGACACGTCTTTTCGACGCCGTATCTGTCAGATGCCGAGCGAATCGAGGCGAATGATACCGATTTCGGCACCGGCCTCGAGTGCGGGTGCATTCGGGGCACGCAGGATCAGCGCATCCGCCAGCGCCAGACGCCGCAGCATCGCCGAGTCCTGCACGGGAAACGGAGTCGCAATGACGCGGCCCATGTCGTCGACCGTGACGGTGGCTCGCAGATGATCGGCCCGCTTGTCGTTGGGCTTGACCGCCGCTCCCAGGATCGCAGTGGACACCGGCGGCGGCGCGGCGGGCAGGCCGCACAGGCGCGACAGCGCCGGCAGCAGGAACAGGATGGAACATACCATGGCAGAGACCGGATTCCCCGGCAGCCCCAGCACGGGCGTCGGCCCCAGATTGCCGAACAGCAGCGGCTTTCCCGGCCGCATTGCGATCTGCCAGAAATCCAACGTCATGCCGCGCGACTTCAGCGCCTCGATCACCAGGTCATGGTCGCCGACCGAGGCGCCGCCGGTGGTGACCAGCATATCCATGCCCGGCACGGCATCCGCGACCGCGGCGATCGTCGCTGCATCGTCGCGCGCCACCGGCAGCACCATCGGCACCCCGCCGGCCGCGCGGACCAGGGCCGCCAGGGCATGGGAGTTGGAACTGACGATACCGCCGGCGGGAATCGGCTCGCCCGGCAAGGCGATCTCGTCCCCCGTGGCCAGGATCGCCACGCGAGGTCGCCGATGCACCGCCAGCCAGGGATGGTTCGCCGCGGCCGCGAGGCCGACATCGCGTGCCGTCAGCCGCCGGCCCGCCGGAACCACCACGTCGCCCGCCGAAAAATCCTGGCCTGCGCGGCGGATATGCCGGGCGGCGACGACGGTTTCGTTGATGCGCACATGCTCGCCGTCGCGGGTCGCATCCTCCTGCAGCAGAATGGCGTCGGCGCCTGCGGGGACGACGCTGCCGGTGAACAGCCGCACGGCCTCCCCCGCCCCCACATGGCCCTCGAACGGATGGCCCGCGGGCGCGGTGCCGATGACGCGCAGCACCGATCCCTCGGCCCCGTCGGCGGCCCGCAGCGCGTAACCGTCCATCGCCGAGACATCGGCCGGCGGCTGCGTCAGGCGCGCCAGCACGGGGGCGGCGGCGACGCGCTGCCACGCCTCGGCCAGCGCGACGATTTCAGCCGGCAGCGGCCGGAGCGCCTGAAGAATACGTCCGCGAGCTTCTTCGACGCTGATCATGCGGCCCTCCTGCGGCTGGAGCGTGATGACCGGAGGCGGAAGCGCCGGAGGTCTGGAATTCACGCGATCAAACAAAGAGCGTGATGACCGGAGGCGGAAGCGCCGAAGGTCTACATCACGCGATCAAACAGACACCTGGAGCAGGATGGCTGAGCGAAAGCGATGTCATCCTCCTCCAGGTCATCGGCGTATCTGCGCTGATATAGCGGCGCAACCGCCGCCCGACCATGGCCGCTGCCGAACGATCAGGTGCGCTTGACGCCTGTGAACTGGATCAGGCCCTTCTGGAACCCGGTCAGGTTCGCCCGGTAGGCGACCGGCTGATAATATAACCCCAACGGTATACAGGGGGCCGCGTCATAGGCCAGGCGCTGGATATCCGCCGCCAGCGCCTTCCGCGCCGGCATATCGACGGCGTGCAGCCACTGGTCGCGCGTCGCCTCCATCTTCGGGTTGTTCGGCCAGCCGAACCAGCTTTTATCCCCGTTCCCGCGCAGCACCGCATCGCCCGCCGGGTTGTCCCAGTCGAGACCGCCCCACATGGAGCCGAATATACTCCAGCCCCCTTCAGCGGGGGCCGCCTTGTTATAGATGCGCTGCACGACCGTGCCCCAGTCGAGCGAAACATAGTCGACGTTGAGCCCGATCTTGCTCAGCACATCGGCACCGACCTGGCAGATCGCGCTGATGCGCGGCACGTCCGCCGCCCCGAGGAAGACGACCTTCTCCCCCTTGTAGCCGGCAGCCATGATCTCCTTTTTCAGCGCCGCGAGATCGGGGCTCTCGCTGAAATTCTCCATCCCGGCGTCCGAGGCATAAGCGGAGCTGGGCGCGAAGAACCCGACGCGGTCGTTGATCACGTCGGGCCCGGCTTCACCCGCGACTGCCGTCATGAACTCCTTCTGGCTTACCGCGCGCAGGGCAGCGCGGCGGATCGCCGGATTGTCGAAGGGCGGATGCAGATGGTTGAAGCGCAGCACACCGATCAGGCCGGTGGTTTCCAAGACCTCGACGCGCAGGTTGCTGTCGGCTTTCAGCGATGGCACCAGGTCCATGACCGGCTGCTCGACCCAGTCGACCTCATTGGCCTTCAATGCCGCCGCCTGGGTGGCGGGGTCGGGTGTCGTCAGCCACTCGATCCGATCGAAATTGACGATGCGCGGGCCGGCACAGAAGCTGGGCGTGCCCTGGCGGGGAACGTATTTTTCGAACCTGGCATAGACGTTTCGTGCGCCGGAGACGCGTTCGTCGGCCAGGAAGCGGAACGGGCCACTGCCTACCATCTCAGTGATCCGGGTGCCCGCCGGCGTATTGGCAAGACGCTCCGGCATGATCGCGGCCATCAGGTTGGTGGGCTTCGCAAGCGCGTCCGGCAGCAGCGGGAACGGGCGCTTGAGACTGGAATACCACCTGCTTGTCGTTCGGCGCGGACAACGCGTCCGTCGCATCCATCACGCGCCTGCCCGAACGCGTCGGCAACGCCCCAGCGACGCAGGCTGGCGACGACGTCACGGCCCAGCACCGGCGCGCCGTCATGGAACATCAGCCCGTCACGCAGCGTCAGCGTCCACAGCTTGCCGTCGTTTTCCACCGTATGACCGGCCAGCATCTGGTATTGCGGCCGGAAGTGCTCGTCCAACGCAAACAGCGTATCGAACACCATCATCACATGGTTGCGCGTGACAAATGCCGAGACAAGCGGATCAAGCAAGGCCAGGTCGGCGTAAGGAACGAATTTCAGGGTCGTGGCCGAGGCAGCCCGGACAATAGCTGGGCTCCCTATGCCGCCGGCGAGGGCAGCAGCAGCAGCCGAACGTGCCAGAAATGAGCGTCGTCGCATGTGTCAGTGCTCCGGATGAATGGATCCGGAACGATGAAGCAATTCCTGCGCCAGTGACGGGATGGACGCGCGTTGTCATCGTGGGCGAAGGCCCGCCATCTGGGAGGTGGTAGGCAACGCCGCGGGCCTCCGCCCGCGATGATCGGGGCGTTGGTGCCGGCGTCCTCAGGCCGCGCGCAGCCGGTCCATGAACGCGTCGACCTGCCGGCGTAGATGCTCAGCTTCCTTGTCCAGCGACGTCGCCGCCGACTGCACGGCGCCCGCGGAAGTCGTCGTCGCTTCGGTTTCAACCGAAACAGCCGTGACGCTGCCTGACGCCTTGCGTGTCCGGTCGGCCGCAAACTGGGTGTTGCGCGCGATTTCCTGCAACGCCGCGCCCTGTTCTTCGATACTGGCAGCGATCATGGTCGAGACGCTGTTCACCTCGCCGATCGTGCCGCGGATCTGGCTGATCGCACGCACCGCGTCCTGTGTGACATTTCGGATCGAGGCAATCTGATTGCCGATCTCCTCGGTCGCCTTTGCCGTCTGGTTAGCCAGCGACTTCACCTCCGATGCCACCACCGCAAATCCCTTCCCGGCCTCGCCCGCTCGGGCTGCCTCGATCGTCGCATTCAGCGCCAGCAGATTGGTCTGCGCGGCAATGCTGCTGATCAGGCCTATGACTTCGCCGATTCGCGAGGCGCTTTCCGCAAGGCCGCGCACCGTTTCGTCCGTCTGCTGAGTTTCCTCGACGGCACGCTGACTGACATGCGCCAATTCCGCGACCTGGCGCGCGATCTCGCGGACCGAGGCGTTCAGCTCCTCGGTCGCCGCAGCGATGCCCGAGACATTGTCGGATGCCTCCCCGGTCGCCTGCTCCGCGTCGCGCACCCCGACCGCGCCCCGTTCGGCGATGCGTGTCATCTCGCCTGCGGTATTGCCCAACTGCTGGCGCGCGGTATCGAGCGTGCGCAACGTCTCGCCGATGGTGCCCTGAAACTCGGCGATATGCGCCTCGATCGTGCGTTGGCGCTGCTCCGCACGCTCCCGCGTACCACGCTGCTCATTCTCGATCCGAGCCTTTTCAATCGCCTGCTGGCGGAATGTGCCGAGGGCGGCGGCGATGCTGCCGATTTCATCGCCGCGCCTGTCCAGTTCGGTTTCAGCGGTGAAATCACCCCCGGCGAGGCGTTCCGTCACCGATCGCAACTGCAACAGCGGCGAGGTGATCCGCCGCGTGACGAACAGGAACCCGGCCACCACGCCGGCGAGGCTGACCAGCAGCAGAATACCGTGCCACACGACGCCGCTCCGAGCCGCATCGATCCCTGATTGTGCGTTTGTGTCGGCCTGTTTCAGCGCAGCGTTGGCCACGTCAATCATCACGTCCAGGACCGGCACCGTATCCCCGGTCCAGGCGTCGGCCGTCATCTCGGGCTTCTGGCCGGAGATTAGTTCGTCGATCAGGCGGCGCTGGGTTGCGAGATAGTCGGGCGCGAACAGAGCCTGACGCGCATCGGCAAGCGTTTTCCGGAAATCGGCTGGCACCTGGAGCCCGTTGACCAACTCATCGATCACCTGCCAGAGCGCCTGCGAACCGCCCTGATAGGCCGTCCAACGTGTCTGAAGGTCGGTCAGCGCCTGCCCCTTGGCCAGGGATTGCACCAGCAGCAGGTTGGCTTCGCCCGAGGATTTGCGCACCTGCCATGCCAGTTGTTTGACCAGCAGCATCTGGCTGATGAACGGGCTATCCTCCTTGACCTTGACGAACATGCTGGCGGAAACATCCTCCAGAATGCCCTGAAGCTTCACGCTCTCGTCGAAATAGACTTGGCCGATGCCGGGTGTGCGCCCGCTTTTGGGCGCCTGGATGCCGGACCAGAAGGTCTGGCGCAGCGTGGTCAGGCGATCGATCAAATCACGCAGGGCCGGCATCAGCGCATCCCGCCGTTCGAACGGGATGTCCTGACCCAGGCTCAGAGCCTTGGTCAGCGCCGGGAATTCCGCGCCTTGAAATCCTTCCAGCGCGGTTTTCGCGGCCGCGGTCAGTCCCTCTTCCCTATCCCAGGACCGCTGGACCGTGTTGCGATCAGTGCGCATTTTGGCCATTGCCGTGAATATCTCCCGCGACGCCGAGACGACTTGCTCGGCACGCTCACTGCGCGACAGCACCTGCCAGGATGCCGCCAGGTTGACGCAGATCAGGCCGATCAGTGCCGCGGCCAGGACCGACAGGGTAATCTTCAGCAGGCGATCGAGGGACAGACGTTTCAGCATCAGGCAATCTCCCACGGCCCGTCGGAGCCGGACTGCCATTCAGTCCTCAAAAAGTTAAAAAAAGGTAGATATCATGCCATTTCCGGCCGACCCGATTGGTGCGGCAGTCACCCGGAGAACCCGCTTCGCGGCACCCGCCGTAGCAAAGACGCGCCGACATCGACGCTGACGCGGGGACGGACGGAGTGGTTGACAGGGCGCAGCGAGCATAGTTGGATGATAACGATAACATAATTCTTTGCCGGGGCGGCGGCAGTCAACAAACGCTGTCCGGGACACTGCCGCCTGACCTAACCAAACTACTGGGGAAACGCACTTACGTGGTCGCTCGCTCGACGATCTGGAACGGGACCTTGACCCGATCGGCGACCGTTGGCGCCTCGCCGGCCAGACGTCGCAGCAGGAACGAGGCCGCCTCTCGCCCGGTGCCGGTGCCTTCCAGATTGACCGTGGTGATCGGCGGTTCGCACATCGCGCCCAGCTCGAAATTGCCGAAGCCGCAGATGGCCAACCTTCGGGCACCGCGATCCCATGCAGGCGCGCTTCGGTCAGCACGCCGAACGCCATCAGGTCGGAACTGCACAGGACCGCGCAAGGCTCATCCAGCAGCGGCATCAGCCTGCGCAGCCACGCTCGCCCCGCCCCGATCGTGCTCGGGGCTGGCGCGATCTCTTCACAAACCAGTTCAATATCTTGCTTTAGCAACATTTCTCTGAATCCTCTGGCCCGCGCCAGGGCGCGGCTGTCGCCGGCGGAGACGGAAGCGAAGCGGCGATGACCCTTCGCCAGCAGGAACGACGCCACCTCGGAGCCGACCTGGGCATGGTCGAAGCCGATCATCATGTCGATCGGCCGGGTCGACACGTCCCAGATCTCGACCGTGGGAATTCCCGCCTCCCGCAGCATCTGCCGCGTGGCGTGGCTGTAGGTGGAGCCGGTGATCAGCAGCGCATCCGGCCGCCGTCCCAGCAAGGCGCGGAACATCGCCTCGTCGTCAGGGTTCTCGTAGCCGCTGATCGACAGCATCACCTGATAGCCGGCCTGGCGCATGGCATCGCTGAACGTCTGCACGACGCCGGCGAACATCGGATGTGCGATCGTCGGCACCACGGCGGCAACCATGCGCGACTTGCGCGACGACAGCCCGCCGGCGATCAGGTTCGGCACATAGCCCAGGCGCTCGATCGCTGCACGCACCCGCGCAGTGGTTTCGGGCGAAACACGATCCGGCGTATTCAGCACGCGCGAGACGGTCATGGGCGCAACCCCCGCGGCGGCCGCCACGTCGGTGATCTTTACGGGGGCGGAGCGTCTGTCGGGCAAGCCCGTATCGTCGGGCACGGCCTAATCCTTGATTGTCGGGTCGGGGCAGCGAGCCTAGCGTGCCGATACAAAGCTGAACAAGGCAGGTCGCGAGGGAGATCCCTTGGGACCATGGCGAACGACAGGAGAAAACAATGACGATTATCAATCCAACGCGACGGCTGATCGTCGCCGGCCTTGGATCGGCCGCCGCCGGCCTTGGGCTCCGCAGCGCGCGCGCCGCCTCCCCGGCCCTGCCGCCGGAGCCTGTGGCGCTGAACGTCGTCGACGTGGCCGGGCAGTTGCAGCTGACGCAGGGCGCGATGGAGGACTTCGCCAAGGCCAACCCGAAGCTGGTGTCGAAGATCACCTTCACCCAGGCGCCGGCGCCGGAACTGCCGGGCAAGATCAAGGCGCAGCAGGCGGCCGGCCGCGTGGACATCGACCTGGTGCTGACCGGCACGGACGGCGCTGTCCGCTGGCATCGACCAGAAGACTGTGGGTGCCGCTGGTCGACCGACTACGCCGTCGGCGCTGCCGAATCTGCAGGACATCTACCTGCCGGGTGCGCTGGAAGATGCAGGGGCTGGCGCAGAACCAGGCGGTGTGCGTGGTGTTCTGCCCGGCCGGTCCGATCATCGAATACATGCCGGACGCGGTGAAGACGCCGCCGAAGACAGCGCAGGAGCTGCTGGACTGGAGCGAAGGCGCATCCCAAGCGGTTCCTCTATGCGCGCCCGGCCAATTCCGGCCCGGGCCGCACGTTCCTGCAGGGGCTGCCGTACATCCTGGGCGACAAGGATCCGATGGATCCGAAGGACGGCTGGGACAAGACCTGGGCCTACCTGGTCGAGCTGGGCAAGAACATCGAATACTACCCGACCGGCACCGGTGCCATGATGAAGGAGCTCGGCGAGGGCTCGCGCGACATGATCGCCTCGCATCTCGGCTGGGACCTCAACCCGCGCATCCTGGGCGTGGTGCCGAAGGAGGCGGAGGTCGGCACGCTGGAGGGCTTCCACTGGGTCACCGACGCGCAGTACTGGGCGATCCCGAAGGGCGTGTCCGAACGACAAGCTGGCGGTGCTGCTGAAGATGACCGACTACATGCTGAGCAAGCCGGCGCAGGCGATGACCTACGACAAGGGCTATTTCTATCCCGGCCCGGCGGTGAAGGACGTGCCGCTGTCGATGGCGCCGAAGGACAGCCAGGACGCGATCAGCTGCGTATAACCGCGCCATTCTACGACAAGCTGATCGCCGAGGTGCCGTCGGAGGTGCCGCTGCCGGCCGACAAGCTGGTCTATGCCTTCCAGCGCTGGGACCAGCAGGTCGGCGCGCGGGTCGGCAAGTAGCGCCGCATGGCGATCGCCTCGCGCGACTTCCGCGAGCTGCGGCTCGGAGGGGATCAGCCGTGACTTCGGCCAGATGCACGCGCTGCGCGACGTGTCGCTGACGGTGCAAGCGGGGCGAGTTCGTCGCCCTGCTCGGCCCGTCGGGCTGCGGCAAGTCCACCGCGCTGAACTGCATCGCCGGGCTGTTGCAGCTGACCGACGGGGCGATCTGGCTCGACGACCAGCGGCTCGACGAGCTGGGGCCGGAGGATCGCGGCTTCGGCATGGTGTTCCAGAACTACGCGCTGTTCCCGCACATGACGGTGCGGCGAGAACGTCGGCTTCGGCCTGGTGACGCAGCGCCGCCCGAAGGCGGAGATCGCGCGCCGGGTCGACGAGGCGCTGGCGCTGGTGCGGCTGGAGACGCAGGCCGACAAGCTGCCGGGCCAGCTGTCGGGCGGCCAGCAGCAGCGCGTGGCGATCGCGCGCGCCATCGTGGTCGAGCCGCCGCTGGTGCTGATGGATGAGCCGCTGTCCAACCTCGATGCCAAGCTGCGGCTGGAGATGCGCGCGGAGATCCGCCGCATCCACACGATGCTGGGCTGCTCGACGATCTATGTGACGCACGACCAGGAAGAGGCGCTGTCGCTCGCCGACCGCATCGTGGTGATGATCGACGGCCAGATGCGGCAGATCGGCACGCCGGAGGAGCTGTACGCGCGCCCGGCGCATGCCGATGTCGCGGAGTTCATGGGCTATCGGAATCTCGTCGCAGTCGACGGCGACGCCGGCCGGAAGCGGCGTGGCGGTGACGATCGGCGGGCGCGCGCCATCATCGGCACGCCGATCGAGGCGGTGGGCGGCGAGGCGGTCGTGGCGATCCGGCCGGACGATCTGGCGGCCATCGCCGGACGGCCCGATCGCGGCGACGGTGGAGATCGCCGAGTACCATGGCCGCGACTTCTATGCGGTTGCGCGTGGCCGGCGACGGCGACGGAGCTGTTTTTCCGCGCCGATCGGCGCAGGCTGCAGCCAGGTGAGACGGTGCGGCTCGACGCGCGGCGCGCGATGCGCGTCCTGGTGTATCGCCGCATGAGTGCCGCGCATCTGTCGCTGCGCCGCCGGCTGCGCGAGCGCGGCCTCGATGGCGTGACGCTGCTGGTCCTGCCGGGCGTGCTGTTCGTGCTGGCGCTGTTCGTCTACCCGTTCCTCTACGGGCTGGTGCTGTCGTTCCAGCCGAAGGAAGGCGGCTGGCTGGCGAACTACCTCACGTTCTTCTCCGATCCGTTTCTCTACGACACGATCTGGCTGACCTTGCAGATCGCGGTGCCGGTCACGCTGCTGAACATCGTGCTGTCGGTGCCCGTCGCGCTGCGCGTGCGGCTGATGAAGCGGCAGAAGCTGCTGACCACGATCCTGGTGATCCCGATCACGCTGGGCACCGTGATGGTGGCCGAGGGGCTGCTGACCTATCTCGGTCCGCGCGGCTGGCTGAACCGCGTTCTGCTGGAGTTCGGCATCGCCGACTAGTCCGGTGCGGCTGATCCACAACTACTGGGGCGTGATGCTGTCGCTGGTGATCAGCGGCTTTCCGTTCACCTTCCTGCTGACGCTGTCCTATGTCACCGGCATCGATCCGGCGCTGGAACAGGCGGGCGCGATGCTGGGCGCGCGGGCGCGCCAGCGCGTTCTTCCGCATCCTGCTGCCGCTGCTGGCGCCGGGCCTGGCGATCACGCTGGCGCTGGCGTTCGTGCAGGCGTTCACGGTGTTTCCCTCGGCCGTGCTGCTGGGTGCGCCGGCGGGGCCGACGCGGGTGATCTCGATCGTCGCCTATCAGGCGGCGTTCGAGCAGTACGACTATCCGCTGGCCTCGGCGATCGCGATGCTGATGGCGGCCGTGCAGGTGATCATCATCGTCGGCGTTGCTGGGCGCGCGGACGCTGGTGTTCCGCGGCCCGGTCAGCACCGGCAAGGGCTGAGCGCGATGCATCGCAGCATCGGCGAAAGGCTGTGGTCGATCGCCGTCTGGGCGGTGGTGGTGTTCTTCGTCGTCAACCTGCTGGCGATGATCGGCAGCGTGGTGGTGAATTCGTTCGGCACGCGCTGGTTCAACACCTGGCTGCCGGCCGGCTTCACGCCGCAGTGGTACACGCTGGCCTGGAACGAGTTCCAGCTGCCGGACATCCTGCTGGTGACGGCGCGAGGTGGTGGGCGCGGTGGTGCTGCTGTCGGGTCTGATCGGCGTGCCGACGGCCTATGCGATGGCGCGGCGGAATTTCCCCGGCAAGCAGGCGGTGATGCTGCTGTTCCTGCTGCCGCTGCTGGTGCCGCCGATCACCTACGGCATTCCGATGGCGACGGTGCTGTACCAGGCGCATCTGGCCGGCACGATCTGGGGCGTGATCCTGGCGAACCTGGTGCCGACGGTGCCGTTCGTGATCCTGATCATGATCCCGTTCGTCGAGCAGATCGACCCGCGCGTGGAGGCGGCGGCACGGGTGTTCGGCGCCGGGCTGGGGCGGCTGTTCGTGCAGGTGCTGGTGCCGCTGCTGACGCCGGGCATCCTGGCGGCGCTGCTGCTGGTGCTGGTGCGCACCATCGCGATGTTCGAGCTGACGTTCCTGACCTCGGGGCCGACCAGCCAGACGCTGGTGGTGGCGCTGTACTACGCGGTGTTCGCCGCCGGCGTGCGGCCGGGGCAGTCGATCGACGCGATGGCGGTGGTCTACATGGTCACCACGCTGATCTGGCTGCTGATCGCGCTGCGCTTCGTCAACCCGACGCAGATCGTGACCCGGGCGAAGCGGTAAGGGGTCAGGCCGCGGACCAGCCTCTCAACCCCGTCATGGCGCGGACGAGCCGGTCTTGACGGGTGATGGATTCTGGTGGCTCTCCGCAAGAACTCACCACGTCGCGAACATGATCGCGACCGCGACCGCCATCACCGCGGTGCACAGCCAGCCCATCACCCGCAAACCCCAAGGCAGCGTGAACCGCCCCATCACCTTGGGCTGCATCGCCATGATCATCATCACCACCATCAGCGGCACCGCGACCACGCCGTTGATCACCGCGCACCAGAACAGCGCCTTGATCGGATCGATACCGACGAAGTTGATGCCAATGCCGATCAGCGTCGCCGACGAGATCGTGCCGTAGAACGCCTTGGCATCCAGCGGCTGGCGGCCGAGCCCGGTCGTCCAGTCCAGAGCCTCACCCAGCGCATAGGCGGAGGACCCGGCCAGCACCGGGATCGCCAGCAGCCCGATGCCGATGATCCCGGCGGCGAACAATCCAGAACGTGAACGGACCGGCGATCGGCCGCAGCGCCTCCGCCGCCTGCGCCGAGGTCTGGATATTCGGTGATCCCGTGCGCATGCAGCGTCGCCGCCGTCGTCACGATGATGAACAGGCTGATCAGGTTGGAGTAACCCATCCCGACATAGGTATCGATCCGCATGCGCCCGATCTGCGCCTTTGCCTGCGTCCGGCGCCTCCAGCAACGGTTTGCGCGTGCGGGATCGATGCGTTCGTCCTCGGCCTCCTGCGAGGACTGCCAGAAGAAGCAGTACGGCGTGATCGTCGTGCCCAGCACCGCGACGATCGCGACGACATAGTCGGTGTGCGAAGCGTGAAGTCGGGACGAAGGTGTTCCAGGCGCAACGGCGCCCCACGGCGTGTCGACCGCCAGCGCGGTCGCGACATAGGCGAGCAGAAACGCCGAGCTCCATTTCAACATCGTGACGTACTGCTGATAGCGGGAAAACGTCTCCAGCGCCGCGCAGCCGATCGCGAACGCGACGACATAGAGATGGCGAGGACCGCCGATCAGCAGCCAGCGCATCGCCCATCGCGCCCAGGTCGGCGCCGAGATTGATGATGTTGGCGATCAGCAACAGTCCGACGATCACGCAGACAGCAGCCAGCGCGGATAATGCGCGCGGATATTGCCCGCGATGCCCTGCCCGGTGACGCGGCCGATGCGCGCGCTGATCTCCTGGATCGCCGCCATCAGCGGGAAGGCGAACAGCATCACCCAGCACATCGCGAACCCGAACGCCGCGCCGGCCTGCGAGTACGTCGCGATCCCGCTCGGGTCGTCGTCCGACGCGCCGGTGATCAGGCCGGGCCCCAGGACCGACCAGAAGCCTCGGCGCGGCGGCTTGCGCGGCGCGCGACGGACAGCGATCCGGTGGGCCAGCAAGTGGCGATGCGGGTGGCGCGGGTGGTGAGAGGGCATACCAGGTATCCGGAGGGAACGGCGGGCGTCCGACTACCACAAAGCAGCGTCCTGCGGCACAACCGAAACAGATAAGGAGAGCCCTGATGAAACCTGCCGCCAGCGAGGGCGCACTACGCATCCAGGCCCTGCTGGGCGACGCCTATCATGTGGTGGAATTCGAGGAGAGCACTCATTCCTCCGCCGAGGCCGCAGCCGCGATCGGCTGCGAGGTCGCGCAGATCGCCAAATCGATGCTCTACCGGGCCGCCGACGGGCGCGGCGTGCTGATCGTCGCCTCCGGCGCCAACCGCGTGGACGAGAAGAAAGTGGCCGCTCTGCTGGGCCAGAAGATTGCGCGCGCCAGTCCGGCGTTCGTCGCCGAGAGCGGGTTCATCCCGGGCGGCGTGGCGCCGATCGGGCATGTGGTGAAACCCGTGACGTTTCTTGATCGCGACCTGTTGTCGCATGACACGATCTGGGCGGCGGCTGGGTCGCCGAATGCGATTTTCCGGCTGACGCCGGATGATCTCCGCGCGTTGACCGGTGCCGACTACATCGACGTGGCAAAGGTGACCGCGTAGGTCTCCGCCGGCCCCAGCCGGCCATAGTGCATCCGCGCGACGAGGCGGGCAAACGTTGAACGGCCAAACGTTGAACGGCCAAACGTTGAACGGCCAAACGTTGAACGGCCAAACGTTGAACGGCCAAACGTTGAACGGAAGGAACACCGGATGACCGATCGCCAGGACGCAGTCCTCGGACACTATGAGGCGGAAACCGGCCCCGACCTCCTCACCCGCGTGCAGGCGCTGATGGAAGCATTGCCGCCCGGTCCCATTGGCCCGTCCCAACTGGCCGGTCTTGACCAGTTCCATATGGGCGGCCTGCCGGCAACGATGCGACTGGCGGAGCTTGCCGGCGTGGGACCGGGAGCCTCGGCCCTGGATGCCGGATCGGGCCTTGGCGGTCCCGCCCGCTATCTGGCCAAGTCGACGGGCTGCCGGGTCACCGGGGTCGACCTGTCGCCGTCCTATGTGGCCCTCGCCACAATGTTGGCGGAGCGGACCGGGTTGGCCGGATCAGTGACGTTCCAGGCGGGCGACCTACTCGCCCTGCCCTTTCCCGCCGAACATTTCGACCTGGTCTGGACGCAGCATGTCGCAATGAACATCGCCGACCGGCCGGCACTCTATCGCGAGTTCCGCCGAGTGCTGAAACCGGCCGGTCGGCTGGCGCTGCATGACGTGCTCTGGGCCGACGACAAGCCGGAGCCCCTGTTTCCCGTACCCTGGGCGGAGACCGCGGCGACCAGCACCCTGCTGACCGAGTTGGAAACGCTGGCGGCGCTGGGAGAGAACGGGTTCCGGCCTATGCACTGGCTCGACGTGACGGCGGAGGCACTCGCCTGGACGGCTCAGCCCCGCCCGGCGCCGGCCGGGCGGCGCATCCCTCGCCTCCGTCATGGGCCCGCGCTTCCCCGGCATGGCGGCAAATTTTGCCCGCAATCTGCGCGAGGGGCGATTGCGTCTGTTCATGGGTGTGTTCAACGCGGAAGGCTGAACCGCACTGGATGGGCACGGCCGAAGAAAGGCGTCCCAAGTCGAGGGGCAGCGCCGGCCGTGCGCATGACCCGGCGATATGTAGCATGACGGAGCCTGGCTCATCGTCCTCCTGGTACGTTGCCTGCCCCGCTGTGTGAAGGTTGTTTGTTTCGTCCCAGAACGATGTGAAAAACAATTGCGGAACATTCCTGGATTCGACTGATGAATCTCGGGAACGTGACTTGCTATCACTTGAATGGGTTTGCCTCACCGTGTACAGTTCAACTGTTCGTAGAAATGACTGAACGCCCATTGTTGCGAAGGCGCGTCCACCCAGTTGGACGACGCCCCGACCTTCTTCGGACGACCAGGCCGCAACGGATTGAGCAGGACAACCGGGTGAGGGGAATTCGACCCGGCCCAGGCCTGCACCGCCGGTCCACACCGCGACACCACACGCCAGAGCAGGAGACGGAGATGAGCGCGACAGACCAACCCGGCAACCAATTGGGCATGCCCGAGGCGCGGCTGTACGACATGAATGCGCTGTTGGCGCAGAACTGGTGGGCTGTCGCTCTGCGCGGATTGATCGGCATCTTGTTCGGACTGGTGGCCTTTGTCGTGCCGGGAGCAACGATGCTGTCCCTGGCCCTGCTGTTCGCCGTCTACCTGCTGGTCGACGGCGTGTTCGACATCGTCGCGGCGGTCCGAGCTGCGCGCAAGAACGAGCGTTGGGGATGGCTGCTGGCCGAAGCGGTCCTCAACATCGTTATGGGCGTGATCGCCGCGGCCTTCCCCGTCGCTGCGGTGCTCTCGTTCGTGCTCGTGACCGCGGCGTGGGCTCTGCTGAGCGGAGGCACGATGTTGGCCGCGGCCTTTCAACTGCATGTCTCGCATGGTCGCTGGTGGCTCGTGCTGGGCGCCCTGGCGTCCATCGTATTCGGCATCCTGTTGATCATCGCCCCGCTCGCCGGCGCGGTGGTGCTGACATGGTGGCTTGGGGCCTATGCCATGGTCTTCGGGATTCTGCTGCTCCTTCTCTCGTTCCAGTTACGCAGGCAACGCTCGGCATCAGGCTGGGTGCCAGGCGATTCGAGTGGAGCGCCAGGACACGCCTGACCTGTCACGCCCGACCTGGCCACCCACGCGATGGTGACGGTCGGGTGCGGCCGAGAGCCACGTGCTGCCAGGGCCGTTTATTGGCGAGTGAAAGAGGGCGTGGTGCACCGCGCCCGGTATCGTGGTGCACCGCGCCCGGTATCTGCGCGTGGCACCGCGCCCGGCATTCTTGACTGAGGCAGATCGATGGCTGGTGCGGGTGGTCGGGGTCGAACCGACACTCTGTTGCCAGAACCGGATTTTGAGTCCGGCGCGTCTACCAATTCCACCACACCCGCGTGGACCACCACCCCTGGAACCCGCAGTGTGCGCGTCCAGGCGGAGCGGGGTTATACAACATCGATCGGCGACGACAACGCCGACGTGGAGGAAATTGCATGACGCACGCCATGACCGATGTGCCGGGCTGCCGTCTGGCCTGGTGGCTGACGGACCTGACACCACCCTGGGTCGTCGATCCGCCGACGCTCGTCATGCATCACGGCGTCGGCGCCAGCCACCACATCTTTGACGCCTGGCTTCCCGCACTCGGTCTGACGCATCGCATCCTGCGCTTCGACATGCGCGGCCACGGCCAGTCCGACCGGCCGGATGCGACACCTCTCGACATGGACCTTCTGTCCGATGACCTGCTCGCGGTGATGGACGCCGCATGCGTCCGGCGAGCACATCTGCTGGGCGAATCGATTGGTGCAACGATCGCGCTGCTGACGGCGTTGCGGGCGCCGGAGCGGGTCATCAGCCTGACGGTCAGCAACGGGGCGCATCTCGGCACCTCCATCGAGTTGGTATCCGGCTGGCAACGCATGATCGAGGATGACGGCATGACCGCCTGGTCCGATTTCATGATGGAGGGCCGGTTCGCTCCGGATGCAATCACCCCGGCGGCGTGGCGCTGGTTTCGCGACCAGCAGGCGACGGCGTGCCCGGCGACGGTGCTGCGCATGCTGACGGCCCTGGTCGGTGCCGATCTGCTCGACCGGCTGCCGGGACTGCGGCCGCCGCTTCTGATCCTCCACCCGGACCGCTCGCCTTTCGTGCCGGTACCGGTGGTGGCCGATCTCGCGGCGCGCGTGCCAGGCAGCCGCCTGCACGTTATCGGCGGCGCTCGGCATGGGCTGCCGTTCTCCCATCCCAGCCTGTGTGCAGGGCTGGTCGCCGATTTCGTCCGCGCACGTCAGGAATGACGCCTGTGGAGGCGTTTATCCGGTTGACCACCCAGGCGGAGACAACTAGATAGGCGCCCTCGCGGCCATGGCCGCGTCCTGGCTGTTCGGGCGTAGCTCAGCGGTAGAGCAATCGGCTGTTAACCGATTGGTCGTAGGTTCGAATCCTACCGCCCGAGCCATGAAATCAGCGAGTTGCGGGGCGTCGTGTAAGGTTGGCCGACACACCCGATCAGCGCTCGCACCATACCATTGTCGATACGGGCCCACCGCTGCCGAGGGCAAGATCGCGCCCGGATGCGCCGGGTCGGTTCGCGCCGAAAGCCCTTCCCGGGACCCGCCCGATTGCGCGCCCTGCGCCCTGCCCTTATCCTACCAACCAGTAGGAGGACCGATGCCATGGATCTTCGCTTCACCCCGGAAGAACGCGCCTTCCGCGAGGAAGTCCGCACCTTCATTCGCGAGAACCTGCCCGCCGACACCCGCGACCGCATGAAGCTGGGCCATCCGCCGCGCAAGGAAGACACCGTCCGCTGGCAGCGCATCCTCAACGCCAAGGGCTGGGCCGCGTATGTCCTGGCCGAAGGAATGGGGCGGTCCCGGCTGGACCGCGATCCAGAAGATGATCTTCCTGGAAGAGAACCTGATGGCGCCGGCGCCGGAGCTGTTATCGTTCAACATCACCATGCTCGGACCGGTGCTGATCCAGTTCGGCACCGAGGAGCAGAAGAAGCGCTTCCTGCCGCGCGCGGCGAACCTCGACGACTGGTGGTGCCAGGGCTTCTCCGAACCCGGAGCCGGATCGGACCTGGCGTCGCTGAAGACCGCGGCGAAGCTGGACGGCGATCATTACGTGGTGAACGGCCAGAAGATCTGGACCTCCACCGCGCATAACGCCGACTGGTGCTTCCTGCTCGTGCGCACCGATCCGAACGCGCGCAAGCGGCAGGAGGGCATCTCGTTCCTGCTGGTCGACATGAAGACGCCGGGCATCACGGTGCGGCCGATCATCTCGATCGACGGCAGCCACCATCTGAACGAGGTGTTCTTCGACGACGTGAAGGTGCCGGTCGCGAATGCGCGTCCACGCCGAGAACAAGGGCTGGGACGTCGCCAAATTCCTGCTCGGCAACGAACGCACCGGCATCGCTCGCCTGGGCAAGTCGCGGGAGCGGGTGCGATGCCGCGGTCGCACATGGCGCAGCAGGTCAACATGAACGGCCGGCCGCTGATCGAGGACCCGACGTTCCGCCAGCGCGTCGCGCAGTTGCAGGTCGACATGAAGGCGCTGGAGATCACGCAGTACCGGGTCGTTTCGGCCTACGACAAGGCCAAGGGCGCCGGCAAGCCGGACCCGCTGTCGTCGGTGCTGAAGGTCAAGGGCACCGAACTGCTGCAGGCCACGACGGAACTGGCGGTCGATGTCGCCGGGCCGATGGCGACGCCGATCTGGGCGCAGGAACTGGCGGCGATGAACGAACCTGACGAAATGCTGGAGGCCAGCAGCGCCGGCACCGGCAGCTACCTGATGCTGCGGGCGGCCTCGATCTATGGCGGCACGAACGAGATCCAGAAGAACATCCTGACCAAAGCGGTACTGGGGCTGTAATGGACTTCGAACCGTCCGACGACCAGCGGCTGCTGGTCGAGAGCGTCAGCCGCATGCTGGCGGACACCTACAGTTTCGCCCAGCGCAAGGGCTATATGGCGCTGCCGGAGGGCTACTCGCCCGGCGATCTGGTCGCAGTTCGCCGAACTGGGCCTGCTGGGCCTGCCGTTCGCCGAGGAATACGGCGGCTTCGGCGGCGGCGCGCAGGAAGTCATGCTGGTGATGCAGGCGTTCGGCCGCGTGCTGGTGCTGGAGCCGTATCTGTCGACCGTCGTGCTGGCCGGCACCGCGCTGAACCAGCGCCGGGAGCGGCGGAACAGAAAGCCGCGACTGCTGCCGGCGATCGCCGAGGGCAGCCTGAAAATGGCCTTCGCCCATGGCGAGCGGCAGGCGCGCTACGACCTGACCGATGTCGTGACGACCGCCAAGCGCGGAACGGTCGGCTGGGTGCTGGACGGCTCGAAGACCGTGGTGTCGCATGGCGAGGCGGCGGACAAGATCGATCGTCAGCGCCCGCACCGGCGGCGAGCGCTACGACGAGGACGGGCATCACGCTGTTCCTGGTCGATGCGACCGCGCCGGCGTCGCGCGGCGCGGCTATCGTCAGCCGCGACGACACGCGGGCGGCGGATATCTCGCTGTCGAACGTGCACGTCGACCGACGCCGACGTGCTGGGCGAGGTCGGCAAGGGTCTGCCGATCATCCGCCATGTCGTCGAGGCCGGCATCGCCGCCACCGCCGCCGAGACGGTCGGCGCGATGGAGGCGATGAACGAGATGACGCTGGAATACAGCAAGACCCGGGTGCAGTTCGGCAAGCCGATCGGGTCCTATCAGGTCGTGCAGCACCGGCTGGCCGACATGTTCATGGCGCAGGAGCAAGGCCGCAGCATGGCGATGCTGGCGACGATGTCGGTCGACAACCCCGACGCCGAGGAACGCGCGCGCGACATCGCGCATGGCCAAGGTCGGCATCGGCCAGGCCGGGCGCTACGTGTCGCAAAGTGCGGTGCAGATGCATGGCGGCATCGGCATGACCGAGGAATACGCCGTCGGCCATTACTTCCGCCGCTGCATGGTGATCGAGCGGCTGTTCGGCGATCCGGCCTACTGGCTGAACAAGCTGGCTGCCGACGTGGGGTGAACGGGTGGGCGGCGGTGTCAGGTGCAAGCCGCCCTGCCGCTACCGGCCTACGCATACAAGCCGAGCCTTCCCATCCTGCGTCATGGCCCGGCTCGACCGGGCCATCTTAGGCCAATGTGGCACCGTTCGTCGCGCTTCAGGTCCCTCCGCTGAGGGAGATCGGCCCGGTCAAGCCGGGCCATGACGGGTTACGAGCGTGACGCAGCCACACCGGTCTGTAGAGCGTGGTCGAGAGCCCGTCGCAATGCCGCTGACCACCGGGTCCATCCACGACCGTCGTAACGAAGGGTACGCGGTCTGTCCCGCGTACCCCACGTCCTACCCGTTCACCACATGCAGGCGGCGGCGTCGGTTGGGCCAGTTCCTCGTAGACGTCGACATAATCCTCGGCCATCCGGCGCGCGGTCCAGCGGCGGTCGAACGTCGCGCGCACCGTGGCCCGGTCCAGTCGTGTGCACGCTTGCCGACCGCCGCCACCGCCTCGTCCTCGTTGTCCACGATGAAGCCGGTGACGCCGTCGTCGATCACCTCCGGCACCGAGCCGCGAGCTGATAGGCGATCACCGGCGTGCCGCAGGCCATCGCTTCGATCATCACGAGGCCGAACGGCTCCGGCCAGTCGATCGGGAACAGCAGCGCGTGCGCGCCGGACAGGAACGCCGGCTTCTGCTGGTCGTTGATCTCGCCGATGAACTCGACGTTCGGATTGTCCGCGGATCAGCGGCTTGATCAGCGTGTCGTAGTATTCCTTGTCGGCGTTATCGACCTTGGCGGCGATCTTCAGTTTCATCCCGGCGCGTGCCGGCGATGCGGATCGCCTTGTCGACGCCCTTCTCCGGCGAGATGCGGCCGAGGAACGCGGCGTATTCCTGCTTCACCGGCTGCGGCGTCAGCAGATTGGCCGGCATGCCGTGCAGCACCGTGCGCACCCAGTTCAGATGCGGGATCGGCTGGCGCTGACTGTCGGAGATCGAGACGAACGGCGCGTCGCGGAACGTGCCGATAGATCTCGACGAACTCCGGCAGGTCGAGCCGGCCGTGCAGCGTGGTCAGGAACGGCACGTTCTGCCGGCTGAACAGCGACAGCGGGAAATAGTCGATGTGGAAGTGCAGCACATCGAACTCGTCCTTGCGGCGATAGATCAGCTCGACCATGCGGTAATACAGCGGCGACCCAGTCCTTCACCGTCGGATCGAGGCGCAGCGCCTGGTCCGCGCATCGGCGCCAGCGTCGCCGAGGTGATGGAATCGCCGCTGGCGAACAGGGTCACGTCGTGACCCATCGCGACCAGTTCCTCGGTCAGCGAGTAAACGACACGCTCGGTGCCGCCGTACAGCTTGGGCGGCACGGCCTCGAACAACGGTGAAATTTGCGCGATACGCATGAGTGATTAGCCCCGGATCGGACTGTGGGTTTGGACTGACGCCAGGCGCTTCGTTTCTTGTGATTCTCAGCGCACGCTGAGCTTGACTTCACATTCCGTGGCGCCTATCAATTATGGCGTTGAATTTCGGCATGTTGGCGAAATGTCGGCGCGCTTGTCCGCGATTTCGGGCGCAATGCTCGCGCCGGGCCGAGGCGCCGTCGAAGCCTGCCAGGCGGTCCGGGTCTGCGTCCTGTATCCGCGGTCCAGGAGCTTGGCCGTCGCCATGGGGTCTCCAGCGTCGGTCGCCGTCCGGAGTGCTCCATGACCGACGCCGACAACGTCGCTCGCCGGCCTTGCGCGGCCGGCCACTGGCCTTTCTGTTCCGCTATATCCGGCGCATCCGGTCGGGCACGCTGACCGTGCTGCTGTCGGTGCTGGTCGCGGTCACCTGCAGCGTCTCGACGCAGTTCGGCATGAAATACCTGATCGACATCGTCTCCACTGGGCCGCGAGGCCGGCGGCGCCGCTGGTCTGGGGCGCGTTCGCCCTGCTGTGCGCCCTGGTGGCGGCCGACAATCTGTTCTGGCGGGTCGGCGGCTATACCGCGCACCGCACCTTCGTCGCGGTCACCGGCGACATCCGGCGCGATCTGTTCCGCCATCTGTCCGGTCACGCGCCGAGCTTACTTCGCCGAGCGCCTGCCGGGCGGCGCTGGCCAGCCGGGTCAGCTCCTCCGCCAACGACGCCTTCATCGTGATGAACACCGGCGTCTGGAACGTGATGCCGCCGATCGTCGCGGTCGTTCTGTCGATCGGCTTCATCGGCTCGGTCAATCTGCCCCTGGCCGGCGCCCTGTCGGCGCTGGCCCTGCTGCTGGGCGTGCTGGTGTTTCATGCTGGCCCGCCGCGGCACGCCGCTGCATCGCGACTATGCCGAGGAGGCCGCCGGCGGTCGACGGCGAACTGGTCGACGTCATCTGCAACTTCAACGTCATGCGCGCGTTCGGCGCGACCGTGCGGGAACAGTCGCGGCTGGCGGCGACCGATCGGACGTCGAAATGGCAGCCCGCCGGCGCAGCCTCTATTATCTGGAGCATCTGCGGCTGATCCATGCCGTGCTGACCGCGCTGCTGACCGCCGGCGTGTGTCGCCTGGGGCATCATGCTGTGGCTAGCACGGCCAGGCGACGGTCGGCGACATCGTGCTGATCACCTCGCTGGCGTTCAGCATCCTGCACGGCACGCGCGACCTCGCGGTCGTCGCTGGTCGACCTGACGCAATATGTCGCCCGGCTGGAGGAGGCGATCTCGCACGCTGCTGCACGCCGCACGAACTGCCGGACCTGCCCGACGCCGCGACCGTTGCCGGCCGGGCCGCGGCGAGGTGACGTTCGAGCAGGTCGCGCTTCGCCTATCCCGGCCGCGCGCCGGTGCTCGAACGACTTCGATCTGGTGATCGCGCCCGGGCAGCGGGTCGGGCTGGTCGGCTTCTCGGGCGCCGGCAAATCGACCGTGCTGGCGTTGCTGCAGCGCTTCTACGACGTCAGCGGCGGGCGCATCTCTGATCGACGGCCACGACATCCGCGACGTGACGCAAGGAAAGCCTGCGCGAGCGTCATGGCGGTGGTGCCGCAGGACATCTCGCTGTTCCACCGCTCGGTGCTGGAAAACATCCGCTACGCGCCGCCCCGACGCGACCGAGGCCGAGATGCTGGCCGCCGCCGAGATGGCGCATTGCCGCGACTTCATCGAGGCGCTGCCGGAAGGGTTCGACACCATGGTCGGCGACCGCGGCGTGAAGCTGTCCGGCGGCCAGCGGCAGCGGCTGGCGATCGCGCGGGCGCTGCTGAAGAACGCGCCGATCCTGCTGCTGGACGAGGCGACCAGCGCGCTGGACACCGAATCCGAACAAGCGATCCAGGCCGCGCTGGACACGCTGATGACGGGCCGCACGGTGATCGCCATCGCGCACCGGCTGTCGACGCTGCAAAGCTTCGACCGGATCATCGTCATGGATCAAGGGCCGCATCGTCGACGACGGCTCGCCGCTCGCGCTGGCCACGCGCCCCGGACCGTATCGGGAGCTGTTGCGCAAGCAACGGATGGAGCCGGCGACGCCCGAGGCGGCAGCGGCCTGACGATCCCCGCGGCTGGAGCGTGATGACTGGAGGTGGGATCGCCGGAGGTCTGAATCACGCGATCAAACAAAGAGCTAGAGCGGGATGGCTGAGCGAAAGCGATGTCATCCTGCTCTAGAGTCAGCCCACTACAAATATTCTAGCCGGTCTTGTGCCGGCCATTCCTTGCATCGGCTCCGCAAGGCGTGGGTGGTCGGGCCAAGCCCGACCATGACGTATAAGGGGCAGTCTCCCCGCCCCAATATGGAAGGGGCAGCCCCTGGCTTACGCGAACAGCAGTGCCGGCGGCTGGCCTTTCGGGTGCGCGTGGTCCACCACCACCCAGGCATGATGATGCTGCCCGTGATTGGTTTTCTCGCCCATGTCGAACCAGCGAATCCGCTCATTCAGCACGATCACCGCGGCAAACGGGCCGCTTGACAGCAGTTCCGTCGCCCGCTGGCCGGCGATCCAGTTCAACCGTACCAGCAGCGCCATCTGCCCCTCCACCGACGCGGTCAGGCGCATCGCGTGATGCACGAACGACCGCATGGCACGCGCCGACCGCGATTGGCCGGCATGGGACCCGGTATCGCCATAGGGCGGGTTGGTGACGATGCTCCTGCACCCGCCCGGCACCGCCTCACAAGCCAGGAAGTCCACCCCCGGCGTGCCGAAACCCCGATCGACGATGTCGGTCGACACGACCTCATGCCCACCGGACGCCAGCACCGTCGACATCGCGCCGTCGCCGCAGCACGGCTCCCAGACCGGGCCGCGCAGGCGGACATGCCGCAGCAGCGCCTCGGTCACCCAGGCGGGCGTGGCGTAGAAATCCCGCGTTTCCCGCTGATAGCCGGAGATATGGATGGGCCGCGGCGTGATTTCATGCGGCGTGACCGTCGGTTCGGTCGTGGGTAGGACAGACGCTCCAAGGTGGGAATCCAGCATGCAGGCAATCTCCTCCCCGCTCTGTCACGCGCTTACCCCCCGGCATCTTTGTGCGACTCGGGATCCCGCGGAACGGTCCCGGATAGTACTCCGGTATGACTGGCGAGACGACCGGTTTGCGTTAGAATGATCTGATGCGGCGCGCTGCACGGACGCCGAATCGGTACGGGGATCGACCGGACCGGTCCCGTTAGGTCTCCCCTGGTGTCAGTGTGCGGTACCGGTGATCTGGGGCCGGCGATCTGAAGGTTGAACAGCGCATGTCCCGTCTCGTCGTCGTATCGAACCGCGTCGCCCCGATCCAGGAGGGCGAGGCCACCGCCGGCGGCCTCGCGGCCGGGGTGCTGGACGCGCTGAAGACCAAGGGCGGCCTCTGGTTCGGCTGGAGCGGCGATGTCACCGAAGCCAGCGTGCCGCGCGCGGAGCACACGGTCGGGCCGATCACGCTCTATACGATCAACCTCTCCCGCCAGGACTACGACCAGTTCTACCGCGGCTTCGCCAACGGCACGCTGTGGCCGGTGCTGCACTACCAGATCGGCCTCGGCCATTACGAGGAGGAGGAGTTCCAGGGCTACCGGCGCGTCAACGACATCTTCGCCCGCGCGCTGAAGCCGCTGCTGCGCGCCGACGACCTGATCTGGGTGCATGACTACCACCTGCTGTGTCTGGCCGAGAGCCTGCGCGCCGATGGTGTGACCAACCGCATCGGCCTGTTCCTGCACACGCCCTTCCCCGCCCCCGGCGTCTTCATGAGCATCCCCAGCCACGCCGACCTGATCCGCGCGATGTGCGCCTATGACCTGCTGGGCTTCCAGACCGATATCGATCGGACCGCGTTTCAGGACTACGTGCTGCGCCATGCCGGCGGCGAGCCGGCCGACGCGGAGATGCGATCGCGGTGTTCGGCCGCACCATCCGCACCGGCGTCTACCCGATCGGCGTGCATGTCGATGAGGTCCGCGCCCAGGCCGAAACCCCGGTCAACCGCCGCCAGGCAACGCGGCTGCGCGCCTATCTGATGGACCGGCTGATCCTCAGCGTCGACCGGCTGGACTACTCCAAGGGCCTGCGTCAGCGCTTCGCCGCCTTCGAACGCTTCCTCGCCGAATTCCCGGCCCATCACGGCCTGGTCACGTTCATGCAGATCGCGCCGCCGTCACGGTCGGATATCGAAACCTATCAGCGCATCCGGCGCGAACTGGAAGGCGAGGCCGGACGGGTCAACGGCCGCTTTGCCGAGGTGGACTGGGTGCCGCTGCGCTATCTCAACCGTGGCTTTCCGCGCAACGTGCTGATGCCGCTGTATGCCGAGGCGCAGGCCTGCCTGGTGACCCCCTTGCGCGACGGCATGAACCTGGTCGCCAAGGAATACGTCGCCGCCCAGGACCCGGAGGAGCCCGGCGTGCTGATCCTCTCGGAATTCGCCGGCGCGGCGCGCGAATTGCAGGCGGCGCTGCTGGTCAACCCCTACGATGAAGCCGGCATGGCTCGCGCGATGGACCGAGCGCTGTCGATGCCGGTGGAGGAACGGCGCGAACGGCACGAGGCGATGCTGGCGGTGATGCGGACCAACAGCCTGGAACGCTGGCGCGACCGGTTCGAGGCGGACCTGCGCAGCGACTGATGGAACAGCATCACCACCCGGCCGGCGGCTTGAACACACAGCCGGACGCTTCGATCAACGCCGCAGCCGACAGGGTCGACCGGTCGCCGAACAACGGCCCGGCGATCTGCACGCCGATCGGCAACCCACCCCGCGTTGTCCCGATCGGCACGACCGAGGCTGGCAGATGAAAGCCGCACGTGATCCCCGGCCAGAACAGCAGATCGTTGTAAGCGATCGTCCGTCCGTCCACGGTGATCTTGCGCTCCCAGGTCTCGCCATCCTGGCGGTGCGGCAGCGCGGCGGTCCCGAACGCCGGGCAAAGCAGCACATGGACGTCGCGGAAAAACGCTGACCACAGGCGGCGAAACTTAAAGCGGAGCTCGTTCAGCATCATCCACGACCGGTGCGGGATGTCCGGTCATGCGCAGCATCACCGCATCCGCGCTGAGATCGGCAGCATCGAGCGCCGCTTTCCGCTTCGTTCGCGTTGCAACGATCTCCTCGGACATCCGGATGCTCCACGCTGCATCCAGCAATTCCAGATAGAGGTGATACGCTCGGGTCACGTCGAACGCAGGGCGGGCGGAGCGGTCGACGGTGACACCCTGACGCTCCAATGAATCGGCGAACGCGTGCAGCGCGCCCACCGTTTCCGCATCGGTGGTCTGGCCTGGTTGCTCTGCCCACAGCGCTACACGCAGATCCTTCAGGCTGGAGAATGCGGGCGGCGGCAGATTGAACGTCATGCCCGTCTCATCAGGGTCCGGGCCGGCCAGGGCGTCCAGCGCCACGGACAGATCAGCGGAGGACCGTGCCAGCGGTCCCAGAACCGCGATATCAATGCCGGCGGCCGGGCTCGTGCGCGGATCCGCATAATTGGCGCACAGCCCGAACGTGGGTTTATGGCCGAAAACTCCGCAGAAATGCGCCGGGACGCGCACCGAACCGCCGATATCGGTGCCGATCTCCAGCCCCGTCAGTCCGGCCGCCAATGCGGCGACTGACCCGCCCGAGGAACCGCCCGGCGTGTGTGCGAGGTTCCATGGGTTGGACGTTGAACCGTAGACCGGGTTGTAGCTTTGCCAGTCCGCCAGATCGACCGGGACATTGGTCTTGCCGAAAATGACAGCACCCGCCGCTTCAAGCCTCCGAAGCGGCAATGCGGTGACGGCGCAGGGCGTTTCCTTCAATTCGAGATGGCCGCGCGTTGTCGGCAGGCCCTGGACGTCGAAGCTTTCCTTTACCGTCATGGGCACGCCGAACAAAGGCGCCGACTTGTCCGCCTGCGAATCCAGGGCCTTCGCGCGCGCTCGGGCCCGATCGAAATCACGGACGACAACCGCGTTGATACGGCCGTCGAGACGTTCTGTCCGAGCGATGTAGTGATCCAGCAGTTCCAGCGCGCCGATCTTCCGGGACCGCACCAGATCAGCCAGTTGCGTGGCGGAAAGAAAGCTCGGATCCATTCTTCACCATCCTTCGATGTGACATCCAGGCTGGCATCGTACGCCGCAACCCGCAACTGCCTGCTGCGGTCAGGCGCCTGAATACCGGCTACGCGCGTAACAGCTTCGCGCCGCCCTCAGACGTCGGCAGATGGCAGGCCGTTGGGGAATGCCACCATGCGCAGGAAGTCGGCCGAGTAGTCGATCTCCTCCGGCCAGGTCACCCCGGCCCCGTCAGGCAGCAGGACCAGGCTGGAGGCAAAGACGTCTCCATCACGCAGTGGTGTGAACCATCCGCCACGATCGATGATCGGCAGGAAGTCGATGACGGCGCTTTGCCCATCGGTCCAGGTCACCTCCAGCATATGGTCGGGCCGCGCTGCGGCCGAACGGATCGTCCACAGCCTCATGGGCGACCTGCGGAACTGCTGCTCTGACGTCTCATGCCTCGCCTCCAGACCGGTCTCGGGTTAACCGATCCGGCCGGCGCCGTTAAGGTGGCGCCAACGACGGGAGGAAACCGCGACATGCTGCAAGGAAAATCGGCGCTCATCACTGGGTCGCTGGGCGGGATCGGATTCGCAACGGCGAAAGCACTGGCCCAGTTGGGCTGCGCCGTTACCCTCAATGGCTTCGGCGCCGAGACAGTGATCGAGGAGCGTCTGGCGGAAATCGCAGCCCTTGGCGTGAAGGCACGGTATCACGGGGCCGACCTACGTGACCCTGATCAGATCGCCGATATGGTGGAGACCACCCGGCAGGCGCATGGCGGCCTGGATATTGTCGTCAACAACGCCGTGGTCCGATATTTCGGCGCGATCGAGAACTTCGCTCCCGAACACTGGAACGAAGCGCTGGCGGTCAATCTCTCGGCGCCATTCCACATCATCCGCCTGGCGATGCCGGGCATGAAGGCCGCCAATTGGGGGCGGATCATCAACATGGCCTCGATCTACGGCCACTTCGCCACCGTCAATCGCGTCGACTACGTTACCACCAAGACCGCGATCATCGGCATGACGCGCGCGGTGGCGCTGGAGGTCGCGCGCACCGGCATCACCTGCAACGCGATCTGTCCCGGCACGGTGCTGACGCCGGCGATCGACTGGCGCCTACGGCAGGAGATGCAGCGCGACGGCACCACCTTCCAGGATGCCGAGGAAGCTTTCCTGGGCATCCGACAGCCATCCCGCCGCTTCGTGAAAGACGATAATGTGGCCGGCCTGATTGCTTTCCTCTGCGGCCCGCATGGCGAAGATATCAACGGCACCGCGCTGCCGATCGACGGCGCCTGGATCGCGGGACGGTGACCTGACGTCAGCGGATCAGAATGACGCGGGCTCCGACCTGTTCGGCGACGTCCACCCAGACGCGATCCGCCGTCAGCACGGGCAACCCGCTGCGCGCACCGAGCGCCAGGCAGATCCGGTCACCGAGGGACAACCCGAATGGCTTCGTCAGATCCGCCATCAGCGCGGATCGGAGCGCGAGGTCGGTGTCCACCGGCACCATCACGACCGGTAGTCGTTCGGCAAGAGCCGCGGCCTGCGCCTTGGCGCCGCGCTGGACGTATTTCGCCGCGACCTCGGCGAAGTTGACCGTGGTCATACTGGGCTGCTGCAGCAAAGCCTCGGCGACCTGGTCCTGGCCCGGCTCTGCCAGCAGAAAGGCCAGCAGCGCCGATGCATCCAGGATCATGCAGCCGGATCGTCCTCACGCCGCGCTTCCTGCCGCCGGTCGGCGAGAAAGCGATCGACGCTTTCGCCTGACCCGGCGAAGACGGATTGCGCTTCGCCCTGCAGGTCGGTCAGAACATGGCGCAGCGGGCGCATGCGGATTTCGCCGTCTACCACGGACATCATGACGGGCCCGCCGTATTCCAGGCCAACTTCACGACGTATTTGGGCGGGTATGTTCATCTTACCCCCTTCGGAGATTCTGGCCACCAGACCCATCTTGGCCCTCGATCGTTAATAGTGGGTTAATGGCGCCATGGTTACCACAACAGTTCTGGTAACCAAAATCCTTTCTCGGCCCGCTGGATCAAGTGCCCGACGCCAATAGGCAATCCCACGGGCGGCGTCTAAGGTTCCGCAAACACCCAAACGGGGAGGCAGGCATGACCCTACAAGTCATCCAGGCGAATGCGCCGCTCGGTGCCGAGATCGTCTTCGATCTTTCGCGCGAGATCGAACGAGCGCGACCTTCAAGGCGATCGAAGACGCGTTCCACGACAATATCGTCGTCGTATTCCGCAACCAGCACCTGACCAACGAGCCGCACATCGCATTCAGCCGCCGCTTCGGCGAGCTGGAAGTCCATATCGTCAAGAAATACCTGCTGCCGGATCACCCCGAGATCCTGCTGGTCTCCAACATCCGCAACGAGGCAGACGAGCATATCGGCCTCGCGGATGCCGGCTTCACCTGGCACACCGATGTCTCCTACCGGCAGAACCCGAGCCGCTGTTCCCTGCTCTATGCCAAGGAAGTGCCGGAGGAGAACGGCGTCACGCTGGGCAACACGCTGTTCTGCAACACGATCGAGGCCTACGAAGTCCTGCCCGAGGCGCTGAAGCGGTTCCTGGAGGGCAAGCGCGCCATCCATCGCTATTCCGAACGGATGCGCGTCGCGGGCAGTCCGCGGCCGAAGCTGACCGCGGCGCAGCTGGCCGAGACACCGGACGTCGCCCACCCGATCGTGCGCACGCACCCATTCACCGGCCGCAAATCGCTCTACGTCACCAAGGGCGAATGCATCGGCATCGACGGCGTTCCCGACGACGAAGGCAAGGCGAGTGATCGAGGAACTGCACGATCACTGCATCCGCCCGGAATTCCTCTATCGCCATCAATGGCAGGTCGGCGATCTGCTGATGTGGGACAACGCCACCTCGATGCATCTGGCGATCTGCGACTACGCCCTGCCGCAGCGCCGGCTGATGCACCGCACGACGGTCATCGGGTCGGTTCCCTTCTGATGCACGGCTCTGAGACACAATTTTCCCGACAGGTCCCTATGCGCCATCGTTTCATCGCCTTCGCCCTTTGCTGCCTGTTCGCGCTGCCCGCCAGCGCGGCGGAGATCGTCGTCTTTGCGCCCAATCCGTTCTCTCCCGTGTTCCAGGAGCTGATCCCGAACTTCGAGGCCCAGTCCGGCAATCATGTGACCGTTGTCCGCGACACCGCGGGCGGGCTGGCCAAGCGGATCGCAAAGGGCGAGACCTTCGACCTGGCCCTGGTCAGCGAGACCGCCGTCGCCACGCTGGCGGAAACCGGCAAGCTGTTGCCCGATTCGGCACAGCCGATAGCCAAATCCGGCATCGGGCTCGCGGTGCCGGTGGGGGCGCCGATCCCCGACATCAAGACGGTCGACGGGTTCGTGCACACGCTGCAGGCCGCACGCGCCGTTGCCTACACCGATCCCGCGGCAGGCGGGTCGAGCGGCATCTACCTCGCCGCCCTGTTCAAGCGCCTGGGGATGGCCGATGCACTGCGCCCTAAATCGGTGCTGGTTCAGGGCGGCCTCGCAGCGGAACGCCTGGTCGATGGGCAAGCCACCGTGGCACTGCAACAGGCAAGCGAGGTGATGGCGGTGAAAGGCGCGCACTATGTCGGACCGATCCCGGACGCCGTGCAGTTCTACACGACCTATGACGCTGCGATCGCTCAGCAATCTCCGCACCCCGACGCTGTCCGAGCATTTGTGGCGGTGCTGAAGGGGCCGGCGGGTGTGGCATCCCTGGCGCAGCACGGGCTCGATCGGCCGTGAAAAGTGGCCCTTCGACCGTGCTGCAATGCAGCGTTCGCGTCGTCACGGCAAGGTCCAGGGGATATCTCAGGCGATATCTGCGGTTTACCCCCTTGCAGAGCATGCATTCCGCGTGCATTGACGCCTGTCCATGGGTCTGGGGTAATGGGCCTGGAATTCGCCCTGCCGTTCCCCCTTATGCTCGAAGGATAAGAAGCGATGCGCCTTGCGGTGCTGAAGGAACGCCGAGCCTCGGAGACACGGGTCGCTGCGACCCCGGAAACAGTCAAGAAACTGATCGGCCTTGGTCTGAGCGTTGTCGTAGAAGCCGGCGCCGGCGCGCAGGCATCGATTTCGGACCAGGACTTTGCTGCGGCCGGCGCGGAAATCGCCGCCAGCCCGGAGACGGCATTGAGCGGCGCCGGCATCGTCTTCTCGGTCCGCATGCCGGAGCCGGCGCAGCGGGCGCATGATCCCACGTGGCACATTGCTGGTCTGCATCGCCGGGGCGTTCGGCGACACCGAACTGGTGCCCAGCCTGGCAGCAGCCGGCATCGACACGGCGGCGATGGAGCTGCTGCCGCGCATCACCCGCGCACAGTCGATGGACGTGCTGTCGAGCCAGGCGAACCTCGCCGGCTATCGCGCGGTGATCGAAGTCCGCGGCCGCGTTCCAGCGCGGCTTTCCGATGATGATGACCGCCGCCGGCACGGTGCCCCCCGCCCGCGTCTTCATCATCGGCGCCGGCGTCGCCGGGCTGCAGGCGATCGCCACCGCCCGCCGCCTTGGCGCCATCGTCTCGGCCACCGACGTCCGCCCGGCGGCGAAGGAGGAGATCAAGTCCCTGGGCGCGACCTTCGTCGGTGTCGAGGACCAGGAGACCGCCGGCCAGACCGGCGCCTATGCCCGCGAAATGTCCGACGCTTTCCGCCAGAAGCAGGCGGAACTGATGGCCGCGACCGTGGCGAAGAACGACATCGTCATCACCACCGCGCTGGTGATGGGCCGCAAGGCGCCGGTGATCGTCACCCAGCCGATGGTCGACAGCATGCGCGCCGGCAGCGTCATCATCGACCTCGCCGCCGAAGCCGGCGGCAACTGCGCCGCGACTGTGCCGGGCGAGGTCGTCACGACACCCGAACGGCGTCACCATCCTGGGCTACAACAACTGGCCGGGGCGCATCCCTGTCGCGTCGTCCTCGCTCTATGCCCGCAACCTGCTGACCTTCCTGACGACGTTCTGGGACAAGGACGCCAAGGCGCCGAAGCTGCCGGAGAGCGATGACATCGTGAAAGGTGTCATGCTCACGCGCGGCGGCGCCGTCGTGCATCCCGACTTCCTGCCGAAGCAGGCCGCCTGACGCTGCCGGATATGCTGGAGACCTCCCGATGAACCCTGCTCAACTGGCGGACGAAGCGAACCGCCTGGCCGATCGTGCGATCGAGTTGGCGAATCACGCCCAGACGATCGCCGCGGGTGTGACCCAGACGGTTGCGCCGGAGGTCAATCCCTTCATCTTCCTGCTGGCCATCTTCCTGATGGCCTGCTTCGTCGGATACTACGTCGTCTGGAACGTTACGCCGGCGCTGCATTCGCCGCTGATGGCGGTCACCAACGCGATCTCCTCGGTCATCATCGTTGGCGCCATGCTGGCGACCGGGCTGGCGACCTCGGGCTGGGCGATGATCTTCGGCTTCATCGCCGTGATGCTGGCGTCGGTCAACATATTCGGCGGCTTCCTCGTCACGCAGCGCATGCTGTCGATGTTCAAAAAGAAACAATAGGGAAGCGTCGATGTCTGCCAGCCTGACTTCCCTCGCCTATCTGGTCGCCGCCGTCCTGTTCATCCTGGCGCTGCGCGGCCTGTCATCCCCGGTCACGTCGCGGGCGGGCAACCGCTTCGGCATGATCGGCATGGCGATCGCCGTGCTCGCCACCGTGCTGCATCACGGCATGGGCGGGATCGGCTATCTGCTGATCCTGTTCGGTATCCTGATCGGCGGCAGCATCGGCGCGATGGTGGCGCTGCGCATCCAGATGACCGCCCTGCCCCAGCTTGTCGCGGCGTTCCACTCGCTGGTCGGCCTGGCCGCGGTGTTCGTCGCGGCGGCGGCCCTGAATGCGCCCGAGGCGTTCAACATCGGCACCGCTGGCGCGATCCATCCGGAGAGCCTGGTCGAGATGTCGCTGGGCCTGGCGATCGGCGCCATCACCTTCTCCGGATCGCTGATCGCCTTCGCCAAGCTGCAGGCGCTGATGAAGGGCGCGCCGATCACCTTCCCGGGTCAGCATATGCTGAACCTGGCGCTGGGCATCGTGCTGCTGGTGCTGGTGGTGCTGTTCATCATCTCGGGCGGCAACCAGGTGATCTTCTGGCTGCTCGCGCTGCTGGCGTTCGCGCTGGGCTTCCTGATCATCATCCCGATCGGCGGCGCCGACATGCCGGTCGTGGTGTCGATGCTGAACTAGCTACTCCGGCTGGGCGGCGGCGGGGATCGGCTTCACCATCCAGAACCTGGCGCTGATCATCACCGGCTCCCTGGTCGGCGCGTCCGGCGCGATCCTGTCCTATATCATGTGCAAGGGCATGAACCGCAGCATCATCAACGTGCTGCTGGGCGGCTTCGGGTCCGAGACCGGCGCGCGGCGGCCGGCGGACGCCGCGGCGGCGGACCGCACGGTGAAGGCCGGCAATGCCGACGATGCCGCGTTCATCATGAAGAACGCCTCCAAGGTCATCGTCGTCCCCGGCTACGGCATGGCCGTCGCCCAGGCGCAGCACGCGCTGCGGGAGATGGCGGACACGCTGAAAAAGGAAGGCGTGGAGGTGAAATACGCCATCCACCCCGTCGCCGGCCGCATGCCCGGCCACATGAACGTGCTGCTGGCCGAAGCCAACGTGCCCTATGACGAGGTCTTCGAGCTGGAGGAGATCAACAACGAATTCTCCACCGCCGACGTCGTCTATGTCATCGGCGCGAACGACGTGACCAATCCGGCGGCGAAGACCGACAAGACCTCGGCGATCTACGGCATGCCGATCCTGGATGTGGAGAAGGCGCGCACGGTGCTGTTCGTGAAACGGTCGATGGCGTCAGGCTATGCGGGCGTGGACAACGAGCTGTTCTTCCGGCCGAACACGATGATGCTGTTCGGCGACGCCAAGAAGATGACCGAGGAGATCGTGCAGGCGCTGGGGCACTAGCGCCTGCAGGCATCGAATGGCCGACGCACCTGCGCTCCGCGACTTGACACCCGGCGCTGCCTGCCGAAACTGAACACCACACCGGGGTGCCCTCATTCCGAGGGCTGAGATCATACCCGCGAACCTGCTCTGGGTCATGCCAGCGAAGGGAGTGATCATGCAGACCAGTCATCATCGGTGCCGGCATCCTGGGGGCCAGCACCGCCTTTCACCTCGCGGCGGCCGGCGCCAAGGTCACCATCGTCGACGCCAATCTCGACGGACGCGCAACGGCGGCTGGCGCCGGGATCATCTGCCCATGGGTGTCGGGGGCGGAGGACGCAGCCTTCATGCGCCTCTACACCGGCGGCGGTGAATACTATCCCGACCTGATCGCAGCACTGGCCGAGGCCGGAGAAACCGAGACAGGCTATCGCCGGTCCGGCGCCATGCTGGTCTCGGCCGACACAGCGGAACTGGACTGGCTGGAGCGGATGGCGCAGTCACGCCGCGTCGAGGCAATGGGGGCGATCACGCGCCTCACGCCGCACGAGGCTCGGCGGGCGTTTCCGCCTCTGCGGCACGACCTCGGCGGCGTGCATATCGAGGGTGGTGCGCGCGTCGACGGAAGGCTGCTGACGGCGTCGCTGCTTCGAGCGGCGGAGCGCCTGGGGGTGGAGCGGCGGAACGGCCACGCCAGGCCTGTTGTCATCGGCGGCCGTTCGGCCGGTGTCGCGATCGACGGCGAACGCCTGCCCGCCGATACGGTCATCCTCACGGCCGGCGCCTGGGGTGACGCGGTTCTGCGCGCCATCGGCGGCCGCCTGCCGGTCGAACCGCAGCGCGGCCAGATCGTGCATCTGCACCTGCCGGAGCAGGACACGCGCGGCTGGCCCGTCATTCTACCTCCAGGCAGTCATTACATCGTGCCCTTCGACGACGGTCGCATCGTCGCCGGTGCCACGCGCGAAACCGGCGTCGGCTTCGATTACCGGGTTACCGCGGCCGGCCAGCATGAGGTCCTGACCGAGGCGCTGCACATCGCCCCCGGGCCTGGGTGAGGCGTCCTTGGTCGAAACCCGCATTGGCTTTCGCCCCGCGACCACGGGCATCCGTCCGATGCTGGGCTGGGTGCCGGGGATCGAGGGGCTGGCCCTCGGCAACGGTCTCGGCGCCGCCGGGCTGACGATCGGACCGTTCGGCGGGCGGCTGCTGGCCGATCTGGTGCTGGGGCGGACGCCAGCGATTGATCTGACGCCGTTCAGCCTGGGCGTGCGTCGGGAGGAGCGCGCGTCCGGCGATCTTCGTTAGGTCCTGCCAGGGCGGGTCGAGGCGATGGCTGGATCGTACCGAAAGTCGGCACAAGCGAACTGCGTCAGGCCAGCCGCACCACATCCGCCGGTGTCTCCGCCAGCCGGTCCGCGCCGACGCGCTCCAGCTCCTCACGTCCGCCATAGCCCCACAGCACGCCGATCGAGCGCAGGCTGTTGGCCTTCGCCGCCTCGATGTCATGCAGCCGGTCGCCGACCATGATCGTGCCGGCCGGGTCATAGCCCTCGACCCGCATCAGCTCAGCGCAGCAGGTCCTTCTTGTCGTCCAGTCCGCCGCCTGGCAGTGCGCCATAGACCGTCGGGATCATCGTGGCGAAACCCAGGTATTCGACGACCCGTTCTGCGAAATCCCGCCGTTTCGACGTCGCGAGGCAGAGCGGCCGGCCAGTGGCGTGCAGCGCTGCCAACATCTCCGGCACGCCCGGAAACGCGGCGCAGTCATACAGCCCGACCTCGGAGTATCGAGCCCGGTAAATCCGCAGACCATCGTCTGCTCTGTTGTCGCCGTACTTGCGCCAGCAGCGTGGAGATCGACCAGCCGATCGGCGGCCCGACCGCCCAGGTCACGTCGCCGGCCACCGCCGGGTCATGTCCCAGTCTCCGCCAGCATGAAGCGCAGGCTTGCCTCGATCCCCGGCCGCGAGTCAGCCAGCGTGCCATCAAGATCCAGCAGAACGGCTTGCATTACGCCGCCTTCCCGAACAGGCCGCCATGCGCCGCCAGATAGGTCAGATGCGTGTCGGCATCGCCGTACAGCTGATCGATCATCGTCATCCGCTTGAAGTAATGTCCGACCGCATATTCCATCGTCATGCCGATACCGCCATGCAACTGGATCGCCTCCTGCCCGATATGCCGGCCGGACCGGCCGATCTGCACCTTGGCGGCGGCGATCGCCTGGCGGCGTTCGACCGGGTTTTCCTCGGCCGCCATCACGGCGGCGAACATCGCCATGCTGCGCGCCTGCTCCAGCGCGACCAGCATGTCCACCGACCGGTGCTGCAACACCTGGAACGATCCGATCGGCCGGCCGAACTGCTTGCGGGTCTTCAGATATTCCAGCGTCAGGTCGTGCATCGCCTGCATGCAGCCGACCGCCTCGGCGCACAGCGCGGCGATGGCTTCGTCGACCACGTGCTCGATCAGCGGCAGGGCGTTGTCGCTCAGCAGCGTTTCGGGCCGACGCGGACGTCGGTCAGCGTGATTTCCGCCGCCCGCAGGCCGTCCTGTGTCGGATAGCCGCGCCGGGACACGCCCGGCGCGTTCGGCATCCACCAGGAACAGGCCGATGCCGTCGCGCGCCCGTTGCTCGCCGGAGATGCGCGCGGTGACGAAGATCTGGTCGGCGGTGTCGCCATGGATGCACGACGCTCTTGGCGCCATTCAGCACATAGGCCGCGCCATCCTTGCGCGCGGTCGTCGTGACATTCGCCAGATCGTAGCGCGAATGGCGTTCGACATGCGCGAAGGCGAGCTTCAGCTTGCCCGCGGTGATCTGGGCGCCAGACGCACCCAGCATGTCGCGGCCGACGCGGCGCGGCGCAGCAGGCCGCCGCCCAGGATGACCGTCGCGAAATACGGTTCCACCACCAGGCCGCGGCCGAACGCCTCCATCACGATCATCGTCTCGACCGAACCGCCGCCGAAGCCGCCCAGGGTTTCCGGGAAACGGCAGGCCGAGCAGGCCGTGTTCGGCGAACCGCGTCCCACATCGCGGCGCTGAAGCCGGCGGGTTCGGCCATGTATTGCTTGCGCTGCTGGAACTGATACTGATCCACGATCAGCCGATCGACGCTGTCCTTCAGCAGGCGCTGCTCGTCGGTCAGGTCGAAATCCATTGGTACCTCTCCATCGCCTCGTGCGCTCACGAGTCACAACCCAAGGATCGCCTTGGCGATGATGTTGCGCTGGATCTCGTTGGAGCCGCCGTAGATCGAGACCTTGCGGTAGTTGAAATACATCGGCGCCGCCTCGGTCGCGTAGTCCGGACCGACGACCGGTTCGTTGCTGCCGTCGAAGTCGCGCTGATACGGCATCACGTAGGGACCGACGACCTCCATCACCAGTTCGGTCAGTTGCTGCTGGATGACCGAGCCTTTCAGCTTCAGGATCGAGGACGCCGGATTCTGCCGGCCCTTTTCCAGTTTCCGTTCATCCGCGACGACCCGAAGCTGGGTCATCTCCAGCGCCTTCAGTTCGATCTCGACCGCGGCGAGCTTTTCCCGGAAGCTCGGGTTCGTCGATCAGCGGCCGCTCGCCGGCGAACTCCAGCGCGGCGAGTTCCTTGATGCGCGCGACCTTGGCCTTGGAGGCGCCGACCCGGGCGATGCCGGTGCGTTCGTTGCCGAGCAGGAACTTCGCGTAATCCCAGCCCTTGTTCTCCTGACCGACGAGGTTCTCGGCCGGGACCTCGACATTGTCGAAGAACACCTCGTTCACCTCGCGGCCGCCATCGATGGTGACGATCGGGCGGACGGTGATGCCGGGCGTCTTCATGTCGATCAGCAGGAACGAAATGCCCTCCTGCTGTTTCGCCGCCGTGATCGGTGCGCACGAGGCAGAAGATCCAGTCGGCGTATTGCGCCAGCGTGGTCCAGATCTTCTGGCCGTTGACGATGTATTTGTCGCCCTTCCGCTCGGCCCTGGTGCGCAACGACGCGAGATCGGACCCGGAGCCGGGTTCGGAGAACCCCTGGCACCAGAAGATATCCGCATTGGCGGTCATCGGCAGGAAGCGTTGCTTGATCTCCTGGCTGCCGAACTGCGCGATCACCGGTCCGACCATGGACACGTTGAACGGCGATCGGCGCGGGCACGTTCGCCTGCTGCATCTCGTCCTGGTACAGATAGACCTGCACCGGCGACCAGGCCTTGCCGCCCCACTCCACCGGCCAGTTCGGCGTCGCCCAGCCGCGCTGGTTGAGGATCCGCTGGCGAGGTGATCATGTCGTCGCGGGTCAGGCCCTCGCCCTCGGCGACCTTGGCGCGGATCGACTGCGGGATGGCGGTGCGGAAGAAATGCCGCGCTTCGTCGCGGAAGGCGATTTCCTCGGCGGTGAAATTCAGGTCCATCGGCGTTTCCCTTCATTCGGCCGCCGTCGCGTCGCAGCCGGTCGGTGAACTGCTTGCGGAATTTCGCGACTTTCGGCGCGACCACGACCTGGCAGTAGCCGGTCCACGGATTGCGCGCGAAGTAGTCGTGATGCTCTTCCTCCGCCTGGTAGAACGCTGTCAGCGGTTCGATCTGGGTGACCAGCGGCGCCGGCCAGATCTTCGCGTCGGTGATCTCCTTCATCACCGCTTCGGCGGTCGCCTTCTGCGCGTCCGAGTGCGTCAGGATGATCGAGCGGTATTGCGTTCCGACATCGTTGCCCTGGCGGTTCAGCGTCGTCGGATCGTGGATGGCGAAGAACACGCGCAGCAGGTCGGCGTAGGACGAGTTCGGCCGGGTCGAACTTGACCTGCACGACCTCGGCATGACCGGTGCGTGCCCGGAGCACACCGCTTGTAGGTCGGGTTGGCGACGTGGCCGCCGGCATAGCCGGACATCACCCAGGTGACACCGCGCAGGTCCTTGAATACGGCTTCCAGGCACCAGAAGCAGCCGCCGCCCAGTGTCGCGGTCTCGATCGTCGCGCTCATGTCGCGTTGCCTCCTCGGTTTGTCAGGAGGAGGATATAAGGGATGTTGCGCCTCATTGGAAATCGGCGCCCCTCAGGCGCTATCAGTTGGCGACGCTGACGGTCACCAAGGCCGATGTACCGCTGATTCCGCGTTCCGTTGGTGCTGTAATACGTTTCGACCGACCGCCGCTTGACCGACGTTGCATACCGGAACTTGTCAAGCCACCCCGAGATCGTCCAGCCAGTTGCATGCTCGCCCGTGTATACAATGCGCCTGACGGTTCATACCTACGAGTCATACCGAGGTGAACTTGGTGATTGGCGTTGACAGGCCAGTAATGCTCTGGTCATCGTCTATTCCAAACAAAGGAGGCATCAATGTTGATTTGATCGACGCCGAAAATAACAATGCCAGAAATCACAATGATTCAAATCTTGGGAGAAAACCTGACAAGAAACCCAACGAAAAGCAAGTCAACCTGATTTTCTAGTGCATCAGGTGGAACGACCGATCTGCGTCTGTAAGGACAACCTGGGAGGTCTTTCGATGTCGGGAACAACAACCAACCCAAATCTGCTGCCGATTACCTTGGCGCCTACAACCACCCCACCCACCACCGCGGGGACGACCACCCCGCCCACCACCGCCGGGACGACCACCCCACCCACCACCGCGGGGACGACCACTCCGCCCACCACCGCTGGGACGACCACCCCACCCACCACCGCGGGGACAACCACCCCGCCCACCACCGCGGGGACAACCACCCCGCCCACCACCGCGGGGACGACCACCCCGCCCACCACCGCGGGGACGACCACCCCGCCCACCACCGCGGGGACGACCACCCCGCCCACCACCGCTGGGACGACCACCCCGCCCACCACCGCGGGGACGACCACCCCACCCACCACCGCGGGGACAACCACTCCGCCCACCACCGCTGGGACAACCACTCCGCCCACCACCACGAGCAGTATCACCCCGCCGACGAGCTTGCCGCCGCCTCAGATCGTTACGATCACTGTGCCCACGGGGGTGCCGACGATCGTTGTGGTGAACCCCAGCCAGAACACCAGCAACGTCGTGCAGCAGGTGCAGAACGTGCAGACAGTGCTGGTCGATATAAGTCAGACGCTTCCTAACAACACGCCGCCAACCGTCGTAGGGACGAGCACCACGCCGCCGGCGCCGCTGTCAACCACCGATAACTTCCAAGTCGTCGATGGAACCGCCAATCAAGCGTTTCATACCCCCGGCACGGATTTTACCGGCGGGGTCAGCGGCATTACGCACCAGTACGTCAATATCAATCCGGACAATCTGAACGTGACCGCCATCACGCCGAATGCATTCATCCAGACCGGCGATGGCAACGACACGTTATCCGCATTCTCCGGCCGCGATGTCCTGGATGCGGGCCGCGGATCGAACGTGATGATCGGCGGCGTTGGGGCTGACACCTTCGTTGCGTCAGCGGGCGTTGCGTCAGCAGGCAGCGGGCAAACAAGTTCCGTGGTCGATCTGATCCAGAATTTCCACGCAGGCGACGACGCAGTCATCCATGGGTTGAACGTAAACGACTTCTCGCTGAACTTCTCTGACTCGACCGGTGCCTTCGGGCCGGAGTTGCTGCTAACGGCAACGCCGAATTCCGGTCAGGGACCGAGCGCAACGGTCGCCTTGGCGGGCTTCTCCACCGGGGACGTCGCGAACGGTCGTCTGTCGACAAGTTTCAGCACCGACCCACAAACCGGGCAACCGTTCATGCTGATCCACGCGAACAGCTAGAGCGTGATGATTGGAGGTGGAATCGCCGGAGGTCTGAATCACGCGATCAAACAAACACCTAGAGTAGGATGACTGAGCGAAAGCGACGTCATCCTACTCTAGTCCTCACTATTGTGGCGGCTGCCCCACATGCAGCCGCCACGATGGAGTTTATCACCATGAAGATTGCGGTTTATAGTATTGCACGCAACGAGGTGCATGAGGTCGCCGGCTGGGAACAGGCAACGCGAGAGGCCGATTATCGCCTGTTGCTCGATACCGGTTCAACGGACGGCACTGACGCCGAGATGGAGAAATTTCCCGATGTCGTCGTGCATCGTGCGTCGATCCGTCCCTGGCGCTTCGATGACGCACGGAACGCGGCACTAGCTCTGGTTCCGCCTGATATCGACATCTGTATTTCGCTCGACATGGATGAGCGGCTGCGCGGAAGGGACAGGCCGGTTGGCGAGGGCTGGCGGGAAGCGATCCTTTCGACATGGCACGAAGGCGTACGCATGTTGCGCTGTCCAATCGACAGTGGCGGGCTCGTGTATTATTCCTATCGCATCCATTCGCGTGAGGGCTGGCGCTGGAAAAGCCCGGTACATGAAATACTCCACTGGCGAGGCGAGGGGCCTTGTACAGAACAGTTGACCGAATCGTTGATCATCGACCACTTCCCGGTTGTAGAAAAACCCCGTCCGGCTCCCCGGCGTTTGCTTGAAGAAGCGGTGCGTGAGTCGCCGCAGGATGCTCGCATGGCACTGCAATATGGCTGGCAACTGCTCGTTGACGGCGATCGGGCGGACGGCTTCAGGGAACTGTATCGTTATCTCGATCTCAGCGTGAAGACCGGCGTGGAAGCTGCCTTCATCCATCGCCTGATCGCGCAGTATGATGAAGCCGACACGTTCCTCGACCACATGAACAGGGCCGAAGAAGCGCATCCGGCGGTATCCAACTCCATCCTGTTGGCCGACCACTACTATCGCAAAGAGATGTGGCAGGCATGCTACACGGCGTGTCAGGCGGGCATAGCCAGACAGAGAATGCGTCCCGAGGCGGTCGGACACTGGGGCGACGACGCGCGGCGAACCACGTCCTGGCTGCATGACACCGCGTCATCGGCGGCCTGGATGGTTTGGGATTTCGAAGCCTGCCTTGGCCATGCCGTGGAAGCGTATCGGCGCAACCCCGACGAATCGCGTCGGCAAAACGTGCTTCGTATCCAGGAGCATATCGCCAACGGCGCGACGCTGGAGAACATGCCAAAACGCACAGTCCCGAAGCCCGAAGCAGAACCGGCTTTCGCAATCGAAATCCGCCGTGCATCCCGCCAAAAAGATCTAGAGCCGGCATCGGAGGAAGTCAGTGGCGACGACCGTGACAAGGTTGTTTCACTTGCCGCATCGGCGGCTCAGTGATCGCAGTCGCACGGCCCGTTTCGGGTCGTGCGGGACTTTCGATCAGCTATGTATCGCCTCGACCCCAACTGCTTTCCGTATCCGCCAAGAAAAGACCAACCGCCTGACGCATCCTTGACCCGACCGTGGACGCGCACCTTATTCACGCGATGGACGCACGGGTGACCACGACCGATCAGGATAACGAGCACAACGTTGCCCTCGCCATCACCGGCATGACCTGCGCCGCCTGCGTCAGCCGTGTCGAGAAAGTGCTGAACCGCGTCCCCGGCGTCACCCACGCCAGCGTCAACCTTGCGACCGAACGCGCACACGTCGCAGGTATCCACCCCGACCCCACCGCGCTGATCCGCGCGGTGGAGAAAGCCGGCTACGGCGCCCAGCGAAATCCGGCCCGAGGCACCACCCGCCGATGCGGCGCCGAAGGATCGGCACGACCGGCTGATCCTGATTGCCTCCGCCGTCCTGTCCGCCCCGCTGCTGATCGGCATGGCCGTCCCGGCGCTGATGCTGCCGCCCTGGGCGCAGTTCGTCCTCGCCAGCATCGTGCAGTTCGGCTTCGGCGCCCGCTTCTACCGCGCCGGCTGGAACGCCGCCCGCGCCCTGTCCGGCAACATGGACCTGCTCGTCGCGCTCGGCACCTCCGCAGCCTGGGGGCTTTCCACCTGGATGCTGCTCACCCAGCCCCATATTCACGCGCTTTACTACGATTCCTCGGCCCTGCTGATCACCTTCGTCCTAGGCGGCAAATACCTGGAAGCCCGAGCGCGCAGGGGCACGGCGGCGGCGATCGCGGCGCTGATGCAACTGCGGCCGGATACCGCCCGGATCGAGCGTGACGGCAGCGTCGTCACGATCCCCGTCAACCAGGTCCGCGTCGGCGATCGCGTCATCGTCCGCCCCGGCGAGCGCATACCCGTCGACGGCCGCATCCTCAATGGCAGCGCCGGCGATCGACGCCTCCATGCTGACCGGGGAGAGCCTGCCCGTCGAGCACGTCCCCGGCGACACCGTCGCGGCCGGCACCATCGCGACGGACGGGCAACTGACGATCGATACCACCGCCACCGGCGCCGAGACCACACTCGCGCGCATCGTGCGCGTCGTCGAGACGGCGCAGGAGACCAAACCCCCGGTGCAGCGGCTGGCGGACCGGGTCAGCGCCGTTTTCGTGCCGGTCGTGCTGGTCATCGCCGCGATCACCCTGGCGGGCTGGCTGCTGGCCGGCGCGACGATCAGCGCCGCGGTGCTGAACGCCGTCTCCGTGCTGGTCATCGCCTGCCCCTGCGCGCTGGGCCTCGCCACGCCGACCGCGATCATGGCCGGCACCGGCATTGCCGCCCGCCATGGCATCCTGATCCGCGACGCCGCCGCGCTGGAGCAGGCGCGATCCGTCCGCATCGTCGCCTTCGACAAGACCGGCACGCTCACCCTCGGCAAGCCACGACTTGCCAGCATCGAGCCGGCGGATCGCCTGGCCGAAGCGGCAGCGTTGCTGGGCGGCAGCGAGCATCCCCTGGCCGAGGCCGTGCGCCAGGCGGCCACGGGCACTGCACGGCTGACCTGCCGCCGTGAGCGGCTTCCGGGCGATCGCCGGCATGGGCTGCGCCGGCACGATCGACGGCCGCAGCCTCGTTCTCGGCAATGCGCGGCTCATGACCGAACACGGCATCACCGTTCCGCCGGCTGCGCAGAGCGAGCAGACCCTGTCCTATCTCGGCCAGATCACCCCGTGCTCCGGCCCTGCTCGCGACGCTTGGCTTCACCGACACCGTCAAGCCAGGCGCCGCGCGCGCGATCGGCCGCCTGCACGCAATGGGGCTGCACACGGTGATGCTGACCGGCGACGCCGAACCGGCCGCTCGGGCCGTCGCGGCGCAGTGCGGCATCGAGACGGTGCAGGCCGGCATCCTGCCTGCCGCCAAGGCCGAGGCGGTGACCCGCCTGCGCAGCGCGGGCCCAAGGCGGGCTGTGGCCATGGTGGGCGACGGCATCAACGACGCCCCGGCCCTGGCCGCGGCCGATATCGGCATCGCCATGGGGACCGGCACCGACGTCGCGATGCAGACCGCCGGCATCACCCTGATGCGCGGCGACCTGGACCTGGTGGCCGAGGCGATCGACATCTCCCGCCGCACCGTCGGCAAGATCCGCCAGGGCCTGTTCTGGGCATTCGCCTATAACGTGCTGGGCATTCCGCTCGCCGCGCTGGGCTACCTCAGTCCGCTGATCGCCGGTGCGGCGATGGCGCTGTCCTCGGTCAGCGTCGTGTGCAATGCGCTTTTGCTGCTGCGCCGCAGGCCATTCACCCTTTCTTAACCCGGTACATGGTTCGATCGCCGTTCAAGCGGCAGCAGGCGATCAACGTGGCGAACCAGGCAGACCAGATCCAGCAGGCGATTTGCTCGACGCTGCGCGGGGACCTCGCCGATCTGCGCAGTTTCATCGACCGGCGCATCGCCGAACTCAGCGCCGAGGTGCATGCCACGGTCGAACTGATGGATTTCAGCGAGACCAACCTGACCGGGCAGTTGACCGCGATCCGCGAGCAGATCACCGGCATCATCTCGCTGCCCTCGGCCGCGACCCGCAACAGCGGGCTGGAGCTGGAGGCGGTCGTCGAGGCAACCGACCAGGCGGCCAACCGCATCATGGAAGCGGCCGAAGCGATCGGCGACTGGGCGCGCCAGGGCCGCAAGGACCCGGTGGCGATGGAAGAGCTGGAAACCCACGTCAACGCGATCTTCGAGGCCTGCGCCTTCCAGGACCTCACCGGCCAGCGAATCCGGCGCACGATCCAGCATCTGCAGCAGGTGGAATCGATGCTGTCGGACATGATGCCGCATGTGCCGGGCATGCCGGAAGCGGAGAAGGTCGTCGTCTCGGCCCCGCTGGTGCGGGCCCTGCAAACCCCGGAGCATGCGGCCGGCAATCCCGATCTTGGGCAGGGCGCGATCAACTCGTTGTTCGACTGAAACGCAGCCCAGTCCGGTGGCCGCATGCGCCCGCGATATTTTTCCGCTGCGTTAATATCCGGTTAGGTCGCCCTCAACCGGTTGCATTCGCGGCCAAACCTTGCCATCCCGCCGCCTGTCCGGCATGCCGGACTCGCGCCAGTAAGGGCCGACGCCAGAAGGAGAACGGGCAGGTGGCAAGCAGTCAGCAACAATCCGCCGCGAATGCGACCGGAGCAGACGCCGCTGATCGAGATCGAAGGCCTGACCAAGCGCTTCGGCACATTCACCGCGGTCGACAACGTCTCCTTCAACGTCCGGCGCGGCGAGGTGCTGGGCTTCCTCGGTCCCAACGGCGCGGGGAAATCCACCACGATGCGCATGCTGGCCGGGTTCATGATCCCGACAGCCGGCACCGCGCGCATCCAGGGCCACGACGTGCAGACCGACGGCGTCGCCGCACGGAGGGTGCTGGGCTTCCTGCCGGAAGGCGCGCCGACCTACCCGGAGATGGCGGTCGAATCGCTTCCTGCGCTTCTGCGCCAAGGTGCGCGGCTTCTCCGGCAGGGAACTGGCCGACCGCGTCGACCACGCGCTGAACCTGACCACCCTGCGTGGCGTCCGGCTGCAACCGGTGGAGACGCTGTCGAAAGGCTTCAAGCGCCGCGTCGGCCTGGCGCAGGCGCTGCTGCACGATCCGCCGGTGCTGGTGCTGGACGAACCCACCGACGGCCTGGACCCCAACCAGAAGCACGAGGTCGCGGCAACTGATCGAGCGCATGGCGCCGGACAAGGCGATCGTCATCTCCACCCATATCCTGGAGGAGGTGGACGCGGTCTGCACGCGCGCCATCGTCATCGCCCGCGGACGCATCGTCGCCGACGCCACGCCGCGCGAGCTCGAAGCACAGCATCCCTCCGGCAAGCTGGAAGACGTGTTTCGCAGCCTGACGAGGGACGCAGCCTGATGCGGAACATCCTGACCATCGCCGGCCGCGAACTGGCCGGCTATTTCGCCACGCCCGTCGCCACCGTCTTCATCGTCATCTTCCTGGTGCTGCAAGGCGCGCTGACCTTCAATCTGGGCAATTTCTTCGATCGCGGCCAGGCCGACCTCAATCCGTTCTTCACCTTCATCCCCTGGGTCTTCCTGCTGCTGATCCCGGCGATCACCATGCGGCTCTGGGCCGAGGAGCGGCGGCTGGGCACGATCGAGCTGCTGCTGACGCTGCCGATCACCCAGGGCCAGGCGGTGGTCGGCAAATTCCTCGCGGCGTGGGTCTTCTGCGCCATCGCGCTGGTGCTGACCTTTCCCTTCGTCATCGCGGTGAACATCCTGGGCCAGCCGGACAATGGCGTGATCGCCTCGGGCTATCTGGGCTCGCCTGCTGATCGCCGGCGCTTTCCTGTCGGTGGGCGCGGCGATGTCGGCGGTGACGCGCAACCAGGTCATCGCCTTCGTGCTGGCGGTCGCGATCTGCTTCGTCTTCGCCGTCGCCTCGCATCCGATCGTCAACGACTTCCTGTCGAAGAACGTGCCGGCGATGGGCGCCTTCACCCGGCGGCTCGCGGTGATCGACCGGTTCAGCGACTTCACCCGCGGCATCATCTCGCTGCGCGACCTGATCTACTTCGCCACCTTCATCGGGTTCTGGCTGTTCCTGAACACCGTCCTGGTCGACCAGCGGAAGGCGGACTGATCGTGATGCGCCGGACCACCTACTCCATCGTCGGCGTCATCGCCGTGCTGGCGCATCGTCATCGGCATCAACATGTTCGCCGACGCGCGGCTTGCCAACGTGCAGGTCGATCCGACCCAGGGGCATATCTACACCCTGTCGCCCGGCACGCGGCAGATCCTGGCCGGCCTGAAAGAGCCGGTGACGCTGCGCCTGTTCTACTCCCGCCAGCTGGGCACCACCGTGCCGGCCTACGGCACCTATGCCGACCATGTGCGGGAGATGCTGCGCGACTACGCCTCCATCTCCGGCGGCAAGGTGAAGCTGGAGTTCTACGATCCCGAACCGTTCAGCGACACCGAAGACCGCGCGATGGCCTACGGGCTGCAGGGCGTGCCGCTCGATCAGGGCGGCTCGCAGATCTATTTCGGCCTCGCCGGCACCAACCTGGAGGATGACGAGCGCACCATCCCATTCTTCCAGGCCGATCGCGAGCGCTTCCTGGAATACGACCTGACCAAGCTGATCTACGAGCTGTCCAACCCGAAGCGGCCGGTGGTCGGCGTGATGTCCTCGCTGCCGCTGGACGGCGACCCGCAGGCGATGATGATGGGCCGGCAGAGCCAGCCCTATGCGTCGGCCACGCTGCTGCGGCAGACCAACACGGTGAAGACCGTGCCGACCAACGCGCAGGTCATCGATCCCGACATCCAGGTGCTGCTGGTGGCCGAGGCGCGCGACCTCTCGCCGGCCACGCTCTATGCGATCGACCAGTTCGTCATGCGCGGCGGCAAGCTGATGGTGATGGTCGATCCCTGGTCGGAGGCGCTGGCCGCCACGCCCTCACCCACCGGCATGCCGCCCACGGACACATCGTCCGACCTGAAGCCGCTGTTCGACGCCTGGGGGATCCAGTTCGATCCGGCGAAAGTCGTCGGCGACCTGACCGGCGCGTGGCGCGTGCGGGCCGGCGGCAACGACCGGGTGCAGGCGGTCAACTATCCGGCCTGGTTCTCCATCCGCGACGGCATCAACCACAATGACCCGGCCACGGCGGATCTGCAGCAGATCACCGTCGCCTCCTCGGGCTTCATCGCCAAGGATCCGAAGGCGTCGATCGACTTCACCCCGCTGCTGACCACCAGCGACCAGAGCGGCATCATCCCGGTCGACCAGGTGAAGACGCCGGAGCCCGCCAAGGTCCTGTCCGACTTCAAGGTCGCGGGCGGCCCAAGGGTCATCGCCGCACGGGTGCGAGGCGTGCTGAAATCCGCGTTCTCCGGCCCGCCGCCGCTGACCGGCGACCAGAAGCGTCCCGCCGATTTCCCGGCCTACAAGGCGCAGACGGACGGCCCCGCCAACATGGTGGTGGTGGCCGACAGCGATATCCTCGCCGACCGGTTCTGGGTGCGCGTCGCCGATTTCTTCGGCCAGCAGACCGCCACGCCCTTCGCCGACAACGGCCCCTTCGTCGCCAACCTGATCGGCACCCTCGCCGGCAGCGACGCGCTGATCGGGCTGCGCGGACGTGGCGACACCAACCGCCCCTTCACCCTGGTGCAGCGCATGCAGGGCGAGGCCGAGGCGCAGTTCCGCCAGACCGAAAAGGCGCTGCAGGCGCATCTGGACGATGTCGAGAAGCAGTTGCGGACGCTGCGCACCGGCGGCGGCGATACGAGTGCCAACGGGGGCAAGACCGAGGCCGTCATCACCCCCGAACAGCGCGCCGCGATCGACGCCGCTCGGCAGGACGTGCTGGCAGACCCGCCAGAAGCTGCGCGCCGTGCAACTGGCGCTGAACCACAACATCGACCGGCTGGAGACCGAACTGCGCATCTTCACCATCGTGCTGGTGCCGGCCCTGCTGACGATCCTCGCCATCATCATGGGCATCGTGCAATCCCGCCGGCGCGCCCGCGCTCGGGCCTGAAGGAAAAACGGACATGAAACCGAGCACGGTGGCGCTGCTGGGGGTGTGTGGCGTGGTGGCGGTGGGGGGTGGCTGGTATTTCGGCACCCGCACCGAACCGGCGGAGCAGACCTCGATCGCCACCGGCGGACTGATGTTCCCCGACCTTGCGGCGAAGCTGGGCTCCGTCGCGAAGCTGGAGATCGCGCACCAGGGCAAGACGCTGACGATCGAGAAGCGCCCCGACGGCCAATGGGGCATCGCGTCGATGCACGACTACCCGGTGCAGGAGACGAAGCTGCGCGGCCTGCTGACCGGCCTGACGGAGCTGCGCCTGAGCGAACCGCGCACCAGCGAACCGTCGGAGTTCGCGCGGCTGGGCGTCGAAGACCCGAACGGCAAGACCGCGGCCTCCGACCTGCTGACGCTGGTGGACGGTGCGGGCAAGCCGGTGATCGCGGTGATCATCGGCCACCGGCGGGTGCGCAGCCAGGGCAGCGGCGCGGAGGAGGTCTATGTCCGCCGCCCGGACGAAAACCAGGCCTGGCTGGCCCAGGGCAGCATCGAAGCGGATGCCGATCCGGCGCTGTGGCTGGACCGCGACATCGCCAATATCGGGCATGACCGGATCGCCTCGGTGACCGTCAACGACAATGCGCTGGTGTTCGGCAAGGCCGACGGCAAGTTCGCGCTGATGCAGCCGGCCGATCATCCGAAGCTGGAGGACTACAAGGTCGACGACGTCAGCCGCGCGCTGGAGACGCTGACGTTGATGTCGGTCAAGGCGGATGCCGACGTGCAGGCGCAGGAGGCCGGGCACGCGGTGTTCACCACCAATGACGGGCTTGCGATCACCGTCCACGTGTTCCACGCTGCCAAAACGAATGGGGACAAAGGGTCCGGCGAGGACAACGTCTGGGCGCGCTTCACCGCCTCGGG
>CAVYTN010000022.1:0-112073 GCA_963771475.1 uncultured Alphaproteobacteria bacterium | reverse complement strand
ATTGATCAGCGCCCACAGCGCCAGTCTCGTCAGGGCGGCAAAAGGATGTGCGCGGGCGCGGTCCGACAGCTTGAACACGTAAGGCGCGAGCATGTAGCCGGCATGGAAATAGACGAAGCGCGCGCAGAATTCGTCGATCACGTCCAGCCGGTCGCGACATGCGCCATCTCGAGCCCCGCGGCGAAGGCGATAATCGCGGGCTGCGGAACTTTACGTGTCAGTTTTGTGACGACAAAAAAGATCGGCAGCAGATAGATGAACCACAAGGTGCCGAACGGCTCGATGAAGGATTCCAGATAAAGATAGCCGGCATGGCCCCAGCTGGTCTCGGCGGCGAAGGCCGGCGCCTTGAAGCCGAACTGGATCGTCACCCATAGCAGGTAAAAATAGGCGAAATGCACCACCTTGCGGTCGAGAAAAGTGCGCCAGTCGCGGTCGATCACGACCGACAGGAACAGGCCTGAAATCAGGAAGAAATCCGGCATCCGGAACGGTTTTGCGAACATGACGACGGCGTGCATGAAGCCGCTCTCGCCGGCCGCCGCCTCCACGCCCAGGACCGAATGCATCATCACGACCATGACGATGCAGATGCCCTTGGCGTAGTCCACCCAATCCACGCGTCCATCTGCGGGAGCCGCCAATCGGGCGAGGACACCCCCTGTGCCGTTTACTGTCATGACTGTCCTGTTTCGGCGCGCTTCCTGGGCATCATCGACCGGATCGGTTGCTTTCCCCTTACCCATACAAATGACATGCCAGTTTTGCCGTGCATTTGCGCTTTCCCCGGCGCCGCCAAATGTTCTAAGAGGCGGTCGAACATCTTCGATCGTTAACCATAGAGAGCAGGTTGTTCCATGCGGATTGCCATGATTGGCACGGGCTATGTCGGGCTGGTGTCGGGGGCGTGTTTTGCGGATTCGGCCACCATGTCACCTGCGTGGACAAGGATGCCGGCAAGATCGAAGCCCTCCACCGCGGCGAGATCCCGATCTTCGAGCCCGGGCTCGATGCGCTGGTCGCGGCCAATGTGAAGGACAAGCGGCTCGATTTCACCACCGACCTTGCCGGACCGGTGGCGGAGGCCGATGCGGTGTTCATCGCGGTCGGCACGCCGTCGCGGCGCGGCGACGGCCATGCCGATCTTTCCTATGTCTACGCCGCGGCGCGTGAGATTGCCGGCGCCCTGTCCGGCTTCACGTTGGTGGTGACAAAGTCGACCGTGCCGGTCGGCACCGGCGACGAGGTCGAGCGGTTGATTCGCGAGGCCAATCCGTCGGCCGACGTGGAAGTCGCCTCAAATCCGGAATTCCTGCGCGAGGGCGCGGCGATCCGCGACTTCAACGTCCCCGACCGGATCGTGGTCGGCACCTCCGACGAACGCGCGCGAAAGGTGTCGGCGACATCTACCCGCCGCTGTCGGTCAACAAGGCCCCGCTGATGTACACCGCGCGGCGCACGGCGGAACTGATCAAATACGCCGCCAACGCGTTCCTTGCGACCAAGATCACGTTCATCAACGAGATCGCGGATCTCTCCGAAAAGGTCGGCGCCGATGTCCAGGAGGTCGCGCGCGGCATCGGGCTCGACAACCGCATCGGCAGCAAGTTCTTGCATGCCGGGCCCGGGTTCGGCGGCTCCTGTTTCCCGAAGGACACCCGCGCGCTGGTCAAGATCGCGCAGGACCACGACGTTCAGCTGCGCATCGTCGAAGCGGGTACTCAGCGTCAACGACAACCGCAAGCGCGCGATGGCGCGCAAGGTCTTGAATGTCGCCGGCGGCAACCTGCGCGGAAAGACGGTGGCGGTGCTGGCCTCACCTTCAAGCCCGACACCGACGACATGCGCGACGCGCCGTCGATCCCGCTGGTGACGGGGCTGCGGATATGGATGCCAAAGTGCGCGCGCATGATCCGGTCGGAAACGAGCAGGCGCGCAAGGAATTGCCCGATATCCACTATTGCAACGACCCCTATGAGTGCGTGACCGGCGCCGACGCCATGGTGATCGTGACCGAATCGGTGCGGTGCCGCGCCCTCGATCTGGATCGGCTGAAGAGCGTCATGAAGCAGCCGGTCGTGGTCGACCTGCGCAACGTCTACCGCCCCGAGGACATGGCGGCGCACGGGTTCACCTACGAGAGCGTTGGCCGGGCGGCCGGGCCGAGGACTGAAGCGATCGCAAATTCCGTCAGGCCGGGCTTGTCCCGGCCATCCACGTCCTGTTTCCTGACCGCTCAAGAAAGACGTGGATGCCCTGCACAGGGCCGGGCATGACGTCGTGGTGAACTGGTGCCCCGCAGCTTCGACACTCATCTTCCCATCGACGCGGTGCTCGACGAGCTCGCGCGCGCGCTGCAAGGCGGCCACGCCGCGGTGCTGGTGGCGCCGCCGGGGGCCGGCAAGGCCACGCGGGTGCCGTTGGCGCTGCTGGACGAGCCATGGGCGAAAGGCAAGAAGATCATCGTGCTGGAGCCGCGGCGGATCGCGGCCCGCGCCAGCGCCGAACGGATGGCGAAGACCTTGGGCGAGCGCGCCGGCGACACCGTCGGCTACCGCGTCCGCTTCGGCTCAAAGGTCTCGCGCGCGACGCGCATCGAAGTGGTCACCGAAGGCATCTTCTCGCGGGAGATTCTCGACGACCCCGAGCTCGACGGCGTCGCCGCGGTGCTGTTCGACGAGTTTCACGAGCGCTCGCTCGATGCCGATCTCGGCTTGGCTCTGGCGCGCGACGCGCAGACCGGCCTGCGCGAGGATCTGCGCATTCTGGTGATGTCGGCGACGCTCGATGGCGCGCGCATCGCAAGACTGCTGGATGATGCGCCGGTGGTCGCGAGTGAGGGCCGCGCCTTTCCGGTCGAGACGCGCTATCTCGGCCGCAAGGTCGATGCGCCCCTGGAGCGGCAGATGGCGGATGCGATCGCAACCGCGCTGCGCGCCGATCCCGGCTCGGTGCTGGCGTTCTTGCCGGGCGCCGCCGAAATCCGCCGCACCCAGAATTTTGTCGAAGAGCGCATCCACGACAAGGCAATCGAGATCGTGCCGCTGTTCGGCGCGCTCGACGCCAGCGTGCAGGACCGCGCCATCGCGCCGGCCCCGAAGGGTAGCCGCAAGGTGGTGCTCGCAACCTCGATCGCCGAAACTTCGCTGACCATCGAGGGCGTCCGCATCGTGGTCGATTCCGGCATGGCGCGGGTGCCGCGCTACGAGCCGGACATCGGCCTGACGCGGCTTGAGACCGTGCGCGCCTCGCGCGCCGCCGTCGATCAACGCCGCGGCCGCGCTGGTCGCACCGAGCCGGGGATCTGCTACCGATTGTGGGATGAACCGCAAACGGCTTCGCTTGCCGCGTACACCCAGCCGGAAATTCTTTCCGCCGATCTTTCCTCGCTGGTGCTCGACCTCGCGCAATGGGGCGTCAGCGATCCTTCCGGGCTCGCCTTCCTCGATTTCCCCGCCGGCGCCGGCCTGGAAGGAGGCGAAGAGCCTGCTGACCGAACTCGGCGCGCTCGATGCCGACGGCCGGATCACGTCGGAAGGCAACAGCCTGCGTGCGCTGGCGCTGCCGCCGCGGCTGGCGCGCATGATCGTCGATTTCGGCGCGGCTTGGCGCCGGGCGGGAGGCTGCGGAGATCGCCGCCATCCTGACCGAGCGCGGGCTTGGCGGCGACAGCGTCGATCTCGACGTCAGGCTCGACCAGTTCCGCCGCGACCGCTCGCAGCGCGCCTCGAGCGCGCGCAGCCTGGCGCAACGCTGGGCGCGGCAGGTTGCGTCCTCGGAACGCGTGCTCTCTTCCCCCTCCCCCCTTGCGGGGGAGGGTCGGGGTGGGGGGTCCACGACGGCGGTCCGAGTTCGTGGCACCCCCACCCCGACCCCTCCCCGCAAGGGGGAGGGGAACGGAGAGACGCGCACTCGCCCGACGAAGAGCTTTCGACCGGCGTCATGCTGGCCTTTGCCTTCCCCGATCGCGTGGCAAAGAACCGCGGCAATGGCAGCTTTGTGCTCGCCAATGGCCGCGGTGCCGGCGTCGAGCAGACCTCCGCGCTGGCACGCGCGGCCTATATCGCGGTCGGCGAATTGACCGGCACGGCGGCAAGCGGCCGCATCCTGCTGGCGGCGCCGATCACGCAGGAGGAGATCGAGCAACGCTTCGCCGACCAGATCGAAAGCACCGAAGAGATTTCCTTCGACCGTGGCGCGATGGGCTTACGCGCCCGCCGCAAGCGGACGCTGCACGCGATCACGATGGCCGAAGCGCCGATGACATTGTCGCCATCGGCCGCGACCGCGCGCAGCTTTGCCGATGGCCTGGCCGCCGCCGGGCTCGACAAACTGCCGTGGTCGAAGGCGCTGAAGCAATGGCGCGACCGCGTCATGTTCTTGCGCAAGGCCGAAGGCGAAAGCTGGCCTGATCTGTCAGACGACGCGCTCGCGGACCAGCGCGAGGCTTGGCTGATGCCGGCGCTCTACGACAAGATTTCGCTGAAGGAATTTTCCGCCGGCGATCTCTCCGATGCGTTGATGTCGCTGTTGCCATGGGAATTGCGGGTGCGGCTGGACCGCGAGGCGCCGACGCATTTCGAGGCGCCGACCGGAACGCAGCTGGCGATTGATTATGAGGCCGAGCAGGGCCCGACCATCGCCGTCCGGCTGCAGGAATTGTTCGGGCTCGACACCCATCCATCGATCGCAAGGGGTAAGGTGCCGCTGGTGCTGGAACTATTGTCCCCGGCGCAGCGGCCGGTGCAGGTGACGCGCGATCTCCCCGGTTTTTGGCGCGGCAGCTACGCCGCGGTCCGCACCGATTTGCGCGGGCGCTATCCCCGGCATCCCTGGCCGGAAGATCCCGCGAGCGCGATGCCGACGAGGCGGGTCAAGCCGCGCGGCACCTGACCCCTCGTCATTGCCAGGCAGCGTGGCGTTAACACTTCGCTCATCCTTTTCGCCAAAATGGCGAGGCTCTTTCGTCGTTGTCAGTCGCCGTTAGGTGGCCGGCATGGTGAAATCGACGGGTCCCGAAGTAGGTGGCGTCATGCGTAACATTTTGATCATCGCGGCCATCCTGATCGGCCTCGGCACTTTCATGGCGAAAATGGCGGACCGGATGACGCCGGCGCAGGCTTCGGCCACCACCGTTTCGCGAAACGCCGTCACCGTGGCGCAGGCCGGTGGCCGCAGCCTCAGCATTCCCCGCGACGCCCGCGGCCATTTCGCCACCGACGGCCGCATCGACGGCCAGCGCATCGACTTCATGGTCGATACCGGCGCCTCGCTGGTGGCGCTGAACGAGAAATCCGCCGCCCGTTTTGGCCTGCGCCCCGCGCGGGGCGACTACACCGCGACCGTGTCCACCGCCAACGGCACCATCAAGGCGGCGCGCGCCCGCCTCTCCATGATCGACCTTGGCGGCCTCATCGTCCGCGATGTCGACGCCATGGTGCTGCCGGACGAGGCGCTGTCGGAGAACCTGCTCGGCCTGTCGTTTTTGTCGAAGCTGAAGCGGTTCGAATACGCCAACGGCCGATTGGTGCTGGAGCAGTAAAAGCTGGCCCGGGACACCGAGCAGCGCGCCTCGCACCCCTTGAAGTTTGTCATCATCGCGGAAATTGCCCGCCTGGGGTGAGTAGGGCGACTCGGCTCTGCATTTACCGCAATTAGCAAATCTGCCGCAATTATCAGCCATAAGCTGCCGATCCCGCCTTCCGCTGCGCTTGCGCTTTGGCTATGGCTTTAGCGTTGCCCTTTCCGCGTTTTCCAAGAGGCTAAGTTGATGTTTCCGAAGCCGAAATCCGTGCTGGTGCCGAATACCTATGCCTTCGAATCCGAGCCGATGGTGAAGCCGACCGGGTTTCGCGAATATGACGCGCGCTGGCTGTTCAACAAGGAAATCAATCTGATGGGCATGCAGGCGCTGGGCATGGGGCTCGGCGCGCTGATCGCTGAACTCGGGGTGAAGCAGGAGATCGTGACCGGCCACGATTTCCGCGGCTACTCGGCCTCAATCAAATACGCGCTGATCTCCGGCCTGATGGCAGCAGGCTGCAAGGTCCACGACGTCGGACTTCGCGGTCACGCCGATGTCGTATTTCGCGCAGTTCGAGCTCGACGTGCCCTGCGTCGCCATGGTGACGGCGTCGCATAACGACAATGGCTGGACCGGCGTCAAGATGGGCGCCAACCGCCCGCTGACTTTCGGCCCGGACGAGATGACGCGGTTGAAGGAGATCGTGCTCAACGCCGAGTTCAACAACAGGGAGGGCGGCTCCTATCAATTCCACGAGAATTTCCCGGCGCGCTATATCGCCGATCTCACCAATCGCCCGAAACTGAAGCGCAAGCTGAAGGTGGTCGTCGCCTGCGGCAACGGCACCGCGGGCGCGTTTGCACCTCAGGTGATGGAGGCGATCGGCTGCGAGGTGATCCCGCTCGACACCGAACTCGACCACACCTTTCCAAAGTACAATCCGAATCCCGAAGACATGGAGATGCTGCATGCGATCCGCGACGCGGTGCTGCAGCACAAGGCCGATGTCGGCTTAGGCTTTGACGGCGACGGCGACCGTTGCGGCGTGGTCGACAATACCGGCGAGGAGATCTTTGCCGACAAGGTCGGCGTGATGTTGGCGCGCGACATGTCGGCGATCCACAAGGATGCGCAATTCGTCGTCGACGTGAAATCGACCGGCTTGTTCGTCACCGATCCGGTGGCTTCGGTGTTGATCACGTGCACGACCGGGAAACCGCAGCCGGCGGCGATCACATCCAGCCGCACGCCCAGGCCGGTGTGGCTGTCCTGGTTGCCGGTCTCGCCGTAGTGACCATTGTCCACGCAGATGATCGTCAGGTTGGGCGGGTTCTGCAGCGCGATCGTTGCAAGCGCGCCGACATTCATCAGCAGCTCGCCGTCACCGGTCGCCACCAGCACGCGCCGCTTCGGCTGCGCCAGCGCCAGCCCCAGGCCCATCATCGGCGCCGCGCCCATCGCGCCGCCCAGGCCGAACAGACGCGGGCTATTCATGCGTCAGCGCCGACAGTTCCCACGCGGTGCCGGCGAGGCCGGCGACCATCAGGAAGTCGTCCGGGTTCTCGATCAATGCCGGCACCGCCTGGCGGCGATCGAGCACCGCATCCGGCAACGTCGCAGTCTGCAGCTTGTTCAATTTGGCCATGCTTGCTTGCTCCCGCCTTAAAACTTCTTCGCGCCGATCAGGCGCTGGGTCAGCAGCACGGCCACCTGCTGGCCGGCACTGGAAGGCCATGGTGATCGCGGCACTGACGCAGGGAATGACGTCGCCGGGATGGTCCGCGCGCAGCACGATCACGCCCATCGCCTTCAGCACCGGCTCCACCGCCTGGCCCATGGCGAACTGCCAGGGATTGCCCTCGCCGAACTCGCCGCGCATCGACACGAGCGTCAGGAACGGGAAGCGGCACGCCCTGGGTCAGCGACAGCATGTTGATGCATGTTGCCGACGCCGGAGGACTGCATCAGCAGCACCGCCGCTGGCCCGCCGAGGTCGGCGCCGACGACCATGGCGACGCCTTCTTCCTCGGTCGTCAGCGGCACCGAATGCACGTCCGGGATCGGCCAGCGAGCGGTCGATCAGCACCTTGTGGCCGGCATCCGGCACGTAGGCGAACTGCGTCACGTCGTTCGCTTGCAGCAGGTCGTACATCGCGCCCGGCCAGGTAGTTCACTTGGTCATTTCGGTCATGGTATCCGTCCTAGTTCTGAACCAGTTTGCAGCCGCCCTTGTCGCAGCGGGCGGAAGGCCTCGGTCGCCGGGGATCCGTCGCCAGCACGTTGATAGATCGTCCCAGCGGGACTTCGATTCCTCGGGGGCCTTGACCCTGAACGTGTACATGTCATGCACCGCTCGCCCGTCCGGACGCACCGTGACGGTGCCGAACAGCTTGTCCTCGATCGGCGCCTTGCGCATCTGCGGCAACCACCTCCTCGCCGTCGATCGGTCTGCGCGGCTTTGACCGCGTGCAGATAGGCCAGCACGGACGAATAGACGCCGGCCTGATTGGCGGTCGGCACGCGTGCCGTTGAAGCGCTGGCCGAAACGGCGGGCGAAGGCGCGCGTGGCGTCGTTCAGGTCCCAGTAGAACGCTTCGGTCACCGTCAGGCCCTGTGCGGCTTTCAGCCCGATGGCGTCGACATCGACGATCTGGGTGAACAGCCCGGCGAGCATCTGCTTCTGCGTCAGACCGAATTCGGCCGCCTGCTTCACCGCATTGATCAGGTCGGCGCCGGTATCGGCCAGCGCAACGACCTTGGCGCCGGAGGCCTGTGCCTGCAGAAGATACGATGAAAAATCCGCTGTCCCCAGCGGATGCTTGACCGATCCCAGCACCTTGCCGCCGAGGCTGGTCAGCGTCGCCGTTGCATCCCGCTCCAGCGCCGCGCCCAGTGCATAGTCGAAGGAAATGAAATACCAGGTGTCGCCGCCCTGCTGCATCATCGCCCGAGCGATGGTGCTGCCCAGGGCGTAGGTGTCCATCGTCCATTGGACGGTGGTCGGCTGGCAGAACTTGCCGGTCAGGTCGGAGGTGCCGACATTCGTGGCCAGAAACGTCCGATGCTTCTCCGCCATTACCGTGTTGACGGCCAGTCCGACGCCGGAATTCACCGAGTCGGCGATCGCGCGCGACGCCGTCGCGATCGATCCAGGCGCGCACGATCTCGGTGCCGACATCGGCCTTGTTCTGATGGTCGGCCGACAGGATCTGGACCTTGAACGGGCCGGCACCTTCGGCGGCGAAATCCTCGGCCGCCATCTGCGCGGCGACGACCGATCCGCGCCCGGACTGGTCGGCGAACGGGCCGTTCATGTCATTGAGGATGCCGATCTTGACGGTGTCCGGCATCGCGGCAGACGCCGCCGTCGTCGGCAGTCGCGCTGCCGGCAGTAACAAGACCGCCGCAAGCACGGCGCGATGTCCACATGCGATTTCCCCATTTGTCCCGGCCGCCGCCTATTGCAGTGTCCTGCTGACATGCTACATCATCCGAAGCAGGATGCCAGCACCTGGGCGAACGCGCGGGCGCGATGGCTGACGGCGTGTTTGGCGTCGCGGATCCATCTCGCCGAAGGTCTGCGTGGCGCCCGCCGGGACGAACATCGGATCGTAGCCGAACCCTTTCTCGCCGCGCGGCGGCCAGACCACCGTGCCGTCGATGCGGCCGACGAACGTCTCGGTATGCCCGTCCGGCCAGGCGAGGCACAGCGCGGCGATGAACCACGCTCGGCGGTCGGGGTTGTCGCCGATCTTCTCGTTCACCAGTCGCCATCGCGGCGGCGAAATCCTTCGCCGGCCCCGCCCAGCGCGCCGACTAGACGCCGGGTGCGCCGCCCAGCGCGGCGACGCAGAAGCCGGAATCGTCCGACAGCGCCGGCAGCCCGCTCGCCGTCGCCGCCGCCAGCGCCTTGATCCGGGCATTGCCGGCGAAATCCGGCGCGGTCTCCTCCGGTTCCGGCAACCCCAGCGCGCCGGCGGAGACGACCTCGATGCCGAGCGGCGCAGCAGCGCCTCGATCTCGCGCAGCTTGCCCTTGTTGTGGCTGGCGAGAACAAGCTTGCTGCCGCGTGCGAGCTTGCGGGCCATCAGTCGCCCAGCGCCTGGCGTTGCGCCGCGAACAGCGCGGTGGTGCCGGTGCGGGCGAGGCCGAGCAGGTCGTGGAACTGGTCCTCGTTGAACGCAGTCTTTTCCGCCGTGGCCTGGATCTCGACGATGCCGCCGTCGCTGGTCAGCACGAAGTTGGCGTCGGCGTCGGCGCTGGAATCCTCGTCATAATCCAGGTCGAGCACCGGCGTGCCCTCGACGATCCCGCAGGACACGGCGGCGACCTGGCCGATCAGCGGCACGGTCTTCAGCACGTTCATCTTCACCAGATGGCGGAACGCCAGCGACAGCGCGACCCAGGCGCCGGTGATCGAGGCGCAGCGTGTGCCGCCATCGGCATTCAGCACGTCGCAGTCGAGGGTGATCGACATCTCGCCCATCGCCTGGCGGTCGACCACGGCGCGCAGCGACGCGGCCGATCAGGCGCTGGATCTCCTGCGTGCGGCCGGACTGCTTGCCGCGCGCCGCCTCCCGGTCGCCGCGGGTGTGGGTGGCGCGGGGCAGCATCCCGTATTCCGCGGTGACCCAGCCGAGGCCGGAGTTGCGCAGGAACGGCGGCACGCGGGTCTCGACGCTGGCGGCGCACAGCACCTCGGTGTTGCCCATGCGGATCAGGCAGGAGCCTTCGGCGTGGCGGGAGAAGCCGGTGACCATGGAGACGGCGCGCAGAGCGTCGGGGGAGCGGCCGGATGGGCGCGTCATGGGGTGCATGAGTGAAGTCCTTCAGAGTCTGAGCATCATGGTTCGGCTTGGCCGAACCCGTCTGACGCGACAGGGTGCGGACAAGCCGAACCATGCAAGCCGAACCAAGACGGGGGGCGCGGTCGATCGGGGCGACGCATAGCGGCGTTTTGGCCGGAACGGAACCGGCCGTCGCACACTAAATCCGCCATGTCATCCATACGCTTGGATTTCCTGTCCGGACGAATCGGTTGTATCCGTGTGACCGGGAGAGGGCGCTCCGCAATATCTCCGGGCGCGCCGACAGAAGGGAGCAGCCATGACGGCGATCGAGAGCGGCGGGATAGACTGCGACCTGCATCCCGCGGTGCCGAACCTGAAGGCGCTGCATCCTTATCTCAGCGATCACTGGCGCGACATCATCAACCAGCGCGGCATGAACGAGCTGAATTCCATCGCCTACCCTGCCCATTCACCCCTCACCGCTCGGCCTGACTGGCGGCCGGAGGGGGCGGTGCCGGGCTCCGACCTGGACGTTGCTGCGCCGTCACGCGCTCGATCCGTTCAAGACCAGCATCGCCATCGCCAACTGCCTGTACGGCGTGCAGCTGCTGTTCAGCGAGGACATGGGCGCGGCGTTCGCCCGCGCGGTGAACGACTGGATGGCGAAGGAGTGGCTGGACAAGGAACCGCGGCTGCGGGCCTCGATCGTGGTGCCGGTGCAGAACCCCGAAATGGCGGTTGACGAGATCGAGCGCCTGGCCGGCGACCCCCGCTTCGTGCAGGTGCTGATGCTGGTGATGGGCGATCATGCCGCTGGGCAAGCGGCATTACTGGCCGATCTATGCGGCCGCCGAACGCCACGGCCTGACCGATCGGCATCCATGCCGGCAGCGCCTATCGCCATCCGGTCACGCCGATCGGCTGGCCCAGCTATTACACCGAGGACTACGCAGCCCAGGCGGCCGGCTTCCAGCAGGCGCTGTCCTCTCTGATCTGCGAAGGCGTGTTCGTCAAATACCCCGACCTGAAGGTCGTGCTGCTGGAATCCGGCTTCACCTGGCTGCCGGCGCATCTGTGGCGCCTGTCCAAGTTCTGGCGCGGGCTGCGGATGGAAGTGCCGTGGCTGGACCGCTCGCCGACCGAGATCGTGAAGACCAATGTGCGCCTGACCATCCAGCCCTGCGACGCGCCGCCGGACGAGGCGGGCTTCTGAAGCTGCTGGACCACATGGAATCAGACGAGTTGCTGCTGTTCTCGACCGACTACCCGCACTGGCAGTTCGACGACGATGAGGTGCTGCCGCACGGCCTGCCCGCGGATCTGGTCCGCAAGATCATGATCGACAATCCGCGTGCGACCTATCCTCGGTTGCAGTAGATTGATCAACGCATCTTCAGTTGACGCGTCTACAGTTGACCTTGGCGCGTTCTGGTGCACGATTGCGGCAAGGGAGTACCGCTGATGAACGTTCAGGTCACCTCGCGTCCGCTTCCGGCTCCGGCCAATCCGTCGAAGCTCGCCACCGCCGACTGCGACATCCATCCGCAGCGCAGCAGCGACAAGGCGCTGCATCCGTATCTGGAGAAGCGCTGGATCGAGCACATGCAGACCTTCGGCGCGCGCCCGCGGCAGGCGTATCAGAAGGGGCCGGCCTATCCGAAGGGCCAGCCCAACGCGTCCCGCCGCGATGCCTATCCGCCCGAGGGCGGCCGTCCAGGGCAGTTCCCTGTCGTTCCTGCAAAAGCAATTGCTGGACCAGAACAACTGCGTGCTCGGCATTCTCAATCCGACCGGCGACAACGGCCAGTCGTATCAGAACCGGGAATTCGGCGCGGCGGTCTGCCACGCCATGAACGAATGGGTGTTGCACGAGTGGCTGGAGCCGGAACCGCGCCTCAAGGGCTCCATCGTCGTGCCGTATGAGGACGCCGACGCCGCGGTCGCGGAACTGGAGAAATACGCCGGCGATCCGCATTTCGCCCAGGTGCTGATGCTGAGCCGGACCAGCGAGCCGCCGGGGCAGAAGCGCTACTGGAAAGCTGTATGAGGCCGCCGCCGCGGCCGGTCTGCCGGTCGGCGTGCACGCGTTCGGCTTCGGCGGCTATCCGGTCAGCGGCTCCGGCTGGCCGTCCTATTACATCGAGGACATGGTCGGGCACGCGCAATCCAGCCAGGCCTTCCTGACGTCGATGGTGATCGAGGGCGTGTTCGAGCGCATTCCCGGACTTGCAAGCTCGTGCTGATCGAGGCCGGCTTCGCCTGGCTGCCGTCGCTGTCCTGGCGGCTCGACAAGATCTGGAACCGGCTGCGCGTGGAGACGCCGCATCTGAAGCGGCTGCCGTCGGAATACATCCACGAGTCGGTCTGGCTGACCACCCAGCCGATGGAAGAACCGGCGAAGCGCGAGCAGGTGCTGGACGCGATCGACTGGATCGGCTGGGACCGGCTGCTGTTCGCGACCGATTATCCGCACTGGGATTATGACGATCCCGACATGGTGCTGCCGATGCCGGTGCCGGAGGAGAAGCGGCGCGACTTCTTCCTGAACAACGCGGTGGCGCTGTACGGCGCAGGCTGAAACCGGAGGCTTTCCGGATAATGATTATGATGGGTCGCCGATCGTTTGCTAGAGCGAGATCAGCTCACCTGAGGCTGGTTCGGCGCATACGTCGCGGAACGGCCATCGCGACAAGGTGGACCTCACCAGTCTGCCGGATGACGCAATGACCCAGGACACGCCGTGCTGCCTGATCTGCGGCGGAGCAACTCGCACCACGCCAGCGACCATCGCCGCTTTCCTTGTTAAGCGCTGCCGCCTCAGCGCCGACACGACGGAGATATGCTACTGCCCGCTCTGCGACTTTGCATTCTTCGCGCGCCGCTTAACGGATCAGGAGGCCGGGTGGCTTTATACCGGCTACCGGAACGATGATTACAACCGTGAACGTCTGGCGGTGGAGCCGGGTTACGAACCGCTGATACCGGTCTTTGCCGATCATCTCTCCAGCTACTACATGGAGCGGTTGCGGGAATATCACGATGTCATGTCGGTATTTCCGGCGATCCGACCATTCAGCGTGCTCGACCTCGGCGGTGACGGCAGTATTCCACAGCGGCTGTTTCCATATGCAACGGTCTCCTTCGACGATCTGAGTGCCGGAACCAGCCCGACGGCGGACGAGAGGTATGATCTGATCTTCGCGTCCCAGGTTCTGGAGCACGTTTCTGATCCGGTTCAATTCCTCAAGGCCGCTGCCAGCAGGCTCGCATCGGACGGATACCTCTTTGTCGATGTGCCCAAGGAGTACGAAGGCAGCCTCGCGGAAGGCCTGCTCTGGCAGGCTCAGTATGGCGGCGCATTGGTGACGATGCATGAACACATCAACCATTTCTCGACCCGAGCGTTGCGGTGCGCATTGCAGGCGGCGGAGTTGCAGCCGTTCTTTGCCATCGAGCCGGTTCGTCATCGGACGTTCCTTACCCTGGCGACCCGTCCCGGATCATCCGCGGCGGCTCGTCTGAAAGCCGAGGAGATGTCGAGAACGTTGCTTTGGGGTCAGAGCGCGTTACGGCATCTGGTTACGGCCGCGCGCGGTTGATCGCACGGCCGAACCGGGTCATGGGCATGCATAAAGGACCGTGTCGAAACAGCTCTCGGCATGTTGCCGCAAATACAGCCTGGCGCCCGGCAGAATGGACCGTATCCGCTCCGCGATGTCGATCAGGTCGCCTGGCTTGTGATACGCACAAATGGCAAGGCGCGGCCTGCAGGATTCCACAGTGACGGCCATTCCGCGAAGGGCGGCATCCTCGGCGCCTTCGACGTCCAGCTTGACATAGTCCGGCCTCGCCCCGGCCAGGACCGAGTTCGATCGCGACACAGCGAACCGTCGTGGAGCCGCCAAGACGGGACGCCGCGGAGTCCTGTGCGTCGAAGGAACAATCCTCGTTCCTGTCGGAAAGCCCAAGAGGAAAGAAGGTACAACGAGTCTGCGATAGCTGCGAGGCCGTCTCGACAAGCTTTTCGAAATTGCTCAGGTCCGGCTCAAAGGCAATCCATTCCGAAAAGGCAACGCCGTTCGAGGCCAGAAGCAATCCGGTGTCGCCCGTGAACGCTCCGCCATCGACGAACGTGATCGGCCTGGGAAAGGTCAGGTCAGTGGTCCGTAGGTCGGCTGGCAAATACTGCTCCGATGCCGTGACGACAGGATGAAGCGCCGGGTTTCCGGTCAAACGAAACGATAGAAGCTGAGTTAGGATCCGGATGCTCGTATCATCCGCCAGCATGTCGGAGAGTTCTGCAAAGCGCCGGGATGACAGCCTTCAATTCGTGGCGGGGCACCAACCAATAGGCCGCAAGTTCCGGAAAGACATCTGCCAGATCGACAGGTGTCAGGACGTCGGCGAATCCTTTGGCTTTTGCCCAGGCCCGCGGCTCCTGCCAGGAATGCACCGGATTGAACAAGCCCAGCAGCAAGACCGCCGGACCGCTGAGCGTCAATGCGTCCGGATGAAGCACAGGCACGTCGTCGACGAACTGGCCCGCCAACTTGCGATCCAGAAACCCGGCGATCGTGCCGCCATGGGCGCGAACACTTTGGGCGATCTTGCGTCCGAATCCACCGGACCCGTAGATCCAGAGGGCTGCCTGTCGATTGTCGACTAGTCCCCGGATGGTTTCGATACGCTGGTCAACCCCCGCCAGCAAGACGCTGAGGGATGCTTCCACGCGGCGGGAGACAGAGCGATCCATCATCGGGCACCGTCAGGCCGGCTGGCCATGGGTCTCGTGCTGGCGGGTTGATGCCGTGGTTCCGTGGCGGGGTCCCGCTGTAGGTTTAAAGACAATGGCCTGTCCGGTTGGCATGGCCAGCGGATGGATTCCGGTTCCCTGGAAATACTCGTCAACCGCCGCACGCGCCCCCGGGCAGGATGGAAGCCATAATCATCAAACACCATGATACCGCCGGCGCAAAGCCTGGGGAAGATGAACGCGCAGCAGGCCTGCACGGCTTTGTAGATGTCCACGTCGACATGCGCGAATGCGATCCGGCTGGATTCCAGTCCCTGGAAAGTGTCGGGGATGAATCCCTGATGAAACCGAACGAAATCACCGGTAACGCGCTGCTTGACGCTTTCGAGCGACGTGTCCGCGAAATCACCGGCCTTGTGCAAATCCTTGACGACATCGGTTTCGGGCATCCCCGCGAAGGTGTCGAACAGCCTGAGCGTCTTTGCCCGCCCGGCGAGACGGTCGGCCAGCAGCATCGCGGTGCCACCCTTGTAGACCCCACACTCCCACACCTCTCCGTCAAGCTGAGCCGACTGCGTCGCCAGCGTCGCCAGGATATAGGACCGGTCTTCGGATACCAGGGTGTAAGGTTTGACCTTACTGTATTCTTCAAGATAATCGGAAGACCACCAGGGCGAAAAGAACGGGACGTAAAGAGTCCCATCCGGAACGTCCGGAATGACAGGCGCTGGCTCGGCTGGCACATAACGACTCACCTCTAGGCCAGCAAGACGCGCCGCCTTTTTGACCACACGCTTAATCAGCATTAGACCCCACACTGGCCAAGTCAAAGAGTAAAGCCAGACGCTGATCACCCATCTAAGACGCCGGTGTCAACAATTCGTGACACACAGCGGATTTCTATCTGTAACGATCGCGTGAGGTCAAGCCGTCCGATGCATGAGCGGCAACTTCTGCAATCCGCTCCGTAGCGCCCGCCCACCGCTTCGGCTCACGATGACGATTTGCCGCAAAGGCTTCGTTAGTGCCCAGGATGTGCTGTTGTAAACTGCCTGCAACTGCTGCGTCCGATGCTCCAGCACAGCCAGCAGCGGCGTGATATCTTCCCGCGGTGGTGGGGGCAGCGACAGGTCGACGGACGGATGCGGGCCGACAGGTTCGGTCATCGGAGGTGCTGCCATGATCGCCTGGTTCAGGGCCAACCAACTGCTCTCCACGAGGATCTGAGGCGGTATCGCGCGCGGGTAAAGCTGCGCAAACACCCCATCATGCAGGTGGCCGCTATCCGCTCGGATTCCGACCCAATAATCCGCCACGCGATAGACGCTGTAAGCGTGGTGATACTGGACAAAAAACGGCTCGAACAGGTCGCGTTTCCGCCATTCGAGCTCCTGAATCACACCAGTCCGAGCCTGGCGGTAACGGGAGAAATCATCCTGCGGCCCATCCCAAAGGCACTCGTATATGTCTTTGATCTTGAAGAGGATATCTTGCAGGGCCAGATCGGTCATCACCAGGAAATCGAACGCCTCGTCGAACTCCTTGCGGGTAAGAAGGTTGCGTTTCGATTTAGTATCGACATAGACGTCGGCCTGCTCGACCAGTTTCAGGCAGATCTCGTCGACAGCCCTGTATCGCGTACCGTCATGCCTGCATTCGAACATGGAGCCGATATCGACCAGACGCAGCAGGCCAGCCTCCACTGCGTAACGATACAGGCGGATGATGCCAAGATGCCAGGCAAAGTAGTATCCGATGTCACGCTCGCTGGTATATTTCTCCCAACCGCCGGCGGAATGAAACACCCGATAGGATACCAGTGGGCGCGCGACGAAACGCACGCGGGCATTGGCGAAGCAGGTGAGGAACCAGAAGCAATGGGAGTAGATGGTGCTCCGCGCCATGATCGCCAGCGCCTGCTCGACGTCCAGCATCGAACGGCGTGCAACGATGATCGACCAGCCGGACAGCATGTTGATCAGGCCGATTCGCTGGATCAGTGCCCGCAGGCTGGTATCCCAATCCCGGTCGGCGCCGCGGATCTGTGCGGCAGAGCTCAGCCGGCCATGCTCATCCACGACGCGGAAGTTGAAGACCAGCAGATCCGCCTCATCGGAGCGAAGAATGGCCAGCATATAGGCAATCGTTTCGATCCTCGGCAGATCGTCGTCGCCGAGGAACCACACGAACCGGCCACGGGCATGGTCCAGCCCATGTGCGACATTCTGCTCCGATGTCGGATAACCATGCTTTCGGCGAATGACTCGAATCCGGTCCGATTCCAAAGCGGCGACCGCTTCGGCCGTTCCGTCATCGGAAGCATTGTCCAGGACGACGATTTCGTATGAATTCGTTGAAATCCTCGGGCCAGTTGGCGATTAGAAACCGCACCAGCGGTATAACGCGGCGACAGCGATTACGGGATGGGATCAGGACAGTCAGGAGCATGCCATTTACCTCACCCGAGCTTATAGCCCCAGAACAAGGGCATTTTCCGCACATTAACGTTTGAACAGACTAAATTCTATTTGATTTCTATTGTAATTTTATTCCGGAATCGGTTCGCTCCACGCTTCCGCGGCGGATTTCAGGTCGAACGACGGGCGTTCGGCAACAACGGACCTTTTCTCCGGCCGAGGCTTCAGCAGGCCGCGGCAAGCAGTGACCGCCGCTCGCAGCGGTGCGGTGACCCTCCATGACGTGCTGCTTCTGATCATGGCAACCTGATGTTCAAGCTCAGTCAGCCGGTTTCGTAGCCGCTCCGGCGTCATTCCGTCCGCCCACAGATCGGGGGCCACGGGCAAAAGAATCGGGCGAACATACTCCACACGCCCAGAGCCGCGTTGTGTCTTGTGGACAAAGCTCTCCAACTGATCGAAGAATCGAAGCAGCAGCGTCCGGTAATTGTCTTTGACCTTATGAACGGTTCGGCGCGCCCGGTCGACTTCATCGGGGTCATTACCCCAGGCAAACCCGTCCCACCCAAAGTCATCGACCCCGAACGGGTCGTCGAAATGCTCGTTCTTCATCAGGATGACAGGACAGTCGCACAAGCCAGCTTCGACAGCTAGCGCACTTTCCTCGAAACAATAGAAATACTCGCAAGACCGAAACAACGCCGCGATCTCCGCCGGCGTTTGTGAATCCCGGCGGTCGCGCGTGATCTCAATGCAGTCTGGCGGAAGTCCGAAGACCTCGCCGCCGAACACATTCTGGAACTTCGACGCGTAGAAGCAACTCCCACGCCGTTCCTGCTTTGGTTCCGGCGTAAACATCGTCGTATCGATCACCGGCAGGAGCAGAACATTGTCCGGCACGCCGATCGCCGAGGCCAGGCGCGACGAATAACCGAACCGCATGTCGCACGCATCGATCGCATCCGGCACCAGCGCACCGGGATAGTGCCCGTACCACCTGACCGTGAACGGTGCATTGCGCAGTGTGCCGGAGAAGCTGTCCGAACAGACGACGATCGGCGTGCGGCCCGTCCGATAGTGGCTGAAGACAATGTCCTGCGTAAGTTGGGGCGTCAGCAGGTCCGGATTTGTCCCTGCCTCATATTCGGACGGAAGGCCGTTACTGATGTGCACATACGCCTGATACCCGACCTTGTTTAGCCAATGCACCAGCAAGTGCATCGCTCGGATTCCAGCCGACGTCCGTACATACGGCGGAACAACCACGTAAAAGGGCGAGTGCCCTTTTCCGGGATACAGAGATGCCGCTCCAGTGGCCTTCGAAATCGGATCAAACATCGCGTCACCGGACATTCCCAACGCACTCTAACCTGACAGCGTAATGAGCAATGCTCAAGAGGTCGATCAAATGTCTGAGGGGTCGCACAAGCAAAGACGGTCAACGTAACAAACGGTTTGGCGCACGATTTCGTGAAGTCCAACAATCCGTTTCTGTTGTAGCGCCAGCAGCGTCCGATACGTACTGCCATCACCAACATAGTAATCTGCAACAGGATCGACCAGCGTATCCCGCTCTATGTGCACAGTCATGGGCGCCAGCACCTCGCTCACGACCGCGGCCAGATCAGCCATTTCCGCCGTTTCCAGCCCTGACGTGTCGAACAGGCAGGGCGTAGCCGCCGGCTGCTGCAACGCCGTCTCGCACAGCAGCCCGTTCAACTCCGACACATGCACAAACGATCGGAACACCGGGCGCCGGGCCATGATCCGGATCGTGCCCGAGCGTTTTGCCGCCAGGATCATCGATGAGAGCGCATAGCTGTCGATCTTGTTGATGTGCGGACCGCCGATGCTGAAAATCCGCGGCATCACCAGCGGAACGCCATGTGCCCCGCACCAGTCGGCAAGCTGCCGCTCGTGCTGGACCTTACACCAGCCATAGGGGTTGGCGTCCGGCACCTCGACCAGGCTGCGATCCGGCCCATAGGCAGCGCCAGAGGATGAAAACACCATCCGCAAATCCCGCGCCGGGGCAGCCAGGCGCAGCGTGTCCCGCAGGATGGCATCGTTCGCCGCGACGAAATCCGCCACCGGCAAACCCTGCGTCCGTTCCTTGCCCAGGAATGCAAAATGCAGCAGCAGCCAGGGACCGCCCTGCAGCGGCGCCGCACCAGCCAGCGCCTCCACCGTCAACGACCGCCCCCCGACATCCATCGTCCGCGCCGAGCTGGCAAACAGCCGTAGGCGCTCGGCCGCAGGCAACAGCCCCTCGGCGGCCAGATCTGCCAGCAGCGCCTGCGCCAGCCAGCTTCCTGCCCCGGTGACAGCGATCGACAAGCCGCCGTCCAGCACCTGCTCGCGTAGGACGGGACCGAACCAGCCCATCAGGCGCCGCGGAAGAAGGCGCGTATCTCGGCGGCCGCGTGCTCCAGATGCGCCTCGGTCAGGCCGGGGAAGACGCCGATCCAGAAGGTCCGGTTCATGATGATGTCGCTGTTGGTCAGATCGCCCACCACGCGGAAATGGTGATCCTTCATATACGGCTGGCGCGTCAGGTTGCCGCCGAACAGCAGCCGCGTCGCCACGCCGCGATCGTTCAGCCGTTGCACCAGCGCCTCCCGCCGGCCGGGGGTTTCATCGCGCAGGGTGATCGGGAAGCCGAACCACGACGGCTCCGACTTCGGCGTGGCCTTGGGCAGGATGATGTCGCTCTCAATGACCGACAGCGCCTCGGACAGATAGGCGAAGTTGTGCGCCCGAGCGGCGATGAACCCTTCCAGGCGGGTCATCTGCGCGAGGCCGACGGCGGCCTGCATGTCGGTGATCTTCAGATTATAGCCGGTGTTGGAGTAGGTGTATTTGTGGTCGTACCCCTCCGGCAGGTCGCCCAGCTTCCAGCCGAAGCGCGTGCCGCAGGTGTTGTCCTTCCCCGGCTCGCAATAGCAGTCGCGGCCCCAGTCGCGGACCGATTCCAGATGCCGCTTGGCATCCGTCCGGTCGGTGAAGACCGCCCCGCCCTCGCCCATCGTGATGTGGTGCGCGGGATAGAAGCTCAGCGTGCCGACATCGCCGAAGGTGCCGACCTTCTGCCCGTTGTAGCGGGCGCCCAGCGCGTCGCAGCAATCCTCGATCACGACCAGCTTGTACTTCTTCGCCACCCGCATCACCTCATCGAGGTCGAACGGATTGCCCAGCGTATGCGCCAAAATGATCGCTCGGGTCTTCTCGGTGACCGCGGCCTCGATCATGTCGGGCCGAGCGTTGTAGGTGGGGATGTCGGCGTCGATGAAGACGGGCACGAGACCGTTCTGCAGCGACGGGTTCACCGTGGTCGGGAACCCGGCGGCGCAGGTGATGACCTCATCGCCGCGCTTCAGCGCCTTGCCGCGCAGCCGGGGGGAGCAGAGGCCCGTCGTCGCCACCAGGTTGGCCGATGACCCGGAATTGACGGTCAGTACGAATTTCCGCCCGAGGAACGCGCCCAGCTTCGCCTCGAACGCCGTGTTGTAGCGCCCAGTCGTCAGCCACAGGTCCAGGGACGCATCGACCAGCGCCCGCATCTCGGGCTCGCCCACCACCTTGCCGGAGACCTGCACCTGCGGGCTGTTCGGCTGAAACGTCGCCGGGCCGTGCGCAATCCGTGCGTATTCGCCGGCGAGTTCGAGGATCTTCTCGCGCAATTCGGCAAGCTGGGCGGGTTCGTTCTTCATCAACATACAGGCGTCTTCCCTTAGAGCGTGATGACTGGAGGCGGAATCGCCGAAGGTCTGAATCACGCGATCAAACAGCGAGCGTGATGACTGGAGGCGGAATCGCCGAAGGTCTGAATCACGCGATCAAACAGCGAGCGTGATGACTGGAGGCGGAATCGCCGAAGGTCTGAATCACGCGATCAAACAGCGAGCGCGATGACTGGAGGTGGAATAGCCGGAAGTCTGCATCACGCGATCAAACAAAGAGCTAGAGCGGGATGGCTGAGCAAAAGCGATGTCATCCTGCTCTAGGGGATGGCGGGTGCGACGGCGAAGGCCTCGATCTGCCGCCGGCAGAGGTCCAGGGCATCGGCGCCCCGGTGGAAATCGCGATACCAGGTGACGGTCTGGCGCACCGATTCGGGCAGGTTCCAGGATGGGGCCCAGCCCAGCTCCGTTCGCGCCTTGGCGCTGTCCAGACTGAGCAGATTCGCCTCATGCGGCGCAGACGGATCGCGCCGGACGGTCACCTGCGCCGATCCACCCCAGGCCGAGGCCGCCAACGCGGCGACATCGCCGACGCGGCTGTTGCCGGCTTCATCCGGCCCGAAATTCCAGGCGGCCGGCGCGTCACCGGGGCGGCCGAAAATACGCTCGATCGCCAGCAGATAGCCGTTCAACGGCTCCAGCACATGCTGCCAGGGGCGTGTCGCGTCCGGATTGCGCAGCACCGCCGGTTCGCCCGCGGCGAAGGCTCGCATCAGGTCCGGCACCAGCCGGTCCAGCGCCCAGTCGCCGCCGCCGATCACGTTGCCCGCCCGCCCAGAGGCCAGGCCGCAGGCGATGTGGCGGTAGAACGACCAGAAATAGGCCCCGACGGCGATCTCGGCGCAGGCCTTGCTGGCGCTGTACGGGTCCTTGCCACCCAGCTTGTCGGTTTCCCGACAGGGAATACCCTGTTCGGTGTTCTCGTAGCATTTGTCGGTGGTGACGACGAACACCGCGCCGATTCCGGGAACCGATCGCGCCGCCTCCATCACGTTGACGGTGCCTATCACGTTGGTGGCAAACGTCGCCACCGGTTCGGCATAGGACAGCCGCACCAGAGGCTGCGCCGCCATATGGATCACCACGCTCGGCCGGAACGCCGCCATCGAAGCCGCGAGCCGCGCGGCGTCGTTGATATCGGCGATCTCGCTTTCCAGCAGCGACGCCGATGCGCGCGGCGTCGAACAGGGCCGGGTCGGTGATCGGCTCCAGCGCATAGCCATGGACGCTCGCACCCAGCATGTCCAGCCAGACCGCGAGCCAGCCGCCCTTGAACCCCGTGTGGCCTGTCAGGAAGACCCGTTGGTGCCGCCAGAACCCGGGATCGGGCGTCATGCCCATTTGCGCCAGGGAGCGCCGGTCTGCCATAGCCGCTCCAGATGGTTGCGGTCACGCACCGTATCCATCGGCTGCCAGAAACCCTCATGCTTATAGGCGCGCAATTCACCCTCGCGCGCCAGGGTCTGCAGCGGCGCGTCTTCCCAGTTGGTGCCGTCGCCTTCGATGTAATCCAGCGCCTTGGGGGACAGCACGAAGAACCCGCCGTTGATCAGCCCGCCTTCCTCGGTCGGCTTCTCGATGAAGGCGGTAACGGCACTGCCATCCATTTGCAGCGCGCCGAACCGTGCGGTCGGGCGTACGGCGGTGACGGTCGCCAGCCGCTTGTGCGAGAGGTGGAAGTCGATCACCGCGTTCGGGTCGACATCCGAGACGCCATCGCCATAGGTCATGCAGAAATACGGCTCATCGGCGACATAAGACCTTGATGCGCTTCAGGCGCCCGCCGGTCATCACATCCTCGCCGGTGTTGACCAGGGTCACCGCCCAGCTTTCCGCGTAGCTCTGGTGCACATGCACCCGCCCGTCATGGCCGATGGTGATGTCGGCATGCTGATAGGCATAGGTAAGGAAGTATTCCTTGATCTTGTGGCCGAGATGACCGGTGCAGATCACGAAATCCTGGATCCCGTGGTGGTAGTAGCACTTCATGATGTGCCACAGGATCGGACGCCCGCCGACCTCCACCATTGGTTTCGGCCGTAACGATGTCTCCTCGGCCAGCCTTGTTCCCTTGCCGCCGGCCAGGATGACGGCTTTGACGGGCTTGCTCATCGCCGGCGCCTACAGGCCGCGGTTCATGATCAGCATCCGCTTTTCCTCCGGGTCCCAGCCGGGCCCTTCCACGGTTTCGAGCCCAAGAACGGCATCTGCCGGGACCGGGTGCTTGAGGATCAGCCCGTCGAGCTGTTCCCGGCAGGAAAGCTGGCCTCGGCGCAGCGGAACCGCCAGATAGAAATCGCGCCCGAACGCATCGCCGTCGATCTTGTATCCCGCCGGAAGATTGCGCCTGGCATAGACGCCGCGCACCAGCGCATCGAGATACTCGACCTCCTGCCGCGGCATGGCGCGACGGTGATCCGGATCGCCGCCGCACATCTCCTGCGCCTTGTGATAGGCCTTGAACCAGGCATCCACCTGTTCCGGCAATGAGCAGTATTTCGAGACCGGCACGCCTTCGTAATCGATGTCGATATGCCGCTCCCACGTCCGGGCGCCCTTGGCATAAGACATGTACATCGACGCGTCCCACGACGTGTATTCATGCGTCGAGTAGCCGATGACGTGGTTCGGATAGCGGTGCCGCAGATAATCGATCTGGTTCAATTCGAGCTGATTGTCTTCGGACGGATACAATGAGACACAATGATTGATTGCGAGAGGAACATTCCGCCTTTCGAAGAAGTTCACCACGGCGTCCAGATCGCGCTCGGAACATCCACCGGAGGAAACGATCGTCGGCTGTCCCGTGCTTGCCACCTTGTGCAGCAGCGGCCAGTCATTCGCGTCTGAACTGGCGATCTTGATGATCGGCATGCCGAAGGCGACGCAGAGATCGACCGACGGCTCATCGAATGGCGTCGCCATCGGGATGCAGCCTTCATCGCGCACCGCCTGCACCAGCGTCTCGAACTCATGCTGCGACAACTTGGTGGATTCCGTCTTGGATATGTAACGGATGTCCTTGTTGCCTTTGTAGGCCGGGTGGATGAAGTGCTCCACGTCGCGGAATTGCAGCTTGATCGCCGCCTTCACCTTGTTGGCCTGCACCACGGCGCCGAAATCGCGCACGATCTTGAGGCCGCGTTCCAGCTTGCCCCAGTGGTTGTTCGCCAGTTCCAGAACAAACAGGTCCGTGAACAGGCTGTCGAAATGCTCTGTCATTCGGTCTCCCCGAGCCGCATCCCCATGCGGAAAGCTTCCATGCAGAACGTCATGTCGAACCTAGGCGATCGCCGCGGCGGAGCGCCGGATCGAATCGAGCTCCTCCGCCGACAGAAATGGAAACATATCGTCAAGCTCCGGAGTTGTAATCACCCCATCAGCCATTCGTGATTTCAGCCGGGGTTCGAACTCCTGCTCCAGGTCCAGGGGCGCGACGCACACCGCCGGGCCGTCGCCGGCCAGGAAGTCGCGCAACTGGCCGCGCCAGTCGCCGTCCTTGTCCAGGGTCACGCAGGGCAGGTCGAAGCCCCGGGCGACCCGAGTGAAGTCCGGGAAGTGCAGACCGGATCCCGAGGACGAGCCGGCTTCCCGGCCGAAGAAGTTCCGCTGCGTCTGCTTGATCGACAGGTAGCCATCGTTGTTGAGGATGATGATGCGGATGTTCAGGCTGGCGCCGTGGACCGTGGCCAGTTCCTGCAGGTTCATCATCACCGAACCGTCGCCGGCCAGGCAGATCACCCGCCGGTGCGGCGCGCCGATCGCGGCGCCGATCGCACAGGGCAGGTCATGGCCCATCGACGCACTGCCCGAGTTGCTCAGCAGCCGGTTGTTCTTGCGCAGGAACAGCCGCTGATACGGCACGATCGTCGCCGTCGCATCGCCGCAACAGACGATGTCGTCGGCGCGCAGCAGCTCCGACAACTGACCGATCAGGTGGTAGCTGTTGATCCCGCTGGGACGCACCTGATAGTCGGAATCGACCGGTTCATAACGGCTGCGCATGTCACGGCACCATGCGCTCCAGCGGGAGAAATCCCGCCCCGGCGAATCGGCGCGCAAATGCCTGGCCAGCGCCGGCACGAAGTCGCGCAGATCGGCGACGACGGGGATATCCGGCGTGACGAACGGCTTGCGCAGTTCCGCCGCATCCACGTCGACCCAGATCTTGCAGGCGTTGCGGGCGAAGCTCCCCCAGTTATAGCTGATCTGGCGGATATTCAGCCGCGAGCCCAGGATCAGCACCAGATCGCTGTTCTGCACCACGAAATTGCCCGCCCGCGTGCCGATCGTGCCGGGGCGGCCGGCGAACAGTTCATGCCCGCTGTCGATGATATCGTGCGTCCAGGCGGTGACCATGGGAATGCCATAGGTCTCGGCCAGGGCGATGATCGCATCCTGCGTGTCACTCAGGCGGACGCCGGTACCCATCAGGATGACCGGCCGCTTCGCCCCGCGCAGCTTCGCCGCGATCGCCGCCAGCGTCTCCTGCGGGATCGCCCGCGGCTCGTGCACCCGTTCCGGTGCCGGCTTGTCGGCGACATCGCGGTTTGTGCGGGTGCCCTGCACATCGACCGGCACCTCGATCCACACCGGGCCCGGACGGCCGGTGGTCGCGGCGACGATCGCCTCATCGGTGATATCCAGTGCCGACTCGGGGTCGGACAGCAGCCAGTGCGCCTTGGTGATCGGCGCCACCATGCGCATCGTGTCGACTTCCTGGTCGCCTAGCTGCCGCAGCTCCTCGACCCCCTCCGCGGTGGCGCGCAGCGTCTCCCGCTTCACCTGGCCGCCGATGACGATCATCGGAATCGAGTCGGTATAGGCGCCGAACACGCCGTTCAGCGAGTTGATCGCGCCCGGCCCCGTGGTCACGTTCAGGATCGCCGGACGCCCGGTGATGCGCGCATAGCCTTCCGCCGCCATGGCGCAGGCCTGCTCATGGTGCAGGAAATGCGACCGGATACGCGGATGACAGCCGAATGCATCGTTCAGATGCATGGCACCACCGCCGGTGACGAGGAAGCACTCATCAATCCCGTTCTGCACCAACCGGTCGGCAATCAGATCGGCGACTCGCTTCATGATGCGACCGATACCGCAAGATACATGCCATTAACTCTCATGACGCCGGGGACACGTTGTCCCGAAGGCGCGGGTGGAAAGAAACGCCCGATGGCGCGATGGATCAGGAGGTTAACCAGCAAGTCGTACAAGAACGAACACATATACAGCACAATAGCGCCACCTGATACATGGGTAGCGGGATAATGCAATTGGCAAACTGGTGCAACCGGCCCTGACCAGCGCTTTTCTCCGCCGCCGATCCCAGACGGAAGAGGGGCTCAGAAACCGCCCTTTGTAGCCACCATCTGTGACGATTTACCGGTGGCTCGGTCACCGGACACGCCCGGTTCAGGACGCCGGAAAGAGGACGCCGAATCGGGGATACGTAGTTTTGGAGACAAGCAGGCCGAAGACAGTACAGTCGTGCAACAGTAACCTCAAGACATGAAGTGATTAAACTTCGTCACGTTCAATTGATCTGGAAACCACTTGCAGCCTTGGCACCCGCACCGTAACGCAATGCCCCCCCCAGGACGCCCTGGCGCAGACCAAGTGACGAAAGCGCAGGAATACCGCGCCGCAGCGAACGGTTGACCCCACCGCAGACCACCTCTAGCGTTACCGTCGTATGAACATCCCCGTCCCCCCCATCAGTCGCGTCACGCGCCTGCTCGGCCGGACGCTCAGCAATCCACCCCCTGCCCCCCTCCCGCCGGGCCTGGACGTCCGTTCCGCCGCCGTGCTGCGCGAAATCGTCGAGCAATACGTCGCAACCGGGGAGCCCGTCGGCAGCCGCACCCTGGCACGCCGCCTGCCGATGACCCTCTCCCCCGCCACCATACGCAACGTGATGGCGGACCTGACCGAAGCCGGCCTGCTCTTCGCGCCCCACACCTCCGCCGGGCGGCTGCCCACCGACCAGGGCCTGCGCCTGTTCGTCGACGGACTGCTGAACTTCGGCGAACTGTCGGAGGAAGAGCGCGAATCGATCTCCGCCGCGCTCGCCGCCTCCGGCCGCAGCCTGGAAGACACGCTGGCCGAGGCGTCGTCCCTGCTGTCCGGCCTCTCCGCCGCCGCCGGCCTCGTGCTGGCGCCGAAATCCGAGGGCGCCGTCCGCCACATCGAATTCGTCCCCCTCGGCTCCGGCCGCGCCCTGGTCGTCCTGGTCAACGCCGACGGCCAGGTCGAGAACCGGGTGATCGAGACGCCCGCCGGCCTGCCCCCCGCCGCGCTGCAGCAGGCCGGCAACTACCTCAATGCCCGTCTATCCGGCCGGTCGCTGGCGGAATTGCGCCGAGCGGTGACGGAGGACATGGCGGCGAACCGGACGGAGCTGGATGAGCTGTCCACCCTGGTCGTCTCGGCCGGCCTCGCCACCTGGACCGGCGAAGGCCGCACCGGCAGCCTGATCGTGCGCGGCCAGGCGCGCCTGCTGTCCGACGTCACGCAGATCGAGCGCCTGACCTCCATCCAGACGCTGTTCGAGCGGCTGGAGGCGCAGGAAACCATGCTCCGCCTGCTGGAACTCGCGGAACAATCGGACGGTGTGCGTATCTTCATCGGCGCCGAGAGCGGGGTGTTCAACACCTCCGGCGTGTCGATGATCGTCGCCCCCGCCCGCAGCGAGGGCGGCCGCATCGTCGGTGCCATCGGCGTGATCGGCCCGACCCGCATCAACTACGGCCGCATCATCCCCGTCGTGGATTACACCGCCGGGTGATCGGGCAGTTGCTGGGGTAGGCTGCCTCTTGTCCGGTGCGGATATTGTGGGTGTGGGGTGGTTTGGGCTTTCACGGAGCCCAAACCACCCCAGGCCCCGGAATATCGCACTGGACAGAAGTGGCACGCGACCGGCCACGCTATCTTCCCGCCCTCCTCATCCCGCGCTAGGAACGCCACCGCACGACCAGGAGCCTGACCATGACCCGAAGCTACCGCATCGCCTCTGTCCCGGCCGACGGCATCGGGCCCGAAGTCATCGCCGCGGGGCTGGAGGTGCTGGACGCCGTCGCCTCCAAGCGACGGCGGATTCACGCTCGTGATCGACCATTACGGCTGGGGCTCCGACTGGTATCGCAAGCACGGCGTGTTCATGCCGGCCGACGGGCTGGCCTGGCTGCGCACCGCCGATGCGATCTATTTCGGCGCGGTCGGCGATCCGAACATTCCGGACCACATCTCGCTCTGGGGCCTGCGGCTGCAGATCTGCCAGGGCTTCGACCAATACGCCAACGTCCGCCCGACCCGCATCCTGCCCGGCGTGACCTCGCCGCTGCGCGATGTCGGCCCGGGCGACCTGGACTGGGTGATCGTGCGGGAGAACTCGGAAGGCGAGTACGCCGGCCAGGGCGGGCGCACCCATCGCGGCCTGCCCGAGGAAGTGGCCACCGAGACCGCCATCTTCACCCGCCGCGGCGTCGAGCGGATCATGCGCTTCGCCTTCGACATCGCCCGCTCCCGCCCGCGCAAGCACCTGACGGTGGTGACCAAGTCGAACGCCCAGCGCCACGGCATGGTGTTCTGGGACGAGATCGCGAGCCTCGGTCAGCCACGACTACAAGGACGTGACCTGGGACAAGGAACTGGTCGACGCGATGACCATGCGCATGGTCCGCAAGCCGCGGACGATCGACACCGTCGTCGCGACCAACCTGCACGCCGACATCCTGTCCGACCTCGCCGCCGCGCTGGCCGGATCGCTGGGCATCGCGCCGACCGGCAACATCGATCCGGAACGCCGCAGCCCGTCGATGTTCGAGCCGATCCATGGCAGCGCGTTCGACATCACCGGCAAGGGCATCGCCAACCCGGTCGCCACGTTCTGGACCGGCGCGATGATGCTGGAACATCTGGGCGAGAAGCCGGCCGCCGATCTGCTGATGCGCGCGGTGGAGCAGGTCTGCGCCGCCGGTATCCTGTCGCCCGACCTGGGCGGCACGGCGACGACGAAAGAGGTGACGGCCGCGGTGGTCGAAGCGGTCCGCGGCATGAACCGTTAGATCAGATCCCAATCGGATGGACTCATCTGATTGGTGAAGGTGCTCGTTAAAACGAAGAACCAGTGCCTACCAGTGAAGCACGAGTCAGAACGTTCCCACCCGTCATGGCCTTGCTTGACCGGGCCGTCTCCCACCGGAGTCCCCCATGTACGGGGTGGCCCGGTCGAGCCGGGTCATAACGCCGGTGTGTCGCGGTTCAACGAGTCTGAACCAATGCCGACGGAAAAACTCTAGTATATGTCCCTGCCAATCTGCCTGTGGAACATCGACATCGATAAGGCCGCGTTCGCATGAAAAAGATCGGCTTCCTCTCGTTCGGACACTGGACAGCCTCACCGCAATCGCAGACGCGCTCTGCTGCCGATGCGCTATTGCAATCCATCGACCTCGCCGTGGCAGGGGAAGAACTGGGCGCAGATGGAGCCTATTTCCGCGTCCATCACTTCGCCCGTCAGCTCGCCTCGCCCTTCCCGCTTCTGTCGGCCGTCGGCGCGAAGACCAGCCGCATAGAGATCGGCACAGCGATCATCGACATGCGTTATGAAAACCCGCTCTACATGGCGGAGGACGCGGGCGCGGCTGACCTCATCGCCGGCGGGCGCCTGCAACTCGGCATCAGCCGCGGTTCGCCCGAACAGGTGATCGATGGGTGGCGCTATTTCGGCTACCGCCCAGCCGAAGGCGAGGATGAGGCCGAAATGGGACGCCGCCACGCGCAGGTGTTCCTCGACGTGCTGCGCGGTGAGGGATTTGCACAGCCGAACCCGCAGCCGATGTTCCCCAATCCGCCCGGGCTGCTGCGCCTCGAACCGCACTCGCAAGGCCTGCGCGAGCGGATCTGGTGGGGCGCCGGCTCCAACGCCACCGCAGCCTGGGCCGGGAAGGTGGGAATGAACCTGCAGTGCTCGACCCTTAAGAACGACGAGACCGGCGAACCCTTCCATATCCAGCAGGCCGCCCAGATCCGAACCTTCCGCGCCGCCTGGAAAGAGGCAGGGCATGCGCGCGAACCGCGGGTCTCGGTTAGCCGCAGTATCTTTGCGTTGGTAGATGATCGCGATCGCGCGTATTTCGGCCACGGGCAGCAGGAAGAGGACCACATCGGCTTCATCCATCAGAACACACGATCGATTTTCGGCCGCGGCTATGTCGCAGAACCGGACGTCCTGATCGCGCAGCTCAAAGCCGACGAAGCCATCGCCGAGGCCGACACACTGCTGCTGACCGTCCCCAACCAGTTGGGCGTCGCTTACAATGCGCATGTGATCGAGGCGATTCTGACCCACGTCGCCCCTGCCCTTGGGTGGCGCTGAAGCCGCGTGCCGCGCCCGGCGCATGGCGGCCCTCGCGCCGCTGATGTTCCTTCTGCTGAGCGCGGGCCTATAAACCCGCCGCAGCCCCAGCCTGGAACCACCCCATGACCGTCGCCCCTGCCAGCAACAAGATCCCCGCCACCCTGATACCCGGCGACGGTATCGGGCCCGAGATCGTCGCCGCCACGATGAAGGTGCTGGATGCACTGGGCGCACCGTTCGACTGGGATGTGCAGCAATGCGGCATGGCGGGCATCGCCTCCGCCGGCGACCCGCTGCCGCAGGTGACGTTGGACAGCATCCGCCGCACCGGCCTCGCGCTGAAAGGTCCGCTGTCGACCCCGCTCGGCGGCGGCTTCCGCTCGGCCACCGTGCGGCATGCGGGAGGAGTTCCAGCTTTACGCCAATCTGCGTCCCGCCCGCACCCTGGTGCCTGGCGGACGGTTCGAGGATATCGACCTGATCCTGGTGCGCGAGAACCTCGAAGGCCTGTACGTCGGGTTCGAGCACTACATTCCGGTCGGCGACGACCCGCAGGCCGTGGCGATGTCCTCCGGCGTGAACACGCGGGAAGGGTCACGCCGCATCGTGCGCTATGCGTTCGAGCAGGCGGTGAAGCTGGGCGCAAGAAGGTCACGCTGGTGCACAAGGCGAATGTGCTGAAGGCGCTGACCGGCATCTTCCTGGAGGCCGGCCGCGACGTCGCCAAGGAATATGAAGGCCGCATCGCCTGCGACGAACGCATCGTCGATGCCTGCGCGATGCAGCTTGTGCTGAACCCGTGGCAGTTCGACGTGATCGTCACCACCAACCTGTTCGGCGACATCCTGTCGGACCTGATCGCCGGCCTGATCGGCGGCCTGGGCGCCGCGCCGGGCGCGAATATCGGAGAAAAGGCCGCGCTGTTCGAGGCGGTGCACGGTTCGGCGCCGGACATCGCCGGCAAGGGCCTGGCGAACCCGACCGCGATCCTGCTCGCCGCCGGCATGATGCTGGACCATGTCGGGCTGCGCGATCACGCCACGGCGCTGCGCAAGGGGATAGACGCGGTGTTGAACGAAGACCGCGTGCGCACCGGCGACCTGGGCGGTTCGGCCTCGACCGACAACTTCGCCGCGGCGGTGGCGCAGCGGGTCGCCTCCTACCGGCCATGAGCACAGCACCCGACATCGTCTCTTTCTGGCGTTCGGCGGGTCCGGACAAATGGTTCGACAAGGACCCACTGTTCGACGGCGCATGCCGCGACAGCTTCCTCGATCTGCATATGGCCGTCGCGGCGCGCCGTCATGACGATTGGATGGCGACCGCCGAGGGGGCGCTGGCACTGATTCTGCTGACGGACCAGATCCCCCGGAACGTGTTTCGCGAGACGCCGCATATGTATGCGACGGATCCTCTGGCCCGCCATTTCGCGCGCCAGGCCCTGGCATCCTCCCTGATGGACCAAGTCGAACTCGGGCTGCGGGCCTTCTTCGCGCTGCCATTCGGCCATTCCGAGGACATTGCGGACCAGGACCTGTCGGTCGCGCTCGTCGCCACATTGGGTGAGCCCTGGCTTCCGTATGCCGAGGGCCATCGCGACATCATCCGCCGCTTCGGCCGCTTCCCGCATCGCAATGCCCTGCTGGGGCGGGAAACCACGCCCGAGGAGGCGGCGTTCCTGGCCAGTGGCGGCTTTACCGGCTGATGATCACACCCGCGCCAGCCGTGGAATGGCCGCCCAGAACTGCGTGCCCGCCTGACGCAGCGGCTGCAGTTGGCTGGAGATTTCCGCAGCATGCGTCCACGGCAGGATAAACAGATCGTCCGGCGGGCTTTCATGTAATGTCTCGCATGAAACGACCGGTACCCGGCTTCCCGGCAGCAACCTCCCGTGCTTGTCCGGATCGGGATCTGCCACGCAGGTGATCTCTTTCGGCGTCACGCCGCACAGATTGAGCAGCGTCGTCCCGCGTGCCGCCGCGCCATAGGCCGCGACCCGCCGCCCCGCCTCGGCGCGCAGGCGGATGAAGCGGCCGATCTCCTCCCGCGCAGTCGCGACGCGTTCGTTGAAGCCAATGTAGAAATCCTGCTTGTCCAACTGTGCTTGAGCCTCCGCCTGGCGCACCGCCTTCAGCCCCGGCCTGGCGCCGTGCGTGCTGACCGCATGACAGGCGTAGATACGCAGCGATCCACCATGATCGGTCAGCCGCTCCGCATCGAAGACCCGCAGCGCGACGGAGCGCAGGATGCGCTCCACCACCTGCAGCGACAGATAGGCGTAGGTATCGTGGCGGAACGCATCGAACTGCAGCCGCTGCACCAGCGACAGCAGATGCGGCACCTCCAGCACCAGCACGCCGTTCGGCCGCAGGATGCCGGCGAACCCGGCGGCGAAATCGAACAGGTCCGGCACCTGCGGCAGCACATTGTTCGCCACGACAAGATCCGCTCGGCCATGCCGCACGGCGATCTCCATGGCGATTTCGGCACAGAAATAACCGGTCTCGGTCGGCACACCGATATCATTGGCAACCGAGGCCGGCATCGCCGCCGCCTCGATCCCCAGCACTGGCACGCCGGCGGCCTGGAAATGCTGCAGCAGATACCCGTCGTTCGAGCCGACCTCGATGACCAGCGAATCCGCATCCAGGGACAGGCGCTGACGCATCGTCTCGGCAAAGCGGCGCGCATGTTCGACCGCGGTCGGTGAGCGCGAGGACAGGAACGGGTTGGGCGGCGTCAGCGTCTCCGGCGAGGCGACATCGGGAATTTGCACCAGCATGCAGCTTTCGCAGATGCGGGCATGCAGCGGATAGGCGCGTTCGGCGTCCTCGGCGGTCACGGTCCGATTCGCCAGCGGCACGCAGCCAAGGTCCAGCAGGCTCTGGTGCAGGCGGGCCCCGCACAGCCGGCACGACGGTCCGACCGAACCGTCAGGCATGTCGCCGAAGAGCGGTGGGGCGATCAAGGTGCTCAGCATGGAAACAGACGGGCCTCCCAAATCGGGAAAGCCAGGGAATGGTCCGTTCTGCCCACTGAACCTGACGCGCACGCGTTTTTCGCGGAGTCAGAATGACCGGCAGAGGTTAACGAACCGTTAGCGCCGCGGCGGAATCATTCCACCGCCGGGTTGTGCTCCGACCGGCCGCAGGTCCGCCGTCCAACTCACCTGCCCATAATCCCAATCGAGCCCCAGCAAGGCCGCCGGCGTGGCCGAGGCCATGGCGATCGCCTCGGCGGTATCGGCCAGCCCCCAGGCAACAAGGTTGCGCGCCGCCTGATCGAGCCGCAGCGCCGAACCCGCCAGCGTGGCGGTGCCGGGCACCCGGACCGATCCGTCCGCGCAATGCTCGATCGCCATGCCGGCGAAACGATACAGCCCCGGCGGCGCGGCGGCGGCGGCGGTCGCGTCCGTGACCAGCACGCTGCGGCCCGGTCCTTTCGCACGCAGCATGACTTTCAACGCGTGCGGCGGCACGTGGATTCCGTCCGCAATGAAACTGGCAGCCATCCGGTCCTCGGCGAGCTGCGCCATCAGCGGATTGAGGAATTTCGGCTGCGGCTGCGGCAGGGCGTTGCCCAGATGGGTGCTCAGGCGCACGCCGGAATGCGCGGCGCGTTCGACCTCCGCCAGTCCCGCGGCGCTGTGGCCCATGGCGACGAGGATGCCGGATTGCCGCGCCCAGGCGATCACCGGTTCCGCCCCGTCACGCTCCGGCGCCAGGGTCAGCAGCAGCACGGGATGTCGCAGGCCCTGCGTCAGGCGTTGCAGCAGGGCGGGATCGGGCGGGACCATCGCCTCCGGCGGATGGCAGCCGGCATAGCCCGGGGTGGGATTGAGGAACGGCCCCTCCAGATGGAAGCCCGGCACCATCGCCGGTCCCAGACGGCTGGTGGCCACTGCCTCGTCCAGCGCGGCGAACCGCGCGGCCAGATCAGATTCGGCGGCGGTGATCAGCGTCGGCAGGCAGGTGGTGACGCCGTCGGCCAGCATCGCCGCCAGCGCGTGGTCGAGCGCATCGGCCGTCAGCGCCGCGTCGTTGAAGTCGATGCCGGCGTAGCCGTTGACCTGGAGGTCGATCAGGCCCTGGGTTTGCATGGGAGACGCTTAGAGCAGTTTGGACCAGGCCGGCAACCACGCCATCCTGCTCCAGATCAGCACTTGGACCATCGAAGATGACTAGTTATATGACTAGTCCGTTGACCAACCCAGGATTCCCAACCATGGCACAATGGTCCGTCCAGACCGCCAAGGCCCGATTCAGCGAAATGCTGGAGACGTGCCTGACCGACGGCCCTCAGACCGTCACCAAACGTGGCGCGGAGGCCGCCGTACTTGTGCCCATGACCGAGTGGCGGCGTCTTCAGCAAACCGCCGCACCAAGCCTCAAGCAGCTCCTGCTCAGCCCCTCGGCACGGTACGACTTGAGGTTGCCCCAGCGCGGCAAGCTCCGGCGCCGCACGCCTACTTCGCTGGGGTGAGTTCGTGTACCTGCTCGACACCAACATTGTCTCGGAGCTCCGGCGGCCACGCCCGCATGGCGGGGTCATCGCGTGGCTGAACTCCGTCACAGACGCGGAACTGCACCTGCCGGCGGTGACGATCGGCGAACTACAGGCCGGCATCGAGGCGGCACGCGAACATGACCCCGAAAAGGCGGCGGAGATCGAAGCCTGGCTTGACCAGGTTGCCGCCACCTACAACGTCGTGCCGATGAACGCCGCAATCTTTCGCCGTTGGGCGAAGCTGATGCACCGCCGGTCGGACGCGCTGATCGAGGATGCCATGATCGCCGCCACTGCCGACGTCAACGGCTGGACCGTGGTCACCCGCAACGTCCGGGACTTCAAGGTCTTCGGCAGCCGAACGCTCAACCCATTCGACCGGAAGCCCGCCTCACCTCCGTAGCGCCGCCAGAATCGCCGCCCGCACCGCCTCCGGCTGACGCTCCACAGCGCGTGCAACGGCGCGCATCTGCCCACGCAGCGTGTAGACCTGATCGAGCAGCGACAGCACCAGCGGCATCGTCTCCTCCGGCACCGCCATGACATGGCGGAAGTCGTGGATCAGCCGGATGCGTGCGACGTCGATCTCGGCGAAGTCCCAATCCGGAGACGCCCCCTCGGGCCGCACCCAGCCGCGTTCGACCCAGGTGATCAGTTCGCCTTCCCGCACATCCGGGAACATGGCGACGATTGCGGTGAACCGCATCCTCAGCCCTCCCTCGGGTTGCGGGTGTTGCGAGGGGTCCAGTCCTTCAGGAATTCGGCGAGTTCCGGCTCATCGCCCGGCGGCAGCACGACCTGCAACTGCACGAACTGATGGCCCTGGCGGATGCCTTTGCCGCGCAGGCGCAGCCGCGTGCCGGTGCCTGATCCGGGCGGGATCGACAGCCGCACCGGGCCGTGCACCGTCGGCACCTCCAGCGACGTGCCGAGCACGGCTTCCTTGAGCGACACCGGCAGGTCGGTGATGATGTCGTCGCCGTCGCGGTGGAAGCGCGGGTCGGGGGCGACGGCGATCTCGATCAGCGCATCGCCGGCGGGCGCGCCGTTCCAGCCTGCCCCGCCCTGGCCGCGCAGGCGCAGCACATGCCCGTCCTCGGTCCCCGGCGGGATGCGGACGTCCAGCGTCTTGCCGTCCGGCAGCGTCAGCCGCCGCGTCGTGCCGATGGCGGCATCGACGAAGCTGACGGTCAGGCTGTACTGCGCATCACGGCCCCGCCGCGGACTGCCCGTCGCACCCCAATCCGACCGCCGCCCGGCATGGCCGAAGGCCTGGCTGAAGAACGCCTCCAGATCCTCGTTGGAGAAGCCGCCGGCGGTTTCGTAGCGCTCGTGGCCTTGTGTATCGCGGTAGTACTGCCGCTGCTGATGAACCTCGTTCCCCTCCGCGTCGATCTCGCCGCGGTCGAAACGAGCGCGCTTGTCCTTGTCCGACAGCAGGTCGTAGGCGGAGCTGATCTCGCCGAAGCGCGCGGCAGCGTCCGCCTTGCCCGGATTGACGTCCGGATGGTGCTTCTTCGCCAGCTTGCGATAGGCGGCTCGGATCGCCGCCTCATCGGCGGTGCGCTCGACGCCCAGGATTTCGTACGGGTCTTTCATGGCTGCGGTTTCACGTGGAGATAGTGCGAGGCCGGATCAAGTGCCCCGGATCAAGTCCCGGGTCAAGTCCCGGTGTCCGGGTCAAGTGCCCGTCCAGACCGGCGCACGCTTCTGCAGGAAGGCGTCGATGCCCTCCTCGGCGTCGTGGGCCAGCATGTTGCGGGTCATGACCTCCGACGCATAGGCATAGGCGTCGGCCAGCGTCATCTCCGCCTGGCGGTAGAACGCCTCCTTGCCGATCGCCAGCGTCAGCGGGCTTTTGGCGGCGATCTGCATCGCCAGCGCCCGCGTCGCGTCGGCCAGTTCGGCATCGGCGACGACGCGGTTGACCAGGCCGAGTTCCCGGGCGCGCCCGGCGGGGACCATGTCCCCGGTCAGCAGCATCTCCATCGCCGCCTTGCGCCCCACCGCTCGGCTCAGCGCCACCATGGGGGTCGAGCAGAACAGGCCGATATCGACGCCGGGCGTGGCGAAGCGCGCGGCCTCGCCGGCCACGGCGAGGTCGCAGGAGGCGACCAGCTGGCAGCCGGCGGCGGTGGCGACGCCCTGCACCTGGGCGATCACCGGCTTCGGCAGATGCACGATGCGCTGCATGAGGACGGAGCAGGTGGCGAACAGCGTCTCATACGCTTCGCGGGTCGGCGTCGCGCGAACCTCCCGCAGGTCGTGGCCGGCGCAGAAGGCGGGGCCGTTGGCGGCGATGATGACGACGCGCGATGGCCGGGTCGCCGGCGATCGCTTGCAGCTGCGGCGTCGAGCGCCTGCATCAGCGGGATGGACAGCGCGTTGCGCGCGGCGGGCCGGTTCAGGGTCAGCGTGACGATGCCATCACTGTCGTCGCGGAGCAGGATATCGGTCATGATGGCGACGTTTTAGCAGAAGGGCTCCACGATGCCGAATGATGCCGTACAAGAACGGACCGTGCCGCGCGGGGAGCTGTCTCTGCGCACCGTGGCGATGCCGGCCGACACCAACCCGGCGGGCGACATCTTCGGCGGCTGGATCATGTCGCTGATGGACCTCGCCGCCGGGGTCGCCGCCGGCACGCGGGCGAAGGGGCGGGTGGCGACGGCGGCCGCTGTCGAACCTGAGCTTCCTGCAGCCGGTGAAAGTGGGCGACGTGGTCTGCGTCTATACCGAGATCAAGAAGACCGGCCGCACGTCCGTCACCGTGGGTGTGGAAACCTTCGTCCTGCGCCGCAACCAGGGGGAGCGGGAGAAGGTGACGGCCGGGGAATTCGTGATGGTGGCGGTGGACGAGCATGGCACGCCACGGCCGTTGCCGGAGGTTTGAGACCCAATTTTGTTGTTGGCCGTAGAAAGAATTTGACCGCAGATTTTGGCGCAAATGCACGCAGATTCCTTAAAATGCCCGCGGCGCTTTAATCCGCTCCATCGCCGCTCTTGGCACACGTTCACACCATCTGCGTGCATTCGCGTCCATCTACCTTAAAATCTGCGTTCAAACTCTTCTTCCTATCCCCATGAGGACCTCGCCATGGCTCCCCTCCCAAACCGCCTGCCTGGGCTGAATTTCGACCTGGGTGAGCCTGCCGACATGCTGCGCGCCAGCGTCGAATCCTTCTCCGCCGAGGAGATCGCGCCCCGCGCGGCCGCCATCGACCGGGAGAATCAGTTCCCCATGGACCTCTGGCCCAAGCTGGGCAGCCTGGGCGTGCTGGGCGTCACGGTGTCGGAGGAATACGGCGGCGCCGGCATGGGCTATCTGGAGCATGTGGTGGCGATGGAGGAAATCTCCCGCGCCTCGGCCTCCGTCGGGCTGTCCTACGGGGCGCATTCCAACCTGTGCGTCAACCAGATCTTCCGTAACGGCAGCAACGACCAGAAGCAGCGGTATCTGCCCGGTCTGATCGACGGCACCAAGGTCGGCGCGCTGGCCATGAGCGAGCCGGGCGCTGGATCAGACGTCGTCGGCATGCGCACGCGGGCGGACAAGAAGGGCGATCGTTACGTTCTCAACGGCAGCAAGATGTGGATCACCAACGGGCCTGATGCCGATGTGCTGGTGATCTATGCGAAGACCGACCCGCATGCCGGCCCGCGCGGGATCACGGCCTTCCTGGTGGAGAAAGGGTTCAAGGGATTCTCCACCGCGCAGAAGCTCGACAAGCTGGGGATGCGCGGATCGAACACCTGCGAGCTGGTCTTTGAGGACTGCGAGGTGCCCGAAGAGAACGTGCTCGGCACTGTCGGGCGCGGCGTGAACGTGCTGATGTCGGGCCTGGATTATGAGCGCGCTGTGCTTGCCGCCGGACCGCTGGGGATCATGCAGGCGTGCATGGATGTGGTCATGCCCTACGTGCATGAGCGCAAGCAGTTCGGCCACGCGATCGGTGAGTTCCAGCTCATGCAGGGCAAGCTGGCGGACATGTACACGACGATGAATGCCGCCAAGGCATACGTCTACGCCGTCGCCAAGGCGTGCGACCGCGGCGAGACGACCCGCAAGGACGCCGCCGGCGCGATCCTCTACGCTGCGGAAAAGGCGACCTGGATGGCGCTGGAGGCGATCCAGGCGCTGGGCGGAAATGGTTACATCAACGACTATCCGACCGGACGGCTGCTGCGGGATGCCAAGCTGTATGAGATCGGCGCCGGAACGAGTGAAATCCGGCGGATGCTGATCGGACGGGAACTGTTCGCCGAGACGGTGTGATCCGACTCGCAAGGTAGGCGGCGACCCAAGACGCACCAACCCAGCAACGTCATGCCGGGCGTAGGCCTTGTAGGCGTAAAATGAGAGCCGGCTGGGCAGCGGCCTTTCCCCGTCGTGGTCGGCGAAGCATGACTGTGCGAAAACTCCGAGGATCGGCAGAGACGGAGAACAATTTTCCACAGACGTGACACGGCGCCTCATCATGTCATGGCCGGCCTTGTGCCGGCCATCCACGACTTGCGTGATATTTAATGGATAAAGGCGTGGATGGCCGGCACAAGGCCGGCCATGACGGGGTGGGGACGCTGTCACAGAGAGAATTCCATTCTACTCATTCGCCACCGAACAGAGTTTTCGCACAGTCTGCTTCGCCGACCACGACGACGGGAAGACGGCGCCCGACCCCTTCCCATTTCATCCCGATGGGGCCGTCACCCACGGCGCGTCGGCGATCCCTCTCGCTCAACTGACCCCGCGCGCCCCCCTACCCCTCCGCCTCCCCAAACTCCACCAACGTCTGCCCCTCCTGCACCGTCTCCCCGACCGCGCAGGACACCGACGCCACCACCGCGTCCGCCGGCGCGGACAGGCGGAAGACGGTCTTCATCGCCTCCATCACCACCAGGATGTCGCCGCGGCTGACATGGTCCCCAGGCTTGACCGCGACCTGGGTCACCTGACCGGGGATCGGCGCGATCAGACGGTCGCCGGCATCCTCCTCCTCGTCATCCGCCGACAGCGGATCGGGCAGCGTCAGCCGCCAGGTCTGCCCGGAGTCGCGCAGCGTGATCACGTGATGATCGACTGCCACCAGCACCGTCCGCCAGACCCCGTCCAGCGCCACACGCAGCCGGTCGCCGGCCAGAGGTTCCGCGACGCCGGCGATCCCCTCGATCCGCCAGACCGCCCCGTCGCGCCACACGCGGGCCGGATGGTGCTCCGTCCCGTCGGTAAAGATCATCGTGCGGACGGGAGTCGTGTTCAGCCACCACTGATCGCGGCTGTCCCACGGATCGTCGCCGGTGGAGGTTTCACCCGAAAGCACCGTCAGGGCCGCGATCGCCAGGACATCCGCAGGCGGTGTGCCCTGAGGCGCCAGCAGCGTCTCTGCCTGCCGTGCGATGAAGCCGGTATCGATGCCGCCCGCGGCAAAATCCGGATGCGCGGCGATACGGCCGAGCAGATCGATGTTGCTGGCGACGCCGGCGATGAGGGTTTCATCGAGCGCCTGCTGCAACCGGCTAAGCGCGACGTCACGCGTCGGACCATGGCAGATCAGCTTGGCCAGCATCGCATCATAATGGATCGACACCGAATCGCCCGTGGCAAAACCGGTATCGACGCGCACGCCCTGTCCGGTACCAGGCGTAACGAAGCGCACCAGGCGGCCGATCGAGGGGGCGAAGTCGCGTGACGGATCCTCGGCATAGATGCGCGCCTCGATCGCGTGCCCGGACACTTGGATCTGTGCCTGAGCCACCGGCAGCCTTTCCCCCGCGGCGACACGCAACTGCCATTCGACCAGGTCGAAGCCGGTGATCATTTCCGTGACAGGATGCTCGACCTGCAGGCGGGTATTCATCTCCAGGAAGTAGAACCCGTCCGGCATCGGCGACGAATTCGACCGTTCCGGCACCGACATAGCCGACCGCCTGCGCCGCCGCGACGGCCGCCCGCCCCATCGCCTCCCGCTGTTCGGCGGACAAGCCTGGGGCAGGCGCCTCCTCGATCACCTTCTGATGCCGGCGCTGCGCCGAACAATCGCGTTCGAACAGATGCACGGCGTTGCCATGCGTGTCGGCGAAGACCTGGACCTCGATATGGCGTGGTCGTTGCAGATAGCGCTCGATCAGCACGCGGTCGTCGCCGAAGGCCGAGGCGGCTTCCTGCCGTGCGGATGCCAAGGCGGCTTCGAACGTGTCCGCATGCTCGACCACCCGCATGCCGCGTCCGCCGCCGCCCGAGACGGCCTTGATCACCACCGGAAAGCCGATCCGTGCGACCTGTTCGGCCAGGAACCCGGCATCCTGCCGCTCACCGTGATAGCCGGGCAGCAGCGGCACGCCGGATGTTTCCATCAGCGCCTTGGCGGCCGATTTCGACCCCATCGCACGCATCGCCGACGGCGGCGGTCCGACGAAGATGATGCCTGCCTCGGCGCAGGCTTCGGCGAAGGCCGGGTTTTCCGACAGGAAGCCATATCCAGGATGGATCGCGTCGGCACCGGCGGCGCGCGCGGTGTCGATGATGCGGGCGATGTTCAGATAGCTGTCGCGCGCCGGCGCCGGACCGATCGGAAACGCCCGATCTGCGGCGTGAACGTGCATGGCGTGCGCATCGGCCTCGGAATAGACCGAAATCGTTTCGATACCCATACGCCGAGCGGTGCGGGCGATGCGGCAGGCGATTTCGCCGCGGTTGGCGATCAGGAGGGAGCGGAACATGATCGATTACATCCGGAAGACGCCGAAGCGCGTGGGTTCGATGGGCCGGTTCAGCGCCGCCGACAGCGCGAGCCCCAGGACTCGCCGGCTGTCGGCCGGATCGATGACGCCGTCATCCCACAGGCGTGCCGTCGCGTAATACGGATGTCCCTGCGTTTCGTATTGCGCGCGTATCGGTGCCTTGAACGCCTCTTCCTGTTCCTTGGACCAATCCGCCGATCCGCTGCGCACGGTCGCCAGCACGCCCGCTGCCTGTTCGCCGCCCATGACGGAGATGCGGGCGTTCGGCCACATGAACAGGAACCTTGGATCATAGGCGCGCCCGCACATCCCGTAATTCCCCGCGCCATAGCTGCCACCGACGATCAGCGTCAGCTTCGGCACGGACGTGGTCGATACGGCCGTTACCAGTTTCGCACCGTCCTTGGCGATGCCGCCGGACTCGTATTTGCGCCCGACCATGAAGCCGGTGATGTTCTGCAGGAAGATCAGCGGAATGTTGCGCTGGGAACAAAGCTCGATGAAATGCGCGCCTTTCAGGGAGGATTCGCTGAACAGGATGCCGTTATTGGCGATGATCCCGACCGGGTAGCCGTACAGATGCGCAAAGCCGCAGATCAGCGTGGTGCCGTACAGCCGCTTGAACTCATCGAAATCGCTGCCGTCGACGATGCGGGCGATCACCTCCCGCGCGTCATAGGGCGTGCGCAGATCGGCCGGCACGACGCCGGCGAGTTCCGCCGGATCGTAGCGCGGCGGCTCGACGTTCCGCCGCGGCGGGCCGGCCGGCTTCTCCCGGTTCAGGCCCGGCGACGATCCGCCGGCAGATCGCCAGCGCATGATGGTCGTTGCGCGCGTAATGATCGACCACGCCCGAGGTCCGGGCATGCACGTCCGCGCCGCCCAGGTCCTCGGCCGAGACGATCTCGCCCGTCGCCGCCTGCACCAGCGGCGGCCCGCCGAGGAAGATCGTGCCCTGCTTGCGCACGATGATGCTTTCATCCGACATCGCCGGCACATAGGCGCCGCCCGCGGTGCAACTTCCCATCACCACGGCGATCTGCGGAATGCCCTCGGCCGACATGTTCGCCTGGTTGAAGAAGATGCGGCCGAAATGCTCGCGATCGGGGAAGATCTCGTCCTGCATCGGCAGGAACGCGCCGCCGGAATCGACCAGATAGATGCAGGGCAGCCCGTTCTTGCGGGCGATCTCCTGCGCGCGCAGGTGCTTCTTCACCGTCATCGGGAAATAGGTGCCGCCCTTGACGGTCGCATCGTTGGCAACGATCACGCATTCCCGGCCCGAGACGCGGCCAATGCCGGTGACGATGCCGGCGGCCGGGACCTCATCGCCGTACAGGCCGTAGGCGGCGAGCTGCGACAGCTCCAGGAACGGTGCGCCAGGATCGATCAGCGTTGCCACCCGGTCCCGGGCGAGCAGCTTCCCGCGCGCGATGTGGCGCTCGCGGGCGGTGGCCCCACCGCCGTTGATGCCCCCTTGGGCGACGGCGGCGACCTTGGTACGAAGGTCGTCGACCAGGCTGCGCATCGCGGCCGCATTGGCGAGAAATTCCTCGGACCTTGGGTTCAGGTTGGATCGCAGCATGCGGGGCCGTTCATTGTTGGGTGGACGCCGGCTCTGGCATACCGAAGGTGACGCTGGCGCAAAAGGGGGCGAGGGTCACCCATCCCTACGGGCTGCGACGGATCCCGTTCACCTCCGCCACCTGCCCCAGCCGGGCCGCGTCCTCCGGCAGCAAGAACCGCTCGGCGACCAGATCGGCGGCGGCTTTGCGGATCGCGGCGACATATGCCTCCTTCGACGGATAGCGTTCCTCGATCGACAGCCTTGGATCGCCCGCCTTCAACCGCTCCGCCTTTGTCGCGGCAAACGGGATGTAGCTGCCCATCAGCGTGCAGAACCCGTTGGTGAACCAGTCGTCGCGGAACAGGTTCCAGCCGGTATATGTGCCGACGGGCACCTGCACGAACAGGTTGCGGATGCCGCCCAGGTCGTTTCCGTCCGCATCCACCTGAGGCACCAGCGGATCATACCGAGCGGCGCTGACGCCGGGGGGATCGCGGGTGATGATGCCGGTGACGCGGCCGGGCTTGTAGTCGGGCCCGCGGTCATACACCCCCAGCGGGTTGTTCACGCCGAGGAACCGCACCTCCGGCCGCTCCACCGCGCCATAATGGGTCGCCGGAATCTCCGGAAAATGCACCGCATCCGGCGCGACCAGCGTCCCTGCCGCGATCGTCGGCACCTGCCCTGGCGGCGGCTTCGTCCCGTCGCGCACCCACCGCGTCAGCGCATCCAGCAACGCCCGCATCGTCCAGGTATAGGGGTTCGGGTTGCTCTGCTGATAGCACGCGCCGAACGGCATCTCGGTCCGCCTGAGGCTCCAGGGCCGGCGCATGCTGCGTGCTCGCCATGATATAGGTGCGGACATTCGGCGGATCCGGGACGTCTCGCAGGCCCAGGGGGTCGGTGAAGCCCAGCGACTGACGCCCCTCCCACATCTCCAGCGTCGTCGCGGCATGGATGATCAGCGGGCAGGTATGCGTCGCCTCGCAGCGATCCAGCACGCCCGCCGTCCGCCCGGTCAGCGGATCGGTCTGCCGCCCGTAGCTGAACGGAAACTCATAGGCCGGTGCGAGGTGGTCGATCTGCTCGCCCCAGGCGTGGCCGGGCTGGGCGAAGCGGATGTTCAGCGCGATCAGCCCGCCGCCGATATGCGGCATGGCGGCGTCGAACACGCGCCCGCCCGTCTCCTGCCCATTTGGTTCGGCCTCGTTGAACCCCAGCAGCAGCAGGGTGCGGATGAAGCGCCCGCTCTGCGATGTGCCCATCAGGATCGACTTCACCCCCGGCCCATGCACCACGGGGTTGGCCGTCCCGGCATCGTCCTTGTCCCGGGTCTGCAGGAACGTGCCCAGATCCCGCGCCACCGCCAGCCCGAGGCCCAGCACCAGCGGATCCCTGGCGTGATACAGCAACTCATACAGATATCCCGGCTGGAAACCGGCGGGCAGGCAGATGCTGGTGGGATCGATCTCCGTCGCCCCGCACGCCCCGAATTGCCATTCGGAATTCGGAATGAGCTCATGCGGAGCATTTTCGCGTGAGCGCACCGTCAGCGTCGGCAGAAACCCGTCCGCCAGGGGCTTCCGGTTGTCCACGCTCACCGTCGGATACGCTGCGTGCGACCTCGCTCGGGTGAACCAGCCGGTCGAGATCGGTACGCTCTTCGCCGGCTCCGTCACCACGATCTCGGCGCGCACCAGGCCGGTGATGGCAGAGCCGTCCGGATTGTGCGCCACCGGCACCTTCAGGACCATGCGGCCGCCGCCGGGAAGCACGTCGCCCTGCCAGCCGAACCAGACGATCGTATAGCCCTGCCGCTGCAGCCAGCCGTCGCCCGGCACCTTCACCAGGTTGTTGTCCAGCGCGCTGGCCGAGGCATCGGCGTTGAACAGCGACAGCGCCCCCTTGTTGCCGCGGTTGATGACGTTGAACAGCAGGATGTGGTTGGAATGGCTGGGATCTGCCGGCCGCAGCATGGCGACGTCGGTGGTGTATTCGACCATCCCGCGCGCGTTGCGGGGGGCAAGCCCGATATCCTGGATCACCACATTGCCCGGCAGCCGGGGATCGACCTCCCCATGCGCCTTGCCGATCACCAGCTCGAACGGACCAGCATCGCCGAAGCTACGGCCGCCATAGGCCGGCTCGATCTTCTCGATATCGATGCGGGTGATGCGGGCTTGGGCGGGCGACAGAACCTGCAGCATCGCCAGAGCGGCGATCAGGACAGACAACATGCGGCGCATACGGATTCCGTCAGACGGGTATGATGTCCGCGATGTTACGGGCCAACCGGCGAAGAGCAAGGCTGCTCCCCGCCCGTTATGCGCCGCCCGGTAAAATCCTGCCGGTACGCCCCGTCCGCACGCCCCGTCCGGCACGTCCCCGTCCGGCACGCCCCCGTCCGGCACGTCTCAGTGCGAAATTTCCTCCAGCTCCAGGTTCCTTGTCCGCGGACCGAACCCGCCGATCGAGATCACCACCATCAGCATGGCGAAGGCGATCAGCCCGAACACGCCCTGCGACCCCGCATTATTGAGGAACCAGGCGATGATGAAGCTGGCAAACACCGTGCTGATCCGGCTGAACGAATAGGTAAACCCGACCGCGCGTGCCCGGATACGTGTCGGGAACAACTCCGTCTGATAGCCGTGGAAGGAGTAGGACAGGATGTTGTTCGACAGCGTGATCAGCACGCCCAGCACGATCAGCGGCATCATCGCTGTCTGCGTGGAGAAGATGACACCGAATACGGCGATGCCGATCGCCGACCCGACCAACTGCCATTTCCGCTCACACTTGTCGGCGAACAGGATCGCCAGCATCGGCCCGAACGGGTTGGCGATGGCGATGATAAAGGAATAGAGCAGGCTGGCCTGCAGGTTGATCCCCGTCTGGTGCGCGATCAGCGTCGGCACCCAGGTGGCGAAGCCATAGAAGCCGAAGGTCTGGAAGAACTGGAACACCATCAGCATGGTGGTGCGCTTGCCATAGGGCGCCTGCCAGATCTCGGCAAAACTGCCCGTGGCTTCCAGCTTCTCCTCGGAATGCGTGGCCGGGGCGGGCAGCCGGGCGCCACCCAGGTCGGCAGACACACTCGCCTCGATGCTGGCGGTGATGCGTTCGGCTTCTGCCGTACGGCCCTGGTTCAGCAGCCAGCGCGGGCTTTCCGGCAGGCCGCGGCGCAGAAACCAGACGGCGACTGCACCGGCCGCCCCGATGATCGCCACCCAGCGCCAGCCATCCAGTCCCAAGGGTGCCAGCGGCACCAGCATATAGGCCAGGAACGCAACGATCGGTACCACCGCGAACTGCACCATCTGGTTGACCGCGAAAGCCCGTCCGCGCAGGTGTTTGGGGATCAGCTCTGCGATAAAGGTATCGATCGTCACCAGTTCCACGCCGATGCCGATGCCAGCGATCAGCCGCATCAGGCAGACCAGGCCGCCTGTCGGCATGAATGCCATGATCAACGTCATCACGCTGTACCAGATCATGGAGTAGGTGAAGATTGTCCGCCGTCCGTATTTGTCGGCCGCAAACCCAAAGACGAACGTGCCGATGAACAGGCCGGTGAAGGTGGAGGCGACGAACAGCGCCGGGCCGGTCCAGATGCCCACCCCCACACCGGTCAACAGCCCGGCTTTGACCAGGCCGGGAATCACGTAGGCGGTCTGGAACAGATCATAGAACTCGAACATGCCGCCCAGCGACAAAAGCGCGACCATCTGCCAGATATGCCGCGTCGCCGGCAGCCGATCCAACCGCGCGAGAATCTTCGCCGCCTGCGGTTGCGTCGCCGTCGTTGCACTCATGTATGCGTCCGTTCCTGGATCGTTGCTTCATCCGCCTGCATACTGCATCCGGCGAATGCAGCAAATCGCGGCAACGGATTACAGATGAGTCATTCGTTTGCACTGCAACGATCAGCCGCGTTTCGCCACGATCTCCAGCAGCGGCAGCAGCACGGCATCGCGTTCGGCGGCGAGCGCTGCGATCGACCGCCCGGCGGCTTCCGCCTTCACGCCATTGATGATCGTGCGGCAATTTTCTTCGGACAGTTCGGGCGTGGACATTGACGCCCACCAGGTCTCGAAGGCCGGCTTGAACTGAGCCAGCAGATGCTCGATCCCACCTTCCCCGCCGCCGAGGTGAAAGGTCATGTGCGGCCCCATCGCCGCCCAGCGCAGTCCGGGACCGGCGCTGATCGCCGTATCGACGTCCTCCACGCTGGCAAGGCCGGTGATGACGGCGCTGACCGCCTCCCGCCACAGCGCGGCCTGCAAACGGTTCGCCAGATGGCCTGGCGCTTCCTTGCGGATATGGATCGGGCGCTTGCCGATATGGCGGTAGAAATCGAGGCACCAGCTCACGGTTTCCGGCGCCGTCTCGCGACCGCAACGACTTCCACGAGCGGAATCAGATGCGGCGGATTGAACGGGTGCCCGACGGCAAACCTGGCGGCTGCGCGGCAGCCGGATTGGATGTCGGACATGGCGAGGCCGGAGGTGCTGGAGCCAACGATGGCATCCGGGCGGAGAGCGGTGTCGATATGGGCGTAGAGATCGCGCTTGATCGGCAGGCGTTCAGGGGCATTCTCCTGCACGAAGTCGGCGTTCGCGACCGCGGCCTCGGCGGTCGGGGTGGAAGTGCCAGGAGTCGGGTGAGGCATCGTGTGCCATGCCCAGGCGCTGCATGGCCGGCCAGGCCTCGGCGACATAGCGGCGGACATAGGCCTCGGCTTCGGGGCGCGGGTCCCAGACGTCGACCGCGATGCCGCGGGCGAGGAACCAGGCGGTCCAGCTTGCGCCGATCGTGCCGGCGCCCAGGACAGCGGCGCGTTTGACTTCGGTGGGTTGGGTCATGGCGATTCCTCCTGTGGTTTGTCAGCCGGGGTATAGCGCAGGCGTGCGTCCTCGGCGTCTTGGTTCGGCGGCTTCATGGTTCGGGCTGGCGCGGCGCCGGTGGCGGGATCGGCAACGCATGGTTCGCACCGACTGTCGGTGCGCGACCTCGGGGAATACCTTGGGGAATACGGAGGTCTCTGAGCCAATGGTTCTCCGCCGATACCCCTGGTCGCCGGCCGGATAGCCACCAAGTGAGATCGGCAGCGTTAAGGCGAACCGTTGTGCACATCCTGCTCGTCCGGACGGTAGATCGGCCTGACATTCCGCCTCCAGCACCTTACATCTGCTATCCGGAGAAGGACCACTTCCCATGACCAAACGAGCCGTCGCCTTTGCACTCTGCACGCTGCTCGCCGCCTGCGCCGAAGTGCCGCTGCAGACCGCCAATGCCAACACCCCCGGTTTCACCGGCACAACCATCTTGCGTGGCAGCACCAGCACCGTCGCAGACCTCGCCAAAGTGACTTACCAGCAGCAGAAATGGGGCTACAGCCCCGCGAAATGAGGATCGAGACCCAGCCCATCCGGCGCCGACCTGAGCACGTTGCGTCCCGCGACCCAAAAAGGACCACTGCCCATGACCAAACCAGTCATCGCCATTGCGCTCTGCACGCTGCTCACCGCCTGCACGGAAGTGTCGTCGCAGAACGCCAATGCCAACACCCCCGGTTTCACCGGCAACACCGTCGTGCGTGGCAGCACCAGCACCGTCGCAGGCGGCGCCGAAGCGACTTACGTGCAGCAGAAATGGGGCTACTCCCCCCGGGGCTGAGGATCGAGATCCAGCCCATCCGGCGCCGACCTGAGCACGTTGCGTCCCGCGGCCAACAAAGGACCACTGCCATGACCAAACCAGCCATCGCCATCGCGCTCTGCACGCTGCTCGCCGCCTGCACTGAAGTGCCGCCGCAGAACGCCAATGCCAACACCCCCGGTTTCACCGGCAACACCATCGTGCCTGGCAGCACCAGCACCGTCGCAGGCGGCGCCGACGCGACTTACCTGCAGCAGAAATGGGGCACCTGCCCCCGGTGCTGAGGATGGGGACCCAGCCCATCCGGCGCCGACCTGAGCACATTGCGTCCCGCGGCCCAAAAAGGACCACTGCCCATGACCAAACCAGTCATCGCCATTGCGCTCTGCACGCTGCTCGCCGCCTGCACCGAAGTGCCGCCGCAGCACGCCAATGCCAACACCCCCGGTTTCACCGGCAACACCATCGTGCGTGGCAACAACAGCACCGTCGCCGGCGGCGCCGAAGCCACTTACACGCAGCAGAAATGGGGCACCTGCCGCCGGTGCTGAGGATGGGGACCCAGCCCATCCGGCGCCGACCCGAGCACGTTGCGTCCCGCGGCCCAGGCTGTAGAACAGCCGGACGGCGAACGTCAGGAGGACACGTGGCGAGCGGCAGCCCATCCGAGGAACCCGGCCTGCGATCTCAGGCCGACAGCGTCAAGCTGGACTGGACCGCGGTGCGCGCGCATCTGGCGGCGCACGGCCATCGCCTGGACACCGATCCGCCGCCGCGCCAGTTCGCCGGCGGTCTGGCGAACCTCAATTACCTGATCCACCTCGACGGCAAGCCCGCCGTGCTGCGCCGCCCGCCGATGGGCGAGCTGCCCGCCGGCGCCTACGACATGGCGCGCGAGTTCCGCATCCTGTCGCGCCTGCCGGACGCGCTGCCGTTCGTCGCCGCGCGGCCTGTATCTGTGCGACGATCCGTCGGTGATCGGCCAGCGCTTCCAGATCATCGAATACCGGCCCGGCCTGGTGATCCGCGAGCACCTGCCGCCCGAACTGGCGCACCGGCCGGAGATCGGCGCGCGCCTGTCGCAGGTGCTGCTGGAGACGATCGCCGCGATCCACGCGGTCGATACCGACGGCGGTCGGACTGGACGATCTCGGCCGGCCGGAGGGGTTCCTGCGCGCGCGGTGTCGCCGGCTGGCGCAAGCGCGGGCTGGCGGCGATGGAGGACGGCACCGAGGCGCTGCACGACGATGTCGGCGCCTGGCTGGAGCAGCACATCTGGTGCCGGACGGACCGCCGGGGCTGCTGCACAATGACTTCAAGCTGAACAACATGATCCTGGACCCGGACGACCTGTCGCCGGTCGCGGTGGTGGACTGGGACCAGGGCACGCGCGGCGATCCGCTGTTCGATTTCGCCACCCTGCTGTCCTACTGGATCCATGCGGACGATCCGTCGGCGATGCACGACATGGAGCAGATGCCCGCCGTCGAGGCCGGCCTGTGCCCGCGCGCAGGAGGCGGTCGCGGACTATGCGGCGCTCACCGGCCGCGACATGTCGGACTTCCTGTTCCACCGCGTGCTGGCGATGTACAAGCTGTCGCGTGATCTTCCTGCAGCTCGGCCTGCGCTAGCGCACCGGCGCCACGCACCGAGCCGCGCTACGCGCGCGCTGACCGCGATCGGCACCGGCATCCTGGAATTCACCCACGAGATCGCCCAGGGACGCGCATTCTGATGGATTTCTCCCTGCATCCCCCGAATTGCAGGAACTTGCAGCAGCGCACGCGCGGCTTTCATCCGCGACAAGATCATTCCGCTGGAGGGCGACAAGCGGCAGACCCATCACGGCCCGACCGAGGAATTCCGCCGCGAACTGGTCGCGCTCGGCCGCGAGCCGGGGCCTGGTGGCGCCGCATGTCGGCACCGAATACGGCGGCCTGGGCCTGTACCATGTCGGCAAGGCGGTCGTGTTCGAGGAAGCCGGCTACTCGCTGCTGGGCCCCGTCGCGATGCACATCTTCGCCCCCGACGAGGGCAACATGCATCTGCTGGAGGTCGTTGCGACCCAGGAACAGAAGGAGCGCTGGCTGCGTCCGCTGGCGTCCGGCGCGACCCGCTCCTGCTTCTGCATGACCGAGCCCGCGCCCGGTGCCGGATCGGATCCCTCGGCGCTGAAGACCACGGCGCGTGAAGGACGGCAACCATTACGTCATCAACGGCGACAAATGGTTCATCACCGGCGCCGACGGTGCCGCCTTCGCCATCATCATGGCGAAGGACGAGGACGGCCACGCGACGATGTTCCTGGCCGACATGGACCAGCCGGGCATCGAGATCGTGCGCGCCATGGACAGCCTGGACCAGGCCTTCGCCGGCGGCCACGCCGTGGTGCGGTTCAACGATCTGCGCGTGCCCGCCAGCGACATCCTGGGCGAGCCCGGCAAGGGCTTCCGCTACGCCCAGGTGCGCCTCGCGCCCGCGCGGCTGACCCACTGCATGCGCTGGCTCGGTGCCGCGCGGCGCGCGCATGACATCGCCACCGGCTATGCGCAGCAAGCGCGAGGTGTTCGGCGCGAAGCTGGTCGACCATGAAGGCGTCGGCTTCATGCTGGCCGACAACGAGATCGACATCCGCATGAGCCGCCTGTCGATCTGGCACACCGCCTGGATGCTCGACCAGGGCGCGCGCGGCACGACGGAATCCTCGATGGCCAAGGTGTTCTGCTCCGGAGGCGATCTGGCGCGTGGTCGATCGCTGCGTGCAGGTGCTGGGCGGCCAGGGCGTCACCGGCGAGACGCTGGTCGCGCGCATCTTCAACGAGGTGCGCGGCTTCCGCATCTACGACGGTCCGTCCGAGGTGCATCGCTGGAGCCTCGCGCAGCGCATCGCCCGGCAACGGAGCCAACTGGTGAGCGACGATTCGATCTGACCGGCAAGGTCTGCATCGTCACCGGCGCCGGGCGCGGCATCGGCCGCGGCATGGCCGAGGGCCTGGCCCGGCACGGCGCGACGCGTCGTGCTGTCGGGCCGCACGGGGCGACGCTGGAGGAAGCCGCCGCCGCGATCGGCGAGCGGGCGATCGTGCATGACCGCTGACGTGTCGCAAGGAAGCCGATGTGCTGGCGCTGCGCGATGCGGTGCTGGCGCGGCTGCGGCAAGATCGACGTGCTGGTCAACAACGCCGGCGTCAACCCGATCTTCAAGGGGATCGAGCGCACCAGCCTGGAGGACTGGCAGACACATCATCGACATCAACCTGACCGGCGCTCTTCCTGTGCTGCAAGCATATCGGCGGCGCGATCGGCGAGGGCGGGTCGGTCATCAATGTCAGTTCGGTCGCCGGCCATGGCGGCCTGCTGCCGGTCGGTGCCGTACTGCGCCTCCAAAGGCGGGGTGGAGATGCTGACCAAGGCGCTGGCGCTGGACTGGGCGAAGCGCGGCGTGCGGGTGAACACGCTGGCGCCGGGCTGGGTCGATACCGACCTGACGCACGGGCTGCTGGAGCACGACGTGCACGGCAAGCGCCTGCTGGACCGCACGCCGATGGGCCGGTTCGCGACGCCGCTGGACATGGCGGGCGGCGTGGTGTTCCTGGCCGTCGGACGCGTCGGCGTTCATGACCGGGCAGAGCCTCGTGATCGACGGCGGCTGGGGCGCGGAATAGCAGGAGGTTTCGATGACAGGCTTCGTCGGCGCACAACACGAGTTCCACGATGCCGCCTTCGTCCAGGGCTGGGCCGATCGTTTCGTTCCCACGGCGCCTCGCCTCGCACTGTTCGATCTGATTATGGAACAAATTTCCGGCCTCGGCAAACCCAACGCGCATGTCCTCGAACTCGGCCTCGGGCCCGGCTACATGGCTCGGCATATCCTGGATCGTAATGAAACCATCAGCTACGAAGGCCTGGATTTCTCCAGTGTTTTCTTCGAGGTTGCAAAGAATACGATCGGCCCGATGATGTCACGGGTCATCCTGACGAAGGCTGACCTGATGGATCAGGCCTGGCCGAACCGGCTGTCCCGCCGGCCCGATGCCATCATCTCGACCTGGGCGCTGCACGACCTCGGCAGCCAGCAGGCGATCGCCGATGTCTATGCACGCTGTCACGACACGCTGCCGCCGGGCGGCATCCTGGTCAACGGCGACTTCATCAAACCCGTCGGCACCGACTGGACCTATGAGCCCGGGCGGTTCGAGATCGCGCGTCACCTCGACCTGCTGCGCCAGGCCGGGTTCGCCGCACCGGCGTCGCTGGCAACGTTCGAGGACAACATCGACTCCCCCACCTCCGCCCAGAACTACGCCTGCCTCACCGCTCGGCGTTGAGACCCACAAGCTGCGGACGGCTTGCCGAGCGGGGTTCCGCAAGCTAACCCACTGACCCGAAACGCAGGGCAAAGGGCACCTCAGGCATGGCAAAACGACCGGTGATGCTGGTGATCCTCGACGGCTTCGGCTGGCGTGAAGAGCAGCGCCGACAACGCCGTCCGGCTGGCCAGGACGCCGACCTTCACGAAGCTGTGGGACACCTGCCCGCACGCCTTCCTGCGCACCTCGGGCCGCGATGTCGGGCTGCCGGACGGGCAGATGGGCAACTCCGAGGTCGGGCACCTGAACATCGGCGCCGGCCGGGTGGTCAAGCAGGAGTTGGTGCGGATCGGCGATGCCGTCCATGACGGCTCGCATCGCCCAGGCGCCGGCCTTCATCGCCCTGATCGAGGCGCTGAAGACATCAGGCGGCACCTGCCACCTGATGGGGCTGGTGTCGCCGGGCGGCGTCCACTCGCACCAGGACCATGCCGCGGCGCTGGCGCATCTGCTGGACAAGGCCGGCGTCAAGACGGTTGTCCATGCATTCACCGACGGCCGCGACACGCCGCCGCAATCGGCCAAGGAGGACCTGTCCCGCCTGCGCGCCGCGCTGCCCGCCTCGGTGTCCCGGTCGCCACGGTCATCGGCCGCTACTTCGCCATGGACCGCGACAAGCGCTGGGACCGTGTCGCCCAGGCCTACAACGCCATGGCCGAGGCCGAGGGCGCCCACCATCCGACCCCCGAAGCCGCCATCGAGGCCGCCTATGACGCCGGCAAGTTCGACGAGTTCGTTCCGGCCTCGGTCATCGGCGACTACCAGGGGATGCAGGACGGCGATGCTGTGCTGTGCTTCAACTTCCGAGCCGACCGGGTGCGGGAAATCCTGGCCGCGCTGCTCGATCCGGCGTTCGACGGGTTCCCCCGCAAGCGGGTGATCAAGTTCGCCGCCGCGGTCGGGATGACGCGCTACTCCGACGCTCTGGCGCCGTTCCTGGGCGTGCTGTTTGCCCCCGACACGCTGCACAACATCCTGGGCGAGGTCGTCGCCAACGCCGGCAAGACCCAGCTTCGGATGGCCGAGACCGAGAAATACCCGCACGTCACCTACTTCCTGAACGGCGGCCGGGAAGAGCCGTTCACGGGCGAGGACCGGATCATGGTCCCCTCCCCCAAGGTCGCCACCTATGACCTGCAGCCGGAGATGTCGGCCCCTGAACTGACCGACAAGGCGGTCGCGGCGATCGACAGCGGCAAATACGACCTGATCGTGCTGAATTTCGCCAACCCCGACATGGTCGGCCACACCGGCAGCCTGCCAGCCGCGATCAAGGCGGTGGAGACGGTGGACACCGCGCTCGGCCGCATCGCCGAGGCGATCAACCGCCAGCACGGCGCCCTGCTGGTCACCGCCGACCACGGCAACTGCGAGCTGATGAAGGACCCGGAAACCGGCGGCCCGCATACGGCGCATACGACCAATCCGGTGCCGGTCGTGCTGATGGGCAGCAACTCCGGCCTGAAGGAGGGGCGGCTGGCCGATCTGGCGCCGACGCTGCTGGACCTGATGGGGATCAGCAGGCCGGCGGAGATGACGGGGCACTCGCTGGTCGGGGGATAGGCTGCGGCCGGGGGGCCAGTCCCGGCCACCTCTGGGCAGTGTGGCACACCATTGGCGCGGCTCGTCCCACGCTGCGAGAGATGGCCCGGTGAAGCCGGGCCATGACGGTTACGCCTCGACCAGCGCCGCGGTGCGTTCGGCCCAATCGGCAATCGCGGTTGCGTCGGCCGGCAGCAGCATGGGTGGCTCACCCAGGAACTCTTCCAGGTCCGGCAGCGATGACCGGCGCACTGCGATCAGCACCACGGCGCCCGTGCAGACGGCTTCGGCGATCTCGGCGCGCATGCCGTCTCCCTCAGCCTCCGTATGGCCGAAGCGGTTGACGGCGATCACCGCCGGTCGCCGCTCGATCGTCTGCCGCAGCCAGACGGCGGCCGCGGCCAGTGCATCAGGGTCCAGGACGCAAGCCCGAGCGCCGGGGCCGCGGGGGCGGTCGAGGCGGAGGGTGCGGCCGGTTTCGATATGGTCGATCCAGAGGCTGGCGCGCCGCCCAGGCTCCCGCGCGCCGATGCGCTGGGCAACGCCGCCGACCGGCACGCCGCGTTGGCGCAGCAGATCGATGGCCGGGTTCAGCACCTGCCCGGCATCCGTCGGCGGCGCATAGACCAGCACGCCAACAAGGCGTGTCAGGCCGGAGGGTCCGGCGGTCGCGTCGTCAGCCATATCGTCTTTCCCGCCGGGACATAGCGGCTGATTCTGCATCTTTCGGCCGCTGCGTATAGCCCCGCTACGTCGCTGCTACTCCGGCCCCGCTAATCCGGCACCAGGCGATACATTTTGCCATCGAACCGGACCAGCCGCATGCTCTTCATCGGCCGGTAATCGTTGGGTGTGGTGCCGATCTTGATGCCGGGCAGCACCATGTCGAGCTTCGTCGTCTCGGGCAGGTGGGTGGCGGCCTTCAGGATGTTCTCCCGCGAGAGGTCGTTGCCGGCCTGTTTCAGCACCACGACCAGCGCCTGGGCCATGTTGTAACCGTAGGACCAGACGGCGTTGGCCGGATCGCTCTCGGGCGCGTATTTCGCCCGCCAGGCCTGATACGCCTTCATGCCCGGGTCGTCGGCCCAGGCCGGATCGGTGGGGTCCTTCAGGTATTGCGCGGTGACTATGCCGACCGATTTGTCGAACCCCGCGGTTTCCAGCGCCGGCCGCACCGGATGATCCGTTGGAATCGATCAGGTGCAGCGGGTGCCAGTCGATATCGCCGACCTTACGGATGCTCATGGCGGCGAACTTGGGCGTGCTGGCGTCGAACAGCACATCCGCGCCGGCCGCCTGCAACTGCAGGATCTGCGAATCGATGGTCGGATCGGTGACCTCATAGGACATCGACTTGACGACCATGTTGTCGTACTTGTCGCCCAGCGCGTCCTTCAGTCCGGTGACATAGTCGCGGCCCAGATCGTCGTTCTGATACAGCACGCCGATCTTCGCGTTGGGCTTCTCCTTCAGGATGTACTGGCCCACATCTGGCCTTCCAGCCGATAGCTGGGCTGGAACGGGATGCTCCAGGTCAGTTCGTCGGTGTGCGTCACGAACATCGACGCGCCAGAACCGAGCCAGATATCCGGCACTTTCTTGCTGTTGTACGTATTTCCGGATCGCTGCATTGGAGGCGGTACCGATGGTCTGGAACAGAAAGGCGACCTGTTCTTCCTCGATCAGCTTGCGCACGACCTCCATCGTCTTGGGCGGGCTGTAGCCGTCATCGAGTGCGATCAGGGTGATCTTGCGGCCGTTGATGCCGCCCTGGTCGTTGATCATCTTGAAATAGTCGGATTCGGCGGTGGAGATCTGCCCATAGACGCTGGCCGGCCCGCTGAACGGGGCGCTCTGGCCGATCCTGATCTCGGTGGCGGTGACGCCGGGCGTGTCCGCCCAGGCAAAGGAGGCCGCCAGCGCGGCGACGGCGGCGAAACCGGCTCCCGCAACTGTCCTTCCCAGACGTTTCTGCGCCAAAGGGTTCCGCGCCAAAAATTTCCGCGTCAGTGGCATGAACAATTCTCCCTGTTTGCGGCCGTTGTTCCGGCCACTTGCAGCGCACCATGCCATTGCCCGAAGACCGCCGCCAGAGGCCGTGCACACCGGCAATCCGGGACCTCACATTTCCGTGATAATCCGGGTTTCGCACCAGCGGTTGCCGTCGCTGGCGACCTGTATAGAGTGCGATGGATGTCAGAACCCGCCCGCCTAAGCACTGTCGATCTCCTGCACCGCCTCGTCGCCTTCGACACGACGAGCCGGAACTCCAACCTCGCGCTGATTGATTTTGTGCGAAACTATCTCGACGGACACGGCGTCAGCTACCGGGTCAGCAGCAATCCGGCCGGCGACAAGGCCAATATCCACGCGATCCTCGGCCCCCAGACCGGTGGCGGACTGGCCCTGTCCGGCCATGTCGATACGGTTCCCGTCGACGGCCAGGCGTGGTCCGCCGATCCGTTCACCCTGCGCCGCAAGGACGGAAGGCTGTTCGCCCGCGGCGCCTGCGACATGAAGGGCTTCGTCGCCGCCTGCCTCTCCGCCGTGCCCGACTTCAAGGCGATGAAGCTGCAACGGCCGCTGCACCTGTTCATCTCCTATGACGAGGAGGTGGGCTGCCACGGCGCCGTGCGCCTGATCGAGGACATGAAGGAATCCGCCCTGCGCCCGGCGCTTTGCGTCGTCGGCGAACCTTCCGGCATGAAGCCGATCCTGGCGCATAAGGGGAAACTCAACCTTCACGTCACGGTGAAGGGCCGGCCCGGCCATTCCAGCGAGCCCGGCCAAGGGCGTCAACGCCATCTACGCCGCCGCCAGGGCGATCGACTGGGTGCGGCAGGAGGAGGAACGGCTGGCCGCCGAAGGCCCGTTCGAGGAGGGATTCGACCCGCCGCACACCACCATCCATGTCGGCACCATTCAGGGCGGCTCGATCCTGAACATCATTCCCGAACACGCCGAATACACGATGGAATGGCGCTTCATCCCCGGCAATTCGCCGTACGCGCACATGGCGCGGATGCAGGCCTGGATCGCCGAAACCATCGAGCCGGCGATGAAAGCCTTCGATCCGGCCTGCGGGTTTTCCTATGCGATCGAGCTGGAGATGCCCGGCATGTACCTGCCGGCAGGGCATGACCTGGCAACGGTCGTCAAGCAGGTCGCCGGATCGAACAGCGCCGGCAAGGTCGCCTATGGCACCGAAGGCGGCTTCTATGAGGAAGCCGGCATTCCGACGATCATCTGCGGCCCCGGCGACATCGCGCAGGCGCATCAACCGGATGAATGGATCGCCGAGGCTCAGCTTGCCCTCTGTGACGGTTTCATCCGCCGCATGGCGGAGCGGCTGCTGACATGACGCCGCCGCCTCTGCCCGAGTTCAAGGTCCAAATTGGCCGACCGGATATTTCCGACTGGATGGCGGGGAACACGGGGCTGCGAGGCTTCACCCGTTTCGACAGCTTCCGGCCTGGACCGCATGTCGCGCTGCTGGCGCTGGTGCACGGCAACGAAATCGCCGGCGCGATCGTGCTCGACCGCCTCTTGCGCGCGGGCTTGCGGCCGGCGCGCGGAAAGCTTTCGTTCGGGTTCGTTAACCTTGCCGCATTCGATCGTTTCGATCCGCTGCGTCCGATTGCGTCGCGCTTCGTGGACGAGGACCTGAACCGCGTCTGGGACCCTGACCTGCTCGACGGCCCCCGCCATTCCTCCGAACTCGACCGTGCTCGGGAGATTCGACCGTTCATCGACGGCGTCGACGTGCTGCTCGACCTGCATTCGATGCTGTGGCCGTCCGAGGCGCTGATTTTGTGCGGATCGGCGGCCTCGGGCAAGGCGCTGGCGAAGGCGATCGCCGAGCCGCCGCTGGTGGTGGCCGATGCCGGGCATATGAACGGACGGCGGCTGATCGATTATCCCCGGTTCTCGGCGGCGGATTCGTCTTGTTCCGCCTGCCTGGTGGAAGCGGGCCAGCATTGGGAACCCAGCACGGTCGAAACGATGCTGGGCAGCGTTGCAGGATTGCTGCGCCACTTGAAACTGGTTTCCGATACTGCCCCGTTGCCGCCCGCTGCCGACCGCCCGCCGTCGGTTCGTGTTGCGACCGTGACGATGGCGGTCACCGCGATGACCGCCGGTTTTATTTTCGTCGAGAACTACCGCGGCGGTGATATCATTGCCAAACGGAATACCCTGATCGCGATGGACGGCGAAACGGAGATCCGTACGCCGCATGATAATTGCATGCTCGTCATGCCCGCTCTGCGACCGAGCAGAGGGCATACAGCGGTGAGACTGGGGCGACTTGAGGCTTCGTACGCGTAAGCCCGGTCCGTTCGTTACGTTGGGTTCTATACAGTATTTTCGGCCGAATGTTCTGGATCAGCGCAGTTGCGGTGCAGGCACCGACCATGCCGGAACCGATTCGGCGTTGAGTGCATCGCGGGAAACGGTGCCCAAGGTCCACGAACGCATCGAACCATACCGCCGGATCTCAACCGACTGACTGGCGCGCTGGAACCGGACCGCGTCGATCGGAGGGCGGCTTGGGTCTGCCGGGGCGGCATCGCGCGCCGCGGTGGTGGATGATGCGGTGGTCTTGTCCATATTGGTCTCCAGGAAGGGGGCGGCCGGTTGGACCCGCGGCATTGGGACGACGGTGTCGTTGCTGACGCGGACCGGGCGTTTGGCGGCTGGCGTTGGCGGCGGTTCGGGTGCCGGCGCGGCAACTATGGGCGCTTCCGTGGGTTGAGGAGATGCCGACGGCGCTTGATTGTTTGTCTGGCTAACATTTCGTTTACAACGATCCGCCTGCCTTGCCTTCCACGCGCGGCTTTCTGCTCGGCTCAGGCGTTCAGCACTGAGGTTGAGGCGGAGGAGCGTGGGAACCGAAACCTCCTCGGTCATCGAGACGCAGAGGGTACAGGACGGCGGCGAGGCCGTAGGCGACGATCTGGATCACCTGCAACAGGTCGGCCTGCGTCGCAGCTTTGTAGGACCACACTGTTTCCATGGCGGCGAGGCGGGCATAGCGGTAATCGCCGCTGGCCGCACCCAGGAACATCGGCGCCAGCAGGTCCGCGACGAGATCGATCAGGACGTCGGAGGGGTGCTGGGTAAAGGTCCCGTCTGCGGTCATGTTCGGGGGCTGGATGGTGGGTTTGGCGGCGGCGGACATGGTGGGTTCCGGTGTAGTTTCGTTATTTTTACTATCATTGGTTGTGGAAGGACGCAAGAACAAATTGAGATTTGGCGTGGAGGCTTCGAGGAAACAAACCACGGAGCGCCTGCTGCGCTGGGCTGCACAGAGGTCGCGGCGCTGCAGGACTGGAAAGCCAGCAGCCTCGCCGCCGCGGCGGAGTAGTCTTCAGGCCGTTAGCATCGCGCGTATGTCGTCTAGATGTTCGCGGCCCCAGAAGATCTCGTTGCCGATCACGAAGCTGGGGACGCCGAATACGCCCATCGCCTCGGCCGTGCGGCTGATCGTGGCGACCTCGGCGCGCAGGTTGTCGGCCTGGGCGGCGAAACCGGCGGAGCGCGCCGGCTTCCGCCAGGACGGCGGTCAGGGCGTCGACGCTCTCGATGTCCAGGGCGCGCCTCCAGAAGCGTTCGAACACCAGGTCGTTGTAGCGGCGGAAGATGGCGTCGCCGGAAGCCTGGGCGAACAGCATGCCGGCGGCGGCGAGGCTGGAATCGAAGATCTTCTGCGGTCCACGGATGGTCAGCCCGCGCTTCACCGCTTGCCGGCGTGCATCCATGTAGGAGTAGCGGACGCGGCGCCACTGATGGGCGTTGCGGGCTTCCTCGATGACGCGACCTTCCTCATCGACGCGGGCGGAGCCGAGAAAGGAGGGTATGTCGAGGATGTAGGGGCGCCATTCGACGCGCACGCCCAGGTCACGCTCCAGGTCGTAGGTCGGGTCCTTCGCCAGGTAGGCGTAGGGGCTCTTGTAGTCGGTATAGGCGATGACGACGCGGTCGGGGTGCATGGCGGCGTTTCCTCTGTGCGCGGGCTGGCATGAGAGGCCCCAAGAGAATAAACAGGGCGTAAACACGGGCGCAAATGGGGGCAAGCGTGATGACCGGAGGCGGAATCGCCGGAGGTCTGAATCACGCGATCAAACAAACACCTAGAGCAGGATGGCAGAGCGAAAGCGATGTCATCCTGCTCTAGCCCCCTCTCGCACAACCGGAGCCTGGACGACGGGATCGGTCAGTCCGACACCCCCCCTACGCCGCGAACATGCCCGAAATTCCCGCGAACACCCCCAGCGCGCAGGTCACGGCCGCCACGGCGACCACCACCCACAGATACCAGCCGCGCAGCCGATGCGCCGCCGGCAGCGCACTAAACGGCGAGCGCGATCAGGAAGCCCAGCACCATCGGCAGCATCAGCGCGTTCATCACCTGCACCGCGACACTCAGGCTGACGAGGTCCGGCCAGACGCCGACCAGCGTGCGCCCCGGCGACGACGCAGACGCGCATAGACACCATAGAACCAGCGCGCCTGCAGCGGGTGGTATTCCAGCGAGCGGCGGTAGCCGGTGACCTCGCCCAAGCCCCAGGCGAAGGCCAGCGAGACGACGATCGCCGCCACCATGCCGGCACCGAGCACGCCGAGGCCGAAGATCAGGTTGCCCATGGTCCGCCCGAGGAACGGCGTCAGTGCCTGCGCCATATCGCCGACTGACGTGAGGCTCGCATCCGGCTTGCCGGCGCCGATCGTTGCGGCGCAGGCGATCAGCACCGCGGCCATGATCAGTTGGGTCAGCAGCGCCCCGGCCGCGGTGTCCCAGCGCGCGGCCGACAGGTGCTCCGGCTTCAGTCGCTTATCCGCGATCGCCGACTGCTGGTAGAACACCATCCATGGCATGATGACCGAACCGATATTGGCAGCCGCCAGATACTGGTAGTCGCGGTCACGGAACGGGATGTCGGCCGCATCCCTCAGCATGGCCGTGACGGAGGGATGGGCGGACCAGGCGACGAAGAAGAACGCCAGTTCGAACAGGCCGACGGCGATCGCCACACGCTCCACCCGCCGGTATGACCCTGTCGCCACGACGGCCAGCAGTGCCAGCGCCGCGATCGGCAGCGACACGAACCGCGGCAGCCCATACAGCTCCCCCACGCCGGCGACGCCCGAGAACTCGGTCAGCAGCGCGCCGGTGACGGCGATGCCGAGGCCCAGCGCCGACACCCAGGCCCAGACCTTGCCGAACGTGTCGCGGATCAGCTCGCCGTGGCCGCGGCCGGTGAAGATGGCGAGGCGGACCGTCAGTTCCTGTGACATGTAGAGGATCGGCACCAGGACCAGTTGCAGAGCCAGCAGCCGGTAGCCCCATTGCACGCCGCTCTGGCCGGCGGTGATGACACTGCCCACATCGGTGTCTGCCAGCATGACGACCAGACCGGGACCGAAAACGGCCAGGAACCGGCGTACGCGGGACACAGTCGGTTCGGCTGCCGCGTCGGTCGTCTGCATGTCCGAGCTATTCTCAGGGGGCGATCGTGGGTAAGACGCGGAGCCCAGACCTGTCAATCAAACCTGTCAATCAACCGTTCGCCGTTGCCAGACAGGCCGCTTTCCCGGAAAACGCAGCCGCCGTAAGGGGTCGCACATGCCGGAGCTTTTTCTTCACAACAGCCTGACGCGCCGCAAGGAGCGGTTCGCGCCGATCGATCCCCAGCATGTGCGCATGTATGTCTGCGGGCCGACGGTCTACGACCTCGCGCATCTCGGCAATGCCCGGCCGGTGGTCGTCTATGACGTGCTCGCGCGGCTGCTGCGGCGGCTGTACCCGCACGTGACCTATGTGCGGAACATCACCGACATCGACGACAAGATCAACGCCCGCTCGCTGGAGAGCGGCGAGCCGATCGGCCTCGATCACGGCGCGCACCACGGCGGATTTCCACGCCGACATGGCGGCGCTGGGCGCGCTGCCGCCGGACCGGGAGCCGCGGGCCACCGAGCATGTCGTCGAGATGATCATGATCATCGAACGGCTGATCGCCTCCGGCCACGCCTATGCGGCCGAGGGTCATGTGCTGTTCGCCGTCGCGACGCGACCCGGATTACGGCAAGCTGTCCGGCCGCAGCCCCGAGGAACTGCTGGCCGGCGCCCGCGTCGATCCCGCGCCCTATAAGCGCGACGCGGGCGATTTCGTGCTGTGGAAGCCCTCGCCGCCGGAGCTGCCGGGCTGGGACAGCCCCTGGGGCCGCGGCCGGCCGGGCTGGCATATCGAATGCTCTGCCATGGCGTGGAAATACCTGGGCGAAACCTTCGACATCCACGGCGGCGGCGCGGACCTGATCTTCCCGCACCACGAAAACGAACGTGCCCAGAGCCTCTGCGCCTTCCCGCACAGTCATTTCGCTCGGCTTTGGATGCATAACGGCATGCTGCAGGTGAACGGCGAGAAGATGTCCAAGAGCCTGGGCAACTTCTTCACCGTCCGCGACGTGCTGGACAAAGCCCCGGGCGAGGCGATCCGGCTGCTGCTGCTGCGCTCGCATTACCGGTCGGAACTGGATTTCTCCGACCAGGGCCTGGCCGAGGCGAAGCGGGAGCTGGACCGGTTCTACCGCGCGCTGGCGCAGGCGCCAGCAGCGGACGGGCCGGTGCCGACGGAGTGCCAGGCAGTGCCCAGGCTGTGCAGGAGGCCCTGTGCGACGATCTGAACACGCCGCTGGCGCTGTCGGTGCTGCACGGGCTGGCGGATGCGGCGATGGCCGGGGATGCCGCGGCTGCGGCGGGGCTGCGGGCCGGCGGGGCGGTGCTGGGCCTGCTGGGCCAGGACCCGGACGCCTGGTTCCGCGGCGGCGAGGAAGACACCGCCTGGATCGACACCGCCATCGCCGACCGCCTCGCGGCCCGGAAGGCGAAGGACTTCGCGCAAGCGGACGCGATCCGGGCCGACCTGGCGGCGAAAGGGATCGTGTTGGAGGACGGGCCGAAGGGCACGACCTGGCGGCGGGCCGGGTGATGCGGTTGGCGGACGCCCCGACCGCTTGCCGCCCCGTGCCCTCCGTGATGGCGGGCGGAACGGCCGGCCTGACGGTGCTGGTGGGGACAAAGTCGTGGATGGCCGGCCTTCGCCGACCACGCCGGGTTGAGCCGGTTACTGACCCTTCGATCGCCCATGGCGCGGATGGTCCGCGATGATGGGCGACCAATGCCAGCTACCGTCCCATGACCGGCCGCGACGGCGGTGCCGACCTGCACCCGATCGGCAACAGCCCGGTCGTCATCCTGGTGCGCCCGCAACTGGCCGACAATATCGGCGCCTGCGCGCGCGCCATGGCTAACGGCGGCCTGTTCCACCTGCGCCTGGTGGCCCCGCGCGACGGCTGGCCGCAGGAGAAGGCGTGGCGCACCGCCTCGGGCGCCGACCGGATCCTGGATGCGGCGACGGTGCATGACACCGTGGCGGATGCCGTCGCCGACCTGCACCACGTCTTCGCCACCTGTCCGCGGCCTCGGCACATCGTCAAGCCGGTGCTGACCGCCCGCGGCGCGGCGGCCGAGATGCGGCTGGTCGGCCGAACGGGGACTGCGATCGGGATCCTGTTCGGACCGGAACGGGCCGGGCTGGACAATGACGACATGGCACAGGCGGACTGCGCTGATCCGCTATCCGCTGAACCCCGACATTCATGTCGCTGAACCTGGCGCAGGCGGTGATGGTGATGGCCTACGAGTGGTGGACCGCCGCCGACGACACGCCCGGCCGCGTGCTGATGACGAATGAAACGAAGGTCGCCACCAAGGGGAGGCTGGAGAACTTCCTGGCGCACCTGACCGACCAGCTCGACGCCTGCGGTTTCCTGCGCAACCTTCCGAAGCGACCCGGCATGGTGCGCAACATCCGTCATTTCTTCGAGCGCGGCGAGGTGACCGAGCAGGAGCTGCGGACGCTGCACGGGATCGTCACGGAACTGGCGATCGGCCGGCGGCAGCGTGGGCGGCAGGAGACGGATGACGGGCCTTTTGATCCCATAACGAAAGGACAATCCCCCCACGATGGCGCTTGAGGCGATGGCGCTGGATGGCCGGTCTCTCGCGGATGCCGTTGCGGCCTGGCACAGCTTCTATGCGCTGCTCGGCGAAGGATCGGCAACCATGGTGGGATTGCTGTTCGTCGCCGCCTCGGTCGGGTCGAGCCGGTTCCGCGGCGGCCGGTCTGCGGCGCTCCGCATGTTCCTGTCCTCCAGCGTGGTGCATTTCAGCGGGATTCTGGCCGTCGGGCTGATCATGGTGGCGCCGTTGCCGTCGTGGCGGGTTGCGGGCGGGCTGGTGATTGCCGCGGGCGTGTTTGGGCTAGCGTATTATGGGCTGACCTGGACCGATGCGGTGCGGGACGGGCTTAGCAAGCGGATTGATTGGGAGGACACGCTTTGGTACGCGGTGCTGCCGATCCTGGGATATCTGCTGGAGACGGCGGCGGGGGTTGGCCTGTGGATGCAGTTGGTATGTGGGTTACCGGCGTTGGCGGTTGCCGCAGGGTTTCTGCTGATTGTCGGGGTCCATAATGCCTGGGACATTACGGTCTGGAGTATTTCCCGGCCGCCGCCGGAGTGAAGTGGAAGCCCACGCCCCGTCATGGCCGGCGAAACAGACTGTGCGAAAACGCAGGCGAGAGGCGCGTTCGGAGAAAATATTTCTGACGATGTGGCGGGACGCATCACCCTGTCATGGCCGGCCTTGTGCCGGCCACCCACGACTTACGGAATATCAACCATTTAAAGGCGTGGATGGCCGGCACAAGGCCGGCCATGACATGAGGGGGTACCGCCGTCATTAGGCGGAGAAATTCATTCTCCCCGGTCGGATAGCGTTCGAGTTTTCGCACAGCCTGGAAGGCTGACCACGACGGGGAGTGCAACGCCAGGACGGGCGCCTACACCAATCTCGGCACCCCGCGCCCCGCCGGAACGTCCTCGCCAATCGGCCGCCGCGTCATCGTCATAACGATGACGCTGCCGATCAGCAGCAAAAACCCTGAAATCACAAACGTCCGATCGAAACGACCAGAAAATTGCACGACATATCCGGTGACGATCGGGGCAAGCAATCCGAACGTGTTACCCCCGACGGTCAGGATTCCGAACGCCTTGCCGACACTGCCCGGCACCAGCACCAGATCATTGGCCAAGGTGAAATTCAAAGCCAAAGCCGTCGCACTGAAGGTCAACGAAATCGTAATGAGCGCGATAGTGACCGCCAGCGAGTCCGTAAGCGGAATGAATATCACCACGGCGGCAACAAGCATCGAGGCACAGACGGCTTGCCGGCGTTGGCCGTCGCGAACCTTCTCCGCGGTCAACAGCCGGTCAGCCAGCAGACTAACGCCAATACTGAATACAACCGAAACCGAATATGCCAATGTCGTGAAATATCCGGTCCTCAGAACGCTGAGTCCATGACTTGTCTCAAGATAATTGGGCAGCCAGCTCAAGAACAGGTACTGGTTATAGGTCATGCAACCCTGCGTGAGAGCCACGCCCCACATTGACGGCGCGCGGAGCAGGCCCATGAAGCCGACATCGTAACCTTCCCGGTGTCCGCCGGCGACCTCCCGCTCCATCACGATCTTGCGGCGTTCGGCGTCACTCAGCCAGGACACCTCTTCCGGCCGGCGAAACCAGATCAGCCAGATCGCCAACCAAATGAAACCAATCCCGCCGGTGATGACGAAGGACATACGCCACCCGACAGCGGCAACCAGCATGCCGGAGAGCGCCGCTCCAAATGCCGGTCCCGCGTATGAGCCGCTCGTGAAGATCGACATCGACAGCCCACGCTCGGAAAACGGCGCCCAGTCGCGCAAGGTTCGCGAAGCAGCGCCGTTGGTTGGCGCCTCGCCAATCCCAAGGCCGATGCGGACCAGCAGCATGGTCACATAGCTTCCGGCCAGCCCGGTAAGCATCTGCATGACGGACCAGACACCGATCGCCAGGGCCGCGATCTTGCGGCCACCCAGCCGATCCGCGAGGACGCCGCCAGGCACGAGGCAGAGCACATACATCCAGTAAAATGAGGAGAACAAGTAACCCAATGCGATCGGTGAGAGGCCAAGCTCGGTCGCGATCGGCTTGGAGGCAACGGACATGGTGATGCGGTCGATGAAGTTGATGACGCCAAGGCTGAACAGCATAGCGTAGACCCAGTAGCGCCGGTGACTGACTTTCATGTTCGCTTCCCTATCAAACCAAACATCTTATTGTTCGATGGGAGCCTGCCGGCATTGCGGGCGGGTCACAAGGGTCAGGCCTCGCCAGTCGTGACCCGACACCAATCTCAGGCGAGTGCGATCGCCTCCATGGCGACGAGTACGCCAGGAATGTCGGCGCCGAAGCGGACCATCGCCCGCGCCGGCTTCGCGTCAGGGAAGAACTCCGCGTATGCCTCGTTCATTTCCCTGTAGAGGTCGGGCCTGGCGAGCAGCACAGTGACTTTCACGACGCGTTCGAGCGAGCTGCCAGCGGCTTTGAGAATGGTCTCGACATTCCGGAGAGCCTGGCGTGTCTGCTCCTGCATGGTGTCGCCGGCGATTTCGGTGGGGCCGCCTCCCGGCCGCACGGGTATCTGGCCTGACACAAACACGAAACCGTTGGCAACGACCGCATGCGAGTACGGAGAATGCGCCGCCGGGTAGCCGGGGATATCAACATGGCGGATCTCGGATCTATTAGCCGCAGGCAGGCTTTCATCTCCGACCATCTGATCTCGCTGCCCTCTCATCTGAGAGCGTGTGGTGACACGACTCTGAGAGCGTCGTAACACGACGGCCCTTCACCCGCCATTGCGACGTCGTTGCGATTTCCGGTTCTGAACCAAACCCGAAGCCGACCGGCCGAGATTGGCCGTATCCTCCGTGCCTGAAGCCCGTGATCGTCCCCCACAACGCCGTCACCATGGGGGCCGCAGCGCAAACCGAGCCGGGCGTTGTAGACGCCATCCGTTTCATGGATGCTGCCGCGCGCACCACGAGGGAGGGCGTGCGGCATGACGGGAAATTTGTTGGTCCGGAACGTCCGGCCTCACGGCAAACCGGCGGCCGATATCCTCATAAGCGGCGGCATCATCGCCGCGATCGGGCCAGACCTGGCCGCGCCGGGCGTGCCTGCTCTGGACGGCGCTGGCCGCCTTGCGCTGCCGGGTCTCGTGGAAGCGCACACGCACCTCGATAAAACTCTGCTCGGCATGCCATGGTACCGCAACACGGTCGGGCCTCGGCTGATCGACCGGATTGATAACGAACGTGCCGAGCGCAAGGCTCTGCCGATCGACCCGGCGCGGCAGTCGATGCGCCAGGCGCTGCTGTCGGTGTCGCACGGCAGCACGTTCATCCGCTCGCATGTCGACGTGGACACCGAATGCGGGGTCGCCGGGATCGAGGGCGTGATGGCCACTCGCGATGCCGTGGCGGATAAGGTGACCATCGACCTCGTCGCCTTCCCGCAGAGCGGATTGCTGATCCGTCCCGGCACCGTCGAACTGCTGGAACAGGCGCTGCGGATGGGGGCGGAGACGGTGGGCGGCCTCGATCCGTGCGCCATCGACCGCGATCCGAAGGGCCACCTCGATGCCGTGTTCGGGTTGGCAGAGCGGTTCGGGCGCGGGGTGGATATCCATCTTCATGAGACGGGTGAGATGGGCGCGTTCTCGATGGAACTCATCATCGAGCGAACCCGCGCGCTGTCCATGGCGGGGCGCGTCGTTGTCAGCCATGCCTTCTGCCTGGGGATGCCGGACCCGTCGATCGTGGACCCGTTGGTGGACTTGCTCGCCCGGGCGGGGATCGCGATCATGACGGCGGGGAATGCATCGCGCCCGGTGCCGCCGGTGAAGCAACTGGCGAAGGCGGGGGTTACCGTGTGCGCGGGGTCGGATGGAATCCGGGATACCTGGGGGCCGTATGGGAACGCCGATATGCTGGAGCGGGCGATGTTCGTCGGCTTGCGCAATAACCTTCGGCGCGACGACGAACTGGCGCTTGCGCTGGATATCGTCACCTCGGGCGGGGCGAAGGCGCTCGGGCTGACCGAGTACGGCCTGGCGCCGGGATGCGGCGGGGATGTCGTGCTGGTGGAGGCTGAGACGGTCGCCGAGGCCGTGGCGCAGCATCCCGGCGGGCGGGTTGTGGTCAAGCAGGGTCGGGTGGTCACCTAGAGCGTGATGACCGGAGGCGGAATCGCCGGAGGTCTGAATCACGCGATCAAACAAATACTTAGAGCAGGATGGCTGAGCGAAAGCGATGTCATCCTGCTCTAGGGACGCGCTTGAGCAGGGCTCTGCAACTCCTGAACCTTGCAGCGGTGTCTCCGGGGGACAGGTGGCCGAGGACGCGCGCGGGCCTTCGCTTGCCAGGGCGGTCGAATTTGCTGGTCGACTTGACCCACAATTCCGCAACGCTCAACGTCCGCTCAAGGAGGAACCGTGGATGCGCAACAGCCACATAGAGATTTCGCCGATCGCCGGCGCACTCGGAGCCGAGATTGGCGGCGTTGATGTCGCACAGGATCTTGACGACGCCGTGATCGACGAGATCCGTCAGGCGCTGCTCGATTACGGCGTGATCTTCTTTCGCGACCAAGAGCTCGATCGTCGATCGGCACAAGGCCTTCACCCGGCGCTTCGGTGAGATCTTCATTCACCCGAACTACAAGGGCGTCAGCGCCGATCCGGAGATCGTCGATATCAGACGCGAGCCCGGCGACAAGAAGATCGTCGGCGAGGACTGGCATACCGATACCACCATGGTGGCGGAACCGCCGCTGGGTGCCATACTCTACGCCATCGAAGTGCCGCCCTATGGCGGGGATACGTTGTTCGCGAACCAGTATCTTGCTTACGACAGCCTGTCCGACGGATTGAAGCGCACGGTCGAGGGCCTGAGGGCCGTGCATACCGACCGCATGGTTGCCGGTCCGCAGGCCGGAATGAATGCGCACCGATCGACCAAGGTGCGCGAGGACGCTGACTGGCGCGAAACGATCAGCGTCCATCCCGTGGTGCGCACGCATCCGGAAACCGGTCGCAAACTGCTGTTCGTCAACCGCTCCTACACTGTCGGCTTCGAGGGCTGGACGGAGGCGGAGAGCAAGCCGCTATTGGACTATCTGCTGGAACACGGGCATCGGCCGGAGTTCACGTGTCGCTTCCGATGGTCGAGCGGATCCATCGCTTTTTGGGACAACCGCTGCACCAAACACCTGGCCGTGCATGATGCCGGCCCGTTCCGCCGGATCATGCGGCGCACGCAAATCTGCGGCGACGCCGTGCGCGGCTGAGCAGGCGTCCCTTCGATTCGACCGTCACCCATGGCAGCGGCTGACCATCCCCTCCGTCTCCATCCGCGCATCCCGCTCCATGCTCATTACCAAGCGACAAAACCCCAACCGTCCATTGCGAGACGGATCATATCGGGGCAACCATAGGTGATTCGGCGACCCGCTGATAGAAATGGGCGGACGCCTAACATTCGTAGGAAACGAGGTTGCCATGGACCTGGGATTACAAGGCAAGAAAGCCATCGTCTGCGCCGCCAGCAAAGGCCTCGGCCGCGCCTGCGCCATCTCCCTCGCGCGTGAGGGCGTGGAGCTGGTCATCACGGCCCGCACCGCCGACGCTCTGGAGGCGACGGCGGCAGAAATCCGTCAACTGACGGGCGCGAAAGTGACCGCCGTCGCCGGCGACATCACGTCCGAGGAAGGGCGTGCGGCAGCGCTGAAGGCCTGCCCGGCGCCGGACATTCTGGTCAACAACAACGGCGGCCCGCCGCGCGGCGACTTCCGCGAATGGGACCGCGATATGTGGATCAAGGCGGTCGACGCCAACATGCTGGCGCCGATCTTCCTGATCAAGGCGGTGGTCGACGGCATGATCGACCGGAAATTCGGCCGCATTGTCAACATCACCTCGGGATCTGTGAAGTCGCCGATCCCCGAACTGGGCATGAGCAACGGGGCCCGAGCCGGACTGACGGGCTTTGTCGCCGGGCTCGCAAGGCAGGTGGCGAAGCATAACGTCGTCATCAACAACATCCTGCCGGGGCCCTTCCTGACCGACAGGCTGCGTTCGGGCTTCACCGAGGCGGCGCGCCGTACCAACCGCCCGATCGATGAGGTGGTGGCAGAACGCCTGTCGACGAACCCGGCAGGCCGTGCCGGCGATCCAGCCGAGTTCGGCGATGCCTGCGCGTTCCTGTGTTCGGCGAAGGTCGGCTACATCGTCGGGCAAAACCTGCTGCTGGACGGCGGCGCGTTCAACTCCTCCAGCACCTGAGGCGATCCGGGGAGCGCGCTGGTCGCGCTCCCTGCCGTCCCGGACCAGCTTGCAGCCACCTTCGTCCATCGGCCGGAACGCCTTGTCGGCCGGCGTGGCTGATGGTCGGCGGAGATAATTTCGCCGTTGAATCCGTCGTCTGCGGGGTGAATCCCCCACCGCCTGACGTGCCGCCAATACAATTGGCGGTCCGGCGTTGTCGCGATACTAGGCAGAAAGATCCGCTAGCACACCGATGCGTAACGTCGGCGTCGCATTTTGGGCAGAGGCTCTGCGGCGGCGAAACCAACCCTGCCGAGGGCGGCAACGAATGCAGCTCCGGAAATAGCATCGCGACGGGAAGGAAGAATTCAACCGCAGATGAACGCGGATGAACGCAGATAGCATGAATGCCAATCATATTGTTTCATATGAATCGTTTCTGGAAAGCCGCCACGAATTTTTCAACAGAATGGCTATACCGCCGAGGGAGTGCGCCGCCCTTGACCCGTCGTCTCATTCGATCTGTCCTGTTCCGGGGATGACGGTGCGCCGATCGCTTTGCCGGCCGGAATGACCGTTGATTCGACCCAGCCCGAATCTGCGTTCATCCGCGTTCATCTGCGGTCGAACTCTTCCTTCCCGCCGCAAACAGCCCGACCGTCGCTCCCCAAGACATCCCTGGCCAATCCCAGGCCCAGATGGCGCACGACTTGCTTCGACCCCACCCCACCCAAGGGAACGAACGCCATGCAGGACGATCTCACCCACCTAACAGCGACCCAAATGCTGCAACGCCTGCGCGCCGGCACCACCACGATCGAGCGGCTCGTCCGAGCCTGTCTCGCGCGCATCGAAGCCCGTGACCCCGAGGTCCTCGCCTGGTCCTACATCGACCCGGACACCGCCATCCGAACCGCGCGTGAGATGGACAAACGCCCCGACAAAGGGCCGCTGCACGGCCTGCCGATCGCGCTGAAGGACATTTTCGACACGTTCGACATGCCGACCCAGCACAACTCCCCCATCTACGTCGGCAGCCGGCCGAGCACCGATGCCGCTTGCGTGGGCACGCTGCGTGCCGCGGGTGCGCTGATCCTCGGGAAGACCGACACCAGCGAGTTCGCCGGCATGGGTCGCCTCGCGGCGACACGCAATCCGCACGACCTGACGCGCACGCCCGGCGGGTCATCCAGCGGATCGGCGGCGGCCGTGGCCGACTGTCAGGTTCCGCTCGCCCTGGGGACGCAGACCGGGGGATCGCTGATCCGCCCCGCCTCCTATTGCGGCGTCTATGCGCTCAAACCGACCTGGAGCGCCGTCAGCGCCGAGGGCGTGAAGCTGGGCGCCATCTCCCTGGACACGGTCGGCTGGTATGGGCGCTGCGTCGCCGACCTGGCACTGCTCGCGGATGTGTTCGACCTGCACGACGACGTCCCGCCGTCACCGCGCAAGGCCGCCGACCTGCGGATCGCCGTACACCGGCTTGGCTACCAGCATCGACCCTGGCCTGCGAGGCCGCCTTGGCCAGCGCCGCCGATCGTCTCCAGGCCGCCGGGGTCGCGGTCACCTGGCTCGACCTGTCGGACGTCCTGGGCCCGCTGGAGGGCCTGTGGGACATCATGTTCGGGTGGGAGGGCCACGCAGCGCTGCTGAACCTCGCCAGGCTGCGGCCGGATACCCTGCATCCGTCCTTCATGAACCGGGTGAAGAACGTCCCCGGCTACACGCGGGCGCAACTGGTGGCGGCCTACGACACCGCCGCGGCGAGCCGGGTGCTGTTCGACCGCATCGCCGGCGGCTTCGACGCCGTGCTGACCGTCAGCGCGCCCGACGAGGCTCCGGCCGAGAAGACCGCCGGCAACAACCGCACCAACCGCGACTGGACCATGCTGCACGTGCCCTGCGTCAACGTCCCGGCGGGTCGCGGACCGGCCGGGATGCCGATCGGCCTGACGCTGACCGGACCGCGCTATGCCGATCGCAAGATCCTCAGCGTGGCGGAGGCGCTGGCGCCGGTCATCGATGTCGAGATCATCACCGCATAGAGCGCGATCGCCTGAGGTTGACGTGGCAGGCGTGAATCGCTCTCTCAGAGCAAAGTGCGCGATCGTGACCGGTTCACCCTGACCCGATCACGCTCTCGCCCGACGCACGGCTGGAACGCGAAGCAGGCCGCTTGCCCCCGCCCCGCCGCGCCGCTATCCAGCCGCCATGAGCTGGCTCACCGAGTACGTCCGCCCGAAGATCCGCACCCTGTTCACCCGCAGCGACGGTGCCGGACAACCTGTGGCACCAGTGCCCCGCTGCCAGCAGATGATCTTCCACCGCGACCTCGCGACCAACCGCAAGGTCTGCCCGCACTGCGGCCACCACATGCGCGCCACCGCGACCGAACGGCTGGAGTGGACGTTCGACGAGAACGCTTACACCCGCATCGAGCTGCCCAAGCCCGTCGCCGACCCGCTGCGCTTCCGCGACACCAAGCGCTACGCCGACCGGCTGAAGGAAGCCCGCGAGAAGACCCATACCGATGACGCCATCACGGTCGCGCACGGCACGATCGGCGGCCGCAAGGCCGTCGTCGCGGTGATGGAGTTCGACTTCATCGGCGGCTCCATGGGCGCCGCCGTGGGCGATGCGATCGTCGCCGCCGCTCGGCTGGCGGTGCTGCAGCAGGTGCCGCTGATCGTCTTCACCGCCTCGGGTGGCGCGCGCATGCAGGAAGGCGCGATCAGCCTGATGCAGATGCCGCGCACGGTCATCGCCACGCAGCTGGTGAAGGACGCCGGCCTGCCCTTCATCGTCGTGCTGACCGACCCCACCACCGGCGGCGTCACCGCCAGCTTCGCCATGCTGGGCGACATCCAGATCGCCGAACCCGGCGCCATGATCGGCTTCGCCGGCGCCCGCGTGATCGAGCAGACCGTGCGCGAGAAGCTGCCCGACGGGTTCCAGCGCGCCGAATACCTGCTGCGAGCACGGCATCATCGACATGGTCGTCAAGCGCACCGACATGAAAGAGACGCTGGCCCGCCTCATCGGCCTGCTGACGCGTGAAGGACCATCAGGCGGCCGCGTGAGCGACGCCGTCGAACAGATCGCCGCCCGCCTCGAGCGGCTGCATCCCAGGCTGATCGACCTCAGCCTGGACCGGCTGCGCGCGCTGCTGGCGACCGCCTGGACCATCCCGAACGCCGCCTGCCGCCGATCATCCATGTCGCCGGCACCAACGGCAAAGGCAGCACCTGCGCCTTCCTGCGCGCGATGGCCGAGGCGGCGGGCCAGCGCGTGCATGTCTATACCTCGCCGCATCTGGTGCGTTTCAACGAACGCATCCGCATCGCCGGGCGCGCTGGTCGACGACGACCGGCTGATCGCGACGCTGGAGCGGATCGAGCAGATCAACGACGGCGCCCCGATCACGGTGTTCGAGGTCATCACCGCCGCCGCCTTCGACCTGTTCGCCGAGACGCCGGCCGATCTGTGCGTGCTGGAGGTCGGCCTTGGCGGTCGCGGCGATGCGACCAACGTGATCGACGCGCCCGTCGGCGTGCGCGATCACGTCGATCTCGCTGGATCATCGCGAACTGCTGGGACCGACGGTGGAGATCATCGCCGGCGAGAAGGCCGGGATCATGAAGCCGGACGTGCCGGTGGTGATCGGTGCGCAGCCGACGGAGGTGCGCAGCGTCCTGCTGGACCACGCCGCATCGCGCTGGGCGCGCCGGTGCGGCTGCGCGGCCGGGACTGGGACATCGCCGACACGGGCGCCGGCCTGCGCTATACGCGACGCCGCCGGCGAGATCGAAGCGCCCTACGCCGTCCCTGCTCGGGCCTGTTCCAGCAGGACAACGCCGGCATCGCGATGGCTGCCCTGCGCGCCGCCGCCCTGCCCGCACCGCGCCTGCCGGCATCGCCCAGGCCGAATGGCCCGCTCGGTTGCAGCGCCTGACGCGGGCGTCTGGCGGCGCTGCTGCCGCCGGACTGGGAGCTGTGGCTGGACGGCGGCCACAACCCCGGCGCCGGCGTCGTGCTGGCGGAGCATCTGCGGGCCTGGTCGGACCGGCCGGTCGCATCTCGTCGTGGGCATGAAGCAGGCGAAGGATTCCGCGGAGTTCCTGCGGCCGCTGCTGCCGTTGGCCGCAACGCGTCTGGGCGGTGCGCGAACCGGAACAGCACGCGGCGCTGCCGGTCGAGGCGATCATCGAGGCCTCCGGCGGGATCGCGCGGTCTGGCGGGACGGTGCAGGAGGCGCTGGCGAAGCTCCCGCGCCGGCGGACCCCGGCCCGCGTGCTGATCTGCGGCAGCCTCTATCTGGCCGGCGAAGTGCTGAAGCTGGATCAGAACGGATAGCCATCGGCAATCACCGACTGCGACCGCGTACCCACCCGCCGATCCACCGCGCAATTGTGACCAATCTTGTTATAATTACCACCCCGTCTTGGCCCGGCTTGACCGGGCCATCTGCATCCGCCGAGGACACCACCCACAGCCTACAACGGCTTGGGCTGTGCCGCGACGTATGGTGCCACACAGGGACGAGATAGCCCGGCCGAGCCGGGCCATGACGGCAGACGAAAATATGCCGGCGTCCGTGAGACCCGGTGGGACTGATGAAAGCCGGTCTTTATTCGACCGGCCACACCCGCCCGCTATCCGTTACAGATTGCCGGCAATCCAATCCTTCAGCCGGCTCTTCGGCAGCGCGCCCACCTGGGTCGCCGCCGGCTTGCCGTCCTTGAACAGGATCAGCGTCGGGATCCCGCGCACCGCGAACTGGTTCGGCGACATCGGGTTGTTGTCGATATCGACCTTCGCCACCGTCAGCTTGCCGGCGAACTCGCCCGCGAGTTCCTCCAGCGCCGGGCCGATCATCTTGCAGGGGCCGCACCACTCGGCCCAGAAGTCAACCAGGACCGGGCCGGCCTTGCTGGCCTCGACAACGTCGGTGGCGAAGCTCTTGTCCGTCACCGGGACTGTGTTTGCGCTCATCGTTAACCCCTAAAGGTATAACAGTTGCGCGGAAAGTGGTGCGCAGGCCCGAGTCCGGTCAAGCGGCATCGCCTTCGCGCCCTGGCTCATGCGGGTCCAGCAGCCCGTCCGGCAGCACCGAGACCCTGCGCCGACCGGGTCCAGATCAAGCGCACAACTGACGGATTTGCCAGGGAAAATCGCCCGCAACACCGATCGGTATGACGCCATCTGCCGCAGATACATCACCGGCGTGTCCTCGACGCGGGATGGCGGCGTCGCGGTTGGTCTTGAAATCAGCGATCAGCACACGGTCTGCCCCCACCATCAGCCGGTCCACCAGGCCGCCGATCACCGCATCGCCGATCACGCCGGTCAGCGGCACCTCGGCCCGCGAGCCCGGCCCGAACAGCGGCGCCAGATCAGGGTGCGTCATCACCCCCAGCACCTCATCGGCGACCGCCGCCGCCTGATCGTCCGGGAAGCCGGAGCGCATCAGATACGGCCTCGGCCGCCGCGTACCGCTCATCCGCCGGCACCGAGGGCAGATGCTGCAGCAGCGCATGCACCAGCTGACCGCGGCGGAACCGATCGACGCCGGCGCGCCAGAGGCGAATCCCCCGGCGGCACCTCGCCAAACTCCACCCCCTCCGGCCGGCTCGGTGCCAGAGGCATCGGGCGCGCCGGCTCCGGCGGCGGATCGGCCGGAGTCCAGTCGGGCGCCTGCCCCACCCAGGCCGGCAACGCGCACGTCGACCGGACCGCGCTGATGCTCTGACCGCGGGTCCGGCGCGGCGATCTGCGGCGAGCGCAGGCGCAGCATCTCGCCCGGCCAGGCACCGAAATGCCTCGCGCTCGGCGTTCAGCGCGCTCGAAACCGCGCTGGACCGAGCTGTACCAGCTTTCGTCCTTCAGCGACTTGGCCCGCCCAGCCGCAGACCACCAGCCGGTCCTCGGCTCGGGTCAGCGCGACGTAGAGCAGACGATTGTACTCCTCCATCGCCTTCTGCCGGCCGGTCGATCCGCAGCGTGTCGAAGGCGCGGCAGCGATGGTCCTTGCGCACCGCCCAGAGCGGCACGTCGATCCCCGTCGCGGTCGTCGCGCGACCAGAGGATCTCGGCGTCCTCCTTGCGGCAGCGCCGGTGGTGTCCGGCACGATCACCAGCGGCGCCTGCAGCCCCTTGGCGCCATGCACCGTCATGATGCGCACCAGGTTGCCGGCCGCCTCGGCCTCGCGCTTCACCTCGGCGCCGGACTGGCGCATCCAGTGCAGGAACCCCTGCATCGAGGGCGGATGCCGCGCCGGCATAGGTCAGCGCCGCGCCCAGCAGTTCGTCGACCGGTTCGGCCGCCTCCGGCCCCAGGCGGGCGAGCAGCCGCGCGCGGCCGCCGAGGGGACCGAGGGCATGGGACAGCAGCGCGTAGGGCGAAACGAAATCGACGCGTGCGAGCAAATCCGCGAAGAAATCGGCCGCCGCGCGCCAGGACGGCCGTTCGTCCGCCCGGTCCCGCAGCGCGTCCCACAAGGAACCGGGACGCTCCAGCGCCAGCGCCATCAGCGCGTCGTCGGTCAGGCCACCGAGCGGGCTGGTGAGCAAGCAGGCGAAGGTGAGGTCGTCGGAGGGGAGCAGCAGCGCATCCGCCAGCGCCATCAGGTCCTGCACCGCCGGCTGATCGGTCAGCACCATCCGGTCCAGCCCCGCCACCGGCACGCCCCGCCCCTTCAGCGCCCGCAGCAGCGCGCGGCTGAACGCATCGCGGCGGCGCACCAGCACCAGCACGTCGCCCGGCGCGAGAGGGCGGCCCTTGCTCTCCAGCATCACCGACCCGCCGGTCTGGTCGCGAATCCAGTCGGCGAGGCGGTTCGCCAGGGTCTCGCGCGCCGAGGTCTGGGTCTGGTTCTGCTCCGGCACCGTCCAGGGCTGGATGCGGCGCTGTCGTCGGGCCGCGGCGCGAGGGGCCACAGTTCCACGATCCCGGCATGATCGGCGCGCGAGGCCAGTGTGTCAGCGTTTCCCCCGGCGTCGACCACGCCCGGTCCCGCCAGCGGATCGTCGAACACCGCGTCCACCAGGGCCAGCACCGGCGCGGTGGAGCGGAACGACACGTCCAGGCTCGACGGGCTTGAACGTGCTGGCCGGACTCGAGCACCCGCCGCGCGATCCGGTCGCGGGAGCGGTCGAATTCGGCCGTGTCGGCGCCCTGGAAGGAGTAGATCGACTGCTTGCGGTCGCCGACGGCGAAGACGGTGCGGATGTCCTCGCGCGCCGAGGCGCCAGCTGAAGAACTCGCTCGGTCAGGGTGTGGGCGATCTCCCATTGCTGGGGGGAGGTGTCCTGCACCTCGTCCAGCAGCAGATGGTCCAGGCCGCCGTCGAGCTTATACAGCACCCAGGCGACGCCAGGATCGAGCAGCAGGCCTTTGGTGCGGTCGATCAGGTCGTCATAGTCCAGCAGCCCGGAATGCTGCTTGCGCTGTTCGTACGCCTCCGCCACCGGCCCGGCCAGCGTCGCCAGCGCGGCCGACACGGCAGCGAGGCGGAGCGCTCGGCGGTCGTCCTCGATGCGGAGGATACGCTGTGCTTCTTCCTGGTAGCGATCGACCGAGTTCGGGCTGTTGCTTGCGAGAGGTTGGGGCCGACGGCATAGCCGGGCGTAAGGGGATCGACGCCGTCGGCTTTCAGGAACAGTCGGGTCCATTGGCCCAGTGTTCCATCCTGGTCTCGGTATCCAGGCGACAGCCACCCCAGGATCTCCTCTGCTCGGGCGATCGATGGTCTTGGTCCCCTGCCGGCTGACAATGGTCGCGGCGTCACGCAGCGCGGTCTCGCCCTGCCACTTGACGGCGATCTCCAGGCAGGCGGCGTCGTCAGCCGCCGTGACGCCCAGGACGCGGCGCTGGGCGCGTTCCAGATCCTCGCCCAGGCGCAGCGCGGCGGCGAGCCGCATTCGGTCGATCTGAATGGACTGAACGAGTTCGCCGAAACGGTCCGCAGTGGTCAGTCCGGCCAGCGTGTGCAACGCGCGCACCATCACGTCGGTGTCGGCCGCCGGCCAGCATGTCTTCGCGCGCCTCGGTCAGGGCTTCGCGGGCATCGCGTTCATCGACCAGTTGGAAATGCGGTGAGATGGACGCTTCCAGCGGGAAGCGGCGCAGCAGGGACTGGCTGAAGGCGTGGATCGTGCCGATCCGCATCCCGCCCGGCAGGTCCAGCACCTTGGCGAACAGCGCCCGCGCGGCGTCGCAGGTTTCCGGCGTGGGGTCGACGTTCAGGCTCACGCAACGCCTCTTCCAGCGCGGGCTGCGGCATGGCGACCCAGCGGCCCAGGGTGGTTTGCAGACGCACCGCCATCTCCGCTGCGGCGGCCTTGGTGAAGGTAAGGCACTGGATGCGATCGGGCCTGACCCCCGGCGTCAGCATCAGCCGGAGCAGCCGGTCGGTCAGCAGCTTGGTCTTGCCCGACCCGGCAGAGGCCTCGACGAAGGAGGAGACGGCGGGATCGGAAGCCAGGGCCTGCTGCGCCGTCGCGCGGTCACGGGCGGCGCTACTCATGGTTCAAGCCGGGTGAGGCGATGACCCAGGTCCGGTGAGGCGATCAGCTTGTGTGAAAGACAAACACGGAGGCGGCCCGCAAGTGGGCCTTGAAGGGAGGGTTCCGGAGGACACGGAGGGGTTGAAAACGTGACATGGGCCGCTCGGCAGCCTAGTTGAAGTCGTGCACTTCCAGGCGCTTCGCGCGTTACGGAGGAAGCCCGCCTCCGACGGCAAACAACGGGGACTTGTCGGGATTGGCAGAGGCAGGAATTTGACCGACCAGGGAAAAGCTGCCGAAGCATGCCCACCGACAGCAGTGCAACGACTCCGTGCCCTCCGGAACCCTCCGAAAGGCCGCAAAGCGGCCGTCTCCGTGGTTTCTTTCGCGAGGCCAACACCATTCCAGCACCATCCGTCCTAGCCGCCCTACTCCTCATCATCACCCCCCGCCGAAGACCATTCGGCGACACGCGCCAATTGGTCGTACTCGGCGAACCGCGAGGCCGTATCGGGATTGGGCCGTGACAGGTACGGCTTGTCCGGCTGGTCGAACGCGTCGATCAGCGCGCTCAGCCGCTCCAGCGCGTCGGCAGCCGCAGCAGGGATCGTGCCGGGCGCCTTCTTGAACAGCGGATAATCCGCACCCGCCGGCAGACCGCCGGTCAGGTGCCAGTAAAGCAGTTCGTGCGTCTCGCCGGTCCATTCCGCGCCGAAACCGGCCAGGGCGGCCATCACCGCCTCCAGCACCAGTTGCGGTGCCAGACCGGCATCGACGTCCTTCTGGCCGGGCGGACGTCCGGTCTTGTAGTCCAGAATCGCCAGCGTCCCATCCGCATACCGCTCGATCCGGTCCGCTCGGCCGACCAGGCGGAACGGACCGCCCGGACGGGGCGAGTCGATCCGGCCATTCGCCTCCGGGTTGACGGCGACAGGTGCGCGAACGGAACGGCGCTCGATCTCGCGCTCCGCCACCCAGTCGGCGATACGCTCCAGCCGTGGGCTCCACCACGCCTGCAGCGCCGGCCGCAACCCCGCCGCGGCCAGCGCCCTCCGCATCGCGGCGCGGAGTTCGTCGCGCGCATCGGGCGGCCACGCGGCACCGTGCTTGCGCAGAAACAGGCGCATCGCCTCATGCACGATGGTGCCGTAATCGGCGGCGTCGGTGGCCTCCTCCAGCGGTTTAAGGACCGGCAGCTTCAGGATGTGGCGCGCGTGGATCGCATAGGGATCACGCAGCCAGGTCTCGATTTCGGTGACGCTCAGGCGGCGCGGACGCAGATGCACCGGCGGGCGCGGGCGCGGCGGCTTCACCGGCGTCGGTTCGCCCGCCGGCTGGTCCAGGGCAGCAGCCCAGGCGACGGCGGGATGGACGGGCAGCGTCTGGTCACGGGCGGCGAGGAACATGTCCAGCCGCGTCAGCCAGCGGGACGGCACCGCCGGCGCATTGTCCCGGCGCGCCGGGCAGGACAGCACGACCTGCGGCGCGGCACAGCAGGCGGACAGGAAATCATGCGCCGCCTGGCCGACGACCTCCTCCGGCGACGGCAGCCCCATCTTCGCGCGCATCGGCCGCGACAGCCACGGGCCGGGTTCGACCAGCGGCGGCCAGACCGTCTCCGTCAGGCCGCCCAGGACGATGACGTCCACCGCCTGCAAGCGGGCTTCGAGCAGGCCCCAGATGAAGATGCGCGGATGCTCCGCCGTCGCGCCGGCCCTGAGCGCGCGGCGGCTGCGGACGACCGAACCCCGCAGCACCTCGTCCAGCAAACCGGGCAGGACGCCACGGCGCAGGTCGGGCAGCAGCGGCGCAGCTTCGCGCAGTTCCGCCAGGCTGTGTCGCCAGCGCCTCACCGTCCTCGCCGCCCCAGAGCCGGTGGGCGCCGGGCGTTTCCGCGGTGGTGGCGAGGCGTTCGGCGGCCTCGATGGCGGCGGTCAGCGCCTCGGCGGCGGGGATGGCAGCGGCGGTCTCGAAGCGGAGCGCCGGTTCCAGGCAGTGCTCCAGCCGGTCGAGGAAGGGTTGCAGCGCTGGGGCCTCCTCGGCCACGGCGCGGCGCAGGCCGGCGATGCCCGGGGTCGGGCGCGGGCCGCGCAGGCACAGGGTTTCCAGCGTGCGGGCTGCCTGGCGGCAGGCAGACGGCGTCAGGCCGGCGGCGGCGAACGGGTGCTTCAGCAGCGCCAGCAGCGCGACCGGGCGACAGGCGGTCCTCGCACCGCGCGCACCAGCAGGCGGAGGAAGACGGACGGCGGCGTGGCGGCCAGACGGCTCGCCGGCGCTGTCGTCGGCGACGATGCCGAAGCGCAGCAGCGAGGCGGCGACGCGTTCGGCCAGGCTGCGGTCGGGGGTGACCAGCGCCGCGCGCGCGCCCGGCGTCTCCAGCGCATCACGCAGGGCCAGGGCGATGGACTGCGCCTCATGCTGCTGGTCGGTGGCGGTCAGGCGGGACAGTCCGTCGAGGACGACGGGCGTGCGGTCCATCCAGTCGGGGAGGGCCTCGGCGGGAAGCAGGGCGCGGGAGAGCAGGCGGAAGCGGTGAGCGTCACCCGCAGAACCCACTCCTACCCGCCCGTCATGGCCCGGCTTGACCGGGCCATCCCATGCCTCAGGGGAGGGAGATGGCCCGGTCAAGCCGGGCCATGACGGGGATAGCGGGAGAGGCGGTGAGGACGACGGGAGGGATGACGGGGAAGGCGAGAGGGATGACCGCGTGGCGGCGGACAGCGGCGGGGTCGTTCCCCATACCCTCACATCCCCCCTGCCCGCACCAAGCTCGGCCAGCAAACGCTTCAGCCCTGCCTGGGCGTGCGACGGCTCCAGCTTCTCCCACGCCGCGTCGTTCATCGTCAGGTCGAGCTGTGGCAGCACCACCTGCCCATTCGGTAGTCCGAGCGACCACCTTCAGCAGCCGCCCGACCGCCGGGATACCGGCTGTCGCACCGGCGATCAGCACCGGATCCTCCGGCTTGTGTTCCGCCCAGGCCTGCGCCTGCGCCTCCAGCAGGGCGACCTGCCGAGCGGCGGGGTTCATGACGGCGTTTTCGGTGAGCCAGTTCGGCCAGGCGTCGGTGACGATGTGCAGGAACGTCAGCGTCTCCGCCCAGTGATGCGCGAACGCCGGGTCCGCGGCGTCCGGCAGGCGTTCGGCCAGGTCGATGCCGGCACGCTCCGCCTCGTCCATCAGCGATGCCAGTTCCCTTGCCAGCGGCCAGGCGCGATCGGCGGTTCGCGGGGCGCCGTTGCGGCCGTCCAGCTTCAGGATCAGCCGGGTCAGGGCCGCCAGGCGCTGCATCGGTTCGATCGCCGGCGGCAGATCGAGCGCACCCGATAGGGCCAGTGGCGCCTCGTCCAGGGCACCCAGCGCGGTGATCCGCGGCAGCAGCAGAGGATGGCCGGCGTTGGCGCGCAGGAACGCCTCGGCGAGAGACCGGGCGGCGCGGCGGGTCGGCAGCAGGATCAGGCCGCGGCCGATCGCCAGCGGGTCGGCGCCATCTCCCCCGGCGCGAGCCAGCCAGCCGCGCGCGACGGCATCCAGGAACGGTGTTTCAGGCGGGACGGTGTAGAGGTTCAGCGCCACGGCCAGCGGGCGTCGCCGGTGACCTGGGCGGACAGGATCAGCTGCGCTTCCGCCAGATCGTGCGGCGTGGACAGATGGAACCAGATGCCGTCATGCACGACGGCGCGCAGCCGGCCCTTGGCCAGCGCCACATCCCAGGCGATGTTCATGCTGAACGGTCCCTCGGGCAGGTCGTCCAGCAGCGACGGGCGGACCAGTTGCACGCCGGCGTAGATATACGGGACCACCTCGCGCTGACGCCGGCGGCGGGGGACGCCCCATTTGTCCAGCGCGAAGTCGCCCAGCCCGACCTCGGCATGCACATGCGAGGTGCGTTGCAGCAGCAGCACGGCATCGACCGAGTCGTCGAACGCGACCGCCAGCCGGAGCAGCGCGGGGATCGGGCCGTTCAGCCAGAACGCATCGCCGTTGACGACGTAGAACGGGTTCGGCCCCAGCACCGGCAGCGCGGCGCGCACCCCGCCGCCGGTTTCCAGCAGCACATCCTCCCGCAGCAGCAGCGTGCGCGGCGGCGGGGTCCGGTGCTTCAGGTGCTCGGCCACGGCATTGGCCTGCCAATAGGCGTTGACCGCCGTCGTCTGCACCCCGGCCTCCGCCAGGTGGTCCAGCGCGTGGTCCAGCAGCGCCTTGCCGCCGAGTTGCAGCAGCGGCTTGGCGGTGGTCTCGGTCAACGGCCGCATGCGCGTGCCAAAGCCGGCGGCCAGGACCATGGCGGAGCGGGGGGAGACGGTCATAGCAGCGAGTCCTGGCGGGTTGCCGCGCTCGGCGGCCGGTATCCAACGGTCGAGCGCAGCAGCCAGCGGCGCCGCGGCGGGTTGCGCCAGGGCATCCCGCAGCAGGCGCCATGTCCGGGGCCCGTGCGCGAGGTATTGCGGCCGGCCGTCGCGCAACGCAAGCCTCACCCACTGGCAGGCGACACGAAGATGCCGTTGCGCCGCGCAGGCCTGATATGCCGCGGTGAACGCCTCGGCGTCGAGGTCGGGCCGGGCGGCGAGATAGCGTTCGAAGGCTCGGGCGGCAGCGTCGGGCGGGATGTCGCGGCGGGCATCCTGCAGCAGCGACGCCAGGTCATAAGCCGGGTGGCCCATTGCTGCGCCCTGGAAGTCGATGATGCCGATCCGTCCATCCGCCAGGCGCAGCAGGTTGCCGGCGAACCAGTCGCGATGCACGGCGCAGTGTGGCCCCTCGGCGACAGGGCGCAGAGTCTCCCACAGGGCGTGCCGCACGTCGGCGTGGGCTTCCTCGGGCGCCGGGGCGCCGTACCGAGCCGGCCACCACCAGTCGAACAGCGTGCCGAGCGCGGTGGCCGCCATGGGGGTGGGGTCCCAGACGGGGAGGCCGGGCGGCGGGGCGGCACGTTGCCAGGCGATCAGGGCGTCGACGGCGCCGGCCAGCAGCGGTTCCGGCGGTTCGCCCCGGTCGAGGAGATTGGACAGAAGATCATCGCCAAAATCGGCCTCAAGGATCAGTCCAATTTCGGGATCGGCGTCGAGGATCTCCGGCACCGTCAGTCCCTGGGCGCTCAGATGCGTGGCGATGCGCAGAAACGGCCGCACGTCCTCGGGCGGTGGGGCATCCATCAGGACGGCCTGGATCGGGCGGCGCAGGCGCAGATAGCGGCGGAAGCTGGCGTCCTGCGCGAGCGGTTCGGTGTCCGCCAATGTCGCGCCGTGACGGGCGAGGAAGGCGGCGATCAGGTCGTCTCGGGTCATGAGATGACGCGCCCCGGCCAGCCGGTCAGCGTGGCGCGACGGGCATCGCCTTCGCCCATGGACAGCGTGATTGTCAGGGCGTCGGGTGGACGCAGCTTGCCGAGGCGGTCGGGCCATTCGACCAGTACGATGGCGTTCAGCGCGTCGTCCCAGTCGAGTTCCGCCAGCGCGTCGGGGCCGTCCAGGCGCCACAGGTCGTAATGGAAGATCTCGCCCTTGGGCGTGTCATAGGCCTGGACCAGGGTGAAGGAGGGACTGGGCACCTCCAGGTCCGGATCGCCGGCGGCGGCACGCAGGAACGCTCGGGCGAGCGTGGACTTGCCGGCGCCGAGGGGACCTTCCAGCAGGATGCAGTCGCCGGGGCGCGCCTGGGTGGCCAGGCGGGCGGCCAGGGCTTCGGTGGCAGCCTGGTCGGGCAGGTCGAGCGTTACGGGGACGGCGTGAGGCATTGGGGTGATTTTGCCCGGTCCCCCGAGTCGCGGACAACGGGTTCGTCAATCAGGCGGGTCTCATTTGGATATTCCGATCTCGCCGCAAGCAAGCAAGAACAGGTGCGTACAAGCCAGGACCCAGCCCTGTTGCGCCGCCTGCTGCGCGCGAAGGACCGAATGGATGCCGCCTCGCACGAGGACTGGCCCGTCCCGCGGCTGGCGCGTGTGAGTGGCGTCGGTTCGACATGGTCAGAGCAGAAGGCTCGGAATGCCGTAGCGATGGCCGGGGCGTGGATGAGGCGGTGGCGGGTTAGCTAGCCACACTTCCGGAGGCCGCCATTCTCGCCCATCCTCCCGGAAAGACAGGGAGGACAACACACACATGAGCACATCATCTCAGGTGCTGATCGCGGGTGCCGGACCGGTTGGCCTGACCCTTGCGCTGGACCTCGCCGGCCGGGGCATTTCGGTCACGATTGTCGAGCCCCGTGCCCCAGGCGAGCCCCCCAGCGTTAAGTGCAACCATGTCGGCGCTCGGACGATGGAGATCTTCCGCCGCCTCGGCATCGTTCGCCACATTCGCGATGCCGGACTGCCGCACGACTATCCGAATGACATTGCCTTCCGGACGACGACGACCGGGCTGGAACTCTCCCGCATCCCGATCCCCTGCCGCGCTGACCGCTATACCGCCACGGACGGGCCGGACACCTGGTGGCCGACGCCGGAACCACCGCACCGCATCAACCAGATCTACCTCGAGCCCATCCTGTTCGATCACGCGAACCGGCATAACCTGATCCGCATCCTAAATCATACCAAACTGATCGACTTCACCCAGGACGAGACAGGTGTCACCGGGTCGGTGGAGAACCTCGACACGGGTGAAACCACCTCCATCGCCGCGACCTACCTGATTGGCTGCGACGGCGCGCATTCCGCTGTGCGACGCAAGATCGGTGCTACCTTGGTGGGCGACGCGGAGCTGGAACACCGGCAATCCACCTATATCCGAGCGCCTGGGTTGCTGAAGGCGACACCGACCAGACCAGCCTGGGCTAACACGTCGCTGAACCCCAGACGCAGCGCCAATATGTTCGCCATCGACGGGCGCGAGACATGGCTCGTGCACAACTACATGCGCCCTGGCGAGACCTTCGACTTGGTGGACCGTATGTGGTGCATCCGGCAGATTCTGGGCGTCGGCGAGACCTTCCCCATCGAGATCATTTCAAAGGAGGACTGGACCGCCCGGCGCATGATCGCCAACAAATTCCGCGACCGGCGGGTGTTCCTGTGCGGCGACGCCTCGCATATCTGGGTGCCGAACGCCGGCTACGGCATGAATGCCGGCATTGCGGATGCAATGAACCTTTCTTGGATGATGGCGGGGGTGCTGAACGGTTGGGCCGCGCCAGCGATCCTGGATGCCTATGAGGCGGAACGACAGCCGATCACCGAACAGGTCTCACATTACGCAATGAACACCGCCTTGGCGCTGGCGAGACAGCGGCAAGGCATTCCAGACAATATCGAGGACCCGGGACCCGAAGGTGAGGAATCCCGCCGCCGCATCGGGCTGGAAGCCTATGATATCAATGTGGGACAGTTCTGCTGCGGCGGGCTGAATTTCGGCTATTTCTACGACACCTCACCGATCATCGCGTATGACGGCGAGAAGCCGCCCGCGTACACGATCTACGATTTCGAGCAGTCCACCGTGCCCGGCTGCCGCGTACCGCACATCTGGTTGGAAGAGGGCGTCTCACTCTACGACCGGCTAGGACCCGAGTTCACCCTACTGCGCTTCGACCCCTCGGCGGAGGTGGACGGGATTGTCTCGGCCGCAAACCGACGGGGCGTACCGCTGACGGTCCTGGACTGCCCGCCGCACGGGTCTGTCTATCCGGACAAGCTCGTACCTCTCGCGTCCCGACCAGCACGTGGCATGGCGCTCCAACGCCGAACCTGAAAATGCCATGATGCTGATCGACCGCGTCCGCGGCGTGCGGCGGTAGCCCTTCATGTCATGGCCGGCCTTGTGCCGGCCATCCACGCCTTTAAATCGTTGATATCGCGAAAGTCATGGATGGCCGGCACAAGGCCGGCCATGACAGGGTGATGCATCCCGCCACGACGAAGTGGCCGCTTCCATGGGTCAAAGTCAACGCCGCCTGGTATTATTTCAGAAAATCCACGACCGCCCCCCACGACGCCACGGCCGCTTCCGCGTTGTAGCCGAGGGTTCCAAACGGATATTGGGCGCGCTCTGGCAGGCTCCTTACATCAAATGCATGATAAGCCTGGGGGTAAGCGATTACCCGCAGGCTGCCTGGCGGCACCTGCTTCGCGACCGGATCACACAGGGATGGACGTGCGACATCATCGTTGGCCGCCAAAAACATGAGAGCGACGATGCCTGAAGCCGTCCACGCTCCTTCGCCACGGCAGTCGGGATAATACATTATCGCTCTGCTGAGTACCGGTGGACCCGCGCGCAGCAATCTCAATGCGGCAAGGACGCCACCGCCGCCATAAGACCAGCCGATGACACCTATTCTGGTGGCGTCAACTCCGGATTGTTCCCGGATCCACGTGGCGGCTTCAAGAATCGCTTCGCCAACCTGTTCGTGCGACATATGCCCACAATTGCCGAACCGTCCAAGGTAGTCCACGAATACGACAAAATACCCGGCAGCCTGCAATTCGGCGGCGCGCTCTTCGTATACGTTGACGCCGTTCAGTGCGGCAAAGCCAGAACAGCCTGGCACCAGCAGTACGGCCGGGTGTGGCCCGGCAGCGGCCGGCGACAACGTTCTATATTCCTCCTCCGCAAGGACCGAGTCTGCAGAGAACAGCAATATCAAGAGCGCAGCGCAAACTCCCAATAACGACCCCATGCGGTTCCTCCCGATATCAGCTAACGCACGCTTTCCGAGTCCTTCTCCTTCAGGTGCGTCTAATTCAGGTCGCCGTCTGCGGACGCTTCGTTCAGGGCGCCGCGTCGACGCCAGCGTTGAGCAATCCCGTGTATCACCACCGTTCGCTTTCCACCTGTTGCCGAAGTGCACACAGATACGCGACCGGCCCCAACTTGACCGCTCACGGTCGATCTGAACCCATCCGTTTATCCCCGGCCCACCCCATGCTAGACGACCCGTTCCATTCAGACCCCCATCGGGACCATTCCATGAACGATCACTCCCTGCCGCAGCCACCCAGCGCTTCTTCTCCGCCCCGCTGGCCGAGACCGATCCCGAACTGGCCGCCGCGATCCGGGCCAGGAACTGCGACCGCCAGCAGGACGGGATCGAGCTGATCGCGTCGGAGAACATCGTCTCCGCCGCCGTGCTGGAGGCGCAGGGCTCGGTGCTGACCAACAAATACGCCGAGGGCTACCCCGGCCGCCGCTATTACGGCGGCTGCGTCTATGTCGACGTGGCCGAGAACCCTGGCGATCGAGCGCGCCAAGACAGCTGTTCGGCTGCGCCTTCGCCAACGTGCAGCCGCACTCCGGCGCGCAGGCGAACCAGGCGGTGTTCCTGGCGCTGCTGCAAGCCGGGCGACACGATCCTGGGCATGAGCCTCGCGGCCGGCGGCCACCTGACGCATGGCGCGGCGCCGAACCTGTCGGGCAAGTGGTTCCACGCGGTGCAGTACGGCGTGCGCCGGGAAGACGGGCATCCTGGATTACGAGGAACTGGAACGCCTCGCGCGGACCGAGAAGCCGAAGCTGATCATCGCCGGCGGATCGGCCTATCCGCGCTTCATCGATTTCGCCCGCATCCGCCGCGTGGCGGACGAGGTCGGCGCCTATTTCATGGTCGACATGGCGCATTTCGCCGGCCTGGTCGCGGCGGATCTGTTCCCCAGCCCGCTGCCGCACGCGCATGTCGTGACCACGACGACGCACAAGACCCTGCGCGGCCCGCGCGGCGGCATGATCCTGTCGAACGACCTGGAGCTCGGCAAGAAGATCAACTGCGCCGTGTTCCCCGGCCTGCAGGGCGGCCCGCTGATGCATGTCATCGCCGGCAAGGCCGTCGCGTTCGCCGAGGCGCTGCGGCCCGAATTCCGCGTCTACCAGAAGGCGGTGCGCGACAACGCGCGGGTGCTGGCGGAGACGCTGAAGCAGACAGGGCCTCGACATCGTCTCGCGGCGGCACCGACTGCCATCTGATGCTGGTCGATCTGCGGCCGAAGCGTGTCACCGGCAAGGCGGCCGAGGCCAGCCTGGAACGCGCCCACATGACCGCCAACAAGAACGCCATTCCGTTCGATCCGGAGAAGCCGACGATCACCTCCGGCGTCCGCCTGGGCTCCCCGGCCGGCACCACGCGCGGCTTCGGCACCGACGGAGTTCCGCGAGATCGGTCTGATGATCAACGAGGTGCTGGAAGGTCTCGGCCGGTCCAACGACGGCACCAACGCGGCGGTCGAGGCGGCGGTCGGCGCGCGGGTGCAGGAGACTGTGCGCCCGCTTCCCGATCTACTCCGCTGGGCCGGTGAGCCGCCGATGCGCTGCCCGTTCTGCGGCTCCGACGACACCCAGGTGAAGGACAGCCGGCCGACCGAGGACAACGGCGCGATCCGCCGCCGCCGCTTCTGCGGCACCTGCGGCCAGCGCTTCACCACGGTCGAGCGGGTGCAGTTGCGCGAACTGACGGTGGTGAAGACCGACGGGCGGCGGGTGCCGTTCGACCGCGACAAGCTGGCGCGCTCGATCCGGATCGCGCTGCGCAAGCGGCCGATCCAGGAGGAGCGGATCGAACGCATCGTCAACTCCATCGTCCGGCAACTGGAGGCGTCGGGCGACAGCGACATCCCCAGCAAGCAGATCGGCGAACTGGTGATGGATACGCTGAAGGAACTGGACAAGGTCGCGTATGTCCGGTTCGCCAGCGTCTACCGGAATTTCCGCGAAGCGAAGGATTTCGAGGATTTCGTCGGCGGCCTCGGCCCGCCTCCGGCGACTGACGATTGAGCGATCCTTGCGGTCCGCCTGATTCGCGACGTTGTTCGTGGACGACGGGTTGCGTGCCGGCGCGAATGTCGTCTGGACAAGTTCCGGCCGTAGCTGAGCTGTTGCCAGCAGCCTGACTGAGCACAGGTGCAGCCCGACGTGGCAGGGTCGGCCATGAGGGCGGGCCGGATGGCCGGTGGCCGTATCGACCCGACCTCGCCCACATGCGCGCCGCCCTGGCGCTGGCGCGGCGCGGCCTGGGCACCACCTGGCCTAACCCCTCGGTCGGCTGCGTCATCGTCCGCGACGGCCGCGTCGTCGGCCGGGGCACCACCGCAGCCCGGCGGCCGGCCGCACGCCGAACCCGTCGCCCTGGCGATGGCCGGGGAGCAGGCCCGCGGGCGCCACCGCCTATGTCACGCTGGAACCGTGCTGCCACTGGGGCCGCTCGCCCCCTTGCACCGATGCGCTGATCGAGGCCGGCATCGCCCGCGTCGTGGTCGCCACCGGCGATCCGGACCCGCGGGTCAACGGCCAGGGGCTGGCGCAGCTCCGGGCCGCCGGGATCGTGGTCGAGACCGGGCTGCTGCGAGGCCGAGGCCGAGAGATCCTGCTGGGCTTCCCTCCCGCATCACCCTCGGCCGGCCGATGGTCACGCTGAAGCTGGCCACCACCCTCGACGGCCGGATCGCCACCGCGCGGCGGCGAGAGCCAGTGGATCACCGGCACCGAGGCGCGCCGCATGGCCCATGCCCTGCGCGGCCGGCATGACGCGGTGCTGGTCGGCGTCGGCACCGTGCTGGCGGACAATCCGGAACTGACCTGCCGCATCCGAGGGCTTCCGTCCGACGCCCGTGGTGCGGGTCGTCGTCGACAGCCATCTGCGCACGCCGCTGACCTCCCGCCTGCGTCACGACCGCCGGCGACAGCCCCGATCTGGTTCCTGCTGCGCGACGGCATCGATCCCGCCCGGCGGCGAGGCCTTCACCGATCTCGGCGCGAAGCTGATCGAGGTACCGCCGGCCGCCGCCGGGGTCGATCTGGTCGACGGCGATGCCGGCGCTGGGCGCAGGCCGGACTGACGCGGGTGCTGGTCGGAGGGCGGCGGCCAGGTCGCCGCCGCCCTGCTGCGGGCCGATCTGGTCGACCGGATCGCCTGGTTTCATGCCCCCGCCATCATGGGCGGCGACGGCTGGCCGGCGGTGCAGGCTTTCGGGATCGAAAAACTTGCCATGATGCCGCGCTTCGAGCGGCATTGCGTTACCGCCATCGGTGACGACATGCTGAGCGAATTCAAAAGGCAGGATCGAATGTTCACCGGAATCAGTCACCGCCCTCGGCACCGTCCGCGCCATCGACCCGATCGGCGAGCGGCACAGCGACATGCGCCTGGTGATCGCGACGCCCGGCGGGATTCCTGGCCGATCCGCCGGTCGCGCTCGGCGCCTCGATCGCCTGTTCCGGCTGCTGCCTGACGGCGGTGGAGTTCGGACGCGGACTGGTTCGCGGTCGATGCCTCGGCCGAGACGCTGGCGCATACCAAGCTGGGACGCTGGGCCGTCGGGATCGCGCGTCAACCTGGAACGGTCGTTGCGCATGGGTGACGAACTCGGCGGGCATCTGGTGTCCGGCCATGTCGACGGTGTCGGAGAAGCCGTGTCGGCGACACCGGAAAACGGATCGCACGCGCTGGGTTTTCCGGGTGCCGACGCGACCTGGCGCGCTTCATCGCGGTCAAGGGCAGCGTCGCCGTGGACGGCGTATCGTTGACGGTGAACGAGGTGCAGGGACGATACGTTCGGGGTGAACATCATTCCCCACACCGCCTCGGTCACCGGCTTTCGGCACCATGAAGCCCGGCGACACGGTCAACATCGAGATCGACATGCTGGCGCGCTATGTGGCCCGGCTGCGCGGAGACGCCGTGATGGAAAACCTGCTGCGAACGTTCGTCACGCCGAACTGTCGCAAGTACCTCTCCTCCGCCGAGGAACTGATCGAGGAAGCCCGCAACGGCCGCATGTTCATCCTGGTCGACGACGAGGACCGGGAGAACGAAGGCGACCTGGTCATCCCGGCGCAGTTCGCGACGCCGGACGCGATCAACTTCATGGCCCGCCACGCGCGCGGCCTGATCTGCCTCGCGCTGACCCGGCAGCGGGTCGAGCAGCTGGGCCTGCCGCTGATGAGCCGGCAGAACGGCACACGGCACCAGACCGCCTTCACCGTGTCGATCGAGGCGCGGGAGGGTGTCACCACCGGCATCTCCGCCGCCGACCGCGCGAAGACCATCGCCGTGGCGATCAAGTCCGACAGCACGCGCGACGACATCACCACGCCCGGCCACGTCTTCCCGCTGGTGGCGCGCGAGGGCGGCACGCTGGTGCGTGCCGGCCACACCGAGGCCTCGGTCGATATCGCCCGCAAGGCCGGGCTGAACCCGTCCGCCGTGATCTGCGAGATCATGAACGACGACGGCACCATGGCGCGGCTGCCCGACCTCGTCACGTTCGCGCAGAAGCATAACCTGAAGCTCGGCACCATCGCCGACCTGATCGCGCACCGGCGGCTGACCGAACGGCTGGTGCGCAAGGTCGAGGAAGGCGTCTACGAGCACCCGGCCGGCGGCGACTGGCGCGCGATCGTCTATGCCAACACGGTCGAGTATCAGGAGCATCTGGCGCTGGTGAAAGGCGACATCTCCGGGCCGCGAACCGGTGATGGTGCGGATGCACGCGGTCGATCTGCTGGACGACATGACCGGCAGCCCGCACTGGATCGCCGTGCACAACGCGATGCACATGATCGGCAAGGCCGGCCGCGGCGTCGTCGTGATGATCCGCGAACATCGCAAGACCGCGCTGGCCGAACGGGTTCGGCTGCTGTCGGCGGGCAGCCTCGGCCGCAGCGGGAGTTGCGCGATTACGGCATCGGCGCGCAGATCCTGCTCGACCTGGGCGTCAAGAACATGATCCTGCTGACCAACCGCCGCCGCACGGTGATCGGGCTGGACGGCTACGGCCTGAACATCGTCGAACAGCGGCCGATCCCGAATATCGTTGGTGTGGACTACGAAGGATGAGCACCGCAGGACGCCGCCCTGCCGCGCGCGCCGAAGATCGAGGGGCTGCCGCCGCATCTGCTGATCGTGCGCGCGCCCTATTACCGTGAGGTCGTCGACGGCCTGACCGCCGGCGCGGAGCGCATCCTGCGCGAGGCCGGCGCGACGGCGGAGACGCTGGACGTCGCCGGCGCCTATGAACTGCCGCAGGCGATCCGCCTCGCGCTGCGCGGCAGCCGCGCGATTCGACGGCTTCGTCGCGCTGGGCTGCATCGTCCGCGGCGAGACCGATCATTACGAATTCATCTGCAGGCGACCATGGACGGGCATCATGAACGTCTCGCTGCAGTTCGGCATCTGCCTCGGCACCGGCCTGCTGACCTGCGACACGATGGCGCAGGCCGAGGCGCGCGTCCGGGCTGGACGGCCTCAACAAGGGTGCGGAGGCCGCGGCCGCCGCCGTGTTGCAGATCAACGCCGCCCGTCATCTCGGCGCGGCCTGATGGGCACAAGCGCGACCGAAAACCCGGACGCGGACGGCGTCCCGGGTCGCTGCCGTGCAGGCGCTGTTCCAGAGCGAGCAGGCCGGTGACAACCCCGAAACGGTGATCGATCAGTTCGTCCGCCACCGGCTGGGCGGCCGGAGGCGAGCACGGTACGAGGACGGCCGCATCCCGGACGCCGAGGTGCCGCTGTTCGCCCGCGTCGTGCGGGAAGCGTCGCGGCGGCAGGACACGATCGACGCGCTGATGGTCGAGGCGCTGCCCGACGGACTGGCCGCTGGCGCGGATCGACCCGGTGCTGCGGGCGCTGCTGCGTGCCGCCGGAGCGGAACTGGCGATGACCGACGGGCCGCCGGCGAAGGTGGTGATCAACGAGTATCTGGATATCGCGCGCGGGTTCTTCACCGGCCCGGAGCCGGGCCTGGCGAACGCGGTGCTGGACCGGATGGCGCGCGGTTGCGGGCGGCGGAGTTCTGAGACGGGACCGCTCCAGAGCGTGATGACCGGAGGCGGAATCGCCGGAGGTCTGAATCACGCGATCAAACAAAGAGCGTGATGACCGCAGGTGGAATCGCCGGAGGTCTAAATCACGCGATCAAACAAACACCTGGAGCAGGATGGCTGAGCGAAAGCGATGTCATCCTGCTCTAGCGTCGGAAAAAAAGCGATGACCGGAGACGGGTGAAAAGACCCGTCCTCGCTGCCCTTCGTGGTGGCTCCACAAAGTCTGTCGTTACAATGGAGCCCTGCCGGAGAATGTCCATCGCAGACAAAGGCACCGCTGACTTAGGCTCAGTTTCACCAGCTTCCGGCACGATCGCGTCTGGATGCCAGATACGATATGCATCTTCACATACTTCGAACCAGTGCTGCGCCGGGAAAGTCTCATCGCTATCGGGTTCGGGCGTCGGCCTGACATAACCCCGAATGAGATCAGGACCTAATTGTTCGACCTTCCCGGGTGGGTTGGCCTGATCTCCCATCGTGGCCCACAGAAGTCTATTGGGACCAAAGCGCTGAAGCCGTTTCAGAAGCTCAAGGATGCGCTCCAGGCTAGACGAACTCTCTCCTTCCAGACCCATATTTTCTCGCCTGCCTTTAAGTCTTCCAAAATCTTGCGGCGAAGAAACTTGAGGTGCCTCGCCTGGCGCACACGCAATTCATCCGGTTCCATCTCCTCCGGTGAAATGAATGTATGATAACCGCCGATCGTTCGATCCGCGATCATGTACTCATGAGGTGCCTCGCCTTTTAAAACGATTTCGAAGTTATCCGGATCGCCAACCCCTTCGAATTCGCTGTCAAGCGCCCGGAGGAGTTGATTGAGGTCGGTTCCGGAAAAGCGATACAGACCCAATGGTTCTACGCCGGCATGTCTTTGCATAAGGCCAAAATTGCAATCTTGACCGAGACTTTCATAGGCCAGCATGAGTTCGTCTAAAGGCTTCCCATTTCGACGCACAGGAATATAGCGATTAGGCGGGCTCCCTTCCGTCAAGCGATGGGCCAGCCGTTCAGATACTTCTGCAAGGCGTCGCTTGACACGGTCCAAATCAACGACCCACGGCGCCGGAAATCCGGAGCCGGGTTCCGGGTCGAACACGTCGCCCCAGTAATCGACCTGCGCCAACTGCGCCAGACGATTAATGACGACATTCTGGTGGTGACGCGGTATCCATTCCCACAGCAAAGTTCCGGGACGACAAAAAACCACGTCCGCCAGTCCCGGACCAAACGGCCCGACAACGACCTCGGCGTTACGGAAAAGATTGATCCGGTCTTCTGCTTTGAGGTCACCGGTTATGATAACGGCCCCAAAACGCTCAAAAAGGTCTATTACCTCCTGATTATTCGTGAGAGACCCGTAATAGGATTTGGCGCAAGGCACAAAGAGAATAGGGTTATGCCCGCGAACCGGCGGAAGGCGCGGCAAGATGCGTTGGGCGGTTTCATAAACTGTCGTGCAGAGGCTAAGAGCGGTTTTCCCGCTCAGATATTCTGCATAGTCGATCTGAGGGAATGCATAAAATCTGCCCGGCTCCACTGTGATCCGGGGAATCTGCGCGTATCCTGAAAGAGCGAGCATTTCCTCCTCCCAGGGCGCCAATTCGGGCAGCACGAGCCGCACGGGTTTGGTGCGACGATTTCGCAATCCCCAATCAATGGCCGGCAGACATTGCATGATCCAGTGATGATATCCCACATGTCCGCGATTGAATCCCAGGATATAATCGGCATCTCCCGAGAGGTTAGTCACGGGCTGCTTTTCAGGGTTGGTCTGATAGTTGGGGGGAAGAAGATATCGGGTGTCCGTAATTTCAGCGCCATCGTGGAAAAGGATAAGCCCGGTGCCGTCTAATATAACGTCCTTGAGCCTGAAGTTTCTAACGATTGCGGTCGCACTTTGAACTCCGTAGTGATTATTGCGTTTCAAATCCGGATCGAGCAGGCGAAACTCAGCAGGATTGCGAAACACGTAGGCTCGCTCGTAATACTCAATGGTCTCTGCAACCTCTTCGAGGGATCGGCTCACGCAATCACCTGCTCTGTCAGGTCGGTTCGTCTCATAGCGAAATCCATGGTCAACCGTTGCGGATGCCATTCTAGAATAATGTCGCATCGATCGCCAACGACCGGCACAATGCCGATCCGAAACCCTTCCGCCGGGTCGAATCCGCCGACGATATCCTGGCCGCCGTCGAACGCCTCGGCGCTTGGTTCAGGACACCAGGCTGTCTGCCTGACAGGATTGCGATCCAGTGAACATTTACAACCCCTTCCCTTCGCCGTAGCCTTACCCATCAGTAGACAACATGAGCACCCGCGATGGCGCGTCCACCGTCCGGCCTGATCGACACCGACGTCCACGTTTCTATCCCTGATGCGCGGGTCCTGCTGCCGTATCTGGAGCCATATTGGCGTGAGCACGTCCAGCGCCGTGGCCTCGAACGCGAAAACCTCGAAGCCTCCGCCTACCCCAGCAACGCGGCCATCAACGCCCGCCCGGACTGGAAACCGGACAAAGGCGTGCCCGGCTGCCGCCTGGACCTGCTGCAGTCGCAGCTTCTGGACCGCTACGGCCACCGCAACGCCATCCTGCAACGTCATCCACGGCGCGCAGGTGATGTTCAGCGAGGACCTCTCGCTGGGGTTCTGCCGAGCGATCAACAACTGGCTGGCGGCGGAGTGGCTGGATCGGGATCCGAGGCTGCGCGCCTCGATCGTCGTGCCGCCGCACAGCGCCGAACTGGCGGCCGAGGAGGTCGAGCGTCTCGCCGGCGATCGCCGATTCGTCCAGATCCTCACCCTCGCCATGGGCGAACTGCCACTCGGCCGCCGCCAGCACTGGCCGCTGTATCGCGTGGCGGAGAAACATGGCCTGCCGATCGGCATCCACGCCGGCAGCAGCTTCCGTCACCCGCCCAGCGCCGGCGGCTGGGGATCGCTGTATCTGGAGGATTATGTTTCATACGCCCAAGGATTTGCCGGCGCGCTGAACTCCATGGTCACCGAGGGCGTGTTCGTCAAATTCCCGGCGCTGAAGGTCGTGCTGATCGAATCCGGCGTCACCTGGCTGCCGGCCTCGCTCTGGCGGCTGGACAAGACCTGGCGCGGGGTGCGGGCGGAAACGCCGTGGCTGGAGGAACAGCCGACGCACACCATCCGCCGCAATGTCCGCCTGACGCTGCAGCCCTTCGACGCACCGCCGGCGCAGGACCAGGTGACAAAGTTGCTGGAGCAACTGGGCAGCGAGGAGATGCTGATGTTCTCCTCCGACTATCCGCACTGGCACTACGACGGCGACGACGCCATCCCCGACGGGATGCCCGACGAACTGATCCACAAAATCTGTATCGAAAACCCGCTGAACACCTATCCGCGACTGAAGGAGACGACGCCATGAACATGACCGTCCTGGATCGCGCGCCCGACCGGTCCCGTGAGAGCGTCGACAAGTCCGTCCTGGGCTTTATCGACTGCGATGTGCATCCCTATACGAAGGGGCCGAACGATTTCGATCCGTTTCTGCCGAAACGATGGCTGGAGCACAAGCAGACGATCGGCACGCGGTCTCGCCAAGGTCTGGCAAAGACCTCGATGTATCCACGCATGTCGCCCGGAGTCGGCATGCGGATGGATAGCTGGCCCAAGAGCGGCGGCCATCCGGGATCCGACCTGCCGACGCTGCAGGAACAGTTGCTCGATCTTTTCCAGGTCTCCTATGGCCTGCTCGCGCCGTTGGTCGGTGGTTCGGCCGCGGAACGGAATGTCGAGTTCGGCGCGGCGATGGCGACCGCGGTGAACGAATGGCAGTTGGCGCATTGGTGCGATCCCGACCCCCGCCTGCTGGGTGCCGTGCAGATCAACATGGAATGGACCGAAGCCGCCGTCGCCGAGATCGAGAAACGCGCCGGCGACCGCCGCTGGGCGCAGGTGAACGTGCCGCCGCGCGGGCTGGAACCGCTGGGCCGGCGCCGCTACCGCCCGATCCTGGAGGCCTGTGCGGCCGCCGATCTGCCCGTCTCCCTGCATCTGGGCGGCACCAGCGGCCATCCCTCGACCGGCGGCGGCTGGCCGTCTTTCTATCACGACGAGCACCCGTCCTATGTGCAGTCGCATGCAGACGCTGGTCGCCAGCCTGGTGCTTGAAGGCACGTTCGAGGCGATCCCGAACCTGAAGATCGTGCTGGTGGAAGGCGGCTTCGCCTGGCTGCCGGCACTGGCCTGGCGGCTCGACAAGCACTGGAAGCGGCTGAAGGCGGAAAGCCCGACGCTGAAGAAGCTGCCGTCGGAATATATCCACGACCATATCTGGGTCACCACGCAGCCGATCGAGGAGCCGGAGCGCCCGCGGACATGCTGTCGATCCTGGAGTGGATCGGCCCGGATCGGGTGATGTTCTCCACCGACTATCCGCACTGGGACCAGGACGATCCGCGCTACGCCTTCAAGGTCAAGCTGCCGGATGACTGGAAGCGGATGATCTACCGGAGAACGCCAAGGCACTGTACCGGCTCGATTGATATGGCTACGCAACGTCATGTGGTCGCGCGGGCGGCAGATGTTCCGTCGGGTCAACGGAAAGTGGTCACCGTGCGGGGGCGGGATATCGTCCTGTTCAACGTCGGCGGCACATTCCACGGCCTGATCAACCGCTGCCCGCACCAGGGTGCGCCGCTCAGCGCCGGCGAGATCGTCAGCCGTCTGGTGGCGCCGGAACCCGGCGACTACCGCCTGACGCGGCAAGGCGAGATGCTCCGCTGCCCGTGGCATTGCTGGGAGTTCGATATTCGCACCGGCCAGTCGCTATGTGACCCGAACAGCGTGCAGGCCCGTGCCTATGACGTTGCTGTGCAGCCGGGAAAGACCCTCGTGGAAGGACCGTTCGTCGCGGAATCGGTCGAGGTCAGCGTCGAGGATGAGTACGTCGTCGTAATGATGTAGCCGCACACGAACGCCCGCTCCATAACGAAAAGCCCGCTCGGACGCATCATCCGAACGGGCCATCGGGTCGGGCCTGACGAGGCTGATCAGTCGTAATAACGCCAGTGGCCGTGCGACAAGCGGCGGTGATGCCAGTGGTGATGGTTCCAGTAATAGTCAGCCTGGACGACCAGCGAGCCCTGAGGCGCGCTTACGGCCGCGGCGGCCGAGGCCGCCTGCGCGTGGACGGTGGGCAGACCAAGCAGCAGGCCAAGCATGGCGAATGGAAGCAGCAGTCGACGCATAAAGCGGTTCCTTCCGGTAAAGCGGTAATTTCGGCGCTGGGCCGAAGCCAGCGGCCGCAGGATATGGTTTGGCGGCGAGTTGATTCGACTGAATCCTGATCAGATCGCCGTGATATCCCGAGGATTTCCGGCAGGTGAGTTATTAAGGCAACGAACCTCCGTGTTCCAGCGGTTCATCAGTGAATTCCGCACGGAATTAGCCGATTGCCGCCCGTATAGTATCTAACGAAATGTTTCAGCGCATCCGCAATGTTGCAGAGGAACACAGCGCCAATCGGCGATGGTCAGCGCGATGACATTCGTAGCATCCTGTATCGATACGAAACCGACGCTTTCCGCATGCCGACGGAGCCGTTCCACAAGGCGGTCGAGCAGAGCGATCGCATCCACCTGGACGAGCGGCCTCAAGCCCCGACCGCGCGACGACGTGCCAGGCTTTCGGCGGGCCAGACCTTGGCTTGATCATAGTATACCTCGAACGCGAGAGCATCCGGGGGCAGCACGACCCAGGGGAGCTTGGACCGCGTGAAGATATGCACATCCGGGACCAGCCGTCCTGGTTCGGTCAGCGTCCCGACACGCACGAAGCGAAGGCCCGGACGGCCGCCATAATCGCTCCAGAGCGCTGTCTGGCAGGAGCGGCAGCGATACACGTCATGCGGGCGGCCACTGTCGGTCGGAAGCGGGACACGGGACAAGGTGCCGCTCTCCAGGTGGATGCGGTCCGTTTCAATCAGTGCGTTCAGCACGAACGCCGTACCGGTCTGCCGCTGACAGTCCCGGCAATGGCAGCAATGCACGAACATCGGCATTGATGAGAGGCGAAACCTGACGTGTCCGCAGGCGCAGGCACCATCAAAAGCGTCCATGATCAGGCTCCTTCCTTCACGCGCCAGAAGCGGCGCTGCGGTCCGGTACGCGGGAGGTTCGCTCAGACGATCGCTGACGATGCCCTCAACGCAGCCCCCAGGAAAATCCGATCGTCACGACCGCCCTGAGCGTGGCCGATGCTCCAACACTCCGGCCAGTCCAAGCGCTCCGCGCCCCAGGCCGACGCGGCTGATAGCGACGACCAGGGGGCGTTGTGCGTCGGCTCGGCACATGACCCCGCCGGGGCCCATGCCGGTGTGGATGGTAAGCTGGATGTCGAACGGTTCCCCCGGTGATCACCGCCGGACCGATCCAGTAATGCGGGCTCCGGCGCGGTTCAGGACCGATGATCACCGTCAGGCGTTGCTCGGGGCCCCCGCAGACCGATCCAGAGCGAGGCCTGGACGCCGGGATTGAAGGCCGAGAGCAGAGTCTGCGCCGTGCTGGCGCCTGCTTCGGCCGCCTGGCCGCGGAAGCGGAAAGCGATGATCCGGTCCGTGCCTGGCTGGCCGGTGATCGGCGCCCCGCTGTTCGCCCGCCGGCAGAGCGTGCCACTGCCGCTCCGGCGGCAGGACGAATGGCCAGGACAGCCGCTCCCGCACTCGTCCTTCGGTGTTGAGCACCTGATAGCGCAGTCCCTCGGCGTCGAGCGCGGCCTGGATGCAGTGGAGATACTCGATGCCCTCGGGCATGCGGTGCAAGGTGCCCGCGCCCGCGGTGCAGATCTGCAGCACGCCGCGGTGCACCTGCACGTCGAATGCCAGGATGTGGCTGCACAGATAGGCCAGCACACCGGCCTCGACGAGGGTGTCCCAGAACGCCGGGGCGTGCTCCGGCCCGATCTCCCGCTGATAGGGGCCCGAGAAGCCGTTGACGGGGTGCACAGGGTGATGGCCGAGCACGAGCTTGTGGCGTGCGTCGGCGTGCTGGTGAAGGATGGTGCGCAGCCATTTGGTTTCCACGTGGCCCTCGCCGCCGAGGCCGGTCCAAAGGGTGTGGACGAAGACCAGCAGCAGGTCGCCGCGCCGCACCCAGTAGGACAGGCCCTCCTGCCCGGGCGGCCCGTTGCGCGGCAGGTGGTGGAGCACCTCGCGGAACACTGCCTCACTGGCTGGGTCGTAGGTGGTGTGGTTGCCGGTGGTAAGGATGCGAACTATGCGCGCAGGAATGCGTTCGGGATTGTAAATGATGATGTATGGAAGCCGGTCAGGGGAAAGCACCGATAAGGCGCCTTGACAACCTCAGGGCGCATACACCCACCAACGGGTATTGCCCAATCGTTAGAGCCGATTTCTCGATAACAGCCCGTAGCGTTTTCGCAGCATTCGGATTGTCTTTAACAATCCAGGTTGTCGCCTCGACCAGATCGCGAACGGCGGCTGGCGATAGGGTCGTTGCCCTCACCGCTCATGCATGGCGATGATCGCGTCAATCTTTTTCAGGGCGTCCTCAAGCGAAACATCGCCAGCGCGATCTGCCTCGGCCTCTGCCTCTTCAAGCAAGTGCCGAAACGTCCCGCGCTGCTCTTCCGCGGTCTTCAAAAGCCGCAACGACGCACCCACGACCTCATCGATGCTGCCGTAAGCGCCGCTTTCGACACAGCCCTTGGCAAAGCGCTCAAGGTCGTCCGTCAGGACAATCGCGGTGGACATGGCCCATCCCGTCTGCACGTATCACTGTGTAGGATAGGGAGCCATGGCCCCCAACGCTACCCCTTCAGCACCTCGACCATCGTCGTCCCCAGCGCGGCGGGGCTGTCGGCGACATGGATGCCGGCGGCTGCGCATCGCGTCCATCTTCGCCGCGGCGGTATCCTTGCCGCCGCTGATAACCGCGCCGGCATGGCCCATCCGGCGGCCCGGAGGTGCCGCGGCGCCGGCGATGAAGCCCACGATCGGCTTCTTGACCTTGTTGTGCGCCAGGAAGTCGGCGGCCTCGGTCTCGCTCTGGCCGCCGATCTCGCCGATCATGATGATCTGCTTGGTCTCGGGATCGGCGAGGAACATCTCCAGCACCTCGATGAAGTCGGTGCCCTTCACCGGGTCGCCGCCGATGCCGACGCAACTGCTCTGGCCGAGGCCGGCGGCCGTGGTCTGCGCCACCGCCTCATAGGTCAGCGTGCCGGAGCGAGACACGATGCCGACGCTGCCGCGCTTGTGGATATGGCCCGGCATGATGCCGATCTTGCAGGCGTCCGGCGTGATCACGCCGGGGCAGTTCGGCCCGATCAGGCGGGACTTCGACCCGCTCAGCGCGCGCTTCACCCGCACCATGTCCAGCACCGGGATGCCCTCGGTGATGCAGACGATCAGCGGGAACTCGGCGTCGATCGCCTCCAGGATCGCATCGGCGGCGAACGGCGGCGGCACATAGATCACCGTGGCGTCGGCGCCGGTCTTCTCCCGGCATCTCAGCACCGTGTCGAACACCGGCAGATTCAGGTGCGTGGTGCCACCCTTCCCCGGCGTCACGCCGCCGACCATCTTGGTGCCGTAGGCGATCGCCTGTTCGGAGTGGTAGGTGCCCTGCTGCGCCGGTGAAGCCCTGGCAGATGACCTTGGTGTTGCGCGTCGACCAGAACGGCCATCTATGCGGCCTCCTTCACCGCTTTGACGATTTTCTCGGCGGCGTCCGCCAGGTCGTCGGCGGCGACGATCGGCAGGTTGGATTTGGCGAGGATCTCCTTGCCCAGCTCGACATTGGTGCCGGCGAGCCGCACCACCAGCGGCACGGAGAGCTGCACCTCGCGCGCGGCCGAGACCACGCCTTCGGCGATGACGTCGCAGCGCATGATGCCGCCGAAGATGTTGACCAGGATGCCTTCGACGTTCGGGTCGGACAGGATGATCTTGAACGCCGCGGTCACGCGCTCCTTGGTGGCGCCGCCGCCGACATCGAGGAAGTTCGCCGGCGCCATGCCGTACAGCTTGATGATGTCCATCGTCGCCATGGCGAGGCCGGCGCCGTTGACCATGCAGCCGATATTGCCGTCGAGCGCCACGTAGTTCAGCTCGAACTTGGCGGCTTCGAGTTCCTTCGGGTCTTCTTCCGCCTCGTCGCGCAGCTTTTCCAGGTCCGGGTGACGGAACAGCGCGTTGTCGTCGAAGCTGACCTTGGCATCCAGCGCGACGACGTCGCCGGCGCCGGTGACGACCAGCGGGTTGATCTCGACGATCGCGCAGTCCAGCGCCGTGAACGCGGTGTACATGCGCGGCGACGAACTTGCCGAACGCTCGACGCCTGCTTGCCGGTCAGACCCAGGCCCGCGGCCAGCCGGCGGCCGTGGAAGCCGGAGATGCCCGAGGCCGGGTCGATCGCCGACGCGCAGGATCTTCTCGGGGTGGTTGGCGGCGACTTCCTCGATCTCCATGCCGCCTTCGGTGGAGGCGATGATGGTCACGCGCCCGGTCGACCCGATCCACCAGCAGCGAGACGTAGAGTTCGCGGGCGATGTCGCAGCCGGCCTCGACATAGACCCGGCGGACCGGGCGGCCGGCGGGGCCGGTCTGCTTGGTGACCAGCGTGTGGCCGATCATCGCCTCGGCCGCGGCTTGCACCTCGGCCGGGGAGCTGCGCGAGGCGCACGCCGCCCTTGCCGTTGGGATCGTCGGCGAAGCGGCCGGCGCCGCGGCCGCCGGCGTGGATCTGCGACTTCACCACGTATACCGGGCCAGGAAGTTTGGCCGCCGCGGCCTCGGCTTCCTCGGGCGTCCAGGCGACGTAACCGTCCAGGACCGCCACGCCGTAGCGTTTCAGCAGTTCCTTGCCCTGATATTCGTGGATGTTCATCGCGGCGGTTCCTTAGCCGATCAGCTTGCGGGAGGCCTCGATCAGTTCCTTGACCGCCCCGCAGGACTTGTCGAAGGCGGCCTTTTCGGTGGCGTTCAGTTCGATTTCGACGATCTTCTCGACGCCGCCCGCGCCGATCACCACCGGAACGCCGACATAAAGATCCGTTGATGCCGTATTGGCCGGTCAGGTAGGCGGCGCAGGGCAGCACGCGCTTCTTGTCCTTCAGATAGGCCTCGGCCATCGCGATCGCGCGAGGCGGCCGGGGCGTAGAAGGCGCTGCCGCGTTCCAGCAGCTTGACGATCTCGCCGCCGCCGTTCGCCGTGCGCTCGCAGATCGCGTCGATCTTCGCCTGCGTCGTCCAGCCCATCTTGATCAGGTCGGGCACCGGGATGCCGGCGACGGTGGAGTAGCGGGTCAGCGGCACCATGGTGTCGCCGTGGCCGCCGAGCACGAAGGCGCGTCACGTCCTCGACCGAGACGCCGAATTCCTGCGCCAGGAACAGGCGGAAGCGGCTGCTGTCGAGCACGCCGGCCATGCCGACGACCTTGTTGGCGGGCAGGCCCGACTTCTCCTTCATCACCCAGACCATCGCGTCGAGCGGGTTGGTGATGCAGATGACGAACGCGTCCGGGCAGTGGGTCTTGATGCCGTCGGCGACCTGGGCGATGACGCCGGCGTTCTTGCCGATCAGGTCGTCGCGGCGACATGCCGGGGGTGCGCGGGAAGCCGGCGGTGACGATGACGACGTCGGCAGCCGTTGATCGCGGCGTAGTCGGACCCACCGGTCATCAGCGCGTCGAACCCGTCGACCGGGCCGGACTGCATGATGTCGAGCGCCTTGCCCGCCGCGACGCCGCCGAACACGTCGAACAGGACGACGTCGCCGAGTTCCTTGAGGCCGATCAGGTGGGCGAGCGTGCCGCCGATGTTGCCGGCGCCGATCAGGGCGATCTTGTTGCGGGCCATTGCACCTGTCCTTCATATTGCAGCGCGGCGTAGCTAGCGGATTGGCGCTAGCACGGCAAGGCGGGGTGATCTGCGAGTCAAACTGGCCTGTTGACTGAAATTCATGATGTCATATACGATGTCATAGATGCTGAGACTCGTGTTGGATACTGATGTTGTGGTCGCAGCATTCGACAGCCCGACAGGCGCATCCCGCAGGGTACTGCTGGCGGTTCTGGAGCAGCGTGCCAGTTTGCTGATGTCATCGGCTCTGTTCCTGGAATATGAGGCTGTTCTGACTCGGCCAACGGTGCTGGAGATGATCGGCGCAGATACCCAATCGGTGCTGGCTGTCCTCGACGAGTTGGCCATGCTGTGCGTCCCTGTATCCCGGAACTATCAGTGGCGGCCGGTCGCGGCGGACCCGGATGACGATATGGTGGTGGAGACGGCAATCAACGGGGCAGCGGACGCCATCATCACATTCAACCTGAAGCACATACGAGCCGGCGCGGAACGGTTCGGTATCGGAGCGATACGGCCCGCAACGGCGTTGAGGAGATTGCAAACGTGACGACGTTTCCCTTGCGCCTGCCCGACGATCTGAAGGCGCTGGCGGCAGCCCAGGCGGAGCGGGCGGGTGTTAGTCTGAACCAGTATATCACCACCGTTCTTGCTGTCCGGGTCGGCGCGCAGGCAGAAGCCGAGCAGTTTTTCGCGGCCCGCGGCGCTCGCGCGCGCCGTGGGAGTGCCAAACAGATTTTGGGCCGTATGGGCTCGCGCTCCGAATTGCGGGAGGGGGATCGTCCGGAGGATGACTGATCGATCTCATGCGACTCGAAGGTGTGGATGGCCGGTACAGGGCCGGCCCTGACGGGGCTGCGCTATCGACCCGCTGCAGCTATGCTGGTTGCTTGTAAGCGACCTACCCCCGCTTGATCCCCCAGAACACCGGGAAACCTTCCAGCATCCCGTCCAGCGTGTCCTGCCAGGCCGTCGGCTGGAACCACTGGCCGATCGGGACGTGCGGCACGTCGATCCACCACTCGCGCTGGATCGCCTCGGCGATCTGCTTCTGGGCGGCAAGGTCCTCGGTATCGAGCCACTGCATCTTCAGCTCCTCGACCTTCGGGCTGCTGGCCCAGCCGAACCAGCCTTTTTCACCGTTCACGCGGAAGGCATTGCCCACAGGCGTCTGCAGATCGAGGCCTGAGAGCGTGGTGAACAACCCGCTCCAGCCGCCTTTGTCGATCGGCTGGCAATTCTCCCGCCTTGCGACGGCGGTGCCCCAGTCGACGGACAGATAGTCGACATTCATGCCGATGTCCTGCAGGGCGGCGACGCCGACATCGCCCATGGCCTTGCGATAGGGCGTGTCGGTGGCCACCAGCATGGCCACTTTCTCGCCGTTGTAGCCGGCTTCCTTCAGCACCGCCTTGGCCTTGGCCGGATCGTGCTTCAGCGCCTCCATCCCCGCGGTGTTCGCAAGCTCAGTGCCCGGGCAGAACACACCGACGCCGGTGCGGCCCACGCTGGGATCGTCGCCGGCGATCGCGGTGACGAAATCCCTCTGGTCGAAGGCGCTCAGCAGCGCCCGGCGCACGCCCACGTTGTTGAACGGCGCCTGCAGGCAGTTCATCTTCAGGAAGCCGATGACGCCCGTCGGGTCCTTGGTCTCGACGCGCACATGGCCGGATTTCTTCAGCACCGGGCTCAGGTCGGAGGTGGGGATTTCCCACCAGTCATTCTCCTTCGCCTGCATGGAGGCGGCGGCGGTGCCTTCGTCGGGGATGGTGATCCATTCGACCCGGTCGAAATGAACCACCTTCGGACCCGCGGTCCAACCCGGCGTGCCGTCCGGGCGCGGGACGTATTTGTCGAAGCGCTCATAGGCGGCGAACGCGCCGGAAACCCGCTCGCTGGCTGGAATAGCGGAACGGGCCGCTGCCGACGAGTTCGGTCAACTGCTTGAACGGATCGAAACTGGCCAGACGCTCCGGCATCATCGCGCACATCGGGGTCGAGGTCTTGCCCAACGCATACGGCAGCCGGGGAAACGGCTTGTTCAGCCGGAAGCGGATGGTGCGGTCATCCGGGGCGGACAGCTCGTCCGTCGCCTTCATCAGCAGCCCGCCGACGCCGTCGCGCGCCGCCCAGCGGCGGATCGAGGCAACGCAGTCCCGCGCCAGCACTTTCGATCCGTCGTGGAACAGCAGCCCGTCGCGCAGCGTCAGGTCCCACTGCTTGCCGTCTTGCGGCGACCTTGTACCCGGCGAGCATCTGCGGCTGGATCTTGTACTGGCTGTCCATGCCGAACAGCGTATCGAAGACCAGGTACCCGTGGTTGCGGCTGTTATAGGCGGTCGACCAGATCGGATCGATCACCGACACATCCGATTGCGGGATGAATTTCAACACACTTGTCGATGCCGCTCGGACGATCGCCGGGCGCCCGATGGCGGGCAAGGTGAGGGCTGCGGCAAGGACCTGTCGGCGGCTAGGCATTTCGTTTTCTCCTGAGAGGTCGCCCTTATAGCGATCTTGTCCGGTTAGGCTACCGATGCGGGGCGGGGGTGTTCACGCATCGATGCCTTGCCCGATTGCCACGCGCGCGGCATCAACGCGGTCATGGTCGAACTGAAAATCCGTATCCGGGGCCTTTCCAAGCGATTCGGCGCGAAACAGGTGCTGGACGGCGTCGACCTGGACGTGCCGACCGGCACCTCCCTGGTCGTGATCGGCGGGTCCGGATCGGGCAAGTCGGTGTTGCTGAAATGCATCCTCGGCCTGATCGAGCCGGATGACGGTGTGATCGAGATCGACGGCCGCGACATCGCCGCCATGTCGCGCGACGAGCGGGAGCTGACGCGCGCCCGCATCGGCATGCTGTTCCAGAACGGCGCGCTGTTCGACAGCCTGCCGGTCTGGGAGAACGTCGCCTTCGGCCTGCTCGCGCGCGGCAAGGCCCGCCGGGCGGAGGCGCGGGAGAAAGCGAACGATTTCCTGGCCCAGGTCGGGCTGGCGGCAAGCGTGGGCGACCTGTCGCCGGCCGAACTCTCAGGCGGCATGCAGAAGCGCGTGGCGCTGGCCCGAGCGATCGCGGCGCAGCCGGATATGATGTTCTTTGATGAGCCGACGACGGGGCTCGATCCGATCATGGGCGCGGTGATCGACGGGCTGATCGTCGATTGCGTGAAGCGCCTGGGCTCGACGGCGATTGCGATCACCCACGACATGGCCTCGCGCTCGGCGGATCGGCGACCGGGCGGCCATGCTGAACAGGGGGCGGATCATCTGGACCGGTCCGGCGTCGGAGCTGATGAACAGCGGCAACGCGGAGGTCGATCAGTTCACCCATGGCCGGCGCGAGGGGCCGATCCAGATGGAGTTGCGGCGCTGATCCGGCGGGTTGCCGCACTGATTGCCCGATTGGCGGCGCTGGCGCTGGTCGCGGCGGCGCCGGCCGACGATGCGCCCTCCCAGTTGGTCGGGCTGTTCGTGCAGGGCTGCATGCCATTCGTCGGCAACGCCGAGGCGCTGCGCGGCTGGGCGGAGCAGACCGGTCTGCCGGCCCTGCCGGACAAGGTGGCGGCAGCGTTCCTGCACGGCGCGCCGGGCGTGGCGTTCGACGGGTCGAACGCGTCGGGGAAATTCGTCCTGGTCTCCTCGGATGACGGGCTGTGTTCAGCGGTCACCGACAAGGTGACGCAGCCCGCGCTGCGGGACGCGCTGGAGGCTGGGCTGACCACAGGCCGGACTGACCTATCGGCTGGTGATCGAGCGGGACGACAAGACCGTGTCGGCAATCCATGACCGGGAGTATCTGGCGGCCAAGGGAAAGGTGGGCTGGCGGGTGCTGATGGCGGCCTTGAAGGATGGCGAGGGTCAGGGGATGCTGACCGCGGGGGTGGAGTAATATCAGGCGGCGTTGACCCGACGCTCCCGTCATGGCGACCGCAGGGCCGCGCTTGCGGTGCTGATCACGGCGGAGGGCGTTCTAGATCCCGGTCGTGGTATTAGAGCGTGATGACCGGAGGTGGGATCACCGGAGGTCTGAATCACGCGATCAAACAAAGAGCTAGAGCGGGATGGCTGAGCGAAAGCGATGTCATCCTGCTCTAGACCCGGTTTAGTCGGGTGTGAGGGGACGATGCTCGCCGACGGCGAGCATGTCCCTGGTATCTTGCAGGATTTGCCTGATTGCAGCGAAGTCCTTGGCTTGCACGGGGCCGGCCAGGGCGTCGTTGATGCGGGCCCAGCCCGAGGTGTGGCCGGGCGGGCCAGGGACGATGAGGTCCAGCGGCATGCCGATGGCGATCGCCGACGCGACTGTTTGCAGCAAGCCCGGTGCGTCCAGGGCTTGCTCGGTCAACAGGGTGATTGAGACCCCGACCTCCCATTTCGCCGGGTTGATGTAGCCGATGACGACCAGGACGCCCGACTGGTCAGGGCGTAGCGTGTCCTTGACCCATTTCAGGCGGCGATAGCCGCAGTAGAAAGCCGCGCAATCGCTGGGCCGGTCTTCGTAGATGCCGCAGAGGCCGGCCTGCGTCAGGTTGGGGCAGGGAATGCCCTGAGGCTTGAACAGGCCGCCGTCATTGACGGTCAGGGCGGTACAGCAGGCGTTGCAGGTGCCGCATTCTCGGCCTGGCACCAGGGGCATTTGAGATATGAGCGACATTGCCCGAGCATTCCAGCACCGGAATGGGGTGGGGGCAATGGCGGGTCAGGCGGCTTGCGGGATGCGGTCTGATGGTGGGGCATGCGGGGCGATGTATGCGTGCTTGCGGAGGGCTTGGGCGAAGCTGATACCGTTTTGCTGGACGTAGATTCCGATCTTGCGGATTTCTTCCTTGCTCTTGGGGAACGATTTGGGTAGTGCGGCCGCGGCGTCCAGGATGGGTTTTCTTCCTGTTCTTCTGCTGATGCCGCTTCTGCTTGTTCCCTTGGTGGTTCCGCCTGGAGTTCGTGCAGGTGGCGCTCGGCTTTGTCGGCTTCCTTGTTCAGGGCCATGGCGATGCTGCAATAGCGAGTGGCGCTGGCGTCAGTCGTGTCTGGCCGGTTGGCTTTGGCCAAGGCGTGCGTGGCCGGCAGGTTGTAGGCGGTGATGCGGGTATCCTAACGCCTATGGGCCTTCGCCCACCATGGTGAAGGGGTGCTTCGTCGGCCGCGATATAGGCAACCGTAAATACGGATGATCCTCTAGTTTGGAACGACTTCCAGGCATGCAGCGTTCAACATGAGCGTTGCGGTTGTGTGAGTTCACAACGAGTGCCTTTTCACATTCCTACAATGCCGTAATATTGATATCCAGTTGGACGCCGGGTGTTACGGCTTGGCGGCGGGGATGATCCAGCACTTGCAAGCCATAGACGTGATCATGCCAGCCGGCCGGCGGATGATTCTGACGGATCCGCAGTTCCTGTAGCTTTCGCGGTATGTCGAGTTGATTGAACTCGCGGATGGCAAGCGCTTCCCCGCACCACGCGTTGCAGGTAAGCAGATCGTTTACGTCGTCCATGTAAACGATGCTGGTCGGCAAATAACAGGCTGGATCCTTGATTTTGAAGAGCTCAAAGCATGCCAGACTTGATGTGTATAGATCGACGTCGATCGAAACAAAGCCGATTGGACAATCCGGATTGACCTTATCTCGGATGAAGGCTGGCAGCGTGGCGCCGATCTCGCCGGAGATCAATTGACCATGCGCGGGTAATCGACTTCTGATCGCCTGGTGATCGGAAAGGAACTGACCACCGAACCAGACTTCCGGATGGTCGCGATAGTCGGTCACAGGGGGCATGCCGACATCGGAATCAAAGCCTGTGACTTCGAATTCCATATCCGTCGATGCCGTAATGAGCGCACAAATTTGGCAGAGATTTTCCAATCCCGCGCCGTACGCAACGCCAAACTCGATAACATGCAGGCGTTTCACACCAAGCTTCGCGGCCTGCAGCGTCGCCAGCCATAAGCTGAAGGCATAGGATGGTCTCGGGATCAGGTCGCGGAAGATCTGTCTTCCCAGATCGTGGCGGTCGGTTATGCCTGGCGGATAATATGGCACAGACGCAAGAGGGTCATAGGCAGGTCTTTGCACCTGAGCCAACTGGCCTTCCAACTCTGCCATTCTGGCTCTTAAAGCCTCCATTTCGGCCAACTGCGCCTTCGTGCCTTCCAACTCTGCCACTCTGGCTCTTAAAGCGTCCAATTCGGCCAACTGCGTCTTCATGCCTTCCAACTCTGCCATCCTGGCTCTTAAAGCGTCCAGTTCGGCCAACTGATCTTCATGCCTTCAAGGTCAGACGCCAACGACGCTTGGTACGCATCGAAACCAATAAAGCGCCGTAACCATGGCCTTGCACGGTCAACCAGGTAAGTCTTCAATGTTATCCTCCAGATATTAATCATTGAATGGTGCATGCTTGATCGGCGTACGCTAAATGCCGCCACCCAGTCACGTCAAGATTAGGCCGCCGAACTGAAAGTGAAGGGCATCCGGCATTCAGATATAAGCTGAATGTGTACCAGACGTCATGCTATGTTCTCGGCTCGGCCGTGCCGGCAACGACACGATGATGACCTTCCCGCCTGACCCGCGGCTGATGAAGACGGCGGTGAACGTGGTGAAGGAATTCAAGGCGAAGAACGTCGATTGTTCTCTACACCTACGCCGCGATCCAGGTCCGGGCGAACGCGGCGAACAAGATGAAGACCACGGACCCGAAGAAGACG
>CAVYTN010000021.1:0-70898 GCA_963771475.1 uncultured Alphaproteobacteria bacterium | reverse complement strand
GACATGGCGGAAGGCGGCGCCTGCTGCGCGAGGGCGGCAGCCTGGCCTTCATCCTGCTGCGGGTGAAGGAAGGCCCCGCCACGCATGACGGCAAGAAGAACCTCGTGCCGCATATCGAGCGGGACCGGTTCCGGGCTGCGTCTGGTCGGGTGAGGAGTGGCGGGGGTCTTCGTGGGGTCCGGGGGTGGCAGCGTGAAAGAAACCACGGAGCGTCCGCTGCGCGGCCTTCACCGAGGATGCACGGAGGGCCACGGAGGTGGTGTGTTCGTTCCCATAGGGTTGAAATAGTGCCCATCAGCGTTAAAATAGTGAGGCAAGCGCGCAATTTCGTCATGGTCGGCGAAGGCCGACCATCCACGCCTTTCTCTCCACCGGCACCGCAAGGCGTGGATGGTCGCCTTTCGGTCACCACGACGACGAGGGACTGCTTTAGGTCAAGCGGAACGCGGGCGTGTGCGTCGGCAAAGACTTCAAAGCAATCCTTCCGCCGCTCCCCGCCAAAAGCCTTCCCCCCGCCGGCGCCCCAACCGCTCAGTGGCCCTCCGTGCAGCCTCTGTGCAGGCCGCGAAGCGGCCGACTCCGTGGTTTCTTTTCTATCAACTCCCACCCCATGACCCTCGCCTCCGACGACTGGACCGCGCTGCGGCTGCAGATCGAGTGGGGCGCCGACGAAGCGCTGTCCCCCGACCCGATCGACCGGCTTGCCCAGGCCGCACGCCCCCAGGCAGTGCCGGAGCGCCGGCCGCAAGCCATCGTCGTTAGGACGCAGCCGCCCCCGCCTGCCGGCACGGCCGCAGAACGCGCCCTCGCTGCCGCAGGGGCGGCGCAGACGCTGGATGAACTCCGCGCCGCCGTCGCCGCGTATGACGGCTGCGCGCTGAAGCAGACCGCCAGTCACTTGGTCTTCGCCGAAGGCAACCCGGAAAGCGCCGTGCTGCTGGTCGGTGACCCGCCCGGTCGCGAGGAGGACCGCAGCGGCCACCCGTTCGCGGGCCCCGAGGGGCAACTGCTCGACCAGATGCTGGGCAGCATCGGCCTGCAACGCGACTCGCTGATGCTGACGCCGCTGATCCCCTGGCGGCCACCCGGCGGCCGGCCGGCCAATCCGGGGGAACTCGCTCTGCTGCTGCCCTTCCTGCATCGCCTGATCGCGCTGCACCTGCCGGCGCGCGTCGTCATCCTCGGTGGCGTGGCAGGCCGGACGCTGCTGGGACAACCGCCGCGGCGGGCGGCGGCGGATTGGGTGGAGATGCGAGTCCCGGGCGTGCAGGCGCCCATGCCCGCGCTGGTCATGCCGGGTCTGGCGGAGATGCTGAAGAAGCCGCCGCTGCGACGGGAGGCATGGCGCGCCCTGCGGATGCTGCGCCGGGCGCTCGACGCGATGCCGGCGGAGATGTGATCGCACACGATTCCGCCAGATCGGGACCGTCGACGCCGCCCGATCGGCGCTTCCGAAACGCCCCGGATATCCTGTGTCTGCCGAGCGATTCTCACCGGACGGCACGGGGTTCCTGGCAGCGCGATCTCATCTCACGCGAAACATCTCATCGATTGGGGTTGCGTCTCACGGTTCTAGCGGCTAGCGAGACGGCATGCGAGGGATCGGTTACACGCTCTCCCTGCTTCCGCCCGCAAGAGCCATTCTGGCAGGGGCGGCGATCATCGTGGGGGCGTTTTCGTCCGCCGCGCATGGGCAGGCTTTGCCCGGATCGTCAAGCAGCAAAGGGACTGTGGCGAAAGGAACGGAGACCGCGGACGCCGGCTATGCCGACGAAGCGGCCTGGGCCTCCGCCCAATTCAGCCGCGGCGGTGCTGTCAGCCTGCCGCGTCCGCTGAGTCCGAGCGACGCGGCGCTGATGCGGCGCAGCTTCGCCTTGCAGGCGCGCGGCAACATCCCCGAGGCGGTACGGGCGACCTCGCAACTGGAGGATCCGCTGCTGCTGGGGACCATCCTGGCGGAACGCTATCTTGGCCGGTATCACCGCTCGACGGTCGATGAGCTGACCGACTGGCTGGTCCGGTATGGCGATCTTGCCGACGCGCCGGCGATCCATGCGCTGCTGCTGACGAGGTTGCCGCGAGGGGCCGCGGCGCCGCCGAAGCCGGATCTTATGGTCCTGGATCGTCGCGCGGCGCCGGATCCGGTGCCTGAGAACCAGGACGAACCGCATTCGCGGCGCGACCCCGCCTTCGACCGCAAGGTGATTGACCGCGCCGAAAGCGGCACCTTCGCCGCCGCGCTTACTCTCGTTTCCGCGCGGGCGAAGCTGGCACCCGCCTATGCGGCTCAGTTGCGCGCCGAGGTCGCGCAGACCGCCTTCATTCAGAACAAGGATGAGGAGGCGCTGCGCATCGTCGACAAGGTGCTGTTCGACACGCCGGAGGAGATCCGGCCAAGCCTTGCCTATTATGTCGGAGGGCTGGCGGCCTGGCGGCTCGACCGGATGGAACTGGCGCGGGCGATGTTCGCCGGCGGGGCCACGGCGGCCACGACCACCCCCAACCTTCGGGCTGCTTCGGCCTTCTGGGCGTCACGCGCCGCGCGCCGGCTGCACGATGCGACGGCAACGGCGCATTGGCTGCTGGCGGCGGCGGAACAGCCGCTGACCTTCCATGGTTTCCTGGCACGCCGCATCCTGCACCTGCCGACCGGGATCCTGCCCGGCGGCCAGTTGCTGTCGCAGGCGGATACCGACGCGATCGGCGGCACGCCCCAGGGCCGGCGCGCCTTCGCTCTGCTGCAGGTCGGCCAGCCAGACCGAGCGGAGGCGGAATTACGGCTGTTGTGGCCGAAGGCGCAGGCCAGTGGTCCGTTCGCGCGGTCGCTGCTGATGGTGGCGTCGGTGGCCGGCCTGATCGATTTCGCCGCGAAGATCGCGGATCAGATCCAGGCGGCCGATGGCGTGCGCTATGACGAATTGCGCTTTCCGGTGCCGCAATTGCGGCCGGCCGGGGGTTTCCGCATCGATCCGGCGCTGCTCTATGCGCTGACGCGGCTGGAGTCGAATTTCGACAGCACCGCCGTCTCGCCGGCGGGGGCGCATGGGCTGATGCAGATCATGCCGGCGACCGCACACTATATTATGGGCGACGGTTTCGGATCGGAGCGGCTGCGTGAGCCGCGGACCAACCTCGCGGTCGGCCAGCGCTACGTCGCCTTCCTGTCGAAGCAGGACAGCATCGACGGCGACCTGATGCGGGTGCTGGCGAGTTACAACGCAGGGCCGAATGCGGTCTCGCGCTGGGCGGCGGACCAGCATGACCACGGCGATCCGCTGATGTTCATCGAGACGATCCCCGCCGCTGAGACCCGGCAGCTTCGTTTCCACGGCGCTGGTTTATGCGTGGATCTACGCCGCGCGTCTGCATCTGCCGGCGCCCAGCCTGGATCAGCTTGCGGCGGGGGAGTTTCCGCGCTTCACGAACGATGACGACCAGAGCAAAATAGCGGCAGCCGCGCCGGTCCTTCACTGATGCTTTCCGGTGGCGCTTTCCGGTCGCGTTTCCGGTAGCGTTTCCGGTGGCGCTTCCCTTGGGGGCCCCTTTCCCGGTGCGGCGGAGGTATTGGCGATGGCACGTCTTGATGAAACCCGCCCGTTCATCGCGGTGAATATCGCGGTGATGACTGTCTCGGACACGCGCACGACGGCGAACGACACCTCGGGTGATACGCTGGCGGAGCGGATCGTCAAGGCCGGTCACAAGGTGGTCGACCGCGTGATCGAGAAGGACGACGCCGGCGTGATCGAGGCGCATCTGCGGCGCTGGGTCGCCGATCCGGCGGTCGATGTGGTCATCACCACCGGCGGCACCGGCGTGACCGGCCGCGACGTGACGCCGGAGGCGTTCGACCGCGTGCTGGACAAGCGCATCGAAGGTTTCGGCGAACTGTTCCGGATGCTGAGCTATCAGAAGATCGGCACCTCCACGATCCAGTCCCGCGCGATCGGTGGGGTGGCCGGGGGCACCTATCTGTTCGCGCTGCCCGGCAGCACCGGGGCTGTAAAGGATGGCTGGGACGATATCCTGGTGCATCAGCTCGATAACCGGCACCGGCCGTGCAACCTGGTGGAGCTGATGCCCCGCCTGCAGGAGCATCTGCAGCCCGCGGCCGAATAGGTCGGCATGGATTGATCTGCGTTCGGGCCTCGGCCATAACGGGTGGGCAGAAATCCTGGGATCACCCCCGAGACCCACCATGAGGCCCTCCCGCCACCAGATCTCCGGCATGCTGGCCGCATTGCTCGCGCTGATGGTGCAAATCGCCGTCGGCGCGACCGTGCCGCAGCCCGATCCGGTCGCGGCGGTATTCTCGCTGGGGGCGCTGTGTCACGCCGAGCAGCCCTCGGATGGCTCCGACCATAAGACCCCGCCGCTCGAGTGCCTGGTCTGTCCGTTCTGCGTCGTGGTGCATGCGCAGGCGGTGGCGCTGCCGGACGCGCCGGTGCTGCGCCCACCGAACGCGAAGTGGCTGCTTGCGGCGCTGCCGGAGGTGGCGGTGTCGCCGCAGCCGCCCTTGCCGCGGCCACCGGGACAGCCGCGCGCCCCACCGTCCGTCTGACACTGGACTAATTCTCGCCGCAACCTGTTCGGGGTGCGCGACGTCCGGCGGCCGGAGTTCGGCTGGCGTGGACGTCCGCACCCGCCTCGCCCGCGTGTCTTCATGGCCGAAATGGCCGATCCGGAAATGTCATGACAAATCGTCTTCCCTCCCTCGGGCTGCTCTCCTTCGGGATTGCCGCCGCCTTGCTCGCCGCCGCCCCGCATGCGCATGCGCATGGTTTCGCGGGCGATCACCTGTTCGTCTCTACGCTGCTGATCGACGATGCCAACGTCGCCGACGAAGCGAGCCTGCCGACCTTCAGCCTGTTGCCGCAGCCCACTGATTCCGGTCCCGCGCCTTTGGCCTATAGCCTCGGGTTCGAGTTCGACAAGCGGATCACCGAGAATTTCGGCTTCGCGCTGAACTACGGCTATTCCTGGCTGACCCAGCCCGGCAACAAGACGGCAAACGGCTGGGACAACCTTGTCGTGACGCTGAAGGACAAGGTCTACGTCAACGACAAGCATGAGTTCATGATGTCGGTCGGCGTGCAGCGCGTCTTTGCCCGCACCGGCGCCAACGGGTCGAACGGTGCGGTGCTGGACAACGACGACAGCAGCTCCACCATCCCGACCTTCTATTTCGCGAAGGGCTTCGGCGACCTCCCGGTGCCGGCTGCTGCGACCGCTGGCCTTGACCGGGGAGCTTGGCTACCAGATCGCCGACAAGAAGCTGAAGGTCGATCCGCGCGACCGGTGATCCGATCAACAACGGTATCCCCAACGGCTGGCAGGGCGGCCTGTCGCTGCAGTACAGCCTGCGCTATCTGTCCACGCAGGTGAAGGACTACGGCTTCCCGGAGTTCGTCAACCGGCTGACCCCGATCGTCGAACTGGCCTGGACCTCGCCGGCGAGCAAGCCGAACAATTCGCCGACGCACCTATCTGTGGGGCGTCGGCCTGAACTACACCGCGACCGACTATGCCGTTCGGTTTGGAGATGCTGATCCCCGGCAACAAGGCGACCGGGTCGCATGTCGGCGTCATCGCGCAGTTCCACCTCTATTTCGACGATCTCTTTCCCAACTCGCTCGGCAAGCCGATCGTCGACTGGTTCTGACGCCATGGTCCGGCTTCTGGTCCTCGCTTGTCTGGCGTTCCTGACGTTGACGTTCCATGGGGGCACGCCGGCCTTCGCGCACGCCTTCCTGGAGCATGCCAACCCCGCGGTCGGGTCCGAGGTCGCCGGCGCGCCCAAGGAACTTGACCTCCGCTACACCGAACCGGTGGAGGCGCTGTTCTGCCATGTCGCCGTGACCGACGCGTCCGGTGCGTCCGTCACCGCCGGCGTCCCGGTCGCGCAGGACGGCAACCGGACGCTGGTCGTGCCACTGAAATCGCTGCCGCCGGGCACATATCAGGTGGAATGGCATGTCGTGTCGGTCGACACCCACAAGACGGAGGGGCACTTCATGTTCACGGTCAAACCCTGAATGCAGGCCGCGACGGTCCTGTTCAGGGGGTTTCAGCTCCTCGGTATGCTGTCGTTCCTGGGAACGGCGGCATTCCGCGACCCTGATGTTGCCGGCGGCGTCGGATGTCCCGACGCCGCTGCGACGGAGGCTCGACCGGCTGGCCTGGATCGGCGCCGTGCTGGCGATCATTGCCGGCTGCGCCTGGCTGATCGCCGAGACCGCCAGTATCGCTGATACCGCAACGCTGCCGGCGACGTTGCAGGCGGTGCCGCTGGTCGTCGGCCACACGCGGTTCGGCGAGGTGCTTGTCGCGCGCTTGGGGCTGCTGCTGGCGGCGGCGATCCTGGTGCGGTGGCGGCGCGGGATGGCCATCGGGCTGGCGCTGGCGATCCTGGCCGCGGCGCTGCAAGGACTGATGGCGCATGCCGGGGCCGCCGAGGGCGACAACTCGCTGCTGATCTCCGAGGCGCTGCATCTGCCGGCCGCGGGCATTTGGCTGGGGGCGCTGCTGCCGCTTTTTGTGTCTGTGCGGGCGCTGGCGCCGCTGGATGCGGCAGCGGTGTGCGAGCGGTTCACCCCGATCGGCATTGCCTGCGTCCTGGTGATCGGTACGACCGGCGTGATCCAGGCGATCGGCCTGGTCGGCAGCCTGCCGGGGCTGCTGGGCACGCCGTATGGGCAAATCATTCTCCTGAAGCTTACGTTGTTCGCCGCGGCGCTGGCGTTGGCGCTGCTCAACCGGCTGTGGCTGACCGACCGGTTTGCGCACGGACGGGCAGGCGGGCTGCTTCTGTCGATCGCCATCGAGGCGACGTTCGGCTGCGCCATCATCCTCGCGGCCGGCTGGCTCGCCAGTTCGGTGCCGGCGATCCATGAGCAGCCGGTCTGGCCGCTGTCCTGGCAGTTCAGCCTGGAGACGGTCAACGAGGACGATGAATTTCGCCACGAGGTGTTCGTCAGCCTGGTGCTGATCGGCATCGCGGTGCTGCTGTTCTTCGGTGGTTTGATCTTCGGCCTTCGGTCCCGCCGGGGCGTCCGCTGGTTGGTCGGTGGCGTGGCCGGGGTGCTGCTGGCCGCGATCGTGGCCTGGCGCGGCCCGTCGCTGTCGCTGCTGACGGTGGAGGCCTATCCGACCAGTTTCCAGACGTCAGTCACCGGGTTCTCGGTGGACTCGATCGTTCGGGGGCAGCATCTCTACCCCAGCCATTGCGCGTCCTGCCATGGGCCAGAGGGGCGTGGAGAGGGGCGTGGAGATGGGCGTGGAGACGGGCCGGCGGCGGGGGGGCTGAGCGTCAGGCCGGCGGACCTGACTGCGGCGCATGTGCTGGGGCATCCGGACGGCGAGATGATCTGGTGGCTTGAACACGGGATCGCCGATCCGGACGGGCGCCCGGCGATGCCCGGCTTCGCTGCCAGTCTGCCGGAGCGGGATCTGTGGTCGCTGATCGATTATGTGCGCGCGCATAATTCCGGCGGGTCGATCGCGCGCGGTGCGATGCCGCCGGTGCCGATGCAGGCGCCGGATTTCCCGCTCGCCTGCCATGGGTTGCCGGCGTCCAGCCTGCGTGACCTGCGCGGCCATGCGCTGCTGATCCTTGCGGGCGCTGCCGCCGGCGTGCCGCCGGTCATCCCGCCGCAGAACAATGTTTCCACGGTGACGATTGCGCTGCGTGCGGGCGTGGATGCGCCGGCGGCCCAGTGCACCGGGAGGTCGGCGGCAGCCTGGGACGCCTATGCCGTGCTGGCGGGCACCACCCCGGCCGACCTGGCAGGCGCGGTTCTCCTGGTCGATCCGAACGGCTGGTTACGCGCCGTTCACTGGCCAGATGCCCCCAGCGGATGGCATACCGATGCCGAACTGGTCGAGATCGTGCGCAGTATCTGCGCACACCCGATCAGCGGTCCGTCTGGAGGCGAACATGAACACTCCCACTGATCCAAGGCAGACGGCGCCGAGGATGGTTTATGCCGTGATGGGTCTGACGGTGGCCGTGCTGCTGATCGGCGCCGGGGCGTTCATGTGGCTGACGGACAGCAGCAGCAGAAATGCCGCCTTCGGCATCGGTGGTCCGTTCACGCTGCAGGATGGGGCGGGCAAGACCGTCACGGACCGCGATTTCCGTGGCAAATACATGCTAGTGTATTTCGGCTATACACATTGTCCGGATGTCTGTCCGATAACATTGAACACCATCGCTGAGGCGCTGGACAAACTCGGTCCGAAAGCACAGCGCATCGTGCCGCTGTTCATCACCGTCGACCCGAAGCGCGACACCGCGCCGGTGGTCAAGCAATACGCTGCGGCGTTTGGCCCAAGTTTCGTCGGGTTGACCGGCAGCGCCGCGGAAATCGCCACTGTGGCGAAAGAGTATCGCGTCTATTATGCGGAGCATCGTACCGGGGAGGCGCCCGACGATTACTCCATGGACCACAGTTCCGTACTTTATCTGATGGATAGCAACGGGCAGTTCATAGCGCCGGTTCGCCCCGACCTTTCAGGCGACGACATGGCCTCGAATTTGAGCAAATTGCTGGGCTGAGCGGCGAAGCTTGCAAAAAAATAACCCCGGCGGCCGGGCTGTCCGTTGATTTTGAGTTCACAAGTTCATCCTATGCCGTAAGGTTATGTCACACCCGCGAAATAGGGTGCCGACACAAATAGGGGCCGATTCCGCAAACGGCCCATCACAGGGAGATACATATGCGATCAAATATGGCCGTGTCGCGACGCCGTGCGCTCAAGCTCGCAGGTGCTGCGACCGCTCTGCCGCTTGTGCATATCCGCACGGCCGGCGCCGCGGGTAAGCTGAATGCCGGGTTCTGGGATCATTGGGTGCCCGGCGCGAACGACACCATGGTCAAGCAGATCAACGCCTGGGGCGACAAGAACAAGGTCGAGGTGACCGCGGACTTCATCACCACCTCGGGCGGCAAGCTGCAATTGACGCCGGCTGCGGAGACCCAGGCCAAGACCGGTCATGACATCATGACGTTCATCACCTGGGACGTGCAGAACTATGCCGAGTCGCTCGATCCCGTTGATGACCAGATGAAGCGGCTGCAGGCAGCGAACGGCGAGGTCAACAGTATTTCGTCGTATCTGGCCAAGTCCAAGGGCCACTGGGCGGCGATACCGGCCAGCAACGGCACTCAGACCAAGCCGCCCTGCGCGCGCATCAGTTGGTTCAAGAAGCATGGCCTCGACCTGCAGGCGATGTATCCGACGCATGACGAAAAGAATGCGCTGCAGGACAACTGGACGTGGGAGACGTTCCTGAAATACGCCGAACTGGCGCAGAAGGATGGCATGACCTTCGCCTGCGGCATGGGCGGCGGCGGCAATACCGACGCGACCGACACCCACGGCGCGCTGTTCGCGGCATTCGGCGGCACGCTGATCGATGTGGAAGGCAAGTCGCAACTGAAATCGGACGGCACGCGGCAGGCGCTGGAATTCGCCCAGCGGCTGGTGAAGTTCTACCCGGCCGACGCCGTCAGCTACGACGACGCGTCCAACAACCGAGCGCTGATCTCCGGCAAGTCGGCGCTGATCTTCAATCCGCCCTCGGCCTGGGCGGTGGCGAAGCGTGACACTCCTGACGTGGCGGCGGATTGCTGGACGTTCCCGGCGCCGTCCGGTCCGAAGGGGCGTTTCGTCCCGACGCAGCAATACTTCTGGGGCGTCTACAGTTTCAGCCAGAACAAGAGCGCGGCGAAGGACCTGCTGGAATTCCTGATGCAGCGCGAAAACGTCGAAGCGCGTGAAATCGCCTGCGACGGCTACGACCTGCCTCCCTATGCCAAGCTGAACGACTTCAAGGTGTGGGAGAATGTCGGTCCGCCGACAGGTACGGTTTACAACTACCCGATCCGTCCGTCGAGCGGACAGAAGCCCGCACTGGCCGGCGCCGAAGCGGCTCCGGAAGTTGCCGTGCAGATCTACAACAGAGCGATCCACAACCAGATGCTTGCTCGGCTGCGGGAAGGGCAGACGATCCCCCAGGTGATCGCCTGGACCCAGGATGAGCTGGAAGGATTCACACGCTGAGAGTGTTGCATCACATTATTGACGCGTAACGTCGAGACTGTCCCCGGGGCTGTTTGGGCCCGGGGACGTGGTTCGGACGGGTGCCATGACCTGGGGGTGGCGTCGGAGTCTCTTACGGCAGCAACGGCAGAAGGGCCCGCATCAGCCGCTCCGTCTGACGCTCCCATGTCATCGTCTCCATGAGCGCTGCTGCCCGCAGCCCCATTGACCGGGCGGCTTCGCGGTCGCGCCAGACCTCTTCGAGGCGTTCGACGATTTCGTCGATATCGCTCTCTCCCCAGTCGCCCACATCGGCCCCCGCCCAGGCGACCGGGGCCTGACGGGTCAGCGGCAAGGCGATATCGCCTGGCTCCAACAGATCGAGGTGCCCGGTATTGGCCGACAGGATGACGGGCACGCCGCAGGCCATGCATTCCATGGCGACCAGGTTCGTTCCGCCCTCACACCGGTTGGGGAACAGCGCTACATCAGCCTCCCGCAGCACGTGCGGCATCGCGATGTTCGGTGTGCGCCCCAGGGCGATCAGCGCATCCGGCGGGATGCCGTTGTCCAACGCCCAACGCGCGGAATCGACGGTGCCGTCTTGCGCCGGCTGGACCGGCGCGGTGTCGGTCAGCCGGGCCAGGAACGTATCGCGCCATTCCCAACTGTTGCTCCAGGCGGTCACCAGCAGTGCCTCCTGGTGGCGCTGGTGGAAGAGCTTGAACGCTTTCAGCACCAGATCCTGGCCTTTGCGGAATTCCAGCTTGCCGCCCGAGAAGATCACGAACCGGTCGCGAAACCGGCCGATCCGCGGGGCTGGGTGGAACAGCGCCGTATCGACGCCCTGCAACACGGTCGTCGTGGCGACGATGCCGTTGGCACGCAGCACATGCTCGTTCCAGTGCGATCCCGCGATAATCAGCGCAAGCTGTTCCGCGCGGGCCCGACCCTCCGGGTCGATGGTCGAGTGTTCGAGGAAGACGACGCCGACGCTGGGCCGCCCGACCAGGCGTTTGCCGCCGGCCCCGGACAGGCCGATCAGATTGGCGCCGAGGCCTATCAGTACGGGCGCGTCGATCTCTGCAGTGTCGTCCGGTGCGCTGCGCAACGAGTCCCACAGGGCGGCGGAATGATCGGCGAACGCGTCGAGTCAGTGCCAGGCGCAACGGATCGACCACGTAATCGTCGCGGGAGAACGGTTGCGCTACCAGCGGATAGAACGAGGAATGGCCGGACAGTGAAAGCGCAAGGTTCAGACCGTTCACTCCCCAGCCAAAATAGCTGGAGACGCCCCAGTTGAACACGATCGGCATACGCCCGTCCGGCGAGCGGATCCTGACCCGCGGCGCCGCGGTCACGTCAGTGCTTCGTGCTCACCAGTGACTGCGGTGCCAGCCGCCGCCGCCAACCCCAGCCGCCACCCCAACCCCATCCGCCGCCGATCACGACGGTCGGGCCGTAGTAGCCAGGGCCATAGGCATAGGGTGCCGGATAGTAAGCGGGTAAGCCCATACGCCGGGTAGCCGCCGGCATAGCCACCCGGTGCGCTCTGCACCGTGTTGCCCTTCGAATACATGCACTGTGTATACGAGGTGTCATAACGCGCCTGCAGATTGCCGCCAGACGCACTGGGCATTGCTGGCGCCCACCGCGCTGCCGGCGAGCAGGCCCGTCGCACCGCCGATCGCAGCCCCCGCGCCGACCGCGCCGCCGACCGACCCCAGCGCCGCGCCGATGCCTGCACCCAGGGCCGTGCCGACGCACCGCGCTGCCGACCGCGCTGTTGTTCGCCGCCTGCGCCGCCGAGACGCCGCCGGTCTGCTGCTGCGCAAAGCCACGGCAGAGCGCATCATCCTGCTGGAACGCGTCGAACGACTTCCCCTGCGCCGGCAACGCCATCACGGTCGGTCCTTGCGGCGGCGCAACGGCGCAGGCGCTGAGCGCCAGAACGGAGACGAGGCCGATAGCCGGAACCGCGCGGTTCATCGAAGTGCTCCCTGAATATCCGGGTGAGGCGTTGGTGCTGCCACAGATCTAGGTGTCCTCAGCGCGCAGATCATGTAACATAGTGTGAACATTATCGAAAGCGACGGCTATGGTCACGCAAGCGTTGTCCGAACGGAACGCTGGGCCGGCGCCCATTCGTCATCCGCCCACCCAGCTTCGGAACAGCGCCATGTCGATATTGCCGCCGCTGGCGATCAGGGCGACCCGCTTGCCCTGCATCCGAGTCGCGTTCGGCGATCAGCGCGGCCAGGGGCGCGGCGCCGGCGCCTTCGATCAGGTTGTGGGTATCGGTCCAGTAGGCGCGGATGGACGCCGCGATCGCGTCGTCCGGCACGGTGACGATACGCTCGCACCCGCCCAGGATGATGCGCAGAGCGTCGGGATCCGGCTGGCGCACGGCGATGCCGTCGGCCTTGTGTCTCCGCCCGGTTGCCCGGCACGACGGTGCGCGCGGCGAAGGATCGGGCGTAGCAGTCGGCGCCGGTGCTCTGCACGCCGATGACCTCGGTTTTCAGGCCGAGCAGGTCGCGCGCGAGGATGGTGCCGCAGATGCCGGAGCCCAGGCCGATCGGCACATACACCGCGTCCAGGTCGGGCACGGCCCTGGAACAGTTCCAGCGCATAGGTCGCGACGCCCTGGACCAGCGGCGGCGCGAAGGAGGGGACGAACAGCAGGCCTTCCTGTCGCGGCCAGCCGATGGGCTTCTTCGCGGGCTTCCTCGAAATCCTGGCCGTGCTCGATCAGCCTGGCGCCGAAGCCGGCCATGGCGGCGTTCTTTTCGGTGCTGTTGCCGAACGGGACGACGATGGTGACGCCGAGGCCGAACCGGTTGCCCGCGAAGGCGAGCGACTGGCCGTGGTTGCCGCGCGTGGCGGAGATCAGGCCGCGGCCGGCCGGGACTTCGGCTGGCTGGCTGGCACAGCGATGCCGCCGCGCACCTTGAAGGCGCCGGTGGGCAGGTGGTTCTCGTGCTTGACGAAGACCTCGGCGCCGGTCCGTTGCGCCAGCAGAGGCCATGGCAAGGCGGGTGTAGGGGCCAAGATGGGCGTGCACCAGATCGGCGGTGCGTTCCAGGTCATTCAAGGAAAACATCGGTCGTGTTTGCCTGTTTGTGGCGCGTAACGGCCGATGTGCGGACACGAGCGGCCACGGCGCTTCGCACCCGAGTTGGCATCCCAGGCTGAGCCCAGGCCGGCGTGCCCGGTCCGTCTCGCTCCGGTTAGGCCAGCTTCAGATTTGTCGCTGCTGCCTTGCCACGTTCCATAGCGACGTCATAGCTGACTTTCTGGCCGTCATTCAGCCCCTTCAGCCCGGCCGCCTGTACCGCGGTGATGTGCACGAAGACATCCTTGCCGCCGTCCTGCGGCATGATGAAGCCGTAACCTTTGGTCGCATTGAACCATTTTACCGTTCCGACGGCCATGGTTTCAGTCCTCCTCCTAGTGACGGGCAAGGGGTGTGGCCGCTGCCCGCTTTCGCCAATCAAGCCTGCCGGTCAGACCGGCCGCAGGTTCGTCGCGGCGGCTTTCCCCCGTTCCATCGCGACTTCGAACGTGACTTTCTGTCCTTCGTTCAGGCCGCGAAGTCCCGCGGCCTGAACTGCGGTTATATGGACGAAGACATCCTTTCCGCCGTCCTCCGGCATGATGAATCCGTAGCCCTTGGTGGTGTTGAACCACTTGACCGTGCCGGTAGCCATAACTGGTCGTCTCCGTGCTGGCACCGTGCGAAATGACACGATGCAACAATCGGGTCGTTGGACCTTCCGGGACCACCGGTGGCGGACGGGCAGAAAGGCGAGCCAAACAGCGATTGCGCCTGATAGTTGGCACAGAATCCTTAGGGGCTGTCAATCACACTCAGGATAGTCCATAAAGACCAATTACGCTGTCTTTGTCTTGCGCTGATTATGGCGAGATTGTGGCAAAATCCTCCCGGCTTGTGGCCGGGGCACGGGTCTGGGCCAGAGGCTGGTCGCCAAAGCGGTACGGCCGGAACGGCCCCACGCCCAACGGCGACAGCAGCAGCAACGCCACCCGTTTCGCCGCCGGCGCCCGGCGCAGGGAGCGGCGCAGCCAGCGCTGACCGTCGCGCTGCTCACCGTGGCGGATATACTCCCGGCCGATGATCCAGGCGCTCTCGGCGTCCGCCTTGGTGCGCAGCCGGGCGAGCGTGGCAGTCCCGAACCGGGCCTGGATGTCGGGGTTCGCGTGGATCGCCTGGACGACGGCCTCGGCATGGCAGGGGTCGGTTGCCATGTTGCGATAGGCGCTCTTGCCGCGCTCCCGGGCGAACAGCACCGGCATGCGCTGGGGCAGCGCGACGAACTCGCCCAGCGCCGCGAGACGGGTCCAGTACTCCCAATCCTCGCCGAAGCACAGGTCGGGGCGGAAGAACCCCGCCGATTCGACAGCCTCCCGGCAGATCAGCAACTGGCCGCCGTTGACGAACAAGTTGCGCACGACCAGCCTCTCCAGCAGGCAGCCGGAGGGCGGCAGCGGGGCGCGGACGGTCCGGCCATGCGACTGGACGAACGCATGCGCGCCGGCCGCAGCGACGGCCCAGGGCGCTCCGTCCAGGGCCGCGGCGAGGCGTGACAGTGCCTCGGGGCTGAGCCAGTCGTCGGCATCCAGGAACAGCAGCGCGTCCGCCCGCTGCGCTCCCGTCCGGCTCAGCGCGATGCTGATGCCGTGGTTGCGTGCCGCGGAGACGCCGGCATTGGCCTGGCAGACGACGTGGATGCGGTCATCGGGGCCGGCGGCGGCAAGGGAGGCGGTGTCGTCGGCCGATCCGTCATCAATGACGATGGCGGACCAGTCGAGGTGAGTCTGGGTACGCAACGACGCCAGGCAGGCGGGCAGCCAGGCAGCGGCGTTGTAGGCGGGAATGATGACGGCAATATGCACCGGGCTCACCAAATGCTGATCGGGGTAAGCCTAGGATGGAAGAGATGAACAAGGGGTTAACGTTTGCGTGTGGGGGTGCGTGCGTGTCCGCGTCAGGCGTTCAGAGTTTCCCGCAGCGTTGTCCCGGCGCAGGGTGTCTTCACCAGTGCCGTTGCAATTCCGGCACGACCAGCCCGGCGAAATCGCGCCGCATGCCTGAACAGCGGCCTACGAAACAACCGACACCCCGTCATCCTCGACCCATGAGCCGTATATGCATGACGTCCCCGAGTTCGTCTGCATTTCAATCACCTTGCGGACCATCAGAGGCCGTCATTAAAGTGACATATATCTGCCAGACCGGGAGCTTATTCTGGATACGCAATTAAAGCCGCCGCCGGGGACCGTTTCTTCGGATGTTCCGCTTTCTCTAAAACCGGCCGCCAATGATGAGGTCGAGCTTAAACTGCTTGTGCCTGCCGGGGGACTCGATCTGGTTCGTGAAGCACCGATTATCGCACGCTATGCCTGCAATGCAGGCTCCGCTCATCGGCTCGAGGCGATCTACTACGACACGCCGGATTGCAGTCTGTTAAGGCACGGTCTGTCGCTTCGCGTAAGGCGGAACGGCAGACGCCATATTCAGACTCTGAAGCGTACCCCTATGCCCGGTCAGCCGTTCGTTCGCAGCGAATGGGAAACGGCTGTTACCACCTCTGCGCCTGATCTTGCGTCGTTGCCGTTGTCCGAAATCGGATTCCCCCTGGATTCGCTCACCGTGGAGAACCTTGGTCCAGTCTTTATCACGAAGGTCCGCCGCCGCGTTCAGCGCCTCGAACTGCCAGGCGCAGTCATCGAGGTTGCCTTTGATGAAGGATCCATCGAGGCCGGTGAGCGTCGCGAAGCGCTGGCGGAAGTGGAACTCGAACTGAAAGCCGGCGACGTCAGCGTTATGTACGACATCGGCATGCAGTTGCTCGAGGTCGCACCGCTCAGGATCGGAACGCTGAGCAAGTCCGCGCGAGGCTATGGCCTGGCCTTCGAAGCTGCCCCGGCGACAAAGGCCATGCCACCGGGCATTTCGGCGGAACAGACGATTGATGACGTCATTGCCCGCCTGCTCGGTGCCTGTCAGCATCACCTCCTGGCCAATCAGAGCGTCGCCGAGCAGGGATTGGATCCCGAGGGCGTTCATCAGATGCGGGTCGCGCTGCGTCGTTTGCGTACGGCCTGCACCCTCTTGGGTCGCGAAGTCGGCTCACCCACGCTACAGACTTTCGCAGATGAGGCAAAATGGCTGGCGCAGGTGCTTGGTGCGCCACGCGACTGGGATGTTCTGGTCACGGATACGTTTGACCGGCCGATGAAAGTTCTCAATTCGGATGTGGATTTCGGGGGTCTGCGCAAGGCAGCCGAACCTCATCGGATTGCGGCTTACAACGCCCTGCGGGAGGTGCTTGCCAGTGCGCGCTACAACCGTTTTCACCTCTCCTTGAGCCGTTGGATCGCATGCCGAGGTTGGCGGAACGAGTTGGAGAACCGATCCCTCGCCGTGCTGCTTGAACCGGCCCCAATCCTCGCCGGCCGGGTCCTGACCAGGCTGCACCGCAAGGCCCTCAAGCGAGGCGAGCATTTTCGACATCTGGGGCCCGAAGCGCGCCACAAGCTTCGCATTGCCCTCAAAAAATTTCGTTACGCTACGGAGTTTTTCCGGGGGCTTGATGACGAGAATGCGGACGCGAAGAGCTATCTGAGACGCATGGCGAAAATGCAGGCTGCGCTGGGTCAGGCCAACGATGCTACGATTTCGCAACAATTCCTGTCAACGCTCGCGCGTGATCCCGTCACGCCGGCAATCCAGCGGACGATTGGTGCCGTGATTGGCTGGCAAGCGCGCGACCGGACCGAGACCGAAAGGACGTTGCACAAACACTGGCGCCGCTTCAGGGCCATGCCAACGTTCTGGTCCAGTTAAAAGGTGACCCTTGGGCACTGGGGCGCCATAGAAGCGGCCGAGTTGGGATGGCAACGGGCCGCGTAATTTGATCGGGAAAGTTAGCATTTTTCTGATCGAAGGCCGGAAAAGTTGCGCCGGCGCGGACGGGCATGCTTTAGAGTTTGCGGGCTTGGACAAAGAGAGTGGGTGCCCGAAACTGTACGATGACCAGAGCAAACGCGGCTATTCGATATCAGTGCGGCGCCCTCCCATTCTGGATCACACACGACGGTGAGGTCCAAGTTCTGCTTGTTACGACCCGCGGAAGGCGGGACTGGATCATTCCCAAAGGCTGGCCAATTCGAAATCTGACGGCCGGCGCGACCGCGGCCCGAGAAGCATACGAGGAAGCAGGGCTGCTGGGCACGGTCGTCGGCGAAGATCCCATCGGTTTCTATCGCTACGAGAAACGCCGCAACTCGGGCAAAGCGGCTATCCTTGAAGTCTCGGTCTTTCTGTTCGCAGTCGAGCGGCAGATCCGCAAATGGCCTGAAAAGGCGGAGCGGGAAACGCGCTGGTTCGCACCGGCCGAAGCCTCGACGATCGTTGCCCAGGCAGGACTGGCAGATATCCTTCGGACGGCGACTTCCCGCATCCTCGTCCCGCAGCAGGCCATCAGCCCAGCCTGATCGGCACCTTTGCCAGGGATACCTGGCCATTTCGTTGGGTTTTTCTGGGAATCGGCCGAGATGTCGGCCGCCCTCAGCTTACCAAAACTGCATAGCGTGCGACTTGCTACGCACAGAGAGTATGCGGGCGGGCGTTTCGAGGGCAGCACTCAATCGCCTCGCGGGTTGGTTTTTGCCGGCTCCTCAAGCGCCCCAAGTCGACGCCACGCCAGGGCCTTAGCACTGACCCTGAGGAAACAGAATCAAGGGAGGGCTGAAAACGATGCCGAACAACTTGAAGGCTGCGGACTGGTCAAAACCGGCCGCAATGGCGATTCCCAAGGGCGGATTTGTCGAGGGCGAGGTCGAGCAGGGCCGCTATGGCCCAATATTCCCGAAGACGCCGGCGAATTACGGCTTTTCGATTGTTGCGAAGGTCATCCCTGGCCGAGAGGAAGCCTTCTATAAACACGCCAAGGACATCGAAAACAGCCGTTGCCGAACAGCCAGACTGTCTCGCCGTTCTCAAACTCCATTACCTTCGTTGGCTTCTGTTCCCGATCAAGGGAGAGACCTACTTCATGTATCAGGGAATCTTCGACACCGACTTCGACAAGTATACCGAAGACGCAGTGACGCTATTCGGCATAACCGGCCTGCGAACCGTGTTCGAGAATCTCGAGGGTTTCCCAGCGGATTGGAATACCAACCCTGCGGCCTTCGTCAAGTTCGTCCGCGACCATCAGTGCCCGAGCTTCCTCGAGTACGCGGAGTATCCCGGTGTGAGCGCTGACGAAATCAAGAAAGCGCTCAGGCTGAAGGCCGCGTTCTCGACCATGCTCGACCAAATGCAATGATTCTTGGGACAGCATATCGCAATCGACGCCAACAAAGAACGGGAGAACTGGCGTGTCTGATGACACAGGACCGATGGAGGCCGTGCGAAGCTACGCCGATGCCTTCAACAAAGGTAACGTGAAAGCGATGGTTGCGCTCTTTGATGCGTCCGGCTCGATCCTTGATGGGCTCTCCCCGCACGTGTGGCAGGGACCCACGGCCTGCGAGGACTGGTATCGACAGGCGATGGAAGCCGGCGAACACGAAGGCGCCGCCGACTATTTCATTACCTTGGAAAAGCCGTCTCACGTCGATGTTACGGGCGAAAGCGCATACGTTGTCACGCCCGCAACGATGACATTCAAATTGCACAGCCAGGTGATCACGCAGTCCGGCGCGACCTTTACGGTGGCGCTTCGTAAGTCTGCCGAGGGGTGGCGCATACGAGCCTGGGCGTGGGCGAAAGGCGCTCAAAACAAAAATGCGCGGCGCTGACAGTTAACCAAAACGACCGCGTTCGCAACGCCGGCGAAGCCAGCGAATTCTCTAATGGGTCGCCATCGTGCTCCGCCAAACGCATTAAGGGATCGGATAAGCTGTGATGCTCGACTTCGACGACATTCAGCACATCCTGCTGACACGAGCGCCGGCCTTGACCGGTCGATACGAGTTCCTTTCGTTCCGCGACGGCGCAGGTGGTCGAGCATGGCTGTCCGCCATCAAGGAGACGGTTCATTCGGTCGAGTCGATGCAGGCGAGCGTTGCGAGCGACAAACGTTGGGTGACCGTGGCGTTCACCTGGAACGGCTTGCGCGCGCTCGGACTGGACGAAGCCTCCCTCGCGACTTTTCCGGACGAGTTCAAGCAAGGCATGGTGGCGCGAGCCGAGGTGCTCGGCGACACTGGCGTCAACGCGCCTGAACATTGGGCCGGTGGACTTGCGAACCCTGACCTGCATGCCATTGCGATCCTTTTCGCCAGAGATGCGGCGGAACATGATCGATGCGTCTCCGAACACGAGAAGCTCATCGCCACTTGCCCGGGAGTCGAAGTCCTGTCTGTGCTCGACCTCCAGGCCGTCCCGCCGCTCGACTATGCGCACGACCACTTCGGCTATCGCGACCGGCTGTCCCAGCCGGTCATCGAGGGCAGCGGCGAGGTGCCGACCCCCGGCTCCGGCGCGCCGCTGAAGGCGGGCGAGTTCATCCTCGGCTATCCGGACGAATACGGGGTGATCGCCGACCGCCCGCAGCCCGAGATTCTCGCCCGCAACGGCAGTTACATGGCTTACCGCCGATTAGAGGAGCATGTGGGGAAGTTCCGAGCGTTTCTGCGGCAGCACGGCGAGACGCCGGAAGAACAGGAACTGATCGCCGCGAAGCTGATGGGGCGCTGGCGCAGCGGCGCGCCGCTTGTCCTGTCGCCCGATAAGGACGATCCGGCCCTCGGCGCCGACATGCAGCGAAACAATGACTTCAACTACAAGGACATGGATCCCCACGGGTATGCGGTTCCGCTTGGGTCCCACGCGCGGCGAATGAACCCGCGAGACACGGCGGCAAACATGAACCGTCGCCGCATGATCCGCCGAGGCGCCACTTACGGGCCGTATCTGCCAGATGGCGAGGCCGACGACGGCGCAGAGCGCGGTATCGCCGCCTTTGTGATCTGCGCCAGCCTCATCCGCCAGTTCGAGTTTGCCCAGAACGTATGGGCGAACGACCGGAACTTTCACGAACTCGGCAATGAGCGAGATCCGGTCATCGGCAACCAGGACGGGACGCTCGAATTCAAAATCCCCAAACGCCCGATCCGGAAGAAAATCGTCGGCCTTCCGGCCTTTACAACTCTTAAGGGTGGCGCCTACTTCTTTCTCCCCGGCCTGAAGGCGCTAAGCTATCTCGCATCGTTGCACTAGAAGAACGGAACCGACATGGGGAGGAGAGGCAATGCCGAACTCTGCGCGCACTTACAACCAGGATCATATCCCTCGCAAATACGCACCGGGAAAGCGCCGCATCAGTATCTATTGGACGTGGAGTTATCCCTGGGAGGCTCAGCGCGATCCGGCGGCGATGGAGAACCGCTTCTCTACGATGACCGAGGTCCGCACGGTTCTGTGGCCGGCCTACGAGACGCCGGAATGGAGTGCTGCGCACTTTCTCCAGGGCATCGCTGGAACGCTGGAACTGTTCCACCGCTCGACGCTGAGCTTCCAGCAAGTCGCAGGTGAGGCGACCGGACATCCAGTCGCCGTGTTCCAGCGTATTGACCAGGCCGGGTTCAAGCAGCCGGTCGATGAACGCATTCTCGCTGACGCCGACACACTTATGGTATTTGGCCTCGACCATGTTCTCTCCGAACAGGAGGCGGCCCCGGAAGAAATTGTTGCTCTCCGCGAATGGCTGAAGCGGGACGGCACGTGCCTGCTGCTGGCGCCGCATCATGATGTCGGTTTCACGAGCGACATGAAGCAGCGTCAGGTGGAATACTTGCATCACCGCGACCCGCTGGTACCCCGTCAACAGCGCTTCGGGCAGTTCACGCGCTCCCTCATGAAGGGGCTTGGCGTTCCCGTGCACAATACGTATGGGCTGCGTCCTGCGACGGTCAAAGGCTCGAACGCAATTGCGCCACTTAACGCCAATCGCGACCTCGATAAGCTCGGCTTGCTCAAGGATGTGCCGACGCTCAATTTTCATCCGCATCTGCCGCACTACGAGGTGACGGCTGAGGACGCAAACGTTCAGATTCTGGCGCGCCAGCCGATAGACCTCGATCGTCCGCACCCGTTCACAGCGGCGGGGAATCAGGCGTTCAATTGCCTCCTCTGGATGCCGCCCAACGAGGAGCGCGCCGGGGACATCGTTCTGGTGGACTCGACAAATTTCACCACGCTCTTCGGCGGCGACGAGAGCCTCAGGAATTTCTGGAAGAACTTCGCCACAATGCGGTGACATCCGTCCTTCCCTCAAGCATGCAGCCCGGGCGCCTCGTGCCCAGTCCGTGCGACGTATTCCGTGTAGCCGCCATCATACTGGTGGATGCCCTCCGGCGTCAGTTCCAGCACCCGATTGGACAGCGCGGCCAGGAAATGCCGGTCGTGGGAGACGAACAGCATCGTGCCCTCATACTGCGACAGGGCGGCGATCAGCATCTCCTTCGTCGCGATGTCGAGATGGTTGGTCGGCTCGTCCAGCACCAGAAAATTCGGCGGGTCGATACAGCATCAGCGCCATCACCAGCCGCGCCTTCTCGCCGCCCGACAGCACGCGGCAGCGCTTCTCGATCTCGTCGCCGGAGAAGCCGAAGCCGCCCGCCAACGCGCGCAATGAGCCCTGGCCGGCGCGCGGAAAGGCATCCGTCCAGCGTCTCGAACACGGTGCGTTCGCCCTCCAGCAATTCCATGGCGTGCTGGGCGAAATAGCCCATCTTCACGCTGCCCCCGAGGGTAACAGAGCCCGTATCCGGTTCGGTCGTGCCGGCCACCAGCTTCAGCAGCGTGGATTTCCCCGCGCCGTTCACGCCGAGCACGCAGTAGCGTTCCCGCCGCCGCACCAGCAGATCCAGCCCCTGGTAGATCACCCGGCTCGCCGTAGCGCTTATGCACGCCCCGCAGATTGGCCACGTCCTCGCCGGACCGCGGCGCCGGGGGGAAGTCGAAACCGACGTGACTGACGCCGCTTCGGCGGCTCGACCCGGTCGATCTTCTCCAGCTTCTTCACCCGGCTTTGCACCTGCGCGGCGTGCGAGGCGCGCGCCTTGAAGCGTTCGATGAAGTTGATCTCCTTCGCCAGCATCGCCTGCTGCCGCTCGAACTGCGCCTGCTGGTGCTTCTCGTTCAGCGCCCGCTGCTGCTCGTAGAATTCGTAGTCGCCGGAAAAGCCCGTCAGGCTGCCGCCATCGATCTCGATCACCTTGTTGATGACGCGGTTCATGAATTCGCGGTCGTGCGAGGTCATGAGCAACGCGCCGTCGTAGCCGGCCAGGAACTGCTCCAGCCAGATCAGGCTCTCGAGATCGAGATGGTTGCTCGGTTCGTCCAGCAGCATGACGTCGGGGCGCATCAGCAGAATGCGGCCGAGCGCCACGCGCATCTTCCAGCCGCCGGACAGCTTGCCGACATCGCCCTCCATCATCTCCTGGCTGAAGCCCAGGCCGTCGAGCACCTCCCGCGCCTTGCTGTCCAGCGCGTAGCCGCCCAGTTCCTCGAAGCGGGCCTGCACTTCGCCGAAGCGTTCCAGGATGGCATCGAGTTCGTCGGCCTGGTCCGGATCCGCCATCGCGGCTTCCAGCGTCGCCAGTTCGGCCGCGACTTCGCTGACCGCGCCGGCGCCCTCCATCACCTCGGCGACCGCGCTGCGGCCCGCCATCTCGCCCACGTCCTGGCTGAAGAAGCCGATGCTGACGCCGCGATCGACCAGGATCTGGCCTTCGTCCGGTTCCTCCTGCCCGGTGATCATGCGGAACAGCGTGGTCTTGCCGGCGCCGTTGGGGCCGACCAGGCCGATCTTCTCGCCCTTCTGAAGCGCCGCCGAGGCCTCGATGAAGATCAGGCGCTTGCCGTTCTGCTTGCTGATGTTGTCCAGGCGAATCATGGGTCCTCAGTGGGGCGGGGTGGGGCGGGCGGGGCGGTTGCGGCGCGCTTATACCCAACTTGCGGGGGGCGTGAACTGTCCCGAGGCTGCACCCTCGCCGCTCCAATAGCGGACTTTTGTTCGGATTCATCAGCATGGCGATGCCGCACCAGCGTGAGCCGACCCGTATTGTCGGTGTCCACGTCAGGCCGGCTACGTCCCAACTATACCATCGGCCTAAAGCCGGACCCACTCCGCATTTTCGAGTCGATTTTTCACCATTGATGAATATCAATCCAATCGAAGGCGCAGTCTGTCATGGGTAAAGGAGGAGCGGTGATACCATCAACCCAACACAAGTCGAACGCTCCTTGTTGGGAAACCCCATCCGGGAAGGAAATAAACCGTGCCCGTAAATAATCCGAAAGAACTTTTCATCAAGATGTTGAGCGATGTCCGGCAGCGCACCGAGAAGACGACAAAGATCTACGAGGAGCTGGCCCAGGTCGTAGAGGACCCGCACATCAAGGAGGCTCTGCAATCGCGTGCCTTTCTCCAGGATAAGATCCTCAGTTCGCTAGACCGGTGCTTCCAACTTATCGGCGCGAAACCCGTTCCGCTTAGCGGACGTATGCAAGAGGTATTCGTCGAGGATTTCCGGAACGAGCTTGCCGAGATCCAGGCGCCGGCGGCAAAGGCCCTCTTTATCCTGATCAAGGCCAACCATCTGATGCATCTGCGCATCGCTGAATACATAGCGCTGATCGCGATGGCCGACGTAACCGGACACCTTGGTGTCGGCGTGCTTCTGGAGAGCTGTCTCGCAGACAAGCTCGCCTTTGTCGAGCGGACGCGCCGGTTGATTCGGCACGCCATCGAGATGAAGCACGAAATCAAGCTGGCGGCCTAAAAAGGCTCTCAGGTTCAGCAGCTTCTATTTGTCTAGGTTTGGCCTCTGCAGGGGTGCGGATCCTGTTCGCACCCCTGTTCCCGGCAAGACCGGTTACCCGTGGCCGGAACACCACGGGACGCATTCGCTGCGCCGAACCAAGGCGTCCATCATCTACAAGCAAACGAGCTATCTACGCGTTGTGCCGATCTTGCTATACCAAGATCGGGAGCAAAGTTCGCTGTCTCGGCGTCGACATAGAGGACGCCGTCGCGCTCTCCGACTGCATCGAAGTGCAGTGATTCAGAAACGCCTCGACCCCACCGCCGAGGCGTTTCTTAACCAACGATATCGTCAGCCGACCTGCGCCCAAAAGTCGGTCGTGTCTCGGAAGTGGACATCAGGTCGGTGAGGCCGTCGACGATCATGGGTGGGAAGCCGACATTCGCGGCTGACGTCTGCACGCTCCCAGTCGGCGCTCAACGGACGCCGGGGCGGTTGACTGGACCGCCGCGGTTGGCGGGTGCGACACCCACGCCTGGCGCTCCTGCGCCCACCCCCGGCGCGACACCCACGCCTGGCGCTCCTGCACCCACTCCAGGCGTGACACCCACGCCTGGCGCTCCTGCGCCCACGCCAGGTGTGACACCCACGCCTGGCGCTCCTGCGCCCACTCCAGGCGTGACACCCACCCCGGGCCTCGCCACGCAGCCCTTCGGCACCCCGACTGAGGTGCAGTAAACGACCGCATCAGCCGGGGCGGCTGACAGCAACCAAGTCCCCAGCGACAGCACGAGCCCACTCGCCAGTGATATTCCCCGTCTCGTGTTGGACATAGGCCCCCCTCCCTTCGTCGTCTGCATCGGCCGACACCGCGCAACCTGCGACCCTGCCTTCATTCGGCAATGGCAATCCGATATTTTCCGAATAAGCCCGACAAACTTCCGCGGCTTGGGATTGCGCTGCACTGATCTGTATCAATACGAGCCGGCCGGGTGTGTATCGGCCTCATGCGCACCGGGCCAAAAATCAATAACATGGCGGGAGCGGATAATACCCACAGCGCGGCGGCGCATAGGCGGGCGGATAATATGGCGGCGGATAGCCGTAATACGGGTGCGTCGCTGCATTATACATCGCCGATCGATAGGCGGTACGACGCGCCACGCCCGCGAACGATAGCGGTGTGAATGGCAGGCCAATGATATCGATGAACACCGATGCCGGGCCATCGGCACCTTTGAGATCGCCTTCGAGAACCTGCACCTCGAACGTCAACTTATCGCCTTGCAGGCTTGGATTTTTCAGCACAACCACGGCATCTCTGGTCGCCGAACCGTCCTTGCTGAACGCCGACACTGTCGCATTCGGCGGATCCTTGGCAAAGCTGGCATCGGCCGCGCTGCCCCACTCCTCCAGAAGATCGGTGGTTCGTGCATGCCCCGCCGCCCGCCTCGGACGGTCAGCAAAGATGATCGCGCTGGGGGCTATGCCGTTAAGGGTAAGTTTATTGTCCGCAAGCGTCGCGGCTGCAGCATTCATCACGATCAGCGCCGGCTCGATCTTCGCCGCTTCCGAAGAACTCGGCGCGCCGATTGTCTTCGGCGCCGGCGGGTTCGACGTCGTCGTACTCTGCGCGAGGACCGACGCTGGAGCACCAGCCAACATGACTGCAATCATTACCGTCGCCGCTGGCTTTAAGACGGGCATGGGCTTGCTTCTCTCGGATGCTTTCGTGGGGCGCTCAGCCTGGACGCCGGACAGCCCGTGGACTATGCCAAATCGGCAAGACATGACCGAGGCGCAGATCTCGACCCGCTTGTGCCGCCGCTGTATGATGCGCTTGCGAACACGGCTCGCTCCCCGGCACACTTGCCCGGTCGGCAAGGGGGCTCGGGATGCTGCATTGGGGCTGGTTCATCGGACGCGGCTGGTCGGTGCAGGGCTGGAACCAGCCCTGGTCGGGGTCCATCGGCACCGACTGGATGGAGCCCGACCTGTTCGTCGACCTGTGCAAGGCGATGGAGCGAGTTCACTTCGACTATGCGATGATCGAGGACGGGTCGTTCATTCCCGACGCGTTCCAAGGCTCGCCCGCATGGTCGTTGGCAAACGCCTATACCGTGCCGAAGAACGATCCGATGCCGCTGGTGCCTTTGCTCGCTGCTGCCACGAAGCATATCGGTATCGTTTCCACCATGACGACCAGTTTCTACCCACCCTACCTTGCCGCTCGGCTTGCCGCCACGCTGGATCATCTGACGCATGGCCGCGTTGGCCTGAATCTGGTCACGGCGCATAACGACCGCACGGCGCAGAACTATGGTCTGGATCAGCATTACGAGCACGACCAGCGCTACGAGATGGCCGATGAGTGGATGGATGTCGTCAGCCGCTTGTGGGAGTCGTGGGCGCCGGACGCCATCGTCAACGATCCGGTGCGCGGCGCCTATGCCGACCATACGAAGATCCATCCAATCGATTTCGTTGGCAAGTATTTCAAATGCCGTGGCCCGCTGAACACCGCGCCGGGGCCGCAGCGCCGCCCGGTGATCTGCCAGGCCGGAGGCTCGCCCGCCGGACGCACCTTCGCCGCGCGCCATGCCGACACGATCATCGCCCGAGCGCGGACGATCGAGGCGTGCAGGGGGTATCGGGAGGATATTTCGAGGCAGATGGTGGGTTTCAGACGCGATCCGAAAGACTGCAAGGTGCTGTTCTGCTGCGGCATCACCCTGGGCGAAACGATGCAGGAGGCGCGTGAGAAGAAGGCGCGACAGGATGCGGCATTAGCGGCGAACATCACGCCGCGGCTGGCGCATATGTCGTTCCTGAGCGGGAAGGACTTCTCGAAGTTCGACCTGGATGCGCCGCTGCCGCCGATCCAGACCAACGCGTCGCGATCGGCGCTGGAGGCTTATACGCTGGCATCTTCCGGCCCGACGCTGCGGGATATCGCGGCCGATCCGAGCAGCGGGGGGCTCGATTTCGTTGGGACGGCGGACAGTATCGCGGCGGAAATGGGGGAGACGATGGCGGCGATCGGTGGCGACGGGTATCTGTTCACCGAGACCATTACGCGGAAGGCGATCGTCGATATCACGGACGGGCTGGCACCGGCGCTGAAGCGGCACAGGCTGGTGCAGAGACTCGTATCCGCACAGGCTGTTCCGGGAGAATTTGCTGGCGTTTTGATGCGTCGGTGCCGTTGCCTTACCGCCATGACGTATCCAGGTCGTTAACCCCCCTCCCGCAAAAACCGGTCCACCAGCCGGAACGCCTCCGTCCGGTCCGCCCGCATATGCGCGCCCTGCCGGTTTCTTGCGCCGGAGGTCAGATAGAACCGCTCATATTGTTCGTTACGGCTCGCCAACGCGCTGCCGGCGAAATCCCAGCCCAGGCGGAAGATCCTTGCCCGCTCCTCGGCCGTCGTGTCACCGGCCCCGCGCAGATACTGGTCGATCAGCCCTCGCAGCGACGGGTCGGCGAAGTCTGCGGCCGACGGGGTCGCCAGCACGTTGTGGGAGCCGATCAGCCGGATGATCTCGTTCACCCGCGGGAACCAATAGGGCAGCAACGAACGCAACGCGTCCATCGGCCGGCGATCGAGAAACCAGGCCCCGTTCCCATACTCATAGGCCCCCGCCTCCCCGGCCGCCACCGCCGCTCGTGTCATTTCGGTATAGGACCATGATTCGCCAAGCATTTGTTGCGTAACAGGATCGTTGGCGCCGATCGCGTCGGCCATCGTCGTGGCGATGCCATACGCGAACTCCAGTTTCGTCCACGCGCGGATCATCGTCTGCTGCATCGCATTGCCGCGCCAGCTCAGCTGACATGACGCTGTTGTAGACAGCCAGGTTGCCGTCGACGAAGACGCGGTGTCGGGGCACTTCCACGTTGTCGAAGATGACGAAGGCATCCTGCTCGTCGAAGCGCGCGGACAGCGGATGGTCGAACAGGCTGCCGGGGCAGAGAGACGCTGTCGCGGCAGATGAACTTCAGTCCCGGCGTCGCCATCGGGATGGAGAACGACAGCGCATGCCGGGCGGAGGCGTCGGGCATCGGCTGGCTGGGATAGACCGCGATTTCATCGGCGAACGGTGCCAGCGTCGCCAGCACGCGCGCGCCGCGCACCAGGATGCCGTGTTCGGTGTCCTCGACCTTGTGGAGCTGGGTCGGATCGAAGCCGGTCGGGACATGGCCTTTGGATTTGTCGACCGTGGCGTGGATCAGCGTGTGCGTCAGGCTGAGGTCGCGATCGGCGCATCTCTTTCTGAAACGCAACGAGGTTGGCGGCGCCCTCGTCATTGCCGTTGATGCCCCATTCGTCTGCGCGGCCGGCAAATCCGGCATAGGTGACGTTCATATAGTCCGGCGTGCGGCCCATCAGCCCGACCGAGAATTCCGCAACGCGGCGCAATGCCTTGTGCCGCATCCGCAGATCGGCCTGCGAGCGGGGGATCATATGGCTGACGGCGATCTGTTCGCCGGTTTCCTCATCGGCGGTTAGGCAATCTTCAGGGTATCGATGGTGCAAATCGAACACCGCGGCGATCGCCTCCGCCGCACCCGCGCAGGTCGGGGTGGTCCAGCGGGTCCGTCACCATCCGTCCACCCAGCCATAACTGGCGGTCATCGCGCAGGCCGCGTAGGAACGCGGCGCCGGTACGGGCAGGCATGGGCGGTCCTCCGGTTCGTTATTGCCGTCAGACTAGGCGCGGCGGGACGAACCGTCATCTAATCCCGTTGGCGATCAGGCTGGCGATCCCAGGGGGGCGAACCTTGGCTGGGCTGCCGGGTAACGCCATCTGTGGCGGGGACGCAGGAGGGATCGGCGATGGCGCATTTTCACTATAAGATCGTGCCGCATGACGGCGGTTGGGCCTACACGCTGAACGGCGCATTTTCGGAACCGTTCCGCTCACACGATATTGCGCTGGCCGCGGCGCGCCGGGTGGTCAGGGAGCACCACACGCCGGGCGAGACGACAACGATCGAATATCAGGGCGAGGACGGCGTGTGGCGGCAGGAGCGCGCCGAGGGCGGCGACCGTCCGGACATCGACGTGCAGGAGTGAACCCGTCTTTCAATCGAAGGGGCCGATGAAATCGTCGTCGACCTGGGAGCCGTCGGTGCGGCGATCAACTTGTGTGAAAGAAACCACAGAGCGGCCGCTGCGCGGCCTTCCCGGAGGGATGCATGGAGAGCCACGGAGGGGTGTTTTACGGCGCTAATGGGACGCGGGCCGCTTCTGGCTTCCGTCATGTATTCGGGGCGCTGCGCGCCTGGCGGCAAAACAACATCTCCAAATGGCGTCTCCGGCCCAGCGTGATCTTCGGGATTTGCCCTTATTCCGCGCCTGCCTTCTGATCCTTTGTTGCCGCTCTATCGCCAGCTATCGTGCTGGGATCCCCGGTCACTATGGCATCGCCCGTCGCGCCCGGCACGTTGGGGTTCTTATCCGCCGGGACAGCTTGCGATCCCTTGGCGGCGGATCCGGAGTTGCTTCCACCGCTGTTGGGAGTATTGGCGCTGTTGGGCGTATTGGCGGGAGCATTGGCGCTGCTGGGCGTATTGGCGGGAGCATTGGCGCTGTTGGGAGTATTGATCTGCGCCAACGCGCCTACCGCAGGAGCTGCAAATAACGCAACCGCCAGAAATAGGGGGCGCGATTCCATAGTCATGGCCGTATCTCCTATTGATCGGTGTTTTTCAGCCGTTGGTACCGAGACCCATGTCAGCGGCCCGGTCGTGCGCAGTTGATTCTTCAATCCTGCCGCTGTCAGCGGCCCGGGTCGCGCGCAGTTGATTCTTCAATCCTGCTTTCAGCGGCCCGGGTCGTGCGCAGTTGATTCTTCAATTCTGCCGCTGCGCCATCGCCTCGGCGCCCCGTCAAAGCCCGCGAGCGCGTGTTTCAGCCTCGCAGTAACCCTAAAAGCCGAAATTCTAACGCGAACATCGGCCGCGCGCAATCCATTTTAAGCAAAAGGCAAAAATATGATTGAGGCTATTAGCAGCCGGTGTGGCCAGAACTCGCCTTGGTACAGTGAATCAACCGCCGGTGGCGTCTTTCCCCGGTTCGCGTATCAGCGGTACCCGGGCGGAGGCCGGCATGCCGAGCCGCCCATGCTTGTCAATCATTGCGATATGTCGATCGCGCTGGAGTGATTCCGTTTCACCTGCAACTGCCGTCGCCCGTGGTGGAATGATGACCGCAGCTTCAGGGATGACGCTCAGCGACAGTATCGTAGACGGCTTCGCCAGCGGCCTGATTGACCTTGTACTTTTTGCCGATCTCGGAGATGATGCCCGACAACGTCTTCTTGCGGGGATCCTTCATGGGACAGCACTTTCTACTTCCTGCCGTCGCGCGCTCGCTCAGCCCGGCGAAGATCATGCGTATGGCGCCTGCACCAACGGTGCGGAATCCTACTTCTCCCGCCTGCGTCGCGGTGAAGTCGGTCACCACCACCATATCGCCGGGCCGTAGCCGAAGGCACTCACCCTGACGGAACCAGGCACTTCGCTCCGGCTGCTGCTTGCGGATCGAACAGCCGCATCGTTGCGTCGAGATGCGTTATATTAGAGTTAGATTTGCTCGCTCCTGCACCGGCTGTTTCTCGAGCTGGCTAACCACCCCGGCGAATTCTGCTCGCTTGTTGCGTAATGCTCCAATGACATGTAGCTCGGCCATCGCCGTCATTCTCCTGGAATACCAGACCAGAAATCGTAAACGGCGAACTCTACACTGCGAACATTCGTGGTGGCGGTTGCTACATTATATCGGAAACATCTGCCCCCGACGGTACTGCAACGGCTCCGTGCCCTTGGGCACCCTCCGAGAGGCCGCGCTGCGGCCGTCTCCTTGGTTTTTTCGCGGAGCCGACACATCCCGGAACCCAGACGGCAGTGGGTCGCCGACGATGCCGACGGCCGGCCGTCAGTAGCCCGCAGCCCGATCGACCACCTGCTTTAGCGGCTTGCCATCCAGGTACGCACCCAGGTTCTGGACGAACAACCGAGCGACGATGGAGTCACGGTCGGGGTGCGGGCCGCCGATATGGGGGAGGACCATGATGCCTTGGGTCTTCCAGAACGGGTGATCCGACGGCAGCGGCTCTTTCCGGAACACGTCCAGCACCGCGCCGGCGATCTTCTTTTCGGTCACGGCGGCGATCAGGTCGTCGTCCTTGATCAGGTGGCCGCGGCCGAAATTCAGCAGCCAGGCCGTCTTCTTCATGTGCGAGAGCTTCTCGGCGTCGATGAAGTTGTCCGTCGCCGGCGTGGCGGGCAGCAGCAGCAGCACGTAGTCGGACTGCGCCAGCACCTCATTGGTGCGTTCGGCGGGGAAGACCTCGGCCACGTCCGGCATCGCCTCGACCCGGCGCTTGGTGCCGATGACGCGCATGTTCAGCGCCTTGGCGATGCGGGCGACCTCGCCGCCGATCTCGCCCAGGCCCAGGATCCCCAGCGTCTTGCCGTTGATCGGGGGGGCGACGATGTGGGCCCAGTGGCTGTCCTTTTGCGCTTCGACGCAGGCGGAGATCGGCTTCGCCACGTACAGCATCGAGGCGATGATGTTCTCCGGCATCGATTCGCGATGCGTGCCGCGGGCGCAGGTCAGCAGCAGCCCCTCCGGCAGGTCCGGCAGCGCCAGCCAGGCCTCGACGCCCGCGGTCATGGCCTGGGCCCAGCGCAGGTTCGGCATCGTCGGCAGCAGGCCGGGCGGGACGTTGGGGACCATCAGCACCTCGGTCTCCGCCAGTTGTGTGGGGGAGAGCTTCTCCTTGCGCGACACGGTCTCCAGCGCGACCCGGTCGGCAAGGCCCGCGGCGGCGATCGCATCGGTGTAGGGCTTCGTGTTGTCGGTCCAGAGCAGAAGGCGGACGGCGTTGCGCATGCGGCAGGTTCCTGACGGAGGAAAAATGGTCAGGTCCTAGCCTGCGGCTTTCCGCTCAATCAGGCAATCCGTCTTGGCTGCCTCCGCTTCGTCTTGGACCCCTCCGCTTCGCTGGGGGGGGCAGTCAGCTCTTGCCGGCGTAGCTCTTCGCCATGCCCTCGCCCGGTTCGGCCTGCGGCCCGAACGGCATGATCGGATAGCGCAGCCCGGCCTTCGACAGGCCCTGCAAGCCGGTGACGGCGCGCTGCAGATCGGCGGGCGGGCAGGCCATCAGCATCTCGTCGTCCGCCACACCGCCGTAGCGGCGTTCGGCGTAGCAGGGGATCGACAGGCTGACCTTGCGGTGTCTTCAGCGCGCTGCCCCAGCTATCGGCGCAGGCGCTCTCGCCGGTGATGCTGAAATCGTAGCGCTGATAGTTGCGCCATTGCAGGCCGTTGATGAACAGGATCATCTGCGCCGGATTGCCGTAGAACAGGCAGATATCCGGCGGATCGAGCCGCCCCGTCCGCAGCGGGGAGATCGCCAGCCCTTCCCAACCGGTCGGCGCGACGCGCGGCATCTGCGCCTGGTGCTGCGGCGGCGGCTTCGCGGTTCTCGAACCACACGCCCTCCATCTTCCGGCCGGAGGTATAGATCTCGCCCGGGGCATCCAGGCCGATGACGCTGCTGCAGCTTGAAAAGGGCGGCACGTTCTCGGTGGTGATGCCCAGGGTGAAGCCGGCCATGCGCGATTGCGTCACAAGCTGGCAGGTGGAGAAGGTCTTGCCCTTGGGCGGGCGGCGCAGGCCAGGGACGGCTTCCATCTCGGCCTTGTCGGCGAACAGCTTCATGCCGATCGGGAAGGTGCGCAGGCGCAGCAACTGGTTGAGCTGTTCGGCGAGTTCGGCGATCTGTTTGCCGTCCGGAGTCGGGGCGTCGGGCATGTCGTTCATGGTCGTTGTTCCTCCTGCCGCGCAGTGTGGCATGGGAGGGGGAACGATCAAGGGCCCCTCGGCTACTCTGGAGATACAACCTCGACTTGATCCCATATGTTAGATATACTTGCATTCTGTCGGCGATTTGGATAGAACGGGGCGCGTCAGCACAACCGACGGTTTGTGGTGCTCCAGACCATCGCTTTGCCCAGCGGAGGCGTCGCCGCCGCGTCATCGGGAGTCTTATGAATGTCAGTAATACTAACTGATGCCCCCGGCAAAATCGCCATGGTGGCACCCGGCGTGCCAATGCTGCGGCAACCGCTGGACGGATCGGTCTCCGCACCGCCGGTATTCTCCGCCGCGGGCGGCCTGACCGGCTGGTGGGACGCGTCGACGCCGTCCGGCCTGCTGGGCAGCGTCGGCCAGGCGCTGACGGCTTCCGGCAGTGCCGTCAGCGCGGTCGCCGACAAATCAGGCGCCGGCAATGCGCTGTCGGTCTGGCACGCCGCCAGCACCGGCACCTCGGCACCGCTGGCGACGCCGCGGCTGAGCGGGTTGCTGGGCGGCGTCGGCCTGAACACCGTCGTGCCGCCGAACCTGCCGGCGTCGGGGCAGCAATTGCCGGTCATGGACCCCGATCAGGGCCTGATCAGCGCCGCGATCCCGTTCGGCGCCGCGACGGCGTGGACGCTGGCGATCGTCTGGTCGCGGCCGAACTGGCGGCAGAGCTCGACCGGCAGCAGCACGATCCTGTCGGTCGGCGGCATCCAGGTTCTGGCGGCCGACAACAATGGCGGCACGCGGCTGGTGCTGTTCCCCGGAACCGGCCAGGCGGTACTGAGCAACACGCTGACCCGCCGGCACACGCATGCGATCGTCCTGCGCAACACGCCGAATGTCGGCATCGATGCGTGGCTGGACGGCATCCAGGTCGCCTCGGGGGTGCACAATCCCCTGGCCGCCAGCCTGACCGCGTCGCTGCTGTTCCTGCATAACGGCGCGCAGGCGGGCGGGGCGGAGTGCTGGTTCCATGAGGCGGCGCTCTGGAACACCGACCTGACCGCATCGGGCATCGCCACGGTGCAGAGCTATCTGACCCGCTGGGCGCTTGGTCCAAGGAAAGGCATTCAGATACTGGTGACGGGTCAGTCCAATGCCGGCAACGGCCTGAATGACGGCGCCTGGCACCTCCTGGCCCAAGGCGTCGCCTGGCATCTCGGTGCGCTCGGCTACGGCGTCGTCGGCGCCTATGGCAGTCCGCCGGCCGCGACCTGCATCCATGGCGAAGGCATCTATCCGGTCCCCGCGCTGGGTCTCAGCGGCTCCTTCCTCAACAACCCCGGCGACGGCAGCGATCCTTCGACCTGGGGCCTGGGCAGCGACGGGCAGGCGCTGCAGAGCTGGATCCAGGCGCACACCGACCCCACCGACGCGACCGATATCGCGGCGATCTTCTGGCCCTGGTCCGAGGACGATTCGACCCGGCAATACAGCGAGAAGGCCACCTATGAGGCCGCTGCCCGCCGCTTGCTGGCGCTGGAGCGCGGCATGCTGTCGCGCAGCGCCGCGAGCCTGCCGCATGTCTGGTGGTCGGCCATCCCCTTCGCCTATAACAACAACGATCCGGGCACGCAGATGCAGCGGGAGGTGGTGGCCGACATGGTCGCCGACCCCACGCAGAACGTCATCGTCGTGCTGCCGCAGACGGCGGACTCACTGCCGCGCAGCATCGGTGGTGCAACGGCGCTCGTCTATGACCCGACGACCGGCATCTGGAGCGGCGGCGATCCGCTGCATCGCGACATCCTCGACAACCAGCGCTTCGGACGCCTGGCCGCACCGCTGGTGGCGCGCGCCGTCCTGGCCTCCGAGGGCGGCGACAGCATCACCGCCATTCCGGCCGGCATTCCCGCCATGGGCGGGCCGATGGTCAGCCACGTCTATCGCCAGTCCAACACGGTGCTGATCGTCACCGTGCAGCATGATTGCGGCACCGATCTGATCGTGCCGGCGACGCAGGCGGCGCAGGGGATCGGCTGGGCGGTGATGGATGGCGGCTCGCCGGCCAGTCCGGGCGCCATCGTTCCCGCAACGTCCTGCGTCCGGATGAACGCCACGCAGTTGCAGATCACGCTGACCCGTTCCCTGGTCAATGCCAGCAGCGCCTGCCGCCTGTTCTACCCCTATGGCACCACCACGATCGGACGCGGCAATGCGGTGACGGACAACCTCAGCGCCGTCACCCCGCCGGCGGGATGGGATGTGGCCGGCGACCTCGGATCGGCCTGGAGCCTCAACATGCCAGTGCATGTGCCGATGACCATGGCCTCGGGCGTCGTGTTGAGTGACACGCCTTGATCAGGGTGTTGAGTGACACGCCTTGATCAGGGTGTTGAGTGACACGCCTTGATCAGGCCGGCTTCGCTCTGATCCGCACCACGAACATCACCACCAGCACAACCGCGAGGCTGTACCAGGTGATCGCGTAGGTCAGGTGGTTGTTCGGCGGGCGGGGGAAGTCCGCGGCCGGCACCGGATATGTGCCGTCCGGTGCCGACCCGAGGACGGTCAGCGAGAACGGCTCGACCGGTCCGATCCCCAGCGCGGCGGCGATCGAAGGCGGGTCGAGCACATAGACCTGCCGGCTGGCGAAATCGTTCGCCGGCGTGAACCAAGTGGCATGGTCGCCAGGGCGGACGTAGCCGGTCACGGTGACCGACCCGGAGGGATCGTCGGGTTTCGCCGTCTCCGGCACCCAGCCGCGATTGACCAGCACTGCGGGGGCGTTGTCCCGCTCCAGCGGCACCAGCTCATAATGGCCCATGACCGATCCGCGCGGCGTGTCCCGCACGTCGACACCAAGACTGACCGCCTTGTCGAAGCGGAACCGTCCGGTGACGGAGACGCGGCCGTATTCCGGCGGATGGTCGGTCAGCGGCGCGGGCTTGTGCTGCTCCGCCGCGGCGATCTCGGCCAGGATGCCTTCCTTCCAGTGCAGGCGGTAGACCTGCCAGGTGCCGAGCCCCAGCAGGATCAGCACGCTCAGCGCAACGAACAGGATCGGCAGCCCCAGTCGCAGCCCCATCCCCTGGCGGCGTGCCTTACCGGTCATCGACCGGCATATTCGCCAGCACGGCGGGCCGAGCGTTGAAGGTCTCGTGCCAGCGGGCGAGACGAGGGTGGCCGGTGCGCCAGGACAGCGCGGCAAAGCGGAAATCCAGATACGCAAGTGCCACGCCGATGGCGAGGTGACCGATGGAATAGGGGCTCTCGGCCAGTGCCTCGGCTTCGGTTTCCAGTGCATCGACGCAGGTGGTCAGCTTCAGGCGCCACAGCGCCATATGCGGCTCGCTTTGGCGTTCCGTGGGGCGGAAGCCTTCGAGCCAGCAGCAGCAGCGCCGTGTCCAGCATGCCCTGGCCCAGCGCGTGGCGCCGCATTGCCGTCATTCGCTCCGGCCATGCGGCGGGGAAGAGTTTCGCGCCGGTGTGCAGCGTGTCGAGGTATTCGATGATGACGGGGGAATCATACAGCACGGTGCCGTCGCCGACCTCCAACGTCGGGATCTTGCCCAGCGGGTTGATCTTCATCAGCTCCAGATGCGGCGTGGTGCCGCCGGTGACGGTGCGCACCGTCCGGATGCGGTCCTGCAGCCCCATCTCGTGGATTGCGATCATGACCTTGCGGACATAGGGGGATCGGGGAGACCAGTGCAGGGTCATCGTCTGGGTCATGCTGTGCGTCCATCTTCCCGGCGTTGTGCCGCCGACCTATCCTGCCGGCAACCGAATGGGACGGGGACGTTTGCCATGAACTTCATCGAAGTCAACGGAACTGGCCTGCGCTATGACCGCGCCGGCAGCGGCCCCAGCACGCTGGTGCTGGTGCATGAGATGGGCGGTTCGCTCGACAGTTGGGACCAGGTGCTGCCCGCGCTGGTCAACGCCCGCCAGGTGCTGCGCTATGACACGCGCGGGGCTGGAATGTCGGAGAAGATCAAGGGTTCGGTGACCTGGGACACGATGGCCGACGACCTCGGCGCGCTGCTGGATGCGCTGGGCGTCACCGGCAAGGTCTCGCTGGCCGGTATCGCCGTGGGCGGGGCGATCTGCATGCATTTCGCCGCCCGCCATCCGGACCGTGTCGCCGCACTGGTGATGCACGGGCCGGCGCCGGGCGTGACCGCGGACCGGCGGCAGGCCACCCTGGACCGCGCCGCGGCCGTCGAGGCCGGCGGCATGCGTTCGGTCGTGGAAACCAGCCTGGCGGCGTCCTATCCGCCGGTGGTGCGTCATCTGCCGGAGGTCTTCGCCGCCTTCCGCGCCCGTTGGCTGGGCAACGACCCCGAGAGCTTCGCCGCCATCAACCGCATGCTGGCGTCGGAAAACATCGAGCACGAGCTTGCGTCCCTGCGCTGCCCGACCCTGCTGACGGCGGGGCGGCACGACAGCCTGCGGCCGCCGTCCGTGATCGCGCCGATGGCGGAGAAGGTGCCTGGCGCGCAGTTCCTGGAGCTGAACAGCGGCCACTTCGCCGCGGTGCAGACGCCGGGCCTCGTGGCGCAGGCGCTGCATTACTTCCTGCACGCGCTGGGGCAGTAGACGAAACATGCTTGCGGCGGCGCCGAACGACGGCTACGGAGAGGAATTTTATCCTGATCTCCGTCAGCAAGGTGCTCAGTCGGTCGTGTCCGACATTGACGAATTTGCCCGGTCCGGTCCCGGCGCGTTGCCGCGCATAGCCATTCTGTTGCCGTGTTATAATGAAGGACGAGCGATCGCGAAAGGTCGTGGGGGCGTTCCGTCTGGCGCTGCCGGATGCGGCGATTTTCGTGTATGACAACAACTCGACAGACAATACCGTGGCCAGTGCGCGGCATGCGGGTGCTATCGTTCGATACGAAATGCTCCAGGGCAAGGGTAACGTCGTCCGCCGCATGTTCGCCGACATCGACGCCGACGTCTACGTTCTGGCAGACGGCGACGACACTTACGATGCTCGCTCTGCAGCCGAAATGGTCCGGCTGCTGCTGGAGAATCGCCTGGACATGGTGACGGGCGTGCGCGTCAGCCAGGGCATGGCCGCGTACCGGCGGGGGCATCAGTTCGGCAACTGGGCACTGACCACGCTGGTGGGCATGGTCTTTGGGCAGCGCATCTCCGACATGCTGTCAGGCTATCGGATTTTCAGCCGGCGCTTCGTGAAGTCCTTCCCCGCACTTGCGACCGGATTCGAAACGGAAACCGAGTTCACCGTTCACGCGCTGGAAATGCGCATACCGATTGCCGAGGTCGCCCACGATCTACAAGGACCGAGCGCCGGGGACGGCGTCGAAGCTGCGGACGTTCTCGGACGGGCTGCGCATCCTGGGGACGATCTTCCGGCTGGTACGGATGGAGCGTCCGCTGCAGTTCTTCGGTTTGATGGGACTGGCATTGGCGATCCTGTCGCTGGTGCTGGGGGCGCCGGTGGTCATGCATTACCTGGAAACCGGCCTGGTGCCGCGGTTGCCAACGGCGCTGCTGGCGACGGGCTGCATGCTGCTGGCTTCTCTGTCACTGGCCGTCGCGATGATCCTGGAATCGGTCACGAGCGCCCGCAAAGAGATCAAGCGGCTGGCGTATATGGGGATTCCGCCGTTTCCGTATCGGAGTGACGAGGCCGAACGCCCGTATGCTGGGGTTGAGGCGGTTGAGGTTGGGCTGCCGCAGGCTTAGAGGCGGGCGGCTATGTTTGGCCGCTACGTTTGCAAGTTGAAAGAAACCACGGAGCAGCCGCTTCGCGGCTTGCACGGAGGATGCGCGGAGGGCCACGGAGGCGGGTTGTAGGGCGTGTCCGGTGTCCGGTTTGAGAAGTCCTCGTCTGACCTAATGCTAACTGGCGTTGACCCCGGCTCTCCCGTCATGGCGGACTTGGTCCGCCACCCACGCTTTGCGGGATCGCTGCGGATGGCTTGGAGGGTCGGCCTCCGCCGACCATGACGAAGTGGGCAAAATCAACGACGCTTGATATAAATCACCATCACGGCTCGGCTCCACCAGGCCATCTTCTGCCGCGGGGAACCGGACACGCAGGGAGTCGTGCCACACCGACCTGGGGTAACCCAACTCGACCGGACCATCGCGTGGGAGGTTGTCAACGACCTCCGTGGCGCTCCGTGCGACCTCCGTGAAGGCCGCGTAGCGGCCGGCTCCGTGGTTTCTTGTGCGATGCCCGATCGAGAGCCAGACACTCGAATATCGATACGAACCCCTATTCCGCGGCCTTCCGGCCAGCCTCAGCATCTCGTTTCGCCTGCAACCGATCGATCTCCGCCTGCACCGCCGCACCCGATTGCGCCGTGAACTCGTCATGGTGATCGCGGGCATAGGCGTAGGAATCCAGGCGCCACTCGCGTGACGCCTGGAAGTGCGGATGAACGTAGCGGGCCATCAGCTCGTAATGCCGTTTCGTCTGCCGGCCAGTCGGCCCAGTTCTGCGCCAGTTCCATGATCACGCCGAAGCCGCCGGAGCCTTTCAGCAGCCGCTCGATGAAGGCGATTGCGTCGTCCGGCGTGCCGATGCAGGCCGATCCGCTGTCGATCATGAATTGGTAACGATCGGTGATATCGCCCGGCACGATCGGGAAGGTCGCGACGTCGCGGAAATAGTCGCAGAACGCGTCGAGGCCGAACTTCACGTTCTCGCGCGCCTGCTCACGGGTTTCGGCAATGTGCATCAGCGTCACCAGGCGCCAGTCGCGGCGGTGCGGCGTGTGGTGGTTGGCGCGCGCCGTCTCGGCATACAGGTCCCAGTTCTTCGCGTGATGCTTCATCGCGTCGTCGCTGGTGCCGCCGATCGACAGCATGCCGATGCCGTGCCGTCCCGCCGCCAGCGCGCCGGCCGGGGAGCGGGAGGCAGCGACCGCCATCTCCATCCGCGGACGGGTATAGGGCGGTAATTGCAGCTTTGCCTCGACCAGGTCGAACCAGTCGGTTTTGCGGGTGACGGATCGGCCGCTCGAACAGCTCCATGATGACGTCGAGCGATTCGTTCATCATGCGCCGCTGGTCGGCCGGGTCGATGCCGATCTTCTTCGCGTCATGCACCAGGCTGCCCGGGCCCACGCCGAACATCGCTCGGCCGCGGGTCTGGTAGTCGAGCTGCACCATCCGGTCGGCCGGCGATGAACGGGTTGTGATAGGGCAAGGACACGACGCCGGTCCCGAGCCGGATATGGCGTGTCCGTTCGGCCGCCGCGGCGATGAACACCTCGGGGCTGGCGACGATCTCGAACCCGCCGGAGTGATGCTCGCCGATCCAGGCCTCGGAGTAGTTCAGCGCGTCGAGGTGCTGGAGCAGCTCGATGTCGCGCTCCAGCGCGAGCACGGGGTTCTCCGGCAGGCCATGGAACGGGGCGAGGAAGATGCCGCTGCGCAGATAGGTCATGGACGGGGTCCCCAAACTTTTCATCCAGAGTGCGCCGGAGGGCGGAGCGATGCAATGCCGCGTCTCGCCGCTGGCATAGTGGCCCCCGGCACAGCGGTTGCGTGCCCAACTTGGGCGCCAACGCGCCGACTTCAAACCCCTTGCAGCCCTTGGTGTGGCTTGCGCCATATTGTGTTCGACGAGTCGTTTAAGGCCGCGTAGCGGCCGTCCTCCCGGATGCGGTCAGGCCGGTCTTTCTTCGATCACGACCGTTTCGATTGCAACCGGCTCATACATCCAGCGTGCCAGTAGTCCGGCGGCAGCGGCACCCAGCAGCGGCACAAGCCAGAACATCCAGAGCTGGCCCACATATTCAGGGCCAGCGAACAATGCCGGGCCGGTGCTGCGGGCCGGATTGACCGAGGTATTCGTCACCGGAATCGAAACGAGGTGGATCAGGGTCAACGCCAGGCCGATCGGGATGCCGGCGAAGCCGACGGCGGCGCCTTTGGAGGTCGTTCCGATAATGATCATAACGAAGAAGAACGTCATGACGAATTCCATGACGATGCAGGCGGGGAGGTCGTACAGGCCCGGACTGAGAGCCCCGTAGCCGTTCGAGGCGAAGCCTTGCGGCTCCCAGCCAGCCTTGCCGGAAGCGATCAGCCAGAGCACGGCCGACGCCACCACGGCACCGACCACCTGCGCGAGGATATAGGGCCCGACATGCTTGTTGTGACAGCGCCCGACCACCCATAGCCCGACCGTCACCGCCGGGTTGAAGTGGCCGCCCGAGATGTGGCCGACCGCATAAGCCATGGTCAGGACCGTCAATCCGAAGGCGAAGGCGACGCCAAGGAAACCGATCCCCAGCGTGGGGAAGTCCGCGGCCAGCACCGCGGCACCGCAGCCGCCGAACACCAGCCAGAAGGTGCCGAAGAACTCGGCCCCAATGCGCCGAGACATGTCCATAGTCTGTCTCCCGTTGACAGCAGGGCTTGCCAGGTATGGGAATGCAATCCCTTGATTTCTTGAACTCGGGTTATCCGGCAGCCGACGGCTGACCTATGCGGCGAAAATCCGGCGCATCAACCCGAGGCATTTATACTGCCATATCAGTCCGGGCCGGGCGACCGAATTATCGATCCCGGCGGGGAGCCGTGGCCCGCTGCGAGGCCCTTCAGACAGGCTGTGCCGATCATTTTTTCGTTGCCCGCACATGGATAGATGTCGATGGGCCGGTCCGGCGCTTTGTCCTGCTCCCCGACTTCGCGGCTATGCTACCCTCGGCCGCGTGGCTTGTGTCAGGTCGTCCCGTCGATCAGGATCGGTAACGAGCCAACGGAGGAAACGCATGGCGCTGCATATCGACTACTACGTGTCCCTCAACTCCCCCTGGACGCATCTTGGCGCCGCCCGGATCGAGGCGATGGCGATGGCGCATGGCGCCGTCGATGAAGGTGTTTCCCGTCGATTTCGGCGCCATCTTCGCGGACTCCGGCGGCCTGCCGCTGCCCAAGCGCTCGCCGCAGCGCCAGGCATACCGGCTGCAGGAACTGGTGCGCTGGCGCGACCATCTGGGCATCCCCATCCAGGTCCAGCCGAAATTCTTCCCCTCCAGCGAGGCGCTCACCGCCCCGTGCGTCATCGCGGTGCGGGAGACGATCGGCGACCAGCCGGCGATCAAGCTGGCGCATCGCGTCCTGAAAGCCGTGTGGCAGGAGGAGAAGAACCCGGCCGACACCGCCACGCTGGCGGAACTGATCCGCGATGTCGGCCTCGATCGCCGACCATGTCATGAAGCTTGGCGCCGAACCGCGCTGGACGGAGATGCGCGAGGCGGACGCGAAAGCCGCGCTGGCGCGCAACGTCTTCGGTGCGCCCAGCCTATGTGATCGGCGAGGACATCTTCTGGGGCCAGGACCGGCTGGAATTTGTCGAACGGCGGCTGGCGCGAGGCTGAGCCATGCGCGTCTTCACCGTCCTGCCGCAGCGGCACTGGACCGAGTCGGCCGAGGCGGCGCGGGCGGCCGAGGCCGCCGGGTTCGACGCGCTGATGACCGTCGAACTCGGGCACGACCCGCTGGCGCCGCTGGCGGTCGCGGCGCTGGCGACGTCGCGGGTCGAACTGACGCCGTCCGTCGCCGTCGCCTTTCCGCGCAGCCCGACCGTGCTGGCACAGCAGGCCTGGGACCTGCAGGCCAACTCCGGCGGGCGGTTCGTGCTGGGCCTCGGCAGCCAGGTGAAGGGCCACAACGAGCGGCGTTTCGGCATCGCCTGGACCGCGCCGGCGCCGCGCATGCGCGACTACGTGCAGGCGCTGCGGGCGGTGTGGAAGGCGTGGGAAACCCGCGGGCGGCTGAATTTCGACAGCCCGCACTACAAGCTGACGCTGATGACGCCGGATTTCTCGCCGGAACCGACCGGGCTGCCGATGGTGCCCGGTCACCATCGCCGCGGTCGGGGAGGCGATGCTGCGCGTCGCCGGCCAGGTCGGCGACGGGGTGCGGCTGCATCCGCTGTGCTCGCGCGCCTATCTGGAGACAGGTGTGCATGCCGCAGATGATGGAGGGGATGCGCCGCTGCGGCCGGTCCCGCCTGCAATTTCGACGTGCATGGCGGCGGCTTCGTCTGCACCGGGCCGGACGAGGCAACGGTGGCCGCCGAGATGGACAAGGCCCGCCGGCGCATCGGCTTCTATGGTTCCACCCGTACCTATCTGCCGATCCTGGCACTGCATGGGCTGGAGGATCTGGGCGCGAAGCTGCACCGCATGTCGGTCGAGGGCCAGTGGGACCGGATGGCGGCGGAGGTTTCAGACGACACGGTCCGTATCTTCGCCGCCTGCGGCACGTTCAGCGATACTCGCCGGCGCGATCGAGACCCGGTTCGGCGGCGTGGCGGACTCGATCGATGTGAACTTCCCTGCCGGGACCTCGGCGGGGCAGATGCGAGAGCTGGTGGCGGATATCCGGCGTATTCCGCACACATTCGCCGGGTTCAACACGGACTGGTAGAGACGTCGGACGGATCGGCTGGAGCAGGATGACATCGCTTTCGCTCAGCCATCCTGCTCCAGGTGTTTGTTTGATCGCGTGATTCAGACCTCCGGCAATTCCGCCTACGGTCATCCCGCTCTAAGGCTTGACGAGGATGTTGAGGCGGAAGATGGGCGCCTCGCCATTGACCGGGTCGCCCTGAAAGGCGAACGAATCCGACCCGGCGTATCCGGCGGTTGGGGTGTAGTCGATGGCGGTTCCAATGGGATTCGCACCATTGCAGGCGGCATAAGGGCTTCCGGCCGGAAAGTGCGGCGTGCCGGTCCTCTCGCTGATGTCGATCCGTCCGTGTTCCGGCGGCTGGACGATCTGGAAATGTGCGATCGCCTTGGGGCTGCAATCCAGGATTGAGCCGGACCGAGAAATTCACCGTCTTCCTCTGTCCCGCAGGCAGCGTCAGGTTGAACACCCGCTCGGCAGTGCTGTCCGTCCGCGTCCAGACGACGCGATCATCCACGGCGTAGGCCTGGCATTGCACGCCGACTTTCCCACAGGCGGCGAACGCTCGTCCCAGCGGATCGAAGCCGCCTGTCGTGCTGGCCACACCGCCGCTTCGGGTGATGACGAATGCACGTGGAAAGCGGTGCGTCAGGAAGTCGCGATAGGCGTCCCGGCCTTTCGTCGAGATGAAAGGGACGGCGTTGACATCGCTTAGGTCGGCGAACTGGCTGGCCGGCGGGAAAGTGGTGGGAAGATCGTTCGGATGGACCGCGGTGTGCGGCATACCGATCCGGGCGAGAAACTGGTCGATTTGAACCGTCCACAGCGGCAGCACTTCAGGGTAGGCCAGGAAATTGTGCGAATCCGTCATGACCGGGCCAACATCGACCAACTCTGCCCGGCCGCCGGCGCGCGTGTAGCGGTCGAACATGGCGCGCCAGAGCGGTGGGGCGAAAAGCTGGTCGTTGTCGCCGTAGAACCAGATCGAGGGGACCTTCGTCCGGGCGCCAAATGTTGCCGCTCCGTCCTCCAGGCTCAGATCGTCGAACTTGCAGTCGCTTTCCCGCAGGCCGCCGTTGAAGTTGACCAGGCCCGCGACATTGGGCAGCGCGAGCGCACCGACGGCGAGCGTGTTCCAGCCGCCCATGCTCTGGCCGGCGACGATGACGCGGCGCGTGTCGAAGCGCGGATCGTTTCCGAGGTAATGGATGACTGCGGCGATATCCTTCGCGTTGGCCAGGCCGGTGTCTGCGATGTTGCAGCCGAAATGGTAGATTTCCCCGCCGGTGGTGGAAAAGCCGCGCATCATGGGTAAGGCCACAGCATAGCCGCGGGAGAGGAAGTAGAACGCGGCGTTCGTCAGGTGGTACCGCGTCCCGCGCCGTCCGACGGTGTTCCCGTCGGCGCCATGGTTCATGATTGCGAGGGGGAACGGTCCGTTGCCATCGGGATGCATGATCGTGGTCTGGATCGTCACTGCCGGCGGTTCGTCGCCGGGAATGCGTATGACCTGCTCGTTCAGGGATGCGCCGACAGGCGGTTCGGGGCCGGCTTGGTCGTCGGCCAGGGTGCGTCCCGCCACGAGCAGCATCACAAGCAACAAAACCAGCAGGCGCATCAGCGTTGGACAATCCATTCCTGTCAAAACGATATATATCAAAAGCGAACGTGCCATTTCACGTATTGTTACATATCGGTACTATTCGCCTGGGCACGCCGGACTGAATGGCTCAGCACCATTTCGACGGCTTGCGGAGCCGATTGCGGGAAACTATGGATCGTCGACAAATTCAGGAGGATACCGCCCATGCATCTCGCCCGTTTTCCCCGCGTCCGGCTGTTCCCCGCGCCCACGCCGCTGCACAGGCTCGACAACCTGACCCGAGCGCTGGGCGGGCCGGAGATCTGGATCAAGCGTGACGATTGTACGGTGGTGGCGACCGGCGGCAACAAGGTGCGCAAGCTGGAATGGCTGATCGGTGAGGCGAAGGCCAAGGGCGCGACGCACATCGTCACCCAGGGCGCGGTGCAGTCCAACCATGTGCGCCAGACCGCCGCGGTGGCGCGGATGTTCGGCATGACCTGCACGGCGCTGCTGGAACACCGGATCGAGACCAACGATCGCGATTACCTGGGCAGCGGCAACGTACTGCTGGACAAGCTGTTCGATTGCCGGATCGAGTATCGCGCCGGCGGCCTGGACATGAACGCCGAGGCCGAGAAGAAGGGCGAGGAACTCCGCGCCGCCGGCGAAGCCGCTTATGTCATACCCGGTGGCGGCTCCAACGTCGTCGGTGCGCTGGGCTACGTGAGTTGCGCGCAGGAACTGATGCAGCAGGCCGATGAGATGGGCATCGCCTTCGACCGTCTCGTCACCGCCACCGGCAGTGCCGGCACGCATGCCGGGCTCGTCGTCGGGCTGGAGGGCACGAATGCCGGCCTGCCGATCCTCGGCATCGGCGTTCGCCTGCCGCAGGACCGGCAGGAGGCGAACGTCTACAAGCTGGCCTGCGCGACGGCCGAATATGTCGGTCTGACAACGCCGATCCGGCGGGAGGCCGTCGTTGCGAATTGCAACTATGTCGGCCAGGGCTACGGCATCCCGACCGAAGGCATGGGCGAAGCTGTCCGGATGCTGGCGCGGGAGGAGGGGATCCTGCTGGACCCGGTCTACTCCGGCAAGGCGATGGCCGGCATGATCGACCTGATCCGCAAAGGGGAGATCGGGAAGGGCGAGCGGATCGTCTTTCTGCACACCGGCGGCGCCGTTGGCCTGTTCGGATATACCGGCTTCTTCGACAAGGCGGCGTAACGACCGCCCTGATTGAACTGATACCGGCAGCCCTTAGGGCTGACCGGTATGCTCGCAGGGTTGCCAGGGGAGGCAGGTTTGCGGCTGCGCGCGAAATCAATACCATACCAGCGGCCCGTTCGTCTTAACACGAGTGAAGACTTCGGGCCGCTGGTATGACCCACCCAACGACAGATGGGACCGTCCGGATCACCGACAGACCTCGCCGACCTAAGATGGCGTTTGCCCATCCCGTGTGTTGGACTGCGCGGTTGCCGTCGGTCAGGGAGATTCTTCAATGGCCTTGCCACCTCGCATCGTGACCGCCCCGAGTTGCTCCAACGTGAGTGCGGCGCACGCCGGGGCGGTCATCGTTTCCGGCTCTTATGGTGGCAAATACAACGCGTTCAACGCGGCCAAATGGGGTATCCGCGGCGTCATCATGAATGATGCCGGCATCGGTGCGGCCAACGCGGGCATCATCGGTCTGCCTTACCTGGATGGGATCGGCCTCCCCGCGGCGACCGCCGACGCGCAGACGTGCCACATCGGCGACGGTGAGCACACGCTCGCATACGGTATCATCAGTCATGTCAACGAGGCCGCCGCCAGCCTCGGGTGTAGACCTGGCCAGACCGTGCGTGCCTGCGCAGAGTGCATGGAGGCGGGCAACGTGCCGTTGTCCGCGCCGCCTCCAATCACCGACGGCGCCCGCTTCGTTCTACGCAACGTCCCTGGTGAGCCGGCACTGATCTGCGCGGATTCCGTCGGTATGCTTCGCCCGGAGGATGCCGGCCAGATCGTTGTCACCGCCTCGCACGCGGCGTTGCCGGGCGGACGGCCCGATACGATTGTGCCTCGGGCCATCCATGCGGTGTTCTTCTCCGACGCCGGCGTCGGGTTGGATGGGGCGGGTATCGCGCGGATTGACCACCTCGACAGCCTGGGGATCATTGCCGGTACCACCTCCGCTGCCAGCGCGCCGATCGGGGACGCGCGGGCGCTCTACCAGGACGGGGTCTTGTCGCACCTGACCAGCGCGGCTCGGCAGGCCGGTGCTGCGGAGGGCATGCGGCTGCGGGTGTTTATCGACAGGCTTCTGGCCGAGGCGCGGACCCGGGCGCCAAACTAGAGCGTGATGACCGGAGGCGGAATCGCCGGAGGTCTGAATCACGCGATCAAACAAGAGCGTGATGACCGGAGGCGGAATCGCCGGAGGTCTGAATCACGCGATCAAACAAAGAGCGTGATGACCGGAGGCGGAATCGCCGGAGGTCTGAATCACGCGATCAAACAAAGAGCGTGATGACCGGAGGCGGAATCGCCGGAGGTCTGAATCACGCGATCAAACAAACACCTGGAGCAGAGTGGCTGAGCGAAAGCGATGTCATCCTGCTCTAGCCGCCTCCGCCCCCACTCCTGCTGCCCTGGAACAATTGACTCCCGTGCAGGTTGAAGGTCTGGCCGTTGCAACCGGCGCCGGCTGCGTCTCCAGCAATGGCGAAGGTGGCGCCCTGTGAGGTGATCGCCCCATCCACGGTCGCGGTCCCACCACGCCCCGGCGCCGCGAGGTCCATCCGGAACGTATCATCGGGGTTGAGGATGCCGGTTATTTTCGCAAGCGGCTTGCCGTTGGTGAGCAGCATGCCGCTGATCGCGCGTTGGGCATCGACAACGAATTGCCATTGCAGCATCGGGCAGGCGCCAGCCGCTTCCGTGTAGATGATGAAGACCTGCCCAAGCTGCACCTGTTCAATCTGGCAGCCGCCGATCAGCATCGCGAGGAGGCCGGTTCCGGGCGCAATAAGGCGTGTTGCCGGCGAGGGCCGTGGCGTTATCAAACTCGATACTCCGCGTCAGAGCCACATAGGCATCAAGACAAACCTGGGCGGGCGGATCGATTTTACACGCGGCTCGCTCTCACCCGCGTCATGGCTGGGCTTGTCCCGATCGCCGGCGTTTCGGCCACCCGTGCGAAGGTAGCCGGGACAAGCTTGGCCATGACGAGAGAGAGGGCGTCCCCCTCAGATCGCGATCGCGTACGCCGGCCGCCGCGGGTCCGCGCCGGCGCCGATCATGCCGCTTTCCGGATCGGTCAGGATCGCCTCCACCGAGCCGGCGAGCCAGGTCCAGTCCGGCCAGTCCTGGATCTTGTGCCCGCGCGCGGCGAGTTCGTCGCGCGTCGGCTTGTCGATCCGGCCCTCGACCGCGAGCCGGCCGGGGAAATACTCGAACGGCGCGAACGAGGACGGGAACGAATAGGACGCGACGCGCGGCGCCTCGATCGCGGTTTGCGGGTCCATGCCGAAATGCATGACATTCAGCAGCACCTGCAGCATCGCCTGGGTCTGCACGTCGCCGCCCGGCGTGCCGAACGGCATCACGCCGCCCGTCCTTGGTCACCAAGATCGCCGGATTGGGCGTCAGCCGAGGCCGCTTGCCGGGCGCGACGCCGGCCGGATGCTTCGGATCGGGCCGGCTTTGCGAGCCGCGGCCGGATGGCGTGATCCCCAGACCCGGCACGACCGGCACATTGCCCGACCCGTCCGACGGCGTGGCGCTGAACGTGTTGCCCCAGCGATCCACCACGCAGCAATACGACGTATCCGCCTCGACCTTCGGCAGCTCGGCGTGCGCTCGCCTCGAACGCGCGGTTGGGCAGATCGAGCGGCGCCGGCATCTGCCCGAACGCGCGGTCGTCGCGCACCGCCGCCGCCCGCCGCGCGATCGTCGCCGGATCGAGCAGATGATCGATCGGCACATCGATGAATTTCGGATCGCCGAAATGATATTCCCGATCCGCCAGCGCCAGGTTCAGGCACTCGACGATGCGGTGCAGATAATCCGCCGAGTTATGCGCCAGTCCGTCGATGCCGACCTGCTCGACCAGCGCCAGCGCCTGTTGCAGCGCCGGACCCTGGCACCACGGGCCGCAGGTCAGCAGTTCATGGCCGCGCCAGTTGCGCCGCACCACCGGTTCGATCGCGGAATGATACTCCGCCAGGTCCTCCATCGACAGATAGCCGCCTTCCTGTTTCTGGAAGCGCGACGATCGCGCGGGCGATGTCGCCGCGATAGAACGCATCGTGCGCGGCCTGCAGCCCCTTCATCCGATCCGGTCCGGCGGCGCGATCCTGATCGGCCATGAACTGCAGCGTCTTCGCCAGATCGGTCTGCACGAATTTCTCGCCCGGCTTCGGCACGCGGCCGTTCGGCAGGAAGATCGCGGTGTTGGAATGCCCAGCGGCGATATTCGTGCTCGTGCGAGGCGATCGAGGTGGCCAGCAGCGGGTAGACCGCGAACCCCTCGGCGGCGAAACGGATGGCCGAGGCGGCGACATCGGCGAAGCGCATCGTGCCATGCCGGCGCAGCGCGGTGATCCAGGCGTCGGGCGCGGCGGGGATCACGGTGCGCAGCACGCCGTCGGGGATTTTGCCGCCATGCTCGCGCATGAACAGATCGGCGGGCAGCGTCTTCGGCCACCAGCCGAGGCCGGCGATGCTCTCGACCGTTCCGTCCGCGAGCCGGATCATGATCGGCGCCACGCCGGCGACATTGACCAGGTCCGGCTGCAGCACGCCCAGGCGCATGCCGGCGGCCACACCGGCGTCGATCGCGTTGCCGCCCGCCTCCAGGATGGAGAAGCCCGCCGCCGCGGCCAGATAATGGCCGGCCGAAACGGCATGGCGGGTGCCGTAAACACTCGGACGATGGGTCATTACGCAACCTCCCGGCTATGTCTGGCATTAGCCTGAGGCAAATCGCCGCAATCGTCCAGCGTCGCACCCAGGGTCGCACCCAGGGGGCCCCAATCCGCCTCTGGCATTTGCAATGCGGCGCACGGGTCGTAACCTGCGCCCAGGAGGTGCCCTGCGATGGATTTCGTTACGCTGTCCGCAACTGAAGCCGAGGAGATGGAATGGCAACTGCGCTGCGACATGGCCGCGGTGTTCCGCGTCGGTGCGCGGCTCGGCTGGAACGAGCAGATCGGCAACCACAACTCGCTGATGTTGCCGAAACGAACGCCGGATGAGGCGCCGACCTTCCTGATCAATCCACGCGGCATGCTGTTCCAGGAGCTGACCGCCAGTTCGTTGATCGTCTGCGACCTGGACGGCAACGTGCTGCGCGGCAAGGGGCAGTTGCGCAGGGTGGCGTTCCATATCCATACGCGTATTCACCTCGCGCGTCCGGATGCCGTCTGCGTCGTGCATGTGCATCCGCAATACCTGACCGCACTGTCGATGCTGGCGGAGCCGGAGCTGACGCTGTCGCACCATAACAACCTGCTGCTTAACGACCGCCTCGCGATCGACAATTACGGCAGCGCACCAGCCGACAGCCATGCGGAGGGCGACCGCCTCGCCGCGGCGCTGGGCGAGAAGTCCATTCTGCTGATGGGCGGGCACGGCGTGACGGTGGTGGGCCTCACAGTGCATGACGCTTTCGATGAGTGCTTCATCGCCGAACGCACCGCCATGTATCAGGTGACGGCGATGTCGACCGGGCGCGCCTTGCGGGATCTGCCGGCGCAGCACCGGCGCAACCACCGTGGGCCTTGGAGCGAGAAGATCGACGCGCGCCTGCACCTCGATGCCTGGCGGCGGGTGCTTGATCGCGAGGAGCCGGATTACGCCAGTTGATGGTTCAGACCGCGCTTGCCGGTATCAGTCCACCGCTGCGCGCGATGGCTCGGACGAGCCGAGCCAGGACTGGCCAGGTAGGTAGCCGCCCTTATCGGAAGATCGTGTGCGGCCGAACCTGTGCGAGCAACGCGGGGTTCATCCAGGCATTGGCCGGCGGTGCAACGCCCAGCGGCGTGACCTGGGTCGGTTTGCCCAGCGCGCCGAGGGCCTCGGACAGGCGGTTGGCGGCGTCGATCACCTGCGGCAGCAGGTTCCGCGGCCGGGGCGGTCGCATGCGCATCGACGGTGCACCGAGATGCACCACCGCGACGACGGCCCCGGTCGCATCCCGGACCGGAGCGGCAATGCCGACGGCACCGGCGACGACTTCATCGGAGGTGATCAGGTAGCCGCGGCTGCGGATGCGCTGCAGATCGGCGGCGATCCAGGTGGGATCGGTGCGCGTGGCCGGGGTGAAGCGGTTCAGCCGCTGTGCCAGAAGCTGGGTCTGCACGGCTTCGGGTGCGAAGGCCAGCAGGATGCGGCTGCTGCCGGCATGCAGGGGCCCGCGCTTGCCCATCTCCGAATAGACGCGGATCGACGGGTCGGACTGGTAGATCGCGACGGTTTCGCTCTCCATACCGTCTCGCACACGGAGATACACGTTCTCATTGGTGGCCTTGCCCAGCGCCGCCAGGATCGGCATCGCCGTCGCCGCCAGTGCCCCTTGCTCCGATGCCGCCCGGCTCAGCGCGTTCCAACGTGCGCCCAGGCGCCAGAGACCTCGTGCCTCATCCTGGATGGCGAAACTGCGGGCCTGTAGCGTGCGCAACAGCCGGAACGCCGCGGTGCGGGTACATCCGACTGCCTCGGCCAGGGCCGCGAGGGAGGTGGGGCCAAGCCGCGAGAGCGCTTCAAGCAGGTCGAGCGTGCGGTCGACGGCGGCGATGCTGTAATCCCGAGGGGGCGAATCTACGAGACCGACTGTCTCGACATTGGCGGGCTTGGTCTTTGGTTTCTGGGGCGCAGTAGTTGCTGACTTGGCTGTTCCCATTATCCGACCCCTCGTGACTGCGGCGGTGCGGCAGGGACAGCCCCTGTCAATTCTACCCGACCCAACCGGCACTTTACTTTCGAGTAGAGTTGCATCCTGGAAAGTTCCCGTCAAAGCTGAGATTGCATGGGAGCTATGCAATTTGCTGGGCATTGGCTAAATTGTGTGCAATTGCGTGTGGCCGTCCGCTGCTCCTGGAAAGGCTGCCGTGTCGTGCCGACGCGCGGCGCCTTCTCGCTTGTCCTGGCCGGGCGGGTGAGCTAAAGCGCCGCGTTCATATCGCGACGGCTGGCGTCTGGCGGCCGGTGTGCCGCGTGCTCTGCGTTTGCGGCGGAACGGTCTTGAAGTGCCTTCGGCGCGGGCGTGGTGAAACTGGTAGACACGCCAGATTTAGGTTCTGGTGGCGCAAGCCGTGGGGGTTCAAGTCCCTTCGCCCGCACCATTGGCACCGGACGCGCAAGCGGGTTGGTCACGGTACTGGGACTTTTGTAAGGATTGGCTGGGACAATGCAGGTTACCGAGACGCTCTCCGAGGGGTTGAAGCGTGGCTACACCGTGGTTCTTCCGCTCGCGGACCTCGACGCGCGTCGCACCGAACGGTTGACGACCTTGGGCAAGACGCTGCGTCTGCCGGGTTTCCGTCCCGGCAAGGTGCCGTTTCCGATCGTCAAGCAGCGCTACGGCATCGCCGTCTCGGCGGAGGTACTGGAAGAGTCGGTATCCGAGGCCACGCAGAAGGTGCTGACCGAGCGTGGCCTGCGCCCGGCGCAGCAGCCGAAGATCGACCTGGTGACGGAAAACCCCACGGCGATGGCCGCCGACCTGGAATTCAAGGTCGAGCTGGAGTTGCTGCCCGACATCGTCCTGCCGGATTTCGGCACGATCGAGCTGACGCGCCTGAAGGCCGAGCGTCCCGGACGAAACGATCGAGACGTCGCTGAACGGGATCGCCAAGGCCAACCGCACCCTGGAGCCGATCCCCGCCGAGACGATCGAGGCGAGGGGCCATGGCGCGGTGGCAGGTGAGGTGCTGACCGTCGATTTCCTCGGCAAGATCGATGACGTCGCGTTCGAGGGCGGCGCTGGCACGGATGTCCCGGTGGAAATCGGCGGCACCGGCTTCATCCCCGGCTTCGCCGAGGGGCTGGAGGGCGCAAAGCCCGGCGAAGCTCGGACCATCGAACGTCACCTTCCCCGAGAATTACGGCAAGGCCGAGCTGGCGGGGAAGGCGGCGATGTTCGACGTCACGGTCAAGCAGGTGAACACGCAGGTCATCCCGCCGATCGACGACGAGTTCGCCAAGAAGCTGGGGCTCGAGATCCTGACCGCGCTGCGCGAGGCGGTGCAGTCGCGTCAGCAGTCGGAGTTCGACAACCTGTCCCGCATGCGCATCAAGAAGGAACTTTCTGGATGCGCTGTCGAAGATGGCCGACTTCCCGGTGCCTCCGTCGATCCTGACCAGGAATTCGACCAGATCTGGCAGCAGCTCGAAGCAGGCTCGGAAGGCCGGGACCGAGGACGAGGAAGACAAGGCCAAGGACGAGGAGACGCTGCGGTCCGATTACCGGCGATCGCGGAGCGGCGGGTGCGCTGGGTCTGCTGCTGGCCGAGATCGGCCGGGTCAACAGCATCATCGTCACCGAACAGGAGCTGGACCGGGCGCTGTATCAGCGCGCGATGCAGTTCCCGGGACAGGAGATGCAGATGCTGGAATTGTTCCGGAAATATCCGAACCTTACCAACAGTGTCCGCGGTCCTCTGCTGGAGGACAAGGTGGTCGATTTCGTGCTGGAACTGGCCAAAGTCACCGAGGAATTGGTCACGCCGGAGGTCCTGACGGCCGATCCGGACGAAACGAAAGTCGCCTGATGCAGCCTGCGGGACCTCGTACGCGCCAACCCGTTCCGTTCAACCAACGGTTGCATTTCTGACGAAGCTGTGCGATGTCCTGACGGAAGGGTTACCCGGCGGCGCAAAGCCGGGTGTTTGGCTGGGTGGCTGTAAGTCGCCCCCCAATGCGCCTACTTACTGATTGGCCGATGCGGCCGAACAACCAAGGGTGATGACCATGCGGGATCGCGATCCGGTCGAAATTTACGCCAACAACCTGGTGCCGATGGTGGTCGAGCAGACCGCCCGCGGCGAACGGGCTTTCGACATCTATTCGCGCCTGCTGAAGGAGCGGATCATCTTCCTGACCGGCGCGGTCTATGACCAGGTGAGCGCGCTGATCTGCGCGCAGTTGCTGTTCCTGGAGTCGGAAAATCCGAACAAGGACATTTCTTTCTACATCAACAGCCCTGGCGGCGTGGTTTCGGCCGGCCTCGCGATCTACGACACGATGCAGTACATCCGCAGCCCGGTCAGCACGGTCTGCATCGGCCAGGCCGCGTCGATGGGCAGCCTGCTGCTGACGGCAGGCGCCAAGGGCAAGCGGTTCGCTCTGCCGAACGCCCGCATCATGGTTCATCAGCCGTCGGGCGGCGCGCAGGGCCAGGCAACCGACATCGAGATCCAGGCGCGTGAGATCCTGACGCTGCGCAAGCGGCTGAATGAGATCTACGTGCGCCACACCGGCCAGCCGATCGAGGCGATCGAGCGCAAGCTGGAGCGCGACACCTATATGTCGGCGGAAGAAAGCCGTGATTTCGGCCTGGTCGACGAGGTCGTGGAAAGCCGTCCGGCCGGCGAGTTGGCCGATCTGTCAAAATCCTGACCCATTTCGATAGGAAACCATGACACAGGAGCGGTGTTTTAACGCTCCTGGCATGCCCTGTGCGTCAATCAGATATGGCACAGCGGCTGCGCTGTTCGTATGTTTCGGTCTTATATGAGGGAGAGGGATGTCGAAGTCCTTGTCCCGGCTGCCTCTAGGGAGTTATCTTTCCCCATTGTGCCCCTGTCAGCGGGGGAGGAGTTTGAATGAGCAAGTCCGGCGATTCGAAAAATACCCTGTACTGTTCGTTCTGCGGCAAGTCGCAGCACGAGGTACGTAAGCTCATCGCCGGGCCGACGGTCTTCATCTGTGACGAATGCGTCGAACTCTGCATGGACATCATCCGTGAGGAGCACAAGACGCATCTGGTGAAGTCCCGCGACGGGGTACCGACCCCGCGGGAGATCTGCAAGGTGCTGGACGACTATGTGATCGGCCAGGATCACGCCAAGCGGGTGCTGTCGGTGGCGGTTCACAACCACTACAAGCGCCTGGCCCACGGCCAGAAGAACAACGACGTCGAGATCGCGAAATCCAACATCCTGCTGGTCGGCCCCACCGGGTCGGGCAAGACATTGCTGGCGCAGACGCTGGCACGCATCCTCGATGTGCCGTTCACCATGGCGGACGCCACCACGCTGACCGAAGCCGGTTACGTGGGTGAGGATGTGGAGAACATCATCCTCAAGCTGCTGCAGGCCGCGGACTACAATGTCGAGCGGGCGCAGCGCGGCATCGTCTATATCGACGAGGTCGACAAGATCTCCCGCAAGTCCGACAATCCCTCGATCACCCGTGACGTCAGCGGCGAAGGCGTCCAGCAGGCGCTGCTGAAGATCATGGAGGGCACGGTTGCCTCGGTGCCGCCGCAGGGCGGGCGGAAGCATCCGCAGCAGGAATTCCTGCAGGTCGATACCACCAACATCCTGTTCATCTGCGGTGGCGCCTTCTCGGGCCTGGAGCGGATCATCTCGGCCCGCGGCAAGGGGTCGGGGATCGGCTACGGCGCCGAGGTCCGCTCCCAGGACGAACGCCGGATGGGCGCCATCCTGCGTGAGGTCGAGCCGGAAGACCTGCTGAAATTCGGCCTGATCCCGGAATTCATCGGCCGCCTGCCGGTGGTCGCGACGCTGGAAGACCTCGACGAAGGCGCGCTGATGGAGATCCTGACCAAGCCGAAGAACGCGCTGGTCAAGCAGTATGGCCGCCTGTTCGAGATGGAGGGCGTGAAACTCTCCTTCACCGACGACGCTTTGAAGTCGGTGGCGACACGCGCCATCGCCCGCAAGACCGGGGCGCGCGGGCTGCGCTCGATCATGGAGCAGATTCTGCTGTCCACCATGTTCGATCTGCCCGGCCTGGATGGGGTTGAAGAGGTCGTCATCAACCGGGAGGTCGCAGAATCGCGGGCCAACCCGCTATATCTGTACGGCAAGGAACGCGCGGAAAGCAGCGCCTGAGCCAAAATTGCGTTGCTGACATCCGCTCGCGGCATCGCGATCCCGGATTTCAAGGGCTTGCAGCGTCCCGTCACGCCGCCATATCGGCAAAGACGGGCGCCAAACCGCCCAGGGAAAGCGAGATTCGTGCCGCAGTTGGGCGGATCCTACGCTGACTGTCCTTCAGGAGGTCATTTTATGACGGAATCAACACGTTCAGGCGGATCGGAGAAGTCGGGTCAGACCGACCTGATGCCGGTCCTGCCGCTTACGCGACATCGTCGTCTTCCCGCACATGATCGTCCCGCTGTTCGTCGGCCGGGAAAAATCGGTCCAGGCGCTGGAAGCCGTGATGCGCGACGACAAGCAGATCCTGCTGGTCGCGCAGAAGAACGCCTCGCAGGACGATCCCTCGGTCGACGACATCTACCGGGTCGGCACGGTCTCCACGATCCTGCAACTGCTGAAACTGCCCGACGGCACGGTGAAGGTGCTGGTCGAAGGCGGGCGGCGGGCACGCATCACCGGCTTCCAGGAGACCGGCACCTATTTCGAAGCCCAGACCGAAGCGATGCCCGACGTGATGGGCGAGCGAGAAGGACCTGGAAGCCCTGGGCCGCACCGTCGTCTCGCAGTTCGAGAGCTATATCAAGCTCAACAAGAAGATCGCGCCCGAGGTCCTGGTTTCGCTGAACCAGATCGATGAGCCGTCGAAGCTGGCCGACACGGTCGCCAGCCACCTGAACCTGAAGATCCCCGAAAAGCAGGACCTGCTGGAGATCGCGAAGGTCAGCGAGCGGCTGGAACGCGTCTTCGGCCACATGGAGTCGGAGATCGGCGTCCTGCAGGTGGAAAAGCGCATCCGCAACCGCGTGAAGCGGCAGATGGAGAAGACGCAGCGCGAGTACTACCTGAACGAGCAGCTCAAGGCGATCCAGAAGGAGCTGGGCGAAGGCGAGGACGGCAAGGACGAGAACGCCGAACTCGAAGCCCGCATCAAGAAGACCAAGCTGACGCAAGGAAGCCCGCGAGAAGGCCGTGGCGGAGCTGAAGAAGCTGCGCACCATGAGCCCGATGAGCGCGGAAGCCACCGTGGTGCGCAACTACCTGGATTGGATGCTGTCCATCCCCTGGAAGAAGCGCAGCAAGATCCGCAACGACGTGATCGAGGCCGAGAAGGTCCTCGAAAACGACCACTACGGCCTGGACAAGGTCAAGGAACGGATCATCGAGTATCTGGCCGTGCAGGCGCGCAGCCCGAAGGTGCGGGGTCCGATCCTGTGCCTGGTCGGTCCTCCGGGCGTCGGCAAGACCTCCCTGGGCAAGTCGATCGCCAGGGCCACCGGACGCAGCTTCGTGCGGATGTCGCTGGGCGGCGTGCGGGATGAGGCGGAAATCCGCGGTCACCGGCGGACCTATATCGGCTCGATGCCCGGCAAGGTCATCCAGGGCATGAAGAAGGCGAAGACGTCGAACCCGCTGTTCCTGCTGGATGAGATCGACAAACTGGGTGCCGACTGGCGCGGCGACCCGTCCTCCGCGCTGCTGGAGGTGCTGGATCCCGAACAGAACAGCACGTTCGCCGATCACTACCTGGAGGTCGACTACGACCTGTCGGACGTGATGTTCGTCACCACGGCCAACAGCCTGCGCATGCCCCAGCCGCTGCTGGACCGCATGGAGATCATCCGCATCCCCGGCTACACCGAGGACGAGAAGGTGGAGATCGCCAAGCGGCACCTGATCAACAAGCAGGGCGAGGCGCACGGCCTGAAGAAGGACGAGTGGTCGATCACCGACGAGGCGCTGCGCGACCTGATCCGCTACTACACGCGGGAAGCCGGCGTTCGTAACCTGGAGCGTGAGCTGGCCAATCTGGCCCGCAAATCGGTCAAGGAGATCGTCACCAAGAAGGCCGCCAAGATCGCCGTCACCCGGAAGAACCTGGAAAAGTTCGCCGGCGTGAAGAAGTTCCGCTTCGGCGAGACGGAAGCCGAGGACATGGTGGGCGTCGTCACCGGCCTGGCCTGGACCGAGGTCGGCGGCGAAATCCTGACCATCGAATCGGTGCTGCTGCCCGGCAAGGGTTCGGTCAAGCACACCGGCAAGCTGGGCGACGTGATGCAGGAAAGCGTCTCCGCGGCGCTGTCCTATGTCCGCAGCCGCTCGACCAGGTTCGGCATCAAGCCGACCCTGTTCGAGAAGCGGGACATCCACGTCCACGTGCCGGAAGGCGCGACTCCGAAGGACGGTCCGTCCGCCGGTGTGGCCATGGCGGTGTCGATGGTCTCCATCCTGACCGGCATCCCGATCCGGCGCGATGTGGCGATGACCGGTGAGATCACGCTGCGCGGCCGGGTGCTGCCGATCGGCGGCTTGAAGGAGAAGCTGCTGGCGGCCCTGCGTGCGGGGATCACCACGGTGTTCATCCCGAAGGAGAACGAGAAGGACCTGGCGGAAATCCCGGACAACGTGAAGAAGCACCTGAAGCTGATCCCGGTGGCCGACGTCGACCAGGTCATCGCCGAGGCGCTGGTGCGCCGGCCCGAACCCATCGAATGGGAAGAACCGGCTGAAGCACCGCCGGCGGCGGCGGTTGCCTCCCAGGGTGTCCCGGCCTCCCTGCCGCACTGACCGCACCCGAGTCGAAAAAGACCCCGGACTCCCGAGTCCGGGGTCTTTTTTTGTCTGATACCAGTGGCCTCGCGAACGGACCCGTTCGATCGCCCTCCCGCTGTCATGGCTGAGCTTGTCTCGGCCATTTACGCATTTGTTTCCGCAAGGAAAATCGTGGATGGCCGGCACAGGGCCGGTCATGGCGGATGAGCCAGCGCGTTCGCCCGCTGGTATCGTCTTGATTCCGCGCGCGGCCCCAAACCGGCCTGCTCTGGAAGCCTGCGCGCATGCCGCTCAGCCCGCCGGCTGAGGGTATTATGCTTCTTGAAAAATGCGCTGTTGCCGAGACGTGGGGGCGATTTTCTGTGTCCGAATGCCTGGGAATTGTACTTCTACGGCAAAGATTGCCAGTAATCCCCAGGATTTCGGCCGGGAAGCATTGACGTGGCGGAAACCCCGCAAGTAGTGTCCGGCCCGCCTCTGGGGCGGTTTTCCTGGGGTTTCCGATTCGCACACATGAACCACGAGAGGGCAACGCTGTGAATAAAATGGACCTCATCGCGTCGGTGGCCGAGGGCACCGACCTCTCACGGGCGAAGGCGACCGAAGCCGTCGACGCCATTTTCGCTGCCATCTCTGGCGCACTGAAAAAGAAGGAAGAAGTCCGGCTGGTCGGCTTCGGCACCTTCGTCGCTGCGACCCGCAAGGCGAGCACCGGCCGCAATCCGCGGACCGGCGAGGAAATGGAAATCCCCGCCTCCACAACGGTTCGTTTCAAGCCTGGCAAGGGCCTGAAGGAACTCGGTCGCCTGAGACAGGCCGGGGGGCGTTAAAACCCCCCTCTCAGCTTTCCCAAACCCCGCGATACGCGCCATCCCAGCCGCAAAGCCGGCATCGGCGGATGTGTTGCGGGCTCGTTCGGTCTAAGTTACGATTTATGACTGAACATTACTGTGTTCAGTGTCCCGGCGGGAGCGATCGCCCAGGACAGCGAGGGATGGGGGCCGCTGCGCGCGCGGCTGCTGGAAAGCCCCTTTGTGGATATGCAGCGGTTGATGATCTGATACTACGCCAGGTCTGGACAGGCGGGCGCCGCTGTCCTTACGCTGCGCCGCACAAAAACACCGGCACCCCAAGCATGACCCAAACCGATATTCCCCTCGTCGCTCGGCAGATCGGTCCGACCTTCGGCGCGGAGGTCTCCGGCATGCCGATCCATGGCGACGTGGCGCCGGAACTGCTGACACAGTTCGTCTCTTTCCTGCACCGCTACCGCGTGCTGATCGTGCCGAACGCGCAGGTCGCACCGGCTGACCTGGTGGCTTTCAGCCGGCGCTTCGGGCCGCTGGAGATCCATAGCCGGTTCGACAACACGCTGCCCGAGCATCGGGAGATCTTCTGCGTCGGCAACGTCGAACGGGACGGAATGAAGGCATCGTTCTCCCGCGGCGTGGAGCAGTGGCACTGCGACAGCTCGTATCGGGAAATCCCCAGCGACGCCTCCTTGTTCTACGGGGAGATCGTGCCGCCCGAGGGGGCGGATACGATGTTCGCCGACGCGACGGCGGCGTGGCGGACGCTCGATCCGGCGCTGAAGCGGCAGATCGAGGGGCTGCGCGCGGTTCACTCGCTTGAGACGCTGCGGCTCTGGGGTCTGAGGCACAATCCGGAGCACAAGGGGAATGTGGCCAGCCAGATGATGGCGTTTCCGCCGGTCAGCCAGCCACTGGTGCGGGAGCATCCGGCGACAGGCGCGAAGTCGCTGTTCATCTGCCCAGCAGTGATCAGCCATATCGAGGGCATGACGCCGGAGGACAGCGCCACCCTGATCGAGACGTTGGCCACACACGCCACGCAGGAGCGTTTCGTCTATACGCATCGCTGGCAGCAGGGCGATCTGGTCATGTGGGACAATCGCGCCGTGCTGCATACGGCGAGCCTGTTCGATCACACCAGATATCAGCGGCTGATGTACCGGACCACCGTTGCGGGGAACGCGCCGGCCCTGGCGGCCTGACTACCCGGCGATCATCCGCCCCAACGGCTTGCCCGCGAAGAGGTGGACGTGGAAATGCGGCACCTCCTGCCCGGAGTCCGCGCCCATGTTGGCCAGCAGGCGATAGCCTGGTGTCTCCAGCCCCAGGTCATCGGGCGATCTTGCCGACGGCGCGCATGAAGCCGGCGATCTCGGCGTCGGACGCCTCGCGTGCTGAAATCCGCGAAGGAGCAGTAGGGGCCCTTGGGGATCACCAGGACATGGGTCGGGGCCTGGGGGTTGATGTCGTGGAAGGCAAACGCCCACTCGTCCTCATAGACCTTTCGGCTGGGGATCTCGCCGCGCAGGATGCGGGCGAAGATGTTGTTGGTGTCATAGGGGGGCAGGCCGCTGACGGGCATCGCGTCGTCTCTCCCGATGGTTGCGGCGGCGTGGCGTGCCGACCGGTGTGGTTGCCGGCGGTTATCTCACGACGGAGTTCGCGACGCCTAGAGCAGGATGACTTCGCTTTCGCTCAGCCATCGTGCTCCAGGTGTTTGTTTATCGCGACGACCTCCGGCGATTCCGCCTCCGGTCATCACGCTCTTTGGATCGCGTGATCAGATCTCTGGCGATTCCGCCTCCGGTCATCACGCTCTTTGATTGATCGCGTGATCTGACCTCCGCGATTTGCTCCGGTCATCAAGCTCTTCGTTCGATCGCGATTCAGACCTCCGGCGATTCCGCCTCCGGTCATCACGCTCCAGGGCCGTTGCTGCGAGGTTGGGCGGGCGGCGTTCGCCTACGGGATCTTCGACGTCCCGGCCTTCAACCCGGTAAGCAGCGGCTTGGAGCGTGCCGCCTTCTCGGCGATGCCGCTGATGCCTTCGCGCCGCGCCAGTTCGGCCCAGACCTGGTCGGGCGTGACCCCGCAGGACACCCAGAGCACGATCAGGTGATACAGCACGTCGGCGCTCTCGGCGACCAGCGCGTCATGGTTTCCGGCGACGCGCCTCGATCAGGCATTCGACCGCCTCCTCGCCGAATTTCTGCGCGACCTTGGCCGGGCCGCGCGACAGCAGGCGGGCCGAGTGGCTGATCGTCGGATCGGCCTCCCGCCGGCAGAGGATGACGGTGTACAGACGGTCCAGCACGACCGCGTCGGACGACGTGACCGGAATGACCGGGACGATCTTCTTGCCGCCGGCCTTGCGCGCCTTCTGCTTGCGGCCGGCTTTCATCCGTCCCGGCGCGCTGCGCTCGGCCGAGCGACCGCCGGATTTCGACTTTTCCGGCTTTTTCCGCTGTGATTTCGCCATCGTCAGGCCGCCTCGTCGAGGCAGGCGCACCGGCAGGCCGGCCTCGGCCAGCGCCTGTTTGACCTGCGCGATGGTGAATGTGCCGAAATGGAAGACGCTGGCGGCGAGCAAGTCCGGTCGCGCCGGCCTGCGCGCCCTCGACGAAATGCTGCAGCGTGCCGACGCCGCCCGAGGCGATGACCGGCACCCGCACCGCGCGCGCAGACCGCGCGCAGCAGGTCGAGGTCGAACCCCTTGCCGGTGCCGTCACGGTCCATGCTGGTCAGCAGGATTTCCCCCGCGCCGAGCGACACGACCTGCTTGCACCATGCGATCGCATCGATCCCGGTGTCGCGCCGCCCGCCATGGGTGAACACCGACCACTTGCCGGGCGCCGGTCTGCTTCGCATCCACCGCCACCACGACGCACTGGCTGCCGAACTTCGTCGCCGCTTCGCGCACCAGTTCGGGCCGAGCGACGGCGGCCGAGTTGATGCTGCATTTGTCGGTGCCGGCCAGCAGCAGGCGGCGCATGTCCTCGGTCGAGCGAATGCCGCCGCCCACCGTCAGCGGCAGGAACACCCGCGCCGCGGTGCGGGAAACGACATCGAGGATCGTGTCGCGGTTCTCATGGCTCGCGGTGATGTCGAGGAAGCACAATTCATCCGCGCCGGCCGCGTCATAGACGGCGGCCTGCTCCACCGGATCGCCGGCATCGCGCAGGGAGACGAAATTCACGCCCTTGACGACGCGGCCGTCCTTCACGTCCAGGCAGGGAATCACACGAAGTTTCAGCATTGCAGTGACTTTTGAAAGCGCGACGGCGCGCGGATGCAAGCGTCTATGCATGCATGACGTCAAATGAGGTCTCGGCAGATCAGTTGTGAAGTTATCCAGACAATCGGCTAAATCGACCGCCGGCATGTATCGCGGATCGATCGTCAGGCGGCGACACCGATTCACGCCAGCGCCGTCAGCGCCTCCGCGGCTCGACCCGTCCGTCATACAGCGCTCGGCCGACGATCACGCCCTCGATCCGCGTGCCCGTGGCCGCATGCGCTTCAGCGCCCGCAGATCATCGAGCGAGCCGACGCCGCCGGAGGCGATGACCGGCGTGGTCAGGCGCTCGCGCCAGATCGACCGTCTGATCCAGGTTCAGCCCCGTCAGCATGCCGTCGCGGCCGATATCGGTGTAGATGATGGCGGCACGCCGGCGTCCTCGAAGCGCAGGCCAAGCTCGGCCGCGGGCATGGAGGAGGTCTCGGCCCAGCCCTCGGTGGCGACGAAGCCGTCGCGGGCATCGATGCCGACGGCGATGCGGCCGGGGAATGCCTTGCAGGCCTCCAGCACCAGGGCGGGTTCTTGGCCGCGGCGCTGCCGAGGATGACGCGGCGGACGCCGGCCTCGCAGCCAGGCCTCGATGCCCGGCCATGTCGCGGATGCCGCCGCCAAGCTGCACCGGAATGGTCGACGTTGGCCAGGATCGCGCGCACCGCCTCGGCGTTGACCGGCTTGCCGGCGAAGGCGCCATTCAGGTCGACGACGTGCAGCCAGGCAAATCCGGCCGCCTGCCAGGACCGCGCCTGCGCGCCCGGATCGTCGGCATAGACCGTCGCCTGAGTCCATCTCGCCGCGGCGCAGCCGGACGCATTGCCCGTCCTTCAGGTCGATCGCCGGATAGAGCGTCAGGCGGCTCATTACCGTCGGGAGCCGATTCGGGTGCGGAGCCCGTCGCCGTTGCCCTTTGGCGGCCGCAGTCGCTTGTAGTAGAAGAAGCCGCTGACCGACTTGCCGCGCACCAGGGCGTATTCCGGATGCTCGCCCCAGCGGACATAGCCCATGCGATTCGATACAGCCGGATCGCCGCCGTCTGGGTCTCCCGCACGTCCAGGTTCAGCACGTGGTAGCCGAGTTCGCGGGCGCGGTCCTCGACGCCCTGCGGTCAGCATGCGCGCCAGGCCGTGGCCGCGGGCATAGGGCGCGACATAGGCGTGCATCAGGCTGGCGGCGAAGGCCTGCGCCTCGTTGTTGCGCGGCGGCCGGACCAGGATGGCCGAGCCGACGATGTCGCCGTTCAGGCGGGCGACGAACAGCTCCCGCTCCGGCACCAGCAGGACGCCGCGGAAATAGGTTTCCAGCGCGCGCCGGCCGGGCGGATTGACCCAGCCGAAGCCGCCGCCGTCGATGATCGCGGCGTCGGTCGCCTCGCACAGCGCGTGCAGGTCGTTGTCGTCGAACTCCTTGAGGTGCTCGACGAAGCAGTTCGGGTTCGGCGTCGGTGGGCGCGGGTGCCGACATCGGTCAGGGCGTCCAGCGCAGGAAGTTGGTCAGCAGGCGAATGCCGACGTCCTGGCTTTTTTCGACGTGGAACTGCGTGCCGGCGCGATTGCCGGCGACGACGATGGCCGGAACGGTGCCGCCGTAGTCGGTGGTCGCGATCGTCTCGTCCGGCGCGCCCGCCACCAGGGCGTAGCTGTGCACGAAATAGACATGATCGCCGGGGTCAGACCCTCCAGCAGCGGATGCGAGCCGGGCACGAAATCCAGCCCGTTCCAGCCCATCTGCGGCAGGCGCAGGCCGGGCACGTTCATCTCGGCCACATCGCCCTTGATCCAGCCGAAGCCGGGGGTGACCGTGTGCTCCAGCCCGCGTTCGGCCATCAGTTGCATGCCGACGCAGATGCCCAGGAACGGCGTGCCGGCGGCTGGTCGCGGTCTCGATCGCCTCCCGCATGCCGGGCACGGCGGCGAGGCCCGTCGGCGCAGTCGGCGAAGGCGCCCTGGCCGGGCAGCACGATCCGGTCGGCGGCGGCGACGACGTCGGGGTCGGCGGTGACCGTCGACCGTGCGCCTCGATGCCGGCGCGTTCCGCCGCCAGCGCCAGCGCGCGCGACGCCGAGGCCAGGTTGCCGCTGCCGTAATCGACGACGGCGACGTGCATCATACCGGCCTCGGCCGGTAGCGAGCCGTCCAGATCGGGGCGGTGGTGCAGCAGCCGCACGCATCGCCTCGATCTCGGTCCCGGCCGGCGAGGACATGGACCAGCAGATAGCCGCGGCGCTCCAGCGACCAGCGGCGCAGGTCGTGGCCGGTCAGCCCAAGGATCAGCGCAAGGCCCGTCATCAGGACGGACTGCGGCGATGCCGTGGGTCAGCAGCACGATCAGCAGATCGGCGACGAACGACAGGATCGCGGCGGCAATCCAGGCGCGATGCGCGGCCAGCCAGATCGGGCCGAAGAACAGGGCGCCCCAGGCGAAGCCCTCCGGCACCAGCACCGGTTCGGCATGCGGCTTCAGCAGTGGGTGCTGTAGAAGCTTCACAGCGCCCCCTTGGTGGACGGGATCGCCTCGCCCACCCGCGGGTCGAGTTCGCTCGCCACGCGCATGGCCCGAGCGGTCGGCCTTGAAGCAGGCCTCGGCGACGTGGTGGGCGTTGTGGCCGGCGCGTGCGGGTGACGTGCAGCGTGACCATCGCGTTGAACGCCAGCGCGCGGAAGAACTCCTCGAACAATTCGGTGTCCATGTCGCCGATCTTGGCGCGTTCGAAATCGACGTTCCAGGCCAGGAACGGGCGGCCGGAGATGTCGACCGCGGCCTCGGCCAGCGTCTCATCCATCGGGATCAGCGCGTGGCCGAACCGGCGGATGCCGCGCTTGTCGCCGAGCGCCTGGGCGAAGGCCGCGCCGAGGACGATGCCGACGTCCTCGGTGGTGTGGTGGAAGTCGATATGCAGGTCGCCCTTGGCGCGGACCGTCAGGTCGAACAGGCCGTGCCGGGCGCAGCGCGGTCAGCATGTGATCGAGGAAGCCGATGCCGGTGGCGATGTCCGCCGCTGCCGGTGCCGTCGAGATCCAGCGTCAGGCTGATCATCGGTTTCCGAGGTTTTCCGCGTGATGGAGGCAATGCGGGACATGATGACCGTTTCCCTACAGCGCGGAGGTGGCGCGGTCCAGGGGGCGTGGTTAGGGCGCGCGCGGTCAAGGGGTGCCAGCAGCTACGCTATCCTGGCAACACCGCTGATGTCAGCCCAGGTCCATTGGTGCCATACTATTTTCGATGGTCGACAGGGCGCTCCGGGCCCCGCCGAGTCCGATGCCTGCGCGAGCGCAAGCAGGCCCATCGACAGCCCTGAGGAGACGGCCGGGCCATCTGGAGGAATGTGCCATGACAACTTACATCATGCTGGCCAAGTGGACCGATCAAGGCATCCGCAACGCAAAGGAATTCCCCAACCGTCTCGACAGCGCAAGACAATTGCTGAAGGACATGGGTGGGGACTTCAAGCTGTTCTTCCTCACCATGGGCGAATACGACATGGTCGGCCTCTATGAGGCCCCCGACGATGCCGTGGCGGCGCGCTTCAACCTGCAGTTGGGTATGCTTGGCAATGTGCGGACACAGACAATGAAGGCGTTCCCCGAGCTGGCCTACCGGGAGATCGTGCGCACACTCGCGTAGAGCGTGATGACTGGAGGCGGAATCGCCGGAGGTCTGAATCACGCGATCAAATAAACACCTGGAGCAGGATGGCTGAGCGAAAGCGATGTCATCCTGCTCCAGAGCGTGCCGGTTGCCGATTGGCCGGTGCGGCGATCGGCTTGGGTAAAAGAAAACACGGAGCCGGCCCGCAAGCGGGCCTTGGACGGAGGATATGAAGAGCACGGAGCCGTTGCGGCAGCGTCGCGGGGGCGGGGTCCAGCCGGCTGGTTGCCGGAAGGGCCCATGCTGCCTTCGGGAGCCTGTTATTGTTCCGGCTGACGCTAACGCCGTGCGGATCCGTAACGCGCGAAGCGCTCTGAAATGCTCAGCGTAAATCACACCACAAAGCGGCCTGCAGTCCAAAACCGCCGTGAAACAACGACTCCGTGACCTCCGGCCTCCTCCGTTCAAGGCCCGCTCGCGGGCCGGCTCCGTGTGAGGCTTTCGCGGAGTCGAAACGACTCCAGACTGGCAAATCCAGACTGGCAAATGTCGTACCGGACAGCCGTGGGCTTGTCCCGGCCATGGGCCGCTTCCGTTACGCCGGACGCAGCAGGGACCGTCGGGACTCCAGGAACTCCTGCACCGCGGCAGCCAGGCGATCGCACTCCGTATCCCCGATCGGCAGGCACAGCGTCATCATCCCACGCCGAGCGAGCCAGATGCCGTGGGCGAGCATGTCGAAGAAGAACAGTTCCTTCAGCTTCTGGTCGGCCTTGGCCGCATCGGCGGGGCTGCGGACGGGGGACGCGGTGAAATGCACCGCCAGCATCGAGCCGATGCCGGTGAACTGCATCGCTACGCCGGCCGCCTTGCACAGACCGTTCAGCCGCTCCCGCAGCGCATCGCCTCGCGCGTTCAGGGCGCGGGCGGCGTCCGGCGTATAGACCTCGGTCAGGCCGGCGAAGCCGGCGGACATGGTCAGCACGTTGTTGTTGAACGTGCCGGCATGCGGCAGGGCGTCCGACCGTCGGGGGTCGAACAGGTCCATGATCTCGGCGCGGCCACCGAAGGCGCCGAACGACATGCCGCCGCCGATATATTTGCCGAATGTCGTCAGGTCCGGCTTCACGCCGGCGACCGATTGCAGGCCGCCCGGCGCGAGGCGGGAGGTCATCACCTCATCGAGAATCAGCAGCGCGCCGACGCGCGTGGTTTCCGCACGCAGCATGTGCAGGAATTCGTGGTCGGCGGCGATGCAGCCGCCGCTGCCGATCATCGGCTCCAGGATCACCAGCGCGAGGTCGGCCGCGTGCGCTGCGATCAGCGCCTTGGTGGCTGCGATGTCGTTGTAGGGGGCCAGCACATAGTCGAACGGCGCATTGATCGGCGACCCGCCGCCGGCAAAGCCGAACACGGCGCCGTGATAGCCGCCGTCGATCACCATCACCGTCTTGCGCCGGGTGTAGATGCGGGCCAGCGAGATCGCCAGCAGGTTGGCCTCGGTGCCGGAATTGGTGAACCGCACCCGATCCAGCCCGAACCGCTCGCACACCGCTCGGGCGAACCGCGCCTCGGTCATGTTGGAGGCGCCGAAGCTGATGCCGTTATCCAGCGCCGTGTTCACCGCGGCGCGGATCACCGGGTGGGAGTGGCCATAGAGGCCGGCGGTGTATTCGCCGAGGAAGTCGATGAATTCGTGCCCGTCGGCGTCCCACATGCGGCAGCCCTCGGCGCGCGTCATCGCCAGCGGGAAGGGGGCGTAATGCAGCACGGTGCGGGTGTTGCCGCCGGGCATGACGCCGGTCGCCTCGATGTAGCGGGCGAGGCTGCTCGGGTTGCCGGTGACGTAGGCTTCCTTCACCTCGTTCAGGGCGGCGTCGATGTCGGTGTTGCGCAGGCTGGTCTCGCTCATGGCTTTCCTCTGGCTGCCGTTGCAGTTTGCGCGGGTGGGGCGTGACAGGCAATGCCTTGCTGCGCGCCGCGCGCGAGGTGGGGATGGGCTGGCGGGATCGGGGCTGGCGGGATGGGGCGAGAGTGTTTATTTTTTGTGCTCCGCACCACAGCTTCGCTGCTGGTTTCGTATCGAGAAAGGCACGGCTGATGGACCTGAAAGATCATATCCGCACCATTCCGGATTTTCCGAAGCCGGGCATCCTGTTCTACGACATCTCGACGCTGCTGCGGGATGCCGACGCGTGGCAGGTCGCGATGGGGCGCATGGCGCGGGCGGTTCGAGCCTATATGCCTGACCTCGTCGCCGGCGTGGAAAGCCGCGGCTTCCTGATCGCCGCGCCGCTGGCCCTGAAACTGGGCTGCGGCTTCATCATGATCCGCAAGCGCGGCAAGCTGCCGGGCGAGACGGTCGGGCTGAACTTCGCTCTGGAATACGGCGAAGACCGGGTCGAGATCCAGGCCGACGCCGTGCATCCCGGCCAGCGCGTGGTCGTGGTGGACGATCTGCTCGCCACCGGCGGCACGATGGCGGCCGGAATCGCGCTGCTGCGCCAGGTCGGCGCCGTCGTGCCGGCCGCGGCGGCGCTGATCGAGCTGAATTTCCTGAACGGCCGGTCCCGCCTGGACGTGCCGTGCGAGGCACTGGTTTCATACGATTCCTGACGGCGGCGCCGGCTTTCGTCCAGCGATCCGTCCGGGTTCCGTGGTAGGCGCTCTCCTGTCATGACAGGAGAGCGGTCTCAACAAAAACGCATTACCGGTGACCGGCGTAGCTGAACCCTGACGAGAGGCGTTTACCGCCATGCTCCACGAGATGCCGCTGATTGCGACGATCGTCGGGGGGCTTGGGCTGGCCTTCGTTCTGGGCACGCTGGCCAATCGTCTCCGGATGCCGCCGCTGGTCGGGTATCTGGTTGCCGGCGTGCTGGTCGGGCCGCACACGCCCGGTTATGTGGTCGATCAGCACCTGGCGTCCCAACTGGCAGAGTTGGGCATCATCCTGCTGATGTTCGGGGTGGGCCTGCATTTCTCCCTGAAGGATCTGCTGTCGGTCCAAGCCATTGCCGTCCCGGGTGCCATCATCCAGATCGCCGTGGCAACCGCCCTGGGCGCCGTGCTGGCCCTGAGCCTCGGCTGGTCGAGCGGGTCGGCAATCGTTTTCGGCCTCGCGCTCTCTGTCGCCAGCACGGTCGTGCTGCTGCGGGCGTTGCAGGAGCGGCGGCTGATGCAGACCGACCAGGGTCGCGTTGCCGTTGGCTGGCTGGTCGTCGAGGACTTTGCCATGGTCCTTGCCCTGGTGCTGCTGCCGGTGCTGGCCAACGTCCTTGGGATGAGCGACGCCGCTGCCGACCCGCAGGCGGCGCGCCTGGGCCTCGGCGTGTGGGGCTTGATCGGGCTGACCTTCGTCAAGCTGGCCGCTTTCGTCGCGTTCATGCTGGTCGTCGGGCGCCGGGTCATTCCGGGCGTGCTGCATTACATCGCCGGGACCGGATCGCAGGAACTGTTCCGGCTGGCCGTCCTGGCCATCGCGCTCGGCGTCGCCTTCGGAGCGGCGAAACTCTTCGGCGTATCCCTCGCGCTGGGTGCCTTCTTTGCCGGCATGATCCTGAGCGAATCGGAACTGAGCCATCGCGCGGCGGAGGAAACACTGCCGTTGCGCGATGCCTTCGCGGTGCTGTTCTTCGTCTCGGTTGGCATGCTGTTCGACCCGGCGAGCCTCGTGGAGGAGCCGCTGCCGATCCTCGTGACGCTGCTGATCATCACGGTCTGCAAGGCGCTTGTCGCCTACGTCATCGTCCGCGCCTTCCGCCGTCCCGTCGGCACCGCGCTGATCATCGCCGCAAGCCTGTCGCAGATCGGCGAGTTCTCCTTCATCCTCGCCGAACTGGGCGTCGAGCTGCATCTGCTGACAGAGGAGGCGCGCGACCTCATCCTGGTGGGCGCGATCCTGTCGATCCTGCTCAATCCGCTGGCCTTCGCGGCTGCGGTGTGGCTGCTGCCGCACCTGGAACGGCGCGCGATGGCGGCGGAGGAGGCCTCGGAAAGGACGGCGATGGCGGATCATACGATCCTGATCGGCTATGGCCGCGTCGGGCGGCTTGTCGGGCAGTCGCTGAAGGATGCCGGCGCACCCTTCCTGGTGATCGAGGATGCCGATGTTGCCGTCACGGCGTTGCGGCAGGAGGGGATCGAGGCGATTGCCGGCAACGCGGCCGAACCGGAGATCCTCGCCGCCGCCAATCCCGGATCGGCGCGGCGCCTGATCGTGGCGATCCCCAACGCATTCGAAAGCGGGCAGATCGTGGAGCAAGCCAGGGTGGCGAACCCGGCGCTGCAGATCATCGCCCGCGCGCATGCGGATGCGGAGGTCGAGCATTTGCGGGGTCTCGGGGCTGACACCGTTATCATGGGGGAGCGCGAGATCGCGCTCGGCATCGTTGCGTTGATCGGCTTGGCTGGTGAGGCGCCTGGGGAGAGACCGGTGCGGGGGTAAAGTTCCGCGAAAGAAACCACGGAGCGGCCTTTGGCCTGCACAGAGGAGGCAACGAGGGGCACGGAGATTCGTATCGTATCGGGAAACCAGTAGTGTCTCAGTTTGAATTTCTCATCTTCATAGACTGTCGGCCAGCTCGCCGACTGAGCCATTGCGCGCCAGCGTGGCCCTGTGGCCTTCTACACCCACCTCCGTGGCGCTCCGTGCATCCTCCGTGCAAGCCGCAAGGCGGCTGCTCCGTGGTTTCTGTCGCAACTTTCTCAACCCGGCAGGCAACCGGAAGCCAGGCCTAAGCCTTCCGCCCCAGCACCCGCGACCAGAACCCTGTCGTCGCCCGCTTGCCATGCGACACATGCGGCTTGTGCGCCGGCGGCGGCAGGGCGCTGCTGATCAGGTGCCGTCCGACGTCGCGGGCGGCGATGCGCCGTTTCTGGAAAGTCA
>CAVYTN010000020.1:0-9629 GCA_963771475.1 uncultured Alphaproteobacteria bacterium | reverse complement strand
AGTGACGCTTGCCCTGGCCCGCCGGACTTGCCCCCCGTTTCTCATCCAGTCATTACGCTAGGGCAAGTGAGCAAGCCTACGCCAGCACCCGCGGCAAAGGGTGACATAGGATCGGCGCAGCCAGCAAGCTGCTTGCTTCATACCAAATCGATTCGAGTCAAGTCTTCTCAGCGATTTATTGGGATCAAACAGACCGATTTACTATCGTGCCCGGATCTTGAAGCGCGACTTCCATCGTCCTAAGTGGTTATTCGCCTTCACGGTTGGGTGGAGGGAACGGTGTTACCGATGTCTAGCGTAATCGCCCCGGCTGTCGCCACGACGTATCGAAAGATGCGCCCACAGAGTAGCTTGGTTAGAACGCGAAGCATCTGAATTATCAGCTCCCAGACGAGTTGATGATACCACCGACTGTAGTGAACGCGTTACGTCCCGCCTGTTTGTCTTGGGGATGGGAGTAGGGGCTAATGGGCGATCAAGGATGGATGCTGCCCGTAACGGCCCCAGGGTTGATCAACGCCTACCATTTTGATCGACAGCAGCACCCGGAGGGGCCTTGGCCGCAAGGCAGGTTACACGCGCATACCCGCCCCTCCGGACCTCACCCATGCTGCACCTAAAGCGCCCGGTTCGGCGCGTTCGTAAGTTCGACTGGTATCCCGAAAAGGTCTATCTGCACTTTGACGGCCCCCTGAGCCGGCCAATAGCGACGGCCCTCGTAACCGATCCGAAGGCCGTCATCAGTCATTCATTTTTGCCGCTCATAAGCTTCGATAGCCGTGAGAGGCGCTATCGTCGACAAAAAATTGGGCCGCCGACTATTCTCACGAAAATCCGGCCCATTGGTTACGCTTCCAATAGAGATAGCTATGTATTTGCATATTACGCACATCTTCTGAATGAGCCGTATGAACGGCTAATCAAGCAGCTTGATATAGACGACGTTGTCATCGGCTACCGCAAACTGGGGTCTAACATCGACCTGGCCCTAGCCGCGTTTTCGGATATCAAGACGCGCGGGAGCTGCGTGGCATTCGCCTATGACATTTCCGGCTTTTTCGATAATATCGATCACGGCATTCTCAAGCGAAATTGGGCCCGCGTCTTGGGGAAGGATAAGCTTCCCGACGACCACTACACAGTATTTAAAAATCTCACGAAATTCGCCACGGTTAACCGACAGGCCTGTCTCCGGCGACTAGGAGAAAAGCCGTCCGCGAAAGACAGAGATATCAAGCGGCGGCCACTCTGCTCCGTCGAGCAATACCGTAATCTGATACGTGGCGGAGACGGCATATCCACCAATCTTGTTGTGCCGTGGAAGCGAGACTATCGGATACCGCAGGGAACGCCGCTGTCGGCGCTAGCGGCAAACATAGCGATGATCGATTTCGACATTGAAATGCGGAGAGCCATTACAGCCATAGGCGGCAGTTATCGTCGTTATTCGGATGACATTCTGATCGTTGTCCCGACCCCGCATCGGGCAATGGTTCCAACGATCCTGAAAGAAGCATTGAAATTGCGGACGCGGCGCCTTCGGGTTAATGAAGCCAAAGCCGATATTATTGAGTTCATCCCCGGCGCTCTGGTGAAGGGGCCGGGAACCAAAGCTTTACAGTACCTAGGCTTTATTTTTGACGGGCACAGGCAGCTATTAAGGTCATCCACGATTGCGAAATACTATCGGCGGCTCCACCGAGCCGCGGCCTTCGCAAGGCAGCAAAAGCGAAAAGTGGAGGTTGGCGAGATGATGGGGCGCCCCACGATCTACCGCCGGAAAGCATTGGCGAAACTTACCCATCTGGGAACGGCTACATTCATCACAACCTATGCTGCGAGTGCCCAAGCAAAGATGGGGAATAAGCCGATCAAGCGCCAGCTATCACGACACCAAAACAAGCTGAAAGCCCTACTGGATCGAAGAACGGCATTGATTGCGCCCCAGCCAAATGGCGTGCGCGGCGCGACGGCACGCGCGACATTCTGAGGCTTTGGATCGAGACCACCAGGGGGGCGAAGTTCTGGATGAACGTGTTCATCGACCTCAAGACGCGCGGCGTCGCGGACATGCTGATCGCGGTCAGCGACGGGCTGAAAGGGATGCCCGACGCGCTAGCGGCAGTGTTCCCGGCAAAGACGTGACTACCCGGGCCTGCCTCTCCAAACCGATATAAGTGCGGTATAATAAATTATTTGCCTACTCAAGCCTCCGCCAAAATCTTCTCCCTTACCGCTGACGCAATGAACGCCGACCGCGTCAACCCGCGCGCCCGCGCCGCCTCATCGATCGAGGCCAGCAGCCCGGCGTCCAGCGAGAGGTTCGCCCGGACCATCCGGCCCTGATCGAGCAAAATCGGCACCATTACAGCGGTTTCGCCCGCACCGGCATCCACGTCCCCATCCGCAATAATCCGCGCCAAGGTCCGCGCCTCCGGCAACGCGGCGCTCCTGTGGTCCGCCCATTCCCGCGCCGCGGACGCGGCATCTTTGATCGCCGCCTCGGCCGTCGTGCCACCGCCGTGGCAACCTGGGAGGTCAGGGATGCGGACCCCCCAAACGTCGTCACTTCCATCCAGGATACCGACGTAATGCGTCATCACTGCCTCCTACTGCCAGCCAGCCAGCCGAGCGATCGAGCGTGCGACGCCAAGCGACTGCTGCCTGTGACGCGGCACAACGATCAGAACGCCCGGCCTGTCCGGATGCTCGAATTTGTCATGCTTGCCGCCACCGACATTGACCCAGCCATCCTGCTCGAGGCGGCTGACAATCTTCGCGCGTGCTCGATTTCAGGGACTGGCATGACGTCTCCATGCGCAATATATTGCGCATGGAGACGTCATGGTCAATCACCCCTGCTGGAGTTAAATCCGAGCTTCAGAGTGGAGAAGATGAAGCCACGCATGACGCCCAGAACGTCGGCGGAGAGAACCGGGCAAACCCGCCATAGGACTGCAGCGCCACCCCCATGCCGCGATCATTTCATGTGACTGCAGCGATACAAAAAGACGTTGCGAGCAATGGCGCCGGGACTTGCCATAATATTCGGCCGTCGAGTGCCTCAGGTATGAATTCCGGCGTCTCGAAGATCTACATCATCGCAGCCTCGGCCCGGGGTCCATCCCCATAAGAACCCGTCCGCCGAGCGGATACCACTCGGGGGCGATGTTGGCCGTTTGCCCGACGACATGCAGGTCGCGCCAGCACTCCGCCAGGCGGCTTTCCCGCTTGAACGACGTGCTGCCACCCAGCCGGTACATCAGGTCCATCGCGTCGCGCGCGCAATCGGCGGCGAATGTCGCGGCCAGACGGCACCGGGCACGCTGCTCCAGCGTCGTCTCCTCGCCGGACGCGACGGTGTCCCACAATTCGCGGATCGTCGCGGCGCGATAGATCCGCCCGGCGTTGAGCATCGAGTCCGCGCGGCCGACCGCCTCCTGCACCTGGGCGCTGTCGCACAACAGTGCCGAACTCGCGCGGCCACGCGGCACCTTTCCGCCCGCCAACTCAATCAGCGCGTCGATCCCTGCTCGGGCAATGCCGGTCAACACAGAGCAGTGGTGCGGCCCGACCCAGGCGAAGCTCGGCATCGCGTAGCTGATGCCCGGCCAGTGTGCCCACTGATTGTCCAGCGGCGCGCCGACATGCACCATGACCCGGCGTTCCGGGACAAACAGGTCCTCGACCGTCCAGTCGAAGCTGCCGGTGCCGCGCATGCCGGTCACCTCCCAGCTTCCCGGCACGACCGTCACCTCATGCCTGGCGAACGTCCCGCGCCAATATCCGGGACCCCGATCCGGAATGGCGAAACTGCCGGTCATCCAGGCGGCCTCCTGGCAGCCGCTGCCGAAGCTCCAGCGGCCGGTGACACGATAGCCGCCGTCTACCGGCACCGCTGTCCCGCCACCCGGCACCGCGGTGCCGGCCAGGATCGTGTCGGGGCCGTTTGCGTAGATCTCCCGCACGCCCTCGTCCGGGTAGCCCAGCGTGATCAACTGCCCGACGCCGTTGTTGGCAACGTTCCAGCCGGCGGACCCCAGACCCTCCGCCAGCAGTTCGACGACGCGCTGATAGGTCAACGGATCGGCCTGCAGGCCGCCCATCGAACGGGGCATCACCAGGCTGTAGAACCCGGCCGCGCGGAATTCCTCCACCAGTTCAGGCGGCAGCCGCTGTTCTGTTTCCACCTGATGTTTGTAGTGGCGGAGCTTCGGACGCATGGCGGCGGCGGCGCGGACCACCGGCTGAGCGTCTATGTCGGTGGGCAGCCGCGCTTCTTCGGTGATCACGTCCATCGTGTGCCTCCGTCGTCAGACCCGAGATGATGACTCCGTTCCTGTCACGCGGCTATAGGCTGCCTTGGCACCGTCGGAGACCGCATGCGTGTTCTCCCCGGAAAGTTGCAACGCAAGGCACCAAGGTCTGCAGATTGAATTAAAGAGCTTTTTTGACGGATAAACGAGGTGCCTGAAAAGCACTCGACTTATGGGTATATCCGGGGTCTCGACACACGGCAGGAAGATGAGGCCCAATCGTAGCGAATTTAGACCGATTACCGTGTGGCCGTAGAAAGCGCAAGTAGGCGCCTCGGCATTGCGATCACAATCCTCCGGTCAACTGACCAGGCGAAGCCTACTGCGCGAAGAACATCTCGGTCAGCACGTAGTCGAATGCCAGGATCAGGATCGAGGCCGTGACCACCGCCAGCGTCGTCGCCGCACCCACGCCCTGCGCGCCGCCCTTGCTGTTGTAGCCCTGGTAGCAGCCCATCAGTGCGATCAGAAACCCGAACACCGCCGCCTTCACCAGGCCCGACACCACGTCGTCCGTCTGCACGAAGTTGACCGTGTTCGTCACATAGGTGTCCGCGTTGAACCCCAGCTTCAGCGTGGAGACGATGAAGCCGCCCATCACCCCCAGCACGTCGGCGATCACCACCAGCAGCGGCAGCGCGATGATCCCGGCCAGCAGCCGCGGCGCCACCAGATATTTCATCGGATTGGTCGACAGCGTCGACAGCGCGTCGATCTGGTCGGTGACCCGCATCGTGCCGAGTTCCGCCGCCATCGCCGCGCCGACGCGGCCGGCGACCATCAGCCCGGCCAGCACCGGCCCGAGTTCCCGCGTCACCGACAACACCACCAGGTTGGCGACCGCGCCCTGGGCGGAAAACCGAGCGAACCCGGTGTAGGACTGCAACGCCAGCACCATGCCGGTGAACACCGCCGTCAGCGCCACCACCGGCAGGCTGAAATAGCCGATCTCCAGCAGCGCTCGCACGAACAGCCGGCCGTAGAACGGCGGACGGAACAGGTGCGACAGCCCCTCGAGCCGCGAACAACGCCAGCGAGCCGGCGTCACGGCACACGCCGATGACCGCTCGGCCGATGGCCGCCAGGAAGTCCAGAAGGTGTTCACGCTGGCCGATACACCCGATGAAAGCGGCGGCCCAGGGAGGTCAGCACCTCATAGCCGTTGGTGCCGGCCGCGTCGGCGACGTCGTCGGGGGACAGATGCGGGCCAAGAACCTCCAGCCAGCAGCCGGGCTGCACGCGGGATGATCGGTCACGTCGAACGTGGTCAGGTCCATGGAGACGCGGCCTACCAGCGGAACGGGGGTCCCGTCAAAGCACGCCGCTCCGCGGCCGGACAGGACTGCGGTGAAAACCATCCGCATAGCCCAGCGCCGCCGTCGCGATTCGGCTCGGGCGGCGGCGGTCCAGGTGGCATTGTAGCCGACGGTGTCGCCGGCGGGGACCTCGCGCACCGCCAGCACCCGGACCGACAGCCGCACGACGGGCTGCATCGGGTTGGGCAGCGCCGGGCGTCGGATTGATGCCGTAAAGCGCCGCGCCCGGCCGGGCCAGGTCGGAGCCGAACGCCGGCCCGAGGAAGATCCCCGAGGAATTCGCCAGACTGCGCGGCGCGGGCGGCAGCATCGCCCGTGCCGCCGTCGAAGCGCTCAGCTGCTGCGGCATTGATCGGATCGTCCGGCATCTCGGACGACACCAGATGCGACATCACATAGGCGGCTATCCCGTCCAGCCGGGCAGGATCGTCGGCCAGAACGTCGACTTCGCGCGGCGACAGGCCGAGCCGGGACATGCCGGTATCGACGTGCAGGATCGCGTGCGGCCTGCCCGAGGCGACGCCAGCGAGCGATCTCGTCCAGCGAGCCCAGCACCGGGGTGAGGTCGTGCGCGACGTACTCGTCCTCGGTGCCAGGGATCAGGCCGCCCAGCACCGCGAGCATCGCGCCGGGCACGACGTCGCGGATCGCCAGCGCCTCGTTCAGATAGGCGACGAAGAAATGCCGGCACCCGGCCGCGTACAGCGCGGGCGACACGGGCCCGCCCGAGGCCATAACCATCGGCCTTGACCACCGCCGGACGGCCGGACCGGTGGGACGGGCAGCGCCGCCAGTTGGCGACGACGGCCCCGAGATCGACGTCAAGAACCGCAGCGCGGTGTCGCCGCCGCGACGAAATCGCGTCCAACCGCGTGGCCTCACTCGACATAGTCGGAATGGACGAGGTCGAGATCGCCGAAGCGGGTGAACTCGCCCTCGAACAGCAGCGGGATCGAGCCGGTGGGACCGTGGCGCTGCTTGGCGATGATCAGATCGGCCCGGTTGTGCGCCTTCTCCATCTCGCTGCTGCCACTCGTCCATCGCGGCGTTGAATTTGTCGCCGCTGCCCTCGAACGCGATCTCCTTCGGCATCTTCTGCTCCAGGTAATATTCGTCGCGATAGACGAACATCACCGCGTCGGCGTCCTGCTCGATCGAGCCCGATTCGCGCAGGTCCGACAGTTGCGGCCGCTTGTCGTCGCGGTTCTCCACCTGGCGGGAAAGCTGCGACAGCGCCAGCACCGGGACGGCCAGTTCCTTGGCCAGCGCCTTCAGCCCCTGGGTGATCATGCTGATTTCCAGCACGCGGCTTTCCGGCTGGGTGCCGGCCGCGGGGCGCATCAGTTGCAGGTAGTCGACGATCACCAGCGCCAGGCCCTTGGTCCGCTTCAACCGTCGGCAGCGCGTGCGCAGCGCCGACATGGTGATCGCCGGCGTGTCGTCGATCTGGATCGGCAGCGAGGCGATCTCCCGCGACACCTGGACGAACTTGTCGAAATCCTTCTGCCCGATGTCGCCGCGGCGGATGCGGTCGCCGGAGATGCGCGCCTCCTCGCTCAGCAGACGGGTCGCAAGCTGCTCCGCGCTCATTTCCAACGAGAAGATCGCGACCGCTGCTTCGGCAGCGCGTTGGGGTCATCGGCACGGGCCTCGGCCTGCAGCGCCTTGGCGGCGCCGAAGGCGATCTTGGTGGCCAGCGCGGTCTTGCCCATGCCGGGACGGCCGGCGAGGATGAGCAGATCCGACGGATGCATGCCGCCCATCTTGCTGTCCAGGTCGCGCAGCCCGGTGGTCAGGCCGGACACGCTGCCGGACCGGCGGAAGGCGCGCTCGGCCCCCAGGATCGCGTCGGTCAGCGCCCGCTCGAAGGTGACGAACCCGCCGCTGGAGCCGTTATCGGCGGCGAGGTCGAACAGCGACTGCTCCGCCGCCTCGATCTGCTTCGCGCCGTCCAGTTCGGGGTCGGCGCCGAAGGCGTTGTTGACGACGGTCTCGCCGATATCGATCAACTGGCGGCGCATCCAGGTGTCGTGGACCGCCCGCCCGTAGTCGCCGGCGTTGATGATGCCGACCATGGCGGTCAGCAACTGGGTCAGGTAGGCGGTGCCGCCGACCTCCTCCAGGATGCCGGCGTGCTCGAACTCCGCCTTCAGGGTGACGGCGTCGGCGAGCTGGCCGGCTTCGACACGGCGGGAGATCGCCTGGTAGATCCGGCCGTGGATCGGGTCGGCGAAATGCTCCGGCGCCAGGAATTCCGAGACCCGCTCATAGGCCTTGTTGTTGGCCAGCAGCGCACCGAGCAGCGCCTGCTCCGCCTGGACGTTGGAGGGCGGAAGGCGCTGGGAGAGGCCGAAGAGCGGCGAGTCGATGGTGTTCACCCCGGCAGTGTATCTGACTGCGTGTTGCGGCGCATCGGCGTATGCGGGGTCACCCTGTGGATAACGGGGAGGAATGACTTTCAATTGTAACAGTCATTCTGTGAACAGCCGTCCCCCCTTGGTGGGAATGACCGAGCCGGATATGCATCGGACAGAAAAGAACAAGGAGGAACCGTCGTGTCGCATATTCGCTTCGGCCTGCGCGCCGGCTTGCTGGCTTTTGTGCTCTGCCTCCCTGGGCTGGCGCACGCCGCCGATTACCCCACGCCGGTGCAGGGCGACTGGGTCACGCACGATTTCAAGTTCCACACCGGCGAGACGCTGCCCGAACTGCGCATCCACTACACCACGATAGGCGCGCCGACCGGCATGCCGGTGCTGGTGCTGCACGGCACCGGCGGCTCGGGCGCCGGCATGCTGACCCCGACCTTCGCGGGCGCGTTGTTCGGTCCCGGCCAGCCGCTGGATGCGACGCGCTATTACATCATCCTGCCCGACGCCATCGGCGCCGGGAAATCGACCAGCCCTCCGACGGGATGCACATGAAATTCCCCCGCTACAACTACGACGACATGGTGCGGCCCAGTACCGCCTGCTGACCGAGCACCTGGGCGTGCGCCATCTGCGGCTGGTGATCGGCAATTCGATGGGCGGGATGGAGACCTGGGTCTGGGGCGAGACCTATCCCGGCTTCATGGACGCGCTGGTGCCGCTGGCGTCCCAGCCCACCGCCATGGCGGCGCGCAACTGGATGATGCGCCGGCTGATGATCGAGACGATCAAGGGCGATCCGGCGTATAAGGACGGCAACTACACCACGCAGCCGCCGTCATTGCAGCTGGCGAGCGTGATGTTCGGCATCGCCACCAGCGGCGGCACCCTGGCCTGGCAGGCGCAGCGCCGACCACGGCCAAGGCCGACGCGCTGGTCGACGACATGCTGGCGGAAGGCGCCGGCCGACGCCAATGACACCATCTACCAGTGGGACGCGTCGCGCGATTACGACCCCGAACCGGGGCTGGGACGCATCACGGCGCACGTGCTGGCCATCAACTCCGCCGACGACGAGCGCAACCCGCCGCAGACCGGCGCCACCGAAGGCGCGAACAAGGTGCAGCACGCGCAGTGCTCCTGATCCCCGCCAGCGCCGAGACCGCCGGCCACGGCACCACCGGCCATGCGCATTTCTGGGCGGATCGGCTGGCGCACTTTCTGAAAGAGGTGCCAAAGCGGAACTGAGGGTTGGGGGGGAAGGTGGCAGTCCCGTTGGAACTCGACAAGGCGGCGTAATACCGGCAGCCATTGGGGCTGACCGGTATGCGCGCAGGGTTGCCAAGGGAGGTAAGGTTTGCGGCTGCGCGCGAAATCAATACCACACCAGCGGCCCGTTCATCTCAACACGACTTAAGACTTCGGGCCGCTGGTATAAGAGGGGCAACGGTGCGAGCGCGCGGTAGGGTCACTGACCCCGTCATGGCCCGGCGCGTTGGGCCATGACGGGGTCAGCACTGTCGAGGGTCCACATCGGCCGCCTCCGGTACTACGCGGGATCGTGATCTTCCACCGCGTCCAAGGGAACACCATCGCCCACGGTTCCGCCGCTCTTACTTGTTCGCGAC
>CAVYTN010000019.1:0-72557 GCA_963771475.1 uncultured Alphaproteobacteria bacterium | reverse complement strand
GTCTCGCAGCAGCGCGGTCGAGACGAGGCCGATGATCGCGCATATCAAGATATAAATCGCGATCGGCAGACTTGAATGATACGCTGCGAACAGCGCCGTCGCGATGAACGGCGCCGGGCCACCGGCGATGACCGAGGCAAGCTGATAGCCAAGCGACGCGCCACTGTATCGAAGGCGTGGCGAAAACAACTCCGCGATCAGTGCCGCCTCAGGCCCATACAGAGTCATCACCGGCAGCCCCGAGATCGCGATCGCGATGAACATCACCGTCGGGTTCATCGTATCGAGCATCGCGAAATAGACGAAGCCGAAAATCCCCATGATCACGCACGCCAGCATGAACATTCTCTTCCGGCCAATCACATCCGACAGGTAGCCGGCGCAGGTGACCCAGAGGAACGCGAGTACGGTCGAGGCGATGACGCCGAACAGCAGGAAATCACGCGATTGCCCGAGCACGCTGGTGCCATAGGTGAAGATGAAGGCGCCGAAGATATAACCCGGTGCCTGCTCCGGCAGCCGCAGCAGGGCCGTAAGCAGAATTTGTTTCGGCTGACGGCGCAGCACTTCGAGGACCGGTGCGCTTTCGACCCGCTCTTCCTCGACGACCTTCTGGAACACCGGCGTTTCGAGAATCCCAAGCCGGATCCACAGACCGACGCCGACCATGACGATGCTGATAAGGAACGGGATGCGCCATCCCCAGACCAGGAACTGGTCGCCCGACAACCAACTGAAAAAAAGGACCGCCGAGTTCGCCAGGAAGAACCCGGCGGGGGCGCCAAATTGCGGCCAGGAGGCGATGAAGCCGCGATGCTTGTTGGTCTGTGCCCATTCCATCGCGAGCAGCACCGAACCGCCCCATTCCCCGCCCACCCCAATGCCCTGGATCAGGCGGAGGACAGTCAACAAAACGGCACCCCAGATGCCGATGCTGTCAAAGCCCGGCACCAGTCCCACGGCAACGGTCGCGAAGCCAGTTATCAGCAGGGTGGCGATCAACGTCGCCTTGCGGCCGATGCGGTCCCCGAAGTGGCCGAATATCGCCGCCCCGATTGGCCTCCCGACAAACCCGATGAAGAACACGCCAAACGCCTGGAGGACGCCAATTAATGGAGACGACCCAGGGAAAAACACCTTTCCGAACACCAGTCCGGTGACGGTGCCATACAGCAGGAAGTCGTACCACTCGATCGTGGTGCCAATCGTGCTGGCCAACAGGGCGCGTCGCAATTGCCGGTTATGTTCGGATTCGGACAGGCCGCTGATACCGGAAACCGCATTAGATCCAGTAGAAGCATTCGACATCATTGAGCCTCCCTTTGTTGGGTGGCCACGGATGCATCTGTTCAACGCTCGGCGCTGCCCGGCCGGTAGGTCCGCCCGTGGTTAGTCCATCCAGGCCGTCCGAGCGGGAAGGTGCAGGAAAAAGGTACTGCGAGCAATGAAGATTGGCGCGAGCACGCCTCCGCCCCCTCTGTTTGAACATCAACAAACGGCTGCAAAACCTATGGACAGTGTCGCGCAGCAGACAGGCTGGCGCACGTCTCCCAACCGCCAGGCGCCGGAGCGTTTCCTGGCTGCCGTTCCCTCGACGATACGGCCTAACGCCCGACGCGGGACTACGCTTCGTGCGCCAGTCGCAGCCCGGGGCCGTCCCATGGCATCGCCACCAGTTGTCCGGTGCCGGACAGTGTCATGTACGCGGTCCGCAGATCCGGTCCGCCAAAGCAGATATTTGTGCAGAACATGTCAGGCATCGGCACTTGCCGGACCAGACCGCCCTGGGGCGCCACGACACTGACCGATCCATTGACAAGGGTTGCGACGCAGATATTGCCCGCCGCATCGACCGCAAGACTATCGAAGCGCTGGAAACCGCCCACGCCGACCATCAGCCGGCCGCCATGGGGTGACGGGAACGGCGCCTTCGCCACCACGCCAGGCGCGAGGATGTCCCAGGCCCAAAGCCGGCCGGTCTCCGTCTCGGCAACGTAGAGTGTGCGTCCGTCGGGCGAGAGGCCGATGCCATTCGGCGTCAGCATCGGATGCACGACCTCGGTAATTTTCGATCCGTCCGCCAGAGCGTAGTAAACGCCGCCCCAATCCCGATCGCGTGCCCGCGCCTTGCCAAGGTCCGTGAAGTAGAAGCCGCCAAGCCCATCGAAGACGATGTCGTTCGGCCCGAGCAGCTTGTGCGGCCCGCAGCGGTCGTAGAGGACCGTCACCTTGCCGGTCGCCGGATCGACCCGCTGGATGCAGCCGCCGGCATAATCGCTCGCAGGTCCTGCGGGACGCAGCAGGTTCATCTCCAGCCGCCACTGGAACCCGCCGTTGTTGCAGACGTAGAACGCCCCGTCAGGTCCGACCGCGAGGCCGTTCGGGCCACCGCCCGTATAGGCGACCACCTCAGAACGCCCATCCGGCAATACCCGTGTGACCGTCTGACGTTCGATCTCGACCAGGACGATCGATCCGTCCCGCATGGCGACGGGCCCTTCCGGAAAGCGCAGGCCGGTCGCGAGGATGTGTAGGTCGCTCATGCCGTTTCCCCCTTTTGTGTTTCCATCAGGAAAAGACCGGCACGACCGGGCGTCAACCTTTCGTTCAGTTTTTTCCGGCATACCGCGGTGTGATGTTCGCCGAAGCAAGCCGGGAAACCCTCCTGCTCAACGCCACGGCCGCGCTGCTTGTGGGTGCGCTGGCCTGCGGGCTGTGGCTGCCGGAGATGTTTGGCGCATGTCTCGCGGCATCGATGGCGGCCGGGGTGGCGACACTCGCCCTGCTCTATCCGACGGCATTCAGCGCAGCGTGGCTGATCGCAACGGGCATGAGCCTGGAGATGACGCTGCACGACCTGGTCGAGCCGTCGATGCTGCAGACCACGATCGCGGCTGTGAAAGGCGCCGAGATAGCGCTCGCCGCGGTCTGTGCCTTGCGGTTCGGCGCCAGGGTCGATCTGCTGAACCCAGCCTGGGCCTATGCGGCGATGCTGGTCGTCGGCTGGGCACACGGGCTTTACCCGGGCCTGACGGCCACCGACAGTCTGCGATCCTTCATCGGGTCGGCGGCGCCGTTCGCGTTCTGCTTCTGCCGCCTTCCGCGCGACTGGCCAGACGCGATCATCCGCGCCACCAAATGGTGCCCCCTGATTGCCGTGCTTGCCTGCGTGCCGCTGGCACTCATGGACCTGCGCCCGCTCTTCGTCGACAGCGGAGGCGCACGGCTTGCCGGGCTGGGGCACCCGGCCTTCCTCGCGGGCGTATGCCTTCCGGCGATCTATGCCTGCCTGACGGAGCTTTACCGCTTCGGGCGGCGGGGGGACGTCGCGCTGCTGGCGGCGAATTTTCTGATCCTGCTGCTGACCGGCGCGCGAGCCCCCTTGGCCTATGCCGTTGGCGTCACCGGTTTGACCCTGGTTGCCATCCCCTCGGCCGCCTTCCCGCCCCACGCTCGGCGGCTGCTTCTGCTGCTGGGCGCCTGCGCAGTGCCGATCCTGGTGCTGTTCGCCGGCGAACTGACCGGTGTCCGCCTGTTCAACGTCGTGGAAACCGAAGCCGGCGACCTCAGCGGACGCAACCTGCTTTGGCCGTGGTTCGAGGCGGCCGCAGCCCAATCGCCCTGGGTCGGCTGGGGTATCGGCGCCGGCAACATGATCATCCCGCCAGACGGGCCGATTGCCCGCCTGTTGCACACCTGGGCCGCGCACAACGAATATCTCCGGATGGAGGTCGAAGGCGGCCAGATCGGACGGACGCTGTTGATCCTGTTGTTTGCCGCCTGGGTCATCCGTGGCACAAGCCGTATCAGGCGGGCGGAAGGACTCATCCTTCGCTTCGCGTTCGTCGCCTTCGCTGCACACGCCGCAACCGACAATGTGCTGATCTCGACACCCGTATGCGTCCTGCTCGCGTTCACGACGGCCGAGTTCTACCGTTTACCCTTGCCCGATTCGCCGCGCGGGGCGTAGGGAGGGCCGCTTTTCAGCCGGAGTGTCTCGGCCATGTCGCGCCTGTCCCGTCTTCACATTCTTGCAGTCTGCGCCTTGGCCTGGTGCCTGCAGTCTGCTGCCGCGCATGCTGCCGGCATCGCATTCATCCTCAATTCCGCCGGCGCATCGATCAGCGTCGTGGACATGGCCACGCAGAAAGAGGTCCGGCGCATTCCCGTGTTGCGTGAGCCGCATCATCTGATGCTCAGCCCCGACGGACGCAGCCTGCTGGTCGGCGATACGGCCGGCAACCAGATGATGTTCCTCGATCCCAATACCGGCGCCATTCAACAGCGGCTGCCGGTGGCGGATCCCTATCAACTGGGATTCAGCCCGGACGGCAGATACCTGACGGTGAATGGTCTCGCACGTAACCAGGTCGATGTGTACGACGCGGCGACGATGAAGCTGGTCAAGCGCTTTCCCGTCGTGGCGACGCCGAGCCATCTGGCGTATTCGCCGGATTCATCGACGGTGTTTGTCAGTCTGCAGGACAGTGACAAGCTCGCGGCCTTCGATCTGCGCACGATGACGCCGAAATGGACGGTGCCGGTGGGCAAGACCCCTGCCGGCGTGCTCTGGCTGAACGGCCACGTCCTCGTGGCCGACATGGGCACCGACTACATCGCGGTCGTCGATCCCGCCGATGGCCATGTTCTTGAGCATGTCCAAACCGGCAAGGGTGCGCACAACCTGTTCCTCTCCCCGGACCTGAAGATCCTGTGGGTGAACAATCGCGCCGGGGGCACCACGGTTTCGCTGGATTCAAAGACCCTGAAGCTGATCCGCCGTTATGAGATCCCCGGCGGTCCCGACGACATCGATTTCGCGCCCGACGGCAAGCTGTGGATCACGCGCCGCTGGGCCGAGAAGGTCGCCGTCCTCGATCCGGCGACGGGACAGTATCAGACGATCGATGTAGGACGTTCGCCGCACGGGCTGTTCCTCAATCCGCACGCGCCGTCCCCGTCGGCGGTGTCCAGCCGCTGATGGACAACTGGTTCGACCTCGCCGCCGGCTGGCTGCAGGAACACCTGCTGATCCCGGCGCTCTATGCGGCGGGCCTGATGAACTGGGAGGATGTGTCCTACGGCTGGGCCCTGTTCGCGTTGTACGGCGTGGCGCAGGTGATGGTGACCTTCACGGTCTGCCTGCCGCTGGAGCGCTGGCGTCCGGTCGAGCGCTGGGCGGACAGCGGTGCCGTATGGGTGGACGTGGTCTACACACTGCTGTCGCGCGTCGGTGTGCTCCCGCTGGTCACCTACGTCCTGTTCTATCGCGCCCAGGTCTCCGTATCGGGGTGGATGGCAGATCACGGCTGGGTGGCCCCTACCCTCGAAGGCCTGTTTCCCTTCCTGCTGGGACAGCAGGTCCTGACATTCGTTCTGTATGCGATCATTTTGGATTTTGCCGAGTATGTCCGGCACTGGTTGTCGCACCAGTTCCGCTGGTGGTGGGCGCTGCATTCGCTGCATCATGCACAGCGGCAGATGACGTTCTGGTCGGACGACCGCAACCATGTGCTGGACGACCTGATCGCGTTCATCTGGTTCGGCGTCATTGCTCTGTTGATCGGCGTGCCGCCGCTGCAATTCCCACTGCTGGTGTTGATGTTGCGTTTCCTGGAATCACTCGCGCACGCCAATGTCCGGCTGTCCTTTGGCTGGCTGGGTGAGCGCCTGCTAATCTCGCCCCGCTTCCACCGGGCTCATCACGGCATTAAGGCGGCCGGCGAACGAAGCTGCAATTACGGCGCTGTGCTACCCTGGTGGGACATGGCATTCGGCACGGCGGATTTCGCGCGTGATTACGTTCGCACCGGCGATCCATCCGGCGAGGAAGCCTTGGCGACCGGCACCTGGGTGCAACAGCAGATGGCCGGCCTGCGCCGCTTCGCTCGGTCATTTCGTCGCCACCACACCGCGCGGGTCTGATCGTCATACCAGCGGCCCGCAGTCTTCACTCGTGTTAAGACGAACGGGCCGCTGGTATGGTATTGATTTCGCGCGCAGCCGCCACACCAACCCTGCGCACATACCGGTCAGCCCTAAGGGCTGCCGGTATCACACCAAACACAGCGACACACCGTAGCGCGCGGCTACCCGGGCGTAACCAGGTTCGGAAGCCCCGTCTCGGCAATCGATGACACCCATCAGAATGCTGGACAACGGGCGTGCCAGCACCGGCGTTACCGGTCGGTCAGTGTGCCATCAACACCGGCAACGTCATGTGCCGCAGCAGGTCACGGGTCACGCCGCCCAGAATCATCTCCCGCGTGCGCGAATGGCCATAGGCCCCGGTTACCAGCAGGTCGCACCCGTTATCAGCGGCATAGCCCAGCAAGGCATCCGCCGGTGTCACCCGGTCCGCCAGGACCGTTCGCGCTGCCGAGACCTCCAGATCATGACGCGCAAGATGTTCAGCGACGTCGGCCGTTGGCAGCGTGCCGGCCTCCGATGGTGTCGACTCGGCAATGAGCACCGAAACCCGCGCTTTCGGCGTCATCAGCGGGACGGCGTCATGCAGGGCCCGAGCGGATTCGCGCGTATGCGACCAGCCGACCAGGACGTTGCTGCCGACATTCTCGTAATGGCCGGCGTACGGTACGATCAGCAACGGACGTCCGGACGCCATAAGCGCATCTTCGATCAGCGTCCGCGCAATGGCGGGGCCGGGATGATCGGGATCGTGCTGCCCGATGATGACCAGGTCGGAAATATGCGCAAAACGCAACACCGACGGCAGCAGCGCATCGGATTTCAACTCCCAGTCGCCTCTCGCGTCCTCACGCCGCAGGCGGTCACGAAACGCCGCCTCGACCTGGTTGGCACGGGCTTTGGCCGTCGCATCTATCTGACGGGCAAATTCCGGCATTGCCCAGATGTCGGGGTAGCCGCCCAGGGCAAACGCCATGTCAGCCGGCAACAGATGTTCAAGCACGCACAGGCCCCGGACATGCGCATCGGTGCGCCGTGCCAAGTTGAAGGCCAGTGTCAGTTTCACCTCGTCACGTGGTGTACCGTCCAGTACGACCAATAGATCTTTCAGGCTCATGCGACCCTCCTCTTGTTTCGTCTCGCTGGATGTTCCTGCAAATCCCCTAAAACTACGTTGATACAGGTCAACCGCTCGTTGGATGACACATCGCCCTGTGTTAAAGCTTGACCAGCAAACTGCTCGCGATTGCCACCAAGCGGTGTGTGCAAGCGCCGGAAATCCCGGCAGGCCTGGTAACGGCTATGGTCACGCGTAGACCACAACTAAATCGATTGGCACGAGCCGGAGAACAATGCAGTCAACGACAGCCCCGGACAGTACCGCCGTGCCGACGGAGAAAGCCGTCGCCGCAGCCGAAGTCGGCATCTGGCAATGGGAACTGGCGACCGGCGCCATCATGCTGTCTTCGCACGCCGTGGATCTACTTGGGGGTGCCCCCACCAGCATAAGCGACTTCTGTGTCCTGATGCATCCCGAGGACCGCAAGACCGCCGCCGCAACACTGCATGAGGCCGAGGCGCGTTTCGACGTCACCTTCCGCACCGTGTCCGGACGCCGCCTGCGGGCATGCGGCGGCAAAACCGGCGATGAGGCCTGCGGTATCCTGCTCACCGCTGAGGCGACATCCAGTGCCGAGACCGCCCTGCGCGAACAGGAGGCGCATCTGACCTCGGTGCTGGAGACGGTGCCGAATGCGATGATCGTCATAGACAGCCAGGGGATCATGCAGTCCTTCAGCGCCACCGCCGAACGCCTGTTCGGCTACACGCGGACGGAGGTCATCGGCCGCAACGTCTCGTTGCTGATGCCCTCGCCCTATCGGGAGATGCATGACCACTATCTCGCGCGCTACTTCGCGACCGGGGAGCGCAAGGTCATCGGACGTGGCCGTGTCGTCGTCGGCATGCGCCGCAACGGCACGACCTTCCCGATGGAACTCGCGGTCGGCGAGATGATCTCAGGCACGCGCCACTCGTTCACGGGCTTTATCCGCGACCTGACGGAACGGCACGAGACGCAGCGGCGCCTGCAGGACCTGCAGTCGGAACTGATCCACATGTCCCGCTTCACCGCGATGGGCGAGATGGCCTCCACGCTGGCACACGAACTGAACCAGCCGCTGACGGCCGTGGCGAGCTATCTGAATGGCTGTCGCCGCCTGTTATCCGGCCCGGACACGGTGCAATCGCTGATGCTGCGCGACGCGATCAATCGCGCGGCGGAACAGGCGCTGCGAGCGGGCCAGATCATCCGCCGGCTGCGCCAGTTCGTCGCGCGCGGGGAGACCGAGCGCCATGTGGAAGAATTGCGAAAACTGGTTGAGGAGGCAAGCGCACTCGCGCTGGTCGGCGCCAAGGAATCCGGTGTCGAGGTTCACTACGGCTTCGATCCGCGCATCAGGTTTGTGCTGGCCGACAAGATTCAGGTCCAGCAGGTCATTTTGAACCTGATCCGTAATGCTATCGAAGCGATGCAGGAGACGGAGAAGCGCGAATTGATCATCAGCACGGCCGAACGCCCGGATGGCATGGCAGAGATCAGTGTCAGCGACACGGGCCCTGGCATTGCCCCCGACATCGCCGCACATCTGTTTCAGCCCTTCGTCACCAGCAAGCCGAACGGCATGGGCGTTGGGCTGTCGATCTCCCGCACGATCATCGAGGCGCATGGCGGGCAACTGGAGGCGGAGCCCAACCCAGCCGGCGGCACGATCTTCCGCATGACCCTGAAATCCATCGATGACGATCTGGACAAGGAGGAAGCGGATGATGGCGTCTGAAGCGGTCGTCCACCTGATCGACGACGATGAGGGCGTGCGCCAGTCGGTCGCCTTTCTGCTGGCGACGGCGGGTTTCGCGGTGCGCGTCTACGAATCCAGCACTGTGTTCCTGCAGGCTCTGCCCACGCTGCAGGTAGGCTGCATCATTACCGATATCCGCATGCCCGGCTTGGACGGACTGGAACTGCAGCGGCAGTTGAGAACGCGCAATGTCACACTGCCCGTCATCGTCATCACCGGCCACGCCGACGTGCCGCTGGCCGTGGAGGCAATGAAGGCCGGTGCCGTAGACCTGATCGAAAAGCCGTTTTCCGACGAGACGCTGCTGGGCTCGATCCGCGCGGCGATCGATCGTCATGCCGTCAACGCGGAACGCGATGGGGAGTTGACGGCGATCCGCAACCGTATAGCGACATTGTCGCCGCGTGAGCGGGAGGTTCTGGACGGGCTTCTGGCCGGCTTGCCGAACAAGACGATCGCCTATGGCCTGAAGATCAGCGCGCGCACCGTGGAGGTGCATCGCGCCAACCTGATGACCCGCATGGGCGCGCACAGCCTGGCGGAACTGGTTCGAATGGCCTACCTGGTCCGTTCCGCCGGCGGGTAGCCAGCGGGGAGATTAGAGTGCTGTGCCTCCTCCTTCCGCGCATGCGCCGTCGCCGAAAGGCTTGATACGGCCGGACCGTCTCGAAACAAGCGAAGAGGCCTGGCCGCTGGCATCAGACAGGCGGATGCATGAGGATCGGCGCAAAAGCGTTGACTTTTCCGTGCGGGCAATGATTCTTGATATTGGCTGCCCTGCCCTCCGACCGTTGTCGGCGACGCGCCGAACGGCCTGACAGCCGGTTGTTGATGGAGAGAGGATTGTCGCCGGCCGGAACCCGATTGATACAGCGCGCGGTAAAATACGGCGATTCAGCCGGCGGTTACACATGTATGTAGGTTGCGTGGCTACCTGGCACATCGCATCAGGGCTCACGCTCATACGCCGCAAAGGACCGATGACATGAGTGCGGGCACTTCGACTGCGACGCCCCCGACACCGTCACCAGCAGCGACCTCGACGCCCAAAGCCAGGGCGGCGCGGCGGATCGGTTTCAGCCTGCGGCTGCATCATCTGTTGTTCATTGCGTTCACGCTGATCGCCGGCGTCCCCATTGCCTTGCTGGCGCTGTGGGAAAGCAATACCTCATTCCAGAATGAGCTGGACTCGGTCCGCGAACGGCATCTGCTGGTCGCACAAAACCTGACCACAACCATGTCCCGGTACGTGCGGGACGTCGAGGCTGCCCTCGCGCTCGTGTTCGTCACCGGCGCGGTCGAGACACCGTTTCCCGGCCTGGTCGATCTTCTGACATCGCTGAACGTCGTCCATGTCTGCGTCATCGGACCGGATGGTCACGTCCAGGCCGCCCTGCCTGGGCTTCCAACGACCGATTCATGCCTGTCACTGCCGCCACTGATGGCGGAACTGCGTGCACTCGCCACCGGCGCCCATGGCGGGATCGCATTCAGCCGGCTGTATCACGATCCATCGGGCGCGCCGGTCTTCTACGTCGTCAAATCCTTGTCCGATGGCCGTATGGGCGTCGGCGTGCTGAGCACGGCCTATCTGGTGTCCCTGCAGCAGGCCGTCGCCTTCGGCGATCGCGGCCACGCCGTGATCGTCGACAGCCGGGGTCAGGTGATCGCCCACCCGTTCAAAGACTGGATCGCAGCGTCGAAGGACATTTCCGGCGTTCCGGTGGTGGCGGCGATGATGCGAGGGGAGACCGGCGTCGGCCAGTTTTACTCGCCGGTGTTCAACGGCAACATGATCGCCGGTTATGCCGTGGTTCCTGAGACCGGCTGGGGCGTGATGGTGCCGCAGCCGATCGCCGAACTGAAGCGCAGGGCAGAGCAGGTCAACGAGATGGCGATGATGATCGCCGTGGTCTCGTTTGCTTTGGCAGCCCTTCTGAGCTGGCTGCTCGCGCTCTACCTGGCGCGGCCGGTCCGCAGCGTGGCGACCACGGCCGAGGAGGTGCTGGGCGGCAACGACGTCGCCGAAGCGCCCGAGTTCCGCGGCCTCGTCCCCCAGGAAATCCGCCGGCTCGGTGCCGCATTCAACACGATGCTGGACGGCCTGCGCCGCAGGGCCTCGGAAACCCAGGCTGCCCTGCGCCAGGCCGAAACGTCGAACGCGGCAAAGAGCCAGTTCCTGGCCAATATGAGCCACGAAATCCGCACGCCGCTGAACGGCATCGTCGGCATGGTCGAGCTCATGCAATTGACCGAGATGTCCCCGGCACAGCGCCGCTATGTCGAAACCGCCAGCCAGTCCAGCCAGACGCTGTTACGCCTGATCGACGATATCCTGGACCTGTCGAGGATCGAGGTTGGCCGGCTTGAACTCGAATACGCGCCATTCCATCTGCCGACGCTGATCCACGATGCGCGGGTGTTGTTCGCCGATCAGGTGCGCGGCAAGGGGCTTTCGCTGGTTACCAATGTCCCGGACACGGCCAACCTGATGGTCGTCGGCGACTCCCACAGGCTGCTGCAGATCCTCACGAACCTGCTGTCGAATGCCATCAAGTTCACGTCCGAGGGCGGGGTGACACTGATGTGTTCCGCAGAGCCGGACCCCGGCGGCGCCATCCGGATACGCTTCCAGGTCTCCGACACCGGCATCGGTATTCCGCCTGGCAAGCAGGACGCCATCTTCGAAGCGTTCACCCAGGGCGACAACTCCATGACGCGCCGTTACGGCGGCACCGGACTTGGCCTCTCCATCGCGCGGCAGCTTGTCTACATGATGGATGGCTCGATCGGCGTGGACAGCACGGTGAACGTCGGTTCGACGTTCTGGTTCTCCGTCACGCTGAAGAAGTCCGATGCGGCCCGCCCGGTTCCGGTTGATCCAACCGGTGCGACCGCTGCCGAAACCGCGCAACGATACGCAGCCCGCTTTCTTCTCCCCGGCCAGCAAGGATTTCCAGGCGGCCCTGCGGAAGGCCGGGCGTGACGACGTTTCGATCCTCCTGGTGGACGATAACCCGGCCAATATGCGCGTGACGCAGGCGCTGCTGGAGACGCTGGGCTGTATCGTCTCCACGGCCCGCAACGGGCTGGAGGCGGTCGGCGCCTATCGGGAAAAGGAATTCGACCTGATCCTGATGGATTGCCAGATGCCCGAAATGGATGGCTACGAGGCGACCAGGGCGATCCGCCAGATCGAAGGCTTCCGGCATTGCCGGACGCCGATCGTTGCCCTCACCGCGCACGCCATGGAAGGCAGTCGTGAAGCGAGCCTGGCGAGCGGCATGGACGACCAGATCACCAAGCCGCTGACCATGGCGATGCTGGTCAGCAAGCTGCTGGAATGGCTGGTCCGCAATGAAGCTGTGGCCGAGGATGCCGCCAGCGGCGACTAGAGCGTGATGACCGAGGCAGATCGCCGGAGGTCTGAATCACGCGATCAAACAAACACCTGGAGCAGGATGGCTCAGCGAAAGCGATGTCATCCTGCTCCAAAGACCGCCAGCATCTGGCCAAAGCCTCGTCTTTGTTGCACCGCAGCAAATACGCACGGGACAGCATTGCCGGATTGGGTATAGTCCCCGACCATGGCGATCCGATATCCGGGTTGCCCAGCCGACCCGCGTATGGCATCGCCGGCCGACTCACCCGTTGAAAGTGACGTGATTTGGTAACCGCTCCTTACTCTGCATCCCATGACATCGGATTTGGCTTCACCTTCGCCGACCTCGCCCATCGCGACGGCCTGATCCGGCTGGATCGCCAGTTCCTGTCTGAGCTTCAGACGGCCGATCCGGCACTGCACCAGCGACTGCTGGCAGCGCGTGCCGAACCCGAGAACCTGTCCGGCCGAGACGAATCCGACCTCATCATCGCGCTCGGCCCACACCTCGACGCGTTCATCGCCACGCTGTTCGACATCCGCTCGCACACGGACGCGCTCACCCGCCAAACCCTGGCGCTCGATCCGATTCACGCCTGCAAGCGGCTGTTCGTCCAGCGCCAGGCCGTCAAGAAATACCCGGACCCGTCGGCGTTCGACGGCCCCGCGCTGCGCGCTGTGCTGGAGCCGCGGCTGGGCGGCAAGCTGACGGAGGACCGCTTCGCCGTCTACGCCACGTCCCAGCCCGAGGACGATGACGCGCTGCGCTACGCTGCCTGGGCGACCCTGACGGCGGAAGGCCAGGCAGCGCACAAGGGCGGCACCTTGTTCAGGGTGCCGCACCGCCTCGATCCGCAGCACCTGGTACCGGTCGAAACGATTGAGCGTGACGGCGTGACCATGCTGCGTCTGCCGGAACATGACTGGCGTCCGCGCGAAGGCTTTGCGCTGACCGATAACGGCATGAACGAACAGCAGGCGCTGGATCAGGTCAACTACTGCATCTGGTGCCACACCCAGGGCAAGGATAGTTGCAGTAAAGGCCTGAAGGACCGCAAGACGGGCCAGTTCCAGAAGTCGGTCTTCGGCGTCACGCTCGCCGGCTGCCCGCTGGACGAAAAGATCAGCGAGATGCACACGCTGCGCGCTGCCGGCCACGTCATCGGCGCGTTTGCCACCATCGCCATCGACAACCCGATGATGGCAGCGACCGGTCATCGCATCTGCAACGACTGCATGAAGGCCTGCATCTACCAGAAGCAGGAACCGGTCGACATTCCGCAGGCCGAGACCTCGGTCCTGAAGGACGTCCTGCATCTGCCCTGGGGCTTCGAAATCTACGCCCTGCTGACGCGCTGGAACCCGCTCGACGTCCGCCGTCCGCTACCCAGGCCCGACAGCGGCCGCAAGGTGCTGATCGTTGGCCTCGGCCCCGCCGGCTTCACGCTGGCGCATCATCTGATGAACGACGGGCACACGGTCGTTGCCGTGGACGGGCTGAAGATCGAGCCGCTGACGTTCGAGCCCACCCTGCCGATCCGCGACGCCGAGACGCTGTTCGAGAACCTCGACGACCGCGTCATGGCCGGCTTCGGCGGTGTCGCGGAATACGGGATCACCGTTCGCTGGAACAAGAATTACCTGAAACTGGTGCGCCTGCTGCTGGAGCGGCGGTCCAGCTTCGCCCATTTCGGTGGCGTCCGCTTCGGCGGCGGAGGAACGCTGTCGATCGACGATGCCTGGACCATGGGGTTTGACCACATCGCACTCTGCATGGGGGCGGGCAAGCCAACAGTTCTGGACATACCGAACGGCCTCGCCCGCGGCGTGCGACAGGCGTCTGACTTCCTGATGGCCCTGCAACTGACAGGCGCGGCGAAACAGTCATCCATCGCCAATCTTCAGCTCCGCTTGCCGGTCGTCGTCATTGGCGGCGGCCTGACAGCGATCGACACGGCCACCGAAAGCCTCGCCTATTACGTCCGGCAGGTGGAAAAATTCGCCCTGCGCTACCGCACCTTGACGGCGGAGCGCGGCGTGGACGCGGTGCGTGCGCGCTGGACGGCAGAGGAAACCGCCATCGCCGACGAATTCCTGGCGCATGCGGCAGCGATCGCGGCGGAACGGGCCAAGCCGGAGCCGCGGATCGCTCAACTGCTGGACAGTTGGGGCGGTGCCACCCTCGCCTATCGCCGCCGCCTGATCGACAGCCCGTCCTACACGTTGAACCATGAAGAAGTCGCCAAGGCGATGGAGGAGGGCGTTCGGTTCGCCGAGGGCCTGACACCCATCGCAGTCGAGACCGACGCTTTCGGTCATGCCGCTTCCCTGCGGGTGAAGCGCGCCGACGGGTCGGAGGCAGTGCTTCCCGCCAAGGCCATCCTGGTTGCGGCCGGCACTCAGCCCAACACGGTCCTGGCGCGCGAAGACAGCCGCATCCAGCTCGATGGCCGGTATTTCCAGGCCGTGGATGAGAACGGCGAGAAAGTCACGCCCGCGCGCGGCCTCGCCAAGCCCGACGCCGCCCAGGTGTTGATGCACCGAGCGGAGAATGGCCGCTTCATCAGCTTCTTCGGGGATCTGCATCCGAGTTTTTTTGGCAATGTCGTTAAGGCGATGGGCGGCGCGAAACGTGGATATCCCGTCGTTTCCAGGGCGCTGGCGGCGCAGCCGGCCAGCCCGGTCTCCGGGTCCGAACTGATCGCCATCGCGCGTGGAGCCCTCATCGCGACGGTGCACGAGGTCAATCGCCTAACGCCCACGATCGTCGAAGTCGTCGTCCGTGCGCCCGCCGCCGCCCGAGCCTTCAGGCCGGGGCAGTTCTATCGCTTGCAGAACTTCGAGGTGATCGCCGCCCGTGACGAAGAGCCTGGCGTTGCCCGTACCGTCCTGAACATGGAAGGACTGGCGATGACCGGGGCGTGGACTGACCCCGATGCCGGGCTGGTCAGCGTGATCGTGCTGGAGATGGGCGGCAGTTCCGACCTGTGCGCCACGCTTAACCCGGGTGAGCGTGTCGTTCTCATGGGCCCCACCGGGACGCCAACCGAGATACACGCCGGGGGCACGGTGGCACTCGTCGGCGGCGGTCTGGGCAATGCGGTGCTGTTTTCGATCGGCGCCGCGACGCGCGCGGCCGGATCGAAGGTCATCTACTTCGCCGGCTACAAGGCCATGCGCGATCGCTACAAGGTCGCGGAGATCGAACGCGCCGCCGACGTCATCGTCTGGTGCTGTGATGAGGCGCCCGGCTTCCCCCCCAACCCGGAGCGGCCACAGGACCGCAGCTTTGTCGGCAACATCGTGCAGGCAATGGCGGCCTACGGATCCGGCAGGCTGGGCGAGCAGGCGGTGCCGCTGCTTGATGCGGAGCACATGATCGTCATCGGCTCCGACCGCATGATGCAGGCGGTCGGTGTCGCACGGCACGCCGTTCTGGCGCCCTATCTGAAGCCGGGTCATGGTGCCATCGGGTCGATCAACTCGCCCATGCAGTGTATGATGAAAGAGGTCTGCGCCCAGTGCCTGCAGCCGCATGTGGATCCCCAGACGGGAGAACGGACGGTGGTGTTCTCCTGCTTCAACCAGGACCAGGCGCTGGATCGGGTTGATTTCCCGGCGCTGCACGAACGGTTGGGCCAAAATGGCACGCACGAGAAGCTCACCGCGCAGTGGATCGACCGGGCCTTGCGTCGGATCGGGGTCCGCGCCTAGCGGGTCTGTCCGGTGCGACATTTGCGGGGCCGGGGTGGTTTCGACTCCGCGAAAGCCTCACACGGAGGCGGCCCGCAAGCGGGCCTTGGACGGAGGAAGCCGGAGGTCACGGAGTTGCTGTTTCACGGCGTTTTTGGAACGCAGGCCGCTTTGTGGTGCGATTTGCGCTGAGCATTTCAGAGCGCTTCGCGCGTTACGAAACCGCACGGCGTCAGCCGGGACGGTACAGGCTGCCGCAGGCAGCAAACATGAGCCCTAAACACCCGGATCCCGTCCCCGCGGTGGTGCTGCAATGCCTCCGTGCCCTTCGTATCCTCCGTCCAAGGCCCGCTTGCGGGCCGGCTCCGTGTTTTCTTTCACCCAAGTCGATCGCCGCACCGGCCCGTCAGCGTTACAATTAGAATTGCAACACACCCGTTGCGTTTCATTATTCCCGCTACCAAATCCCTGCACACAGCAAGGGGATTTGCCATGATGTCGCAAGCCAAGACCGCGTTCCGTATCGCCGCCATGCTCGTTGCGGCGCTATTTCTGTCCGGCTGCGTGATTGTTCCGGCCGGTCCCGGCTACTACCATCCCCACCGCGCCTATTACGGCTGGGGATACTAGGACCGATGCCAAGCCCAGTCAGCAAAACCGCTGGCTACGCGACACATCAAAACCGAGGCCGTCGCCCGGCGAAGCCCAAGCCTGGCCGCCCGACGGCTGCCGGCGCCGCTCGGCTTGAAGCCGCCATCCTGGAACAGGCCACCGCATCGTTCCTGCGCGACGGCTATGCCGCCACGTCGATCGAGGCGATTGCCAAGGCATGTTCGGTTGCCAAGCGCACCATCTACGCGCGCTGGTCCGGCAAGCCGGCCCTGTTCCGCGCGGTCGTCGAGCAATTCATGTCGCAATGGCTCGTCCTGTCCGGCGAATGGGAGCCCGCTGCACCCATCGAGGCCGCCTTGCGTCAGGCGGCCGACCGGATCATGGCGGTGGCCCTGACGACCGAGGCGGTCGCGCTGTACCGCCTGCTCGTTGCCGAAAGCAGCCGCTTTCCGGAATTGCCGCGCATGATGCACGAGGCCGGAGCCAATGCCGGCGTCATTCGCATTGCCGCCCTGCTCCGCGCCGCCGTGGCACGCGGGGAAGTCGCGGATCACGATACCGTTTTCTCGGCAGAACAATTCCTGCACCTGCTGTTGGCCGGACCTCAGCGCCGGGCGCTTGGCCTCGGTGAGGCACTGGAGGCTGAACAGACACTTGCATGGCGGGACAAGACGATTTGCCTGTTTTTGGGAGGTTTAAACAGCTTACGGTTGCTGCCGCCGCCCAAAGAATGATACCGCACAACCTCGTAAGCGGCCGGCCCGACCGCGCCTTTTAATCGGCGCTCCTCACCGGCGCCCCCGAATCGGCAAGGATGCGTGCACGTATGAAACTTTTGCTGACCGGCGGCTGCGGTTTCATCGGCTCCGCCGTCGTGCGTCACCTGCTGCGGCAGACGGATCATTTCATCGGCAACGTCGACAAGATGACCTACGCTGCGTCGGAAGACGCGCTTGGAAGCTGCGCTTAACCACCCTCGGCACACGCTGATCAAGGCGGACATCGCCGATGCCGCGTGCCATGCGCGAGGTGTTCGAGACCTTCGATCCGGACGCGGTGATGCACCTCGCCGCCGAAAGCCACGTCGACCGATCGATCGACGGCCCGTCGGACTTCGTGCAGACCAACGTCGTCGGCACCTTCACGCTGCTCGAAGCCGCCCGTCGTCACTACCAGGGGTTGACGGGCGCTCGGAAGGCCGCATTCCGGTTTCATCATGTGTCGACCGATGAAGTGTTCGGTGCGCTGGAGCACGACGACCCGCCCTTCACCGAAACCACGCCCTACGATCCGCGCAGCCCCTATTCCGCCACCAAGGCCGCCTCCGACCATCTGGTCCGCGCCTGGCAGCACACCTATGGCCTGCCCACCATCGTTTCGAACACGTGCAACAACTACGGTCCTTGGCAGTTTCCCGAGAAACTGATTCCGCTGGTCACGCTCAACGCGCTGGAGGGCAAGGATCTGCCGGTTTACGGCGACGGGTCCAACATGCGCGACTGGCTGTTCGTCGAGGATCACGCCGCGGCTCTCGTCCGCGTCATCGAAGACGGAAAGCCAGGAGAGACCTACGCGATCGGCGGCCGGCAGCCGCGCACCAACCTCGCGGTCGTGAAGGCGATCTGCGCCCATCTCGATCGCCGGCTGCCCGACCCCGCCGGGCCGCGCGAACGGCTTGATCCGTTTCGTCACCGACCGTCCCGGCCACGATTTCCGCTACGAGATCGACCCCTCCCGCACCGAGGCCGCACTGGCCTGGACCGCGCCGCACGACTTCGAAACCGGCCTGGCCAAGACGATCGACTGGTATCTGGCCAACCGCGCATGGTGGGAGACCCTGCGCGCCGCCCGCTACGCCGGACAGCGGCTTGGTGTTGCGCCAGAGGGGAAAGGCGATGGGAAATGCACGACAGAGGCAAAAGGGAAAGCAGCATGAAGGGCATTCTTCTCGCCGGCGGCTCCGGCACCCGGCTGCACCCGATGACGCTGGCGGCATCGAAACAACTGCTGCCGGTCTACGACAAGCCGATGGTCTACTATCCGTTGTCGACCCTGATGCTGGCCGGCATCCGTGACATCCTGATCATCTCCACGCCCGCCGACCTGCCGCAGTTCCAGCGGCTGCTGGGCGACGGCGCCCGCTTCGGCGTCCGCTTCGCCTACGCCGAACAGCCACGCCCCGACGGTATTGCACAGGCCTTCCTGATCGGCCGCGACTGGCTTGGCGGAGAGGCCTGCGCCCTGGCGCTGGGCGACAACCTCATCCATGCCGATCATCTCTCCCAATTGCTGCAGGGAGCCGCCAAACGAGAGAAAGGCGCGACCGTCTTCGCCTACCAGGTCCGCGATCCAGAGCGCTATGGCGTGGTCAGCTTCGACCCGGACGGCAAGGCGCAGGAGATCGTGGAAAAACCGGCCGTGCCGCAAAGCAACTGGGCAGTCACCGGCCTCTATTTCTACGACGAACAGGTCAACGAGATCGCCCCGCGCATCAAGCCGTCGGCGCGCGGCGAATTGGAGATCACCGACCTCAACCGGGTCTATCTGGAGATGGGGACGCTGCAGGTCGAGAAACTGTCCCGCGGCTGCGCCTGGCTCGACGCGGGCACGCCCGACAGCCTGTTGCAGGCAGCCACGTTCGTGCAGACGATCCAGTCCCGCACCGGCATGCTCGTCGGCTGCCCGGAGGAAGTCGCGTTCCGCATGGGCTTCATCGATGCCGACCAGTTGCGCCGCTATGCCAGCCACCTCGGCAAGACCGATCTGGGCCGGGCACTGATCGAGCTGGCCGACGGAGAACGCGCATGAAGGTCGAGGCGCTGGCGATCCCCGAGGTCAAGCTGATCACGCCGCCGCGGTTCAACGACCCGCGTGGCTTCTTCTCGGAAACCTGGAACTATCTGCGTTTCGCCGATGCGGGCATCCCCGGTCCCTTCGTGCAGGACAACCATGCCGTCTCCACGGCACGCGGCGTGCTGCGTGGACTGCATTGCCAGATCGGCGCCAACGCACAGGGCAAGCTGGTCCGCTGCACCAAGGGCGCGATCTTCGACGTGGCGATCGATGTCCGCCAGGGTTCGCCGACCTTCGGCCAATGGGTCGGCGCCGAGATCAGCGCCGAGAACTGGGCCCAGATCTGGGTGCCGGTCGGCTTTCTGCACGCCTACTGCACGCTCACGGCGGAAACCGAGGTGATCTACAAGGTGACCGCGCCCTACGACAAACCAGCCGAACGCGGCGTCATCTGGAATGACCCCGATATCGGCGATCGCCTGGCCGATTGCGCCGGATGAGGTCATCCTCTCGGACAAGGACAAGGTCCTGCCGCGGCTGCGCGACTGTCCGCCGCTGTTTCATGTCTGAACGCCCGATCCTGGTGACCGGCGGCACCGGGCAGCTTGCGTCCGCCCTGGCGCAGCGTGCCGAAGTGCTGCTAGTCGGCCGGCCCGACTTCGATTTCGATCATCCGGACAGCATCGCCGCCGTCTTCCAGGCGGTTCGGCCAGGGCTGGTCATCAACGCCGCCGCCTATACGGCCGTCGACAAGGCCGAAAGCGACGCCGACGCCGCCTACCGCGCCAATCGCGACGGCCCCGCCGCTCTCGCCCGCCTTTGCGCGGCCGCGGATATTCCGCTGATCCATATCTCCACCGACTACGTGTTCGACGGCCTCAAGCCTGCCCCTTATGTGGAGACCGATCCGGTCGCACCCCAGGGCGTCTACGGCGCCAGCAAGCTGGCCGGCGAGCAGGCCGTGCTGGAATCGGGCGCCCGAGCGGTCGATTCTGCGGACGGCTTGGGTCTATGCGGAGACCGGCAGGAATTTCGTGCGAACCATGCTGGCGGTCGGCAAGACCCGCGACCGTCTGACCGTTGTGGCGGATCAACATGGCTGCCCGACCGTCGCCGGCGACCTTGCCGATGCGATCCTGGCGATCGTTGCGACCATCGGCCGTACCGGCTGGCAGCCCGCCTATCAGGGCATCTTCCACGCCGCGGGATCCGGTGAAACCACGTGGTTCGGCCTTGCCGTCGCGACGTTTGAGGAAGCTGCCCGCCACGGTGCGAAAATCCCCGAGGTCGCGCCGATCATGACGGCCGACTGGCCAACCCCGGCGAGGCGTCCCGCCAACTCCCGGCTGGACTGTAGCCGCCTGCAGGCCGTATTCGGTGTGCGCCTGCCGCATTGGCGGGAGAGCCTGACGCGGACGGTCGACCTGATCTATACGACCGCGCCGCCGTAAGTCCCGTTGAGATTTGGGGGCCCATGCCGCGGATCATCGAGATCGTGCTGTTTCTGGCCCCGTTTGCCGCTTTCGCGCTATGGCGACTGTATTTCCGCACGCGCGTCCTGCCTCTCTGGTTCATCGTCGGCCTTGGCTGTGGGGTGCTGGCGATGCTGGGTGGATTGCTTTGGACGCGCCATCAGGTCGCCGGCGATGCGAAGGAGCGGTATCGGCCAGCGATCCTGCAAGAGGGTCGCATTGTCCCCGGTGGCCCTGTGCGCCCCCCACGGAGCCAACCCGGGAGCCAATCCGGGAACCAACCCGATCCGGTCCGCCCGCCATGATGCGCATCGATCCACCGCCGTTTCAGGATGACGCCGACCTCTCGCGGATCTGGGATGCGCTGCCGTCGGCACGCGTGGTCGGCGGTGCCGTGCGCGATGCACTGGCTGGCCGGCTTGTGGCCGATATCGACCTTGCCGGCCCTCTGCTGCCGGACGCTGCCACCGCGGCCCTGCGGGCTGCCGGTATCCGTGTCGTGCCGACCGGTCTTGCGCATGGCACCCTCACCGCCGTGGTCGACGGCAGGGGCTTCGAGATCACCACGCTCCGGCGGGACGTCGAAACGGACGGCCGCCATGCCCGCGTCGCCTTCACCACCGATTTCCGTCAGGACGCGGCGCGGCGCGACTTCACCATCAACGCCATGTCGCTGGGGCGCGACGGTTCAGTCTTCGACTATTTCGGCGGGATCGAGGATCTGCGCGCCGGCCGGGTACGCTTCGTCGGCAACCCGGCGGAGCGCATCGCCGAGGACTACTTGCGCATTCTCCGGCTACTTCCGCTTCTACGCGCGCTATGCCGCCCAGCCGCCGGACGAACCGACGACCGAGGCACTTCGCTCGGGCGTCCCCGGGCTGGACCGGCTATCGAAGGAGCGCATCTGGCATGAGCTCCACCTGATTCTTGCGGCTCCGTCACCGGAACCGGCGATCGGGTTGATGCACCAATTCGGCGTCTGGTCCGCCGTTGTGCCCGAGGCGCTGGCGATTGATCGCCTTGCCGGGCTGCCACCCGACCCGATCTTGCGCATCGCAGCGATGCTGACCGGTGATCCCGCCGCGCTCGCAGCGCGCTTGAAACTCTCGAACGACGACCGCGACCGGCTGCTGCGGCTGCTTGCCACGCCTTCGGTTGCGCTCGAGGCGGGCGACGCCGATCTCCGGCGTTTTCTGGCCGATTACCGCAAGGCGGACCTGATCGACCGGACGTGGCTCGACCGCGCACCAGCCGAATTGCGGGACCGCATCGCCGTCATGACCGAACCGGTGTTCCCGCTTGAAGGCCGCGATGTCCTGGCAGCCGGCCTGCCTCCTGGTCCGCCGGTGGGCGCTCTGCTGAAAGCCATCCGGCAATGGTGGCTCGACTCTGGGCTGCGTTGCCGATCGGGCTGATTGCCTAAGTGAACTTGCGCGGCGGGCAGATCAGTCCAAAATCGTATCCAAGAGGTGATTCAGATGCCGAATGTTGAAATCTATACGCAGCCCTGGTGTCCCTATTGTGAGCGCGCGATGCATGTCCTGACCACGAAGGGCATCGAATTCCACGAAATCAATGCCCCTCACGGGTCCCCGGCCCGCCAGGAATCTCGGGACCGCTCGGGTGGCCGTACCTCCGTGCCGCAGATTTTCATCGATGGCCAGCATATCGGCGGTTGCGACGACATGCTTGCGCTGGACCGCGCCGGAAAGCTCGATCCGCTCCTGGGCCTGCGATGAAATAAGCTGGCACTCCCTTGCTGCGAGTGCCAGACTGTCACAGCTATGAAGCAGACGATTGGCTGCGGTCAGGACAAAGGATGATTCACTACCAGTTGCGGTGCGGCCAGGACCACAGTTTCGATGGGTGGTTCAAGGACAGCACAACGTTTGACAAGCAGGCGAAGCTCGGCTTGGTGGAATGCCCGGAGTGCGGCGGCACGGATGTCGAGCGTGCGTTGATGGCGCCCGCGGTCTCGACCCGGGAAGCGGTGCCGGCCCCGGTGAAACCGCGTGAGCCCCAGGCTGAAGTGCTGCCACCCGAACGCGGGATGACGGCAAGCGGCCGCCTGCCGGCCCAGGTCCTCGCGACGCTGCAGCGTTTGCGCGCCGAGGTTGAGAAAAACTGCGATTATGTCGGAGAGACCTTCGCCGACGAAGCCCGCAAGATGCACCGCGGAGAAAGCGAGCATCGCGCGATTTATGGCGAAACCACCCCTGACCAGGCGGAAAGCCTCGTCGAGGAAGGGATCGAAATAGCGGCGATCCCCTGGGTCCCCCGCGCCGACGGCTAGTCTAGTTTCAGGCTGACTGGAAACCGACACCGTCATGGCCCGGCTTGACTGGGCCATCCCTATCGGGCCATCCCTATCCAGTGGGGCACAGTCTCCCGCGCGCCGCGTCCCCCGCTGCACGAGATGGCCCGGTCAAGCCGGGCCATGACGGGGATGGGCGATTACGGTCAGTCCGAAACGGCTTAGAGGTCGCATTCCAACGGACTCCGCCTCATGGCATCGGCGCGCTCGCGGCCGGCGGGCGTTATGCCGAACGTCTCCCGATACGCAGCCCCAAAGGCGGGCACGCTGGCATAACCGACAGAAGCGGCGACTCGGGCTGGCGTTTCGCCACGTGCAAGGCGTGCCAGCGCTTCGGTCATCCGCAATTGCCGCCGCCATTGCTGGAAGCTCATACCGGTTTCCGACCTGAAGAGCCGCGCCAGAGTGCGGACCGACGCGCCGGACTCAGTGGCGTGCTGTCCCAGGTCGCGACCATCCGAAGGATCGGCTGTCAACGCAGCCGCCACACGGGCGAGACGAGGATCACGACATCCCGGCAGCGAGAGCGGACGCGTCGGCGCTCGGCGGATCTCATGCAGCACCAGCTCCGCGACCAGCCTCATCGGGCCGCTGGCATCCCAGACGACCGGTTCGGCGCAGACCGTCAGGATCAGCTCCCGCAGCAACGGCGAGACGGCGACGACGACCGTTTTGTCGGGGCCAGATGCAGCGGCATCGGCGCGCAGGAACAGGGCGCGCATCCGAACGGGCCCGTCCATCCGCACCCGATGCATCTCATCGGCCGGCACCCATAGGCCAGTGCCCGGGGGAATCGTGAACAAGGCCCGCTCTGTCGTCACGCGCATGACCCCGTCGATGGCGAACAGCATCTGGGCACGCGGATGGCGGTGGAGCGCCGTGTCGTGGCCGGCCGGATAGTCCTGCGAATAGCCGACCAAAGGGCGCGGCGCGTTCTCGAACGGCCGCAGCCGCGTTTGGCTGTTTTGCGACAGAACTTGGCCTGACATCGCCATATGGCCAACGATACAGTCGACCTCGGATATTCGCCAGTCCTGCAAAACGAGAGTCCCGCGAAACGACAGCCGCGCGAATGACCGAACTTCCTGCCGTCCCTGGCCAGCAGCCCGGTCAGCGCAGCAGCAACAACCCGAGGCAGAGAAACGTCCCATGTCCCCGACGACCCGACAGATCGTCTTCATCAACACCGCACACACCTTCACGCACTATAGCCTGCTCATCCTGCCGACCGCGGTGCTGGCGATGGCCGCGCCGGACGGCGCATTCGGGTCGGATTACGGGCCGATCCTCGCGCTGGCGACCGGGATGTTCGTGCTCTACGGTCTGCTGTCGCTGCCGCAGGGCTGGCTGGTGCAGCGGCTTCGGTCGCAAGGTGCTGATGGCCGCATTCTTCCTCGGGACCGGACGGAGGCCTGCTCGCGGCCGGTTTCGCCCCCGGGCCGGTCTGGCTGGCGATCGCGCTGGCCGTGGCTGGCGGATTTGCGGCGATCTACCACCCGATCGGCACGACGATGCTGGTCGAAGCCGCGGGCGACAAACCCGGCCGGTCGATCGGCGTCAACGGTGTGTTCGGCAATGTGGGTGTGGCGCTGGCGCCGGTGGTGACGGCGTTCCTCGCCAACGCCGTCGGCTGGCGGGCTGCCTTCCTGGTGCCCGGTGCTGCTGTGCGCGCTGGCGGGCCTGATCTGGATGCGCACGCCGATGGTGCGGGGCGGCGTGCTGGCGAACAGCCGCCCCTTCCCGCCGATTCCGGCGCATCTCGTGCGACGCGCCGTGCTCGTGCTGCTGCTGATCGCCGCGTCGTCGGGCCTGGTGTTCAACGCGTTCACCATCCTGCTGCCGAAGCTGCTGCAGGAACGGCTCGCCGGCAACGAAAGCCTGCTGCCGCTGGTCGGCGTCTGTCGCGTTCCTGGTGACGCTGTGCGGCGCGCTGACGCAGTTCACCGTCGGGCGGATGATCGACCGCAACACGCTCAAGCGCATCTTCCTGCCGGTCAGCCTGGTGCTGACGCCGGCGATGGCGTCGCTGTCCTTCGCGCAAGGCTGGCTGGTTCTGCCGCTGTGCGCCGCAGTCGCAGCGTCGATCTTCGGGCAGGTCACGGTGAACGAGACGATGGCCGCCCGCTACATCTCCCCCGCGCTTCGCGCACGCATCTACTCGGTGCGCTTCTTCGTCGGGTTCCTGGGTGCCGCCGCCGCTGCGCCGGTGGTCTCGATCCTGTACGAGCGGACCGGCAGCGTCGGCGTCGTGACGGCGGTCCTGTCCGGCTTCTGCGTCGTCACCCTGCTTTGCGCCCTGTTCTTCCCGAACCGGCCGGAGGAGCTGGCCCCGGAACTCTGGCTGGAGCAGGGCGCCATGCCCGCCGCGGCCGAATAGCGGGTCCATCGTTCAGAGCGTGATGACCGGAGGCGGAATCGCCGAGGTCTGCAACACGCATCCATACGCGCCAGAGCGTGATGACCGGAGGCGGAATCGCCGAGCATCCCGTCATGCCGATCAGCCGACGCGCTCCGGAGCGGGATGGCTGAGCGAAAGCGATGTCATCCTGCTCCAGGCATTTGCAAAGCGCGGCGCGAGAGACCACATCGCCGGAATGTTCTCACGCCGCCGACTGCTACTGACCGCCTTGCCCCTTCTCACCGCGCCTGCGCTGGCCCGAGCGGTGACGCCGATCACGCAAACACCGGAGGACCGGGCGGATATCGGGCGGGTCGAGACCTACCTGAATGGGCTGAAATCGCTAAAAGCGCATTTTCTGCAGGTCGCCCCGGATGGCGGCCTTTCAGAGGGCACGGCCTGGCTGGAACGGCCCGGACACATGCGGTTCCAGTATAACCCGCCCTCCCCGTTCCTGCTGCTCGTCGACGAGCGGTGTGCTGACGTTTCATGATGCGTCGCTGCAGCAGACCAGCAATATTCCTCTCAGCCGCACGCCCCTGGGTATCCTGCTGGCGGACCACGTGACCCTGTCCGGCGCTGTGACAGTCACGGGAATCCAGCGTCAGCCCGGCCAGTTGCAGGTGACGGTCGTGCGCACCGAAAGCCCCGGCGACGGCAGCCTCACGCTGATTTTTTCCGACCAGCCGCTGGCGCTGCGGCAATGGACCGTTGTCGACGCACAGCGGCGAGAGACCCATGTCACGCTCGATAACATCCAGCTTGGCGGCACTTACGACCCACTCCTGTTCACTCAGATAAGCCTGCCTGCAAGCGTCTCCGGAAACCCGCGTTAGAGCGTGATGACCGGAGGCGGAATCGCCGGAGGTCTGAATCACGCGACCAAACAAACACCTGGATCAGGATGGCTGAGCGAAAGCGATGTCATGCTGCTCCAGCCCTGCAACCACTCATCGCATGACTGCATTGTCGGATCGTCGCGGGAAAAGTCTTCTTTTTGCCGCGGAACTGGGGAATGATCCTTGCTAACATGAGGTCAGCCCGCGTCGTCAAGCCGCTTGTCGGCATCAGTTGCTGCACCAAGCAGTTCGGTATTTTCGGCATGCCAAACCATGCCGCGTCCGACACTTACGTGCGCGCGACCGATGAGGTCATCGTGCGGTGTGCCGATCCTGCTGCCGGCCAATGGTCCCGACGGCCGATATCGAAACCCTGCTCGACCGGCTCGACGGCATCATCCTGACCGGCAGCCGCTCCAACGTGCAGCCGACCCTGTATGATGGCCCGCCGCACGCCGAAGGAACGCCCGAGGATCCGGCGCGTGACGGCATCACCTTGCCGCTGATCCGCGCGGCCATCGCGCGCGGCGTGCCGCTGCTGGCGATCTGCCGCGGTTTCCAGGAACTCAACGTTGCCCTGGGCGGATCGCTGCACCAGCGCTTGCAGGATCTGCCCGATCGGATCGACCATTCCACCCCGATGCAGCCCTCCGCTCGGGTACGCCAGAGCAAGGCGCACGGGATACGGGTCGTCTCCGGCGGCTGGCTGCATCGCTTGGCCGGCGCGACGGACATCGCCGTGAACTCGCTGCACAACCAGGGGATCGACCGGCTTGCGCCGGGGCTGGTCGTCGAAGGCGTTGCCCCGGATGGCACGATCGAGGCGGTACGGGTGGTCGCCAGTCAGGCCGGACCTGCCATCGGCTATGCCGTCGGCGTCCAATGGCACCCGGAATACGATTGGCGCACCGAACCCGTCTCGCGCGCGATTTTCGAGCATTTTGGCGACGCGGTCCGGGCCTACGCCGAATGCCGCCCGCCTTGGCGGCGTCTCGATCGCCGCTGACTGATCCCGGACGCAGCCGGTCAGCGCGTCGGGCTGCTGCCATTATCCCAGGAAAAGCACATTCGGTGTACGCGCCCATCTTGCCAGAGGCGTTGATTCGACCGATGTATGCCCCGAAGAAAGCCGGACCGCAGCGGTCCGGATTTAACCACATCCAGGATCGGCTCGTCATGTTCATCGAAACCGAAAGCACCCCAAACCCGGCCACGTTGAAATTCCTGCCGGGGCGGGACGTCATGGACTTCGGCACGGCCGACTTCGCCTCCGCCGCAGTCGCCGCCCGCAGCCCGCTGGCAACCGCGCTGTTCCGCCTGGAAGGCGTCGGCCGCGTTTTCCTGGGCGCCGACTTCATCACCGTCACCCGGACCGACGAGATTTCCTGGCAGGCGCTGAAGCCACGGGTGCTGGGCGCCATCATGGACCATTTCGTCGCCGGCCTGCCGGTGATCGACAGTGACGATGACGACCTGATCGGAGGAAGACGTCGATCCGGCCGACCAGGAAGTCGTCGACCAGATCAAGGAACTGCTGGACACCCGCGTCCGCCCCGCCGTTGCCGGCGATGGCGGCGACATCGTCTTCCGCGGCTATCCGCGACGGCATCGTCCGACTGCACATGCAAGGGTCATGCTCCGGCTGCCCGTCCTCCAGGCGACGCTGAAGCACGGCATCGAGAACATGCTGAAGCATTACGTTCCGGAGGTCGTCGCCGTCGAACAGGTCGAATTCTGACCTCGGGCCGCCCTTCGAATGCGGGCGAGTTGACGAAGCCGGCGGCTGCGTTACGCTGCAACGCATCATTTTGCCGGCCGCATGTCACGCGGCCTATTTGCCCAGGAGTTTGGCTGATGACGATCGATACGGCGGGCCACGACCTGCTGTTCCGGGAAGCGCGCACCCACAACAAGTGGCAAGCCTGATCCCGATTTCCGACGATACGCTGCGCGAGTTGTATGACCTGCGAAGTGGGGACCGACTTCCGCCAACTCCTCGCCGGCGCGGTTCGTGTTCATCCGCAGCAAGGAAGGCAAGGAGAAGCTTGCCCCTGCCCTGTCGTCGGGCAACACTGGAAAAGACCATGAGCGCGCCGGTCACCGTGATCGTCGCCTATGATCCGAAGTTCTACGAGAAGCTGCCACAGCTTTTTCCGCACAATCCCGATGCGATAAGCTGGTTCACCAGCAATGACTCGCTGGCGGCGACCACGGCATTCCGCAACGGCACGCTGCAGGGGGCCTATCTGATGATTGCCGCCCGAGCCCTGGGCCTGGATACGGGTGCGATGTCCGGCTTCGACAATGCCAAGGTCGATGCGGCGTTCTTCGCCCATAACGGCTGGCGCTCCAACTTCCTGGTCAATATCGGCTACGGTGATCCGGAGGGGCTGTTCAATCGCTCGCCGCGGCTCACGTTCGATGAGGCTGCCCAGTTCGCCTGACATGAGCGCCGCCGACGGCCGGCCGCCCCGGCCTGTGGCGGCGTGGCGCGTCCTTGCGCTTGACTCGGCGACCGGCGCCTGCTCGGCGACCTTAATGGCCGGGGATACGATGCTGGCCACACGCCACCAGGTGCTGGAGCGCGGACACGCTGCGCTGCTGCCCGTGCAGGTGGCGGAGTGCCTGCGTGCTGCCGGCATCGCGCCCGCCGATGTCGACCTGGTCGCTGTCACGGTCGGTCCCGGCAGTTTCACCGGGACTCGCAGTGCCGTGGCGCTCGCGCAGGGCCTGGCCTACGCCGGGGGCGTTCGTGCTGTCGGGGTCACCGTCGGCGAGGCCATTGCCGAATCGCTGCCTCGACTAGGCGCCCGGACCCTCTGGGTGGCAACCCCGGCGCGTCGCGGCCGTGTGTATCTGGAGATCGGCGGCCAGATCCTGTCGGTCGCCGTTACCGAACTGCCCGCACGGTCGGGGCCGATCGCGGTCGCGGGCCCCGCATCGCTCGACGTCGCCAGTCGTCTCGCCGCGCAGGGCGGTGACATCATGCTGACGAATGCACACCATCCGGTCGGGCGCCACATCGCCGCCGTGGCGCTCCGCCGGGCTTCAGGCGCCTTGCCGCCTTTGCCAACCGAACCGCTCTACGTGGATGCGCCTGCGGCGCGTCCGCAGGCTGTCGGCGATGGCGCCGTCACCTGACCAGATCATCCAGGCGACACAAGCCTGGGCCGAGGTGATGGCCGCCGTCCACGCAGCGTCCTTTTCGCCCGCGGAAGCCTGGGACGCCGATGCTTTTCGGGCCCAGTTGGACCTGCCCGGCGTGATCGGTCTGGTGCATCAAGCGGGCGGTCTGATCCTGATCCGGATCGCCGCGGACGAAGCCGAGGTGCTGACGCTTGCGGTTGCGCCGGACGCGCGACGGAACGGGTGCGGCAGCGCATTGCTTCGCGAGGCGATGGGAATTTTGGCGGCGCGCGGTGCGAACGCGCTGTTCCTGGAGGTTTCCGTTCGGAACCGGGCCGCTCTGGCGCTTTATCGCAAGGCAGGCTTCGTCGAGGCCGGCAGCCGCCGGCGCTATTATGCAGACGGTTCCGATGCCTCCGTGATGCGGTGTTCGCTCGTCCCCGCGCCGTGACCGAACGCCAAAGGACCGCCCCTTCCCGACTGGCCTCCTGACCGGCTGCGCTTGTCGTCCGGTGGCGACGATCATCATGGCACGTCGTCAGGACCAGGCATCGGCGGCAAATTGCTTTGTCTGGTTCCGGCCCAGAACCTTACTTGCCGCGGCGCAGCACCAGAAGACTGATTCCCTCGGCATCCGTTTCCAACGACAGGACTTCGTGACCTTGCTCCCGAGCGGAGCGAGGGACATTGCGGAGCGGCTCGTCTCCCTTGAGGCGCACCCGAAGGATTTCACCTGGTGCCATGCCGTCCAATGCAAGACGAGTGCGCACAAACGTCATCGGGCAGAGGTCGTTTGTTATATCTATTTCCCGAGTCACATCTTGCATAGTTGTCACGATTCCCATTTACTGTATCTATGTAATTGTCGTCGTTCTCACCGAATCGGTTTATTGCAGCTTCGCCAGTATCCTCGAAAGGCTTCACGATGGCTGAAAAGCCCGCAGACCCTCGACTTCTTGGGCTGACCGCGCAGATCGTTGCCGCGCATGCCGCAACCACATCGATGGAACCGGCGACACTGCCATTGGCCATCCGGGAAGTATACAAGACCCTCGCCACCCTGGGCCAGCTTCCGTCGCCACGGATGGCACAACAGGAACCGGCCGTACCGGTGGAGGAGTTTGTCTTCGCCGACTACATCATCTGTCTGGAAGACGGCAAACCGATGAAGATGCTGAAACGGCATCTTCTGCGGTCGTTCAATATGACGCCGGAGGAATACCGGCGTAAATGGGGCCTTGACCCCAGCTACCCGATGGTGGCGCCGAACTATGCCGAACGGCGGTCGGCGCTTGCCAAACAGAATGGCCTCGGGCAACGCCGCGCGGGGGAAGACGAAGCAGCCGACTAACCGGAACCGCCTCCTGGGCCGAAGGAGTGTCGCCCGTCAGGCCCGGTTCATGCGGAGGCTTCCCTGCGCCTGCCCAGGCATTGTATGCCGATCATGCGCGTGCCCGCATTGACGGGCGCGGCAGGTGACTGATCGCAGGGAACCGAATGGAATCGCGCATCGAGCGCCTTTGCATCGAACGAGGTCTCAAGATGACCGGCCAGCGGCGGGTCGTCGCCAAGGTTCTGTCCGAAGCGGGGGACCATCCGGATGTGGAGGAGCTTTATCACCGCGCCTCCGCGCTGGATCAGCATATATCGATCGCCACCGTTTATCGGACGGTTCGCCTGTTCGAGGAAAAAGGCATCCTGGAGCGCCGCGATTTCGGCGGCGGCCGGGCGCGATACGAGCCGACGGAGGATGGCCCGCATTACCACCTGATCGACGTCGAGACGGGCAAGGTCATCGAATTTCAGGACGCCGAACACGAAGCCTTGATGCGCACCATCGCTGCCCGGCTCGGATTCGACCTGGTGTCGCTCCGCCTGGAACTATTCGGGCGCCGGCGCGAAAACCCGGCCGCCGAATCGCGAGCTTCATCCGGACGTCATGGACAGACGAACGGCGATGCGCGTAAGCAGCATCGTAACAAGGGGACGAGCGAATGAGCCAGGGTGGGCAGAGCAGCCCGATTACCGGCGAAGACCCCGGGTCTGAGGTCGCTGAACCAGGCCAGCCGTTTGGCGAGTTGCGTTCCGCTGACCTGGGCGTGCGTCTTGCCCGAAATGCGGACGAGATCGATGCCGTTCAGGCCCTCCGCTACCGTGTCTTCTATGAGGAAATGGGCGCGCGCGCGGACGAGCGGACACGTGCCAGACAGCGCGATGGCGACATATTCGACGATGTCGCCGACCATCTGCTGGTTGTCGATCACAGCCTGGGAGACGGACCGGCCACCGTCGTCGGCACCTACCGCCTGATCCAGCGTGAGGGGGCCCGGAAACTGGGCCACTTCTATTCGGCGGACGAGTACGACATCAGCCAGGATCGAAGCCCTTCCAGGCCGTATCCTGGAACTCGGACGGTCCTGCGTCGCCGCGGGATACCGGAACCGCTCGGTGATGCAACTGCTGTGGCGCGGCATCGCCGCCTATGTCTTCCAGCATCGGATCGAGCTGATGTTCGGCTGCGCCAGCCTGCCCGGAACCGACCCGGAAGCTTTGTCGCTGGAACTGAGCTATCTGTATTACAATCACCTGGCGCCGGCGAACATCAGACCGCGCGCCCTGCCCCACCGTTATATCGAGATGCGGCGCCTTGACCGCGACGAAGTCGATGCCCGGGCTGCGCTGTCGCGGCTGCCGCCACTGATCAAGGGCTATCTGCGCCTCGGCGGCTTTGTCGGCGATGGCGCCGTGATCGACGCGCAATTCAATACCACCGATGTCGCCGTCGTGGTGCAGACGGACCTCGTGACCGACAAATACTACCGTCATTACGAACGACAGGCGCGGGAGCCACAGGACTGACCATGCCGGCAAGCCGTGCGGCGGCGATTGCAACGCGCGTTGTGCCGCCCACACGGCGAGGGATCGCCGGCCCGCTCCTGCAGCGGTTGGGTCAATTGCACGGCTGGCGGGCGGACCTGTCCGCTGCGCTCGCAGGGGCAGTGTCTGCCGCGGCCCTGCCGCCGGTCTATGCCGTGCCAGTCCTTCTGGTGTGCATTCCCGCCCTGCTGACGCTCATCACGGCAGCGCCACGTCCGCTGGTCGCCGTTCGGCGCGGGTTCTTCTTCGGCTTTGGCCTGCATCTGATCGGGCTTTACTGGATCACCGAGGCGATCCTGTATGAGGCCGCCCGGTTCTGGTGGCTGGTTCCCCTGGCAGTTCCGGCCCTCGCAGCCGTGCTGGCCGTCTTTATCGCGATACCGGCCGGCATCGCGCGGCTGTTCCGGCCAGGATGCGTCGACAGTGCTGGCCCTTGCCGGCGCCTGGGGTCTGTCGGATCTCGCACGCCAGTTCGTCGCAACAGGATTTCCATGGAACCCGCTCGGCAGTGTCTGGGAGTTTCCCGGCTACCCTGGCGATGTGATGATCCAGCCGGCCTCGCTGGTCGGCGTGCATGGCCTGACCGTCGCCACGCTGTTGCTGGCGGCAACGCCTTTGCTCAATTGGCGATGGCGGACCGCCGGCATGGCGCTGTTGGTGGCATGGTGCGGCTTTGGCATCTGGCGACTCGACCAGCCGGTTCCGCCCGGCCCGGACCTGAAGGTTCTGCTGATCCAGGGGAACGTGGCGCAGGGCCAGAAATGGGACCGTAGCCTTGATGGTCTCGATCTTCCGCCACTATCTCGCGCTCACCCGTGAGGCGGTGCAGGCAACGGACGGACACCCGGCGGTCGTGGTCTGGCCCGAAACCGCCAGCCCCGCGCTGCTGCAGACCGACCCAGAGGCGCGCCGCCTGATCGCCGATGCAGCCGACGGCAATCAGGCACTGATCGGATCGGTCCGATTCGATACGGAAGATCGCCCGCGCAACAGCCTGTTCGCCCTCGGCGCGGGCGGCACGATCGAAGGTATCTACGACAAATGGCACCTCGTGCCGTTCGGCGAATATCAGCCGGATTGGCTGCCGGTCGGCATCCAGGTTGTGCCCGGCGGCGGCTTTGCGTCGGGCAGCGGACCGGCGACGCTGCATCTGCCCGGCCTTCCGCCGGTCGGCGCGCTGATTTGCTATGAGGCGATTTTTCCCGCCCAGGTCATCGATCTCGGCGGACCGGCCAGCCTGGATGGTCAACATTACCAATGACGCCTGGTTCGGCAATTCGACGGGCCCGCGCCAGCATCTGGCGGCGGCACGCCTGCGTGCGGTAGAAGAAGGCTTGCCCGTGCTGCGCGCCGCCAACACGGGCATCTCGGCGGCGTTCGATGCGCATGGTCATGAAATTGCGCGACTGGGCATGCAAGAGACCGGGTTCATGCCGGTAAACCTGCCCGGACCGTTGCAGCCGACGCTTTTTTCTCGTTTTGGCCTCTTGTTGCCGGCCTTAATTTGTGCGGTTGTGTTGTTTGTTGCGTTCCTGTGCGCTCGCACCAACCAAGGCACGAGCCGCGTATAAAATTTGATACCAAAAAAGATTTAAGAAACTCAAACCGTGCAGAAACCTCGGTTTGTGACAATTTTTGGTTGCAACCGACTAGGTAAACATGTATGTAGGTGGATGTATCCGGGCCAAACTGCGTTGGCGAAATGGCCCAAGGCGCTTTATATGGACGCGGCGGCGGTGACGAAAGGAAAGAGTGGCATGGCAGGGGTCGAACAACTCTTGGGAAACGATCGGGAAAGCCGCCCCAGTCCTATCGATGTGCATGTTGGCTCGCGCATCCGCCTCCGCCGGACCCTTCTGGGCATGAGCCAGGAACGCCTTGGTGAGTCCCTGGGCCTGACGTTCCAGCAGGTGCAGAAATATGAACGTGGCGTGAACCGGGTGGGGGCATCGCGCCTGTTCGATCTGTCGCGCGTGCTCGACGTGCCGATCAGTTTCTTCTTCGACGACATGCCCGATAGCCTTGCCAGCAATTTCGGCGGCATACCGTCCCGCCGCCCGGCCGGGCAGGCGGACCACCAGGATCCGTTTGGTGACGATACGCTCAGCCGCCGCGAAACGCTCGAGCTTGTCCGCGCCTATTATCGGATCACTGATCCGTCGATCCGTAAGCGGGTCTTCGACCTGATCAAGTCGATGGGTCCAGCGGAACCCTGATCCCTGAAATCTGCCGCGCGGAACCGCACGGAACGGCTTGCCAGGCCGCTCCGGCGTCCCTCATCGTACGACTCTGTACCGCATCGCACGGCAGATGGCCGCTGCTCAGGCTCATTCGTGACCTGTTCGGATCCCTCACAAAATCTTGAAGTCCCTGTACACTGAGGGAAACAGTCACCGCTCGGCCAACGAGACGGAAACGCTTATTCGAAAATGATTTGATTTTCTGTGCTGCCCGCATTGCTGCGCCTAGAGCAGCATGACATCGCTTTCGCTCAGCCATCCTGCTCCAGGTGTTTGTTTGATTGCGTGATTCAGACCTCCGGCGATTCCGCCTCCGGTCATCACGCTCTAAAGTGACGCTTCCGTCCGCCGCAGCTTCCCCCAAGCCTGTTTTTCCAGCTTCGACCGCCATGAGGGTCTTCCGACCGGTGTCAAACGGTCACAAGCGGCAATACCCAGGGCATTTCGGCTTCTTTTGAAACAAACGTCGGCTGCACATGCCTTGGCGTTTCCGCGTATGGTTACTGACGTCCCCAAATGGATGCGACCATGGCCGATTTGCTGGATCATTTCTTCGATCCGTCCGACCTGACCCCACACGGCTTTTGTCTTGCCTGGGATCCCGGCCTGATCTGGCTTCACGTCATCTCCGATTCGCTCATCGCATTGGCGTATTTCTCGATTCCCCTGGCAATGGCCGCTTTTGCCCGCCGGCGAACCGATCTGTCGTTTTCCTGGGTTCTTTGGCTGTTTGCCGCCTTCATTGCCGCATGCGGTACCACGCATGTTTTCGGCGCTCTGACGCTCTGGGTGCCGGCCTATTGGCCGGATGGCATCGTCAAGGGAATGACTGCGGCGCTGTCTTTGACCACCGCGGCCATACTTTGGCCACTGATACCCAAAGCACTCGTGCTGCCCTCCCCGGCCGCCTTGCAACGGGCGAACACCGCGCTGCAGCAGCAAGCCAGCGCGCGCGAGGCCGCCGTCCGCCAGTTGGTCGATAACGAGCGGCGATACAGGGCTTTCTTCGATGAAGCACCGGTCGCGATGCACTCGCTGGATGCCGAGAGTTCGTGTCGTCGCCGTGAGTGACCAATGGCTGGACATGCTGGGCTACAGGCGCGAGGACGTACTGGGCCAGCCGGTCGCCGCGTTCCAGTCCCCCGAACCGGCCGACCGGACGCAGGCGGAGTGGGACACGGCGGTTCGCCCGGGCGCCGAGCGTGACCTGGAACGACGCTTCGTCCGCAAAAATGGCGAGATCGTCGACGTGGTCGTTTCCTCCAGCATCCAGGCTGATGCGGCCGACGGCACATGGCGCAGCATCTGCGTCCTGACTGACGTGACCGCGCGAAAACGGACCGAGGCAGCCCTGGCAGAGACCGAGCAGCGGCTGCGTCAGACCGAGAAAATGAGCGCCCTTGGCCAGCTCGCCGGCGGGGTCGCACATGACTTCAACAACGTTTTGCAGGCCGTGCAAGGCGGCGCCGCGCTGATCGAGCGCAGTGCCGGCCAATCCGAGCCTCTGCGCCGCCTCGCCCAGACCATCGTCTCGGCGGCGGAGCGCGGCGCCAGCATCACGCGCCGCCTGCTGGTCTTCGGCCGTCACGGCGAACTGCGCTCGGCCCCGGTCGACCCAACATCCTTGCTGAACGGTTTGGCGGAGTTGCTGACTCACACGCTGGGCCGGGGAATCGATGTCGTTGTCGACTCGGCACCGAACCTGCCGCCACTGATGGCCGACAAGGATCAGTTGGAGACGGTCCTGATCAACCTTGCCACCAATGCGCGCGACGCGATGGGCGGGGCGGGTCGGCTCGCCCTGTCCGCCGACCATGTCACCGTCCACGAGACGTCCAACCATCCCGCAGGTCTGACGGCAGGCGCCTATATCCAACTGTCAGTGAGCGATAGCGGCATCGGCATGACGCCGGACACTTTGGCTCGTGCCGCCGAACCGTTCTTCACCACGAAGCCCGTCGGTCGCGGTACGGGTCTCGGGCTTTCCATGGCGCAGGGTTTCGCAGACCAGAGCGGCGGGGCACTGCTGATCCAAAGTGCCCTCAACAAGGGCACGGTGGTGTCGATCTGGCTACCGCTTGCCCATGACACGCTGACGGAGGCGGAGACGCCAGCCTCGCCGGAACGACTGCCAGACGATGCAAACGCGCAGGCCACGATCATGCTCGTCGACGACGAGGAGATCATCCGGACCTCGATTGCCGCAGCGTTGGAAGCCGCCGGGTTCGCGATCATCGACCGCGGATCCGGAGCCGAGGCGCTGGAGGTGATCGCTGCCGGCCGGACCGTGAACGTGTTGATCTCCGATTTGTCGATGCCGGGCCTGGACGGCATATCGGTGATCAGGGAGGCGCAGCGGCAAAGACCGGGCCTGCCCGCCATTCTCCTGACCGGTTTTGCCACCCACGTGGCGGAGATGGCTGCAAGCCATTCCACGGATGCGCGTTTCACGGTCGTGCGCAAGCCCGTGACCGGCGAACAGCTCATCGATCATGTCGCCGTCATGCTTGAAAGCGCTCGCATGCGCCATCGCCTCATGACCGACGTCTGAAGGCACCGCCTTGTAAATTTCGCGCGCAGCCGCAAACCTTACCTCCCTTGGCAACCCTGCGCGCGCATACCGATCAGCCCTAAGGGCTGACGGTTGCTCAGCAGACCGCTTCGTCGCGGAGCTGAGGGTTGTCGAAGGAGGGATTGCGGACAACGTTCATAGCGCCGCGCAGGGCGGTGAAGAGCGACTCCCTGTCCGCCTCATGCAGGAAACTGCCGACCTCCCATTCCGCCCCGTGCGTGCGCAGAAGCAGACGCGTCGTGCCACGCGTCGTTTCCTGGTCGACGCGGAGCCAGGTCGTTGGCACGCGAAACGTTGTGCGACGCCCGGTCCATTCCGTCCGGGTCACGGTGACGTCGCGGGCGGTCACCAGGATCATCTCGTTGGTCCTGCGCGACCGCATATTCAGCCAAAGCAGCAGCACGACGAGTGGGACTTCCAGCAGGCTGAACAGCACCACCGGCCACGCACCGAGCAACCAGAACCGCACGACGATCAGAGAGACGAACAGCGTCAGCACGCTGAGCAGCACGATGACACCCGTACGGCCCAAACTGCGATGGGGACCGATCGATGCTTCAAAAATCGTGGGAGGCGCGTCCGCGTCCTCTGGCGTCGTCATGGCCAATCTTAACGCATGGCAGACAACGCAGACATGACGCCAACACAAAAAATGGCGGCGTCCGATGCTGGCGTTTCAAACGCCCTATTGTTTGAACCCCCCTATTGTTTGAACCCCTTGTCACCGACCCCGAAGCCGCCAGCAGCATTCGCCAGGCGCTGCAGGTCTGTGCGCGACACGAACAGGTCAGCTTGCGCGCCACAATCGGCCTCCTTGTCGGTATGCCCACCGGCCCAGTGTACCCGATATCCGAGGACCGGTGTCTCCTGACGCTGTTCCACCACCAGGCTGCCGCCATCCGTCGCAAGGGCATTCGGATCCAGCGAGCAGGTCCGGTTCATCGTCGCAGTCGGGCCCATCACCGTTGCCGGCACTGTCATCTGCCACATGTCGCCGTCCTGAGAGCCAGGGCGGAAGACGACGATGTCGCCGACCTTGGGCCTGAACGCGTCGAGTTGGAGAACCAGGAACGTACTCAGGCAGCCTGTCACCATGACCGCCATGGCGGCCAACACTGGAAGCCATGTGGTGATCGACGTGGTGTTGCGGCTCTGCTGCCGCGGGTCCGGTCGTCTCATGTCTGCCTCGTCGATCGCAATGCGATTAAGCCATACTCCCTGTCATATTGTGCAGTGCAACATCAACGCAAGCATTGTTAGGAGCTTCAGCCGAAACCTGGTCCGATGGCTGTCATGCAATCATTTCGGACCTGCCGCCCGGCATGGCATCGGAAGCGCTTCGCCGCGGTGGAAGGGGCCACTTACGGACGGGCTGAAACCGCCTTACCCTCCCTGTCCGACCTGGGAGGAACGAAACATGCAGTACGGCTTCAGCCTGCCTGTGCGCGGTAATCTTGCGACGCATGATGGCGTCGTCAGCATCGCGCGTCATGGTGAGCGGCTGGGCTTCACCTCGGCTACTATCGCAGATCATATCGTTTTTCCGACATCAGTCGATTCACAATATCCCTATGACGCCAGCGGCAAGCATCCCAGCGCCGGCGATGCCATCGAGCCGCTGTCGCTGATGGCATTCATCGCCGGCGCCACGACGCAGTTGCGCCTCGTCACCAGCGTGCTGATCCTGCCGCACCGCAACCCGGTGCTGGCCGCCAAGATGATCGCCACGATCGATGTGCTGTCCCGCGGGCGGGTGACGCTGGGGATCGGCGTCGGCTGGATGCGCGAGGAGTTCGCCGCCCTTGGCGCGCCCGACTTCGACCGGCGCGGTGCCGTCAGTGACGAATACCTGACGATCTACAAGAAGCTCTGGTCGCCGGGGCCGGTCGAACACCAGGGCACCTATTACAGCTTCGGTCCGCTCCGCTGCGAACCGCTGCCGGTGCAGCGCCCCCATCCGCCGATCTGGGTCGGGGGTCACAGCAAGGCAGCGCTGCGCCGCACAGCCCGCCATGCCGATGGCTGGCACCCGCTGGGCACCGTCGCCACAGCCGAACTGCGGCCGCCGGCATTCGCTGCGATGCTCGACGACCTGAAACGGATGACCGAGGCCGAAGGGCGGGACTACAGCACGATCACCATCGCCTATGTCGCCCGCCTGCGGGAGACGAAGGCGCCGATCGACGCGGCTGATCGTATGCCGTTCTCCGGTTCGGCAGCCCAGTTGATCGAGGATGTCGAGACCTATCGGCGCCTCGGCGTATCGCATCTGAGCTTCGATTTCCGCGCCGCGGACCTGCCGGCGACACTGGAACGGCTCGATTGGTTCGGCTGCAGAGGTGATGGCTCACACAGGCTGAACTTCACCGGGACCTTCACCGGCAGGCGAACCTTTACACGCGGGCGCAGGCGTGCGGTGCTTCGGATCATAAGAATAATCCGGAGGAAACGATGACCCTGTCCCGACGTGCCCTGGTATCGGGCGCGGCTGCCTGGCCGTCTGATCCATTCAGCGAGCGCCGCGCCTGTCGTTACGTTTGCAATGATTTCGCCGCTGTCCGGCCCCTGGGCGCGGGAAGGCGAATTGCAGCGGGGCGGCGCCGAAATGGCGATCGACGATATCAACGCCGCCGGCGGCATCAAGGCATTGGGCGGCGCCAAGGTCCGTCTCGTGACCTATGATGCCGGCGATTCGGCCGAGAAAGCCAAGAACGCCGCACAGCGCATGATCGCTCAGGAAACCGACGTGTCAGGAGGCTTCGGCGCCTGGCTCTCGACCTTCACCCTGGCGGTGACCGAAGTGACGGAGCGGGCGGAAATCCCGTGGTTCACCCAGTCCTACTCCGACCTGATCACCGGACGCGGCTTCAAATACGTCTTCCAGTCCTCGCCAACGGCCGTCGACCAGGCGGAAAAGGCGCTTCCGACCATCCTGGACCTTGCACAGCGCACCACCGGCAAGCGGCCGACGAAGATCGCGATGATTGCCGACAACACCGCGTCTTCCGTCAGCTTCCTCAAGCCGATCCGCGCGCATGTGCTCAGCGATCTGGGACTGACAGCGGTGGTGGATGAGGTGTTCACGCCGCCGCTGACCGATGCAACCGTGCTGATCCAGAAGGTCAGAGCTGCCAGACCGGACTTCCTGCTGGCGCTGCCCTCCAATGTCGGCGACGACAAGATAGTGCTGGACAAGCTGGCGGAATACGGCCTGAGCGGCGGCAAACTGCCGGTTGTCGGCAATGGCGGTCACTGGGCGACACCGGAACTGGTTGCCAACACGGGGAAGGACGTCGTCCAGGGCTTGATGGTCATCACCGCGGCCGGCGCCGGCAAGGGCCTGGAGGACATCGAACGCCGCTACATGGCCCGCACCAAGGAACCATGGATGCTGCAGGAACCGATCATGGCCTATGGCCACATCATGCTATTGGCCGAGGCGGTGAACCGAGCCGGCAGTGCGGACCGGCGCAAGGTGGCGGAACAGATCCGAGCCTTCGATCTGCGCGACGGTCCGGCCAGGCTGTTTCCCGGAAATCACGTCAAATACGATGCGAATGGCCGCCGCATCGATGCGGAGTTGATGATCGTGCAGTGGCAGAACGGACGGATCGTTACAACCAGTCCGGAAAGCATGGCGGTCGCCAACGCGATCTGGCCAAAGGCCTGATACCGGCAGCCCAACGGGCTGACCGGTATGCGCGCGATACCAGCGGTCCGGCCGTTTCGAAACGAGTCAAGGGGGCGTGCCGCTGGAATGAGCCCAAAGGCCTGGTCAAGGAGGAGCGGATCGTCGCCGAAGGCGCTTGCGTCAAGCTGTCATGCAGTCAGCGCTTGCAGAGTCCGAACCAGCCCGCCTACGTGGGGCCGCCAAGGTAGCGGAAAGGTGCCGGCCCATGGCATTCGACACTCCCAGCCGGTGGACGATCCCTCAACCGCCTATCACGCGCTGTGGCGCCGCGGATCGAAGAAGCCCTGGCCTTCGACGATGTGCTCGTCGTCCCGGCCTATTCCCAGGTCCTGCCGTCCGCAACACCAACACCGCGCCCGCCTGACGCGCGAGCATCTCGCTGAACATCCCGCTGATCTCGGCGGCGATGGACACCGTCACCGAGGGCGACATGGCCATCGCCATGGCGCAGCTTGGCGGCATGGGCGTGATCCACAAGAACCTGACGCCCGAGGAACAGGCCGCCCAGGTCCGCCGGGTCAAGAAATTCGAGTCCGGCATGGTGGTGAACCCGCTGACCATCCATCCCGACCAGACCCTCGCCGACGTCAAGGCGCTGATGACGCACCCACCGCATCAGCGGCATCCCGGTGGTCGAGCGCGAAACCAACCGCCTGGTCGGCATCGTCACCAACCGCGACGTCCGCTTCGCCACCGACCCGACGCTCAAGGTCTACGAGCTGATGACGCGGGAGAACCTCGTCACCGTCACCGCCGGACGTCGCGCCCGAGCGAGGCGCGCCGCCTGCTGCACCGCACCGGCATCGAGAAGCTGCTGGTGGTCGACGACGCCTATCGCTGCGTCGGGCTGATCACCGTCAAGGACATGGACAAGGCGGAGACTGCACCCGCTCGCCAACAAGGACGAACTCGGCCGGCTGCGCGTCGCCGCCGCCACCGGCGTCGGGCCGGACGGCGCACGCCCGCGCGCGCGGCGCTGATCGAGGCCGAGGTCGACGTGATCGTGGTCGACACCGCGCACGGCCACTCCGCAGGGCGTGCTGCGCGCGGTCGAGGCGATCAAGAAGGCCTCCAACGCCGTGCAGGTGATCGCCGGCAACGTCGCGACCCCGGAGGGCGCGCTGGCGCTGATCGAGGCCGGCGCCGACGCGGTGAAGATCGGCATCGGGCCGGGCAGCATCTGCACCACCCGCGTCGTCGCCGGCGTCGGCGTGCCGCAGTTCACCGCGGTGCTGGAAACCGCCGCCGCCTGCCGCGAGCACGGCGTGCCGGCGATCGCCGATGGCGGCATGCGCACCTGCGGCGACATCGTCAAGGCGATCGCCGCCGGCGCGGACTGCGGTGATGATCGGCAGCCTGCTCGCCGGCACCGACGAGGCGCCGGGCGAGGTGTTCCTCTACCAGGGCCGCTCCTACAAATCCTATCGCGGCATGGGCAGCCTGGGCGCCATGGCGCGCGGCTCGGCCGACCGCTATTTCCAGCAGGACATCAAGGACCAGTTGAAGCTGGTGCCGGAGGGCGTCGAGGGCCGCGTCGGCTACAAGGGCCCGGTCCGCAACGTGGTGCACCAACTGGTCGGCGGCCTGAGGGCGGGCATGGGCTACACCGGCAGCGCCGCCATCGACGCTGCAGGCGAACACCCGGTTCCGCCGCGTCACCGGCGCCGGCCTGCGCGAAAGCCACGTGCACGACGTGGCGATCGACCGCGAGGCGCCGAACTACCGGCAGGACTGATACCGCCCCGGGGTTCGCGCATCGCCAGGCGAGGCGAGGCATGTTGTGGCAGGCGAGGCCCGGCTGGGCGGGGGCCCGATATTGTTTGGCGCGGCCGGGTTAGGCAAGGCAGGCTCACCAGCCCAACAGCCAAGAGGCGGCACAGAGATGTGCCGCCTTATCGACCCAAAACCTATACCTTTGACTCGATTTCACGGTGTCGTTACGATTTAGTTAACCGCAGGCCCTATATATCTCGAGATACCACATTCGAAAGTCGATCCGATGGATAGACGTTTTCAGGATTTCACGGAGGTCGCCCTAAAGCGACCGCTTGACACCGAGGGCGTTCGCATGCCCGAGGGGCGCGTGGCGTCGTGATGGCGGGCTACGCTGATGGCTTGGCATACGAAGTGGAATTTGACGAACCAAAGCACGCGGTCCTGACGGTAGAGAGCAAGGACCTGATACGTGCCCGCATGGCTGCCCAACATTCATCAAGCGCAAATTCATCCTGATAAGATTAAATACCTCCTGACAAGTGGGAAGGCTGGTTTTTTCACCGCTCATGGTTTTAGCCTTCGGTGTCCGGAGGCTCTGGCTGACGCCCTCCGCGCGCATCCGGTCAGGAATCCCGTAAATCGTGAAGTCGTCACCGTGCATGGGACCAAATACGAGGTGATCTGCTCAATGCCATCGCCTGATGGCCGGGACCCGTGCACGCTCTCGGTCTGGATTATCGACAGCGGCCAAACGACGCCGCGGTTTGTCACCGCTTACGCTAACCCGGTGAAGCCGTAAGCGCCGATAATTCATCCCACACTGAAGATAGCGAGCGGCGGGAATGGGAACGCTAGTTGCAAGACATCATGTTGCCAGCAGTGAACCCCCTGGGTTTTCAGATCGACGCCTTCCTCAGCCGCGATCTTGCGAGCGTTTGCCAGACCAGACTGAACTGAGGGCCGGTTCAACAAAGAGCCGATCCGCCCTGTCGGCGCCATCTTGAGCCGGCATGGCTTGACTGCGTCCGCCGCACCGCCGTTCTTACGTCCGGTAGAGGCTTTGGATCGTAGGACACCGATGGCGGACCCCAATAATCGCTACGGCCTGACCGCCGCTCGGACACATGGCCGTCCTGGCCGGGACAACCGGCCAACCGGACTGACGGTCGATGCCCACGCCCACGTGGCCGTACCGGCCGCTGCCGAATTCGTCGCCCCGCACCTTCGACCCGATCCCCGCAGCGCACTCTATGCCGAGGAAACACGCGTCCTGGGCCGCAAGCAGGAGGCGGACCGGGCGCCGAACCTGACCGACCTGGCCTTGAGGATGCGCGACTTTGCCGAAATGGGCCTGGATGCGCAGGTGATCAGCCCAGCACCCGGCCAATGCTATTACGACGTACCGATGGAAATCGGCGTGAAGGCCGCGCGGCTCGTCAACCAGGGCGTGGCGGACATCATGGCCGCCGCCGGTCGGCGGATACCGGCCGCCATGGGTTCCGTGCCGCTCGGCGCGGGCGGCGAGGCCGCAGCGGCGGAACTCGAATACGCCATACAGACGCTCGGGCTGAAGGGGGTGGAAGTCCTGGCGCATGTCGGCGAGAAAGAACTCTCCGACCCGTCGCTGGAACCTTTCTGGGCAAAGGCGGAAGCGCTCGGTGCCGTCGTCTTCATCCATCCGGCCAGCTTCACGGAAGCCAGACGTTTCACAAAATACTACGCCAGCAATGTCATCGGCAATCCGCTGGATACGACCATGGCGCTGCACCACCTGATCTTCGACGGTGTCCTGGAGCGGTATCCAGGCCTGAAGATCATCGCCTCGCACGGAGGCGGATTTCTGCCGGCGTATTCCGGCCGCATGGATCATGCCTGGGGCGCACGCAGCGACGCCCGCGGGGCACTGCCTCGTCCGCCAAGTCATTACTTGAAGAAAATATATCTCGATACGATCGTATTTACGCCTGATCAGCTTGCCTATCTGGTGAGCACATTCGGGGTGGGCAACATCCTGCTGGGCACCGACTACCCCTACGACATGGGAGAATATGACCCGCTGGGCCATATCGCCTCTGTGACGTCATTGTCCGACGCAGACCGGGCAGCGATCGCCGGTGGGAATGCAAAGGCGTTATTCGGGTTCTGACCAGGTCCAGGGTAATACCAGGCGGCCGGGCGGTGGTGCTACGTTTACCGCGCTATCGACAGCGACGAACTGCGCAATCACCTTCGTCCTCGACCCCATCACGACCAACACGTTTCCGTCACTCGCCGCGGACTGCAATTCTTCTGCCGCACCGCGGCCGCGCTGGCCATCCTGTAAGCCGCGTAACCACCAACGACGGCGCCACAGTGTAGACTATACTTGCTGGCGCGAACCCTGACAGAACCCTTTTGGCCGGTTCTCAAAAAAATCCTCCGGCGCATGCGGCTGCTGTAACCCGCGAATGCCGAAGCCGAATAACGGATTGTGCGCTAGACGGTGCACTCCATCCGAAGGGAAACATTTATGTCTGTTCGTACCAAAATCACGGCTTCCGTTATTGCTGGTGCCATGACCACGGCGATGGCGGCTTCGGCGTTTGCCGCACCGCTGACCAAAGCGGAGGAGACGGCTCTTCTCGGTGCTCACAAAGAGAAGTGCTACGGCGTCGCGCTGAAAGGTCAGAATGATTGTGCGGCAGGACCGGGCACCACCTGCCAGGGAACATCGACAATCGACTTCCAGGGCAACGCCTGGAAACTCGTCATCGGCGGTACGTGCGCGAACATCGTGTTGCCCAATGGGCATCATGGTTCGCTGACACCTATCAAGAGCTGATTATCCGCGCGCCGGAAAGTGGAGATTGAGATGAGCATTGCTGCGGGCATCGGAGCAAAGCATTCGGATCGTACGCTTCGCTTTCCGGCGCATCCGATAGTTGGGAAGGTGGGCACAAGTCTAAAGCATGAGCATATCTCGGCTATCGACGCGGCACCCCCCTTCGGTCAGTTTTTCGAGGTTCATGCTGAAAACTATATGGGTGCGGGCGGTACACCCCACCGGATCCTCGAGAGGATTCGAAGGGACTATCCGCTCTCACTCCATGGTGTCTGCATGTCAATCGGTGGACCGAACCCTATCGACGTGTCGCATTTAAATAAATTCCGCGACCTTGTAGACCGGTACGAACCGGCGCTCGTGTCTGAGCATTTAGCTTGGTCGACGCACAAAGATGTCTTTTACAACGACCTGCTTCCGCTTCCATACAACGAATCGACCCTTGCCCACGTCGCCGCGCACATCAGCCAAGTGCAGGATCGTATCCGTAGGCCGTTGCTGATCGAAAACCCGTCGGCTTACCTCTCGTTCACCGACGCTACGATGAGCGAGACCGACTTCATTCGGGCCCTCGCGTCGAAGACGGGATGTAGCCTGCTTCTTGACGTAAACAATGTCTTTGTTTCGGCAACCAACCTGAGATTTTCCGCCTCCGATTACCTTGCGTCATTCCCACTGGAACATGTCCAAGAGATCCATCTCGCCGGACATATCGCACAAACAGACGACGAGGGCGAAACTCTCCTCATCGACAGTCACGATTGTCGGATCTCCAATCCAGTTTGGACCCTTTTCGAGAGCGTAATTCAGAGTCGCGGTCCGATCGCCACACTCATTGAGTGGGATAGCGATTTGCCATCGTGGCAGGGGCTCCGCGCCGAGGCTCTTGCAGCTGAAATCATTCTCACGCGGTATACTTCCCGGAGCCTTGTAGATGCTGCCGACTGAGATAATGCGCGTCAAGTCGATGCCCAGGCCGTCTTTCGCAGACGCCTTCGTTCCGGGCCTCATCGATCCCACGCACGGAGAACCCGCGAGTGTCGTGGGGCCACACGGCAAAGGTGCGGTGAAACGCTATAACGTATACCGCAACAATGTCACCGTCGGGCTTATCAACGCTCTGGTCGCCACATTCCCTGCTGTTCGGCGGCTGACGGGCGACGAGTTTTTTCGTGCGATGGCACAATTCTATGTACGGGCAACACCACCTCGATCCAAGCTGCTGTTCGAGTACGGTCACGACTTTCCTGCATTCATCGAGAACTACGAGTATGCGCGTGAGCTTCCTTACTTAGCCGACGTTGCCCGCATCGAAAGGGCGTGGCTCGATGCTTATCACGCTCCGGATCTGCCGGTCCTTACCATGCAGGCACTCGCCGAGGTAAATCCCGAAGCGCTGGCCGATATTCGCCTGGTAGCGCATCCCGCCACTAGACTTGTAAGCTCAGCCTTTCCGGCGGTTTCGATTTTTGCATTGAACCGACGTGAAGAAACGCCGATTGAGCCTCTGAGGTCTTTCGATCCAGAGGACGCGCTTATAACGCGTCCCGCGGAGGACGTCGTTGTCCGCCACCTCCCCCCCGGCGGGTCCGCGTTTCTGTCGGCCTTGTTGACCGGTGTCGCATTCGGCGAAGCGGCCGACATCGCCGTCGCAGCTTCGAGCGAGTTTGACCTTTCCCTCAACATCACAGGCATGATTGCGGCCGGTGCCTTTGCTGGGATTCGGGCCTGCGCAGAAAGGCAGATGTGACAATGCCTGATACTGGCGCCGCGAATACTGGTAGAGCCAGCACTTTGATTGAGCTGATCGAGGGCGCGGTTGCAATCGTCCGCACGATTGCCCAGCCGTCTCTGGTCCAGTTCATCCTCAGGGTCGCTCTCGCAGTCCCTTTCTGGAAGTCCGGGATTCTAAAATGGTCGGGCTTTCTCGAACTGAACGACACCGCCGTGAGCCTTTTCACCGATGAGTTTCAGCTTCATTTGCCAGGCGGACCCTATCCTTTTCCCGCTCCTGAGCTGATGGCATTCCTCTCCGGCTCGGTAGAGGTGCTTGCTCCGGTCTTTCTGGTGTTGGGGCTCGGCACACGTTTCGCTGGACTGGCCCTTCTGGTGATGACCGGTATCGTGGAGGTGACGGTGCCAGACGGCTGGCCTGTCCATATCACTTGGGCGGCAATGGCGCTCTGTCTAATGGCATGGGGGCCAGGACGGTTTTCGCTCGACCATCTCGTTAAATTTGTTACCGGCCGTGCGCAATCGTAAAATTGTGTTTGGCGTTTGTAGATACGCTTAAAGCGATTGGCTGATGAAGACGCACGCGGTCTCGGTCAGCACCGGCGCGATTTGGAAGGCACCGTCGAACCGCGCCAGGTTACTGTAATTAGAGCGTGATGACCGGAGGTGGGATCACCGGAGGTCTGAATCACGCGATCAAACAAACAGCGTGATGACCGGAGGTGGGATCACCGGAGGTCTGAATCACGCGATCAAACAAACAGCGTGATGACCGGAGGTGGGATCACCGGAGGTCTGAATCACGCAATCAGAACAAAGAGCTAGAGCGGGATGGCTGAGCGAAAGCGATGTCATCCTGCTCTAACGCCTATGGGGCTCTTCAGGCTGCCGCCGAGGCCGTTGCGCCCGTGTCCTCGGCACGCCGGACCCGCAAACGGCGAATACGGCGGGCATCGGCGTCCAGCACGCGAAACTCCATGCCCGAGGGGTGGCTGATCACCTCGCCTCGCGTCGGCACCCGGCCGGCGAGCGGTGAACACCAGGCCGCCGACCGTGTCGATATCGGCGTCCCGCTCATCCTCGGTCAGAATCGGTCCGATCTTCTCCTCGAAATCCTCGATCGGCATGCGGGCATTCAGGTCCAGCGCGCCGTCCGGACGCTCCGTGACCATCGGCGCCTCGACATCGTCGTGCTCGTCGTCGATGTCGCCGGTGATCGTCTCGACGAGGTCCTCGATCGTCACCAGCCCGTCGATGCCGCCATACTCGTCCACCACCAGCGCCAGATGGACGCGCTGCATCCGCATCTGCAGCAACAGATCCAGCACCGGCATCTGCGGCGCCACCATCAGCGGCTTGCGCAGGATCGCCTCCAGCGATGAACGCCTCCGGCCGGCCGACATAGGCGAACACATCCTTGATGTGGATCATGCCGATCACGTCATCCAGTTGCTCCCGATACACCGGCAGGCGCGAATGGCCGTCGTTGCGGATCTGCTCGATCGCCTGTGCCAGCGTCGCGTCGGCCCGCATCGCCACGATGTCGGCGCGCGGCACCATCACGTCGTCCGCCGTGGTCTCCCGCAGGCGCAGGACATTGGCGATCAGCAGCCGTTCATGGCGATCGAGTTCCGGTGGCTCGCCCGGCGTTTCCTGCGCGTCGGCCGCTTCCTGCACCAGTTCCGCGATCAACTCGCGCAGCGAGTGTTCGGTATGCCGGCGGCCCAGCAGATGCGCCCAGGCGGCTCAGCAGACTGCCATTCTTGCCGCTCATGCGCGCTTCCACGGGTTGGGCACGCCGATGCGGTGCAGGATGCGCGATTCCGCCATCTCCATCCGGCGCGCGTCGCCGGGATGGTCGTGATCCTCGCCCTGCAGGTGCAGCGCCCCGTGAACGACCAGATGCGCCAGGTGATGCGCCGCGCGCCGGCGCTGGGCGGCGGCCTCGGCGTGCACAACACCCATGCGCCAGGACGATCTCCGGCGCCGGCTGCTCATAGGTCAGGACATTGGTCGGCTTGTTCTTGCCGCGGTGCCGCCAGTTCAGGTCCTGCACCAGCCGATCGGAGGCGAGCACGATCGTTCCCTGCATGCCCGCCGCGTGGGCCGCGCGCCGCACGATGCGTTCGGCACCGGGGATCGTTCTTTGCCAGGCCGGGTCCGCCACGATCACCGCGAGACCTTGCCCCCCTTGGGTGGTCCCGGGCCGTGGCGGATGGCTACTCGGAGGTTCCATCGTCCGTATTATGTCCGTTCGCCCGCGGTCGCTCCCGCTCCCGCCGCGCTTCGCCTTTGGCTGCCTCGCGCTGATCATACGCACCGACGATGCGCGCGACCAGGGGATGTCGCACCACGTCCCGATGCTCGAACCGGACGACGCCGATGCCCTGGATGCCCTCGAGCGTGTCCAGCGCGTCGCGCAGCCCGGATCGGATCCCGGTCGGCAGGTCGACCTGGCTCAGATCGCCGGTGATGACCATGCGGGTCCCCTCGCCCATCCGCGTGAGGAACATCTTCATCTGCATCGGCGTGGTGTTCTGCGCCTCGTCCAGGATCGCGTAGCAGTGCGCCAGGGTACGGCCGCGCATGAACGCCAGCGGCGCGACCTCGATCTCCCCGTTCGTCATGCGCCGGATCACCTGGTCGGCCGGCATCATGTCGTGCAGCGCGTCGTAGAGCGGCCGCAGATAGGGATCGATCTTCTCCTTCATGTCGCCGGGCAGGAAGCCCAGCCGTTCGCCCGGCCTCGACCGCCGGGCGCGACAGCACGATCCGGTCGACCTTGCCCGCCTGCAGCATCGCCACCGCCTGGGCGACCGCGAGATAGGTCTTGCCGGTGCCGGCCGGCCCGACGCCGAACACCATCTCGTGCGATGCGCCAGCGCTTCCATATACGCGACCTGCCCGGGGCTGCGCGGCCCGACCGCGCCGCGGCGCGTGCGGATCGCCGGCAGGTCGGACAGCGGCAGCCGCGGATCGGTCTCGATATCGGCCATCCGGATCGCCGCCTCGATTTCCGGCGCGTCCCACGCTCTCGCCGCGTTCCAACCGCCGCCACAAGCCTTGCAGCACGCTCCTGCGCCACATCGACCCGCGATGCGTCGCCGGCGATGGCGACCCGGTTGCCGCGACAGGACAGCCGAACCCCCAGAGCCTGCTCGATCCGCACCAGATGCCGGTCGTGATCCCCCAGCAGCAGGGGCAACAGCATGTTGTCGTTGAACTGGAGGGTGATGGCCTTGCCGCCAGATTGGGCGGATGGCCGCCGGATGCCGAGCGGGCCGGCGATGTGGGTCAAGCGATTTGTCTCTCCTGGACAAGGGTTCCCGCAAGGAGTTTGGATGAGACGCGACGATTCGCACCGATCGATTCGTCGCCGATAAGACTGGCAGAACCGGAGAGGTGAACAGGTTGAAGATATGGTGAACGTCCGACGATCTGACCAGGGTGCCGGCCCGGTCCGGTGAACAGGACAGGCATGTCCAGTGCCGACGCAGGCGGCGTTGAAGCGGGCCTGCTGCTCCCGCAGCAGCGCCTGCAAGCGCCTGCAGGCGGCGGTCCTTCTCCGTCTCCGGCACCTGGACCGGGCGCGCCCGCCGCCGGCGTGCCCGGCCGCGGCGAATACTTGAAGCTATAGGCCTGGGCGAACCCGACATCGCGCACCAGCGCCATGGTCGCTTCGAAATCGGCCTCGGTCTCGCCGGGATGGCCGACGATGAAGTCGGACGACAGCGCGAGATCCGGCCGCGCAGTCCGCAGCCGGTCGATGATCCGGCGGTAGTCGTCCGCCGTGTGCTTGCGGTTCATCGCCGCCAGGATGCGGTCGGACCCGGACTGCACCGGCAAATGCAGGAACGGCATCAGCGTCGGCACGTCGCGGTGTGCCGCGATCAGCTCGTCGTCCATGTCCCGCGGATGCGACGTCGCGTAGCGCAGCCGCAGTCAGGCCCGGGACATCCGCCATCGCACGCAGCAGCCGGCCGAGGCCCCAGTTCGACCCGTCGGGCGCATCGCCATGCCAGGCGTTCACGTTCTGCCCGAGCAGCGTGATCTCCCGCGAGCCCTGCGCGACCAGATGGCGGGCCTCGCGCAGAATGGCGGCGGCGGAGCGGCTTTGCTCGGCGCCGCGGGTGTAGGGCACGACGCAGAAGCTGCAGAACTTGTCGCAGCCTTCCTGGACGGTCAGGAACGCGGTCGACGCCCTGCGGCGTCGCACTGTTCCGGCAGGATGGTCGAACTTGTCCTCCGGCGGAAAATCCGTCTCGATCACCGCGCCGCCGCGCGCGCCGCCTGCGCCACCATTTCCGGCAGCCGATGATAGGTCTGCGGCCCGAGCACGATATCGACGTAAGGCGCGCGCGCCAGGATCTCCGCGCCCTCGGCCTGCGCCACGCAGCCGGCGACGGCCAGGATCATGCGGCCGCCCGTGGCTTCCTTCAGCCGGCGCAGCCGGCCGAGTTCGGAGAACACCTTCTCCGCCGCCTTGTCGCGGATGTGGCAGGTGTTGAGGATCACCATGTCGGCGCCCTCGGGTTCCGTCACCGGCGCGTAGCCGAGCGGCGCCAGCACGTCGGCCATCCGGCCGCTGTCATACACGTTCATCTGGCAGCCCCAGGTGATCACGTGCAGCCGCTTGCGGCCGGGTGCAGGGGGCTGGATCGCGTTCATCGAGACGCATGCTCCGCTCTGCCACGCCTGGACTGTCCGGCGTGGGAAGCGGGAGGAATGATCGGCGCGAACCCTGTGGTCAAGTTCGCCGATCGAAGCGAGCGCGGATGAGCGTGGTCATCTCCTTGGTTGTGGATATCTTGGAGGTCATGCCCCGCGCCGTGTCAAGCGGGTGACGCATTGTCACCGATGTTTCACGGCTTGGTTCAGCGGACCTGCCGGAGGGAGGGACGTGCCGCTCGGCACGCCCCGGCGAAGGTCTTCTAGTCTACCCAAACAGTCTGGCTGCGACCTCGGCGACGCGACGGCCCTGATACCGGGCGCCGTCCAGTTCCTTGGCGGATGGCTGCCGCGCGCCGTCGGTGCCCGCAATCGTGGTCGCGCCATAAGGCGCACCGCCGACGATCTCCTCAAGCGTGCCCTGACCGCCGTAGCCGTAATCCATGCCGACCACGACCATGCCGAAATGCAGCAGGTTCGTGATGATCGAGAACAGCGTCGTCTCCTGGCCGCCATGTTGCGTGGCGGTCGAGGTGAAAGCGGCACCGACCTTGCCGTTCAGCGCGCCTTTGACCCAGAGGCCGCCGGCCTGATCAAGGAATGCGGCCATCTGCGAGGACATGCGTCCAAAGCGGGTCGGCGTGCCGATAACGATGGCGTCATAATCTGCGAGCTGTGCGACTTCGGCCACCGGCGCAGCCTGATCCAGCTTGAAATGCGCCGCCTTGGCCACCGCTTCGGGCGCCGTCTCCGGCACACGCTTGATGTCCACCTCAGCGCCGGCAGAGCGCGCGCCTTCGGCCACGGCCTGCGCCATCTGCTCCACATGACCGTAGGTCGAATAATATAGAACCAGGACTTTGGGCATTGTCTGTCTCCTTCGTGCCGGAAGGTATGGACGCCTGTCTCCAGAAGAAATAGAAAAGATAGAAAGTCATCCTTTCGGAAATTTATGTCACGCCTGCCCGACCTTGAGGCGATGGCGATCTTCGCCACCGTTGTGGAAACACGCGGCATCACGGCTGCGGCGACGGCCCTGGCATTGTCGCCGCCCACCGTCTCCAAGGCGCTGACGCGCCTGGAACAACGCATCGGTACGCCGCTGTTTCACCGTACCTCCCGCCGCCTGACACTGACCGAGGCGGGCCGGGAACTGGCTGGACGCGCGGCGCGCCTGCTCGCAGAGGCAGAGGCGGCGGAGGCAGCCTTGATAGAACAATCGGCCAGCCCGCGCGGCCTGGTGCGCCTGACCGCGCCGATGTCCTTTGGCGTGCGGGCCGTCGCGCCTCTGCTCCCCGGTTTCCTGACGCGGTATCCGGATATCGCAATCGACCTGACACTGACGGATGCCATTGTCGATCTGGTGGCGGAGGGGTTCGATCTCGCGCTTCGCATTGCCGATCTCGCCCACTCGTCCTTGCGGGCGCGACGCCTGAAGCCGATTCGCCGAATGACGGTCGCTGCACCGTCTTATCTGGCGCGGCACGGGCGGCCGCTGCACCCGTCTGAACTCGGGGCTCACGCCTGCTTCGGCTATGCGTATCTGCAGACCCACGACCTATGGACCTTTACCAATGATGCGGGGGAGGAAGTCTCGGTCCGGCCAACAGGGCCTCTGCGGTTCAATAACGGTGACGCGGCGCTCCCGGTGCTGCTCGCCGGCCTGGGCATCGCCGATGTGCCGGATTTCCTACTGGGGGACGCGCTGGAGGCCGGCGCGCTGGAACCAGTACTGCCGGGCTGGCGTCGGCCGGATGTCCATCTCTATCTCCTGACACCCCCAAGCCCGATTCAGCCTGCGCGGATCAGGGTTTTGGCGGAGTACCTGGTGCAGGAACTGGCGAAATGAAACTTATCCGATGGGTCGTAACTGGCCTCGCATGATACCGGTGGGCGAAGAATGCCGTAGACGGAATTATGTGAAGGCGGCGCTTGTTTTCCGATACGAGACAGATCGGCTTCCGGAAGCCTTTTGATATGAGGGGGGCTTTTCTGGGTCATATTGCGACTGTATGTTCTCGATCGGTAACTATACTGCCGTATAATCGGACTATTTCGGATAAATGGCGGCCGGTCATAGCCAATCGAGAATATATTTTCCGTCGTGGGGCGATGGTAGACCCGCTTGAAAATAAAATTTTCGTGTTGCGTGAGATCACGCCGTTGTGAAAAGAGAGCCCTGCGTCCTCAACAACTGGAGCCGATATGACTACTTCATTTCGACTAACAGATGAGCACGGCTGTCCGAGCCGCATCATTGCCCATCCGGGGCCGCTTCGTGTGACCGCCTTATTTATCGCGCAGAGGTAAGGACAGTCCTTCCACTCTGTCGGTTCGGCCTGTCGTAACGGCCGGACATTAGGCCAGATATCGAAACGAAATGACCTGCACTCGTGGCCGCCCCGCGGTTCGCGACGAGTCCCCAACTCCACATTCATTCTGATAGGGTAACGTAATGAGTGGCCAATTCAGTATTTCGAACGGACAGATCATCGATCCGAACGGCAACGTATTCTACGCCCGGGGGATCAATCTCTACGATAGCCAGATGGGAGATGCCTCCCAGGTCCTCGCCGCTTTCCCGAATGTCAACTTCATCCGCCTGAATGTCTACAGCTACCAGTCGCCCAGCGCCTATGCGTCCTTCATCCAGACCATGACCTCGAGGGGGATCGTCGTCGAGCTGGAAGATCATACCAACAGCAACGGTTCCAACGCGGGCGGCGGGCAAGGTTCTGCATTCACCGGCCAGCAACTGACCAACGAGCTGAACTGGTATGCGTCCGTCGCCAGCGCCTATAAATCGAACCCGTATGTCTGGTTCGGCACCGATAACGAGCCGCCGCCGGAAGGGTTGTCCACCTGGGAACAGCAAACCTATAACGCCATCCGCAATACGGGGAACAACAACCCGATCCTGTTGGAAGAGCCGGGGGGCGGCGTACCATCCCTTGTCGGTGCCGGCAACGGTTTGGACTCATCGGTTTACGCAACGATGAAGAACGTCATCTGGGACCCGCATTATTACGGATGGGTCTCCAACTTCAGCACCGACCAGCAAGCCGTCAACAATGCGCTGACGAGCCTGGCGCAGTCTGCACAGACGATCAAGAGCGCCGACGGCACCGTACCCGTCATCGTTGGCGAATACGGGCCGTCGACGAATGGGCAGACTACCGATGCGAACGGCCAGCAGGTGCTTCAGGCCGTGCAGCAGTCGACGGCCATTTCCGGTGCAGTCGCGTGGGGTTTTGACTCGGGCGCCAACGACAACCTGACGGACGGGTCGGGGAATCTGACGTCCTTTGGCCAAGAGGTTGCAAACTCGATGGCTTCAGAGGCCAGCCGGAACCCGACACCCTCCCCCACGCCAACACCGAAACCCACACCGTCAGCCGACGACACCGTCGTGACAGCGGGCTCCACGGCAGCGATCACCGATGCAAGCGGCAATACGTGGACGATCGCCAGCGGCACCGTGCAGGAAAACGGGCAAGCGGCCGGATTCTCGGCGAACGTCACCGAGATCGCCTATGTCAACGGCAATGTCTGGCAGGAGAACAACGCCGGACTTGTGGTGGGAGTGGAACGGCACCACGTGGCCTGGCGCAGGGACCGCCACCAGCCCGCTGCCGGCGGCCGCGCCGACACCTACCCCGGCTCCGACCCCGACGCCTACCCCAGCACCTACCCCGACTCCGACCCCAACACCGGCGCCGACGCCTACCCCAACCGACACAGTCGTGAAGGCAGGTTCGACCGCCGCGATCACGGACGCCAGCGGCAACAAGTGGACGATCGCCAACGGTGTCGTCGACAGAAAACGGGCAGGCGGCCGGCTTCTCCGCCAACGTCACCGAGATCGCCTACGTCAACGGCAACGTCTGGCAGGAGAACAACGCCAACCTGTGGTGGGAATGGAACGGGACGAGTTGGCCTGGCAATGGCACCGCGACCAGCCCACTGCCGGCCACGACGACGCCCACGCCGACCCCCACGCCGACCCCTCCCCCGGCGCCGACGCCGCTGCCCGCTCCGACCGGCCCTTCGGTGAACGACACCATCGTGCTGGCAGGCTCCAAGTCGAGCATCACCGACGCCAGCGGCAAAGCCTGGACGATCGTCAATGGCGTCGTGCAGGAGAATGGGACGGCCGCCGGCTTCTCCGCCAACGTCACCGAGATTGCCTACGTCAACGGTAACGTCTGGCAGGAGAACAGCGCCAAGCTGTGGTGGGAATGGAACGGGACGACCTGGCCCGGCAACGGTACCGCCACAAGCCCGCTGCCGTCCTCGGCCACCATTGCCGCCACGACGGCCAGTGCGACCGTCAGCCAGAGCCAGGTTTCGGTCATGGCAACGTCGGGCGATCACATGGTGTTCGTGACCGGATCAGGCGACAACCTGAACCTGACAGGTGGCACCGAGACGATCACCGACAACGGTGCAAACAACACCTACGTGCTGCCGACGGCCGGCCACGGCATGGATGTCTTCAAGACCGACATCCTGGGCCACGGTGGCATCCTGGATCTGCGCCCTGCCCTCGCCGCAACGGCCTGGGCCGGTTCTGCCGCCACGCTGCCGCAGTACCTCAGTGTCGCCAACGGCACCTCCGGCGCTGTGCTGTCGATCAGTGCCACCGCTGGCGGGGCCGGTACTGCGATCGCGAGCATTGCCGGGAGCAGCCAGACCCTGAACGGCGTGATCAGTCACGCCATCGTCTGACCAAGTGCCCCCGGGGCGTCAACGCGCCCCGGGGGCATGACATCATCACATCGTCACGGCTCGGTTCATCCGGGCCGTTTCGGCTTTCCAGGCCCCCAGGAGCCGGAGGCCGGCAATCGTGCTGGCGCGGCAGGCGATCGAACGCTCCGCCAGCGCGCTAGAGCGTGATGACCAGAGGCGGAATCGCCGGAGGTCTGAATCACGCGATTAAACAAAGAGCCTAGAGCGGGATGACAGAGCGACAGCGATGTCATCCCGCTCTAGGTCAATGCCCGGCGTGGGAACCCGAGAAGTCAGGCGCTTCCACGCCCGACGCTTTGAGCTGCTCGACCAGCGCGGCCTTCAGCCGCTCCAGCCCCTCCGGCGATTTTGCTTCAGCCCGAGCGACCAGGACCGCCTGGGTGTTGGAGGCGCGGAGAAGCCACCAACCGTCCGGGGTGGCGACACGCACACCGTCGATGGCGGAGACCCTCGCACCATCAGCGGCCAGACGCGCTGCCACTTCCCCGATCACCGCAAACTTGCGGCGCTCATCGCAGTCGAAGCGCAGCTCAGGCGTATTGATGACATGCGGCAGCGCCTCGCGCATCGCCGAGAGCTTGCCGTCAAGCCGCGCGATGATCCCCAGGGTGCGGACAGAGGCATAGAGCGCGTCGTCGAAACCATACCAGCGGTCGGCGAAGAAGATGTGACCCGACATCTCGCCGGCCAGGGGGCTGCCGGTTTCCGCCATCTTCGCCTTCATCAGCGAGTGACCGGTCTTCCACATCAGCGGCGTGCCGCCGGCGTGGGCGATCTCATCGAACAGCACCTGACTGGCTTTGACGTCAGCGATGATGATGGCTTTCGGCCTTTCCTTGAGAACGTCGCGGGCCAGCAGCACCAGCAACTGGTCACCGAACAGGATCGCACCCGTATCGTCGACCACACCGATACGGTCGGCATCGCCATCGAAGGCGATGCCGATATCGGCCTTTCGCCGCACCACTTCCGCGATGAGTTGCTGAAGATTGGCCGGCACCGTCGGATCGGGGTGATGCGCGGGGAAGTGACCGTCGATGGCCGCATTCAGCACGAAATGCTCGCCCGGCAGGGACGCCACGAGCTTCTCCAGCACATCGCCAGCCGCACCGTTGCCATTGTCCCAGACAACTTTCAGCATGCGGTCGCCGCCATCCCAGTCGACGAGCAGGCGCCCGGTATAGTCGTCGATGATGTCTACCGTCTCCTCGGAGCCGGCGGCCTCCTCGACGACGTCCCCGCTCTCGGCCAGCTTGCCGATCTGCAGGATCTGCTCGCCGAAAAACGGCTTGCGGCCCAGCATCATCTTGAAGCCGTTATAGTCGGGGGGATTGTGCGAACCGGTGACCATGACCGCACCATCCGTCTCCTGCACCGTCGCGGTGTAGTACAGCATGGGCGTCGGGCCGCGGCCGATACGCAGCACATGCATGCCGCTGGCCTTCAGGCCGGCGACAACCGACTGCTCCAGTTCCGGGCTGGTCAGCCGCCCGTCATAACCCACCGCTACAAGTGTGCCGCCGTTGCGGGCAACGATGGTTCCGAACGCCCGGCCAATCGCGAAGGCATCCGCCCGGTGCAGCGTTTTTCCGACAATGCCGCGGATATCGTATTCGCGCAGAAGGGTCTCTTCGAAATGGTGGGTAAATGCCATCGGCTGACTGTCTCCCGCTCAAACGTAGGTTTTCAGAAAGGCATGCACGGCATCGGCCAGGTCCGGCCGTTTCAATGCGAATGCGATCTGTGCTTCCAGATACCCTACCTTGTCGCCGCAGTCGAACCGCCGGCCCTCATAGCGCAGGCCGTAGAAAGGCTGAGTCCCGATCAGGCGAGCCATGGCGTCGGTCAACTGCACCTCATTGCCCGCGCCGCGCTCCATGCGCGCCAGATGGGTAATGACCTCCGGCATCAGGATGTAACGGCCAATGATCGACAGATTCGACGGCGCGTCCTTGGGCGCCGGCTTCTCCACCAGGCCGGTCACTTCCACCAGGCGGCCGTCATCCTTGCCGATTTTGAGGATGCCGTAACGATCGGTCTGCTCCCATGGCACTTCGGTGACGGCGACCACATTGCCGCCGGTTTCCTCATAGGCACGGGCGAGCTGCGCCAGGCACGGCTCATCCGCCAGCACGAGGTCGTCGGGCAGCAGGATCGCGAACGGATCGTCGCCGACGAAGGCGCGCGCACACCAGATGGCATGCCCCAGGCCCAAGGGCACCTGCTGACGGACGGTCACGATCGAGCCCGGCTCGCTATGCGTGCCTTTCAGATGCTCTAGCGCATCGTGCTTCTCACGCTCGCGCAGCGTGGCATCGAGTTCGTACGCGATATCGAAATGTTCGACCAGCGCGGTCTTGCCCCGGCCGGTAACCATGCAGAACTGCTCGATGCCGGCGGCGCGCGCTTCTTCGATCGCGTACTGGATCAACGGCTTGTCGACGACGGGCAGCATTTCTTTTGCCGTTGCCTTGGTGGCCGGCAGGAAACGCGTGCCCATTCCGGCGACGGGCAGGACAGCCTTGGTCAATTTCTTTCTCACGCGGCAACTCCGGTCTGCATTGACGGTCGGTAACAATCCAGGCAGGCAGGAATATGGCGACCCGCACGGCCCGGAAACAACACACTCTTGGGACTTGTCGAACGATCGGGGTGATGCCGGCGTGGGTCATAAGCGCCAGAAAACATCCGGTTCGCTTGAAGGCGTGGACGCGCTGCACTTTCCGGCGCTTGCGGAGATTGCCAGCCAGCGAATTCAAATCCCTAGGAGGACGCGTCAACGCCCGGGAACGGGTCCCCCGAATGATGTCCAAGTGATCGGGGAATCCCCCACCGAAACGTCCCACGCGTGACGCCCCCAACCAACCCTGCTACCCTTCCCGGAATCCTCCGGGAGGACCCAAACAATGACCATCCGCGCCCTCGGCTATGTCGGCATCGGCGCGTCCAACCTGTCCGACTGGACCGATTTCGCCACCAACTGGCTCGGCATGCAGATGGTCGAGCGCGGCAACACCTGCCGCGCCTTCCGCATGGACGACCGCAAGCAGCGCCTGGTCATCGACCGCTCGCTGGCCGACGGCGAGCGCTATTTCGGCTTCGAGGTCGCGGACGCCGCCGCGCTCGACGCGCTCGGCGCCACGGCTGGAAGCCGCCGGCGTGGCGGTGCGGCGCGAACCCGCCGCCTGGCCGATCAGCGTTTCGTGCGCGAGCTGATCAGCTTCGCCGATCCGGCCGGCAACCGGCTGGAGGCGTTCCACGGCGCCGCGATCGCCGACGACCGCGTTCCAGCCCGGCCGCACGATCTCCGGCTTCCGCACCGGCCCGCTCGGCATGGGCCACGCGGTGTTCCACGTGAAGAACATCGACGACCTGCTCGGCTTCTACCACGACGTGCTTGGGCTTCGGCGTCAGCGACTACATCCGCACGCCGTTCCGCGCCTACTTCATGCACGTCAATCGCGCCATCACACGCGTGGCGCTGATCGAGACCGGCAAGCAGGACCTGCATCATCTGATGGTGGAGCTGTATCTCGCTGGACGATGTCGGCCAGGGCTACGACATCGCGCTCGGCGAGCCGGAGCGGATCGCCACCACGCTGGGGCGGCATCCGAACGATGCGGTGACGTCCTATTACCTGCACTCGCCGTCCGGCTTCATGCTGGAATACGGCTGGGGCGGCAACGACGTGACGCCCGGCAACTGGACGCCGACCGAGGTCACCGTCGGCCCGAGCCTGTGGGGTCACGACCGCGCCTGGCTGCCCGACGACCAGCGCGAGCAGGCCCGCGCGATGCGCCTGAAGGCCGCCGCGGACGGCGAGCGCGAGCCGCTGCACGTGATCGACGGCAACTATGTCCGCCAGGCGGGCGTCTGTCCGTGGTGGGATAGCCTGACCGCCGGGCGCTGATCTGACCACCATATAGCGATTAGCTATTGCGACAAATATAGCATAGAGCTATATTCGCTTTGGTGAAGACCGTCCGCTACAGCCTCAGCGCCGCACGTGATTTCAAAAAGCACGGCAACATGTCCGCCCGTGCCCGCAAAGCCATCGCTGAATACGCGGCTGATGCGGCGGTCCACGCCAACAACGTGACGCAGCTTGTGGGCACCCCGGCGAAGCGGATGCGCATCGGCGATTTCCGACTGATCTTCGAGGAAACGGATACCGAAATCTTTGTCACTCGCTTTGCTCCGCGAGGCGGGGTCTATGTTGAGGAAAGATAAATGATGATAGTTGACGAAACTGTGACCCTTACGCGCAACGAATATGAAAACCTGGTCGATGCCCGCGACCATGCCATTGCAATGCGCGAGATCGCTGCTGGCGCGCCGACGCTGTCCGATGCAGAGCTGGATGAATTTTTGGCATCGCCGACAGCGACGGCATTTTTCCGCCGGCGGGCCGGCCTGACGCAGGTGGAGCTCGCCCGCAAGGTCGACATCAGTCAGGCGTACCTGGCGCAGGTGGAGACCGGTGCCCGGACAGGATCAGTGAGCCTGTATATGAAGCTGGCGCGTGCCCTCGATGTCCGTGTCGAAGATTTGGTGGAGGAATGACCTCGTAACGGAACCGGCCGCCCCCTTGGGTTTGCGAAACGTCGAGGTTCCGCAATTCAAGATCAGTTCCGCGGTTCCTTTGAACTGAGACACTACCCCCTTGTATGTCTCAGACAATATTCCTACATCCGCCTCCGTTAGAATTTCTCACATTGTAGCCGTGGCTCGCACCTCATCATCCTCCACACCTCCCGACCCGTCGCCGCCCTATCAGCGTGACGCGTTGTTCCGTCCCGACGGCCCGATCAATCCGCTGTTCGTGGATGACACCGTGCGGTCCCTCATGCGCACCCTCCCGCACGATCCGGAGGAAGACGCACCCGCCCGAAACCGGCGCATGTACGCGACACTGTCCGCCATCAGCGGCATGTATCCGCGCGACGAAATCGAGATGATGTATTGCGCCGGCGCGATGTCCGCCTTCCAGGCGGCGATGGCCTGTTGGCGTATCGGCATGAACGGCGCCACGCCGAACGGAGACAGCACCCGCCACATCACCACCGCCAACGCCGCGATCCGCACCTTCGACACCATGATCAAGGGCCTCGAACGGCGTCAGGCCAGACCCTGCGTGGCTCCGATGGGTCCCAACACCTGGGACGACACCGACCTCGATCGCTACGCGGATTGGTGGACCGATCGTGTCCGCGCCTGCTCCGTGCCGCAGTTGCAGAGCGAGGAACCGCCGCCGACCGCGCCCCTGCCAACGGAGCCGGCGAAAACGCCGCCCATCGATGAAGTCACGGCCGACAGCCCCGAAAGCCCCGAACCGCGCGGAACCGGAAACACAAGATCCGGTCTGGACGCCCGAGATGATTGCCAAGGCAGAGGCCGATATCCGAACCGAGGACCCGGGTCCGCCGCCGGTGGAAGGCGTGGCACCCGACGGCAGCATCGTCGTGCCCGACAATCCGACGCCCGAACAGGAAGCCTACATGGGCGCCAGGATCATCCACAACACGCGGGATCACTGGACCGACGACATCGCATCGGGCGCGAAGCCGAAGATCCCCCGGCTTCGCCCCGGCGATCGGATCCCGTGACCTCCGCCCCCTGGCCGCCAGCCTACACGAACAGCAGGAAGCCCAGGCTCACCGCGCCCGCCAGGATGCAGTAATAAGCGAACGGGTTCAGCGCCATCTGATCGTGCTGGCGGAAATACCGCATCAGGAACCAGGTGCTGAGCAACGCGGTCACGCCGGAGACGACGGCCGCAACCACCGACAGCTCCAACACCCCGGCCGGCACGCTCTCGTGCAGCAGTTTCGGCACTTCCAGCACCGTCGCGCCGAGGATGATCGGCGTGGCGATCAGGAACGAGAAATGCGCCGCGCCCTCATGGTTGAAGCCGCGCAGCAGCGCCGCCCACGATGGTCGCGCCGGAGCGGGAGATACCGGGGATCAGCGCGGTGCACTGCCAGCACGCCGATCAGCAGCGCATCCAGCTTCGTCAGGCTGGACAGCGGCGCGCTGGCCGCGCTTGCGCAGACGCTCGCCGAACAGCAGCAGCAGCCCGTTGACGATCAGGAAACTCGCGGCGACCAGCGGTGAGGCGAACAGGCCGCGGACGAATTTCTCCAGCAGGAAGCCGACGATCACCGCCGGAATGGTGGCGATGACGACCAGCAGGAAGACGCGGCGGCTCTCGCTGACCTGATGCGCGTCGCCGACGCCGATGACGCCGATGAACAGCGCCCACCAGTCGCGCCAGAAGAAGCCCAGCAGCGCCGCCGCCGTGCCGAGATGCAGCATCACCAGGAAGGGCAGGAATGCCGGGTCGTGCTGGTCGATGCCCCAGTGCAGCAGAGCCGGCAACACGACGGCATGCCCGAGGGTGCTGACCGGGAAACAGCTCGGTCGCGCCTTGAAGGATAGCGATAACAATGGCTTGCAGGGTGTCCATATGTGAATCCAGCCAGTTTTCGGCAGCCCTTATACGGGTTTCCGCCCGCGCCGCATCTGGGCATTGCCGTCAGGCACGCAGGGAATTGCGTCGCCTCACGGTCAAATCAGCGATCGGGCCAGATCCTGCAGCGCCCGGATATAGGCCGCACCGTCCGCCGGCCGGTTGGCAACGCCAATCGAAACCCGGTAATCGGCCGCCAGTTCGGCATAGTCCGACACCGCATCCGACTCGCCCAGCCAGTTCAGCAGCGCACCCAGCTCGGTCCAGAGCGGCGCGTAGTCAGTCTGCGTCAGGTCGGCGACCAGCGCTTCCAGCAGGCGCACCGCCTCGGCGCTGGCCGCGTCCGCCGGATCGGCGTCGAGGCAGCGCAGGCGCCAGGCAATCGTATTCTCCAGCGCATCGAGGTCGGATCGATCAGCGGACATGGCGGCGAATTCGGTTCCCTTTCCGATCGGCCTGGAGGTAGAAAGCCGATATTACGGTTGCAATATTTTAGGATTATACAACTTTGACGCGTTTCGTGCCCTGGATGCTGCCCATGCTGATGGCCGCGGTGGCAGCCGGTGGCTATATCCAGGTGGCAGGCCAGGATATTTTCTGGTGCGGCCGGGTGGAAGCCTTTCCCGGCACGACAATCCTCGCCGTACTGAGCCTCGCACAGGTCGCCCTCTATCTCGCCGCCATGGCGCGGGCGCGGTGGGAGAGGCCTTACCGCCTCTCGCAATTCGCCGTCCTGCCCTTTCTGGTCGTGGCGTTTCTCCCGGTCCTGCTGCCGCATCCCTGGACCCTCGGGCTGCTGTCGGCCTACGCCGCCGCCATGGCCTGGCTAGAGCGTGATGACCGGAGGCGGAATTCGCCGGATGGTCTGAAATCACGCGATCAAACAAACACCTGGAGCAGGATGGCTGAGCGAACGCGATGTCATCCTGCTCCAGAGCGTGATGACCGGAGGCGGAATCGCCGGAGGTCTGAATCACGCGATCAAACAAACACCTGGAGCAGGATGACTGAGCGAACGCGATGTCATCCTGCTCCAGGCTGGCAGCGCGGCGGAGTCTTCGCCGTCGCGACCCTGGGCTTCCTGGCGGCGATCGGCCAAATCCCGCTCACGTTGCACGGCGTCATCCTGCCAGACTGGATGGCCTGGGCCGCCCTCGCCGCCGCCACAGCCCTTGCCGCCTGGACCGCAACCCGCTCGGCTCGTCCGGCCAACCCCAACCCGGCCTACCCCAACATCGGCCAACTCATCCCCCTGACGCTCCTGCTCTTCCCCCTGCTGCGCGCCCGCCTGCCCGACATCGCGTATGACAGCCTGTCGTACAAGGTGACCATCCCCTACCAGATGGCCGAGTGGCGCACCGGCGACGCCGCTATCGTCGACGGCTACATGATCGGCACCAACCTGCAGGAGATGCTGAACGCCCTGCTGCGAATTCTCACCGGCGACTGGCGGCCACAGCTTATTTCCTCGATCAGCTACATCCTGCTGGCGCTGATCATCCCCCGCGCCTTTCCCGCCGGACAATTCCCTCCCGGCGCCCGACGCGCGGCCGTCGCCTTCGCCGGTGTCGCCGCCTTCGTCCTGACCGAGGCCGGCATCGCGCAAGGCACCGCCTATCAGGAGCCGCTGCTGCTGCTGTTCATGGTCGCCGCGCTGATCCGCTGCCCGCTCTGGCCGGGGTTCCTCGGGATGGCCGCCGCGGTCAAGATCACCGCCGTCTTCATCGCGCCGCTGATCCTGCTCTACCACGCGGTGAATTATCGCAGCTTCTGGCGATCCCCCCGGTTCCTGTTGTTAGGCGCGCTGGCGGGAACCCTGGCACTCGGACCGCAGCTCAGCCGCAACCTCACCTTCTCCGGCCGTCTGCTCGGCATGTCCGAAATCCTGGCCGGCGTGACCGACCCGCCGGGCCCGCACCAGATCATGGCCGTCGGGATCGATCGCTACGACGTCCGCCCGCGTGGCGGCGTGATCAACAACGCCATCCAGTCCGCCTGCAATGTCTGGCTGCTGGATGCGCTCTGTTCCGTTCGTTACAAAGGCAACTTCGAGGCCGGGTTCAGCGTCTTTCCTGCCTCACGCGCGGCCCTGCTGGCGGTGCTGTTCGGCGTGGCGGCCTGTCTGCGCCGGCGCCGGCCGGTTGCCTGCCTGACGCTCGGCGGCTTTGCGGCAGGCTATGCCGGGCTGCTCGCCATCGTCTCCGAGGGCCGCTACTTTCTGCCCCTGTCACTGGGTTTTCCGGTGATGCTGCTGATCGACCGCCACGCTGGCCGCGTCGATGGCACGACGGCCCTGGGCGCTCGCCCTTGGCTGCTGGCTGATCGGTGCCGACCTGCTGCCCGGCACCTTCACCAACGCAAGCTGGATCTGCCGCCGCGACATCGCCGCCGCCGTCGACAACCCGCCGCTCATGGGCCCACAGACGCCGGTGCAGGGCTTTCTCGCCTCGTTAACGGAACAATACAAGCAGCGCTGCGCACCGCCTGGCCTGCCACCGGTGATCCTGGCGGAGACCGATCGCATGAACAGCCCCTATCTCGGCACGCAGCGGATCTTTCACGTCTTCACCCAGGCGATGATCCGCGGCTTCATCGCCGCCAATCCCGCGCGGCAGACCAGGATGGGCGACGCGATCCTCGCCGTCGTGGACGAGCATCCGGGCTATGCCGAGCAGGTGCTGGGATCGTCGCGAGCGGATTACCGGCACGTGCTTCGATGACGACGGGCTGCATGTACTCTGCTCCATGCGGCTCGCGCCGAACGGACCCGATTGCGCGCAAAGCCTGTATTGATCCCGCAATCAATCGTTCATCGGATAGGACGCCACCGCCCGTTGCCGCACCCAGTCGCGATACATCGCCATGACGCTGGACGGTGCGAACCCGCGGCGGTTGAATTCGTGACGAGGCGATTGGACAGACGGCGCTACTGGTGAGTATCCTCCCGCAGCCGAAAACGTCCGAGGGGAAACCACGCATGAGCGTCGCTGGACCGAAACCGTCAAAGAGATCGCCGGCATGCAAGCTCCATCTGTCGCGCGCCGGCAGTGGCGCCCCGGTGCTGGTGCTGCATCACGACATCGGCACGCTCGACCGCCTGCCGTTCTATGACACTCTGGCGAAACAGTTCGATGTCCTCGTTCCGCATCATCCCGGCTGGGGCAAGTCGGAGCGGCCGCAATGGCTGCGCCATCCGCGCGACATCGCCGCGATCTACAGCTGGCTGCTGGCCGATCTCGGCGTTGACCGGCGTGTCGCCTGGTCGGGCCTCGGCTTCGGCGGCTGGATCGCCGCCGAAATGGCCAGCCAGTCGCCCCGCGTCCTATCGCCGGCTGGTGCTGGTCGGCGCCGATGGGCATCAAGCCGCCCGAAGGCGACATCGCCGACCAGGCGATCGTTTCCTATATCGACTATCCGCAGGCCGGCTTCCACGACGAGGCCGCGTTCACCGCGGTCTACGGCGATGTCACCACCGACCAGCTGGAGGCGTGGGACATCGCCGCGAAATGTGTTTCCGCACCGCCTGGAAACCCTACATGTACAGCCAGACCTTGCCGCATCTGCTGGGCGGCGTGCGCACGCCCGCGCTGATCATCTGGGGCGACGACGACCAGATCGTTCCGATCAGCGCCGGCCACGCCTATGCCAAGCGCGCTGCGCGACGCGACGATGACGACCATCGCCGGACTGCGGTCATTTCGCCGAAATGGAAAAGCCCGACGAGGTCGCCAAGCTGCGACCGACTTCATCCACGCCGACTGAAGGAGGACCGTCGCCATGCATATGATGTATTTCACCGAACAGCCGATGGCGGCCTACGACGCCAAGGCCGGCCTGGACTACGGCGCCACCGCGCTGACCTTCTCCAACAGCTACTACGATCCGAATGAAGGCAGCCGGCTGTATAACGAATACCTGGAAGAATACATCCTGGCCGAGGAATGCGGCGCCGACGGCATCATGCTGAACGAGCATCACAACGCGCCGTTCTGCATGCAGGCCCGGACCAACATGTTCGCCGCGATCCTCGCCGCGATCGACCAAGCGGGTGAAGATCGTCATCCTCGGCAATCCGTTGCCGCTGACGCGACAATCCGGTCCAGCTCGCCGAAGAACTGGCGATGATCGACATGATCTCCAAAGGCCGGCTGGTGTCCGGCTTCGTGCGCGGCGGCGGGCAGGAGCAGTTGGCCAACGGCGTCAACCCCGCCTTCAACCGCGAGCGGTTCATCGAGGCGCACGACCTGATCCAGAAGACCTGGACCGAGCCCGGACCGTTCCGCTGGGAAGGCACGCACTACCAGCAGCGCGTGGTCAACCCGTGGGCGGTGCCGCTGCAGAAGCCGTATCCGCGGGTGTGGATACCGGGCGTGCTGTCGAAGGAAACGATGATCTGGACGGCGCAGCAGCGCTATCCGTACATCGCGCTGAACACCTCGATCGACGCGACCAAGACGATCCAGGAGACCTACGACAAGGCCGCCGCCGAAGTCGGCTACACCGCCGGGCCGGAGAATTTCGGCTACCTGATCCGCGTGCATGTGCAGGACACCGAAGAAAAGGCGCTGCAGAACGCGCGCCAGTTCATGTGGATGCAGGGCGAGTTCACCGGCCTCGCGCATCCGGTCTGGGCCAATCCGTCGGGCTATTTCTCGCCGTCCGGCCGTCGCGGCTTCGTCGAATTCGCCGCCGGGCGCGCGAAGAACCCGCGCGGCAGCCCGACCTTCGAGGAGCAGGTCGCCGACACGATGATCATCGCCGGCACGCCGAAGCAGGTGATCGAGCGGCTGAAATATCTCGTCGAGAAACCCGTCCCGGCATCATGGGCATCTGGGCGCAACGACGGCACGGTCAGCAAGGAAGACCGCCGCCGCTGCATCCAGTTGCTGTGCGGGGAGGTGATGCCGGCGATCAAGGAATACGGCGCCGAACTGGGCCTGAAGGACCCGTGGGAGGCGAACGCGCCGGTGCATCTGCGATATTCGACCGACCTGCCGGCGTCAAAGATCGCCGCGGAGTAGGCCGCTCCGGGCTTTGCCATCCGCCCCTGGCTGCCGTGCATGCGCGGCAATCGAGTCGGATTCCCCGCCCCCCGACCAAAAGCCGCCCCGTCTCCTCCCCCATCGCCGCCGCCGCCCAGCCGGGACGTCAACACGAAGACGTGATCTTTGAATCGTTTCCATTTTCAGTTCCCATGCGATCTAACGCCCCGGTGGAGACCGGCGCACCAACCGGCTCACGAGACGGAGTACCATGGCTCGTTGGACGGAAAGGATCGGCACCTTCCGAGCGGCGTGGCGCTCGGCCATTGCAAGTGCTTGCCATCCTGCTGCCCGGCCTGCTTTTCAGTAGTTTCGTATGGTATGATTACCGCGTCGAGCAACACCGAGCGCTGGACAACCTCGACTCGACGGCCGATGCGCTGGCGGAACATGCGCAGGCGGTCCTCGAAACCGCGGACCTTGTGCTGGCGCGCGTGCTCGACCACACCCAATCGCAGGATTGGAACACGATCGGCCACTCCGCCGAGACGCATGCCTTTCTGCTGAGCCTCAGGCAGGAACTGCCGCAACTGGAATCCGTGTTCCTGGTCAGCCCACTAGGCATGAACGTGGCGACCAGCCGGCAGTTTCCGGCGGAACCAATCAGCGACGCCGATCGCGACTACTACATCCTGGCGCGCGCAGGCGCCCCAGAATGCCTATGTCAGCAGTAGCTTCCGCGGCCGGATCGCCGACACGTATGCTTTCACCATCACCAAGCCACGCCTGCGCGCCGACACATTCGACGGCCTGGCCGGCGTTACCATATCGCCGCGCTATTTCCAGTCGTTTTATGGTGCGGTATTGAAATATCCGAGCAAGGTGGCCGCCGCGCTCGTCCGTGATGACGGGGCGTTGCTCGCGCGCTTTCCCGACGGCGACTTCACGCCGCGCCTCCCCGGCGACGCGCCTTTGCTGAAGGCAATCCGAACGGGAGCGGCGAGCGGGCGGTTGGAGAATGCATTCGGCCGTGGCGTGGATCGGGAGATCACCGCGTTCCGCCGGTTGCAAGGATGGCCCGTGATCGTGACCTATACGATCGACAGGGCGCTCTATCTGGATGACTGGCATTTTCATGTGATACTGTTCGCCGTATCCGCCTGTCTGGTCGGGCTGGCCCTGCTGCGGGCGGAGACGGTCATGCTGAAGGCCTCGCGGCAGGAAAACCAGGTGCTGCTTCGGCTCGTCGACGAGACGAACCGCCGCCAGCAGGCCGAAACCGCCTTGCTGCAGGCCCAGAAGCTGGAGGCGCTGGGTCGCGTGACGGGCGGTGTCGCGCATGATTTCAACAACCTCCTCGCCGCCATCATGGGCAGCCTGGAGATGCTGCAGAAGCACATCACTGCCCCGCGGCAATTGCGGCTGATCGCCACGGCCCGCAAAGCGGCGGAGCGCGGTGCGCAAATCACCATGCAAATGCTGGCTTCTCCCGGCACAAGGAGATGGTGATCCGGCCTGTCGATACAAATACAACGATACGGGGCTTGGACCACCTGTTACGGCAGAGCATCGGTCAGACCGTCTCGGTCGATTATCGGATTGACGAGGGGACCTGCCTGGCCATGGCCGACCAGACGCAGTTAGAAGGTGGCGCTGCTGAACCTCGTCGGTCAACGCGCGCGACGCGATGCCCGACGGCGGCGCGCTGACGCTGGGCTGCCGCCGGGTTGCGCTGGCCGCCAACAGCGCCGCCGCACCGACGCTGCCCGCCGGCGCCTATATCGAGATCTTCGTGCAGGACACCGGTTCGGGAATGCCCGAGTCCGTGCGGCGTCGCGTGTTCGAGCCGTTCTTCACCACGAAAGGCCCCGGCAAAGGCACCGGCCTGGGGCTGTCGATGGTATTCGGGTTCGCAACGATGTCCGGCGGCACGGCCACCGTGGAGAGTGCGCCGGACGCCGGCACGACGGTGCGGGTCTTCCTGACCGAGGCCGCCGCGCAGACCGTGCCGGCGGACGAACGTTCGGCGGCGCAACCCGGTCGTCGCACGACGGGCAGAACGGTCAGCGCATCCTGCTGGTGGATGACGACACCGATGTCCGCTCCACGATCCACGCCATGCTGGAGGACCTGGGATACACGGTCGTGGTCGCCGACGGCGCCTCCGCGGCCTTGGCGCTGCTGCGGACCGACCGAAGCTTCGACCTGCTGGTGATGGATTTCGCGATGCCGGACATGAACGGCAGCCAGTTGGCGGACGCGGTCCGCGCCGAGTGGCCCGAGGCGCCGCTGATGTTCGTCACCGGCTATGTCGAGAACGATGCGCTGATGCCCTGGCGGAGGCGGGGCGTCATGACGCTCAGCAAGCCGTTCACGCAGCCGGATCTGTCGAGCACGGTCCGTGAGGCGATCGAGGGACAGGCGGCCCGCCGCTTGCGGGGTTCACGCTCAGCCGAACGCGGCGAACAGTTCCTCCAGCGCCTTCAACTGATTGCCGGCGGCCGAAGACGGCACCAGGATCGGCGTGCGCACACCGGCGGCGCGCCAGGCCTCCACCCCCTCGCGGACCTTGGCGGCCGAACCGAACAGCGTGTTGTCGGCCAACCAGCGGTCGGAGAAATACCGGGGCACGTCGGCATCCCGCCCCTCGGCGATCGCCTTCTCGATCGCGTCCATTTCGGCCCCGTATCCAGCCTCCCGCCAGTAGTTGCGATAGTTCGGCAGGAAACCATAATGCGTCAGCGCCTTGCGGCACACCGCCTTGGCCGCCGCCTCGTCGTCGCTGATGCAGGTCGGGATCATGTTGCCGATGAAGAACGCCGGATCGTTTCGCTTGCTGTCCGGCAGGGCCGACAGCGACGCCGCCATGTGCGACAGCGAGGCGTTGGCGAAGACCACGCCCTCGGCGATCTCGCCGGCCAGCGCGACCATCCGGCGGCGCAGCGCCGCGATGATGATCGGCGGGAGCGCCCCCAGCCCCTCCTGCGCGCGGAATCGCTCGACGAACGATCGGATATCGCCCAGCGGCTTGCCGGGCGTCACCCCCATCCGGACATGCGCCGGCCCGTGCGCGACGCCGATCCCAAGGGCGAAACGGCCGCCCGAGATCTCGTGCATCACGGCGGCGCTCTGGGCGAAGTCGCCGACGGTGCGCTGATAGATCGGCGCGATGGCGGTGCCGAAATGAATGGTTTTGTGTCCACGCCAGCGCCTCGCAGAGCGACATGTTGCCGAACATGCTGGGCGAGTAGATGCCAGCGAAACCGCGCCGCTCGATCTCCTGCGCCAGTTCGACCGTGCGGCGACGGCGGCCCGGCACGGCAACCAGGCTGAGGGCGGGAAGCGATTGGGCCATGGAACGTTTCTCCGGCATGTTTCCGAAGGCTTATCCTCCCGGGCTGCGCGCGGCAACGTGACAGAGATTTCACTCCCGTTCCCATCAGCACACAGTATGGTGTGCCCGTCAGGCAGGAGGGACAGGATGGATGTTGCACGCCGTGGTTGGCTGACCCTCGCGCCGATCGTTGCGCTGGCCGCGTCCGCTTCGGCTGCGGCGTGGGGACGCGCGGACAAGATCTCGGCTGCCATGTCTGTGTGGAAGGCTGGAGTGCGATTGGGAACTGGAATCTGCGAACGGATCGGCGCGGGACATGTGTACGATATGTGGGTAATCGAATGTGCGGACGGTTGCTATGAGGGCATGGAGATGGCGACTGCTTTTACCCTCAGACCCAACATGGGGTTCAAGAAGGTATTTCAATTTGTTCGATCCGGGCACGGTCTACCCTTCAAAATCCTCGTCCGACGAAAACTGGGGTTCAGGTGTCCAAAATTCGTCTTCGAGAATTCACGTGACGACTCAGTAGCTGTGCGGCTGCTGGAGAAATCGTGGATACAATGGTTCAGTGGGATTCGATGAATGCCGAGGTTAGGCCTCCGCGCGATCGGGGTGATGCGAAAGCGCTGCGTCCGGGGCTTCTCCGCCAAGACGCGGCGATCCCTGGTTGCAGCCGACGCAGGCGGCGGGCGCTGAAGTGCGGCCTTCTGCGCGACATCACCGAAAACATAGCCCTCGCCGCCGTCCTGCGCTGATTGCTGGGTCACATCACTGACTGCTCCCGCAGGGCAGGAGGCGCTGTTCGACGGCGATCCGGGCCGCCGGACGGGTTGTGCGGCCGATGGCGCGATCGACGCGCCGTCTGGGGTGCAGGGGTCGGCAACTGCTGCTGCATGCCATTCAGGCGATGCTGGCGCTGGGCACGAAGTTGCTGTAGTCGTGCCGAACTCTGAGAGCCTGATGCTGCCTATGTCGCTGCTGGCGGTAGACCGGCGCGGGCATCGGCCGAGGACCTGCGCGGTCGTTCTGGGGCCGGCCGATGACGGCGGCTATTACCTGCTGGGCATGACCGAAGCGCACGCGCATCTGTTCGCCGACATCGCCTGGAGTTCCGACAGCGTCGCCGAGACCACGCGCCAACGCGCCGCAGAGCTCGACCTGCCAGTGGTGGAACTGCCGACCTGGTATGACGTGGATGATGAGGCCGCACTGCGGCGGCTGCTGGCGGGCGATCTGCCGGGCGATCGCCCCTACCCCGCACCGGTCACCAGGCGGGCGCTGC
>CAVYTN010000018.1:0-74511 GCA_963771475.1 uncultured Alphaproteobacteria bacterium | reverse complement strand
TGCCCGACGTGAAGATTCCGACCGCAATCACGGGTCTGCGTGAGCTGCCGGCAGCGTGAACACGCGCCGGTTTATCCGCGGCCCGACCTCTTCACTCGTTTCGAGGCGGACGGGCCGCTGGTATCGTCTTGGTCTCGCGCGCAGCCACCACGCCAACCCTGCGCGCATAACACCAACCCTGCACGCACACCGCTCAGCCCGACGGGCGGAGGGTGTTAGGCGGTGTTTTTCAAGATGAATTTAAGCTCATTACCGTAATACGAAACGGCAATAATAACGTTGGATTGCAATTTCCTTCCGGCGTTGCAGCGGGGCTGTCCGTGTGGCCTCCGCGGGTGCCGGCTCGCTCCGTTTCGCTGCTCGTTTTTCAGAAAATGACGCATGTAATCAAATGTTTCGCAATGGACGGATGGCCGAAAATCGCAACGTGATCGGCGCGTTAGCCGGGTTTTCCGCCACGCAGGGGGTTTTCTTATCGGTGCGGATGCTGCCAGCTTATTCCGGCTTCTACGTGGCATCAGGATGTTATCGGTACAACTTGCCCGCGCTTAGTATAATTCCATTCTTATAATCAAATCACCGGAACAAATACGGTTGGTTCACTGCTTCGTTACGAGACACGAATGCGCTTGCGTGACAACTATCGCGCGGGTGCTGCGCTCCTGGCCATTGAGGGCGCCGATCGTGGCAACCATTTGTGGCATGAATTCGGCAAGGCGATCCCGCGGCCGATGATCATGCTCAAAGGAAAGGTATGGGCGAATGATCACGAACGAAGTCAGCGACGGATTGGCCAGATCCTACGAACCGCAATCGTCGAACTGGTGCGCCGGGACGGGCCCGACCTGTCGGCGCGGCAGCTGGGCGTGTTCCTGACATGCTATCTCGAAACCGAAGCGCAAACTGTGCGCGGCCTGGCCGGCCAGCTCGGCGTGTCCAAGCCGGCGATCACACGAGCGCTCGACCGGCTGTCGGAATTCGACCTGGTCCGGCGCAAGACCGACCCGCTGGATCGCCGCAGCGTGCTGGTGCAGCGGACTGCGACCGGCATGGCGTTCCTGCGCGAAATGCGGACCATTCTGCGAGACGCTGCATCGACCCTGCGGAATCGCGCCGACCCGATGCCAGTCCGACAGCGGGGTAACGAACCGGTGCGTGCGTCGCACTGACACGCGCGGGCCGCTGACCCACGCCTCGAACCGGGTCTTGTTCAGAGTGTGCCGCCCGCTGTTAGGGCTCATGGCCGGACCCGATGGCTGCCAAGCGGACGCCGCCGGGGATCGGGGGGCTGACCGAGGCACGACACGGGTTGCGAAGCAGCCAAGCCAATAAACCCGAACTCTACCAGGACGTCGCGGAGGAACTGAACCCGCTGCTGGCGGGAGAAACGGATAGCGTCGCCAACCTGGCAAATGCCGCAGCCGTGCTCTTCACGGTCTGCCGGACTTGAATTGGGCCGGCTTCTACCTGCTGCGAATCGACCCTCGTGCACGGCCCTTTCCAGGGGAAACCTGCCTGCGTCCGGGATCCCGTTGGAAAAGGCGTTTGCGGTGCCGCCGCCGAGCGTCGAGAGGCGGTCTGTTGCCGATGTGCATACCTTCCCGGGTCATATCGCCTGTAACGCCGTCTCGTAGGCGGAACTTGTCGGTCCATTGATCCAAGACGGCGACCTGATCGGCGTGCTGGACCTGGACAGTCCGCGGCGGGCGCGCTTCGATGTCGACGATCAGGCGGGCTGCGAGACGCTGGCGGTGATCATCGTCCGCCACCTGACCTCTGCCCCACGGCTTGATCACGCCGCGATCCGATCGCCAGATAGAAAACCCCACCGGGGACCCCAACCGAGGGACCCCAAGAGGACAACATCATGTTGATCGACCACCGCACCTACACCGTTAAGCCCGGCACCATGGGTAAGCACCTGGCCATCTATCAGGAGTACCGCCTCACGCCGCAGAAGCGCCATCTGGGTGAGCCGTTGGCCTATCTGTCACCCATCCCGGCGAAGTCAACACTTCCGTCCACATCTGGTCTGCAAGGACGCCGAGCCGGCCGGGCGACCCGTCGAGCCGCAATGCAGGCCGACCCCGACTCGGCAGATGTATCTGCAAAAGACGGCAGAGGCCGGCTACCTGATAGCGCAGAGAAACAATCTGATGACGCCTGCGCCCTTCGCGCCGATCAATCGCTAAGCCTTCCAGGCGGGCAACGGGCCCTGCTTCAGGCCCGCGCCCGCTTCTCCCGCTCCAGCAAGGCCTGCTTGCGCGGCACACCCGAGCGGTACCCTGTTCAGGTTGCCATCGCTGATCACCCGGTGGCACGGCACCGCCAGGGAAACGGGGTTCACAGCGCAGGACCGAGCGACCGCTCGGATCGCTTTCGGGTTGCCCATCATCTGCGCGAGCTGCGCATAGGTGCGCGTCTCCCCGGCGGGGATCTCACACAAGGTCCGCCAGACCCGCTGCTGGAAGGCCGTGCCGCGCAGGTCCAGCGGCAGGTCCAGAGCCTGCTTCGGCTCCGCCAGGAAATCCACCACCGCCCGCACCGTGTCGGCCAGAGCCGCATCGTCGGCGACAATCTGCGCCTGAGGAAAGCGGCGGCGAAGGTCGCCCATCAGCGCCTCGTCCGGTTCGGCGAAACCGATGAAGCAGATGCCCTTGTCGGTGGCGCCCACCAGCAGCCGCCCGAACGGACAATTGGCGAAGGCGGTGCGGATGGTCTCGCCGGCGCCGCCGCGGCGGGCCGAACCCGGTGTCATCCCCAGGATCACGCCGGTCTTTTCGTAAACCCGGCTTTCCGAACCGAAGCCGGCATCGGCGACGGCGTCCACCACGCGCTCGCCTTGCCGCCAGGGCCGCGTGCAAGCGGCGGGCCCGCACGCCCTCGGCGTAGCTGCGCGGCGTCACCCGGTGTGGTCACGGAACATCCGCAGGAAGTGGAACCGCGAATAGCCGGACCGTTGCGCCAGCGCGTCCAGCGCCGGGATCGCCTGCCGCGGCCTCCATGAAGGCGCAGGCATCGCGGACGACGTCCTGTGCGAGGCGGCGCGCTCGCCCTTCGGATCGCAGCGCTTGCAGGCGCGGTAGCCCGCCGAACTCGGCCTCCCCCGGCGTCGCGGAAGAACCGGACGTTCTGCCGCATCGGGCAGTGGCGAGGGGCAGCCGGGACGGCAATAGATCCCCATCGTCGTCACGGCATACAGGAAGCCGGCCTCGGCCTCCCGGTTCAGGACCTGGGTCCAGAGATGCTCGTCTGGCGCCAGGTCGATCATGTCTGTCTGTTCCATGCCGTGAATGTGGCGTGTCCGGGGGTAGATCGCCATCCGTGGATTGCGGTCACTCAAAGTGCCACTTTAGAGCAGTTTCGGGCCGGCTGGAATCGCTCACCCCGTCATGGCCCGGCTTTGACCGGGCCATCCCGTGCAGCGGGGGCCTGGGGGTCCGGTAGCAGCGGAACCGAACGTTCGATTGAGGTCGCCCGGCTGGCTTCTCCAGCCGCATCCGACCCTAGAGCAGGATGACATCGCTTTCGCTCAGCCATCCTGCTCTAAATGTTTGTTTGATCGCGTGATTCAGACCTCCGGCAATTCCGCCTCCGGTCATCACGCTCTAAGCTGATGTGCAAGTGGTCAAAGATGGGCGCGCCAAGCGCAAAACCCGCCGGGCTGTCCGTTCAACGGGTGGGTAAGCGTTTTGCAGGGTGGCCGTCGCGAAAGGCCTGCGATGATACCCTTCCGAGCGCATGGTTCGAACTCGCTCCCGCTCGGTCGAGGACAGCGCTCTTCCACCGCGTCCCCGGAGTGTCATGAATAGCGGAGTATCCAGGTTCACGATGAAAAAGGGCCTTCGAGCCTTGCCGCAAGTGGCCCGTAAGCGTCGGAAACCAGAGACCTCCAGTGGGTAAGCGATAATGGTCCAGGGGCAGCGGCCAGGGCGTGCCACTGCTTGAAGCAAGGCATCGAGTGCCACGCGCCAGCGCACAGGATTCGGTCGGTTCCTGGGGCCTGCGAGATGGTCGCCATCCAGAAACCTTGATCCGGGAAGAAGGCTTGCGAGCGCCGCACCCACGGCACTTTTGCCCGACCCTACTGTGCCATTCAGCCAGATGACTGGCACGCTTCCTCACTTCCGGTGCTTTTTCCAGTCAACGTGAAATTGCATTAATGGATGACGATCTCCACACGGCGGTTCTGCGGCTCGCGAACGCCGGGGCCGGTCGGCGACCAGCAGATGCGTGTCACCGAAGCCCTGGATGCCGATCGCGTTCTGCGGCACGCCGTCTCGCACCAGCTCACCTGCCACCGCCTTGGCGCGGCGGACGAGAGGCCCTGGTTATACTGCGGCGTGCCCGAGGTATCGGTGTAGCCGTTCACCTCGATCCGCGTGTACTGCACGCGGGTCGAATTGTCCGCGGCCTCCTTGATGATCTGCCGGGCACGGTCGGTCAGCGTTGCCTTGTCCCAGTCGAAGAAGACCAGGTAGGAGCGGGCCGGAGCGGGTGCCGGGGCGGCCGCCGGGGCGGGTGTGGCCGGCGGCGGCGGTGGTGCCGGCGTGTTGAAGGCATAGCGGATACCGAACACCAGCTCATGATCGAACTGGTTATGCAGCTTTATCGCTGACCCGACCGTGCCGGTGCCAGCCGCGCTGCCCGTGCCGCTGAACTTCTCGCCGCCCAGGATGTCGATGAAGCGATAATCCGCGGTGGCGGACAGGCCGGGAACCCAAGGCAGCGGGAAGGACGCACCGGCGATCACCTGCCAGGCGAAAGCGCCGCTCTGGGAATCGGTGTTGAAGGAGAACGGGCCGCCTGGCTGCCTGAAGGACACGTTGTTCAGCTTTGTCCACTGATAGCCGGCACCGAGCCCGAGATACGGAAAGACGTAGGGCGAACCGACGTCCAGATCGAACAGGGCGTTACCAAACACGCCCCAGGTGCGCACGGTCCCGCTTGGTGACGTCGGGAAGAAGCGGGTGCCTTGCAGGCTGCGGACTCCGCTCTGCAAGAAATCGCCTTCGATCTCGAAGCGGAACCCGTTGCCGAGGCCATAGCCGACGGCGAGCTCACCGTTGAAGCCATAATTTTCATTCAGATTGATGCGGCCACCACCGAAGCCCGGACCGAGGGGCGTAATCTGAGGATTTTCCGGCGCGTGCAGGCCGACGCCGCCGCCTACGTACAGACCGGTGATCGGCTGTGCGAACGCTGCGGCAGGGAGTGCCAGGAATGCGGAAGCAAGAATTGCACTGCTAAAGCGCATTGCGTCGTAACTCCTGAAGAGGACCAGTTCACGGGTCCCAATGAACAAGCTGCGCTGAGCGGTGGGCATCCTTTCGGCAAGCCTTCAGCATCACCGCATATTCGGCGGGGTCGTCACGGCAGCAAGTCACCAGACTATCACGAACTGGGGATGAATTTTATCAAATCGGTAGCCCGATGGTCGCGGCGGAGTCGCTATGTTCCCATAAACATCTGAAATAATCAAATTAATACAAAACTTGCTGAAGTTGGAAATGATGCGACGTTCCGCGGAATTCATTTCTGAATTGGTAAATCGCGCATGACTGGACCGTGCAACCATGCAACAACGAGACAATTTTGAAGTCCTGATAAAACCGTTTCAGTAAGCCCATTGCCCTGCACCGCTGTCGCGCAACCTTGTGCAATCGGCTAAGGGGATCCCGCCGAGCGCATAGGCGACGGCGTACATGGCATGAGGCATCCTCGCCCGATGTGGACCTGGATCGATACGCTGGCTCGCCTGGTCGCCTCCCATCCGGCCGAGGCTTGGGGGGTTGCCTTTCTCGCGTCCATCATCGAGGCGGTGGCGATCGTCGGCACGTTCCTGCCGGGCACCGTCATCCTGATGGCTGTTGCCGGGGCCGCTGCGGCGGCCGGTGACAGCATGGTGCCGTTTCTGTTGCTGGCGATCCTGGGCGCGATCATTGGCGACGGCCTGTCCTATTGGTTGGGCCGCCGGTTTCATGGCCGGATGCGGCTGGTGTGGCCGTTTTCGCGCCGCCCGGCGCTGCTGGAGAGTGCCGAACGCTTTTTCCGCCGATATGGCGTGGCAAGCGTGGCGCTGTGCCGGTTTATTCCGGTGCTGCGGTCGAACGTGCCGCTATGCGCCGGTATGGCGAATATGCCGCCGCGCCTGTTCTTCACCGCCAACATCGCCTCTGCCCTGGTCTGGGCGCCCGCGCACATCTACCCCGCGCAGTTGGCCGGGCTTTCCCTGCGCCGCATTCGCGATGGCGACTGGTCCGGCGCTGCGCTGTGGGGCGGGGTGCTGCTGCTATGCCTTGTGGCGGCTTGGGCGGGGCACCGTTGGGCCAGCGCCCCGCGGAACCCCAAGCGCCCCCCATAAGCCCCCTTGATCAGCCGCCCGCCACGCCCTGGGTGTTCACATAGAGCGCGTAGAGACCATGGCTCGCCGCCATGAACAGCCGGTTCCGGTGGCGCCCGCCGAAGCAGAGGTTGGCGCAGCGCTCCGGCAGCGCGATATGGCCGATCGGCGTGCCGGCCTTGTCGAAGATGCGGACGCCGTCGAGGTCCTCGGTCCCCATGCCCCAGCCGCACCACAGATTGCCGTCGATATCGACGCGGAAACCGTCCGGTGTGCCTGGGCCGGCATCGATGAAGACGCGGTTGTTGGCGAGTTTCCTGCCGCCGTCGACGACGTCGAAGGCGCGGATCAGCCGGTTCGGCATGGCGCGGGAGGCGACAACGTACAGGATCGACTCATCGGGCGAAAATGCCAGGCCGTTCGGCCCGTCGATATCGTCCGCCATCATCGTCGCCTCACCGGTCTGCCCATCGATGCGCCAGACTGCTGCCGGAATTTCCGAGGGAAATTTCTCGCCTTCGTAATAGCCGCTGATACCGAAGACCGGATCGGTGAACCAGATCGAGCCGTCGGATTTCACCACGACGTCGTTCGGAGAGTTGAGCTTCTTGCCCTGGTAGCTGTCCATCAGCACGGTGATGGAGCCGTCATATTCGGTACGGGTGACCCGCCGGCCGCGATGCTCGCACGTCACCAGGCGACCCTGCCGGTCGCGGGTGTTGCCGTTGCTGTTCCAGGACGTCTTGCGGAAGATCGAGACGGCGCCGGTTTCTTCCTCCCATTTCAGGATGCGGTCGTTGGGGATGTCGCTCCACAGCACGTAGCGGCCGTCGCCGAAATAGACGGGTCCTTCCGACCAGCGGCAGCCGGAGGCGATTTGTTCGACCGAGGCCAGCGGCAGGCGCAGGGCGTTGAAGGCTGGGTCCAGGACCTGGACGTTCGGGTCGGGGTAACGTTGGCTTGGTTCCCACATGGCCGATTTTCTCCGTTTTGATGCCGGGACGGGGTTTAGACCAGAAGGGATGGGGAGGGAACGGGGCGGCTGTTCCTGGTGCGAATCCGTAATGTAACTCTGACGCTTGTGCCCGCGCCTGACGGCGATGTTCTTGTCGGGGTCCTTGCGGAAGGGTCGCGAGTTGGCGTGGCCTCTTCAAGAAAGCGTTTGCTGGCGGTCTGGAGGATGACGAGGGCGTGAAATACGCCGCGGTTCAGGCACCGCTTGATCGTCGGCTGCTAATGTCTTTATCTAATCTACGCTGGATCCGATCTATACTGGCGTACCCCCCGGGAAACCAAGGAATTTCACAAATGCGTTTAGGGGATATAATTCAGCTAGCTGTCCACGATCCGGTGGAATTTTATTACAAGTTGCAGTATAAATTGCGGGCCCCACCCGCCGTTAACTACAACTACGCTGTTGACCAAGACTGGCGGCAGAAACTCGGAGTCTCAGACGACGACCGAGCGCAGACCGAACGACTTTGGCCGGTGGTTCTTAAGACCTTGGAAAATAGGGGCATCCAACCGGGGCCGGAGAGCTATCTAGGGTGGAACGACGCTGACCCTGCCTTCATTCAGGCAATCTGGTGTCTTATCCGGCGCCTGAATGCGACCAAGATCGTTGAAACAGGCGTGGCGCACGGCGTGACCAGTCGTTTCATCTTGGAGGCTCTCGGTCCGTCGTCCGGCCATCTGTGGAGTATTGATCTTCCCCCTCCAGTATCGGCCAGTATAGACAACCAGATTGGTGTTGCGGTGACAAATGGGCCAACCAACAAATGGATATTTATCGAAGGGTCAAGTCGGCGGCGGCTTCCGTCATTGCTGAAACGTATTGCACCTATCGACCTATTCATTCACGACAGCGAGCATAGCGAATATAATATGCAATTTGAAATGTCGATGGCGTGGCCCGCCCTGCGCCCAGGGGGCGCACTTGTGGTGGACGACGTAGACAACAACTCCAGTTTCCACGATTTCAGCGTCACCGTTCGCGCGACAAAGATAATTGGTGAAGCAGAGCCAATTCGGCCTGACGTTCGTCGGTTCAACCAGAAAGGCCTTTTCGGTATTCTGATAAAATCGCCGGACTAGAGCAGGATGACATCGCTTTCGCTCAGCCATCCTGCTCCAGGTGTTTCTCAGACGATCGCACTCTAAAGCTTGGTGTCCACGCCTGACGGCGGCGATGATCTGTGCGGTAGCAGGCCGTGGCTGCGCCTGATTGCGCGGCGCCGAACTGACGATGAGGCCCACCTGTTCGGCCATCGACGCAGGGAGGTCCTTTTTTATAAGATCGCCCCGAACGCACCGGCTTGCTCTCGCGGGACCAACCGGCAAGAGTGCGCCCGGCTCATCCAAGGACACCGGACCATGCTGCAACCGCCCCCCGCCATCCCCGGCATGCGCGAAGACGAAATCGACACGCCGGCCCTGATCATCGACCTCGACGCGTTCGAGTACAACCTCGACACCATGGCGGCGAAACTGGCGCCGACCGGGGCGAAGCTTCGGGGGCACGCCAAGACCCATAAATCGCCGGTCATCGCCAAGCTGCAAATGGCGCGCGGCGCGGTCGGCAACTGCACGCAGAAGGTCGCGGAAGCCGAGGTGCTGGCCTGGGGTGGAATCTCCGACATCCTGGTGTCCAATGAGGTCGTTGGAGCCAGCAAGCTCGCCCGCCTCTGCGGCCTGGCGCGCATCGCCAAAGTTGCCGTCTGCGCCGACGACGAAGCCCAGGTCTCGGCGATCGAGGCGGCGGCGGAAGCGTCCGGCATCCGCATGACGGTACTGGTGGAAATCGACGTCGGCGCCGCCCGCTGCGGTGTGACGCCAGGCCCGGACGCGGTGGCTCTGGCGCAGAAGATCGCCGCCTCCAAGCACCTGATCTTCGGCGGCCTGCAGGCCTATCACGGCAGCGCCCAGCATAAGCGCACGCCGGAGGAACGCCGCAACCTGATTGGCGGCGCCATCGACGCCTCCCGCCGCACCGTGGAGCAATTGCGCCAGCAGGGGTTGGCCTGCGCGATCGTCGGCGGTGCCGGCACCGGCACGTTCGAGATCGAGTCCGCCTCCGGCGTCTATAACGAGATCCAGGCCGGCAGCTACGTGTTCATGGACGCCGACTACGCCCGTAACCTCGACGAGGCCGGCGCGCCGGTGACCACCTTCCGTCATGCGCTGTTCGTGCTGTCGACGGTCATGAGCGCGAGCCAGCCGGGCATCGCAGTGCTGGATGCCGGCCACAAGGCGGTTGCGGTCGATTCCGGCATGCCCACCGTCTGGCAGCGGCCGGACATCCGCTATGTCAGTGCCTCCGACGAGCACGGCAAGCTGACCGTCGGCAGCGAGACCACAACCCCGAAGCTCGGTGAAAAGCTGCGCCTGGTGCCTGGACACTGCGATCCCACCGTGGATCGTTTCGATTGGTATGTCGGCGTGCGTAACGGACGGGTGGAATGCCTGTGGCCTGTCGCAGCGCGCGGCGGGCTGTTCTGAACGCCGAATTCACCGGCGACACGTGAACGAACATGGCGAACTCTGCGTCAGGGCGGCATTCCCCTGACGCAGGGGCGGTGAAGCAGGCGTCCCACGGGAGGCGCCGGTCATTCAGTCCTCGGCGAACGGGTTCTTCGTCCCCCGCAACTGCAGCCGGATCGGCGTGCCCGGCAGCTTGAACGTCTCCCGCAGACTGTTGACCAGATAGCGCTGAGTAATCCTCCGGCAGTCTGTTCCGCCCGCGTGCCGAACACCACGAATGTCGGCGGCCGAGCCTTGGCCTGCGTGACGTAGCGCAGCTTCAGGCGCCGGCCCTGCACCAGCGGCGGCTGATGCCGTTCCAGCGCGTACTCGAACCAGCGATTCAGTTCGCCGGTCGCCACCCGCTTGTTCCAGACCTCGTGCGCTTGCCGCACGACCGGCAGCAGCCGCTCCACCCCCGCACCGGTCAGCGCCGACAGGGTCACCACCGGGAATGCCCTTCATCTGCGCCAGGCTGTCCTCCAGCCGTTCCATGATCGCCTTGCGCGTCGCGTTGCGGTCCGCCACCGCATCCCATTTGTTCAGCACGACCACGCAGGCCCGGCCCTCGCGCTCGATCAGCCGCGCGATCTGCAGGTCCTGGTCATGGATGCCCTCGACCGCGTCGATCGCGAGCACGACGACCTCGGCCATCTTCAGCGCCTCGATCGCGGAGCTGACCGACATCTTCTCCAGCGGCGCCTCGATCCGGGCGCGGCGGCGCAGGCCGGCGGTGTCGACGATCTCGACCGGCCGCCCGTCGTCGGTCGGCGAGGATGAGGCGATGGCGTCGCGGGTCAGGCCAGGCTCGGGGCCGGTGAGCATCCGGTCCTCGCCGAGCAGGCGGTTCAGCAGGGTCGACTTCCCGGCGTTCGGGCGCCCGACGATGGCCAGCTTCAGCGGCCTCTGCGGATCGTCGGCGTCCGATCCGCCGCGTCCTCCGCCGGGTTCCGGCGGCAGCCGATCGGCGATCTCCGACATCAGGTCGGCGATGCCGTCGCCATGCTCGGCCGAGACGCCGACCGGGATCGCCCAACCCCAGCGAATAGGCATCCAGGATCGAGCGACGTCGCCGTCCGCGCCCTCGGCCTTGTTCGCCACCAGCAGCACCGGCTTGCCCTGCCGCCGCAGCCATTGGGCGAAATGCGCGTCCGCCGGCGTGACCCCGGCGCGCGCGTCGAGCACGAACAGCACCAGGTCGGCCTGCTCCACGGCCGACGCCGAGCCGGCCCGCATCCGCCCGGCGAGCGTTTCCGGCGCGGCTTCCTCCAGCCCCGCGGTATCGATCAGCGTGACGCGGCGGCCGCGCAGCAGCGCCTCGGCTTCCTTGCGGTCGCGGGTGACGCCGGGCGTGTCGGCGACCAGGGCGATCCGCCGACCCGCAAGCCGGTTGAACAGCGTCGATTTGCCGACATTCGGCCGCCCGGCGATGACGACGACGGGCAACATGGGCACTACCTCAGCGGCAATCAGCCGGGCATCGTTGGTGACCAGCAGCACCGTGCCGTCGGCGACGACCGGAGCGAACGGCGCGGGCGGCTCGGACAGTTCGATCTGGCCCAGGATTTCGCCCGTATAGGGGCTGACGCGACAGCGCGTCCTCGTTGGTGCCGGTGACGATCAGGCGATCGCCGACCAGCAACGGGCCAAACCAGGTCAGGGTGTCCTTGCGTCTTGTCCGGGTCCTCCCAGCGCGGCAGCGGCGTGACCCAGGCGATCCGGCCATCGGCGAGGTTGATCGCGCCGATCTCCTGCTCGGCCGAGATCAGGAACATCCACTCGCCGGCGACATAGAGCGTGTCCTCGCCGGCGACCTGGCGCTCCCACACGCGGCGGCCGGTCGGCACGTCGTCGCACGACCAGCAGCCCGCCCATGCTGATGGCGAACACCTGGCCGTTGACGATGACCGGCGCGCCGCGGATCGACAGGAAGTCCACCGGTGGTGCCGCGCCGGCGCGACTGGCCCAGCCCATCGGTCCAGACCACGCTGCCGCTTCGGCGCGCAGGCAGGCGAGTTCCCCGGACCCGAAACCGGCGACACCAGCCCGCGATAATAAGCCGGCGCCGGCCTGGCCGAGCATCGCGGTGACGGGGTTCGGAGGCCTGGTGGGTCCAGAGCTGGTGGCCGTCCGACGGCGGCAAAGGCCAGCAGCCGGTCTTCGATCGTGGTCACGAAAATCCGGCCGTCGGCGATGGTCGGTGCGGACCGGGCCGGGCGCGCCGATATCCTTGCGCCATTTCACCTTGCCGCTGGCCATATCCAGCGCGACCAGCTGCGACCAGGCCGTTGACCGCATAGAGCGTCGATCCATCCGCGCCCAGGCCGCCGCCGACATTGGTGCTGTCGACGTCCTCCGGCTTGGTGTCGAAGCGCCACAGCCGCTTGCCGTCGGCCAGCGCGAAGGCTGAAACGACCGCGTCGGAGTCCATGGTGAACACCGTGCTGTTCAGCACGACCGGCTGCGCCATCAGGATGGCGCGGTAGCCGCCACCTGCGCCGATATCGGCGCGCCAGACTTCCTTCAGGTCCGTCGCTGGCGGCCAGATGGCCCATCAGATGGGCGGGATTGCCGCCGGCCTGCGGCCAGGCGGCATTGCGCACTGCCGGCGGCAGCACGACCTTGGGCGGATTATCATCGACGACCAGCCCGCGCCGGTCGGCGAAGATCGATTCCCGCTTGCCCGGCAGTGTCGTCTTTCTTGGTCCCGAACCAGTCATCGAACCAGGAGCACCCGGTCAGCGCCAGCGGCGCAGAGCAGCGCAGCACGACGGGAGAAGGCCATAGTCTTGCGCTCTGTCATCTTGCTCTAACCCAATCCCTGCAGCAGCGCGTTCGCTCGGGCACGCACGCCCGCGGGGGCCAGCACATCGGCGGCCAGCGCCTTCAGCTTGGAACGTGCATCGTCAACCTTGCCCTGCCGGAGATAGAGCACGGCCAGTTGCTCCTGCGCCAACGGCGCCCAGGGGGTGCCAGGCTGTGCCAGCGCCTGCAGCCGTGGTTCCAGCGCCGTGGGATCGGAGTCATCGAGCTGCCAGCCGTACATCAGCACCTGGGCCAGGTCGCGCAACTGCGGATCGACGTTGTTGTCGGTCGCGACCTCATAATACAGAGCCGAGGCCTCCTTGATCTTTCCGGCGTCGGCCAGCAGCCCGGCGGCCCGCAGGCGGGCGATGGTCCTGTATCCCTCCGGCGCCTCGGCGGCGAGCTTCGTCAGCGGTTCCACCTGCGCGGTGCGCGCGTCCTTCAGGATCGACGGTCCCTGGTTGATGGCGTTCATGATGCCGATATAGCGGGTGGCGACGGCCTGATCCTGCTGCACCTGCCGATTCTGGTAGAACTTCCAGCCTGCAGCGCCGGCCACCACCAGGACAGCCGCCATCGCGGCGACCCAGCCGTATTTCTTTGCGAGCCGCTGCGCCCGCTCTGCCCGGAGGTCCTCTTCGACCTCGTCGAAAATATCAACCACGCGGTGTCTCTTCGTCGCTTCCTGACCGGCCGATGCGGTTTGGCGGCAAACCGGCGCTTCGGCAAGGGTTCATTTACTTTTGCCGTGCAGGATGGGGGGATGCGATGGGTATTGATCCTTGGAGTCCTGAGTCTGGCCGGCTGCGGGGTGACCGATAATCTGGGCGCCTTTATCGGGTCGGCGTTCATGGTCGGCAGCGTCACGACGATCGGGCGATCGCCGGTCGACGCGGTGTATTCGCTGGCCACCGGCAAGGATTGCAGCGTGGTCCGGCTGGATCGGGGCACGTCCTATTGCCGCCCGCAGGAGCCGCCGCCGGAGACGCCGGCGTTCTGCACCCGCAGCCTGGCGGTCGTGGACTGTTGGCAGGACCCGGCAGCCCTGCAACCACGCTATCGCGGGGTCGGCGACGGGCCAAGCACCCTGACGCCGGAGCAGGAGGCGAACAGGACACGCCGGTGGCCTTGAACTGAGCATTGAGGTTTCCAGGGAAGGCGGTTATAGGCTTGCGTGTCTGGACCCGTAGCTCAGTTGGATAGAGCGTCGCCCTCCGAAGGCGAAGGTCGCACGTTCGAATTGTGTCGGGTCCGCCAGTTTCTCAGTGGGTTGACCGGGAAACACCTCGGTGCCCGGACATCTCTCAACGCCGGGCCTCCTGGTCCTCGTGTGGAACGTCGTGATCATCGGTTCCGGTGTTCCTGATCATGCCGGAGATGACCGCGCCGTTCGGCTGCCGCTGACAGTCATCGACCAAAGGTAGTGTCAATCCTTTGCCGAGCAGCAAGGGGTCGGGATGCCTGGCGAGAGATTGTCGAGCTGATCGCCCAGCCCAGGGCCTGCTTCACGGTAGCGCGCCCTTTTGCGCGATGCGAACTCATGCTCGCGGCATCCGCTGGGTGCCATCACACGCAGGAAACTGCGATATCATTCTTTCAAATCCTTCTGCTTGGCTTAAGGCCGGAAGCCTTGCTGCATCGGGCCCGGCGGGACAAGCCAAAAAAGCACTGGGTTAGCAACAACTGTTCCCTGCCTATCCTAAGAAGCCATTTTAGGAACCTGCGCCGCAAGCATCTCCGACACGCTTGTCGCGCCGCTCGTCAACCCGTTTCAAACGATCTACCCGAACGTGCGTGTGCAGGTCCTGGGCGAGGTGATGCCGGACTGGCGGTTCCGCACCTTTCTTCAGTCTCTCGTTAACCTGGGTGGCCGCCAGGTCACGCGGCCGGTCCGTGTGTTCCCCCGGCCGGTTCCGGCCCGATCGGTGGGCGGCCGTTCCGAAGACACCAGCCCGCCAGGCCCTCCCCACGCGGGTGGTGGCCGGAGCGGTTTCTTCGGCCAACCTGGCCTCTTTCTGTCTCTACCCTGCCGGACGCCCGAGTAACGCGTCGCGCAGCGATGGCTGTGCCGCCTGTGGCCCAAGGAAAGCGCCGAGCACCCTGCGGGCGAAATCCGGATTGTCGAAGGTGGCAAGCGGAGCGTTGTTCATCAGCACCTGCATCCCGCTGCGCGTAAATACATAAGTCGTGTAGTCGCCGGGCTTGACTGCCGGGAACAGCACAACCAGTCGCTCGAAATCCTGCGTGTCGGACGCCGGGCAACCACCCACATCGCAGGACCTGGTCGCGCTTTGCCGGAAAATCGACTGGACCTGCTCCTTCGAAGCGGCGCGAAGATATTGCAGGATCAGCATCTTGGTTTCGCTCGACGCCTCAATGGCATCAGCGTCGCGGCTGGGTTGTTCCAAGTATAGCGCGGCTACGTAGGCATGAATATTGAACAGGGTCAGTGTCCGGAGTCCTACACCGTTCAAATGCAGAGTACGTCCCTCGGCGGTCAGATTCGGAGGGAAGGTCACGCCCTCGATTGTGGCGGCGTCGGACCGTGTGGGCGGCGCGCAGACAAGGAATACCACTATAGCCGCAGCCTGCCTGAAGCGGCGTGCCACGCTCCAGCCTGTCCATCCGCTTCCTGCCATCTCTCGATCGAAGATGACATGCTGTTTCCCTTCGGATGTTGGCGTGGCACGCCGCTGTGTCAGCAACCTGGCTCGGTCGCAGCGGACGAACTGTCTGCAAACCCTAACGGTCCGGCTCAGGAGGCCGCAAAGAAGAAGTGGCACAGGGCAGCGGCAAGTGGCAAACCCTTCGGGGCCGTGTTGCCCGCGGCCAGGAAAACGGACCGGCATGGCGGGGCAGGGCGGGGCGGGGCGGGACGCCTGACGCTGTGGAACCAGTGTCACGGTCGCAGCTTTTAGGCGCGGCAGACGGCTAGTCGCAAAGGAGGGCCAAAGCCTGATCTCGGTGGTGATCCCGGTGCTGAACGAGGCCGCGCGACTGCCCGATCTCTTGCGGGCACTGCAGGCCGAGCCGGTCAGCCGGGAGATCATCGTCATCGACGGGGGGAGTGCGGACGGGACCGCCGAAGTCGCGCGCGAGACTGGGGCCACGCTGGTGCTGTCCGCCCCGCGCGGCCGAGGGCAGCAGATAGCGGCGGGTGCTGCCGCAGCGTGCGGAGAGGTACTGCTGTTCCTGCATGCGGACTGCGTTTTCCCGTCCGGCGGCCTCGTGGCCCTGGAGAGGCTGCTGCGGGAGCGGCAGGAGGTGGTCGGAGGCAACTTTCGTCTCCTTTTCGATGGGGAAGACGGCTTCTCGCGTTGGCTGACCGAATTCTACGCACTGATACGGCGGCTCGGCTTCTACTACGGGGACAGCGGGATCTTCGTCCGCCGCGTAGCGCTCGACGCCATTGGCGGCGTGCGGCCGATCGCACTGATGGAGGACTACGACCTGGTCCGCCGCTTGTGGCGCGCGGGGCCAACCGTCTGTGTCGCAGAGCCGCCGCTCGTCACCTCGTCGCGCCGCTTCGCGGGGCGCCACCCATCGGCGATCGTCCTTGGCTGGGTGCGCATACACCTGCTGTACTGGCTCGGCGCGGATCCGGAGCGGCTGGCGCTGCTCTACGACACCGAGCGCCGCCGAGGCCGTGGTTGATCAAGAAGCCTGGCCCCGCGACTACGATCTCTGATGCGCGGCCAGTTCGCCCTAAGTCCAAACCGGAGCCTGGGCGTCGAGGCTCCAAGGTAGCATTTCTCTCCTCCCGCACGTTCTGGCACCGCCTTTACCGGTTCGCGATGCAAGCCGCCATTTGGTGAAGGCATAGGGAGCCTCTCCAACCCTGCATTGGCTCTCGGGTAGCGCGGGGGAGAACAGAACACGGCAATTTGTGAGTCCGCTCCGAAGCGTCATGCTGTCAAAACCACCCGTCCCCTTAACCTGCGGCTAATTCCGACGCCGATCGCAGGGTCCGGCAACCCGCTTAGGGAAACGCTTGGCAATTTCGGCGCAGAGCTCCGGCTACGACGAGCGGGGGAAGGCCGGCAGCCGTATCTATTGGGACAAGACGTCGGATATGTCGAAGGCATCTGACGCTTGGGCGGATCCCAAACGGGGAAAGGAGGAAAAATGGCCTGGAACCCCGAGTGGAACGGCGCGCAAGGATACCGGGCAAGGTCAAAAAACTCGCCTGGAAAGATAGTCATGCGCGGACTGGTCCTGACAGGCTTCGTCGCATTGTGGCTGGGCACGTCTGACGCGTCTGTTGCCGAGGTCTGCCGTTTTGCCGGAACCACACATCCTGCTGGCCAGGTGGCCGTCACAGCCGACGTTACGTCTTCGAACGGGACCACCCGCGTTGATGTGGCCGTTAGCTTCGAGACGACCACCCTGTTTTGGTTCCGAGTGCGTTACCTAATAGAAGAGGTCAGCATCTGGCGTGCCGGTGAGGTTGAAAGGATAGGGGTGAATACGCGCTACCTTGTTGGCGACCATATCGTCAGGCAATTGTGGGACCTGTTCCGGAGGGAAAACGATGCCATTCGGGCGTATCGCGTGCAGGCAAAGTCCCTGGCCGACTTCCGTGGCAGACATCCTGGTTTCGTTCGGCACTGGGATCCCTCGACGTTTGGCCAGCCATGGCTTGACGACTACCCGTCGGCATCGCCCGAGCGTCGCGCCGACCTCGACCTCAAGGTCTCGCCTCTGCCACCGAAGCTTCGCTCTCCACTGGCTCTTGCTTTTTACTGGAGCAGATGGCTGCCCCCCGGAGGCCAGGACGCACCTGTGTTCCTGCCCGGCTTCAAAGCCGACATGATGGTGGATGTGCCGATAACCGCGGGCACCGGGGTCGGCGGGAGGTTCTGGCAGACGGCGTTGCGACATCCGGCGCTGAGTAAGACGCCGCCGTCCACCGCCACGGCCTGGATGTCTCGCGACGGCCATCTGCGACAACTCGCGCTGGATCTGCACGAGCCACGGGGTTCGGCCAGAGGACTGATTACGCAGGAAGGCTGCCAGGGACCGACGCTGCACGAGCCACCCCCAGGGCAGTAGGCGGCTGCCGCTCGTTGGGCAGTACTTGTCGTTTCAAACATGAACACCACCCTATTGGCTGCAATCACGGCACTCGCTGTGGGGGCGGCCGTTGCCGCTCATGCCGACAATGAGCAAATCCGCCAAAGTGCGGGCCAGCCTGCCCATCCCGGGGCTTTGGCCGAAGTTGCCGATGCAACTGATGCGGAGGTCGGGACGAACATGGCATCGCAGACTTCGTTGCTGGCTGAATGGGATCAGGCTGGCTTCATCGCTCCCAGCAAGCCCAGTCAATACCGTGTCTATGGGCGAAGCGGGTACATGACCAGCGGTCCCGAATACAACGCCATGGTGTCGCTGATCCGTGGCGCGGTAAGCGATGCCAGCAAAGGTCGCGATCGCGACGCTGAGACGAAGGTTGCAAATGCAAGAAGCCTGCTGGCGGCCAGCCATCTCAGACAGGAGTGAAGCCGGGCGGCGGGCGTTCCACGCCCGCCGCACAAGGCTGGCTCTGGCACCGCCGCGCCAGCTTGTTGACTGGCGCCGCAGCGAATTCTAGCGTCCCCGCTTTGGCTACGAGACAGCTGATCAATGGAGACGCCCTCGCCAGCCAAGCTTTGCCGAGGAGCCCGATGGCCACGCACCGATTTCGCCCGACCCGCTACTTCAACGTCATCGGCACAGCCGAGCCGTGTCTGCGGGTCGCGGACGGTGACACGCTGATAGCCGAAACGGCCGACGCATCCGGCCTTGACGCCCGCGAGGTCAAAGTCGCCGAGAGGCCGAACCCGATGACCGGACCGTTCTTTGTCGAAGGCGCTGAACCCGGCGATACGCTTGCCGTTCGCATCGATCGGCTGACGCCGAGCCGAGCAACCGGCTGGACGTACTCCCCCCTCGCGTTCACGGTCCTGGACCCGGCTGCGGTTCCCGAGCGCCCTGCGACTGAGCGGGCTGTCTGGATCATCGACGCCAATGCCGGGACAGTGCGTTTGCGCGAACCGACCGAGGGCCTCGAGAACTTTGCTCCGGCGATTGCACCAATGATCGGCTGCTTTGGTGTCGCACCGGCCCAAGGGCAAGCACTGTCGACCGCGACGAGTGCACAGAATGGCGGCAACATGGACTATCGCCTGTTTGCACCAGGAACGACCGCGTGGTTCCCAGTATCGGTCCCGGGAGCACTCTTCTATCTCGGCGATGGCCATGCCTGCCAGGGAGATGGTGAGATCGTTGGTACAGGCATCGAGACGTCGTTCGAAATGGAAGTGACGTTCCGTGTTCTGAAACGGAAAATCAATTGGCCACGAGGCGAAACCGCGGAGGATATTTTTACCGTCGGCAACGCCCGACCACTTGATCAAGCGCTTCAGCACGCAACGACCGAGATGCTGCGCTGGCTCGGCGAGGACTACGGGCTAGAGGCCCGCGCCGCCAGTCATTTAATGGGCCAGGTCGTCCGATATGACGTCGGGAATGTCTTCAACCCTGCCTTCACCGTTGCTTGCCGCATCAACAAGCGCTGGCTGACACATCGATAGGTTCGTGGTGTCTCGTCGGCCAAAGGTTAGGCGCGGAGGTTCCCTGCCTGATGTCGAGGCACTCGCCTTAAGCAGGCTCCTGGTCCGCATCACCCGGGGCGTGGGGACCATGCGCGGCGGCTAGAGCAGGATGACATCGCTTTCGCTCAGCCATCCTGCTCCAGGTGTTTGTTTGATCGCGTGATTCAGACGTCCGGCGATTCCGCCTCCGGTCATCACGCTCTAAGCGGTACTCCCGAAAAGGCCTCGGGATCGGAGCCCTGCAGAGGGTCATGGCTCGACATCAAATCATGCGGGCCGAAGGATGCAGAAAGCTGGCTCCCTCAACAACTGGTTAAGTTCATTGCCCGCACAGGCCGCCATAGCGCACACTAACCTCGAGTCCTGAAGAGCTCCCGGCGTAGCCAAAGCGATCCTCCGCTGATCAACCTTCAAGAGCACGGCTCGGCCGGGTGCGTGGTTCGCTCACGTGAACAGGCGGCACCGTCGCATCGCTGTTGTTTCAAACTATTACGATCTTGGAGTCGAATGATGTTGTCGAAAGCAGCTCCGGCCATTCTTGGCGCGGCCATTCTGACACTCTCTTTCCAGGCGGTCGTGGCGGCTTCGGTGAAGGTTGTGGAGACTGTCCCAGCCGCCGGTAGCGTTATCGACAGTCGGCACGAGGAATTTTCCGTGCGTTTCGACGGCCTTATCGACCACCGCACTTCGCAGTTGTTCATCACGCAAGGCGCCAGCATCGTGAAGCGGCTTGTGCCGCTTCACGATGCTGCGCCCGAAGTACCTCTACGGCTCATCGCCGGCGTTGCCTGTCGGCTCCTACGAACTGCACTGGTCAGCCCGATCGCTTCCTGACCAAAGTGAAGCCGCCGGCTCTATCCCCTTTACAGTCGCGCGATAGAGCGTGATGACCGGAGGTGGGATCACCGGAGGTCTGAATCACGCGATCAAACAAAGAGCTAGAGCGGGATGGCTGAGCGAAAGCGATGTCATCTTGCTCTAGACCGATCGTCGCGACAGAAACGTTGCGCAATGCGACGTCATGTCAGGCGCCCCACTCCTGCCATTTTCCGGTTTCACAACATCATGCACCGGCATGGTGTCTGGTGTTGCGGGCCGCCACCGATTCGTGACGGCCTGACAGCGACATAAGCCCGATAGGGATTTCCCGGTTTTGTGACCGACCGTGGCGATCTCGAACCGAAACCTTAACCTGTCTGGCACCGTCTTGGTGGTCCGCGCGGTACCGCCTGGCCGAATGCGGCAAGATCAGAAGGATTTTCCATGCTTCGAACGCTTTGTCTGCTGCTTGCGCTAGCGGCGGTCTCGACCGCCGTTTCCGGCTGCGTCGTCGAAGAACCGGGCCGTCCGCACTGGTGGCACCATCATCATGATTGATCGGAGAGAAAGCATGCTGACCCGCCGTCTCATCTTTCTGTTGCCCCTGCTCTTCGCGACCCCCGCCCTGGCTCAGCCTTGGTGGGACCAGAAGCGAGAGGATCAGGCCTGGCAACGTGAGCGTGACAAGCAGCGTCATGACGTTGAAGCCCACCACCACGCCTGGAACGAGGCGGCCGAACGGCGGACCTGGATGGACCACCGCCGTTTCGAGGCACAGGCCGACTGGAACCGTACCCACCATTAGATCGTGATGATCGAAGGCGGAATCGCCGGAGGTCTGAATCACGCGATCAAACAAACACCTGGAGCGTGATGACCGAAGGCGGAATCGCCGGAGGTCTGAATCACGCGATCAAACAAACACCTGGAGCGTGATGACTAGAGGCGGAATCGCCGGAGGTCTGAATCACGCGATCAAACAAACACCTGGAGCAGGATGGCTGAGCGAAAGCGATGTCATCCTGCTCCAGGGCGCCGGTAGATCACGTTTTTGAAGCCGGGCGACCGACCCTCTCATCGTCCGTTTTGGCATCGGTAGGGTGAGGGGAGGCCGGTGTGACGTCCGACATAGTCGCTGGATCGGAAGCATTCGCGCCCCGGACCCCGGATTCTGCCCGGTTCTGGGGTCCGGTTCAGCCTCTGGGGCCCCGCTCACCCATCTATCCGCCTGGCGATCGAAGGGATGTCGGAGCCGATACCGATGCAGGTTTGCGACGGTGGATGGCATATCGCCGATGTGCCCGATGTGGGCCCTGGCACGCTTTACAGCTTCGTCCTGCCCGACGGCCTGCGCGTGCCCGACCCGGCGTCGCGCTTCCAGCCGCAGGATGTGCATGGCCCGAGCGAGGTGATCGACCCGGACGCGTTTGCCTGGACAGACGGGGACTGGAGTGGCCGCCCATGGCATGAGGCGGTGGTGTACGAGCTTCATATCGGCACCTTCACGCCGGAGGGGACGTTTCGCGCAGCGATCGACCGGCTCGACCACCTGCGCGACCTTGGCGTCACCGCCATCGAAATCATGCCGGTCGCCGATTTTCCCGGTGCTCGGAACTGGGGCTATGACGGCGCGCTGCTCTATGCGCCCGATTCGACCTATGGCACGCCCGAAGATCTGAAGGCGCTGGTCGATGCGGCCCATGCTCGCGGCATCATGGTGCTGCTGGACGTCGTGTATAACCATTTCGGTCCCGACGGAAACTATCTGGGCACCTATGCCCCGGAGTTCTTCACCGACCGGCACAAGACGCCGTGGGGCGACGGCATCCATTTCGAGGCGCGTCCCGTCCGCGACTTCGTCATCGACAACGCCCTCTACTGGATCACCGAGTTTCACCTCGACGGCCTGCGCGTGGACGCCGTTCATGCCATCATCGACGACAGCAAGCCCCATATCCTCGAGGAACTCGCCACCCGCCTGCGAGCCCTCGAGCTGGGCCGTCCCCTTCATCTGGTCCTGGAAAACGAGGACAACACCGCCCGATATTTGGACCGTGACGACAACAGATTGCCGCGGCTCTATACCGCGCAATGGAACGACGACGTGCACCATGTCCTGCACGTCGCGGCCACCGGCGAATCCGAGGGCTACTACGCCGATTATGGGGCAGAGACCGAACGGCTGGGGCGCGCCCTGGCGGAGGGGTTCGCATTCCAGGGCGAAATGATGGAGTATCGCGGCCACCTGCGCGGCGAACCCAGCGCCGGCCTGCCGCCCGAGGCGTTCGTCGCGTTCATCCAGAACCACGACCAGATCGGCAACCGAGCGTTCGGGGAGCGGATCACGGCGCTCGCGTCCCAGGACGCTGTCCGAGCGGTGGCGGCCGTCTATCTGCTGCTGCCACAGGTCCCGATGCTGTTCATGGGCGAGGAATGGGCGGCGTCGCAGCCATTTCCGTTCTTCTGCGATTTTCACGGCGAGCTTGCGGATGCCGTGCGCGAAGGGCGCCGGAACGAATTCGCCCGCTTCCCGGCATTCCACGATCCGGCCATGCGATCCTGCATTCCCGATCCTCAGGCGGAACAGACCTTCCTGGCCGCGAAGCTGGATTGGAACGACCTGCACCGGCCCGATCACGCTGCATGGCTGGCCTGGTATCGCGCTATCCTGGCAATGCGGAAAGCCGAGATCGTGCCGCGAATTCCGCTGATCGGCGGTTATGCCGGGCGTTACGCGACAATCGGTCCCAACGCCGTCCACGTGCAGTGGCTCTGTGGCACGTCGGAGCGGCTGATCCTGACCGCCAACCTGTCAGCCGAGACGATCGAAGCGCCTCCGTCTGAAGGGCGCACATTGCATGTCGAAGGCACGATCGAGCCGGACGGATCGTTTGCTCCCTGGACCTGTACGCTGGGCCGTTGCAGGAGGGCGTGCATGACGCATCCGCGTGCGACCTATCGCCTGCAATTCCACAAGGGCTTCGGCTTCGACGATGCTGCCGCGCTGGCACCCTATCTCGCCCGTCTCGGCATCAGCCATGTCTATGCCTCGCCTTATCTGAAGGCGCGTCCCGGCAGCACCCACGGCTATGACATCGTCGACCACGATGCGCTGAATCCGGAACTGGGAGATCAGGCGGCGTTCGAGCGGATGAATACCGCCTTCACCGAATGCGGCCTGAAGCAGATACTCGATTTCGTTCCGAACCATATGGGTGTGGGCGGATCGGACAATCCGCTTTGGCTGGATGTCCTGGAATGGGGTGCCGATTCGGCGCACGCCGGCTGGTTCGATATCGACTGGGACCCGGACCGCCGCTACCTGCGCAGCAAGCTGTTGATCCCGTTCCTCGGCGACCAGTATGGCGTGGTGCTGGAGGACGGGCGCCTGCGCCTGAAATTCGATGTCGCGGAAGGCAGCTTTGCCGTCTGGGCCTACGACACCCACAAGCTGCCGATCTGCCCGCTGCATTACAACCGTATCCTCGGCAACGACCATCCCGACCTGGAGCGTATCGGCGACTTCTTCGCTGGCCTGCCCGACTGGCGCTCCGCAGATTCCTCGCCGCGCCACGGCGTTGAAAGCCGAACTGGCGGCACTCAGTCGGGACAATGAGGAGGTTCGTGCGGCGATCCAGGCGGCGACGGATCGCCTAAACGGCACGCCGGGCGATCCGGATAGCTGGCACCGCCTTGATGCATTGATCCAGGATCAGAACTGGCGCGCGGCCCATTTTCGCGTCGCGGCCGACGACATCAACTATCGCCGGTTCTTCAACATCAACGACCTTGCCGGGCTGCGGATGGAATTGCCCGACGTGTTCGACCATGCGCATCGCCTCGTGTTTCGTCTGTTGCACAACGGCACGCTTGACGGCCTGCGCATCGACCACATCGACGGGCTGCTGGACCCGAAAACCTATCTGCAGCAGTTGCGCGACAAGGCGGGTCCGGCGTTCTACCTGGTCGTCGAAAAAATCCTGGCACGGCATGAGTCATTGCGGGAAGACTGGCCGGTCGATGGCACCACGGGCTACGATGTCACCAATCTGCTGCTCGGTCTTTTGATCGATCCGGCGGGAGAGGAGACGTTCACCGCGACCTATGTCGCCTTCACCGGCCGATCGGAGCCGTTCCTTGAGACCGTCCGCAACTGCAAGCTGCGGATCATGGACAACGAGATGGTGAGCGAGCTGAACGTCCTCGCCCGCGACGCAGGGCGTGTCGCGCGGGAGACTCCGCGCACCGCCGATTTCACGCGGAACATCCTGCATCGAGCAATCAGGGCGATCATCGCGTGCTTTCCGGTGTATCGAACCTATATCGACATAAACGTGCAGCCGACGCAGGCCGATCGCCGCGACCTCGACTGGGCCGTGGCGCAGGCGCGCAGACTCGAACCTGATCTCGACCCGAGCGTGTTTGATTTTCTGGCGCGGCTGCTGGCAGGGGATCTCGTGGCGCAGCCGCGCAGCGGTTTCAGCCGCCACTCCGTGTTGCGCTGTGCCATGAAAGCCCAGCAATACAGCGGCCCGGTGATGGCAAAGGGCCTGGAGGACACTGCTTTCTACCGGTACAACCGGTTCATAGCCTTGAACGAGGTCGGCGGTAATCCGGACCAGTTCGGGGTCTCGCTGCCGGCGTTCCACCGCGCCAACCGCCAGCGCGCCCAGAATCATCCACGTTCCATGCTGGGCACCGCCACACACGACACCAAGCGTGGCGAGGATACCCGCGCCAGGCTCGCCGTCTTGTCTGAGCTCGCCGAAGAATGGGCCCAAAAAGTCCAGGTATGGAGCCGATTGTTGCGCGCCCGCCGTGGCGATATCGAAGGCGCGGGGGGACCGGATCGCAACGATGAATATGCGTTCTTTCAGACCCTGATCGGCACCTGGCCGATCGAGCTTCTGGACCAGCACAACCTCGATCCCGGCACACTTGCAACCTACGACGAACGGCTCAAGGGTGCCCTGGTGAAATCGATGCGGGAGGCGAAACAATACACGACCTGGGCGATGCCCAATGAGCGGTATGAAGCGTCCATGATCGACCTCGCGAACCTCGTGCTCGATCCCACCCGGTCCGGGACATTCCTGACGGATTTCCTGCCGTTCGCGGCCAATGTCGCTCGGCTGGGTGCCGTCAATACGCAGGTCCAGACAGTGCTGAAGCTGACCCTGCCCGGTGTCCCCGATATCTACCAGGGGACGGAGCTTTGGGATCTGAGCCTCGTCGATCCTGATAATCGTCGGCCCGTCGATTACGACCGCCGCTCCTCCTTGCTGCACGAGATCGAAGTTGCTCTGACGACCGACCGGGTCGCGGCGATGCATGGTTACATGCGCAACTGGCGTGACGGCACCTTCAAGCTGGCCGCCATGGCGACCCTGCTGCGGCTGCGCCAGTCGCTGCCCGCCTTGTTCGAGACAGGGGACTACGAACCGATTGCCACGCCCGACGACGCCTGTGCCTTCCTCCGCCGGGGCGGGTCCCAGGCGTTGCTGGTGGTCGTGCAGCGGTTTCCGGCGCGGCATACGGTATCGGGTCCGGTCGGACTCCGTCTGGATCTGCCGCCCGATCTGGCCGACAGCATTTGGCAGGACGCCCTGACCGGACTGACCTTCGGGCCTGCCCTTGAGCTTTCAAGGCTCCACGATGTGCTGCCGTGCTGCGTCCTGCTGCGGGAAACGTGAGATCAGGCATTGCAGGCCGGATTGATCGGGGGCGGTCATGGGCGCCCGGGATTGAAATGTTTCGCGAGCGTCGCGCCGTAGTTCCGGTAGCTCGGCTGCAACTGCGGCAGGGCGGCGGCATAGGATGTGACGCGCTGCGGGAAGCGGGTTTCAAACATGAAGGCCATGGTGCCTGCCAGCTTGTGGGGTTTCAGCTCTGCGTTGCTGGCGGCCTCGAACGCGTCGCGGTCAGGGCCGTGCGGCAGCATCTGATTGTGCAGGGAGATGCCGCCCGGCACGAAACCCTGCGGCTTGGCATCATAGGCGCCGTAGATCAGGCCCATGAACTCGCTCATGATGTTCATGTGATACCAGGGTGGGCGAAAGGTATTTTCCGCAACCAGCCATCGCTCCGGGAAGATGACGAAGTCGATATTCGCCGTGCCTTGTGTCTCGCTGGCCGAACTCAGGACGGTGAAGATGGATGGGTCGGCATGGTCGAACAGCACGGGCCCGACCGGGGAGAATTGTCGCAGGTCGTATTTGTAGGGCGCGTAATTGCCGTGCCAGGCGACGACATCCAGCGGCGAGTGGGCAATGTCGGCCTGCCAGAAGGCGCCGCCCCATTTCACCACCAGGCGGCAGGGCGCGTCCCGGTCCTCATAGGCCGCCACCGGCGTCAGGAAATCCCGAGGATTGGCTAAGCAGTTTGCCCCGATCGGCCCGCGTTCCGGCAGGCGCAGCGGGCCGCCGTAATTCTCCAACAGATAGCCGCGAGCAGGGCCCGTCAGAAGTTCCACCAGGAACTTCACGCCGCGCGGAATGACCGCGATCTCGGCCGGCGCCACGTCGATGACCCCGAATTCGGTGCGCAGCCGCAGCGACCCGAGTTGCGGCACGAACATCGTCTCGGCGTCGGCGTTGTAGATATATTCGTCAACCATCGGCCGCGTCGCGAGGTAGACATGCGCCGCCATGCCGGCACCCGACGCCGCATCTCCGGCGATGGTGATGGTGCGGACGCCCTCGACGAACGTCAGCGCCTCATCCGGCAGCGGGATCGGGTCCCAGCGCAGCGGCGACGGCGGCAGGATCGGATCGTTCCCCGGTGCGCTGCGCCACAACGGCAGGTCCAGCGGACGGAAATCGCCCCAGTTCGCCACGGTGGGGCGGATACGATACAGCCAGGACCGCTGGTTGGCCGCGCGTGGCGCGGTGAAGGGGGAGCCGCTGATCTGCTCCGCATACAGCCCATAGGCGCAACGCTGCGGCGAGTTCTGGCCCAGGGGCAGCGCGCCGGGTAGCGCCTCGGTCTCGAAGCCGTTGCCGAATCCGGTCTGGTAGCCGGAGGTGGCCGTGGCGTGGGTGACCTGGTCCATGGGTTTCCTCTTTGGTTCGTATGCCGATGCGCCAAAGTCCGTTGAGCGGTAGATAATGTCAGGGTGCGCGACCGCACAAGCAGAGGTGCTGCGCCATTTCCGTCATGGCCGCCTCATTCCGATCGCGTGCTGTCCCAACCCGTCATGGCCCGCCAACCCCGTCATGGCCCCCGAACCGTCGTGGCCCGCCCAGCCCGTCATGGCCCGCCTTGAGCGGGCCATCCCGTGCCAATGACGCACCGTTGGTAGCCGCACAACGGCGGCTGAAGGCCGTTTGGGCGATAGCGGCAGGAGATGGCCCGCTCAAGGCGTGCCATGACGGGGTTGGGCGGGCCATGACGGGTTTGGGCACCCGTTCTGCGATCGGATACTACCCGCCCGGCGCGCACAGCACCTTCAGGAACCCGCGGAACCGCACGCGGCCACCCCGCAGTGGAGGCGCCGTCAGCGCATAATCCGGGAACCGCTTCAGCAGCGACCCGATTGCCACCTGACCCTCCAGCCGCGCGAGCGAAAGCCCGGCGCACATATGGAACCCGCCGCCGAACGCCAGATGCCGGTTGGCCGTGCGCGCGATATCGAAGGTCTCGGGATCGGGAAACACATCCGGGTCGCGATTCGCCGCGCCGATGCACAGCGTGATCAGCGTGCCCGCCGGCATCGTCACCCCGCCCAGCTCCGTCTGCTCAGCCACGGCGCGATTGCCCAGTTGGTTGGAGCTTTCGTAGCGCAGGATCTCCTCGATCGCCGTGGCGATCAGCATCGGGTCCGCGATCAGGCGCTTGCGCTGGTCCGGGTGGTCGTGCAGCGCCACCAGCCCATTGCCGATCAGGTTCGTCGTCGTCTCATGCCCGGCATTCAGCAGGAAGATGCAGTTGTGCAGCAACTCCTGTTCGGTCAGCCGTTCGCCGCCCGGTTCGCCCTGGATCAGCCGCGTCAGCACGTCATGCTCCGGATCGCCCGGATGCGCTCGGCGGTGGGCGAGCAGACCGCGCAGATAGGCCAGGAACTCGGTCACCGCCTGGTTGCCGCGCGCTGCCGCTTCGGGGCTCAGCACCGGCTCCAGAGCGCCCAAGATCGCCAGCGACCAGTCGCGCAGTGGGCCACGATCCTCGTGTGGCACGTCCAGCAGGTTGCCGATCACCTCCACCGGGATGGCGCTGGCGAAATCCGCGATCAGGTCGACCTCCGAGCGCCCATCCATCGCATCCAGCAGCCGGTCCACCAAAGCCTGCAACGCCGGCACCATGGCCGAGATCGCCCGCGGCGACAGCGCGCCCACGATCAGCTTGCGGACCCGCGTGTGCAGCGGTGGGTCGTTGAACACCAGGCTGGTCGTGTGATGCTCATACAATGGCGTGTCGCCGTATTTCGGCAGGAACTCCCGCCGCTTGTCCGAGGAAAACGCGGCCGTGTTGCGATAGACCCCATAGCAGTCGGCGTAACGGGTCAGGAAATAGGATCCGTTGCGCATCCGCTTCACCGGCGCATGGGTCCGCAACGCGCGATAGGTTGGATACGGGTCGTCGTAGAACGACGCCGGCAGGGACTCGAGGTCGAACTCGTTTGCGAGATCTGCGTCCATGCCCCTTCATAGCCGCAAGCCGCCGTTTGCTCTACCGTAGCGGCCAACCCCAAAAGGGGAAAGCCCAAGGGGAAAGCCCAATGGGAAAGCCCAGGGAAAGCCAAGAGGAAACACATGACCGCATACGAACCGATGACCGGCGCCGAGTGGTTCGCCCGCAGCCTGGCGGCCAACGGCACGACGCATGTCTTCTTCATCGATGCGGTCCTCCGCCGCACCCTGATCGAGCTCGGCACCCTCGGCGTCCAGCGCGTGCTGGGCCATAGCGAGAAAGCCGTCGCCTACATGGCCGACGGCTATGCCCGTATCGCCGGCCGTCCCGGCATCTGCTTCGCCCAGTCGGTGGGGGCGGCCAATCTCGCTTCCGGCCTGCAGGATGCCTATCTGGGCCGAGTACCGGTGATCGCGATGACCGGGCACAAGCAGCCCTGGATGCAGCACCGGAACGCGTATCAGGAAATTCCGCACGCGCCGCTGTTCGCGTCGGTGACCAAGTTCTCCGCCCGCGTCGATCAGGCCGAGGACCTGCCACGCCTGATGCGCCAGGCCTGGCGAGAGGCGATGACCGGCACCCCCCGCCCCGCGCATCTGGACCTGAACGGACTGCAAGCCGAGGTCATCGAAACCGGCCTGGTCCACGAGCCCCCTGTCGCCGACCCGGCGCTGCAACTGGCAATGCCGCCCTATCGCCCGGTTCCCTCGCCGGGTGAAATCCGCAAAGCCGCCGAACGTCTCCTGGCCTCCAAGCGGCTGGTGATCGTGGCCGGCGAGGGCGCCACCGCCTCGCACGCCGGCCGCGAACTCCTGATGCTTGGACAACTCCTGCAAGCGCCGATCGCCACGTCACTGGGTGCGCGAGGCATAGTTCCAACGCGCCACCGCCTGTCGGTCGGTTGCGCCGGCAACTATGCCGCGCCGCCTGCCAACCAGATCGTGCATGAGGCCGACCTCGTGCTGTTCATCGGCTGTGAGACCGGGGATCAGGTGACCCACACCTGGCGCATCCCGGCGCCCGAGACGCAATGCGTGCAGATCGACCTCGATCCCACCGACACTAGGCCGTTCCTACAAGAACACGCTCGGCCTCATGGGCGACCCCAAAGCGACGCTGGCGGCACTGATCCAGACCATCGGGCGCGTCAGCCGCGAGTCCGACTTCGCGGACAGAGCGGCGGGGATCGTGTCGGCGTGGCGAGAAAGCCGAGCGGCGGCGCTGGCGAGCGACGCGACGCCGATCTGGCCCGACCGGCTTTGTGCCGAGATCACCCGCGCGCTGCCGCCCGACGGCATCCTGGTCGCCGACACCGGCTATTCCGGCATCTGGAGCAGTACGCTGATCGAGCTGAACGGGGAAGGCCAGACCTATCTGCGTGCCGCCGGCTCGTTGGGCTGGGCTTTTCCGGCGGCTTTGGGTGCCAAATGCGCGGCGCCGAAGCGCAAGGTGATCTGCTGGTCCGGCGACGGTGCCATCTACTACCACCTCACGGAACTCGAAACCGCTCGGCGGCGCGGCATCGCGGTGACGCTGGTGATCAACAACAACTCCGGCTTCGGCCAGGGTTGGCCGAACATCCAGCGCCAGCAGGGCAACAAGCCGGGCGACGTCGCGGAACTGGTGCGCTTCGGGCCGACCAACTTCGCCGACGTGGCCCGCGTCTTCGGCCTGCGCGGCATTCGCGTCGAGCAGCCGGACCAGATCGCGCCCGCGCTGCGGGAGGCGGTTGCCTCCGACGAAACCGTGGTGGTGGACGTGGCGACCGACATCGATTGCCGAGCGCCGGAACCATGGCTGCCGGAGGGCGCGTAATGGCACTCGTATTTCATGAACGCATCGGGCTGGATGGACGGCGGATCAGCCCATTCTCCTGGCGCATTCGCTATGCGCTCGCGCATAAGGGGCTGGAGCCTCAGGTCATCGAAACGCGCTTCTCCGACGTCGATCGCATCATTGCCCTGAGCGGCCAGAAATACACCCCGATCATCCAGGATGGATCGGCCGTCGTGCACGATACCTGGTCGATCGCCTGCCATCTTGAGGATCACTACCCGGATCGCCCCTCGCTGTTCGGCGGCGCCACAGGACGAGGGGCCGCGCGGCTGGTGAACCTGTGGACCGATACGGTGCTGGCGTCTTCCATACGGCGCCAGCTCTTCGCCGATTTCCCCGGCGTCCTGGCGCCTGAGGACCGCGCCTATTACCGCCAGTCGCGAGAGGGGCAGCTTGGTATGACGCTGGAGGAGGCCACTGCCGGCCGGGACGCGGAGCTGCCGGCGCTGACCGAGATCTGTATGCCGCTGCAACTGACCCTGTCGGAGCAGCCGTTCCTGGCAGGCGCTGCGCCGGCCTATGTCGATTACATCGTGTTTTCGATGTTCCAGTATGCGCGGGTCGGCAGTCCGCGCGATGCTCTGGCCCTGATGCCTCGTCTGCCGGCCGTGATGGATTGGCGCACCCGAATGATCGCGCTCTATGGCGGAATGGGTGATCGCTTTGGGCTGCATCCTGCCATCGGATAGGAGGATTGCTCGGCTGGTGGGGCCGATTTGCCGGGCGCCGGAGCCATGGCTTCCACTGGAAGGCTGATATTGGATACCGCCATACGAAACTTTATCGTAACGTCTTCCCGACCGGCTCACCGAAACGGCGGCGACAGGCTGCGTTGAACCGAAGGCCTTCGCCACCTCTGGTGCGAAGGTGTCCTCAGCGGAAACCCGAAGCGCTATTGCCAAGTCAGAACGGCAATACCGGCAAAAACGGCAAGTTGATCCTTGGGGCTTTTCTGCACGTGACCGTGGCACGCGGCAGACAGTATAAATCGCGTTGGTCTGGCGCCGCCGTGATGCGCGTTGCCCCACTGCCATTTCCTGCTTCGACAGCGGCGTCGGTCGCACACCGTTCGATCCGATTAGGACGAGGAAGGAGGCTCCACCATGAATATGCGCCCGGACCCGACGTTCCATGCGTCGCCGAGACTCGCGATGGAGGCACCAGCGGAAGAGTTTGCCTATACCGTGTTGCTCAGCCCGGATTTCTCTCAACCCGATGCACTCGCCGTCATCGATGTGAAGCCAGGCTCGCCGACCTACAGCCAGGTGGTGCATACGGTGCCGATGCCGAACAAGGGCGACGAGTTCCACCATTTCGGATGGAATGCGTGCTCGTCGGCGTTGTCACCGCTGTCAGGTCACGCTTTCCTCGAACGGCGCTATCTGATCATTCCGGGCTTGCGCTCATCACGCATCTACATCGTGGACACCAAGCCGCATCCGACCCAGGCGCAAATCCATAAGATCATCGAACCCGAGGAAATCTTCCGGAAGACCGGCTACTCGCGGCCGCATACAGTTCATTGCGGCCCCGAAGGAATTTATGTCAGCACGCTGGGCGGCGGCGGGAAGGACGGTACGGACGGGCCGCCCGGCATCTTCATCATGGACTGCCAGACGTTTGAGGTTCTTGGCCGCTGGGAAATCGATCGGGGCCTGCAGGAGAAGCACTATGATTTCTGGTGGAACCTGCCGCGCAACTACATGATTTCGAGCGAATGGGGCGCGCCGCCGCAATTCGAGAACGGCATCGTGCCCGAGGATCTTCTGTCGAACAAATACGGGCACCGCCTGCATGTCTGGGATCTTGCCGCAAGACGCAATGTGCAGACGCTCGATCTCGGCGCCAATCACCAGATGGCACTGGAGGTGCGTCCCGCGCACGATCCCATCAGGGAATACGGCTTCGCCGGTGTCGTGATCGACTCGACGAATCTTGAGGGATCGATCTGGACCTGGTGGCGTGAGGACGGAAAGTTTCACGTCGAGAAGACAGCGACTATCCCGCCCGAACCGGCGTCGAAGGATCAGCTTCCGCCCTTGCTGCAGGGCTTCGGCGCCGTGCCGCCGCTGGTGACCGATATCGATCTCTCGATCGACGACAAGTTCCTCTACGTCGCCTGCTGGGGCACCGGCGAGATGCGGCAGTATGACGTGACGATTCCCCGTAAGCCCCAACATACCGCGTCGGTTCATCTGGGCGGAATCGCTCGGCGGATGCCGCATCCGAACGGCAGGGCGTTCGCGGGGGGGCCGCAGATGGTGGAGATCAGCCGGGATGGGAAGCGGGTGTACTGGACTAACTCGCTTTACTCGACCTGGGACAACCAATTCTATCCGGACGGTGTGCCCGGTGCGCAGGTCATGGCGCGGGCTGAACCCAGTGGCGGCCTGACACTGGCCGAGGACTATTGGGTGGAGTTCCCGGGTGGCTACCGGGCTCACCAGATCCGCCTGGAAGGCGGCGACTGTTCGACCGATTCGTTCTGCTATCCTTCGGTCGGATCTTGATCGGCAGTACCTGGTCGCAGATCGGTCTGTGGTCAGCGGTCCTGGCAAGCGGCCTCTATCACGGGATCAATCCCGCGATGGGATGGCCGCTTGCGGTGTCCAACGGTCTGATGGCGCGGCGCGGGGAAGCGTTGGCGGCGGCATTGGGGTATCTCGCCTTCGGACACGCGCTGGCGGTGCTCGCGGTGACACTGCCTTTCGGCCTCCTCGTGATCCTGCTTGCGTGGCAACCTGAGATCCAGGTGGGCGCGAGCGTGCTGGTCATCGGTTTCGGGGCCGCCCTGCTGATCTGGCGACGGCATCCCCGAGCGCTCGCGCGGATTCCGCCGTCGCGGCTGGCGCTTTGGTCCTTCGCCGTCGCGATCGCGCACGGCGCGGGTCTGATGCTTGTACCGATCTATCTCGGGCTTTGCCGGGGGGCCGGCATGGACACTGGCCACCGGGCCGCCAGCGCGCTGATTGACACCAGCCTGGGCATGGCGCTGGTCGTTTCCGTCGTGCACACCGCCGCCATGACGGTTGCCGGTGGGCTTTTGGCCTGGCTGGTCTATCGTTACCTGGGGCTGAAATTCGTGTCGCGGAGCTGGTTCAATCTGGACGCCATCTGGGCCTTGAGCCTGATTCTGATCGGCGCATTGTCCCTGTCTGTGGAGGTTACAGGTTAGAGCGATTTCAGGCTGACTGGAATCCGCCCCTCCCCGTCATGGCCCGGCTCGACCGGGCCATCCCGAGCCAGTGCGGCAATATGCGTGTGCTCAGTCCTCCGCTGATGCAGATGGGCCGGTCAAGCCGGGCCATGACGGGTTTTTCCAGCAATGGCGAACGGGCGCCGCTGCCCGCCTCGATTGCTGGACCGCCAGACAGGGCATACGGTGCCCGCGCATCGATGGAGGAACATGACATGGCAGAGGTCGCAGTCGTCGGCGCCGGCCTGATGGGGCACGCGCTGGCGCTGGTCTTCGCGCTGGGCGGGCACAAGGTGCGCCTGACCGACAACAACCCGCAGACGCTGGACCGAGCGCCGGGGCTGATGGCGACGGCGCTGGCGACGTTGACGGAGGCGGGGGAGGCCGATGCCGGCATAGGATCGGCAATGGCTGTCGACCGCCGTCCGTTGCGTGCCGTCGCTGGCGGAGACGGTGAAGGACGCCTCGCTGGTGATCGAGGCCGTCGTCGAGCGCCCGGACGTCAAGCGCACGCTGTACGATCAGCTCGAGACGCTGATGGCGCCGGACGCGATCCTGGCGAGCAACACCTCGAACCTGGATATCTTTCCGCTGGTGCCCGAAGGGCTGCAGGAGCGGACGATCATCGCGCATTGGTATACGCCGCCCTATCTATGCGACCTCGTGGACCTCTGCCCCGGATCGAAGACGAAGCCGGAGGCGATCGAGACCGTGCGCGACATGGTCGCGGCGATGGGCAAGGCGCCGGTCGTGTTCAAGCAGATGGTGCAAGGTTACGTTGCCAACCGTCTGCAGGCGGCGATGCAGCTTGGAGGTGTACCGCCTGCTCGACGAAGGCCTGGTGACACCCAAGGACATCGACGATTCGGTGCTGCACGGCCTGGCGCTGCGCATCCCGATCCTGGGCATCATGGCGAAGGCGGATTTCACCGGACTGCTGCTGATGCAGCAGGGGATGAAGAACCGCAGCTACACGCCGCCCGAGCCGCGCGACCACAGCGAGACGCTGGATCGAGCTGATCGCCGAGGGTCGCACCGGCGTGATGGCGGGCAAGGGGTATTTCGACTGGGGTGACCGCTCCCCGGAAGAATTGTTCCGCGAGCGCGACCGGAAACTGCTGGCGCTGAAACAGGCATTGCGGGCCATCGGCCCGATGGAGGGGACATGATCAGCTACGACCTGACCGGCAAGACCGCGCTCGTCACCGGCGGCGCATCCGGCATCGGCTTCGCCACGGCGCAAGATGCTGGCCGGTTTCGGCGCCACCGTTGCGGTGAACTTCCTCGCGGACGACCCGCGTGGTCCGGAGGCGGTGGACAAGCTGGTCGCCGCGGGCGGCAAGGCGATCATGGCGCCGGGCAGCGTCGGCGAGGCCGGCGAAGCCGAAGCGCATGGTGCTGAAGGCGGTCGACGACCTGGGCCGGCTGGACCTGCTGGTCAACAATGCCGGCACGCCCGGCACGCGGCAGCGGATCGCGCCGCCGGAGCTGGACCTGATCACCGAGGAACTGTGGACGACACTGCTGGAGGTCAATCTGCTGGGCGTGTTCCGCTGCGCCAAGGCGGCCGCGCCGGCGCTGAAGGCGGCGCAGCGGGGCGATCGTCAACACCGCCTCGATCGCCGGGCTGGGGCGGGCGGGCAGCAGCCTGGCCTATGGCGCGACCAAGGCCGGCGTCGTCAGCCTGACGCAGAACCTGGCGCGCGCCCTGGCGCCCGAGGTGCGGGTGAATGCCATCGCGCCAGGCGCGGTCGACAGCTCCTGGATGGTGGAATGGACGAATGAGGAGCGGCAGCAGTCGATCGAGCACGCGCTGCTGAAGCGTCGCTGCCAGCCGGAGGATCTGGCCGAGGTGATCGCTGTTCCTGGGCTTCGGCGCGGCGATGGTGACCGGACAGACGATCACCGTGGATGGCGGGCTGACGCTGTAGCGAACGATCACGAGAAGGCCAGCCGTGAGCGGCTGGCACTTGTCCGTCTGCTATGGACGGTTTGCGATCAGAAGGTGATCACAGCGTCGGCGGCGAAGCGTGACGTTGTCATGTCGTGCCTTTTGCACGCTCGGACGGATTGTGCGTTGAACGGTGTTGCCCGTCTGGTAAAGGCGTGGTCCCAGCGGATCTCCGGGCGGATCAGCAGGCCGGTGACCGGCGCGGGCAACGTCAGGCTTCTAGGTCACGCCCATCGTCAGAGCGCCATAGGTCGCGTTGCGTGCCCGGCTGCGGTAGACACAGAGCTGGATACGGTGGCAAACCCTGCTGGCACACGGACCGGATCATTGTTGCCCGAGAACGACGCAACGAAGAAGTTGTTGTCGTCCCGGAAGAGTTCCGCTCGGCCATTCAGGGTCAAGCTGTATCGGTCAAGTGTGTACGAAGCGTATTGCGCGACGCCGAAGCCATTGACCGGCTTGCCTGGATTCGTCGTCTTACCGAAATCGTCACGGACCCAGTTGAATTCCGTAATGAAGGTCAGCTTGTCGTCGCCTTATAGGTGATTACGATGTCGTTGTAGTAAGCGCCAGTAGCCGTCGGCATTGAAGCCTGCCGGGCGACGAAGGTACCCGAGGTCGCGCCTGCTCCGGCCCGATATGGGTCAGCGCCAGGATGGTCAGATTGCCGCCCATCAGCGTCAGGTTGAAGCCGGCGATGCCGCCGATGGCGCTGTTGTTCTCGCCCAGCGGACCCAAAGGTCGTGTTGGTGCCGGTATCCAGACCGCCGTAGACATCCAGCATGTCGTTGACATGGATCGATCGTCAGCACGCCGGTGTGCTTGAACGGCAGACCGAACTGGAAGATGTAGGAGTGCGAGTAGAACGGATTGGTCGATGGATCGATCGTTTCGTATCCGAGCGGTGTCGGATACTGACCGACCTTCAGGTCGACGCCGCCATCGGTCAGGCACGGCAGGTGGAACAGGACGTTCGCTTCGACCACGTCGAACTGATAGCGATCTCCCGGCAGCGACGTTGTTGAGTTCACCCAGATACTGGGTGTAGCGCGCGTCCGAGCCGTACATGCCCTGCAGCTTGAAGCCCCATTGGAAGTCCGAGTTCTTCGGATCCAGCGGCTTGTTCGCCGTCAGCAGAAGCTGGTTGATCGTCGCCTGGTTGGCGTGATCGGTGAACAATTGCCCGAAGTTCAGCCCGTTGTTCGGGCGCATCGGGATTGAGGTTGAACCCGGCATCGAGCTGCGCCGACAAGTGGATGCCATCGATCCACAAGCCCGGCGGTGGCGCATCGGCCGCCGGCGGCGCGGCCGCCGGTGCGGCCGCTGTCGGTGGCGGGCGCTGCCGGGGCGGGCGCTGTCTGGGCCAAGGCCTGGGACCATGCCGGTCGCGATCGTCGCCGCAGCGGCGAGCAGCACGCCAGCGTGCAACACATGACGTTCGTCATATTTCAGTTTCCATCATTGAAAGCGCCAGACATACAGGCGGTCATCATATAAAATCGATGTCGTTTTCGGACATGTCGAATATAGACCCATATATGTCCGTACGGACAAAAAGAGGCGCCTCGGACAACGGTCCGAGGCGCCTCTTGATCGTCTTAGAAGATCTGCTCGCCGTGCAGAACGATGATCCAGACCTTCGCGCTCCTCCTCCTGACCGACACGCAGGCCGACGAGGGCCTTCGTGATCATCAGCAGGATAAACGTCATGACGCCGCTATAGACCAGCGTCGAGCACACGCCGATCGCCTGCAGCTTCAAGCTGGGCCAGGCCGCCCGGAGATGCCATCCGGAGAGGCATCGGTGGCCGACAGCGGGCCGTAGGCGAACACGCCGGTCAGCAGCGCGCCGACGATGCCGCCGATGCCGTGCACGCCGAAGCAGTCCAGGCTGTCGTCGTAACCCAGCATGTGCTTCAGGTACGTTGCGGCCCAGAAGCAGATCACGCCGGCGGCGACGCCGATGACGATCGACGCCGCCCGGCAGCACGAAGCCCGAGGCCGGGGTGATGGCCACCAGTCCGGCCACCGCGCCGGAAATGGCGCCCAGCACCGACGGCTTGCCCTTGGTGATCCACTCCGCGAACATCCAGCCCAGTGCCGCCGCCGCCGTGGCGATCTGCGTCACCGTCATCGCCATGCCCGCGCGGCCGTTGGCGGCCACCGCGGAACCGGCGTTGAACCCGAACCAGCCCACCCACAGCAGCGACGCACCGATCACCGCGAGCGACAGGTTGTACGGCGCCATGTTGTCGCTGCCGTAGCCGACGCGCTTGCCGAGCACCAGGGCGCACATCAGACCGGCGATGCCGGCGTTGATATGCACGACCGTGCCGCCGGCGAAGTCGAGAATGCCCATCTGGGTGGCCCAACCGGACGGCGCCCAGACCCAATGCGCGATCGGCGAATAGACCAGCAGCGACCACAGCGTCATGAAGATGCACATCGCCGAGAACTTCATGCGGTCGGCGAAGGCGCCGGCGATCAGCGCCGGCGTGATGATCGCGAAGGTCATCTGGAACATCATGTAGACGGTCTCGGGAATGGTCGTCGACATGTCCGCGACGTCCTTGATGCCCGACGCCAGCACGAAGGCCTGGGTGTCGTTGCCCTTCACGATGTGATCGGCGATGCCGTTCAGCATGATGCGGGAAAAGTCGCCCATGTATTCATTGCCGGTGGTGAAGGCGATGCTGTAGCCGGCGACGCACCACACGATCGTTACGATGCAGCAGATCGCGAAGGACTGCATCATCGTCGCCAGGATGTTCTTCTTGCGAACCATGCCGGCATAGAACAGCGCCAGGCCCGGAATGGTCATCAGCAGCACCAGCGCGGTGCTGGTCAGCATCCAGGCGGTATCGCCGCTGTCCAGCTTCGGCGGCCCAGCCGCGGCGCAGCGGCAGCTGCCGCTGCGGCCGCAGGCGCGGCATCATCGGCCAAGGCCGGCATGCGAGCAACAGAGCGAACAGCAGCGCGCTCAGTCCCCAGACGTAACGGGGTCTCTTCATAGTCCTGTTTCCCTTTGTTCTTGTTCACAGCGCTTCGGCATCGACTTCGCCGGTGCGGATCCGCATGGCTCGTTCGATATCGAGAACGAAAATCTTGCCGTCACCGATCTTGCCGGTGTGAGCGGCCTTGGAGATCGCTTCGATAACCTGATCGGCCAGGTCGGCAGGCACCACGACCTCGATCTTGATCTTGGGCAGGAAGCTCACGTGATATTCCGCGCCGCGATAGATTTCGGTCTGGCCTTTCTGCCGGCCAAAGCCCTTCACTTCCGACACGGTCAGCCCCTGCACCCCGAGCGGGGTCAGGGCTTCCCGGACGTCGTCAAGCTTGAAGGGCTTGATGATGGCCATGATGAGTTTCATGTTGGCCGGTCCTCCGGTCGTTCGTTGGCGTTGAGGGAAGCCTGCATTGTCCTGTCCTGTCTTGCCGTCCGCCGCGCCGTCGCGGAAGGACGGCCAGAGCTGCAGATGCAGTAAATCAATAATCGTGCCAACGTCGCGATCGGCGCCGCCAAGCCGCGATTTCTTCGATCGGTCATCTGCAATCTACCGACGAAGATGCACATTAATCGGGCAGTTGCGCTCAAGCCACAACTGCTTTCGTGCCACTAACCGGTCAGTCGGCCCACTGACCGACAAATCGTGTCATTGCGCAGCACCGGACGGCCGTGTCATATATCGTGATGACCGGATGTGGCATCACCGCGATGAAACCGATCGGCGCGGCAATGGCTTCAAGATGCATGTCACCGATGAGCGAGCGGTATGCACCAGGCTGGATCGCTACGAACGCAGATCAGACTAGAACCGCGATGCCAAGCGAAAAACGCTGCAGCCTGCTCGCCGATGCATAAGAAAAACCCCGCCGCTGACGCGACGGGGCTCTTTCGCAGACCGTGTAACGCGATCAAACCGAGTAATACATCTCGAACTCGACCGGATGCGGGGTGTGCTCGAAACGATACACCTCGTTCCACTTCAGCTCGATATAGCTTTCGATCTGGTCGACGCTGAACACGCCGCCTTCCAGCAGGAAGTCATGGTCGGCCGTCAGCGCGCCCAGCGCTTCGCGCAGGCTGCCGCACACCGTCGGAATGCCCTTCAGCTCTTCCGGCGGCAGATCGTACAGATCCTTGTCCATCGGGTCGCCCGGATGGATCTTGTTCTTGATCCCATCCAGCGCGGCCATGGCGATCGCCGAATACGACAGGTACGGGTTGCAGCTCGGATCGGGGAACCGAACCTCGACGCGCTTCGCCTTCGGGTTGGTCGTGTACGGAATGCGGCAGGACGCCGAACGGTTGCGAGCCGAGTAGGCCAGCAGCACCGGCGCCTCGAAGCCCGGGATCAACCGCTTGTAGCTGTTGGTCGACGGGTTGGAGAACGCGTTGATCGCCTTGGCATGCTTGATGATGCCGCCGATCGCGTACAGGCAGGTCTCCGACAGGTCGGCATAGCCGTTGCCGGCGAACAGCGGCTTGCCGGCCTTCCAGATCGAGATGTGGGTGTGCATGCCCGAACCGTTGTCGCCGTAGATCGGCTTCGGCATGAACGTCGCGGTCTTGCCGTAGCTGTGCGGCGACGTTGTGGACGCAGTATTTGTAGATCTGCATCTGGTCGGCCATCGTCGTCAGCGAGCCGAACTTGGTGCCCAGCTCGTGCTGCGACTGCGCGACCTCGTGGTGGTGCTTTTCGATCGGCAGGCCCATCTCGCCCATCGTCGACAGCATCTCGGCGCGCAGGTCGCTGTCGCCGTCGACCGGCGGAACCGGGAAATAGCCACCCTTCACCGACGGGCGGTGACCCATGTTGCCTTCCGGATAGTCCTTCATGGACGAGCCGGGGCCCTCGACGCTGTCGACCTGATAGCGTGCCGTAATTGCCGCCGGTGCCGAACTTCACGCTGTCGAAGATGAAGAACTCGGCTTCCGCGCCGATCGAACACGGTGTCGCCGACGCCGCTCGACTTGACGTAGGCCTCGCACAGCTTGGCCGTCGCGCGCGGGTCGCGGGCATAGAACTGCCCGGTCGACGGCTCGACGATGTCGCAGAACAGGATCAGGCTCGGCTTGGCCGCGAACGGGTCCATCACCGCGCTCGCCGCGTCCGGCATCAGGATCATGTCGCTCTCGTTGATCGCCTTCCAGCCGGCGATCGACGATCCGTCGAACATGATCCCGTCAGCGAAACGCATCCTCGTCCATGGTCGAAACGTGCTGTGCTGTGTGCTGCCACTTGCCGCGCGGATCGGTGAACCGCAGATCGACATACTCCACGGAATTGTCGGTTAGCATCTTGAGCACCTTGCTCACGTCGCCACTCGACCTGCTGGGTGCTGCTGCCGGCTTCTTCGCCATTCTGTTTTCCCCGTTATCAATGTCTAAATCGCCGCAATCGTCCCGCCCGTCACGGGACGCGACGGGACGCGGCAGGTGTAAGGCCCCGCACCACGTGGGACCCATGGACCGGCCTCCAGTTGCCGTCCGATCGGCTCCATGCAATGGGCCGGACTCCGGATCGACCTGCCTTTGGAGGCCGTAGGCGGTGACTGGACGGCTCAGGTCTGGTTGTGCGCCGCGCCGGATGGCCAGGAACGCTAGATCGCATCCTCCCCTCGTTCGCCGGTCCGGATGCGGATCACCTCCTCAATCGACGAGATGAAGATCTTGCCGTCGCCGATGCGGCCGGTCCGGGCGGAGTTGACGATCGCCTCGACAGCCCGTTCGACCACGCCGTCCTCGCAGATCACCTCGATCTTCACCTTCGGCAGAAAGTCGACGACGTACTCGGCGCCGCGATAAAGCTCCGTATGGCCTTTCTGGCGGCCGAAGCCCTTGGCTTCGACCACCGTGATGCCTTGCAGTCCAACCTCGTGCAGCGCTTCCTTCACCTCATCGAGTTTGAACGGCTTGATGACAGCTTCGATCTTCTTCATGTGCATCAAGCCCGGTTTAGCCGGGCCTCCCACTAATGTTCAGGCTGCCCGTTTCGCCTTGCTTTGACGAGACTGATCAGCGGCGTGAACAGCGCCCTAGGTTTGCACGCTGCCGTGCCAAGCAGCAACGACCAACCTTGCGTCCCGCCCTTATATCAGACGTTGATGCAGCGCACCGGGTTGACGTGGGTCAAGATTGGACGAAATCGTACCCGCGTCCCAGGATGCTTGCGACTTGCGCAGATGGTCTCCGTGCAGTCCGCCTGTTTTTTATGCAGAAATCTGGGGCAAATTTATACGTAGCTGCGAAGCTGCGGCCTTCCCAAGCCTCGCTCGCGGCGATATTCCCGCCGCCTGAGAGTGATCGGAACCTGAATTATGCGCGGCGCCAATAGCTACCTGCGACCGATCGACACGACCATCTTCACCGTCATGTCGGCGCTGGCGAATGAACATCGCTCGATCAACCTCGGCCAGGGCTTCCCCGACACCGAGGGCCCGGCAGGACGTCGTCCTCGCCGCCGCCGAGGCGCTGAAGGACCATCGCAACCAATACCCGCCAATGCCCGGCGTGCCGGAACTGCGCCAGGCCGTCGCCGCCGCCAACCGGCGCTTCTACGGCCTGGACAGTCGACTGGGCGCGAGAGGTCACCGTCACCTCCGGCGCGACCGAGGCGATCACCGCCTGCCTGATGGCCGTGCGTCGATCCGGGCGACGAGGTCGTGCTGATCGAACCGCTGTATGACACCTATGTCCCCGTCGTACGCATGCTGGGCGCCATCCCGCGCTTCGTTCGCCTGACGCCGCCGCATTGGGAACTGCCGCGCGACGGAACTGGCCGCCGCGTTCGGACCAAAGACCAAGGCGATCCTGTTCAACTCGCCGATGAACCCGTCCGGCAAGGTGTTCACCGCCGAGGAACTTGGCTTCATCGCCGGCCTGGTGCAGGAATGGGACACCTACGCCATCTGCGACGAGGTCTATGAACATCTGCTGTTCGACGGGCTGCGCCATATCCCGCTGATGACCCTGCCGGGCATGCGGGACCGGACGATGCGCATCGGCAGCGCCGGCAAGACCTTTTCACTGACCGGCTGGAAGGTCGGCTACGTGACTGCCGGACCGGCGCTCACGCCCCTGATCCAGAAGGCGCACCAGAACCTGACCTTTACGACCGCGCCCAATCTGCAACGGGCGGTTGCACTCGGATTAGCCAAGGACGACGCCTATTTCGCTGCCTTGGCGGCGTCGCTGCAGGACAAGCGCGACCAGATGGCTGCCGGCCTGGCCGAGATCGGCTTCGGCGTGCTGCCGACCCAGGGCACCTATTTCATCACCGTCGACTTCGCCGCCGCTTGGGTTTCAACGGCGACGACGTCGCGTTCTGCCGCCACATCACCGAACGGGCTGGCGTGACCGCGATTCCGGTCACCGCGTTCTATGACCAGCCCGGCGCGCCCCGCCACTACGCGCGCTTCGCCTTCTGCAAGCAGCGGGACGTGCTGGCCGAGGCGATCGATCGGTTGCGCCGGCACTTCCGCGGCTGATTGCCTGCCGTATCGATCCTGGCTAATGACGCCGCCAGATGACGGTGCCCCCTTGGGGGTGAAACGGGAACTGCCGAAAGGCGGCTGCCCTCGCAACTGTAAGCGGTGAGCCTGGTCCGGATGCCATTGCCCACAAAGGTTCGACCCCCAAAGGGTTCGATCCGGGTGAGAAGGCGGATCGAGGCGATGACCCGCCAGCCAGGAGACCGGCCGGCGTCGAGACTGCGCGCGTGCACCGAGCGAGACGGATCGGAGTAGCGGGGAGAAACCCGTAGCGAGCAATCGACAACGGTGTCGATGGAGGTCCGCGTGCGCTTGTTCGTGCCGGCGGTGTTTGTAGCTTTGGTTCCTGTCCTGGTGTCGGCCGCCTACGCCGACGTTCCGCCGCTCAGTCTGCCCGATGTGGTCGTGACGGCGACCCGTACCCCCTTGCCGGTGGAAGAGATCCCCGCCGGTGTCACGGTGATCACGCGTGAGAGGATCGAGACTCACGGCTACAACACACTGACGGACGCGCTGAGCGACGTTCCGGGCGTGCATGTCGAGTCCGGCGGGTGGCCAGGGCGCGCAGACCAGCGTCTTCGTCCGCGGCACCTCGGGCCAGCATGTTCTGGTGCTGCGCGACGGCATGCCGATCAACGACGCCTCCGACGTCAACGGCGCCTATACGCTGTTCGGCAACGACACGCTGGCGGATGTCGAACGGATCGAGATAATCCGCGGTCCGATGGCGGCGCTGTACGGCTCCGGCGCGATCGGGGGGGTGATCAACATCATCACCCGCCGTGGCACCTTGCCAGGTGTGCATTGGCAGGGCGACCTCGCTGGCGGGTATCCGGCCGCCATCCGCGGCAGCCTGACGGGCAGCGGCGTCGAGGGGCCGCTGGACTACTTCGTAGCCGCCGAGTCGCAGTCGGTGCGCGGCTACAATTCCACGCCGCAGCGGGAGACCGTCCATACCGGCGTGCCGCAGGGCTTTCGCGACCGGCTGCTGACGATCAACCTGGGCTACACGCCCGTCGCCGGCACGCGCCTGTCCCTCCTGCTCCGCGGCCAGGAGACCTATTTCGGCTTCAACACGCTTGGTCAGACCGACGCGGCGTTCAATCCGCTGCCGACCTTCGACAACTCGAACTCCAACGCGAAGACGGGCTCGTTGCTTGGCCGTATTGGCGGCCAGACCACGCTGTTCAACGGTGCGTTGGAGAGCGGCGTGTTCGTCGGCCGCGAGCAAGTGGACCGGATTTTTCGGGAACCGTTCAATTCAGCGGACCCGAACCAGGCGTCCTCGGACGAGCGCTTCCACAGCTACCGGACCGACGTGCAATGGAACAACACGCTGCACCTGGACAATCTGCTGCCCGTCAAGGGCCTGTCGAACAGCGCGCTGACCTTCGGTTACGAATACACCGGCGACGACATCAACGAGCGCTTCCAGTCCAACAGCCTGACCGGCTTCTTTGGCAACTCCGCCAGAGCGTCCCTGGTAACGAACGCCGTCTATGCAGGTATCCAGACGACTGTCTTGCAACGGCTGACGCTGACCGGGCAGGTGCGGCAGGACTGGGTGGACGAGCAGTCGCCGACCACATGGCGCATCGGCGGCGTTTATGACCTGAAGGAGATCTCGACTCACCTGAAACTTGCCTACGGCACGGCATTCAGGGCGCCGTCCCTGTTTGAAAGGTTTGGCGTCGATTCATTCGGCTTCATCGGCAATCCCCTGCTGCGCCCCGAATTTGCACAGGGGTGGGAAGCCGGGTTCACCACTGACATCGCCGCTTTCGGCCGGCCGCGGTTCGCCACCTTTGGCGCGACGTATTTCGACGAGCGCATCACCAACCTGATCACGGCCGTCTTCACCCCGGTCGATACCGAGGTAAACCTCAACTCTGCCAATACGCACGGCGTCGAGAGCGAACTGACGCTGCGGCCGTTCCAGTGGATGGACATCCAGGCCACTTGGACGCTGCTGAACACCTATGCCACGGGCCAGTCGCCTTCCGTTGGCACGCAACTGCTGCGCCGTCCGCAGAACAGCGCGGCCGTGGACGTCACGCTGCGCCCAATGGAGAAGCTGAAGATCGTCACGTCGATCGTCTATACGGGAACGGCGCACGACATCCTGATCGGCGCCGACGGCAACGGTGGCGGGATCGGCTTTGGCCCAGGCCAGCACGGGCTGATCACCAACGTCACTGCGACCTACACGCTCAATCCGCATGTCGATCTGTACGTGAACGCCTGGAACATCTTCTATTCGAAGTTCGAGCCGGTGAACGGATACCAGACGCCCGGCCCCACGGTGTTGGCTGGGATACGGATATCGCTTTAGAGCGTGATGACCGGAGGCGGAAGCGCCGGAGGTCTAAATCACGCGATCAAACAAAGTGCGTGATGACCGAAGGCGGAATCGCCGGAGGTCTGAATCACGCGATCAAACAAAGTGCGTGATGACCGAAGGCGGATTCGCCGGAGGTCTGAATCACGCGATTAAGCAAACATCCGGAGCAGGATGGCTGAGCGAAAGCGATGCCATCCTGCTCCAGGCATGGCTGGCTGTGGCGGGGGCTGTCGCCATAAGCGTTAAGATAAGAGCCGGCCGAGCGTCGCCTTCTCCTCGTCGTGGTCGGCGAAGGCCGACCACGACGAAATTGAGCGCTTTCCTCGCTATTTTAACGCGTATAGGGGGCTGTCCCTCGCCACGGCGCGTCAGCCTGGGACCGCTCGAAATACAGGTCACGGACAGTCCAACCAAGTCATCGCATCTGCATCTCATTCTCATCACTACGATAATCACTTAACTCATGCGGCGCTCCGGTCACATTCGCGCCATGCGCAATTTCTCAGATCTGACGGAACGGGAAGTCCTGGCCCTCGCCATTGCCAACGAGGAAGAAGACGGACGTATCTACCTCGACATCGCTGAAGGACTGCGCACCGACTACCCGGCCAGTGCCAACGTGTTCACCGAAATGGCCGCCGAAGAAGGCGAGCATCGCCGCCGTCTGCTTGATGTCTATCGCAGAAAGTTCGGCGAGCATATTCCGCTGATCCGGCGCCAGGACGTGCGTGGCTTCATCCACCACAAGCCGGTCTGGCAGATGCTGCCGCTGAATCTGAACGCGGTCCGCGACATGGCTGAGAGCATGGAGACCGAGACCCAGGCTTTCTACCGGCGCGCCGCCTCGCGCAGCGAGGACGTAACGATCCGCAAGTTGCTGGGCGACCTGGCGGATGCGGAGGTCGAGCATGAACACCGCGCCGACCAACTGGTCGAGGAGAACCTGCCCGCCAATGTCCGCTCTGCCGAGGATGCCAAGGCGCGGCAGTCGTTCATCCTGCGGGTGATCCAGCCGGGTCTCGCCGGGCTGATGGATGGGTCGGTTTCCACCCTTGCACCGGTGTTCGCCGCCGCCTTCGCTTCGGGCAACACGTGGGAGACGTTTCTGGTCGGGCTCGCGGCCTCGGTCGGCGCGGGTATCTCGATGGGATTCGCCGAGGCGCTGTCCGACAACGGCAGCCTGACCGGCCGCGGCGCGCCGCTGATCCGCGGCGCCATCTGCGGTCTGATGACGACGGCCGGCGGGATCGGTCACACGCTGCCGTTCCTGATCCCGGCGTTCTGGCCGGCGATGTTCGTCGCCATCGCCGTGGTGATTGTCGAACTGGCCGTCATCTCCTGGGTGCGGTGGAAATATATGGACACCCCGCCGCTGTCCGCGACGCTTCAGGTCGCCTTCGGCGGCGCCATGGTCTTCGCGGTGGGAATCCTGATCGGCAGCAGTTGATTGGGGACGTGTTAGCAGAGCCTGAGCACGGCCGGACCATTCCATTAGAGCGTGATGACCGGAGGCGGAATCGCCGGAGGTCTGAATCACGCGATCAAACAAACACCTGGAGCAGGATGGCTGAGCGAAAGCGAATGTCATCCTGCTCCAGCGGACATTCGCCCGCGCGACAGACAAAAGACTGCCCCAAGGCGATCATCTCAAAGTCATCGGAAGCTGCAATCTTTATACAGCGCGTAGCGCAGGTTGGTTCTTACGCCGATACGTTAGGACGCCGAGACCGAGGAAGCCAAGGAGCATCATCGTCCAGGTGGAGGGTTCGGGCACGGCGGCGGCGCTCAGCACGAAATCTACGCCATTCGCGCCACCATTACTCACGAACAGTTCATACGGGAGAGCCCCGCCCGCGTTGGCAAAAATGTTAATGTAGCAACCTGCTACAAAAGCGCACGGATCGGAGCCCACTCCGCCTATTGAAAACACTATGCCTTGGTTATCCAGGAATGCCGATGAGGCGGCTGGAAAAATCAGGTTATCGCCACCAATATCGGTAAGACCGCCAAATGCCTGATGGGGTCCAAGGAGTCCTATGATACTACGATATTGAGGGACGCATGGAGTGCCGGTGCAAGTATCGGAGACCAACCCCGAGATCGTTTCGACCACATATTGCCCTTCAGCTTCGTTTGCCGTGAGCGTACCGCTTCCCGTGATGCCGAAATCGGGGTTGCCAGAGAAGCTCCAGTTGAACGTTGTCGCGTTAGCTGGAGCATCCGCCACCGCTAAGCCCAATGCGAGCGCTGCAAAAGCAATTGCTTTATTGCTCATTTTGACCCCCAAAGGAATATGACATGTAAGGGTCGGGATACCCTGCCAACCGCCCCAAGGGTAGAATTGTCACCAATCGCTCGAAAAAGCAACAAAATTGGACGGTCAACCACCCGTGAGGGGTAAGTGTGCTACAGATTGTCCGGTCTCCGCTCCGGTCCACTGATACGCAAGCCGGACCAGGAGACGCAAACAGCGGCCGATCCATGCACCGACGCGCCCGCCATGACGAAGGGCGCGCCGCGTCCTAATTCACAAGCCGCGGCTTGAAACGCTTCCGCTTCGCACCTTCGACCGGCGGCATTTTTCCTGCCAACGCCGCCAGTACCGCGGTCGTCATCGGCTCTGCCGTGATGACCCGCAGCTTCGGCTTGATCGGCCTCGGCTTCGGCAGGATCTCGGGGATCTTCGAATCCGCTTCCCGCATCCTCTTCAGCGCAACGTTCATCGTGCGGTTGAAGCTGGTGTGATCCCAGGCCACGCTGTCGGCGGTCAGCGTCTGCGGCGCGCGCTGGCGTTCGCGCTGCTTCGATTCCAACGCCACCGTGGCCTTTGCAGCCTCATCATCCAGCCTCAAAGCGGCCTCCTGCAGCCGCAGGATCGCCGCCACCGACAGGTTCTTCGCCACCATGGCAGAGCGCAGACAGGCGATCGCGGCAAAGCTGCACGCCACGATCTGCGCCGAGAGCTGAATCTCCCGCGGGGTTTTCGGACCATAGCCATCGATCGCCTCATACGCGACCGCTCGGCCCAGGCTTTCATTCCACTCCACGCCGGCCGCGACGAAGGGATAGAGGGCGTTCGCCGCCTGGTCGCGGTAGTGCATCAGGGATTCAGTCATGTGCAGTCTGTGCTCACAGTTAGATTCATCCTTTGTTCGTCAGTTTGTATGTCGGATGCGGAAAAATTGCAAGAATAAAGTGTTTATGATGAGACTATATAAACCTACGGTTGTAAAATCCTTTCCGGCCTTCGCAGCGCAAGGGAAGCGGCCTATCGTCGGTCCGAACTGACCGAAGGACCGTAGATGACCTGGCCGACGCAGCAGGGCATCTTCGACGCCGGCGACCTGACGCTGCAATCCGGCGCCGTGCTGCGCGACGCGCGCCTGTCGTGGAAGGCGCACGGCACGCTGTCGCCGGCGCGTGACAACGTCATCGTCTATCCCACCAGCTATGGCGCGCAGCATCCGGACCTGGAATGGCTGATCGGCCCCGACGGCGTGCTCGACCCGACGCGCTGGTTCATCGTGATCCTCGACATGTTCGGCAACGGACTGTCGTCCAGCCCGTCGAACACGCCGGACTATCCGTCGCTGGTGACGATCCACGACAACGTGCAGACCCAGCGCCGTGCGCTGCGCGAGCTGTTCGGCATCGAGCGCGTCGCCTGCGTCTATGGCTGGTCGATGGGCGCGTTGCAGGCCTATCACTGGGCGGCGCTGTTTCCCGATGCGGTCGATCGCATCGTGGTGAACTGCGGCGTCGCGCGCACCGCCGTGCACAACCAGGTGTTCCTGCGCAGCCTGATGGCGACGCTGGAGGCCGCGCCGGAGCATATCGGCGATGGTCGTTTCTCGGCCGAACCGCGCGCGGCCAAGCGCGCGTTCGGGCGCATCTACGCGGCGTGGGCGCTCAGCCAGGATTTCTATCGCGCCGGACTGCATCTGGCGGACGGGCCGGCGCCGAATCTGGGCGCGCCGGACCTCGAGACGTTCCTGCGCACCGACTGGGAGGACCGGTTCGGCGCGCGTCCCGCCGCCAACCTGTATGCGCAGCTGCGCACCTGGGATGCCGCCGACATCAGCGCCAATGACGCTCTATCGACGGCGACCTGCCGCGCGCGCTGCGTGCGATCCGGGCGCGCGTGCTGCTGATGCCGGGCGAGACCGACCTGTATTTCCGCGTCGCCGACAACGCAGCCGAGCTGCCGTACCTGCGCGCACGCCGAGCTGAAGCCGATCCCCAGCATCTGGGGCCATCGTGCCGGCAATCCGGTGATCGAACCCGGAGGATGCGGCCTTCGTGCGCCAGGCGGTGACAGCCTGGCTGGACGCCTGAAACCGATCGCCAGAGGCGAGGGGAGGGCCTTCGCGCCCAACATTCCCTCAAACCAAAGGGGGCAGACAAACATGGCAACTATTCCGCTTGACCGCATCGGCGTCGATGTCGGCCGCAAACTGCCGCTGGAGGACGCCGTCACCTGGGCGGGCGCCCATGGCATCGGCATCATCGATATCCAGCTCGACACTGGCGCCAATGTCGTCACCAGCTTTGATCAGGCCCGCTCCCACGCCGTCCGGAGAGCATGCGAACGGTGCGGGGTAAGACTGGGCCTGCACACACTGTCGGCTGTCAACGTGGCCGAGTATGCCCCGCTGGTCGCCGACGCTGTTGACGCCTACCTCAAGGCCTATATCGATGCCGCCGTCCTGCTGGGAGCGGGGTGGATCGTCGTCCATGCCGGATTTCATTTCTCAGCCGATATCCCTCAGCGCATGCAGGCCGGCCTCGATCGCCTGCGCCGCGTGGCCGACTACGCTGATCGGAACGGGGTTCTGCTGCTGCTGGAGAACCTCAACAAGGAACCGCCGAACGCGGAGGTCCACTACCTCGCCCACACCATCGAGGAGTGGCGCTGGTTCTATGAGAAACTGGATTCCCCCGCGCTGCAGTTGTCCTTCACCGCCAACCACGCCCATCTGGTGCCTGAAGGTGTGGCTGGATTCCTTGAAGTAATGCCGCTGTCGCGTGTCCGGGAGATCCGCCTTGCCGACTGCTTCCGTAATGGTAACGAGGAGCATCTCGTTCCCGGCCAGGGCGATTTCGACTTTCCGACCCTGTTCCGAACCTTGGAAGCTCGTCATTACACGGGTCACTACATGAACGCCTTCGGCTCCCTGAACGACATGCTGGCCGCCCGCGCTCGGTTTGCCGGAATCCCCATTGGCTGACAGACTGCCCTCGTCCAAGAAAAAACGAGGGACAACATGTCGAAACTACACAAGCTGCTGCTGGCGGCCGCGGTTGCCGGCGCCCTGCCGCTCGGTGCCCAGGCTGATATCATCCTGTCGTCGAACGACGGCCACTCGGTGATGGATGCGCAGAAGAGTCATCGTGGCGCCTGCGCAACCCGGCCCCGATACCGTGACCGTCATCGACGTCAAATCCTACCCGCCCAAGATCAAGGCCACATTCGAGGCACCCGGCAGCGTCGTCGGTCCGCCTGGCGCGATCTGGATCAGCAAGGATGAAAGCTGGGGTATCGTGACCTCGGCCACCAAGGCCGACGCGGCCGCCACAGAGTGGTATCTCCCCCGACGATCGGGTCGCTGTCTTCGACCTGACAAGCAATCCGCCAAAGGTGACCCAGAACCTGACCGCCGGTGCGGGCGCGACGCAGATCCGCGTGTCGCCCGATGGCACGCTGGCGCTGATCGCCAACCGAACGGAGGGGACGGTTTCGGTCCTCACCGTCAAGGACAAGCAACTTACGTCCGTGGGGAAGGTTGACCTGGGCAATCCGAAATCGCTGCCCAGCGCCGTGGTCTTCGTCGACGACAAGAATGCGCTGCTGACGCGCGGCGGCGACAACATGGTCAATGTGTTGCATATCGACGGCACCAACGTCACCGTCGACCCGCGACCGATCACGACCGGGCGTGGCGCCGTACACGATGGACATCAACGGCGCCCACACCTTGGTCGCGGTCTCCAACATGGGGCGCGGCGACGGCGATGTTGATTCGGTCAGCCTGATCGACCTGAAATCAAAACCCTACCGTGTCGTCGGCACCTTCGGCGTGCCCAGCACGCCCGAACCGCTGAAGTTCTCGCCCGACGGCAGGTATCTGGCGATTGGCGCCGGCAACGGCAGCACCAAGCCAGCCAGCCACCCGTTCCATCATGACAACGGACTGCTCGGGCTTTACGCGGTCGATGGCCAGACGCTGCGGAAGGTCGCCGAGGTTCCGATCGGTGGATGGCCTGAGGGCACCGCGTTCTCCCGCGATGGGAAGACGGTGCTCGTCCAGGGCATGCAGGACCGCAAGATCGAGGTGTTCCGCTGGGATGGGAAGACGCTCACCCGGGGGAAGAGTTTGACGATCCAGAACGCCGGGCCGGAATCCCTCGCCACCGGCTGGCCGTGACCGTGACGGGCCGGGGCCGTACGGTCCCGGCCTGATGGGCCGTCGCCGGCGTGATAACGCACAGAACGCCGTTCTCTGCCTGTCGCGATCCGCGGAGCTTTCGCACAATCTGCTGCGTCGTGATGCGCTGATCGCCTGCCTGGCGATCGCCACTTATGACGGTGCAGTGTCAACCATCCGGAGCACCTTCGAAGTGCTGTCCGTCAAGCGCTTTTAGAGTGCGAACCTGAACCCGCCGGCCATCACTTTCAGCGGTGCATTGCAAGCCCCCGCATTCGTGTCGTTAACTCCGGCAAACCCATAGGGAGAGAACTATGCCTGCTCAAATTGCCCGTTCTAACCCGGCCTCGGTCCGCGCGCCGACCGGCTACAGCCATGCCGTGCAGATCACCGGCGATCAGCGCCGGCTTGTGATCTCCGGTCAGGTCGGCGTCGCGCTGGACGGGACCGTGCCCGCCGTCGGGCGAGGCGCAGATCGCTCAGGCCTTCGCCAATCTCCGCGCCGTCCTCGCCGAACATGGCATGGGGGTGCAGAACGTCGTCAAGATCACCGCCTTCCTGACCGATCGGGATCTGCTGGGCGCCTATCGCCAGGCCCGCGGCGCCGTGTTCCCCGACAATCATCCGGCGGCCACGCTGCTGTTCGTCGCCGGCCTGGCCGATCCGCGCCTGGAGTTCGAGATCGAAGCCGAAGCGGTGGCCTGACATGGACGCGATCCACCGCAACACTGTCGGCGACGCGCTGCGGCGGGTCGCGCGTGTCTATCGCGACGCTCCTTGCTCTCACGTTTCATGACCGTAGCTGGTCGTTTCGCGCCCTCGATGAGGGCGCGAGCCGGCTGGCTCGTTACTTTGCCGATCTGGGTCTGCGTCCGGGCGACCGCATCGCCGCCTATGGGCGCAATTCGGATGCCTATTTCATCGCCTGGCTGGGCTGCGTGCGCGGCGGCTTCGTGCATGTGCCGGTCAACTACGCGCTCACCGGTGAAGAACTGTCCTACATCATCCGGCAGTCCGGTGCTCGGCTGGTCCTGACCGCGGCGTCGTTGCAGCCGAACCTCGCCGGGTATCGACGGTCGAACGCGCCGCGCTGCTGGAGGATCTCGTCGCGGTTGCGCGCGATACGACGATCGCGCCGGCCGAGGCGCCCGACATCAGCGGCGACACGCTGGCGCAGATCGTCTATACATCCGGCACGACGGCCGCCCCGAAGGGCGCGATGATGACGCATGGGGCGATGCTGGCGCAGTATTACTCGGTCATCCATCATTTCGAATACAAGCGGACCGACCGCGCCCTGGCGGCGCTGCCGCTGTATCACACGGCGCAGATGCACGCCTTCACCATGCCGCAGATGATGGTCGGCGCGCATACCACGCTGATCGAGGCGCCGGTGCCGGACCTGGTGCTGGCGCCTGATCGAGCAGGAGCGCATCACCTCCTTCTTCGCGCCGCCGACGGTCTGGATCAGCCTGCTGCGCCATCACGGATTTCGCCACGCGCGACCTGACCTCACTGAAGAACATCTACTACGGCGCCTCGATCATGCCGCGTGCCGGTGCTGCAGGAACTGCGCGAGCGCCTGCCCGGCGCGCGGCCCTATCAATGCCTATGGCCAGACCGAGATCGCGCCCTGCGCGACCGTCCTGCGCCCGGAGGAGCATGACGCGCGTCCGGCCTCCTGCGGCCGGCCGGTGCTGAACGTGGAAACCCGCGTCGTCGATCCCGACATGAACGACGTGCCGCCCGGCACGCATGGCGAGATCGTGCACCGCTCGCCGCAGCTGCTGACCGGCTACTGGGACAAGCCGGCCGAAACCGCCGAGGCCTTCGCCGGCGGATGGTTTCATTCCGGCGATGTCGGCTATTTCGACGACGACGGCTACCTCTACATCGTCGACCGCATCCGCGACGTGATCAACACCGGCGGCGTCCTGGTCGCCAGCCGGGAGGTGGAGGAGGTGCTGTTCACCCACCCCGCCGTGTCGGAAGTCGCGGTGGTCGGGCTGCCCGACGAAAAATGGATCGAGGCCGTCACCGCCTTCGTGGTGCTGCGGCCGGGCCACGACGCGCGACGAGGCGACGCTGATCGCCCATGCCCGCCAGCATCTGGCGCCGTTCAAGCTGCCGAAGAAGGTGCGTGTTCGTCGACAACCTGCCGCGCAACACGGCAGGGAAACTGCTGAAGCGGGAACTGCGGAAGCAATACGGCTAATGGGCCTTTTGCCTCGCCGTCTGGGTTCGGCTTTGGCGCAGCATCCCCACGGGCTTTGGTATCAGGCCAGGTGACCGCTCACGATGAGTGCAGCCCAGGCGATCAGGGCAAAACCAAGAGGTCGGCTGACGTTCTTGCCCCATATCGTGCTCTTCTCGATCGCCATGACTGCGCCTAACGCCAGCATCCAGCCGACATTGCCGGTGCCGACGACGAACATCAGCAGCATGATGGCCCAGCAGCAGCCGACGCAGAACGCGCCATGATGGAGGCCGAGCCGGAATGCATCACGCCGCGGCGTGATGCCGTGCCAGTGACGGATGATGAAGCTGAGTGGCGTGCGGCACTTGTCCAGGCAGTGGTATTTCAGCCTACTGAACTGAAATAGTCCGGCGATGGCCAGAACGCCCGCGCCCAGGGCCCATGCATTGAGGATCAACCATTCCGATCGTCGCGCCATGGTATTGATAGCCTCGTCCAGCAGATGTGCCGCGATGCCAAAGCCCAGCCACACCAGCAGATAGCCGGCGACCAGCAATGCGATCAGTTCCACGCGGTCGCCGCGCGCGGCGGCTAGACGGTCGAATCGCTGCAATAGCGGCAACGTCGTCGGCAGCATCATCGCGACCAGCATCAGCACCCAGCCCCCGACGTAGAGCAGTGCCGGCAATACCACCTCGCCGTGCGGAAGCACGACCGCAGATGCCAGCGGCCAACGCCGAGTTCGGTCCAGCGTCCATGGTCGAGGTAGCGGCCGTAAGGGCTCTGCTCCCACAGAAACAGCGTAAGCCAAGCCGTGCCGACCAGGGCCCCCATGATCGGGACGAGCAGGTTTCGTGGGCGCAGGGCCGACATGGCCGCCGGACAGTTCCGCGACATTAAGCGTCGAACACAAACGTACTCTGCAACGCGTTATGCCCGGTCAGGTCGATGATCATGGCCGAGTGCCGGCTGTTTCGAACGATAGCGCGTCGCCTTGCCCACAAAGACCGGTGCGCCAGGGACGGTCGAGAAGATCGTGTTCGCCAGCACCGTCGTCGAGCCATCCGGGCCTCTTGTACGGCTCAAGCTCGGCATGGCTGACCGTGCCGACCGTCAGCGTGCCGCTTCCTCCTTTGACGTCGAACACGATCGGCGCGCGCTCGATCGAGACGACCTCTCCGATCAGCTTGGCAAAATCTGCAATCGGACCGCCAAGTTTACCGGTATAGACATCCAGAAGCGCCTTCTCCTGAACATCGGACGTTCCGTCATCGACATAGACGGCCACGCGGAAATTGCCCGCCAGGACATTGCCGGGAATGTGCGACACCAGAGCGAGCGTCCGCCCGGTAACATCGACGCCCTCGATCGCGCCTGAGTCGAAGTGGTAGGCTAATACAGAGTTACAGGTCCCGTTATCGGGATCCTCGCCGATCCAGCATGGGCACAGGACGCGGCAATCACAAACCTCGAGCAGCCGTCCTTCCAGATGGTAAGCCATTGATAGCGTCCCCCTGTTGGTGTGAACGTCGGTTTGCGGACGCCGCACCGGTCAGTCTCGCGACGCCAGCCGACCGGGATCATACACGATCAGCGTGAGAGACCGAGAGATTGAGAGTACCACCTTTGCTTGCTCCCCTCTTGTTACTCCCCTTCTGTTACTGCCCTCTGGGCCAAAGCCGCAGCCTTCGGTATGACTGAGCGCCATGCACGTCGCCACCTCGTCCGCCTTCAAGGAGAACGCCCCGCAGCGCTGGACGATGCCGGCCTGCAGAAGGCGCTGGCCCGCAGCGGCCCCAGCTTCATCGCGCGCCGCACCGCCGCGGTCGCCGCGCTGCCGGAGTTCGAGCAGCTGCGCGACATCGCGCGCGACATCAAGAACCACACGCTGGCGAATCTCGACTTCTACCTGGAGGACCTGGGAGGCGAAGGTGCTCGCAGTCCGGCGGCAAGGTGCACTGGTGCGCCACCGCCGACGAGGCGCGCGACGCGGTGCTGGCGATCTGCCAGGCCGCGGACGCGCGCACCGTCACCAAGGGCAAGTCGATGATCAGCGAGGAGCTGGCCATCAACGACCACCTCGAACGCCACGGCATCACGCCGGTCGAGACCGACCTCGGCGAATACATCATCCAGCTTCGCCACGAACTGCCCAGCCACATCATTGCGCCGGCGTTCCACCTCAACATGGAGGACTGGGAGGACAGCTTCCGCAAATCCCACACCGACCTGCCGGCCGACCGCGTGTTCCACGAACGCCGCGACATCCTGACCGAGGCGCGCACCAAGCTGCGCGCAAAAGTTCCTGGCCGCCGATGTCGGCATCACCGGCGCCAACTTCCTGATCGCCGAGACCGGCAGCAGCGTCATCGTCACCAACGAGGGCAACGGCGACCTGACGCAGACCCTGCCGCGCGTGCACATCGTGCTGGCCAGCATCGAGAAGATGGTGCCGACGATCGAGGACTGCACCTCGCTGCTGCGCGTGCTGGCGCGGTCGGCGACCGGGCCAGGATTTCTCCGTCTACACCACGTTCTCCACCGGCGCGCGGCGGCCGGGCGATCTGGACGGGCCGGACGAATACCACGTCGTGCTGGTCGACAACGGCCGCTCGGCGATGCTCGGCACCGAGTTCCAGGAGATGCTGCGCTGCATCCGCTGCGCCGCGTGCATGAACCACTGCCCGGTGTATGGCGCGGTCGGCGGGCACGCCTATGGCTGGGTCTATCCCGGCCCGATGGGCGCCGTGCTGACGCCCGTCGCTGATCGGCGTGGACCAGGCCGGGCATCTGCCGAACGCCTCCACCTTCTGCGGCAAGTGCGAGAGCGTCTGCCCGGTGAAGATCCCGCTGCCCAAGCTGATGCGCCACTGGCGCGAGCGGGAGTTCGAGCGCCATCTGACGCCCGCCGGTGGTGCGCACCAACCTCGGCGCTGTGGGCCTTCTTCGCGCGCCGCCCGGCGCTGTATCGCCTGGCGACGCGCGCGGCGGCGCTGGACGCTGGGCCTGCTGGGCCGCAAGCACGGCCGCTTCCGCAAGCTGCCGTTCGCCGGCGGCTGGACCGGCGGGCGCGACCTGCCGGCGCCGGAAGGCGACACGTTCTTCGCCCGCTACGCCCGCGAGCAGCGCGCCGGACGCATCCGATGAGCAGGGACGCCGATGCTGGCGGCGATCCGCCGCGGCCTGCGCCGCGGCCCGCTGCCCGCGGATCAGGCGGCGATGCTGCGCGGGCGGCTGGCGCTGCATCCGCGGCATCTGATCCCGGCGCGCTCGCGGCTGCCGCACGCCGGAGCAGGTCGACCTGTTCGTCGCCAACGTGGAGAAGGAATTCGGCAGCGTCGCCCGCGTGCCCGATCTGGACGCGGTGCCGGAGGCGGTCGCCGACTACCTCGCCGCGCAGAACCTGCCGACGGACATCGTGATGGCGCCGCATCCGGAGCTGCAGGCGATCCCCTGGGACACGCCGCCCGCTGCTGCACCTCCGCGAGGGCCGCGCCGAGGCCTCCGACATGGTCAGCCTGCAGCACGCCTTCGCCGGCATCGCCGAGACCGGCACGCTGATGCTGCCCTCGCGCGCCGCGAGCGCCCGACCACGCTGAACCTGCTGGCCGATACCGAGATCGTGCTGCTGCGCGCCTCGCGCCTCGTCGGCGCCTACGAGGAAGCCTGGGACCTGCTGCGCGCGGAGCTCGGCGGCATGCCGCGCAACGTCATGCTGGTCACCGGCCCGTCGCGCTCCGCCGACATCGAGCAGACGCTGGAACTCGGCGCGCACGGTCCGCGCCGGCTGCATGTGGTGCTGGTGGAGGACGCCGTCAGCCTTAGCGATCGGATGGCGATTGCCGCCAGGTTTGCCTGGCGACAGGCCAGGTCGGTCTCAGCCAGATCAGCGCTCGCGCGACGGTGCGGCAACAGCAGCAAATCCCGCTGACCAGCGCGCAGGCGGCGCCGATCACGTAGCTCTCGTGGAAACCGCCCCAGGCGGAGACCGACCATCCGAAGATAGCCGGCACGGCCATGCTGCCGCCGAACATGATGGCGGTGCCCAGGCCCGCGGCCTCGGTCCGGCGCGCGCCGCCCAGCGCGGCATATTCGGCATAGGCCACGCCGGTATAGCCGCCCGACGTCGCGCCGGCCGCCAGCGCATTGGCCAGCACCGCCCAGAGCGGCCAGCCATGCGCATAGAAGCCGGTCACCAGCGCGGTGGCCGCCAAGCCAAAGCCCAGCATCGCGAGCGTTTGCGCAGGCGTAATAAACCGGTCGGCGACCCAGCCCCAGATCGGCCGGCTGATCGACCCGGCGATCTGATAGGTCGCGAGGACCTGCCCCGCCTGCACAAGGTCGATTCCCACGACGGTTGTCAGTTGCACTGTCATGAAGGCGATCAGGCACAAGGAGAGGCCTGAATAAACGAAGGTGGCGATCGACAGGCGGCGGAAGCGTTGCTCCGCCAGCAGTGTGAAGGGCTGGACCAAGCCCTTGCCCAGCACGCGGCGATTGGGTTCGCGGTCATGGTCCCAGCGCTTGCGTGGAAACTCCATCGCCGCGATCAGCAGCAGGACCGGTACGATCTCCACCGCCAGCGCCCAGCGCCAGCCGGCGGCGACGACGATGGGCGGCAGGATCAGGGCCGCCAGCACGCCGCCCAGCGGCACGCCGATCTGGCGGAACGACATCACCAGGTTGAACACCGGCCGCGGCGTCTGCGGCACCAGCAGATGCGTGCTGGCCGGAGCCGCCGCGCCATAGCCCAGACCCAGCACCAGGGCCGCCAGCGCCAGGCCGGTGACGCCCCGGCCGAACGCCGCCATCGCCAGCATCCCCGCCGCCGCCAGCAGAACCGCCTGCGTCGCCCGCACGCCGCCATATTTGCGGACCAGTCCCGGCGCCAGCAGCGCGGACAGGATCCCCACGCCATACGCGGTGGCGACGAACCCGCCCACCAGCGTGCCATGGACATCCAGGTCGCGTGCAATCTCCGGCGCAACGGCCGGCACCGAATACAGCGCCATCGTCGCCAGCGTCTGCACCGCGAGCGTCGCCAGCAGCGGCCAGACCGGCATGGATCGGAGGAGATGCCAGGTGCCAGCCTCGCTGGCGGCCGGCTTGATGGCGCTCACACTGCGTCTCGGGTCGTCATGGGCTCGAGTCTGGCACCGGATGCGCCGACCGCCAAATGTCGGGGGTCGCCCCTCACGCGTGTCTGAGCACTGAAACGAAACTCCCTGTTCCGCTGCTACCAAAATCCCAAGCCGCTCGCGTGGGACGGTCGCGACATTTATTGTTGGAAATCTTACGACAAATAAAAATGACAGCCATGGCGGCTGCAGGATCCTAACCGTCATGGTTCAGCGGATCGGCGTTCAGGTGCCGCATCTGGTCTTCCGTCAGTCCCAGGCTCCGACCGAGCACAGTATGGGTGGGGATTCAGTAGTGGCAGTTGTTGACGACGGTGGCGGTCAGGTAAGCCAGCTCACCATGTTTCGGCGCCAGCGTCGTGTTCCCGCGATACACAGTATTGACCATCGTCATGAACGCTCGGCCTGTCTCCGGCCGGTTCGCCATGGCGCGGTAGATGTTCAGCAACTGCCCGCGGGAGGCACTGGCCTCCTGCATCCAGGCCAGCGCGTCCGGCGCTATGTCGGGATCGTCTTCACGGATGATAGGGATGCGTGACATCAGCATGCTCCTGTGCCGACGAGACGTTACCGGCCGACGGCCCAGTCGGCAATCTCCGTCGGCAATCAGGTGGCGCGTCGCACGAAGTCAGCTTATGCTGGCAAAAAAAGCGGGAGAGATACACGAATGCGAAGACGTGACCTGGGTCTGGGACTGCTTGCCATGCCGGCACTGACACGTTTTGCGCGGGCGGAGGCGTCGTCGGTGCGCATCGTCCGGCAATACGGGCTGCCGCACGTGCCTCTTATGGTAATGGAACATGAGAAGCTGGTGGAGAAACACGCTGACAGGCTAGGTCTGCCGTCCTTGAAGACGGACTGGCCGACGCTGGGCGGGCCTGGTGCGATGATCGACGGGCTGCTCTCGGGCGACGTGGATTTCGGTGTTGTCGGCACGCCGGGGCTGGCAACCCTGTGGGATAAGACCTACGGCACGTCCACTCAGGTCCAGGCGCTGAGTTGCGTACAGTTGCAACCATTTTTGCTGGTGACGAACGATCCGGATGTGAAGACGCTGTCCGATTTCAGCGCAAAGGATCGGATCGCGCTGCCGACGGCAAAGATCTCGGCGCAGGCCTTGTGTCTGCAGATGGCGGCCGCACAGGTCTGGGGCGATGCGAATTATGAAAAGCTCGATCCGCTGACGGTGACGTTGGATCATCCGCAGGCGGCGACCGGCGTGATGTCCGGCAAGTCGCCGGTGAACAGTCATTACGCGGTGTCGCCATTCTACTATTACGAGCTGGCAACACCCGGCGTGCATCTTGTCCTGAAATCGTATCAGACCCTGGGCGGCCCACATGTGAACGGCAATCTGGTGGCCTCACCCATGTTCGCGCGCAACAATCCGCTGATCGCGCGAGCGGTTCTGGCGGCGCAGGAGGAGGCGAACGACATGATCCGCAATCGCCCGCGCGACGTGGCGGAGATCTACCTTGCCGGCGCCAGGGACACGCACCCGGTGGAGGAGATGCAGAAGATCATCGTCGACCCCGACAATGTCTGGACAACGGTGCCGCAGAAGCTGATGACCTTCGCCCTGTTCATGCACAAGGTCGGGCGCCTGAAACATGCCCCGGAAAACTGGCAGGATATGTTCCTGCCATACGTCCACAGCGGCGCGGGTAGCTGAGTTATACCAGCGGCCCGACCTCTCGGCTCGTTTCGAGTCGGGCCGCCGACCAGTGCATCGTGGCAATCTTCGTAGGCCCGCCGCCCGTGCTATTGTCGACGATAATACGAGGAAACGTACCCAGCTCCGCCTCGATCGCCTGTGCCAGTTGCTGTGTGGGCAGCGGCTTGCGAAGCAGGCGGAACCCCGAGGCTTCGGCCGGACCGGCTTCGTTGTAACCGGACACAAGAATGATCGGCAGCGACGGCAGCGCCCGCCTTACCTGGTGGGCGAGCTGTATCCCGTCCATGCCGTCCGGCATTACCACATCGGTGATCAACAGTTGGAAGGCGGTTTTGGCGCTGGTCAGAATCTCCAACGCTTTCCTGGCGCTGTCGACATGCACCACCTCATGGCCGAGGGTGCGGATGATATCGGCGGTGATCGCCGCCACTTCCTGGTTGTCCTCCACGAGCAGGATGTGGCGGACGGAGGCGTCCTCCGGCCGGCGGGTCGTGGGTTCCGGCGATGGCGCTTCGGGCTGTCGCAGGGTGCGCGGCAACAACAGCGTGACCGCGGTTCCGCCCTCGGCGGCGGTGGCGATGGTGGCCGCACCGCCGGCCTGGCGCGCGAAGCCGTACACCTGACTGAGGCCCAGGCCCGTGCCGCGGCCGACGTCTTTCGTGGTGAAGAACGGCTCGAACGCCCTGGCGGCCACCTGCGGGCTGATGCCCGTCCCGCTGTCGCGCAGCGTCAGCCGCACGAAAGGGCCCGAGAGATGAGGCGCGCCCGGCACGTCGCCGTCGGCCAGGTGCACGTTGTGCGCCGTCACCGACAGCCGCCCTCCGTTCGGCATCGCATCGCGCGCATTCACAGCGATGTTCAGCAGCGCGATCTCCCACTCGCCGGGATCGAGTTCCAGCGGCCAGACATCGTCGTCGATCGCGACGTCCACCTGGATATTGCCACGCAGCGACGGGTGCAGCATCGCCATGATGCGCGGAATTTCAGCGCGGGGATCGAGCGGGCGCGGTGCCAGGGCCTGCCTGCGGGAGAAGGACAGCAACTGCCGGGTCAGCGTCGCGCCGCGCTGGGCCGCATGCACGATGTTGTCCAGCATGCGGGGTATCTTCTCGGGGCTGCGGGTCTTCGCCAGTTCCGCATTGCCCTGGATGACCGCCAGCAGATTGTTGAAGTCATGCGCGACGCCGCCGGTCAGCTTGCCCAGCGCCTCCATCTTCTGGCTCTGCCGCACCACCTCCTCGGCCTGCTCGCGCCGCTCCCGCTCTACCGTCGCCTGGCGCAGAGCGGCGATCGACGCCTCGGTCCGCCGCAGGGCCAGGCTGGAGAGGGCGAACAGCGACAGGGCGGAGGCCACGCACAGCGCGGCATAGGGGACCATCGAGCGCAGCCACGCGTGCAGCACGCCGTCGAGCGAGACCGAGGTCCAGACGACCATGTTCACTGACGGCAGGCGCGACCAGGCGACGATCCGGCGTTCGCCCAGGCTGGAGGCGATCTGATAGAAGCTGTCGGCCTCGGTCTGGTTCGCCATGGAGACCGCCGCGTGGCGTTCGGCCCGTTCCTGATCCGGCGCCAGGTTGTCCGACCGGACGACGACCTGCCCGTCGTCGCGCCGCAGGGTGATAGTCCGGCCATCGATGGCGGGATACATCGCCAGGAGCTGACGGAAGTCGTTCTGGATGTAGTCCGGATTGATCGAACAGACGATGACGCCGTTGAAGGAGCCGTCCAGGCTGGGGCGGGCGATCGCCATCGGGATGAAGGTTTCGCCGTTCACGTAGCGCCGGCCGGGCTCACCGATGAACCGGCCGCCGTGGCCGTCCCGGAAATAACGATAGTAATCCCGTTCCACCAACGATGCAGTGGGCGCAGGGTAGTTGGAGGCGCTGACGAGCGGCAAGCCGCGCCGGTCGACGACGAACAGATCCCGCAGGAACGGCAAATAGTGGCGGGTGAAGGACAGGCTTTCGTGCAGCTCCATCTGGTTGGCGTGCACGGTCGCGTCGTCCTGGGCGAGCAGCAGCAGCTTCGTTTGATCCAGCGCCAGAAGCTGGGTGTCGAACAGCTTGGCGGAACTGTCGCTGACCAGCCGCATCAGATGCAGCGTCTCGTCCAGCGCTTCCTGCCGCTTCTCCTGCCAGGCGAACCATCCGCCACCGGCCAGGATCACCAACGGGATGATGATCGACGCGGCTGCCAGAACCCGGAGAATCCTCAACGTCGTCAGGGTCCGGCTGACATCCGGTTCGGTCAGGTGGGACGTCTTCGCCATGGCTCCAATGATGACAGCTTCAATTTGATATGTCTGACGGTAAGGGCACCGCCGTGGGCTGACAAATGCGTGAGGACTCGTACAGTACACGCGCAATTGTTAAGGTCCGGCAGCAGCAGTAAGATCTCGGCGGCCTCGAGCGCGCGCCACAGTTCGACGGGGTGGCAGGCATGACTGGGGACCAGACACGCCTTGCCTTCACAGGCGCATATGGCAGGGTGCGGGCCGGACGATATGGACGGTGTACCAGGAAGGAGCGGTGACATGCAGATCGGCATTGTGGGACTGGGCCGTATGGGGGCGAACATTTCCCGGCGCCTGATGCGAGCCGGCCATTCCTCGGTGGTCTGGGACGCCAATCCCGCGGCCATCGAGTCCGTCGGTCAGGACGGCGCCACCACCGCCGCCAGCCTGGCGGACCTTGTCGGCAAGCTGTCCGGCTCGCCAAAGGCGGTCTGGGTGATGCTGCCGCATGGCAAGATCACCGAAGACACGGTCACGACGCTGTCCGGCCTGTTGTCATCCGGCGACATCATCATCGACGGCGGCAACACGTATTATAAGGACGACGTGCGGCGCGCGAAGGCGCTGGCGGGGAAGGGGCTGCGCTATCTGGATGTCGGCACCTCGGGCGGCGTCTGGGGGCTGGAGCGCGGCTACTGCATGATGATCGGCGGCGACGCCGATGCGGTGAAGCACCTGGATCCGATCTTCGCGGCGCTGGCACCCGGCATGGGCAGCATCCCCCGCACGCCGGGGCGGGAGGGCCGCGATCCGCGCGCCGAACAGGGTTATATCCATGCCGGTCCCGCCGGTGCCGGCCACTTCGTGAAGATGATCCACAACGGCATCGAATACGGGATGATGCAGGCATTTGCCGAAGGGTTCGATATTCTGCGCAACAAGGCCTCGCAGAAGCTGCCCGAGGATCAGCGATTCGACCTCAACCTCGGCGACATCGCCGAAGTCTGGCGCCGTGGCAGCGTCGTGTCCTCCTGGCTGCTCGACCTGACGGCCGATGCGCTGGCGAAGGACGAGAAGCTGGATGCGTTCTCCGGCGAAGTTGAAGACTCCGGCGAAGGCCGCTGGACCATCGAGGCGGCGATCGAGGAAGCCGTGCCGGCCGACGTGCTTGCCGCCTCGTTGTTCACCCGCTTCCGTTCCCGCCAGCAGCATACCTTTGCCGAGAAGATCCTCTCGGCGATGCGCTTCGGCTTCGGCGGCCATGTGGAGCCGACAAAGAAATGACCCTGACGATCGTGATGGGTGTCTCGGGTTGCGGCAAGACCACCATCGCGGCCGGGATCGCCCGCGAGACTGGCTGGGCACTGCTGGAGGGCGATGCGTTCCACCCGCCGGCCAACATCGAGAAGATGAAGCACGGCATTCCGCTGACCGATGAGGATCGCTGGCCTTGGCTGCGGGCGATCGCAGCCAAGGCGGCGGAACTGCGTGCACAGGGAACGTCCAGTGTCGTTGCGTGTTCGGCGCTGAAGCGCAGCTATCGCGATGTGTTGATGGGCAATCGTATCGAGACCAATCTGGTCTATCTGCGCGGCTCCCGGGCGCTGATCGCCGAACGGATCGCCAGGCGCCGCAATCACTTCATGCCGCCCGGCCTGCTGGATTCACAGTTCGCCACGCTGGAGGAGCCGGGGCCGGAGGAAGATCCGATCGTCGCCGATATCGATGCGACGCCCGAGGCGATCACTGCCGAGGTGATGGCCGTGTTGCGGAAACGCTCGCGATGAATGCGGCATTCGCGCGCTACCCCAGCCTGCACGACCGTGTCGTCCTGATCACCGGTGGTGCCAGCGGCATCGGTGCCGAACACGTCACCCAGTTCGCCCGTCAGGGTGCCCGCGTGGCATTCCTGGACATCGCCGATGCCGAGGCGGCGTCCCTGATGGACAGTCTGCGCGCAGAGGGACGCGCCGGGGGAATTGGCCCGCCGTTGTACTTGCATTGCGACCTTACCGACATCGCCGCCCTCCGCGCTGCCGTCGACACGGTCACCGCAAGGCTGGGAACGATCACCGTGTTGGTGAACAATGCCGCCAACGACCAGCGCCATGAGTGGGAGGATGTCACCCCGGCGTATTGGGATGAGCGGATGGCGACCAATCTGCGCCACCAGTTCTTCGCCATCCAGGCCGTCGCACCGGGGATGCGGGCGGCCGGCAGCGGCTCGATCGTCAATTTCGGCTCGATCTCCTGGCATACGCTGCAGGGCGGCATGCCGGCCTATACCACTGCCAAGGCGGCGGTCGAGGGCCTGACCAAGGGCATGGCGCGCGATCTGGGACCGTTCGGCATCCGGGTCAACTGCGTCATCCCCGGCTGGATCATGACCAGCCGGCAGATCGAGCTGTGGCTGACGCCTGAAGCCGAGGCCAACCTGTTGCGCAGCCAGTGCCTGAAGACGAAGTTGCTGCCGGTGGATGTCTCGCGCATGGTGTTGTGGCTGGCAGCCGATGATAGCCGTATGTGCACCGGTCAGCTCTGGGTGGTCGACGCCGGCCGGATTTGAAGGCTTGCACGTCAGGCGTGCGCGGCCCGAAACGCCACGCCCCTTGCGTGCGCCCAATATTGCAATCACCATGTGGCGGCTGCGTGCGTACGGGAGGCATGCGCGCAGGGTTGGTGTGGCGGCTGCGTGCGGAATGAAGACGATCTCAGCGGCCCGCCCGTCTCGAAACGAATAGAGAGGCCGGGCCACTAGAGCAGGATGACATCGCTTTCGCTCAGCCATCCTGCTCCAGGTGTTTGTTTATCGCGTGATTCAGACCTCCGGCGATTCCGCCTCCGGTCATCACGCTCCAGGTGTTTGTTTGATCGCGTGATTCAGACCTCCGGCGATTCCGCCTCCGGTCATCACGCTCCAGGATAACATCAAGAGGTGGGCCTGTACCGAACGGACTGCCTCAGTTGCGGGGATTGACGAGATCCATGCAGGAACCGGCGTTCTCTACGATGGCCTCAGGGCGCCGGCCGTTCGCCATACTGGCGGCCGGTGTGGACGGCGCGCTTGATCCGGCGGACCGTGACGAGGTGCTGAAGCACCTGGGAAGCGAGATCCGTTCTGCTGCCGGCACGATCGTCTCGGTCGCCGGCCAGAGCCTTATGGCCGAGTTCGACGTCGCGTCGGAGGCGTTCACCTGCGCACTGCGTATTCAGGCGAGAACCGCCCATGGTCGATCGGTGCGCGTCGGCATCGCCTCGGACGAAGCCGAAGTGGTGGTGCTGCAGTCGGGCGCCGTGGTGATCCTGGCGCAACAGTTGCGCGCCGTGGCGCCGGCCGGCGGCATCGCCCTGCCGAGCGCGCTGTACGACCAGCTGTCCGACGTGCTGCCGCTGCCGGTGACCCACATGGCTCAGCCGATCCTGGGGGAGCTTCCGGAGCCGATTGCGGTGGTAACCATTTCGGCGGCGGACTGCGAAGCCTGGAGCCGCCGGGGCGATCCCCCGGACACGACCGCCAAGAGCGAGCGCGAGGATCGTCTGACTTTGGCGATGGTGCCATTCCGGGTTGCCAATAGTCAGGTCGTCGGCCTGGCCGATTCCGCCACCGATGACGTGATACGCCTTCTGGGTGGTTCGTCGCGCTGGATCGCCGTCACGCGTGTGCCGGTGCCGTCCAACTGGGGAACGGTCGACCTGCGGCAGGTGCGGCAAACCAGCGACGCGCGCTACATCCTGCATGGTTCGGCAGAGCAGGAGCGCGGCACGCTGCGTCTGACGGTGGAGCTGAACGAAGCGGCGACGGGCCGCGTGCTCTGGTCGGACCGTTTCGACAACGCACAAGGCGATGCCGGTGCACTGCGCGACATTTGTGCGCCGCGCATTGCCGCCGCCGTCGCAACCGCCCTGGTCCAGCGCGACCTGGAACGGACGGAGCCGTTGCCGCTGGGTGGACTGTCGGTGCAGGCCATCGCCTTGCGCGCCCTGGCCAAGATCATACAGCCCGATCGTGCGACCTTTTCGACCGCCGGCGAATGGCTGCGCACCGCCCTGCTGCGTGCCGGGCCACCGCTGGGCAGTGTGCTTTACGCTCTGACGATCTGGCACCTGATGGCGATCGGCCAGGGCTGGAGCGAAGATCCGGCCGCTGATTCAATGGCGGCGATCGCGTTATCGGAACGTCTCGACCGGAACGATCCGGCCTCGCTGGCGCTGCTTGGCTATGTCCAGGCGGCGCTGCAACGCGATCACACGCTGGCCTGCGTGACGCTGGATCGGGTCATCGACCAGGCACCATTCTGTGCGTCGGGCTGGAGGATGAAGGCGCGGGTGCTGGTGCAGATGGGGGAGGGCGAGGAAGCCGTCTTCCACGCGGAACAGGCCGAGGCGCTTCCCGGGCTGGGCTTTGACCGGGCGTGGCGCAGTTCGGTGACGGCGCTGGCGTATTACGCGGCGGAACGCTATGCCGACGCGGCCCGCTGGGCGAAGCTCGCGGCGGTGCATCATGCCGGCCTGTCGTTGACCTTCCGCGTGCTGGCGGCGAGTCTGGTCGTGCTGGGGCAACTGGATGATGCGCAGCAGGCCGCCCGGCGCGTCCTGGCGATCGACCCCGGGTTCCGTATCGGGGATTGGCGGCTTCGGTCGACGCTGACGGCTGATTTCCGGGAACGCTATGCGCAGCGCCTGTGGATCGCGGGGCTGCCGGAGTGACCTGGCTTGCGGCAGGTGCGTGCGACAATCCGTTGACGGCAAGCGCCGGCTCTGGGCATTGTCCGGCGGCGTGCGCCTGTAGCTCAATTGGTTAGAGCTGGCGGCTCATAACCGCTCGGTTGCAGGTTCGAGTCCTGCCGGGCGCACCAGAAAGCCGCACGCCGTGCCATCTTCCTCCATCAGCCGATCTCTCATACCTTAGAGCGTGATGACCGGAGGCGGAATCGCCGGAGGTCTGAATCACGCGATCAAACAAACACTTAGAGCAGGATGGCTGAGCGAAAGCGATGTCATCTTGCTCTAGGCTTGCAGAACATCTGACTGAACAGGCGCTCACTTTCGGCCAGGCCTTCCGTGGTCAGCCAGACGGACTTCGCCTTGCTTTTCGGGTCCCCGATCATCCCCTTCTCATGCAGCCGATCCAGCGCGTCCCAGTCGTGACCTTTCCAGGCCCGCCCGTCATGCAGGGTCAGGTGAAGCAGAGCGAGGACAGCCTGATCGACTTTGTCTTCATCGATCTCCATCGGATTTTACCTCCTTCGGCTGCTCAGATTATGTCGATTTAGATTTTGCAAAAGGGCCATCCCACGTAATTTCCCCCCCTTAGCGTAGCGCCCCGGCCGATGTAGAACAGGCTCGCGATCCCCCGTCAGGGGCTCCCTGGGGAAGAGATAAAGGGAAACAGGTCCATGGCCGATAACGCGACCACTGCCGAAACCGTCATTCCGGTGAAACCTGCCTTCGCGGCCAAGGCGCGTGTCAGCGCTGCTGAGTATCACGCCGCTTACGACAAGGCCGCGGCCGATCCGGACGCGTTCTGGGCAGAGGAAGCCAGGCGCATCGCGTGGACCCAATTCCCGACCAGGATCAAGAACGCGTCCTTCGAGGGCAATGTGCAGATCAAGTGGTTCGAGGACGGGGTGCTGAATGCCTCGGTCTCCTGCCTCGACCGGCATCTGTCGACCCATGGCGACCAGACGGCGATCATCTGGGAAGGCGACAACCCGAACGAGAGCCGCCACGTCACCTATCGCGAACTGCACGAACAGGTCTGCAAGCTGGCCAATGTGCTGCGGGCCCGCGGCGTGAAGAAGGGCGACCGGGTGACGATCTACCTGCCGATGGTGCCCGAGGCCGCGGTGGCGATGCTCGCCTGCGCCCGCGTCGGTGCCATCCACTCGGTGGTGTTCGGCGGCTTCTCGCCCGACAGCCTGGCGAACCGCATCCAGGATTGCGAATTCGACGCTCGTGATCACCGCCGACCAGGGGCGCCGCGGCGGCCGCACCGTGGCGCTGAAGGCGAATGTCGATGCCGCGTTGGCCGACTGCCCGACGGTGACCGACGTGATCGTCCTCAAGGTCACGGGCGCCGGCGTGCCGATGACGGCCGGGCGCGATCACGACTATGCCACGCTGATGGAAGCCGCCTCGGCCGACTGCCCGCCGGAACCGATGAACGCCGAGGACCCGCTGTTCATCCTCTATACCTCGGGCAGCACCGGCAAGCCGAAGGGCGTGCTGCACACGACCGGCGGCTACATGGTCTGGGCCAGCTATACGCACGAGAAGGTCTTCGACTACCGGCCCGGCGAGGTCTTCTGGTGCACCGCCGATGTCGGCTGGGTCACCGGCCACACCTATATCCTGTACGGCCCGCTGGCGAACGGCGCCACCACGCTGATGTTCGAGGGCATTCCCAACTACCCCAGCACCAGCCGGTTCTGGGAGGTGATCGACAAGCACAAGGTCTCGATCTTCTACACCGCGCCGACGGCCATCCGCGCGCTGATGCGCGAAGGGGAGGGACCGGTGAAGAAGACCTCCCGCCAGTCGCTGCGCCTGCTGGGCAGCGTGGGCGAGCCGATCAACCCCGAGGCCTGGCTGTGGTACTACAACGTGGTCGGCGAGCAGCGCTGCCCGATCGTCGACACCTGGTGGCAGACCGAGACGGGCGGCATCCTGATCAGCCCGCTGCCGGGTGCGACGGACCTGAAGCCCGGATCGGCGACGCTGCCGCTGCCGGGCGTGACAGCCGCTGCTGGTCGATGGCGACGGCAACGAACTGCAAGGCGCGACCGAGGGGAACCTGTGCCTCCGCGACTCCTGGCCCGGCCAGATGCGCACGGTGTTCGGTGACCATGAGCGGTTCGTGCAGACCTATTTCTCCACCTTCAAAGGCCTGTATTTCACCGGCGACGGCGCTCGGCGGGATGCCGATGGGTATTACTGGATCACCGGGCGCGTTGACGACGTGATCAACGTCTCCGGCCACCGCATGGGCACGGCGGAGATCGAAAGCGCGCTGGTCGCCCATCCGAAAGTGTCGGAGGCCGCGGTCGTCGGCTACCCGCACGACCTGAAGGGGCAGGGCATCTACGCCTATGTCACGCTGAACGCGGACGAGGAACCCAGCGAGGCGCTGCGCAAGGAACTGGTGGCCTGGGTGCGGAAGGAGATCGGGCCGATCGCCACGCCGGACGTGATCCAGTGGGCGCCGGGCCTGCCGAAGACCCGCAGCGGCAAGATCATGCGCCGCATCCTGCGCAAGATCGCGGCGAATGAGGTGGACGCGCTGGGCGACACCTCGACGCTGGCCGATCCGCAGGTGGTGACGGACCTGGTCGACAACCGGGCGAGTTAACCAGCCGTTAACGGGATGCATGCCAAGCCGTGGGTTGTGGCGGCATGCGTCGCCGTTGTGGTAGGCTGAGTCATGGTCGCTCTTCGGAAACACGTGCCTGAGCGTATGACGCTGACGGAGTTCCTGGATTGGACGCCGGATGACCCAACGGGTGCCGCCTATCAACTGATAGACGGAGAGCCGGTCCCGATGGCGCCCGCCCGACGGCAACTGGCCGGAAGCGCCGAATCGTCCCGCGTTCGATGATCGAAATTGGCGAGCTGGGTTCCGAAGTCCTTGTCGGCATTTACCGGACAGCCAGTCGCATCCGATCCTGCGAAAGAGCTCGGGACGGCCGCGCGATCCGTCACCTGACTCGGCCGATTGTCCGCGCTGCCTGAGCCCATCGGTAGCGCTGGTCGTATTCGCCGCCCTCGGATGACAGGTGATGCACGTTCCTGTCCTGCTGATTCCGGCGATCCGTCGCCGAGCATCGAGGAACTGGTCGACGGTGAAGCTGTGGCTATCCCCGACATCGGAGCGTGCAGCGGCGATCACGCCGAGGTTGGTCGGTTATGCGATCACGCGGATCGAGGCGGAACTGCTGGTTCGCCGTCCCGACGGGAACTGGCCGGAAATGGCAGATATCCTGACAACGGACGATCAGGTGGCGCTCCCCAGCATCGGCTTTGCGGCTCCTCTGGCCGCTTTCTACCGGACCACGACCCTGGCCCGCTAAGCCGCCGCTACCATCCACCTCCCGGACACGTTAGAACCCGCGACAAAGGCAGAAGCGATAGATCATGGCCAGTTACCAATACGTTTACGTGATGAAAGACCTGACGAAGGCCTTTCCCGGCGGCCGGGAAGTCTTCAAGGGCATTACCCTCTCCTTCCTGCCCGGCGTGAAGATCGGCGTCCTCGGCGTCAACGGCGCCGGCAAGTCGACGCTGATGAAGATCATGGCCGGGATCGAGACCGAATACGGCGGCGAAGCCTGGGCCGCCCCGGGCGCGCGCGTCGGCTATCTGGCGCAGGAACCGCCGCTCGACCCGACCAAGACGGTGGGCGAGAACGTCGAGGAAGCCTTCGCCGACCTGAAGGCCGCGCTGAACCGGTTCAATGAGATCTCCGCGCTGTTCGCCGAACCGATGAGCGACGACGAGATGAACACCCTGCTCGCCGAGCAGGGCGACCTGCAGGAGAAGATCGACAGCCAGGACGGCTGGGAACTTGACCGGCGTGTCGACATCGCGCTGGACGCGCTGCGCTGCCCGCCGGCGGATGCGCCGATCGACCGCCTGTCGGGCGGCGAGAAGCGCCGCGTCGCGCTGTGCAAGCTGCTGCTGGAAAAGCCCGACCTGCTGCTGCTGGACGAGCCGACCAACCACCTCGACGCCGAAAGCGTCGCCTGGCTGGAGCACACGCTGCACGATTACGAAGGCACGGTGATGGTCGTGACGCATGATCGTTACTTCCTCGACAACGTCACCGGCTGGATCCTGGAGCTGGAGCGCGGCCGCGGATATCCGTTCGAGGGCAACTATTCCTCCTGGCTGCAGCAGAAGCGCAAGCGGCTGTCGCAGGAGGAAAAGGAGGAAAGCGCCCGCCAGCGTGCGCTTGCTGCGGAATCGGAATGGATTTCCGCCTCGCCCGTGCGCGGCAGACGAAAAGCCGAGCGCGTATTGCGAAGTATGAGGAGATGCTGGAGAAGTCGCAGGAATTGCAGACCGGTGTTGCGGACATCGTCATTCCGCCCGGGCCTCGCCTGGGCAACATCGTGATCGAGGCCGAGGATCTGCGCAAAGGCTATCGGCAACAACGTGCTGATCGACGGGTTGAACTTCAAGCTGCCGCCCGGCGGCATCGTCGGCGTGATCGGTCCGAACGGTGCCGGCAAGACCACGCTGTTCCGCATGATCACCGGCCAGGAAGAACCGGACGGCGGATCGTTGCGGGTCGGCGAGACCGTGAAGCTGGGCTATGTCGATCAGTCGCGCGACAGTCTCAATGCGGACAAGACCGTCTGGCAGGAGATCAGCGGCGGCGAGGAAGTCATCTACCTCGGCAAGCGGGCGATCCAGTCCCGCGCCTATATGGCGGCGTTCAACTTCAAGGGTTCCGACCAGCAGAAGAAGGTCGGCATCCTGTCGGGCGGCGAGCGCAACCGCGTGCATCTGGCGAAGATGCTGAAGCAGGAACACAACGTCCTGCTGCTGGACGAACCGACCAACGACCTGGACGTCGACACGCTGCGGGCGCTGGAGGAGGCGCTGACCGAATTCGCCGGCTGCGCGGTGATCATCAGCCATGACCGCTGGTTCCTCGACCGGCTGGCGACGCACATCCTGGCGTTCGAGGGCGACAGCCACGTGGAATGGTTCGAGGGCAACTTCCAGGCGTACGAGGAAGACAAGCGCCGGCGTCTGGGCGCGGATGCGACGGAGCCGCACCGGATCAAGTACCGGCCGCTGGCGCGCTGAACCGCTCCTTATGGCCTGGTCGTCCGCATAAGGCCCAGGCTTGAAGCGCAGAGGCCCCCCTTTCCGTCATGGGGGTCCGGTAGCAGCGGAACCGAAAGTTCGATTGAGCAGAAACAGAGGCTGGGCGGGTTTTCGGGCCGTAGACAGATGCACCAGTAGATGCGTGGCGAAGCTGCGCATCATCGGCGATGCGTGGCCGATCTGCCGCGCATGCATCAAACGGTGGTTTTCTAGGTCCCGCGTCGGCCCTTCATCATTGCACGCCGCTACAGTTGGGTTGTCATACCAGCGGCCCGAAGTCTTCACTCGTGTTGAGACGGACGGGCCGCTGGTATGGTATTGATTTCGCGCGCAGCCGCCACACCAACCCTGCGCGCATACCGGTCAGCCCCAAGGGCTGCCGGTACCAGCTTTGCAAAATCTTTGGAACCAAACCGTACAAGACTTTAACCCTTGCTGCTGGCGAATTCTTTGGAGAGGAAGCTCGCTGTCCGGGGCACCCGTCGTGAGCGACCCCTTCCGCTGGACGCGCAAAGGTGGGACGATTGTGCCGGCCGGCAAGGAAATTCGGCAACGTGGGTCCAAAGACGACCGCACGGATCAGTGCGCGAGAACGCGACGGACGAGTGTGCCGGCTCGTGGGCCAATATGCGGGATGGGCGTTTCAATCCAGGTCCAACAGGCGAGGCGGGCGTGATGGTAAAATGGTTCTTTGGCGGCATCCTGACGACAATCGTGGTCGTCTTGGCGTGCGGCTACATCGTCCTACGCAGCGGCCTCATTCCGGCCAACGCCGATGCCACTCCCGGCGCGTTTGAGACCTGGGCGGCGCAAACATCCCTGGATGCGACCCTGCGTAACGAGGCGCCGAACACGCCCAACCCGGTCGAGATGACGGACGCCAATTTGGTCGCCGGCATCGATTTGTATGCAAAGCACTGTGCATTCTGCCACGGCACGGCAAAGGGCGAGGCGTCAGCCTCACCGATGGCGAAGGGCCTCTATCCGCCGCCTCCACAATTGGCGACGGATGGCGTGGAGGACGATCCCGAAGGTGTCTCGTTCTGGAAGGTGAAGCACGGTATTCGCCTGACAGGGATGCCGTCGTGGAAGAGCGCTCTGAGCGACCAGCAGATCTGGACCCTCGCACTATTTCTGAAGCACATGGATAAGCTTCCGCCCGCCGCAGAACAGGCCTGGCAAAAAGTACAGAATTGACGCGGCCGCCTGCCTGGCGCCCCTTCTGAGTATCCTTGCGCCTATCCGCTCGGCATGAGCGTGGCGAGCGGGGTATGGACACGCAGGAAGAGATGCGGTTGCCGGGGGTTGGACCAGGACGGGGTATGAAGCTTCAACCCAACGCCTGGATAAATGCCGGCAGCCCGATCATCCGCTCCCGCTTGCAACGCGCAGCATGCAACACCGCGCGCACCGCCTCGGTCGCGGCGGCCAGGTCATCGTTCACCACCACATGGTCGAACTCGGTCCAATGGCTGATCTCAT
>CAVYTN010000017.1:0-346884 GCA_963771475.1 uncultured Alphaproteobacteria bacterium | reverse complement strand
TAAGCCTTCCGCCCCAGCACCCGCGACCAGAACCCCGTCGTCGCCCGCTTGCCATGCGACACATGCGGCTTGTGCGCCGGCGGCGGCAGGGCGCTGCTGATCAGGTGCCGTCCGACGTCGCGGGTGTCGATCCGCCGTTTCTGGAAAGTCAGGATCGACCGCCCGACATCCTCGGTCACACCCGGCGCGATCCGCTCCGCCCAGGAGGCCGCGGCCTCGAACTGGCCGGAGCGGCGCAGGACGTCCAGCCGCCGCAGCGCCAGCTCGCCCTCGGCCGTGTCGCCCCACAGCGCGGCGACCTCGGCCCGCAGCGCCGCGGCCTCGGACATCGTCGCCGCGTCGTCGGCAGCCCAGGCCGCCTGCAGCAGCGCTTCCGCCTGCGTCCCGGTGTCGCCCATCGCCGCGGCAATCATGGCCGAACGGCGGAACGGCAAGGTCTCCTCGATCACCGTGGTGCTCAGGATGCGGTAGGCGTCGGACTCGACGACTGGCCGGACGGCAGGAGACAACGCCGACGGGTCCTCGGCGACGGCGCCGCAGCCGCGGCAGGTCTGCAGCCAGTCACGCAGGGTCGAGCGTGTCGGCTCTCCTGGCCGCATGTCCAGATCGGGCGCGATCTCCGGCTGCGGCGCGCGGAACGGGGGACGGACGGCGTGGCCGCAGACGCCACAGACAGGGTGGGCGGCGCTCATGCCCCAAGCTCCGCCCGCAGCCCGTTGCGCAGGCGCTCCATCGCTCGGTGCATCAGGTCGGGGGACTGGGCGAAGCAGACGCGCAGACAGCCTTCCCCGGCATCGCCGAACGCGATCCCCGGCGCCACCGCGACGCCGTGGCGGGTGACCAGTTTCTTCGCGAGGTCCAGGCTGTCGCGCAGACCGTCGATGCCGAGGAACGCGTAGAACGCGCCGTCCGGGGCGCGATGGCGCACGCCGTTCAGGCCGGCCAGCGCTTCCTCGACCGCCGCGCGCCCCTGGGCGCAGTGCTCGCGGAAGCGCGCGACGGCGTCAGTGTCGGCGATGGCCGCCAGCCCGGCCCGCTGGGTGAAGGGGGCGACGCCGGAATGGACCGCCTCGGTGATATCGGCGAAGGCGTGGCCAAGGCCCTCGGGCACCACCAGCCAGCCGAGCCGCCAGCCGGTCATCATCCAGGTCTTGGAGAAGCTGTTGCAGATGATGATTCGATCGTCCGGTTCGGCGACGTCCAGCATCGACGGGGCAGCTGGCCTTCCATCGTAGACCAGCCGGGCATAGACCTCATCGGAGATCAGCCAGACGCCGTAGCGCGCTGCCATGTCCCGGATGGCCCGCAACTCCGCCTCGGTCGCCGTCCAGCCGGTCGGGTTGTTGGGCGAGTTGAGGATGAAGGCGCGCGCCCCGTCCATCGCCTGCTCCAGCCGGTTCAGGTCGAGCTGGAAGCCGCCATCGGGCAGGCGGTCGAGGTCGATGGTCTCGACGCTGGCCCCGCGCAGCATGGCGGCATTGGCGATATTCGGCCAGGCCGGGCCGTGCACGATCACCCGATGCCCCGCCCGCACCACGGCGGCGAGCGCGATGGTGATCGCCGCCATGCCGGATGCGGAGACCTGGATCCGGTCCTCGGTCACCGGTTGGCGGTAGAGCCCGGTCAGGTAGTGCGCCAGAGCATCACGCAGCGGCGGCAGGCCGCGCACATCGGGATAGCGCGTGTCGTCGTTCCGCAGTGCCTGGATCGCGGCCTCCCGCGCGGCGACAGGGCTGGGCTGATCGGACTCGCCGAAGCACAGGAAATCGACATCCGGCGTCGTGAAGGCCAGACGTGCCACCTCGACGATGCGGGAGCCTGGGATGGGCGTAAGATCCATGGTGGTCATATGGGTGCCTGTGCCGCGTCAGACCCGGCGCGCCCTGCGACGCAGGTAACGCTGGACATAAAAGAACAGTGAGATCGCCCCGACCGCGGCGACCAGTGCGCCGACGGCCGCAATCAGGACGTCGGACGAGAAGAAGCTGCTCTGGTCCCGCGCCTTGTGCAGCGTGTCGATCCCCATGGCGCCTGCCAGGCCCGTAGGCGAACGCGGATCGCCATTCTGGTATTCGATGTACGTCTTGCCAGGGCGGAACGCGACGCCGCGCAGGAACGAATTGACCATGTTCCCGACCTCGGCCGCCTGCTCGACGCTGGAGGTTATGGCGACCTGCAGATAGCCGTCGCGTCCGAACGCCAGGCCGTAGAAGCACGATTTCGCCGTCGCTTTCACGCGGCGCGCTTTTCGGGATGATCAGGGCGGCCCAGGTGAGGGTATGCGCCTCGGCATTGTAATGCGGTGGGCCGAATCCACCGCCGTGCCTCACGCTCCGGCAGGCCCTTCTTTTCGCGCTCCGCGTTGCCGTGTTCGACCGTGTCGCGCAAGCTGTCGAGGAAGTCGTCGGCGGTCCATCCGAGCGCGGCATCGGCGTCGACATAGCCGGACGCAACGAACCGGATGTAGCCGGGCAGTTCCAGTCCTTGCGAGCTCATGAGCAAGGCGAGCAGATCGGGCGGAAAATCCTTGTTGCTCACCTTCAGCAGCCGTACCGCCGGATCGCGGGGAATGACCAATAGCCCTTCGTCGAGCCGCACTGTCGCCTCCGGCCCAAGGTCAGCCCGAGCGGGGCCGCCGACGGACTGGCGCATCGCGTCGGCGAAGATCTGGTCGGGCGTGTTCAGCAGGCCCGGGGCGTCGTCCTGTGCTTTCGGCGCTGCGCTCGCTGTCGCCGCGATCACGCAGAAGGCAAGCACCGCGAGGCATCGACGGATCACGGGCAGGTTCTCATCGGGTTATTCAGGCGGTTCAGTCACGGCAGGCGGGGAGGGGCCCCTGTCGCGGCTTTAGCCGTTGATCGCGGGAAAGTCATCTACCTTCGCTGAAATCCCGCGAATCTGTCGGGCATTTTCCGCCGCCGCCGGCCGCGGTTGGCCGGCCGTTGCCCTGTCCGATCGGTGTCGTCTCGCGCCGCCCGGAGCATGATCGCGTTCAGAGCGATTCACGTCTGAGGTTGCCGCGCAGGCGCGGCAACCTCAGACGATCGCACTCTATTTCTGCGGCGGAGGCTGCGGCGAGCGATCCGCTCCGGTGCCGGAGTTGCGGATACAGTCGCTGACCATCTTGTCGTGCTCGTAAAGCTGCGACAGCCCTCGATCGGTCTGGCCTGGGAAGTAGTTTGCCGAGAACGGCGTATTCACCGGCGGTGGCGGACTATAGATCTCGGCCCGGTTCTGCTGGCTGTCCACCTGCTCGGCCCGCTGGCGGCATGCCGCTCGGGTTTGCGCATCGGCCAGCGGCTGTCCGCTGGAGGGCGCCCTGCCGCCGGAGCCAAAGGTGCAGCCCGAGAGCGCGAGAAGGCCGAGAAGAACAAGAAGACGGGGGGCAATCATGAATGGGCTCCGGACAGGGCAACGCCGGTATCGGACGGCGCTTCCAACTGGAAGCCTGTGCCGAATCGGGCAAGGCGCAGACGAAACTCCGCTTCGTCGAAACGGGCCTCACTGGTCAAGGGCTGGATCGCCGCAGCGCGCAGCAGGGCCGGGTGAAACTCGGTCCCGTCGCGCGCCAGCCGGAACAGCGGGCGGACCCACGGCGCGCGGGCCAGCAGGTCGACCAGGGCAAGCAGGCGCAGGAAGAGCGAGAGACCGCGGGCGGAGCGGAGCCCGACAGACCGGTCCACAGCGCCGGCCCAACAGAGCGCGTCGCGGTCCGACAGCGCGAGATCGATGTGCGAGCCATCGGGGCGGTTGAAGCGGAACGCGCGGGCCGCGCCGCTATTCTGGGCGATGGCGGCGTCGCGGGCGGCATACCAGGCGAGCTCGAGGTCACGTTTGCAGACCGAAGGCAGGGACTCGGGCGGGAGATCGACGAGGTAGGTGACGGCGCCGCCGGGGCCGTCGCCGACCCGGATTGCCTCAGTCTGCTGTGGTCGCGTGTGGGTATGCGCGGTCATCAGAAGAAGGATGGACCCCAGCGCCGTTGGGCGCCAGTGTTCCGTTGCAAGATGTTCCGTTGCAAGAGTTGCGCGCTGTCGGAGAGGGAGGCCGAGCAGGGCGACCCGGCCTCGCCTTTACCGACGGGGCAAGGCCCGATACATCTTGCCCCCGAGACGATAATAAGTTCGCCCGCCGGCGTATCCTGGGGAGGACAGCATGGATTGCTGTGGTTATTGCACTTGTCACGGGTTCGCCTTCACGCGCCGCCGCTGGATGCGGGGCATGGCGGCGATTTCGGTCGGCGGTCTCCTGAGCGGCGGCCTGGCGCCCTTGGGATCCACCGCCGCGGCGCAGACAGCCGAGACGACCACCGCCGCGCTGAACGTTCTGCGCCAGACGATATCCGTCGATGTCCACACGCATGGCGGTACGACCGGACTCACATCGAAGGCACCGCCCAGCGACGACCTCGCGACCACCATGCGGGCCGGTTCCCTCGCCGCGGTGTGCCTCGCCGACGTGCCCGATTCTCCGATACTCGGCCGAAACCCGGCCGGGGTGCTCGCCGCGGTGCGGACACCGGCACCTGGCGAACTGTATCGGAAACATCTGGAGGGCCTCGACTGGGTGGATGCGATGGTCGCCAGGCACGGCATGCGCCGCGCGCTGACCGCCGCCGACCTGGAGGCCGCGCATCGTGCCGGCGAACCGGCGATCATCGGCGACGTCGAGGGACTCGATTTTCTGGAAGGAAAGCTGGAGCGGCTGGAGGAAGCGCACCGGCGCGGCGTCAGGCACCTTCAGCTCGTGCACTATACACCCAACGACATCGGGGATTTTCAGACCGGCACCGTAACACATAACGGTTTGACATCATTTGGTTCCGAAACGATCCGCGCGTGTCACCAGCTCGGCTGCGTCTGCGATGTCGCGCACGCGACCGAGGATACAGTGAAGCAGGCTGTTAAGGTTGCAACGAAACCATTGCTTCTGTCGCACACCGCGATCACGGGATCGCGCGCCATGGGTTCGACCGCGCTGGCCGCTCGACAGGTCAGCCCCGATCATGCGCGGGCGGTCGCCAGTACCGGCGGTGCTGTCGGGATCTGGCATTTTTTCCCCAGCCTGGATAAATATGTGGAGGGGATCAAGGAAATGGCGGATGTCGTCGGCGCCGACCATGTCTGCATCGGCACCGACCAGCAAGTTGCAGCCGGAATCATGCAGGACTACTCGAAGTGGGTGCAACTGGTGGCGGCGATGCTGCGCGGTGGTTTCACACCGGACGAAGCCGGAAAGATCGCTGGGGGAAACTACATGCAAATCTTCCGCACCGCCGTGGGCTGAACCAGTCACTTAGGGCGTGTTCAGGAATAATCGATTCGATTGGCTGTCGCGAACAAGTAAGAGCGGCGGAACCGTGGGCGATGGTGTTCCCTTGGACGCGGTGGAAGATCACGATCCCGCGTAGTACCGGAGGCGGCCGATGTGGACCCTCGACAGTGCTGACCCCGTCATGGCCCAACGCGCCGGGCCATGACGGGGTCAGTGACGCTACCGCGCGCTCGCACCGTTGCCCCTCTTATACCAGCGGCCCGAAGTCTTAAGTCGTGTTGAGATGAACGGGCCGCTGGTGTGGTATTGATTTCGCGCGCAGCCGCAAACCTTACCTCCCTTGGCAACCCTGCGCGCATACCGGTCAGCCCCAATGGCTGCCGGTATTACGCCGCCTTGTCGAGTTCCAACGGGACTGCCACCTTCCCCCCCAACCCTCAGTTCCGCTTTGGCACCGCTTTGAGGAAGGCGGCCAGCCGGTCCGCCCAGAAATGGGCCTGGCCGGTGGTACCGTGGCCGGCGGTCTCGGCGCTGGCGGGGATCAGGAGCAACTGCGCATGCTTCACCTTGGTCAGCGCCTTCGCGGTCACGCCGGTCTGCGGCGGGTTACGCTCGTCATCCGCCGAATTGATCACCAGCACGTGCGCCGTGATGCGCCGCAACTCCGGTGCGGGATCGTAATCGAAGGACGCGTCCCACTGGTAGATGACGTCATTGGCATCGGCCGGCGGCTTCGCGGCCAGCATCTTGTCCACCAGCGCGTCTGCCTGGGCCGTGGTCGGCGCCTTCGCCTGCCAGGCCAGCGTGCCGCCGTTGGTGGCGATGCCGAACATCACACTCGCCAGCCGCAATGACGGCGGCTGAGTGGTGTAGTTGCCGCCCATATAGGCGGGATCCTGTTTGATCGACTCGATCAGCGTCCGCCGCATCATCCAGTTGCGGGCCGCCATTGCCGTGGGTTGAGAGGCCATCGGCGCCAGCGCGTCCATGAAGCCGGGATAGGTTTCACCCCAGACCCAGGTCTCCATACCGCCCATCGAATTGCCGATCACCAGACGCAGATGGTTGACGTGCAGGCCCTCGGTCAGCAGCCGGTATTGCGCCTGCACCATGTCCGCATAGTCGTAGCGGGGAAATTTCGCGCGCAACCCTTCGGACGGGCGGGTCGATTTCCCGGCGCCGATCGAGTTCGGGAAGGATAACGTAGTAGCGCGTCGCATCCAGCGCCTGGCCAGGGCCGAACAGCGCGCCGGCGAAGGCCGGGCTGAGCAGGCCGGTTCCGGAGCCGCCGGTGCCGTGCAGGATCAGTACCGGCTGGCCGGTCGGTGCCCCCACCGTCGTGTAATGGATGCGCAGTTCGGGCAGCGTCTCGCCGGTGTGGAAGCGGAAATCATGTGCCACCCAGTCGCCCTCGGCCGGCGCCGGGTAGTCGGCGGCGTGAGCGAGGTTCGGCAGGCACAGCGCGGCTGCCAGCAAGATTGTGTGAAGGATGGGGCGGATCGGCGGCACGACAGGTTCTCCAGTTCTTTGTAGGCATCTGCAATGTAGGTATCTGCAATAAACCCACCTGCGAAACTCACCAAGGGCGGCCATTCGTTACAATCGGCTGGTATTCCTCCCCGTTATCCACAGCCTGACGGTGCTATGCGCCGATGCGCCGTCGGGACGGGTCGGGTAGACTGCCGGGGATGAACACGATCAACTCGCCGCTCTTCGGACTGTCCCAGCGCTTGCCGCCCTCGAATGTCCAGGCAGAGCAGGCGCTGCTGGGCGCGCTGCTCGCCAACAACCGCGCCTATGAGCGGGTGTCGGAATTCCTCGCCCCGGAACATTTCGCCGATCCGATCCACGGGCGGATCTTCCAGGCGATTTCCCGCCGGATCGAGGCCGGGCAACTCGCCGACGCCGTGACGCTGAAGGCGGAGTTCGAGCATGCCGGCATCCTCGATGAGGTCGGCGGCACCGCCTATCTGACCCAGTTGCTGACGGCGATGGTCGGCATCATCAATGCCGGCGATTACGGGCGCGCGGTGCACGATACCTGGATGCGCCGACAGCTCATCGATATCGGTGAGACTGTCGTCAACAACGCGTTTGGGGCCGAACCGGAACTGGACGGCGCCAAGCAGATCGAGGCAGCGGAGCAGTCGCTGTTCGACCTCGCGGCCGATAACGGGTCCTCCGGCGGGTTCGTGACGTTCGAGCGGGCGCTGACAGACGCCATCCTGGGGGCCGAAAAGGCGTTCCGGCGGCCCGGCGGCGTATCGGGGCTGACCACCGGATTGCGTGACCTGGACAACAAGATGGGCGGGTTGCACCCATCGGACCTGATGATCCTCGCGGGCCGTCCGGGCATGGGCAAGACGGCGCTGGCGACCAAGATCGCCTTCGGTGCCGCCAAGGCGCTGCTCGCCGAGGCGCGTGCCGGTGACCCCAGTGCCCTGCCGAAACAACAGGTGGCGATCTTTTCGTTGGAAATGAGTTCGGAGCAGTTGGCGACCCGTCTGTTGAGCGAGGAGTCGCGCATCTCCGGCGACCGCATCCGCCGCGGTGAGATCGGGCAGCGGGACTTCGACCGGTTCGTCCAGGTCTCGCGTGAAATCGCCGCGCTGCCGATCCAGATCGACGACACGCCGGCGATCACCATGTCGGCGCTGCGCACGCGCTGCCGGCGGCTGAAGCGCACCAAGGGGCTGGCGCTGGTGGTGGTCGACTATCTGCAGTTGATGCGCCCCGCGGCCGGAACGCGTCCGGAAAGCCGGGTGCTGGAAATCAGCCAGATCACGCAGGGGTTGAAGGCGCTGGCCAAGGAACTGGCCCTCCCGGTGATCGCCCTGTCACAGTTGTCCCGCCAGGTCGAAAGCCGCGACGACAAGCGTCCGCAATTGTCGGACCTGCGCGAAGTCGGGATCGATCGAGCAGGATGCGGACTCGGTCATGTTCGTCTATCGTGACGAATATTACCTGGAGCAGAAGATGCCGAAGGAGGTCGCCTTCGACGGCAACAGCGACAAGTTCAACACCGCGATGGACGAGTGGAAGCGCAAGATCGAGTTGGCGCATAACCGGGCGGACCTGATCATCGCCAAGCAGCGTCACGGCCCGACCGGATCGATCCCGCTGCTGTTCGAGGCCGAGTTCACCCGATTCGGCGATCTGGACCTCGTGCATGGGGAGTATGAGGTGTGACGGTCTCTACGCGGTTGCGGCGTTAGGCGATGCCAGAAACTTCGCCGGATCTGGCGCACACCTCTGCCGTTTCGGTGCTGGAAGTCGACCTCGGCGCTGTTGTGGCCAATTGGCGGTCGCTGCACCGTCCGAGCGGTCCGGCCGTTTCCGCGGTGATCAAGGCGGATGCTTATGGCGTCGGTTCGGGACCCGTGTCGCAAGCACTCTACGCGGCCGGCTGCCGGCACTTCTTCGTCGCCTGGCTGCAGGAGGCGCTGGCGATCCGCGACCTTGTGCCGGATGCAATGATCGCCGTGCTGGGCGGCCTGATCCCCGGCACCGAGGGCGAATACAACGCGCAGGGCATCACCCCGGTGCTGGGCACGCTGGACGAGGTCGACCGCTGGCGTCGCCTCGGGCAGGCCGCACCGATCCTCCACGTCGACACCGGCATGTCGCGGCTTGGCCTGACGGCGCGCGAAGTCGATATCCTGGCCGACGACCCCGGCCGCCTGGGCCGGAAGCCGCTTTATGTCATGTCGCATCTGGTTTCGTCTGAAATCGCCGGCGAGACGCTGAATACCGAGCAGCTTGGGCGGTTCAAGGTGGTGCGTATGAAGCTGCCGTCCGCGCCGGCGAGTCTGGCGAATTCGTCGGGGATATTCCTCGGGCCGGAATACGGGTTCGATCTGGTACGGCCAGGCGCGGCGCTGTACGGCATCAATCCAATCCCCGGGCCAATCCCCGGGCCAATCCCCGGGGCGGCAAATCCGATGCGCCCCGTCGTGCGGCTGTCGGTCCGCGTGCTGTCGGTGCGCGATGTCCCCGCCGGCGATACCGTGGGCTACAACGCCACCTGGACCGCCAGCCGCCCGTCCCGCATCGCGACCGCGGCGCTGGGCTATGCCGACGGGTTCCTGCGGTCCTTGTCGGGTCGCGCCGTGGCGTGCTTTGACGGAACCCCCGTCCCGCTGGTAGGGCGCGTCTCCATGGACCTGACGACGTTCGACGTGACCGACCATCCCTCGATCCAGCCGGGTTCCTGGCTGGAGGTACTGGGCCCGCATCTGACCGCCGATGAGGTGGCGGACGCTGCGGGGACCAATGGCTACGAGATCCTCACCTCCCTCGGGCCGCGCTATCAGCGCGTCTATCTGCCGGCGTGAACGCCTTGCTGGGCTTCCTCGCGGCTATCGGCCGAGCGGTGCTTGCGACGTGCCGGGAGGCCGGGTCGCTGGCGTTGTTTGCGGCCGAGGGGCTGTCGCACCTAGTGCGCCCCCCTTTCTACGGCCGGCTGTTCCTGCGTGCCTTGCTGGAGATCGGGTATTTCAGCCTGCCGGTGGTGTCGCTGACGGCGGTCTTTACGGGCATGGTGCTGGCGCTGCAGTCCTATACCGGGTTCGCCCGGTTTTCCGCTCAGGGCGCGGTGGCGAACCTGGTCGTGCTGTCGGTGACGCGGGAGCTTGGGCCGGTGCTGGCGGGGTTGATGGTGGCCGGGCGGGTGGGGGCCGCGATGGCGGCCGAGATCGGCACGATGCGCGTGACCGACCAGATCGACGCGCTGTCGACGCTGTCGACCAATCCGATGAAGTATCTGGTGGCGCCAAGGCTGCTGGCGGGCGTGATCGCGCTGCCGCTGCTGGTGATCATCGCCGATATCCTGGGTGTGATGGGCGGCTTCATCGTCTCGACCCTGAAGCTTGGGTTCAACGTGGGCACCTACCTGCAGAATACGGTCAACTTCGTGCAGACGGACGACGTCGTGTCGGGCCTGGCGAAGGCGGCGGTGTTCGGGTTCCTGATCGCGCTGATGGGGTGCTACCAGGGGTATCGCAGCAAGGGCGGGGCGCAGGGGGTTGGTGCGGCGACGACGGCGGCGGTGGTGATGGCCTCGATCCTGATCCTGGCGTTCGACTATGTGCTGACGGAGATGTTCTTCTCGCGGTAGGCATCGCCTGGTCAGTTGACCGGAGGATTGTGATCGCAATGCCGAGGCGCCAACTCGCGCTTTCTACGGCCACACGGTAATCGGTCTAAATTCGCTACGATTGGGCCTCATCTTCCTGCCGTGTGTCGAGACCCCGGAGTACCCATAAGTCGAGTGCTTTTCAGGCACCTCGTTTATCCGTCAAAAAAGCTCTTTAATTCAATCTGCAGACCTTGGTGCCTTGCGTTGCAACTTTCCGGGGAGAACACGCATGCGGTCTCCGACGGTGCCAAGGCAGCCTATAGCGGCGTGACAGGAATGGAGTCATCATTCGGGCCTGACGACGGAGGCACACGATGGACTCGATTACCGAAGACACGCGCCTGCCCACCGCAATCGACGCTCAGCCGGTGGTCCGCGCTGCCGCCGCCATGCGTCCGAAGCTTCGCAACTACAAATACCAGGTGGAAACCGAGCAGCGGCTGCCGCCTGAGCTGGTAGAGGAATTCCGAGCGGCCGGGTTCTATAGCCTGGTGATGCCTCGTTCGATGGGCGGGCTGCAGGCCGATCCGCTGACCTATCAGCGCGTCGTCGAACTGCTGGCGGAGGGCCTGGGGTCCGCCGGCTGGAACGTCGCCAACAATGGTGTCGGGCAGTTGATCACGCTGGGCTACCCGGACGAGGGCGTGCGGGAGATTTACGCAAACGGCCCCGACACGATCCTGGCCGGCACAGCGGTGCCCGGTGGCGGGACGGCCGAACCGGTGGATGGCGGCTATCGTGTCACCGGCCGCTGGAGCTTCGGCAGCGGCTGCCAGGAGGCCGCCTGGATGACGGGCAGTTTCGCCATTCCCGCACGTGGCCCTGGGTATTGGCGCGGGACGTTCGCCAGGCATGAGGTGACGATCGTGCCGGGAAGCTGGGACGTGACCGGCATGCGCGGCACCGGCAGCTTCGACTGGACGGTCGAGGACCTGTTTGTCCCGGAACGCCGGGTCATGGTGCATGCCGGCGCGCCGCTGGACAACCAGTGGGCGCACTGGCCAGGTATCAGCTATGCGATGCCGAGCTTCGCCTGGGTCGGGCCGCACCACTGCTCTGTGTTGACCGGCATTGCTCGGGCGGGGATCGATGCGCTGATCGAGCTGGCGGGGGGAAAGGTACCGCGCGGCCGCGCGAGTTCGGCACTGTTGTGCGACAGCGCCCAGGTGCAGGAGGCGGTCGGCCGGGCGGACTCGATGCTGAACGCCGGGCGGCTCTATCGCGCAGCGATGATCCGCGAATTGTGGGACACCGTCGCGTCCGGCGAGGAGACGACGCTGGAACAGCGCGCCCGATGCCGTCTGGCCGCGACATTCGCCGCCGATTGCGCGCGTGACGCGATGGACATGATGTACCGGCTGGGTGGCAGCACATCGTTCAAGCGGGAAAGCCGCTTGGCGGAGTGCTGGCGCGACCTGCATGTCGTCGGGCAAACGGCCAACATCGCGCCCGAGTGGTATCCGCTCGGTGGTCGGGTTCTTATGGGGATGGATCCGGGGCCGAGGCTGCGGTGATGTCAATCGGAGACGCCGGAATTCACACCTGAGGCGTTCGACGGCCGAATATTATGGCAAGTCCCGGCGCCATTGCTCGCAACGTCTTTCCGTATCGCTGCAGTCACATGAAATGATCCGGCATGGGGGTGGCGCTGCAGTCCCATGGCGGGTTTGCCCGGTTCTCCCCGCCGACGTTCTGGGCGTCATGCGGGCTTCATCTTCTCCACACTGAAGTTCGGATTCAACCCCAGCAGGAGGAGATTGACCATGACGTCTCCATGCGCAATATATTGCGCATGGAGACGTCATGCCAGTCCCTGAAACCGACACGCGCAAGATCGTCAGCCGGCTTGAGCAGGATGGCTGGGTCAATGTCGGTGGCGGCAAGCATGACAAATTCGAGCATCCGGACAGGCCGGGCGTCCTGATCGTTGTGCCGCGCCACAGGCAGCAGTCGCTTGGTGTCGCACGCTCGATCGCTCGGCTGGCGGGCTGGCTGTAGGAGGCGGTGATGACGCATTACGTCGGTATCCTGGATGGTAATGACGACGTCTGGGGGGTCCGGATCCCTGACCTCCCCGGTTGCCACGGCGGCGGTACCACGGCCGAGGCGGCGATCAAGGATGCGGCGTCTGCGGCGCGGGAATGGGCAGACCACGTTAGTGCCGCGCTGCCGGAGGCGCGGACCTTGGCGCGGATCATTGCCGACGGCGAATTGGATACGGTGGCAGGGGAAACGGCGGTGATGGTGCCGGTGTTGCTCGATCAGGGCCGGATGGTGCGGGCGAACTTGTCGCTGGATGCCGGGCTTCTGGCGTCGATCGATGAGGCGGCGCGGGCGCGTGGGCTGACGCGGTCGGCGTTCGTTGCGTCGGCGGTTAGGGAGAAGATTTTGGCGGAGGCGTGAGGGAGCGCCGGTGTCGAACCGCGTCTCGGCTGCCGTCGGACTGAAATTTTTTAGCGGCTGCGCCCTGCTGGCAATTACTGCAACGGGAGACGCGGCCGTCGCACATGATAAAGGATGTAATCATGTGTGATGTATCTTGTTCTCCAGCAGCCATAGTTCCACTACGATCGGGGCAAAATGGATTGCATATGGCCGCCTTGGGTGGAACGCGGACGGTCCGGTTCTGGGTATGTGGCTGCGAGACCGGACTGTGCTGCCCAGGATGGGGGGCCTGCTGCACCCCACACCCCGGTGCGATGACGCAGATAACCTTCGAGAATGATTGGTGCTCGACCCACCGGCCCCGAGCCGGGCGTAGGGATGCGGGAGGATAACGGGATCGGCGTCGGTGTTCACTTCGCGCCGACAGCGCGGTAGGGTAGCAACGGTCAGAAAACCGAAGTCGCACGCGCTACGACTGAGCATGCAGCGGCAAAGAGGGAGTCGAATTCAATAAACGATACATTCAATTCGGCTGCCGGTGACCGCCGGCCGATTGCAGCCCGTGGGCTGCGTCCGATCATTGCAATGTCGGATTGGCTCGTGCGCCGCTTCGTATCGCCAAACGCCATCTCGGTTGCTGGCACTGTTGCGGCCTGTCTTGCTGGTGTCGCTTTCGCGTTCACCCGGCAGGCCCCTGCCGTCAGCAAATGGCTCTGGCTTGGTGGAGCGGTGCTTGTCCAGATGCGCCTTCTGGCTAACCTGCTCGACGGAATGGTTGCCATCGGTCGCGGCGTCGCATCCGCTACAGGTGAACTTTTCAATGAAGTGCCAGATCGCGTCTCCGATACGGCCGTGCTGATTGGGCTCGGCTGGGCAGCCGATGAGCTCGAACTCGGGTTTGCAGCGGCACTGGCCGCCATGGCAACCGCGTACGTCAGGGCGTTGGGCAAAGGCTTAGGGCAGGCGAGCGACTTTTCCGGTCCGATGGCAAAGCAACAGCGTATGGCTCTGGTGACCGCCGTCGCGGTTGCTTGTGCCATTTTGCCGGCGCATTGGACGGTTACGTTGCCCGGTATCACACTCTGGGGCATTACTCTGGGGGCAATGGTGACAGCGGCGCGACGACTTGCGCGGATTGCAATGAGACTGCAGCGATGAGCAGAACGTTCGCAGATTCCACAACTGTTGGAATCATCATCGCCGCCGCTGCGATCATCGTCCTCGCCGGCATCGTCATCGCCGGGCTTAGCCTCACACGACGAGCCTCTCCCACATTGGTAAGGGAGTTGTGGCTGCGCACCGGGTCTTGGGCGGTGCTGCTTCCGTTGATGCTGGGCCCGGTTCTGGCCGGGCGGGTGTGGACGATTGGATTGGTGACGGTCCTCGGCCTACTTTGCATGCGTGAGTATGATCGAGCGACAGGATTGTTCCGGGAATACCTGATAACGGCCACCCTTACGATTGGCGTCGTTGCAATGAACGTGGCGGCGCTGGACCATTGGTATGAGCTTTTCATGGCGCTGATTCCATTGAGCGTTGGTGTGCTTGCGATCATTTCCATCCCCCTCGATCGACCGGAGGGGTATGTTCAGCGAACGGGACTCGCCATCTTCGCCTTCATGCTATTCGGTGCCGGGCTCTCACATCTCGGATATATGGCCAATGATGTGCACTACCGCCCTATCGTGCTCATGCTGCTAACCACGGTGGCGCTAAACGACGTCTTAGCTTTTACATTTGGCAAGCTGATCGGCGGCCCGAAGCTGCTGCCCGCCACCAGCCCCAATAAGACGGTTTCGGGCGCTATTGGTGCACTTGTGGCGACCTCCACACTGGTGGCCTTGATCGCGTCTTCGGTCTTTGCTGAGACCCGGCTCGACAACTGGCTGCTTCTGGCGGGCTTAGGGATCGTCGTCAGCGTGGCTGGGCAGGCGGGTGACCTGATGTTGTCCAGCATCAAGCGCGATCTTGGTATCAAGGACATGGGCGCCATCATCCCTGGTCATGGCGGCATGCTCGATCGGTTCAATTCGCTTCTGTTGGTCGCTCCGGCATCCTTTCATTACATCGGTTATTTTGTCGGGTTCGGCCTCGACCAGCCAACCAGGATTTATTTCGGTTGAATTCGATGGAATCTGCGCCCGGCGCGTGACCATGGTCTGACACCGCAACAACGACTGCGCAGCTCCGGCCGTGAATCCGGGCTGGGAGGGCTCGTTCTCGGTTTCATCTGGCGAGGGCTTGTCCGGACCCTGCTACAGGTTGTGTATCGGCTGAAGGTAACGGGACGAGAACATCTTCCGCCGCCGCCCTTCGTAATTTTGGCCAATCATTCCAGCCACCTCGATGCCTTGACGATCACGGCTGCCTTGCCTCGAAAGCTCGCGCACCGAGCGTTCGCGTTGGCGGCGGCCGATACGTTTTTCACATCGTTGCCAGGGTCCGCCTTCGCCGCCTATGCGATCAATGCTTTGCCGGTGTCGCGCAAGGGAGCGACCCATGCCGATCTGGATCTTTGGCGTGCGCGTCTGCTGGAGGACGGGAGGGTGCTGATTCTGTTCCCCGAGGGCACGCGCAGCCGCACGGGCGCGCTCGGCCAATTTCGGCCAGGGATCGGAATACTGGTCGCGGGCCACACTATTCCGGTCATTCCCTGCTTCATTGCGGGCGCCTACGAGGCATGGCCGGCTACTAGGCGTTTACCGCGGCCAGGACGTCTTCAACTCATCATCGGCCCGGCGCTGAATTTCGGACACGTATCTCCGGACCGAGCCGGCAAGGTCGCAACCACCGAGGCTTGTGAAGCTGCGGTACGACGTCTGGCGGTGTTGCCTCAGCCGTAAGACTTCCCTGCCGACGGCCAGGCGGCTCGCACTCGTGGGGTTATGCGGTGACGCGTCGGAGCACATTGGCAAGCCAGACTGGGTGCGAAAATCGACATCATTGAGCCTGGCGCTGACGATCAGCGAATACATCGGCGCGATCCGCCTCCGTCACGATCCGATCCCGCGAACAATCACGCCGTCGGCCTGCAGGCGGCTGACTGCTTTTGGGATTGTTCGCGCTGTAACTTAGTGCCCACCTTGCGTCGAAAGTGACATCAACGCTTACAACGGTCGTATGGCACTCTCCCCGAGACCGCATAACCTCCATTACGACAAATCTTGCCGGCGCGGCTCCCCCGCCCTTCCGTATTTAAACGAAATGAACCGATAACCCAATCAACCCTGGTATGGCGAGGAAAGGCTCGCTCTTGCCCCACCACCAAATCCCCCCGATCCTCCTACCCAGCGGGCCCGACCCGCGCCAAACGGGAGAGAAACAGCAATGGCCATATTCGTCATCGGCGGCACCGGGTTCATCGGCATCCGCGTCATTCCACTGTTGGTCGCGCGCGGCGAAACCGTCGTGTGCATGGACATCAACCCGAACGCGCCAGCCCTCGCCGACCTCGGTGACAAGGTGTCGGTCGTCCGCGGCGACGTCACCCAGTTCGACGACGTCATCTCCGTCATGGAGGCATCGAAGGCCGACCGGGTCATCAACCTGTCCTACAACCTCGGCCAGGACCTGCCGCCGCACCGCGCGACCAAGCTCAACATCGTCGGCATGGACAACTGCTTCGAGGCCGCCCGCCTGCTCGGCATCAAGCACACCGTGTTCGCCAGCTCCCTCGCGGTCAACGGCCAGCAGAGCCATTACGGCGAGCGCCCGGTCACCGAGGATGACTACAAGCACGCCGTGGTCCAGTACGGCTCCCACAAGGCGTTCAATGAATTCCAGGCCAAGGACTACATCGACAAGCACGGGATGACGATCACCGCGGTCCGTCCGGCCAACGTCACAGGCCCGGACAAGGTGCGCGGCTCCGTCGACCACGTGAACATCATCACCCGCCCGGCGCGCGGTGAGCCGATCTCCTTCCCCTTCGCCGACGCGATGCGCTGCCCGATCCATGTCGACGACATCGCCGAGGTGTTCGTCCGCGTGCTGATGACCGACAAACCGCGGCACGCCGATCTACAACTCGGGCGGCCAGGCGATATCGCTGGCGGAGATCGCCGACATCGTGCGCGGCTACCTGCCGGACGCGAAGATCAGCTTCGACAAGCCGACCGGCGGGCGGGCCTCCTCCGGCAACTGGATGATCGACAACTCTCGTCTCGTGCAGGAGTTCGGCGTGCAGTACCGCCCCTATCGGGAGCGTGTGCTGCAAATCATCAACGACTGTCGCGCCGAGATCGGCCAGCCGCCGATCAAGGGATAAACTGCCCGGCCATGGCCCGGGACAGCCCGGGCCTTGTCAGCGCCTCAGGCACCTGCGCGCATGCGCAGCGCCAGATCCTCCCCAATCATACCACCGCCGGCTCCAGCGCCAGCAGCCCATACCCCGTCGTGAACGGCGCCGTGTAATTCCGATGCACCTGCCGCACGGCCCCGCCCAGAGCACCTCGCATCGCGAGCCACATGATCATCTCGACGCCCTCGGTGCCGCCGCGTTCCATGTAGTCCTGGGTCGACAGTTCCGCGAGGCCGTCCGGATCGGTCTCCAGGCGGTCCATGAACTCATTGTCCCAGTCTTCGTTGTGGCGCCCGAAATTCGGCCCATGCAACTGGTGCGTCAGCCCGCCGGTGCCGAACACCACGATGCGCTTGTCCTGGATAGGTCTCGATCGCGTGCCGCAGCGCCGAACCGAGGCGGAACAGCCGCCGTGGAGTCGGGATCGGATGCTGGATCACGTTGACCGCGAACGGAACGACCGGAACCTTCCAGTCGGTGTCGGTCAGCAACGGCAGGAACGACAGCACGCCGTGGTCCAGCGCCATCTCCTGGCAGATCGTCGGGATCGAACTCGTCCTCGACCAGCGAGCGCGCGAGGTGCCAGGCGAAATCCGGATCGCCGGGCAGATCCGGCAATGGCCGCTTGCCCCAGCCCTCATCGGCCTGGCCGTGGACCGCGCCGACGCCGAGCGCGAAGGTCGGGTAGGCGTCGAAGAAGAACTGGTTCACGTGGTCGTTGTAGACGATCAGGAACAGGTCCGGCTTCAGCGCCTCCAGCCATTGCGCGCGCCGGGACGTAGCCGTTGAACAGCGGCGCCCAGGCGGGTTCCTGCTGCTGGCCGCGATCCCAGGCGACGCCGATCGTGGGCGCGTGGGAGGTGCCGATGCCGCCGACGATGCGTGCCATCTCAGGCCTCCACCGATTCGGAGTGGATACCGGTCAGGCGGCCGATTTCCGGCAGGGCGTGGCCCGTGGCGGCGCCGATCTTCAGGATCAGGTAGATGCTGCGCGCCGTGCTGCATCATGCCGTGCCAGTCGCGCCGGAGCACCAGGTCGATCTCGGCGTCGGTGCAGCCCTGGGCGGCCATGTAGCCGGCTTCATCGGCCTGAAAGGCGGCGCGCGCTGCGGGAGCGACGAGGGTTTTCGCCATTTTGTTCAGGCGGTAGCCGGCAGCGGATCGCTCCCCGGTGAAGACGTAGGCGCCGGCAATGACATCGTTCGCAATGACATCGTTCACAATGACATCGTTCAATGCAGCCTCCCGCTTTTTATCTTTGCAGAGACCGTATCATGCGGTGTTCGGGCGCGCCATTGTCGGGTTGGCTGGGTTGGGCTTGTCGCTCGTTCCCCCGTCGCGCGACGTCCCTTCCTTGACAGTGTCGTGACCCGCGGCTACGCCCCCGCGCCAATCCTACGATCCCGTAACCCGACGCTTCGGAAACCCCTCCATGCCGGTCCATGCGTTCGTCTTTCCAGGCCAAGGCAGCCAGGCCGTCGGCATGGGCCGCGACCTCGCCGCGGCCTTCCCGGCTGCGCGTGAGCTGTTCCAGGAGGTCGACGACACGCTGCACCAGCGTCTGTCCCGCCTGATGTTCGAGGGGCCCGGCGAGGAACTGACGCTGACCGAAAACACCCAGCCGGCGCTGATGGCGCATTCGCTGGCGGTGCTGCGCGTGCTGGAGCGGGAAGGCGGCGTCACCGTCGCCAACAAAGCGTTCGTCGTCGCCGGCCATTCGCTGGGCGAATACACCGCGCTGGCGGCCGCCGGTGCGTTCTCGATCGCCGATGCGGCGCGGCTGCTGAAGCTGCGCGGCCAGGCGATGCAGAAGGCGACTCCGGCCGGCGTCGGCGCCATGGCGGCCCTGCTGGGCGCCGATATGGAGCAGGCGCAGGCGATCTGTGCGGAAGCCGCCATCGTCCCCGAGACCCAGGACAAAGAGGTCCTTCAGCCCGCCAACGACAACGGCGCCGGCCAGGTAGTGATTTCCGGCCATCGCGGCGCGGTCGAACGGGCGATCGAGATCGCCAAGACCAAGGGCATCAAGCGCGCCATGCTGCTGCCGGTCTCGGCCCCGTTCCACTGCACGTTGATGGCGCCGGCGGCCGATGCGATGGCCGAGGCGCTGGAGAAGACGCCGCCCGGCGAACCGGTGGTGCCGCTGATTGCCAACGTCTCCGCGGCGCGGGAATGGGAGCCGGCGCGCATCCGCGATCTGCTGGTGCAGCAGGTGACGGCGACTGTCCGCTGGCGGGAAAGCGTGGCGGCCATGACGGCGATGGGTGTCGACAGCTTCGTCGAGCTTGGCGCCGGCAAGGTGCTGACGGGGCTGGTGAAGCGCATCGCGCCCGGATGCGACGGGCGTGTCGGCCGGCACGCCGACGGAGATCGAAGCCGTGCTGAAGAACCTCTAGGGGAGGAATGACCATGTTCCGACTGGACGGCAAGCCGGCCCTGGTGACCGGCGCCTCGGGTGGCATCGGTGCGGCGATCGCGCGGTCCCTGCATGCCCAGGGCGCCATCGTCGTGCTGTCCGGGACGCGGCGGGATGCGCTGGAGGCCCTGGCTGCCGATCTGGGGGAGCGGGCGCATGTCTGCCCGGCCGATCTGCGCGATGCCTCGGAACCCGATTCGCTGATCGAGACGGCGGAGCAGGTGGCCGGACCATTGCACATCCTGGTCAACAACGCCGGCATGACCCGCGATATGCTCGCGCTGCGCATGTCGGACCAGGACTGGCAGGCGGTGATCGATGTCGATCTGTCGGCGCCGTTCCGCCTGACGCGGGCGGTGCTGCGCGGGATGCTGCGCCGGCGCGCCGGGCGGGTGATCAATATCGGCTCCATCGTCGGCACCACCGGCAACGCCGGGCAGGCGAACTACGCGGCCGCCAAGGCGGGTCTGATCGGCATGACCAAGGCGCTGGCGCAGGAGGTTGCCTCTCGCGGGGTGACCATCAACGCGGTGGCTCCCGGTTTCGTCGTCACCGCGATGACCAATGTGCTGGCCGAGGCACAGAAGACCAAGCTGGCCGATGCGATCCCGCTGAAGCGGCTGGGCCAGCCGGAGGACATTGCCGGCGCGGTCGTCTACCTGGCCTCGGACGAAGCATCCTGGGTCACGGGTACGACGGTGCATGTCAACGGGGGGATGGCGATGTTCTGATGCCAGGCCGTTCCGAAAGGTGGTTTCCGGCCGCTTTCGCGGATGGTGTGGCAACAATTCAGCGGTTCGGTCGAATTTCGATACCACCGCCAACGTGAGAGGCCGGTAGCCTTTTGCCTTCGCGGAAAACCATGCTAAGCGGCCCAAGCTACGTCTGGCGCGGGCTCGCTTCGTGAACCGGGATAAGACACCGGCCAAGGGATAGACCGGAGGATCGACGGCAAGGTCATCTGAATACGGGATCGTCCAGCCGGACAACGACGTAATCGAGATATCAGTTCAGGAGTTGCGGAGCCTATGAGCGAGGTTGCAGAAAAAATCACCCAGATCGTCGTGGAACATCTGGGCGTGGACGTGTCCAAGGTGACACCCGAGGCGTCTTTCATTGACGACCTGGGCGCCGACAGCCTCGATACCGTGGAACTCGTCATGGCCTTCGAGGAAGCGTTCAATGTCGAAATCCCCGAGGATGCGGCCGAGAAGATCGCAACCGTGAAGGACGCGATCACCTACATCGAAAATCACAGCAAGTAAGACCAGCACTCGGCTGACGAGAAGGGGCGCCAGATATGCGGCGAGTCGTGGTGACGGGCATGGGCATCGCCTGTCCCCTGGGCGTGGGCGTCGAGTACGTCTGGCGCCGGCTGATCAACGGTGAATCCGGAATCGGCGCGATCCAGTCCTTCGACACCAGGACCTGCCTTGCAAGGTCGCCGGCGAAGTGCCGGCCGGCAGCAAGGAAACCGGGGGCCTGGACGTCAACGAATGGATTCCGATCAAGGACCAGAAGAAGATGGATCGCTTCATCCATCTGGCGATGGTCGCCGGTAGCCAGGCGGTGGAGGATTCAGGCTGGGTCCCGGAAACCGAGGACGATCGCTGCGCCACCGGCGTGATGATCGGATCGGGCATCGGCGGTCTGGAAACCGATCTACGACGCCTCTATCCTGATCCATGAAGGCAAGGCCCGGCGTCTGTCGCCGTTCTTCATTCCCGTCGGCGCTCGGCAACCTCGCGTCGGGGAACCTGTCGATCAGGTTCGGCTTCAAGGGGCCGAACCATTCCGTCGTCACCGCCTGCGCGACCGGCGTGCACGCCATCGGCGATGCGTCCCGGCTGATCGGGCTGGGCGATGCGGACGTCATGGTGGCCGGCGGGTCGGAGGCGACGGTGTGCGAGATCGGCATCGCCGGCTTCTGCGCCTCCCGCGCCCTGTCCACCGCCTTCAACGACCGCCCGACCACGGCCTCGCGCCCCTGGGACAAGGATCGCGACGGCTTCGTCATGGGCGAAGGGTCGGGCTGCGTCGTGCTGGAAGAATACGAGCACGCGAAGAAGCGCGGCGCGAAAATCTACGCCGAGATCAGCGGCTACGGCATGTCCGGCGATGCCTATCACATCACCGCACCGGCCGAGGGCCATGACGGCGCCTTCCGCTCGATGAAGGCGGCGATGCGCAACGGTGGGCTGTCGGTGTCCGACATCCAGTACGTCAACGCGCACGGCACCTCCACGCCGCTGGGTGACGACCTGGAACTGGAAGCGGTCGAGCGCCTGTTCGGCGATGCCGCTCGGAGTCTGGCGATGTCGTCCACCAAGTCGGCGACCGGCCATCTGCTGGGTGCTGCCGGCGCGATCGAGGCGATCTTCTCGATCCTGGCGATCCGTGACGGCGTGGCGCCGCCGACACTGAACCTCGATTCGCCGAGCCGCGAGAGTGTGATCGACCGGGTGGCGAAAACCGCGCAGGAGAGGCGTATCAAGGTCGTTCTGTCGAACAGCTTCGGATTTGGTGGGACCAACGCCTCCATCATCTTCCGCGCCGCCGCCTGATCCGAACCCGCGGGGCCCGCGCATCGGGCGCATCCTGATCGGGTGCGCGCTGGCGGGTGTCCTGCTGGCCGGTGGTGTTGCCGGCGGTGCTCGGCTCTGGGCCTACGTCCTGGCCAAGGCCCGGTCCGTTGCCGCAAGCGGCCGCGATCGTCGTGCCGCATGGCAGCACGACACGCGTCGCGGAGGCGCTGCATGACGCCGGCGTGGTGTCCCAGCCCTGGCTCCTGAAGGCTCGCGGCCTTGGTCACCCAGGGTGACGGGCCGTTGCACGCGGCGGAATTTGCCTTCCCCGCCCACGCCTCCCTCGACGAGATCCTCTCCGTGCTGCGCACCGCTCGGCCGGTCCAGCATCACCTGACGATCCCCGAGGGGCTGACCGCGCGGCAGATCGCGGCGGTTGTCGCGCAGGCGGACGCGGCGACGGGATCGGCCGGCGCGATCGCCGAGGGCAGCGTCCTGCCGCAGACCTACGATTATGAGCGCGGCACAGACCGAGCGGCGCTGGTGGACCGGGCCAAGGCGGCGATGGAGAAGGTCGTCCAGGCGGCCTGGGCGAACCGGGCACCGGGGCTGCCGCTGGCGTCTCCGCGGGATGCGGTGATCCTGGCAAGCATTGTCGAGCGTGAGACGGCCAAGCCCGAGGAACGGGCGCATGTCGCTTCGGTCTATCTCAACCGGCTCCGACAGGGCATGCGGCTGGATGCCGACCCGACCGTCATCTATGCCGTGAGCGACGGTGCCGGGGTGCTGGACCGGCCGTTGAGCAAGGCGGACCTGCGCCGCGACGAGCCGTACAACACCTATCGGGTGGCGGGCCTGCCGCCGGGGCCGATCTGCTCGCCGGGACGGGACGCGATCGAGGCGGTGCTGCATCCCCTGGAGAGCGACGATCTGTATTTCGTGGCCGACGGATCGGGCGGGCACGTGTTTTCCCGCGACTACGCAGACCATGACGCCGCGGTCGCGCGGTGGCGGTCGCTGAATGCGGCGCCGGCGGGAAAGCCGAACTGACGCCGCGCAGCCTGCAGGGGACTGCCGGTAATGCGCAGAGTCTGGTCGTCGGATCGGCTTGCGCCTGGCAACGGCCGGGCTTGCATGGATACCGAGCCGACGTTCGCCTGATTGCGTCTCCATATCGCACGCATGATACCCTGCCCGGAGCGCAGGGCGGTGCGCAATCGGGCGAATCGGATTGAGTTCGGACCCTTTTCGCTGGTGTGACGGCGTGGTGCTTCGATGCATGGACTAACGAGACAAGTGGACGCCGCATGATCTGGCTTCGATGAGGCTAGCACGGGGAGGGAGTCGAGATGTCGGCTCGACCACCAAACAACGACGCCGGACGCGGCTGCGAGCCGCAAGGCGATCTATGCCGCGACGATCGGCAACGTCATGGAGTGGTACGATTTCGGTGTCTTCGGCTATCTGGCCGGTTCCCTGGCGCTGAATTTCTTTCCGAAAGGCGATCCGTCGGCGGCGCTGCTGAACACCTTCCTGGTGTTCGGCGTCGGGCTGGTCTTCCGGCCCCTGGGCGGCATCATCATCGGTCGGATGGGCGATACGCGGGGCCGCAAGCCGGCGCTGATCCTGACCATCCTGATGATGGCGGCGGGCACGGTCATCATAGGCCTGATTCCCACCTATGCCACCATCGGCATGGCCGCGCCGGCCATTGCTGCTGCTTGCGCGCCTGCTGCAGGGGTTTTCCACCGGTGGGGAGTGGGGTGGCGCCACCGCCTTCATGGCGGAATGGTCCGACCCCAAGCGGCGCGGCTTCTATACCAGCTTCCAGCAGATGTCGGTGGCTGGCGGCAGCCTGCTGGGTGTCGGTCTCTCGGCGCTGCTGACCTCGACCCTCGGCACTGAGGCGATCAACGACTGGGCCTGGCGCATCCCGTTCCTCCTCGGCGGGTTGTTCGGGCCGATCGGTCTGTGGCTGCGGCGGGAGGTTGACGAGACCCCGCCCTATCGGGCGGTCGTCGCCGAGGGCGATGTCGGCGAATCCTCGACGTTCGGCCATGCGGTTCAGGCGTTCGGGTTCACCATCCTCTGGACCGTCGCCTTCTATGTCTTCCTGACCTACATGCCGACCTATACGCGCACGCAGTTGCATCTGACGGCGGCGCAGGCGCTTGTGGGCCTCGACGGCGAGCCTGCTGGCGCTGGTCGTGCTGGTCCCGATCATGGGGGCGCTGTCGGACCGGATCGGCCGGAAGGCGCTTCTGCTCACCTCCTGCGCGCTGTGCTTCATCCTGCCGATCCCGGCATTCTATGTCCTGACGCAGGGTGCGAGCTTCTCCGTCGTCGTGTTGATCCAGATCCTGTTCGCGCTGGCGATCTCACTGTTCTCGGGCGCGGGGCCGGCGGCGATCGCCGAGATCTTCCCGACGCGCGGGCGATCCACCTGGATGTCGTCGTCCTATGCGCTGGCGGTGGCGATCTTCGGCGGCTTTGCTCCGTACATTGCCCAGACGCTGATCGACGTGACGGGATCGAAGATGGCCCCGACGGCTTACGTGATGGCGGCGGCGGTGATCAGCTTCCTGACGATCAGCCGCTTGCGGGAGACGGCACACCAGCCTTTGCGTTGACGCTGCATCGTCCTGACGAATGCCCAGACAGCCGATCATGCGCGTAGCTGCCACGCGGGTTGTTTCCTCCGGGAATGACCGGTTGACCCGCCGGTAACCTCTGTTTGTGCGGCCCCTCCGACAGAAAAGGCGCATACCGCGCTGTCGGAGGCATCCGTCCATGGACCCAGTGGAAAAACGCACGATCGCGAAAGTCTCGCTCAAACTCGTGCCGTTTCTGATGGTTTGCTATTTCGTTGCATATCTCGATCGCGTCAATGTCGGCTTCGCCGCGCTGACGATGAACAAGGACCTGGGGATTTCCGCGACGGCTTTCGGCATCGGCGCGGGCATCTTCTTCCTCAGCTATTTCATCTTCGAGGTGCCGTCCAACCTGGCGCTGGAAAGGTTCGGCGCGCGGAAATGGATCGCCCGCATCATGATGTCCTGGGGCATCCTGTCGGGTGCGATGGCGCTGGTGCAGGGCGAATACAGCTTCTACGCGGTGCGCGTGCTGCTGGGCGTGGCCGAGGCCGGGTTCTTCCCCGGCATCATCTTCTACCTGACCCTCTGGTTCCCCGCCGTCTATCGCGCTCGGATCATCGGCTGGTTCATGGCGGCGATTCCGCTGTCGACGGTGCTCGGCGCGCCAATATCCGGCATGATCCTGGGCCTGCACGGGGTCGGCGGTCTCGCGGGCTGGCAGTGGCTGTTCATCCTGGAGGCCGCGCCGGCTGTTGATCCTGTCCGTCGTCGTCTGGTTCTATCTGACCGACCGCCCGGCCGATGCGACCTGGCTCGCCCCGGATGAGCGCGCCTGGCTGCAGAACCGCCTGAGCGCCGAGGTCCGGCAGAAGGAGGAAGCTGCATGGCATGAGCGTCATGCAGGCGCTGCTGAATCCGAAGGTGCTGGCGCTTGTCGCTGGTCTATTTCGGCGCTGTGGCAACCAATTACGGCACCGCTTTCTGGCTGCCGCAGATCATCAAGGGCTTCGGCCTGTCCAATACCGGCGTCGGTTTCGTCACCGCGATTCCTTACCTGATCGGCGCCATCGGCATGGTGCTCTGGAGCCGCAGCTCCGACGCGAGGATGGAGCGCAAGGGGCACGCCGCCGTCGCCTTCCTGCTCGCGGCGGTCGGCATCGCCGGGTCGACCGTCGTGGACGATCCGGTGATGAAGATGATCGCGCTGTCGGTCGGCGCCGTGGGCGTGTTCGCGGTGCTGCCGGTGTTCTGGACACTGCCGACGGCGTTCCTGTCGGGTGCCTCGGCGGCGGCGGGGATCGCGGTCATCAACTCGATCGGCAATCTGGCCGGGTTCGCCGGGCCCTTCGCGATGGGCTGGCTTAAGGACCTGACCGGCAGATTTCTCGGCCGGGCTGCTGGCGATTGCCGCCTGCGCCGTGATGGGGCTGGTGATCGTCCTGGTGCTGGGTCACGATACGTCGCTGGAGAAGGCGCCGGTAACGCGGCCGGCGGGGTAGGTTCCGTTCGGCCCTACCCCTCCCGCACCACCTGCTCGGCCAGGGTGTTATCGACGATCTCCTCGAACGGAATATCCCGCTTCAGCGCGCCGCCCGAGCGCATGGAGGCGGCGAGGCGGGCGACGCCCTCGGGCCGGGTGATGGGATCGGGACCATAGAGGCCCAGCGCCTTGTAGCGGTCGATCGCGCCGGCATAGATCGCCGGCGGCACGTCGGGGAAATAGCTGGCGAGCGTGCGCTGGATCTCCGCACCGGGCGTGGCGTGGAGCCATTGCAGCGTCCGGTACATGCCGCGCACCATGCCCAGCAATTCCTCGCGCTTGGCGTCCAGCACCGACCGGCGCGTCACCAGCGTGGTGTAGGCGCAGAGGCCGCGGTTGGCCGCGGCATACCATAGATGCCCGGCGCCGGAGGCGAGCAGGTCCTCGGCATAGGGCTGGAACACCTGCACCGCATCCAGCGTGCCGGCGCGCAGTGCGGCGGCGTTCTCCGCCATGGTGTTCGTGGTCACGCGCGGCACCGCGCCAGGGTCGGCACCGTCCCGGCGGATATCGTCCTGCAGGCAGAGCCAGGGCGTGGGCACCTCGGACACCGTGCCGATCTTCGTCGTCACCAGGTCGGCGGGGCGGAAATCGGGCTTCGGCGTGCGGCCGATGACGAAGAACGGGTCGCGGGCGATGACGTCGCAGAAGCAGACCGAGTCATTCGCCGGATCGCGGTCATGGTTCAGCAGGACGCGCAGCGGGCCGCCCCACATGACCTCGATCTCGCCGGATTTCAGTGCCGCAGCGGTCTGTTCGGGGTTTGGCGAGAAGCGGAATTCGACCTCCACCCCGGCGTCCCTATACGCGCCTGTCGCCACGGCGGCATAAAATGGCGTGTAGAACAGCGCTCGGAAATTTTCCGACAGGGTGATCATGCGGGGGTCCTTGGATTGCGGGCCGCGTGACGATGCGCCAGACAGGGGCAGGAAAAAAGAGGGGAAACGGCAATGCGCGTGGTGCTGATCGGGGTTTCACACTGGCATACGCCGTTTTTCCTCGACCCGTGCCTGGAGATGGCGGACGTCGCCATCGTCGGCGTCAGCGATCCGGACCTGTCGCGCGCGGAACCGATGGCGGCGAAGGCGGGCTGCAAGGCGTTTCCCGACTATCGGGACATGTGCGCTTCGGTGAAGCCGGATTTCGCCTTTGCCCTGGCCCCGCATAACCAGATGGCGGCGCTGGCCCGTTTCCTGATCGATGCTCGCATTCCGTTCGCGATGGAAAAGCCTTGCGCCATCGACGCCGCCGAAGCGGCCGAGGTGGCGAGCCGAGCGGCGGCGGCCGGGGTGTTTGCGGCGGTGCCGTATGTGATCCGCTACAGCCCGATGGTCGAGACCATCCTGTCGCTGAACGAGCCTGTGCACTACGCGATGTTCAAGTTCATCGGCGGCATGGTGGACCGCTATCGCCAGCAACGGGTGGAATGGGTGATCGACCGGGCGACTTCAGGCGGCGGGCCGCTGCTGAACCTCGGCGTGCATTTCATGGATATGTGCCGTGTGCTGCTGAAGGGGCGCCGATCTGTCGGTGACGGGATCGATGATCTCCAACCGCCAGGCGGGGCTGTCGATCGAGGACCATGCCGTGGTGCTGATGCAGGGCGGCGGTGCGAGCTGCATGGTGGAGACGGGGTATCTGTATCCGGCGCCGAACTCGGTCTTCGACCTGCACTACAGTATCCGGACCGAGGGTCATTACTTTGCCGCGCGGGATGACTCGACGCTGGAGATCGTTACCAACGATCGCAAGCGGGAGACGCGGTCGATGAAGCTGACCAATGTGCACTTCTATCCGACCTTCGTGCGTGACACGCTGGCGCGCGTGCAGGATGGGCGGAAGCCGATTGCCGACCTGGCGGATAATGCGGCGGCGGTGGCGCTGGTGGAGGCTGCGTATCGGCTTGGGGCTGGCAGAGCAGGATGACATCGCTTTCGCTCAGCCATCCTGCTCCAGGTGTTTGTTTGATCGCGTGATTCAGACCTCCGGCGATTCCGCCTCCGGTCATCACGCTCGTTGTTTGATCGCGTGATTCAGACCTCCGGCGATTCCGCCTCCGGTCATCACGCTCTAATGGGATAACACCGGTTGACGAATGGGCGCATACGTTCCGCTGGTGTGAAAGAGCCCGCGTATTCGACCATGTGGCGGCTGCGTGCTAACGATCGGTTTGTATCAGGATCAAGACGGAGCCGGTTGTTTCTATGCTGCATTCATGGGACGAGGAAACCGACGTTGTCGTTGTTGGGTTCGGGGCCGCCGGGATGGCGGCCTCCGTATCCGCGCATGAGCTGGGCGCCAAGGTCATCCTGCTGGAGAAGGCCCCGGAGGGAAAGGAAGGCGGCAACACGCGGGTTGCCGGTCAGGGGTATCTGAATACGTCCTCGGCCGAGCAGGCGGCTGCGTACCTACGGGCGTTGTGTGGGCATTACACGGTACCGGAGCCGATGGTGAAGGTCTGGGCCGATGAGATGTGCAAGAACAACGATTGGTTGGCGAGCCTGGGCGGCGACCCACAAGAGCACCAGCACCCGCCGGTGGGGATCGAGTTTCCAGAGTTGCCTGGCTCTGACTGCGTCCACAAGTTCCATGACGGTCCGACCTATGGGTATTCGCTGACCTGGAAGCGGTTCGAGCGGATGGTGAAGGAGCGGCCGATCCGGGTGCTGTATGAAACACCGGCGAAAGAACTGATTCAGGACGATGCGACGAAGGCGATCCTGGGCGTGCGGGCGATGCGCGGCGGGCAACCGGTGACGGTGAAGGCGCGCAAGGCGGTGGTGCTGACATGCGGCGGGTTCGAGAACAACCAGCAGATGATCAGGGACTATCTGCCTGGGGTGCCGTATTGTTTCACATCGGGCTCGCCTTACAACGAGGGCGACGGCATCACTATGGCGATCATGGTCGGCGCCGACCTGTGGCACATGAATAATTACGCCGGACCATCGATGGCGCTGAAGGTTCCGGAGGTTCCGACCACATTCTCGATGCAGGCGCTGCATTACAGCAAGGTGGTTTCGGGCGGGATGATCGTTGTCGGTCCGGACGGGCGCCGGTTCTGTGACGAGAAGTTCAAGACCCGGCATGGGAAAGTGCCGGTGAACGGAAAGTGGATGCCGCTGTCGACGCCGTGCCCGATGTTCATGGTCATCGACCACGCGATGTTCTCCGCCGGTCCGCTGTACGACATGACGCCGAGCCATGGGTGGACCCAGATTGTGGAGCGGTACGAGTGGAGCAAGGATAACAGAAGGGAACTGGCGAAGGGGTGGATCCGGTCGGCGGATACGCTTGCCGGGCTGGCAGAAATTGTGGGCCTGCCTCCGGCCGCGGTGATGGAGACCGTTGCTGGTTGGAATCGATTCTGCTCGGCCGGGCGGGATGCCGATTTCGGACGGACGCTGATGCTGACGCCGATTGGTTCGGGGCCGTATTATGCGGTGGAGCTTTCGCCGTCGATGCTGAATACGCAGGGAGGGCCGCGGCGGAATGAGCGGGCGCAGATCGTGCGGCCGGATGGATCACCGATTCCTCGATTGTACAGCGCGGGCGAACTGGGGTCGATCTACAGCTACCTGTATCAGGGCACCGGGAATCTTGGAGAGTGTCTGGCGTTCGGGAGAATTGCCGGGCGGAACGCGGCGGCGGAGGTAGCCTGGGGGTAGCGACCGGCCGGTATCAGTTCAGCAAAGACCTGAGGATGTTCAACTGGACGCGGACTGCGTCAGCGATAGAGCCTTGGGGGACGAGCTCCAAGAACTTAGTGTAGCAGGAAGCGGCCGCGGCAACGCGATCCAGCCTATGGTTCATGACGCCCGACTGGCGCCAGAGTTCGGCCTGGTCGGGGGCGATGCGCAGCATGTCCTCGATGCAGGCCAGGCCGCCCATCATGTCACCGGCCTGAAGGCGGCGGGTCATGATATTGTTCTGCAGGCGCAGCAGAACGCGGCGGTTGGTCATCGGCTGAAGCAGGCCGGGGCGTAGGTCGGCGTCAGGTCCCTCGACGCGGCGCAGCAGCGTGCGCAGGTCCTGGGCGGTCATGACGTGGCCGCCGTTGAAGATGTCCAGCGCGATCTGTTTGCCTCCGTCCTCCAGCGCGATCAGGAAATGGGCGGGGAAATCGATGCCGTGGCAAGCCCAGCCGGCAGCCCGGGCGGCGTGGATCCACAGGATGCCGAGGGCCACAGGCAGGCCGCGGCGGCGTTCGATCACGCGGATGAGGTTGGCGTTGGCAAGGTCGTCGTAGGTTTCCAGGTCACCTTGGTATTTGAAGCCACCGGCGAGAAGATCGGCCAGTGCCTCGGCCTTGTCCTGAATGCCGGCGCCGGCAAGGGAGGCGGACATCGCGACCGCGCCCTTGGCCAGTTCCGACAAATGACGATGCGCCGCCTGCCAATCGGCGTACGGCGCATCGATGCGGGCCAGTTGCAGGGCGGCGTCGCCGATGTCGATCTCGGCGTCCGGCAACTGGCCGATCGCCTCCAGCGCGAGCCTCGGATCGCTCATTGGCGCATGGCGGGTTACTCGGCCGCCTGCTGCGGCACGTAGATTTCCTTGCCGGCCTTCGCGAACTCCCGGCTCTTTGCTTCCATGCCGGCCATCCGTTCCGCCTCGACCCGCAGATCCTGCGTGATCTTCATGCGAGCAGAATTTCGGCCCGCACATGGAACAGAAATGCGCCACCTTGTGCGCTTCCTTCGGCAGCGTCTCGTCATGGAACGACCGCGCCGTATCCGGGTCGAGCGACGAGGTTGAACTGATCCTCCCACCGGAACTCGAACCGCGCGCGGCTGACCGCATCGTCGCGCAGCTTCGCCGCCGGATGGCCCTTCGCCAGGTCCGCCGCGTGCGCCGCGATACGGTAGGTAATGACGCCCGTCTTGACGTCGTCGCGGTTGGGCAGGCCCAGATGCTCCTTCGGCGTCACGTAGCAGAGCATCGCGGTGCCGAACCAGCCGATCATCGCCGCGCCGATCGCGCGAGGTGATGTGGTCGTAGCCCGGCGCGATGTCGGTGGTCAGCGGCCCAAGCGTGTAGAACGGCGCCTCGCCGCATTCGCGCAGCTGCTTGTCCATGTTGATCTTGATCTTGTGCATCGGCACGTGGCCGGGGCCCTCGATCATCACCTGGCAGCCTTTGTCCCAGGCGACCTTGGTCAGTTCGCCCAGCGTCTCCAGTTCGCCGAACTGCGCCGCGTCGTTGGCGTCGGCGTTCGAGCCGGGGCGCAGTCCGTCGCCGAAGCGAGAACGACACGTCGTATTTGCGCATGATGTCGCAGATCTCGTCGAAGCGTTCGTACAGGAAGCTATTCCTTGTGCTTCGACAGGCACCACTTCGCCATGATCGAGCCGCCGCGCGACACGATCCCGGTCACCCGCTTCGCCGTCAGCGGCACGTATTGCAGCCGCACGCCGGCATGGATGGTGAAGTAGTCGACGCCCTGTTCGGCCTGCTCGATCAGCGTGTCCTTGAACACTTCCCAGTCGAGCTTGGTCGGATCGCCGTCCACCTTCTCCAGCGCCTGGTAGATCGGCACCGTGCCGATCGGCACCGGCGGCTGTTGCGCATGATCCAGCCGCGGATGTTGTGGATGTTACGACCGGTGGACAGGTCCATCACCGTGTCGGCGCCCCAACGGATCGCCCAGACCAGCTTCTCGACTTCCTCGGCGACGCCGGACGTCACCGCGGAGTTGCCGATATTGGCGTTGATCTTCACCAGGAAGTTGCGGCCGATGATCACCGGCTCGAGTTCCGGATGGTTGATGTTCGCCGGAATGATCGCTCGGCCGCGGGCGATTTCGCTGCGGACGAATTCGGGGGTGATGAATGCGGGGATTTCGGCGCCGAAGCTCTCGCCGTCGGCGATGCGTTCCTGCGCGCCCGCGATCATCGCCGGCGCGGCCCATGTTTTCGCGATGGGCGACGTAGATCATTTCTTCGGTGATGATCCCGGCGCGGGCGAACTCATACTGCGTCACCATCTGGCCGGACTTGCCGCCATAGATCGGCAGCATCGGCCGGGCAGGCGGGGATCAGCTTGTCGTCGGCGATATTGCCGTTGTCCTCGGGCCGCACGATGCGCGGGGCGATGCGGTCGAAGCCGCGCTTGGCGAGCCACTCGCGGCGCACCGGCGGCAGGCCGGCCTCCAGGTCGATGGTGACGCCGGCGTCGGTGTAGACGCCCGAGCAGTCATAGGCGCGATAGGGTTCTTCGTTGGCGGAGGGGTCGAGCGGGATCTCGCGGAACGGCACGCGGATGTCCGGCCGGCCCTCGGGGCTGGTGTAGATCTTGTGCGAGCCGGCGATCGGCGCCGGTGGTGACCGTGCTCGGGCGGATCGGTGGTTTTCGACTGGACCGTCATAGGCGCGTCTCCTCGGGTCGGGTGACGCCGGTGACGGATACAGGTCTGGCTGGCTGCGACCCGTCCCTCCGCCGGCATGACCCGGTTCAGGTTCAAGGGTCACCGCACCGCCGGTTGTCCGGCTTGCCGCGGTATCTCAGCCCTCTCGGTGGGGCCCCCCTCGGTAACGCACGTAGAATGGGCGGAGACCAGGTGACTGTCAAATGAGGCAAGTGAATTTTGACACCTTGATCTTTGATGTCATCCGCATTACGTAACACGTAATGGCCATCGAGTCTTTCGCCGACAAGGAGACGGAGATGCTGTTCCGCAGCGGCAGCCAGTCAACGCTTCAGCAACATAGCCAAGGTGGCTCTGCGAAAATTGGACTATCTCAATGCCGCCGGCGCCTTGGCCGATCTCCGCGCGCCGCCGGGGAACAGATTGGAGGCCCTGAAAGGAGACAGGGCGGGGCAACACAGCATCCGGGTCAACGATCAGTGGCGAATCCGTTTCGTGTGGACGCAGGCCGGTCCCGCCAAGGTTGAGATATGCGACTACCACTGATCCGCAGCATTGGGCCGCGGAGACATGAGCAAATGGCTCTAAGATGAACCGCATTGCAACGCATCCCGGAGACGTCCTCCGTGAAGACTTCATGATCCCGCTGGGCCTCAGCGCCAATGCGCTGGCCCGAGCGTTGGACGTGCCGCCCAATCGGATTACGTCGATCATCGCGAGGGAAAAGCCGCGCGCGGTGACGCCGGATACGGCGCTGCGGCTCTCCCGTTACTTTGCCACCACGCCGGAACTCTGGCTAAATCTGCAACAGGCGTATGACCTGTCGGTGGCACGGGCCGAGGTCGGTGCGCAGATCGATCAGGTCGTCCGGCCCCACGCGGCATGAAGGGACCGTTCAGGTGCCCTTGATGCGCTTCATCGCCGCGCTGTAGCCGCTGTAGAGGATGTCCACGTCGCTGGAATAGGCGAGCAGCAGCGCGCCGGCATCGCGCCATTGCTGCATCTGCTCGAAGCTGTTGACCAGCATGGCGCAGACCTTGCCGTGCCGCTTGCAGGCGGCCAGCACGAGGTCGCGCTTCTCGTCCAGCACGCGCGCCTGGTCCGGCGTGCCGAAGACGCCGAGGTCCTGCGCGAGGTCCGCCGGCCCGATCGTCAGCGCATCGATTCCTGGCAGGGCGGCGATGGCGTCGAGGTCGTCGAACGCCGCTCCGGTTTCGAACATGACGGTGACGAAGACCTGCCGGTTGGCGTTCTCCCGCTTCGCCGCGGCCGACAGCGTGCCGTCGAAGTCGGCGGCGACGGACAGGCCGCCATTGCCGCGCAAGCCCATGGGCGCGTAGCGGGAGGCGGCGACGATCTCCTTCGCATGCTCCAGGTTCTCGACCTGCGGGCAGTGCAGGTTCCAGACGCCGATATCCAGCAGGCGGGTGATCCATTCGCGGTTGGCCTTGGGCGGGCGGACGGCGATGGGGAAATTCAGCGCGCGGGACACCAGGGCCATGTCGGCGATCCGCTCGATGGTCAGCGCCGTGTGCTCCATGTCGACGCGGGCGAAGTCGAGGCCGGCGGATTTCATCAGCGAGAGGATTTCGGGGTTGCGCACCATCGTCAGCCAGGTGCCGATCTGGGCTTGGCCGTTGGCCAGGGCGGCGCGCAGCGGGTTGGGATTCATTGGTCGCGGTTCCTCCGGTTCTTGCGTGGACGATGGCATGGGTCGGGGGATGGGGCGAGGGGACACGGCCGAACCCACGCCGGGGTGCTCGAATGGACACCGATCGAATTGCCTGTCCATAATTCGGCAAGCGGCGTCCTCCGGGAGCGATGTCGCAGCGGAGCGGACCAAGATGAACGATTTCGATCAATCCTTCCTTGAGTTTCAGGCCGCGGAGCAGGCCCGGCGTTCTGCCGAAGACTGGCTCGCGGCCTTCGAGACGGCGCTTGCTTCCCGGGATGCGGCGCTGATCGGCGCCTTGTTCCATCAGGACTGCCATTGGCGGGACATCCTGGCCTTCACATGGCACCTGACACCGGTCGAGGGCCGGGACAACGTCGCGACGCGCCTTGCGGCGGAACAGGAGCGCACCGGCGCGCACGGATTTCATTTGCCCGCCGGGCCGGAAGCCGCCTCGCAAGGTGAAGCGCCTCGGGATCGACAGCGTCGAGGCGATCTTCGAGTTCAAGACAGCGGACGGTCGTGGCGCCGGCATCATCCGCCTTTCGCCGGCACCCGACGCCGGTGACGCGATGAAGGCGTGGCTGCTCTCGACGACGCTTGAGGCGTTGGACGGCCACGAGGAGAAAATCGGCGCCAATCGGCCAACCGGCGCCGCCTATTCGCGGAATTTCGGCGGCGACAACTGGGCGGACATGCGCCGGAAGGCCAGTGCCTATGACGATCGGGAGCCCGCGGTTCTCGTGATCGGCGGCGCCCAGGCGGGTCTCTCGATCGCGGCGCGTCTCAATCAGCTGGGCGTCGACACGCTCGTCGTCGAGAAATGGCCTCGCATCGGCGACAGCTGGCGGAAACGCTACCACTCACTGGCGTTGCACAACTCGATCCATCTGAACCATCTGCCCTACATGGAATTCCCGCCGACCTGGCCGAAGTATATTCCGAAGGACATGCTCGGGAACTGGTTCGAGTTCTATGCCGACGCCATGGAGATCAATTGCTGGACCGATACGGAATTCGTCGGCGGGACGTGGGACGAGACGGCGAAATGCTGGACGGCCCGGCTGAAGCGCTCCGACGGAACCGAGCGCGTCGTGCGGCCCCGGCATCTCGTGTTCGCCAACGGCGTCAGCAGCTATCCCATGATCCCGGACCTGCCGGGTCTGGAGGATTTCAAGGGAGAGGTCATTCACTCCGAAGGTTTCGACAGCGGCGCGGCCTGGAAGGGGAAGAACGCACTCATTCTGGGCACCGGCAGCAGCGCCAATGATATCGCGCTCGATCTGCACAGCCATGGCGTGAACACGACGCTCATTCAGCGGGGCTCCACGACCGTCGTATCGATCGACCCGAGTGCCAGGCTGAACGAAGCGATCTGGGACGAGGGCGGGCCGCTCGAGGACTGCGATCTGATCGTCTCGGCCGCGACACCGCCGTTGATCATCAAGGCCTATAAGGCCGTCACGAAGCGTATGCTCGAGCTTGATAAGGAGATGATCGAGGGGCTCAAGGGCATCGGCTTCAAGCACGATATCGGCGAGGACGAGACCGGCCACCAGATGAAATATTTCCGCCGCGGCGGTGGCTATAATCTCGACGCGGGCAGCTCGGCTCTCATGATCAAGGGTGAACTGGGCCTGCTGCAGTATGACCGGATCGAGCGCTTCACCGCCGATGGTGCGCTGCTGAAGGATGGATCGACGGTTCCGGCCGATCTCATTGTTCTGGCGACCGGCTACTATCCGCAGATGGAGCTCGTCCGCCGCGCGCTCGGCGAGGAGATGGTGGAGCGCATCGGCCCGGTCTGGGGCATCGGCGCGGATGGTGAACTCACAACATGTTCAAGCGGACGCCGCAGCATGGGCTGTGGTTCATTGCCGGTGGTCTGGCGCAATGCCGCATCAACTCGAAGTATCTGGCCCTGCAGATCAAGGCGATGGAGTTGGGGATGATTGGGGGGCTTTGAGGGAGCCTCCGCTCCCGCCGTTGATGAGGAAGGACATGCGCCAGCCGGCGGCTGGCAATCAGTAGCCGCACAAAGCGGCGCCGAAGGCTGGTCCGGCATAGGAGCCGCCGGTTATTAAATCGACATCGACAGGCCGCGCTCGGAGAAGGGCGCCCAGTGGCGCAGGGTGCTGGAGATGGCGCCATTGGTGAGTGCCCCGCAGATGGGATGGTGAGCCGGATGCGGACCAGAAGGGCTCCAGGGAAGAGATCGAGCTCGCCGGCGACAGGCCTGGCGCCGAAGACATTAGTCAAGCGGCCCATGAAACTCTGGTGACGCCGAGGCTGAAGAGAACGGCGCAGACCCAGTAGCGGCGGTGGCTCGGTTGCATAGATTGTCTCACCCAGCGGATGGCTCTACTCGTTTCAAAATTGCTTTAATATCTAGACCGTAGTAAGTAATGTTTTCTAACAGGGTGCCAAACCGCTGCTGGTGCCGATCAGATGCCTAAGCATACAGGGTAGGACAGGGGGTATGGTGGATTATAATCTTGAGGCACTTAATGACGAGCGCTTTCAGAAGCTTTGTCAAGCCCTGCTGACGAAAAGCTTCCCCAATATCAAATGCTTGCCAGTGGGCCAACCGGATGGAGGACGCGACGCTCTAGAGCGAGCGCCAAATGGGTTCATAGTTTTTCAGATAAAATTTTCAAGGAACCCCACAAATAAAGACGAGAGGATCGCAATATCAGAGGCGATTGCGTCTGAAAAAATAAAGGTTCAGAGCCTCATTAAGCGAGGCGCCACGGCCTTCTATCTTATGACGAACGTGACCGGTAACTTCTCATTTAGATATTGGGTCAATCGACAAAACACACGGTGAATTGAGTGCTGCACTTGGCATCCCGAGCTTCTGTTGGTGGCGGGATGACATTGAACGTAGAATAGAAACTTCGGATGGCCTAATTTGGCGGTACCCAGAGATCTTTAAGGGGTCAGATTTTTTAGAGATACTTACGTCGTCACGTACGTTGCTGCGAGAGCCAAGGACAGCTACCTTTAGAGCATACCTTTTAACTCAGTATGGAAGAGAGGCCGAGGGTACAGTTTTCAACAGGTCCAGATACAGAATAGTCTTTTAGATCTATTTACTGATACGCCAATCGGAACGGCTAGAGAGAAGCTGCCCGCACCCGAATCATGCTGTGTTTCCGAAGCAGTGCTAGCCCGCATAGCATCTGAGACAAGAAATCAACGCGTTCAACACTCAGTTGGCGACGCGTCTGGGAGCTTGGCTGCCGAGTTGTTGCTTGCTGTGGCACCAGACCAGGGCTTGCAGCGAGTAGTCCTCGAAGGTGCTCCAGGACAGGGGAAGTCTACTGTCACGCAATATCTTGCGCAACTTCAACGCATGCGCAATTTGAGTAAGGCCGATGACGCCGCGCGGGTACCCATCCAATATCTATCCTATGGCGTGAGGCTACCGCTTCGCGTGGATCTTCGTGACTATGCAATCTGGCTAATTGGCAACGACCCGTTTGCTAGTGAAAAGGAGGTCAAACGGCCCGCAACTGGTTTGGACACGTTGGAGTCATTCTATCTCATCAAGTACATATGCTTTCTGGTGGGCGTGATTTTAGTGTTGACGATTTGATGGTCATTCTTGCCGACAGTCACTGTCTGCTAATATTGGACGGCTTTGACGAGGTTGCAGATAAGGCGACACGTGCGCGGCTTATAGACCAAATACGATTTGGAAGCGAACGCCTTGGGTCGAATTGTCGGTCGATACAGGTTATCGTTACAAGTCGCCCCGCTGCATTCATTCTGTCACCAGGTTTTCCAGAGCAAGAATGGCTTCATTTGTCGTTACTTCCGATGCGGCTAAGACAAATTGGGGAGTACACAGACAAATGGATTGCGGCACGTAATTTTCCAGTGAATGAGGGGCGCGCATTTAAGGCTCTTTTGCTTGATCGAGTAGCTCGATCCCATATAAGCAGTCTCGCCCAAAATCCCATGCAATTGGCAATTCTGTTGAATCTCATTAGCACCAAAGGGCGATCTCTGCCGGACAAAAGGACGGCTCTTTACGATAGCTATATGGATCTTTTTTTTGGACGAGAGGCAGAGAAGGATGAGGTGGTCCGGGAAAACAGAGACGTATTAATTCAGATCCATCAATATGTTGCTTGGACTCTCCAAGTGGGTGCCGAAAAACCAGGGGGCTCTGGTTCCATCAGTCAATCTGACCTTCAGGCTTTGGTAAGAAATTTTTTGACAAAAAAGGAACACGACGGGGATGTATTGAGGTTATTTACTGGCGCCGTCGAACGAGTTGGGGCACTCGTTTCGAGAGTGCAGGGTATGCTAGAGTTTGAGGTTCAACCTCTCCGGGAATATTTCGCAGGACGATATTTGTATGAAACAGCGCCATATTCACCACCAGGAGCTGAAAAGGGGGGGACGCGCCCACAGCGCTTCGACGCATTGGCACGGAGGCCTTATTGGTTGAATGTTGCTCGCTTTTATGCCGGTTGTTATAATTCGGGTGAATTGTCCTCACTCGTTTCTGGTCTAGAGCAACTGGACGAAACGGGAGATTCTGCCCTGCGCAGTCATGCATTACAACTAGCCGTGCTGTTTCTAAATGATTGGGTCTTTGCACAAGAACCGAAGACCGTTCGGGATGTAGTGAAATTTCTGACGTCTGAAAGGAATCTTGTACACTCGTTGCAAGCCGTGCCTCTTGGAGCGAAGAGTGGTTAGTGTTGCCCGAGAAGTCCGGTCGGAAAGAGTTTGTTGCGAACGTCAGGGAGAGATTTCTTTCGATATCTGAGCCCACATATTTGAGTCGTCTAGGTTCATTGCTTATACTGAATTCGACTGTCCAAGATCGCTGGGAGATTTGGCAGGATGTACGGGCGAGGGGAGACAAGGGCTTTTTTCATGCCTCATGTCTAGGCCTTTTTTCCGAAGCTGCAGATGGTCGATACCGGCAACTTTTAGAGGTTTATGGAGACGATGCCCGTCAAGCTTTTGTCTATGCCGGTCGCTGGGATATGCTTAATGCTGATGACCGATTGGCCGCTGTCAATGCAGTCGCAACAAGTGGCCCCTCTTTTAAGGGTCTTCCCGGAGGCTCGCGCCGCCCCGGACAAGATATTGACCTGTTCCGAGTTCTACGTCATGCTTCAACCTTTCTTGTACAAATTCCTGTCATATGGTATAGGGCTCGATGAACCATTTGAGGATTTGGTCACTCATTTCGGGGTTCATTTTCCACGGTCATCAGAGAAGACTGTCCTCGACAAGGGCCGGGCAGGTCTCTCCGATATATTGACAGCTGCTACACATACTAGCCGCATAAATGTTGGAGAGTGGCAAACATCGTTGAAGCCTTGGTCTATCTTGGTAGAAGCAGTTCGTAAAACCTGGGGCGAAGGGCCTCGGGCTTACTGCTTGGCCGCAATTGCTGCGGGAATTATGCCGAAAGAAATCCGCTCGACCGCCGAGTTTGATCGACTCCACGATACAAAATTGCCGTTGGTCGAGAGGGCGCGTTATGCAAGGCGTAAGGCAACGTTCAAATACTGGAATGAGTCTCTGTTGCGGGCCTCCTCTAACAACGATTTATTTTTGGTATTGATGCTGCTTCTGTCATATGCTCCCAGTATAGTATTAAAAGGACTGGCAGCGGAGTTGAATTTTGCTCTTGCAGACTTCGATTCGGAACGGTGGCATGATTTAGTGCGCAATTTAGAGTTGATCACCTCGATCACAAACCCGGTCCGTCAGCCCCAGCCGTTAAGAAACTTTTCCGAATGTGATTTATCTGCTGCGCTTTCCCCACGCCTGAAGACACTGCTAATGCAGCGCCTCTCTCGCCCCCTCCGTTCGCGAATTCTAATTGAGCAACTCGAAAGCCATGATGGCAACGATCTCGACTTAGGTTGGTTTTTAGCCCGGCAAGGGCTTGACGAGGCCCATTCCGCTCCAGAAATGTGGAAATACGTCGTGGCTTTTGTGAAAAAGTACGATCTGTCCATTTTGGATCGAGGGGGCGTTAAGGACTATAGTCAACATAGATTCTATTATGGACACATCGAAAAAATGCCAGTTTTGATTGCTAAGGAGGTTGTGGCTGCTCCAGCTAATTTCCCGGTCGAAATTCTTGAAGTTGCGGAGTGGAGCTTGTCGCAGCGGCTGGGAGTTTCGGCAGACCCACTTGAGCAGGTCGCGCTCAAGGAGAAATGGTATGCATAGCAGACTTTTTTGCCGCCAACTTCGATTTTGCTTGCGACTTCGTGTTGGCTGGCGAGCCCCACCGCACCGAGCTTCGCTGGGCCAGCAACGGCGTCGTCCACAGACTGGAGCGGGTGACGGGAATCGAACCCGCACAGCCAGCTTGGAAGGCTGGGACTCTACCATTGAGCTACACCCGCGCTGCCGCCCTTCTATCGACAACCCGCCCGCAACACAACGCCCTCGCGCGTCCCGCCCCTAAAGCGGGATCGCCAGCAGCGTATCGACCCGCTGGCTGTCGCACACCACGATCCGCTCGGCATACCGCCACTCTCCCGGCCATCCCGCCGCACCTTGTCGAGGTAAACCCCCGCGGCGAACACCATCATATGCCCGTCGCGCATGGTGCGAATCACCGCGAACGACGTCTCCACCGAGACCACCCCGTCCGCCTCCCCCAGGATCACCGGCAGCCCGAGCAATATGCCGATACCGCTGGCGCTCATAGATATTCGCCTCCCGCAGCGCCGCGACCCGATCGACCAGCATCGCCCGCGAGTCCGCATAGATCAGCCCCGCCTGATAGCCCTTGCAGCCACATTGTCCGCGGTGGTGACGTTATACAGGCAGTGTTCGGCGAAGAAGCCCGGCCAGTCCTCCAGCCGGTCGGTGTCCAGAGCGCGGGCGCAGGCGCCGTTCAGCGCGGCGATGTCCAGCAGCATGGCTCAGACCTCCATCCAGCTACGCCACGCCTTCCAGAACCCGCGCACCGAGGCCTCGGTCGCGCGGTTGTCGGCTGTCCCGGCATCCGAACCGCCCATCTCCACCACCGAGGTTCCCGGCGATCCGCGGCGGCGATGCCGCGCTGCACGAAGCCGCCGACCGCGCCATCCTCCATCGAAACGAACCCCGCCGGCCCCGCCAGATTGGCCTGTTTCAGCCGCATCGCCCGCATCTCCGGCGTGTCGTCCGCGAACCCCAGATAGGTCCAGTGCAGATCCATGCTGTCCACGCCGCGCGGCACGATCTGCCGGACCGCCAGCGCGTTGTGGATCTGCTGCAGGATGAAGCCGGGGAAGACCGACAGGATCTGCAGATCTGATGTCGTCGTTGAACTCAGCGACCGCGGTCATGAACGACGGGTCCTGCAGTTTCAGGTCCTGATTGTCCGACCGCATCCCGGCATAGGTGTCGTCCGGCCCCTCCGCCGGCGCCAGCGTCGTGCTGGCATGGGCGACGCCGTTCTCGCCGACCATCACGCCGCCGCCCTGGCTCAGGCGGGTGATGCGGAACGTGGTGAAGAACGTGTGCAGCAGGCTGGCGTGGTAGGTGTCGCGCACGTTCTCCATGATAGAGCTTCCAGTTGCACGGCAGTTGCTGGGTGAAGCGGCCGAGGACCTCGACCTTCTTGTGCAGGACGCGGCGCAGGCGGACCATGACGTCGGGGCCGATATAGTCCTCGATCGGCGGCGCGTCGTCCGACAGCGTGCCGAACACCAGGCCGCAGAGCACGGCGGTGCGCAGCTTGCGCGGGCCGTGCGCGGACATGTCGAAGTCGTCTGGCATGCCGCCCTTGCCGTTGACGCCGCGGCGGAACGCGATCGAGGTCAGGTTGCCGCGCAGATCGTAGCGCCAGGCGTGGTAGACGCACTGGAAGTCCTTCACCTTGCCGCCGTCGTCGAGGCAGATCAGCGAGCCTCGATGGGCGCAGCGGTTCTCGAAGGCGACGACGCTGCCGTCCTCGGACCGAGCGACGACGACCGGCATGGCGCCCATCATGGTGGTGCGATAGTCGCCGGTGTCCGGGATGTCGATCTCCAGGCACAGATAGTGCCAGGCGGGGCCTTCGAAGATGCGGGTCTGTTCGTCGCGGGCGATGTCCGGGTCGCGGTAGACCCAGTAGGGCACGCGCGTCAGGCCGGGCGGCCAGACGCCGGTCGCGTGATGCACGGACTGATCCATTTGATCCTCCCCGTTATTTTGGGGGAGGGTATCGCGGGAATGGGGTGATGGCTACCAGGGCGGGCCGGGCTGGCGGGGAAGCACTCGCGACGACTTGCTACCCCGCCACTTTCACCATCCAGGTCCCCGCCATCGCCACCGCGTCACGTGCCTTTTGCACCGTCGCCGTCGCGCGCAGGAACCCGTGCACCGTGCCCATGAACGTGTGCGTCTCCACCGGCACGCCCTGGCGACGGAGCTTCTCGACCAGCGCCTCACCCTCCGACCGCAGCACGTCAAGCTCCGCCAGCAGCACCATGACCGGCGGCAGGCCGGTCAGGTCGGCCCGCAACGGGGCGGCCAGAGGATGCAGGCGGTCGATGTCGTGCGGCGCGTAGACGTTCCAGTAGAACGACATCCGCTCGAGGTTCAGCCCGTAGCCGCCGGCGCCGAACTCCTGATAGCTGGGCGTGTCGAAGCGCGAGTCGCTGACCGGATAGTTCGCCAGGATGCCCTTCAGCGCCGGTCCCGCCGGTGTCGCGCAGCAGCAGCGCCGTCGCCAGCGCCAGATTGCCGCCGGCCGAATCGCCGCCGACCAGGATCCGCTTCGGGTCCAGGCCCCATTCGCTGCCACGTTCCGCGACGAACCGGACGACGGCGGCGCATTCCTCCAACGCCTGTCGGGAACTTCGCTTCCGGCGACAGAGAATAGTCGACGCTGACCACCGCAACCGGCCCGGCGGCGGCATATTCCCGGGTCATGCGGTCATGCGTGTCGACATTCGCCCACACCCAGCCGCCGCCGTGGAAATAGATCAGGGTCGGCAGCAGGCGGTCGGTCACCGGGCGGAAGACGCGGCAGAAGATGCGCCGGCCGCGTGCGTCGACGAAGCGGTCCACCCGCTCCGCCATCTCCGGTCCGCCGCCGCCGTCACCATGCCCAGGATGTCGTTGACCCGCCGGTTCGGCTCGAACGGGAAGGCGGCTCGGACGGGCGGGTATTTCGCCGCCTCCTTGTCCATCATCTCGGTGAACGCGGCCATTTCCGGGTCCCAACGCGACCGATCCGGCATGCTAATTTCTCCCTCTCTGAGCGTGGCTGCTATGCAACGGCAGACTCTGCCGGAATGCAACTTGTGGCGGCTGGATAGGCCGCCTTTATGCTGCACTGCAACGGGAGGTCTGTGCCGATGACCGTGCCTCGCCTTAATACCACCGGCCGCTTCGACCCGAACCGGCTGTTCCATTCGCACTCCGTCGCCGTGATCGGCGCCGACAGTGATGCGGGCGCGCAGATTCTGGCCAATCTCGCGATGGCGGGCTTCAAGGGCGAGGTCCGGACGCGCATCGAATCGCAACACCCATCTGGCGATCCTGGCCGTCCCTGCCGAACGGATCGGCGCGGCGATGGACGAACTGGCCGAGGCCGGCTGTTTCGCCGCCATCGTGCCGGGCCCCTGCGACGACCTCGCGTCCCACTGCGCCCGCACCGGCGTCCGAGCGCTCGGCCCGCACAGTTTCGGGATGGCGATTCCGGCCTTGGCGCTGAATGCAACGCGGTCGCATATCCCGCCGCCGGCGGGGCGGCTGGCGGTGATCTCGCAGTCCTCGGCGCTGACGCGGGCGGTGATCGACTGGGCCGGGCCGAACGGGGTCGGATTCAGCTATATCGTCGGGGTCGGCGCGAATGCCGGCGTCGGCTTTTCGATGGCACTGGACTGGATATCGCACGATTCCCGCACCGGCGCGATCCTGCTCGATATCCGCCGCATCAAGAACCACCGTCAGTTCCTCTCGGCGGCGCGCGCCGCGGCCCGGCTGCGACCGGTGGTGGCGATCTGTCCGGGCCTGCGGCTGTTGGACTGCGGCGGCGCCGATCTGTCGTTCGAGGCGGCGCTACGCCGAGCCGGGGTGCTGTATGTCGAACGGCTGGAGGACCTGCTGGCGGCCGCCGAAACGCTGTCGCGCGCCAAGCCCGCTGCGCGGCGATCGGCTCGCCCTTGTCAGCAATGCGATCGGCCCTGGCCGCCTCGCCGCCGACAGCGTGGTGCGAGCGGGGCTGCGCATGCCGTCGGGCGAGTTGACCCTGGTGGCGACCGAGGCGCTGGCGCCGACCGCTTTCGGCCTCGCGGCGCAGGCCGACATCGGCGGCGTGCTGGTCGTCCATGCGCCGATCGGCGCCGCCGACGCGCCGGCGATCGAGGCGCTGTGCCATCCGCCGTCCGGCCTGAAAGCGCCGGTGCTGATCTGCGCCATGGGCGAGACCGTCGGCGCCACCCACCGCGCGGCGCTGGCCCGAGCAGGGCTGCCGGTGTTCGCCACGCCGGACCAGGCGGTGCAGGGGTTCGCTCATCTGGTGCAGGACCGCCGCAACCGCGAGGCCGCGCGGGAACTGCCGCCGCGCGACGTGCTGACCGTGGCGCCCGACAAGGCCTGGGTGCGGCGCATCTTCGCCGCCAGTGCCGGCATGCTATCCCAGGATCAGGCGCTGGAGGTGCTCTCGGCTTACGGCATTCCCTGCGTGTCAACGCGTGTGGTCACCAGCCCGGCGGATGCGGCCGATGCGGCGGCGCTGCTGGGCTATCCGGCGGTGATCAAGCAGCGTACCACGCTGCCGCCCTCGGACCGGCCGCCCGGTGGCCTCGTCTTCGACCTGCACGACCCGGACGGCGTCACCGCCGCCGCCAGGCTGCTGTCGGCCCGAGCGCGTCGGAGGTCGGAGGACGGGGCGCTGCTGGTGCAGCGGCAGGCCGGGCGAGGGCGAGAACTGGCGATCCGGGTCAGCGCCGATCCGACCTTCGGCCCGGTGATCGGCTTCGGCCACGGCGGCACCCAGGCGCTGCCCGGCGACCAGGCGATCGACCTGCCGCCGCTGAACCTGGCGCTGGCTCACGGCCTGATTCGCCGCAGCCGCGCCGGGGATACGCTGGGCAAGGCGTTGCGCGACCGGCCGGCGGCGAATGAAGGTGCGGTGGCCGAGACGCTGGTCCGCATCAGCCAGTTGATCGTCGATTTCCCCGACATCGCCGAGCTTGCAAATCCCGTCGCTGTTTGCCGACGAGCATGGCGTGCTGGCCGTCGATGCGTGGCTGCGCCTGCTTGCGCCCGGCGAACCGGCGGCGCGGCTGGCGATCGCGCCCTATCCCGCAGACCTGATCGAGCATCGCACGATGGGCCCCGACCGCATCACCATCCGCCCGATCCGGCCGGAGGATGCGGAGGCGCACACAGCGTTTTTCGCGCGCCTCTCGCCGGAGGACATCCGCTATCGTTTCTTCAGTGCCATGCGGGAGTTGTCGCCCGAGCAGACGGTGCGGCTGACGCAGGTCGATTACGATCGGGAAATGGCCTTCATCGCCGTGAAGGACGCCACGAACGAAACGGTCGGTGTCGCTCGGCTGGCCTGCGAACCGGGTGGCGATAGCGGAGAATTCGCCGTCATCGTGCAAGCGGATATGAAAGGTCGAGGCTTGGCCTCGCATTTGATGCGCCGGCTGATCGATTGGGCGCGGGGCCAGGGGCTGAAGCGGGCGGTCGGGCAGATCCTGGCGGACAACACGCCGATGCTGGCGTTCATCCGGCACCTTGGGTTCAGCGTGCATCGGATGCCGGATGATCCCGAGGTGATGGAGGCGGTGCTGGAACTGCGGTAACTCTTCGCGTCTACGCGGGTTGGCAGGCCGCAGCCTGCGCGTGCCGGAGATGATGGCCGACATGCTGAGGCGTCACCGAGCCGGCTTAACGGACCAATCACGACAAACATACCAACCCGTAGGGGCTACCATGTCCTACTCTGTTGTTAATAATCTTCCTCCAGTTCATCCGGGTAGAATTCTACGCCGTCACCTGGACGTACTCGATATGAGCGCGCGGAAATTCGCCGCGCACATCGGCGTGCCGCCCAACGCAGTCACGGAAATCTTGAACGGCGAACGCTCCGTCACGGCGCTCATGGCGATCCGGCTCGGCAAGGCATTCGGCACCACTGCGCAATTTTGGATCAATCTTCAGGGCCTCTATGACCTGAAGCGGGCCACGGCAGACACGCCACCCGAGGTCGAGAACATCCGGAAGCTGATTGCGCCAGATGAACCACGGCATGCCGCTTACGCCTGATACCGGCAGCCCGTTGGGCTGATCGGCATGCGCGGGGCGCCCTCACATGCACCCAAGCGCCCGATGCGGTTTGGGAACCGCGCCACGCCTTGGAGGGATCGCCTGCGCCATGGCGTTTGTTTATGCTGGCATGGTGCCTCCATCCGATGATCTCTTCGGTCCTGCGGCCCCGCCCGCCGAGCCGCTGGACCCCAACCGCCCTCTCGCCGACCGGCTGCGTCCGGCGAGCCTCGGCGACGTCGTTGGTCAGGACCATCTGCTCGGGCCAGATGGCGTGCTGACGCGGATGCTGGCGCGCGGGTCGCTGGCATCGCTGATCCTGTGGGGACCGCCGGGCGTCGGCAAGACGACAATCGCGCGGCTGCTGGCCGGCGAGGCGCATCTGGCCTTCGTGCAGCTCTCGGCGGTGTTCTCCGGCGTCGCCGACCTGAAGCGCGCCTTCGACGATGCCGCCAAGCGCCGGCGGGCGGGGCAGGGGACACTGCTGTTCGTCGATGAGATCCACCGCTTCAACCGCGCCCAGCAGGACGGCTTCCTGCCGGTGGTGGAGAACGGCACGGTCACGCTGATCGGCGCGACGACCGAGAACCCCTCCTTCGCGCTGAACGGGGCCTTGCTGTCGCGCTGCCAGGTGATGGTGCTGAAGCGGCTGGACGACGCCGCGCTCGATCGCCTGCTGGCCCGCTCGGAGCACGAACTGGGCCGCGCATTGCCGCTGACCGAGGATGCCAAGGCCGTGCTGCGCGCGATGGCCGATGGTGACGGACGATACTTTACTCAACATGATCGAGCAGGTCGCCGCCCTGCCGCCCGGCAGTCCCATGCTGGACGCGGCCGAGCTGTCCGATCTGTTGTCGAAACGGGCCGCGCTGTATGACAAGGATCGGGAGGAGCACTACAACCTGATCTCCGCGCTGCATAAGTCGCTGCGCGGATCGGACCCGGACGCGGCGCTCTATTGGTTCGCGCGGATGCTCAACGGCGGGGAGGACCCGCGCTACATCGCCCGCCGCCTGGTTCGTTTCGCCGCCGAAGATATCGGCATGGCCGACCCGAACGCGCTGCCGCAGGCGCTGGCGGGGTGGGAGACGTATGAGCGGCTGGGCTCGCCGGAGGGCGAACTGGCGATTGCGCAGGTCGTCGTCTATCTGGGTACCGCGCCGAAATCGAACGCTGTCTATACCGCGCTTCGGTGCTGCCAGGGCGGCGGCAAAGACAACGGGCAGCCTGATGCCGCCGGCGCATATCCTGAACGCGCCGACCAAGCTGATGAAGCAGCTTGGGTTACGGCGCGGGGTATGAATACGACCACGGCGCGGAGGAAGCGTTCTCCGGCCAGAACTATTTTCCCGACGGGATGCAGCGGGTGGAGTTCTATCAGCCGCGCGACCGCGGGTTCGAGCGGGAGATCAGCCGGCGGCTGGCGTACTGGGCGGAGTTGCGGGCGAAGCGGGGCTGAACCGCTGGGTAGTGCTGGGATGGACCACGCCTGGGGCGTGCTTATAGTCGCGCGCCTGCCCAGCGACCCAATCCGAGAACGCAACGATGTCAGGTTCACGGGCATGTCCGGGCACGTGCGCCGCGAAGAATCTAAATTCCGGGAGGCTCAACTCACTGAGCTTCACCAGTGCGCCGACCTTCACTGCAAGTGCGCCACTTGCAGTTCGTGGGCCACCAACACGTCGCTGCATATTCCGACGCCCTGGCCGCCGATCACAGCCTCGATCGCGTGGAGTTCCTCCCGAAAGCAGAGCCCGTCGATGTCCCGCGGTTCAACGAGGGAAGAGTCCACGGCGCGCATCGCCGCCGCCCAGGTACGCCAGGTCGGCGGCGCGGGTTCGGTCTCCGCCATTGTATGTGGATCAAGGAGAGCCGCAGGAGGTCGGCGGGGCGTGTCGGAATCCCGACCGCGACCAGCAGGCGCATCCCTCCACCGCGGATCATGAGCCGCGCGCCATAAGCCTTGACCCGGCGCGTCGCCGCCTGCAAATCCCCCGCATGTCCGTCCAAGCCCGCACCGTCACCGAGGATGAGGCGGATATCCGCCTCGACCGGTGGTTCCGCCGTCATTTCCCCGGGCTCCAGCAAAGTCTGATCCAGAAACTGTGCCGCACCGGCCAGATCCGGGTCGATGGCGCGCGCGCCGACACCTCGACCCGGCTCGCCCCCGGCCAGTCGATCCGTGTCCCGCCGCTGCCCGAACCGGATGCGCCGAAGGCCATCCTGCGGGTCGATCCGAACGACGAGAGAGACCTGCGCAAGGCCATTCTCTACCAGGACGAGCACATCATCGCGCTGAACAAGCCCTATGGTCTGCCGGTGCAAGGCGGTCCGGGCATCACCCGGCATCTCGACGGCATGCTCGATGCGTTGCGCCTCGGCAGCGAGCATCGGCCCCGCCTGGTGCACCGGCTGGACCGCGACACGACCGGCGTGCTGCTGCTGGCGCGCACCCCCGGTTCGGCCGGCAAGCTCGCCGCCCTGTTCCGCGGCCGCGATATCGAGAAGACCTATTGGGCCGTCGTCGCTGGCCGTCCCGTCCCGGTCGAGGGCCGCATCGACATGCCGCTGAAGAAGGTCGGCGGCAACCGCGGGGAGCGTATGGCCCCGGCCGAACGCAACGACCCCGATGGCCAGCGCGCCATTACCGACTACCGCACGCTGGACCACGCCGCCCGCAAGCTCGCCTGGCTGGAACTGCAACCGCTGACCGGCCGCACGCACCAGCTCCGTGTCCATTGCGTCGCCCTGCGCGCGCCGATCCTGGGCGACGAGAAATACGAAGAGCCAGACCAGAACATGGCTTTTTCGGCGCTGGTCGAAGGGCTCTCAAGCGATCTTCACTTGCATGCCCGCCGTCTGGTGCTGCCTCATCCCGCCGGGGGCGAACTGATGGTGGAGGCCGATCTGCCGCCGCATATGGCCGCTACGTTCAAGACGCTGGGATTTCACGCCCCACAAGCAAAGCCAGCAGGGAAAGCCCGTTGAATCGCATTCTCCGCTTCGTTCTGATCGGTCTCGCCGTCCTGGTGGTCATTGCGGCTGGCGGCATAGCTGCTGTGTTGCTGACCTTCGATCCAAACAAATACAAGCCGGATATCGAGGCCGCAGCGGCGCGCGCCACCGGCCGGGCCCTGACGCTGAACGGCAAGATCGGCCTGCAGATTTCGCTCACGCCGACGCTGCACGTCGCCGACGCCGCCTTCGCCAACCCGCCCGGCTTCTCCCGCCCGCAGATGGCCACGCTCGGTGCCTTGGAATTGCAGGTCGCGCTGCTGCCGCTGATGTCCGGCCACGTCCAGATCGACCGGCTGATCATGATCAAGCCGGACATCCTGCTTGGAGACCAATGCGGCGGGGCAGTCGAATTGGCAGATGACCTCCCAGGGCACGACTGCAGGGCACGCCAGACGGCCGTCGGCAGCCGCAGCCGGGTGCCCCCGGCAACGCCCCTTCCGGTGAAGCCTCCGTCCGGAGCGACCTCGATCAGTGTCAGCACGCGTCAGCATCCAGGATGGGCAGGTCGGTCTGCGCGACGATCGCACCGGCAAGGTGATGACGTTCGCGGTCAAGGCATTCGATGCGCATGCCGCCTCGCGCGATGCGCCGCTGCACGTGACGATGGACGGCGCCTATGGCGGGAAGGCGTTCAACCTGGTGGGCGATACCGGCCCCCTCAGCCAGCTTCAGGCCAGAGGCGACGCGCCCTGGCCGGTCAAGGCGACGCTCAGTATCCTGGGTGCGAAGGTCTCGGTCGACGGCACGCTGGGGCTGAAGACCGACGCCTACAATGCCGCCGTGTCCGGGCAACGTGCCTGATCTGTCCGCCTTCAACGTATTTGCGCCAACTGCGGCGCTGCCGCCGGTGCATGATGTCAGCTTCGACGCCAAGCTGTCCGGCACCTCGGGGGCACAGCCTGCGGTCTCGACGCTGAATGCGCATGCCGGGGCCTCCGATCTCGGATCGCTGTTGCCGGGGCTGACGCTGACAGCGCTGGATGTCAAAGCGCCGGCAGCCGATCAGCCGGTCCAGCTCGATGCCAGCGGGGCGCGCGGCGGCACTGCGTTCACCCTGACCGGTCAGCTTGGCACGCTCGCGTCCTTTACCTCGAAGGCGAAGCCGGTGCCGTTTCCGGTCGATGTGACGCTGGCCGCGGCGGGGGCCAGCCTGGCGGTCAAGGGCGACATCGCTGATGTGGCGGCCCAGCGCGGGCTCAACCTCGGCGGTGAACGCGCAGATCCCCGATGCCTCGGCCCTGTCGCCGTTGGCGCAGCATTCGCTGCCGCCCCTGAAACAGGTCGCCTTCAAAGCGACGGTGTCGGAAGGGGCAACAGGCCTGCGCAACGGCTTGCAGTTAAAAGGCATGAGCCTGACCAGTCCCGACGCCGACCTGTCCGGCGATGTGGTGCTGGCGTTCGCGCCACGGCCGGCGGTGACGTCGAGCCTGACGTCGAACCGCATCGACCTCGACGCGCTGCAAACCGCCGCCAACGCAGCGCCGAAGGGACCGGCCGCCCCAGCGCCGTCACCGTCTGGGCCGTCATCGTCTGCGCCGTCGGCACCTGCTCCGGGTGCGCCCTCTTCCGCGCCGAAACCCGCGGCGGAGCCGGTGAAGCATGACAACCGTATCTTCCCGGAAACGCCCATCCCATTCGATGTGCTGCGCGACGCTGACGCCGATGTGGGACTGAGCGTCGCCACCTTGCACGCCAGCGGTACGGACACGAAAGCCCTCGCGCTGCATGTCGCCCTGAAAGGGCGGCAAGCTGGCTGTGGACCGGCTGGCCGCCGATCTGCCGGCCGGTCACATGACCGGCAGCGTCACCGTCGATGCGACCCAGGCCGCGCCGCCCGTGCGTATCCAACTACACGCGCCGGGCCTGGCGCTGAAGACGCTGCTGGCGATGACCGGCCAGCCACCGATGGCGACCGGCAATCTGGAGGTCTACGCCGACCTCAGCGGGGTCGGCGCCTCGCCGCACGCCATCGCATCGACGCTGGACGGATCGCTGGGTCTGGCCGTGGCCGGCGGCACACTCGACAACCGCGTCATGGGCTCCCTGCTGGGCCGGGTGCTGGAGGCGATCAATCTGCTCGACCTCGTCGGCAAGGGCGGCACCAGCGAGCTGCGCTGCTTCGCCACACGCGTGCGCGCCAATCACGGCGTCGCGACGATCGATCCGCTGGCGCTGAGTTCGACGCTGTTGACCATGAGCGGATCGGGCAGTGCCAATCTTGGTTCGGAAACGCTGGATATGGGCCTGAAGCCACAGGTGCGGGCGGCGGCGACGACGCTGGAGATCCCGGTCAACGTCTCGGGTCCGATGCGGGCGCCGTCGGTGGCGGTGAACAAGTTGGGTGCGGCGGAAGCCAATGCCGGCACCGTGGCCGGCGCGCTGGCCGGCAACGCGACGGCGCTTGGCATCGTCGGCGGCTTGCTGGGTGCCGACAAGGCGATCGGTGTGGCGGGCGGCGGCGATATCTGCCCGGCGGCGCTGGCGGCGGCGCGTGGACAGGCGGCGCCCGCTCAGGCTAGTACGCCGCAGCAGAAGGCGCCGAAGCAGGCACCTTCCGCCCCCAGCCTGAGCAATCCCGCCGACGCGTTGAAGGGTCTGTTCCGTTGAGACGTTTCTGGGACCAAGCCACCGCTGAACGCACCGAGACCGGTTTCGAGATCCGGCTGGACGGCAAGCCGATGCGGCTGCCGAGCGCGGAGAAGCTGGTGGTGCGGTCGGGGCGGCTGGCGCAGGCGATCGCGCATGAATGGCAGTCGGCCGGCGGCGAAAAGGGCGGCGAGATGTCGTTCGGCGACACGCCGCTGACCCGGCTCGCCGGCACGGCGCAGGAGCGGATCGTCCCCGACCCTCATCCCGTCATCGATGCCATCGCGCGGTATGGCGAGAGCGACCTGCTCTGCTACTGGGCGGAGGCGCCGCAGGAACTCGTGCGGCGGCAGGCAGAGCAGTGGCAGCCCTGGCTGGACTGGGCCGAAACCGCACATGGCGCGCCGCTGCGGGTCACGAGCGGCGTGGCGTTCGTCAAGCAGCACCACGACACGGTCGGAGCGCTGCGCCGCGCGGTTGCTGCGTGCAGTGCCGATACGCTGGCCGGCCTGGGGATCGCGGTGCCGGCGATGGGCAGCCTGGTGCTGGGGCTGGCCCTGGCCGCGGGGGAACTGGACGCACCGACAGCGCACGGCCTGGCGTCGCTGGATGAGCTGTTCCAGACGGAACAATGGGGCGAGGACACCGAGGCAACGCACCGGCAGGCGAACCTTGCTGCGGATATCGCGCTGGCGGAACGCTATATCCGCCTGACGTCGGGCGACACATGAGAGGACACGGCATGAGGGGCGGGACGTGAGTGCCAAGCGGCTCGTTATCTCCGGCCGGGTGCAAGGCGTGGGCTATCGCGACTGGATGCTGCGCAAGGCGCAAGACCTGGGCCTGTCAGGCTGGGTGCGCAACCGGCCCGACGGTACGGTGGAGGCCCTGATCTCCGGCGATACCGCCGCGGTCGAGGAAATGTCCCGCCTCTGCCGCCGCGGCCCCCGCGCGGCCGCGGTCTCCTCGATCGAGGAGGAGCTGTGCGAGGCGCCGGAGGAAGTGGGGTTCTTCCAATGGGGGTAGGGCGCCGATCCTAACGTGCGACGGAAATAGCGAGGAAACCGCGCGCGAAGGCTCGCCATCCACGCCTTTCTCTCCGTGAGCACCGCGAGGCATGAGCATGTCAGCCTCTCCGCAAGCCCGCAGCCTGTCCGTCTCGTTCGGCGGCGGCGCCAGCATCGGCGCGCTGGGCGGCCTCATTGGCTTGGGCGGAGCCGAGTTCCGTCTTCCCCTCCTGATCGGCGTCTGCGTTCTCGGCCGCAACCGGGGCTGCGTGGTCGTCATGGCAGCGGGCTCGATCGTCCGGAGCTACCTCGGCGGCCGCCTGCTCGGGCTGGTGCCGAGCGCGGTCATACTACCCGCCCTCGCTGCCATACTTCTGATCTCGGCCTCGAAGGCTGGGACGCATAATGCGATGACCGGTTCGGGTGGCTTTCTGTCGGTCCGCTTCCGGGTCGGGATGTGCTGGACTCAAACATTCCGCTCAAGGCGGGGAGCTGGCTGAACGCAGTCGAGACGCTTTTCTCCGCGCTCACCCGCAAGCGTATCCGGTGCGGCAGCTTCCACTCCCTCGTGGACTTGCAAGCCGCGATCAATCGCTACCTCGCCGACCACAATGCCGACCCGAAGCCGTTCATCTGGACCGCCCCGTCAACGGCAATCCTCACCAAACTCAGAGCATGGTCCGCCTGAGTCAGTGCGCTAGGGCCGGACGTTCGAGGCCTGGCTCAGCATTTGGCGCATCGCGTCGATAAGGTCTGGGATGCTATAGTCGTGGTGCGCAAGGTAGGAGATGAAATCTGCGCTTTGGGTTAGGCGGAGACTGGTGCCACCTGCGAGCAAATCGACAACCATTGGGGCGCCGGTCGAAGTGCTGACAACCCAATCCACTCGACGGGTCGAGGTTCTCGGTCCCTCGATATTAGTGATTACGATCTGGGTATCGGCACTCTTTCGCGCCAACCCCGTGGTGACCTGTACGCCCCTATATTCACCAAGGTGGTCGGCGATTTTCATCACCATAAGGTCGCGGAACAGGGCCATATACTGCTTCTGCTGGTCGGGCGTAGCGAGGCGCCAGAAACGGCCCAGACAGAAGCGCCCAACATCGTCAACGTCCACAGTTGAATCGATAACGTTCTTCAGTCGGTCGCGCATTTCCTGCGGCGAGGCGGCGCTATTGACGATGGCTGCCAACTGCTCGCTCGTGTTTTTCACGAAGCCGATTGCCTGGTCGCCTGACTGCGCCCAGGCGTCCCGAATTAGCTTTGGTGACGTAATCCGGAGGGCGACGGCTCCGATCACGATCATGGCTGTTCGGCGTGTAGGCATGACACGGCTGTCCAGCGTGTAGGGGTGACACGTCACCGTAACCCAGTCAGTTTGACGGGCAGATCACAATAACTCGCTTATGTCGTCAGCTCGCTTAGGTCGTCGAACAAACCGGACTTCCAGATCGTCGAACGTATCGCTTGAACGAGACGAGGAAAGCAACGCCCAAGGATTGGTGGGCCGAATGCATCATCTGAATGCGCCTGAGCACTACCATCGTTATGACCGCAATGGGCGCAGTCCTGCCGGTGAAGCAGCACGACGAACGTCTGCTCTCGGGAATTGCTCAATAGCCGCCCAATGACAGACTTGGTCATAGATAGGGCCCCTGGTATAAGTAGCCGCTCGGTGGATTGCCAGACCGGCTTAACCGCCAGACAGGCTTAACCCAAGGTCCGCTCTCCACCACCCATAACGGCCACGTTCGCAAAAGACATATCCCATTTCAACGCGGATGGGGCCTGCGCCCGCCATGACGCGGGGTACCGCAATAAGACTTTCAGTCCCCTGCGTGAGGGGCTTCCTGAGCCATCTGCGCCCAGGTCCAGCCCATGATCCGCCAGCCACCGGCCAGCCTTTGCAAGGCCAAGGTCCAAATGCCGGCCTCCGACGTTGCCTTGCCTTTCACATTGTAGCTGAAGGTGGCCGGTGTGACGACGTAGGCGCGATCTCCGGTGACGGCGACACGCTTCGGCCTGCCGACGGCCAGGTTTTCGTCGCTAATCCCTTTCTGCCTGTCGAGCGTCAGAAGCGCTTCCAACCAATCATTGCAGGCCGTCGTCCCCTGAAAAACATACGGTGGTACCTCGTCGACGATGGTCACTTGCGTCGCGCAAAGGCCCTGAGCGGCATTCTTGTCGGCCTTGCTAAGGGCAGCAGCATATTGCTTCACCACTGCCAGGACGTCGGTACGGTCCGAAGCTGCGGCCGGCATCGAGACCAAAGGCGTGATCACCACGGCGGTCATCAATGCCAGGATCATGCTACGCATTCTGCTTCCTCCTCGTTTATTTCCCGGTCGGGCGGACAATCCCATTCTGGAGGCAGCACGGGGATTGTTATTGGCATTTCGCGACGGAAGACCGCTTAGGCGTTCGCCTTGGGCAAGAGCCCATGCCGGAGGTGACCTGCGCCATCATGGCGCGATTATCCAAGCCAGATTCCCACAGTCTGGATCACACGGTAAGCTACAATTCGGTGTCCAGACATGTCCCGGAAACAGGGGACGGGGCAATTGAGCGTCTCGCGCCGAAACGCCGGGCCATGACGGGGAAGGGGGCGGGCCCCGGACGGAGGCCCCACGGGGGGCGGCTTCCGCGTGCCGGCGTCAGAAATCCAGATCGGCGTAATGCGCCGGCGGTGTCGTCCCCGGCACACGATCCGCCAGCACCCCGCGGAAGCTCGGCCGCGACTTCATACGGGCGTACCATTCCTTCACCGGCGGTGACAGCGACCAGTCGATCTCGCCGATGAAGTCCAGCGTGGACAGATGCGCTGCCGCGGCGAAGTCGGCGACCGACAGCGCGTGGCCGGCCAGCCATTTGCGGGTCTCGGCCAGCCAGCCGAGGTAATCGAGGTGATAGCGCAGCGCCGTATACCCGGTGCGGATCGCCGAGGGATCCGGGTTGCCGCGTCCCGTCAGGCGTCTCAGGTATTTCTCGCCGTAGAGGTTGTTGGTCACCTCGGCGGCGAACTTGCCGTCGAACCAGGAGACCAGGCGCCGCACCTCGATCCGTTCGGCCAGCGTGCGGCCCATCAGGCTGCTGTCGGGGTAGGCTTCGTCCAGATACTCGCAGATCACCGCCGAATCGGGGATGATCAGGCCGTTGTCCTCCACCAGCGTCGGCACCGTGCCGGCCGGGTTCATCTCCAGGTATTCGGTCCGTCGCTCCCACGTCTTTTCCGTCCGTAGCTCGTACGGCAGGCGCTTTTCGGCCAGCACGAGGCGGACCTTCCGGGCGTACGGCGACAACGGCATATGGTGCAGGACGCGCATCGACTCGGACTAAAGCACCGTCGCCCGTGTCGCGCCAAGCTGCTTTCTGTCAAACCGGCTCTGAAAAACGCGCCGGAACGTCCTGAATCTGCAACTTTCCGTGTTCCGTCTCCGCTGTCCGCGCTCGGGCAGGCCAATGGGCGTCCCCTGGGGCACCACCCTCTGGGGCACCACCCTCTGGGGCACCCGCAGAGCAGGGCCCCCCCGAGCAGGGCATCCCAGCCCCCTGGGGCACCCCAGAGTGGGGCACCCCGAGCGGGGCATCCCAGAGCCTCACTCTGGGGTCACCGTCACATCGGATCAGTTCACCCGCCGCAGCCGGTCCAGCGCGCTGAATGGACGGTCCTCCTCCTCCTCGTCCAGGGACGGCAGTTCCGCGCCGGGCATCCGCGGATAGGGGTCCAGCGCGAGGCCAAGCTGCTCCGCCGCCGCCTCGCCCAGGTCGAGCAGGCCGTTGCCGAACGGCACTTCGTCGTCGTCATCAAGCTCGAGTTCCTCGGCGATCTCGTCCTCCGGGACGAAGCGGATCCGGAAATCCTCGTCCAGGGTCGCGGCGAAATCCTCCAGACGTGACGACGCAGGTCTGCGTCACCTCGGCCTGCAGGTGTCCGGTTGCCAGGACGCGGCGCAAGCCCAGTTGCGAGAGATGAAAGGTGCAGACCAGGCGCTGGATGGCGGGCAGGTTCATGCGCTCTGCCAGGGCGGCGCATTCGGCTGGGGTTGCCTCGACCGTCACGTCGAGGCCGTTCGGACCGACACGCTCAACCGGCAGCGGGCGGTGCAGTTCGGGTTGCATTATCGCGTTGCCTCCTGGGCCGGCAAGAATTGCACCGTGCCGGCCATGATGGTGGTCGCTGGCTGGGCCAGCAGGGCGGCGTGCTGCGCCCGGGCCAGTCGAACGAGTATAGCGGTTGAGCCGGCGGGCGGTTCGATGCCGCGCCAGAAATTTCGGCCGATTGCGGCGGCGAAGGCGTCCGCATCCTCCCACGCGGCGGCATAGGCGGCCGAGCGGCCGTGGAATGCCTCCCACATTTTGCGGTTGCGCTTGCCGACGGACATGTCGCCCACGCCCATTTCCCGCAGGTTGATGTCCATGTCGTGGAACATCGCGTCGAACACCGCCTGCGCCATCTCGGCACCGGCGGCGCCGTCCTGGTTCAGCCGCCGGATCAGCAGGTAGACATGCAGGCAGATCGCATCGAACCGTCCGTCCAGCGTATCCGGCACGCCCAGGGTCGCATAGAGATAGGGATCGCGCGCTGCCGCGACGGCCGATCCGTAGAGATGATAGGCCGCCCGCTCCTGCTTGCCGCGCTTTGTGAAGAAACCCGCCACCCAAAGCCCTCGTGTTGCTCATTGACACGGCCGGGGCGGCCGTGACAGGCACATGATAGATAGCACCGGCCCGCGTTCCATCCAGCCGGTTCTGAGTGATATGCGGGGTTTCGTTCGTTCATGCCCACCGCCGTCCGCCCTCTGCTGCTGGCATGCTGCCTGCTGGTATCTGCCTGCTCCTGGCTTGCGCCGCCGCCACAAGTGCGCGGCAACAAGGTCGATCCGGAGCAACTGAAGGAACTGACGCCGGGGACCTCCACCAAGGCGGATGTCACCGCCGTGATCGGCTCACCCACCGCAACGGCGACGTTCGACGACAACAAATGGCTTTATATCAGCGAGGTGACGCAGCCGCGGATCGGCCGGACGCTGGGCGAACTGGACCAGAAGGTCATTGAGATGACCTTCGACGACAAGGGCGTGCTGCGCGACATTCACGAGCGGGGGGCGGACGATGCGCTTCCGGTGTCGGTGATCGCGCGCACCACGCCGTCGCCGGGCACCGAGGCGTCGTTCATGCAGCAACTGCTGGGCAATATCGGCCGGTTCGTTCCTGGCGCCGGCGGTACACGGCCGGCGTCGGCGGCGGCGCGCCCACGGCGCCTCAATAACCGGCGGCCTGCGCCACGGCGTCTGAGAGAAGGGCCTGACCAGCGCTGCAGGCTTGCCACACATCAACCGGTCGGGTCAGGATTCCGCCATCCTCTGGGCGTCCCCGAACCACTCACCTGAGTCACTCAGTTGAGCCATTTGGCGCGCCTGCCACCTTTGACACAGGTTCAAGTCATGGACGTCTCTCCTCCGACGATGAGTCCCGCTGCGGATACCGCTGGCCTTTCCGCTGGGCCGGTCGCCGCCGATGCGCTGGCGCTGCGCTATGGCCCCGATGCAATGCCCGCTTCCGGCCCCTGGAATGAGCACATCGCCCTGCTGCTCAACCACCGCTCCGTGCGCGGTTACCGCCCCGACGCGCTGCCGGCGGGCACGTTGGAAACGCTGATCGCCGCGGCGCAGTCCGCCGCCACAAGCTCCAACCTGCAGACCTGGTCGGTGATCGCGGTGACCGATCCGGAGAAGAAGGCGGCGCTGGCGACGCTGGCGAACAACCAGAAGCATATCGAGCAGTGCCCGCTGTTCCTGGTCTGGGTCGCGGACATCTCCCGCAACCAGCGCCTGGCGCAGCAGGAAGGCGTGACGCTGGAGGTGATGCCGTATCAGGAGACATTCCTGGTCGCCGCGATCGATGCCGCGCTGGCGGCGCAGAACGCCACGGTCGCCGCCGAGTCGCTGGGCCTGTCCTGCGTCTATATCGGAGCGCTGCGCAACCAGCCGCTGGAGGTGGCGAAGGTGGTGAACCTGCCGTCCGGCACGTTCGGCGTCTTCGGCATGTGCGTCGGCTACCCGACCGAGGCGGCGTTCGGCGAGGTCAAGCCGCGTCTGCCGCAGGAGGTCATCCTGCACCGCGAGACCTATGAGGTGCCGGTGGACGAGGCGCAGCGTCGGTCTGCCTATGACAGGCTGATCGGCGGATTCTCGGTGCGCAACGAAATGGCGACGGACACCTGGACCAAACGGGTCATCGGCCGCATGGGCAAGCTCGCTGCGCTGTCCGGCCGCGACAAGCTGGTCGCGACCCTGCAGGCGATGGGATTCGAGCTGAAATAGCCTGGCCGACCGCAAAAAAGAGGGTGGTGCCGCCCCGCTGCGTTCGGTCGGGGCTGCACCACCCAGGTTGGCGGTGTGTATAAGCACTCTCGACAATGCCGACCTAATCAGGCGCGGACGGCATGTCCGTGGCTATGATCGAGGTCTCGATCGTCTTCCGCGACGGGGCCGGTCGTTTCCGGGCCAAGCCTGCCCTGTTGCCAGGATTCGAAGGCAAGCACGACGGCAAAACCGGTGAATGCACCGATGCACATCAGCAGATAGAGCAGATTGCCGATGGACATGACTTTCCCCGTTCAGTTGACGGAGGGATCGTGAGTCCGGTCGGGCCGCTTGGCATTGATCTGCGTCAAGCTGGTGGCGGTCGATCATGGCGTCATACCAGCGGCTCTACGCACTGACCCTTTCTCGTCGTGGTCGGCGAAGGCCGGCCATCCACGGATTTGTCTCAACCGGCATCTCAAGGCTTGGATGGCCGGCCTTCGCCGACCACGACGATAGAACCCGAAAACGGTCATCACGTCGGGCCGCAGGTATTATACCAGCGGCCCGAATTCTTCGCTCGTGCTGAGACGAACGGGCCGCTGGTATGGTATTGATTTCTCGCGCAGCCGCAAACCTTACCTCAGTTGGCACCCCTGCGCGCATACCGGCAGCCCTAGGGGGCGAATGTGTCGCCCGGCGTGCCCGCGTCACCTTTCGCAACACGATCCGCGGCCTGCGCCCCCATTTCGCCAGAAATCGGGGTATGATGCGCCGCCGCCCCAATTCCCGTGGCAGGCCGCGGAACCCGGACTCCTGCATGATTGCACAGCTCACCGGACGCGTGGATGCACTCGCCGACGGCACCTGCGTCATCGACGTGGGCGGCGTCGGGTATCTGGTGCAGGCCTCCTCTCGCACGCTGTCGGCCCTGCCGCAGCCGCCGGCGGCCGCGCGCGTGCTGATCGAGACGCATGTGCGCGAGGACGCGATCCTGCTCTATGGCTTCGCCGATGCCTCCGAACGCGACTGGTTCCGCCTGCTGACGACGGTGCAGGGTGTCGGGGGCAAGGTGGCGCTGGGCATACTCTCCACGCTCTCGCCCGCCGACCTGATCGGCGCCATCGCCGCCGGCGACAAGGCCAGCCTGAGCCGAGCGCCGGGGGTCGGGCCGCGGCTGGCGGCCCGGATGGTGACGGAGTTGAAGGACAAGACCGGCGCCATGCCGTCCGCGCCGGGCGTCAGCTACACGCCGGTGCCGGTCGGCGGCGTTGCCGAGGACGTGCTGTCCGCCCTGGTCAACCTGGGCTACCGCCGGGCGGAGGCGCTGCCCGTCGTCACCCGCGTGCTGGAACGTCTGGGTGAGGATGCCGGATTCGATGCCGTGATCCGTGACAGCCTGCGCGACCTGGCCCAAAGGACTGGCGCAGAGGGCTGGCGGATGAGCGACAGCAAACGCACGTCTCTCGCCCGACCGCCTGGAGGAGGACGCCGGCGAGGCCTCGCTGCGGCCGCAGACCCTGGCGGATTTCACCGGGCAGAAGGCCAGCCGCGAAAATCTTGCGATCTTCATCCAGGCCGCCCGCGACCGTGGCGAGGCGCTGGACCATGTGCTGCTGCACGGCCCGCCCGGCCTGGGCAAGACGACGCTGGCGCAGATCGTGGCGCGGGAGCTGGGGGTGGGTTTCCGCGGCACCTCCGGCCCGATCATCGACAAGGCGGGCTCGCTGGCGGCGATCCTGACCAACCTGCAGCCGCGCGACGTGCTGTTCATCGACGAAATCCACCGCCTGCAGCCGGCGATCGAGGAAGTGCTGTATCCGGCGATGGAGGATTTCCAGCTCGACCTGATCATCGGCGACGGCCCGTCGGCGCGCACGCGTGAAGATCGACCTGCCGCCCTTCACCCTGGTCGGCGCCACCACGCGCGCCGGGCTGCTGGCGACGCCGCTGCGCGACCGGTTCGGCATCCCGTTGCGGCTGGTGTTCTATACGCCCGAGGAACTGCGGACGATCATCGCCCGCGGTGCTCGCCTGCTGGGCTTCGACCTGACCGACGGACGGCGCGGCCGAGATCGCCGGCCGGTCCCGCGGCACGCCGCGAATCGCCAGACGCCTGCTGCGCCGGGTGCGCGACATCGCCGCCGTGCAGGGCGATTCCCGGTCGATCGAACCGTCGCGGATGCCGCGCTGACCCGGCTGGAGGTCGATCCCCTTGGCCTGGATGCGATGGACCGCCGCTACCTGCGCCGCATCGCCGAACACCACGCCGGCGGGCCGGTCGGGGTCGAGACGCTGGCCGCCGCGCTGGCCGAGGCGCGGGACACGCTGGAGGACGTGGTCGAGCCGTACCTGATCCAGGAAGGGCTGATACTGCGCACCAGTCGCGGCCGGATGCTGGGCGAACCGGGCTGGCGGCATCTCGGTCTGAAACCGCCCCGGAACGTGTTGCCGCTGCTGCGATGCGCTCAGCGATGACGGTTCGTAAATGAATGCTCATCCGCCTCCATCCACCGCTATTCCTTTCGCGTCTATTATGAGGACACGGACGCGGGCGGCGTGGTCTATCACGCCAACTACCTGCGCTATGCCGAACGCGCCCGCACCGAGGCCTTGCGTCACGCGGGAATCCCGCATGCGGACCTTGTTGAACGATTCATGCCTGATGTTCATGGTGCATCGCGCGGAAATAGATTATGTGCGCCCCGCCATGCTCGACGACCTGCTGGTGGTCGAGACGGAAACCATGGACGTGGGCGGCGCAACGGTCCTGTTGCGCCAGACGGTGCGCGGCCCGAACGGCATCTGCGCGACGCTGCGCATCAAGCTCGCCTGCGTGCGAATCGGAGGAAACAAGCCGGCCCGTATTCCGCCTCGCTGGCGGGAGGCGATGGCCGTTCTTCGCGGTAGCGACGCTGCGCGTGAGGACGTTATGAGCAGTGACGTTGTGGCGAGCGATGAGGCAGTTGGGGGCTAGGGCAAGTGGATCGGGCAGTCGATGCAGTAAATCTGGGAACGGCCGGCGGCGATCTGTCGCTCTGGGGCCTGTTCATGCAGGCCGATATCGTCGTCAAGCTGGTGATGCTCGGGCTGCTCGGCGCCAGCGTCTGGGTCTGGGCCGTCGTGTTCGAGAAATGGTCGTACGCTGCGGACGGTCAACAGGAAGCCGATGGATTCGAGGACCGTTTCTGGTCCGGCGGCAGCCTCGATGACCTGTTCGACCGCGAAGGCGCCAATCCGAATCACCCGATGGCCGCCGTCTTCGCCGCGGCGATGGGCGAATGGCGCCGCTCGGTGCGCGTGGCCGGCGCCGATATCTCCCACACCAGCGTGCGCGAGCGAATCGACCGCGCCATTACCGTGACGGTGCAGCGGGAGATGGACCGGGTGGAGCGCTGGATGGTGTTCCTGGCCAGCGTCGGCGCCACCGCCCCGTTCATCGGCCTGTTCGGCACGGTGTGGGGCATCATGCACTCCTTCTCGGCGATCGCGGCGATGCACAACACCAACCTGGCGGTCGTCGCGCCGGGCATCGCCGAAGCGCTGTTCGCCACCGCGATCGGCCTGGTCGCGGCGATTCCCGGCGGTGCTCGCCTACAACCAGATCAGCAACAGCCTGGCTCGCTTCGCCGGCCGGCTGGAGAATTTCGGCAGCGAGTTCAGCGCGATCCTGTCGCGCCAGAGCGAGGAGCGGGCCTGAGCCCATACCGGGACGTCCGAACAGCGGGAGCTAGATCATGGCGTTCTCCATGAACACGAGGGGCGGACGCGGACGCTACCGGCCGCTGGCGGAGATCAACGTCACGCCGCTGGTCGACGTCATGCTGGTGCTGCTGATCATCTTCATGGTCACCGCACCGCTGATGACGTCCGGCGTGTCGGTCGATCTGCCGAAGACCAACGCGCAGCCGCTGAACAGCGACAGTGAGCCGCTGACGGTGTCGATCAAGGCCGACGGCACGATCTTCCTGCAGGACCAGGCGGTCGAGATCGGCGATCTGGTCGCCAAGCTGCAGGCGATCGCGCAGAACAATCCGGAGCGGCGGATCTTCGTGCGCGGCGACAAGGACCTGGCCTATGGCCGGATCATGGAGGTGATGGGCACGATCACCCAGGGCGGCTTCACCAAGGTGGCGCTGCTGGCGGAACAGCCGGCTGGCGCCGGCGTCATCCGGCGGGTCGCCAAGCCGGCCGCTCCGGCGCCGTCGGGGACGAAGAAGTAGGGTGCTGCCGGCAATGCCCGCGTGCGGAGCGATGCTTGTCCGTCGTCGGTTCGGCCTGGCCTCACGTCGAGTTGGCGGCCGCTCATGCGATGTCCCGGGACCGGGGTGTTTGGACTCGGCCGAAATCGCGCACGGAGCCGGCCCGCAGAGCGCGGGCTTGCCGAGTTCACCCATGCCGATCCCGGCCAGCGTATCTCGCTTCCCATGAGCTTCCGGTGACCGCCGCGTGCTGCAGCAACTCTTACGACGACGGACACGATCGAGCGGCGGACCCGCCGGATGACGCCGCGGCTGCGACCGCGGGCTGATCGTGTCGGCGTTCGCTGCACGTTGCGGTGGTGTTGGCCCTGCTGATCGGCCTGCCGCACTTCCCGCCGAAGGACGAGCCGCCGCCGGAAACCACCGTCGCGATGGTGTTCCAGGGCACCGCCAAGTCCTCGATGCAGGCGCCCGCGCCGGCCGAGGTGCCGGCGCCGTCGAAGGAAGAACGCACCGCCGGCACCGCCGGTGACGACGCCGCCCAAGCCGGAGCCGGAGGAGGCGCCGCCGCCTCCGCCACCGCCGCCACCGCCTCCGCCGCAGCCATGTCGAGCGCCGACGCCGCCGGCGCCCACGCCGCCGCCGCCGACGCCGCCGCCGGAGCCGCAGCCCGGAGCCGGCGCCGAAGTCGTGCCGCCACCGCCGCCGCGCCACCGACGCCGCCGACGCCGACGCCGCCGAAGCCGAGAGCCGCCGCTGCCGCTGCCGCCACCGCCCGTGCCGCCGCCGCCGTCGCCGCCCAGCACGACGTCGCAGCCGAACGTGACGAAGAACCCGGCGCCGAACAGCAGTCGGTGGAGAACACGCTGGAGAAGCTGCGCCAGCAGTTGGCGCAGAACGCAGCCGCCGAAGGCGCGGACCAATCCGAAGGCCGGTGGTGCAGCCGAATGGCGGCGGCAACCCGCTGGGCAACGACACCGCGGCGCTGAGTGCCGACCAGCGCGGCGCGATCGGCGACCATGTGCGCGAATGCTGGACCAAGGACGCCGGCGCGCTGGATATCGACAAGCAGCGGGTGACTGCTGACCGTGACCACCGATGCGTCGGGCGTCGTGCGCAAGGCCGAGGTCGCGGGCGACGATGTCGGCCGCATGGGCGATCCGCGCTTCCGGGCGTTTGCCGAACGCGCGATGCGTGCGATCCTGGATCCGCACTGCGCCAACCTGCCGCTGCCGAACAACGCTTCTGGGCAAGATCAACGTGCTGACGTTCCGGTTCTCGCCATGATCGCAGGCGTGGGAATCCGAACCGTCACAAACCTCGCGACGGCGTAACGGGAATCGTTGCGTCCCGAGCGACAACATGGAAGACAGCGCCATGATCCAAATTCCGAATTCGATCCTTCGGCCGCCGCTGCCCTGATCGCCGGCGCGGCAGGCCTGTTTGACGCCGTGCCTTCCGGTGATGGCCCAGGCGCTGTCTGGCCAGCATCCGGTCGCGGCGGCCAATCGGCGGTCATCGACGTCAACCGCGCGCGCACCGAACCGATTCCGATCGCCATTCCCGACCTCGGCGGCGCGGACGGCGCGTCGGAGCAGCTTGGCCGCGACATCGCCGGCGTGATCAGCAACGACCTGGCGCGCAGCGGGCTGTTCCGGCTGATCGACCAGGCCGCGTTCATCCAGGCCAGCACGCCGGCCAACGGCGCGCCGAATTTCAGCAACTGGAAGCCGACCGGCGCGCAGGCGCTGGTGACGGGCAGCGTGCAGGTCGGTGGGCGGCGGGCAGCTGCGCGTCGAGTTCCGGCTGTGGGACATCCTGCCGCAGACGCCAGATCCAGGGCACCGCCTACACCACCACGCAATCCAACTGGCGCCGCATCGCCCACATCATGGCCGACGTGATCTACGAGCGGCTGCTGGGCGAGAAGGGCTATTTCGACACCCGCATCGTCTACATCTCGGCCACCGGCCCGCGCGACCGGCGCACCAAGCGCCTCGCGATCATGGACCAGGACAGCGAGAACAACCGGATGCTGACCGATGGATCGTGGCTGGTGCTGACGCCGCGCTTCCATCCGACGCAGCGATGAGATCGCCTTCATGAGCTACGCCAACAACCGGCCGCGGGTTTACTTGTTCAACCTGCAGACCGGCCGGCAGAGCGTGCTGGGCGACTTCACCGGCATGACCTTCGCCCCGCGCTTCGCCCCGACGGCAGCAGCGTGGTCATGGCGGTGGCGGACGGCGGCGGGTCGGACATCGTCTCCGTCGATCTGGGCAGTCGAGTCGTCGCGGCGGCTGACCAGCTCGGGGTCGATCGACGTCAGCCCATGCTACAGCCCGGACGGCTCGCAGATCGCCTTCGCCTCCGACCGCGGCGGCGACCAGCAGATCTATGTCATGGATGCGGGCGGCGGCGGCGCAGAAGCGCATCAGCTTCGGCAACGGCCACTACGCGCACGCCGGTGTGGTCACCGCGCGGCGACCTGATCGCGTTCACCCGCTATGCTGGAGACACGTCCAACTTCGCCATCGGCGTGATGCACCCGGACGGATCCGGGGAGCGCATCCTGTCCGAAGGCTGGCTGGTCGAGGGGCCGACCTTCGCCCCGAACGGCCGCGTGCTGATGTTCTGGCGCGAGACGCGGGCGCGGGATTCACGCGGCCGCGGATTCTCCTCGCGGCTGGTTTCGGTCGATATCACCGGGTTCAATGAGCGTCCGGCGCCGACGCCGACGGACGCGTCCGATCCAGCATGGTCGCCGCTGGGGCAATGAGCCGACGGGGGAGCCGGGGCAACAAGTGTGACATTTGATAATAGTGTCTTCTATGCAACAGGCAAGGCATGTCTTAGGGGCGCGGATTCGGGAACTTGACCGCGCTCCTAATGTCACGTTAATCGCTCACGCGGACGGAACGGATTACCGTTGCGCCTGCGCTGGTATCGCCTGCGCATTGGACAGCACCCATCCCAGGGACGAAGATAAGATGAACACAAAGATCCTCGGCGCTCTCTCCGCCGTCGCCCTGCTGGCGGCGTGCTCCCCGAAAGCGCCGGAAGCCACCGCGCCCGCGACCCCAGTCAGCACCATCGTTCCGGGTAGCCAGGAAGACCTGGTCGCCAATGTCGGCGATCGCGTTTTCTACGACTTCAACAAGTCAGGCCTGCGCCCGGATGCGAAAGCGACGCTCGACAAGCAGGCCGCCTGGCTCGCCAAGTATGGCAGCGTGAATGTCCAGATCGCCGGCAACACGCGATGAGCGTGGCACCGAAGAATACAACCTCGCGCTCGGCAACCGTCGCGCGAACTCCGCCGCATCCTACCTGAAGGCCAAGGGCGTTGCCGCTGCGCGCATGACCACCATCAGCTACGGCAAGGACCGGCCGACGGCGCAAGGCTCGAACGAGCAGGCTTGGGCGCAGAACCGCAACGCGATCACCTCCGTTCGCTAAGGCCATCCGCCGCTGGGCCTTGATGCCGGGCGGCGCGTTGCATTTGACAGGCCGGCAGGTTGGCGGATGACGCCAGTCTGCCGGTCTTTTGTTTGTGGGGCGTTGGTCGTCCGGGGCTTCGGCGGTTTGAAAACCACGGGGCAGCCGCTCTGCGGCCTTGCATAGAGCGTGATGACCGGAGGCGGAATCGCCGGAGGTCTGAATCACGCGATCAAACAAACACCTGGAGCAGATGGCTGAGCGAGAGCGATGTCATCCTGCTCTAGGATCCACGAAGGGCTACGGAGACGTTGTGGTGCCGACGGCGGCACGCAGGTGCTGCAGAGCGCGACGCGCCATTGAACCTGGCAGCGTGGGATGAAAAAATGCGGCTTGATTGGCACGATATAGCAACAGGTTATGCGGCCGCATTCGTTGGCCGCACAGTGCAGCTTGCGGGATGGCTGTCGCGCCCGGACTTTGCTGGACGTCATTTGCTGGTCGCGGAGGCACCGTGCTGCCCAGGCTGTCTACCGAGCCCTGCCGGCGCGCGCGTGCACGTCTCGGCCGCCACTTCGCTGGTTAGTGGACCCGTCGTGTTGGAAGGGCGTTTTCGCAAGGCAGATTGTGTGTGGTGCCTGGACGCGGCGCGCCCTGTCGTTGGCGGGTTTGGCCGGCGCCGGCTGCTGGCAGCGGCCCCGCTGCTCTGCCTGGCTGCCGCCGCGCCCGAAGTCGATCCGCGCGCGGTCACCGCAGACGCCGTGACGGTCGATACCCACTCCCATGCCGGGAAGCTGCTGCACGTTAGATCGAACGCGCCGTTTACGCCGGTCGCAGGACCGATGCGGGAGGGGGGTCTAGCCGTGGTCTGCCTTGCGATCGTGTCCGATTCCCCGACCCACCGGGTGATGGAAGATCATCGCATTCACCCCTACCGGACCCCGGCGCCTGGCGAGTTGTATGCCTATTCTCAGGCGGCTTTTGCTCGGCTTCACGCTCTGGCGGCCGCACAGTCCATGACGATCGTGACGGATGCCGCCGGGCTTCTCGCGGCCCGGTCCGGCGAACCGCGCGTCGTGGTGGCTGCGGAGGGCGGCGATTTCCTGGAAGGTAATCCGGCGCGGGTGGACGAGGCGTATGAGCGTTGGCAGCTCCGCCACCTTCAGCTCACACATTACCGGGTCAACGAGCTGGGAGACATCCAGACCGAGGAACCGGTTCATGGCGGACTGTCCGATGCTGGAGCAGAGGTAATCCGGAGGTGCAACGCTCGCGGCATTGTGGTGGATGTCGCGCATGGAACGTTAGACTTGGTACGCCGTGCGGCGGCTGTCACCACACGGCCGCTCGTGCTGTCACACACGTCGCTGACCACAAGTCCCCGCCCGTTTACACGGCTGATCACACCCGAGCATGCCCGTTTGGTGGCTGGTACGGGCGGCATGATCGGCATTTGGCCGGTGGCTTCGATCTTCCCGGACATGGCGGCGCTGGCACACGGCATGGCGCGCATGGCGGCTGTCGTGGGCGTGGACCATGTGGGCTTAGGGACCGATTCGATGGGCTTGGTGGGTCCGGCGACCTTCGACAGTTATGCTCAACTGCCGGGCCTTATCGCCGCGCTGCTGGCGGCCGGGTTCGGCCAGGATGATGTGGGCAAGCTGCTGGGTGGCAACTATGCCCGTGTGTTCGCCGCCAGCATGGCGTGATGATTTGCACAAGGCGGCAAGACAGGCGATTTCGGCGCGGCGTTTTTTTCAGCCCTTGGCTGCCGCTGGAAAAACCAGAATGCGGAAGCCGCTCCGACAACGGCGGTGGGTTGCGGACTGACAGCCGTCCCAAAAAGAAGAAAATTAACCGCAGATGAACGCGGATGAACGCAGATCGCCTCTTGGCGTTTGGAGCAGCGTCACGCGCGCCTCTTGTTGGGCTGCCGCAATTTTTTCGACCAGCGCCCCGGGCGTTCGAGACCAGCCGACGGCCAGATCCGAAAAATCGTGGTGCGAGAGGGCCCCGAATTCATCGGAATCGTCGCGTCATCATCGATCTGCGTTCATCCGCGTTCATCTGCGGTTTATTCCCTCTTCGAACCGGCACAATCAAGCCCCGTGGTCTATCTGAGAACGGCTGCCGCCGTCCCTAGAACTGCTCCTCCGCCGTCCCGGTGACTGCCGCGATGTATTGCGCGACCGACGCGGCCATCACCTGTTTGGCGTTCGTCGGGATCACCCGTTCCCACCAGCCGCCATAGAGAGCGTCGAATGGCCAGGGCTCCAGCGTATCAGCGAGTTGCTGGACGGCCTGAGGCGGCAGCGGGATCAGGTTGGGGTAGCTGTGCATGAAGGTCAGGCCCTTGTCGGGACGGACCTGCACCGTATCGCCGGTCAGCAGCACGCCGTTGCCGTCCGCGCCACCGGCCCAGTGCAGCACGCTGCTGCCGGGGAAGTGGCCGCCGCAGCGGATCAGGGTCACGCCTTCGGTCAATTCAAGCGTGTCGCCTTCCCAGAAATGGATCACCGGGTCGTGCCGCGTCAGGTATTTCCGGTCCATGCCGTGGAAATAGACCGGGACGCTGCCGAAGGCGTGGCTCCATTCGACGGCAGTGGCGAAGAAATGCGGGTGCGACAGGGCGATTCCCGCGATGCCGCCGAGCGCGGTGAGGATGGTGGTGGTGGTGTCGTCGAGGAAGCTGATGCAGTCCCACAGGATGTTGCCTGCGGGTGTGCGCAGCACCAGGGCGCGCTGGCCGATCGCGAAGACGGGGAAGGTCCCGACGCCCATCAGCCCCATCTCCAGCCGCCGGAAGGCATTGAAATAGGTGCGCCGCATCTGCGGCAGCGTCGTCCAGGCCTGGCCGGACGGATTGACGTATTGCCGGTCGTCCTGACAGATCAGGCAGCCCGAGGGCGGCACGTCCGTGTTGGGATATTGGCAGCCGCAGGTGGTGCAGATGAAAGCGGGCATCCCTGTGCTCTCCCGAGAGGGTTTTTGCCATAGGACAGGTTTGTCCGGACGCTTTCAAGGGCTCCTTTTGGGGCCCCTTTTGGGGCCTCGGAGCGTGATGACCGGAGGCGGAATCGCCGGAGGTCTGAATCACGCGATCAAACAAACACCTGGAGCAGGATGGCTGAGCGAAAGCGATGTCATCCTGCTCTAGGCCCGCTCAGAACAATGCGTCGATGGCAGCCGGGTCGACGTCCTCGATCCGTGGCCGGCTGCCAGTTTGGCTTGCGGTCCTTGTCGACCACCATCGCGCGCACGCCCTCGGCGAAATCGGGATGCGCCATCGTCGTGCGGGTCAGCGCGAACTCGGCCGTCCAGGCGTTGCTTGCAGCGTCAGGTCCGCGCCGCGGCGCAACGCCTCCAGCGTCCAGCACAGCGCGGAGGGCGAGACCGTGCCGCAGCGCCTTCAATGCCGTCGTTCGCCCAGTCGGCGTCGGCGTCGCGCCTCGCAGCCGGCGCGACGATCTCGGCGATCGTTGTCGGCCGAGAAGCAATGGTCGATCGCCGCCCGCTGTGTCGGCGAGCGAGAACGGCGGCAGCGGTCTCGTTGAACGCGGCCAGCGCGGCGACGCCGTCCTGCGGCCAGCGCGGCCGACAGCGCCGGCAGGTCGCGCGCGCGGCGTGAAATGCGTGGCGAACCCGGCATGCACCGCGTCCGCGCCCGTGCACGCGCAGCCCGGTCAGGCCGAGATAGGCGCCGAGCTGGCCGGGCAGGCGCGGCAGGAAGAACGTGGCGCCGATATCGGGGAAGAAGCCGATCGCCGTCTCCGGCATGGCGAACGCGGCGTGTTCGGTGGCGACGCGATACGGCGCATGCACCGACACGCCGATGCCGCCGCCCATGCAGATGCCGTCGATCAGCGCGATGTACGGCTTCGGATAGGTCGCGATCGTCAGGTTCAGCGCGTATTCCTCGCGGAAGAACTGTCTCGACGCTGGTGCGGTCGCCGTCGAGCTGGCCGTCGCGCAGCGCGCGGATATCGCCGCCGGCGCAGAAGGCGCGATCGCCGGCGCCCTCGATCACCACGGCGTGCGACATGCGGGTCGTCGCGCCACGTCTCCAGCGCGCGCGGCGCAGGCGCGGATCATCGTCAGGTCGAGCGCGTTCAGCGCCTGCGGGCGGTTGAGCAGGATGCGACCCACGCGGCCGTCGCGGCGGGTGATGACGGTCTCTTCGGTGGTCATCCGGTCTGGTGTCTCCTGGTTTGCGTGGGTGTTAGCGGCGGGCGCGGTGGCTGCCAAGGTTCGGGTCGGACCGGCGTAGGTCTCTGGGATCAGCTTGGGCCGATATGGGCCCATGAAAGGCGCATCCGCTCCCGTTCGAGGGTGATGCACCCCTCGCCAGGCTGACCACGCCTCGACAGAGGACGTGGCAACCCGCACATTCGGGGCAAGCAAGGGAGGACACGCATGCGCATCGCCATCATCGGCCAGCAGGATTTCGGCAAGGCCACGCTGGAGGCGTTCCTCAAGCGCGGCGACACGGTCGCGGCGGTGTTCTGCGCGCCGGAGAAGGGGCGGCCCGACCCGCTGCGCCTGGCCGGGGAGGCGGCCGGCATCCCGACGCACCAGTTTCCCAAGCTGACCGATCCCGAGGCGCAGGAGGCGCTGAAGGCCGCCAATGCCGATATCGGCGTGATGGCCTATGTCACGCAGTTCGTGCCGCAGGATTTCTGCGACATCCCCAAATTCGGCACGATCCAGTTCCACCCCTGCCTGCTGCCGCTGCATCGCGGCGCGTCGTCGCATGAGCTGGTCGATCATCCTGGGCCGGACGGAGACCGGGTTTTCGCATCTTCCGCCCGACCGACGGGCTGGACGAGGGCCCGGTGATCCTGCAGCGCTCGGTCCCGATCGAGCCGGAGGACACGCTGGGCAGCCTGTATTTCGGCAAGATCTTCCCGATGGGCGTCGCGGGGCTGCTGGAGGCGGCGGACATGGTCGTGGCCGGCCGTGCGCCGGCGCTCGCGCAATACGAGCCGGACGCCGGCTATGAAGGCATCATCCGCGACGCCGAATCGCAGATCCACTGGGCGAGCCATGTCGACCAGACCTTCAACCTGATCCGCGGCTGCAATCCCGCCCCCGGCGCCTGGACGACGCATGACGGGCAGCAAGCTGTTCCTGTTCGACTGCACGCAAGCGCATCGCCCGCACCTTCAGCGAGGTGAAGGGCAAGAAGATCGGCCAGGTGGTGGCGGCTGGCGGCTCCAGCCTCGTCATCCACGGCCAGGGCGGCTTCATCGAGGTGCAGCGCGTGCGCTGGGACGGCGGCAAGAAGATCGCCGCGGCCGAGGCGGGGCTGACCGTCGGTGCGATGCTGGGAGGGTGAAAGCACGGTTTGCGTGCGACACCGGACTGACTTCCCTGCCGCTAGCCGATTATGACATGTTGGCGACGGCGATCAGCATCATCTGGAAACCGTTTCGTTCCATGGCACCTCGCGCCGCCGTTCATCGCGGCGGGATCGCTGCGGCGACCCGTGTGGGGGGCCTTGTGGACCGGGAGAAGGAAACCCTTTGCGCGCAATGCAGTTCACCCCGGCCCGGTGGCGCGAACCGGCGTCCGCTACCCGCGGCGCGCGGCTGCGCGCATTCCATGCGCGTGCCGCGACGATCGATAAGGTGGCGCGATGACTGCGACACCGAACGGAACCGAGCGGTTCGCCGCGCGTTTGGGTCGATGGGTCTATGGTCAGTCTGCGGATTTGGTTACATAGTTGTCCCCGGCTTGGGTCGTTGCTCATCAGGGGCGCGGCCTGTAGCGTCGTTCCGTTTTCAGGAAGCCGGATACCAGTCTGTTCATGCTCCTTCGCACGTTCCTGGCCGCCGTGGCGCTGCTTGCCGCGCCCCGGCTGGCCGTTATGCCGGCCTCCGCCAGTCCGAGTGATCTGACGATCGTAACCCGCGACGAGGCGTTCCAACGCGCCGTCCAGAGTGCCTATGTGCAGCCGTTCACCGCCGTCACCGGTGTGCCGGTGCAGCAGGAAACCTGGGAGGGTGGGATCGACGCCCTGCGTACCCATGCCAAGGCGACGGACAATCCGTGGGACCTTGTTCTGGTGGATGCGGAAGAGCTGAACGCGGGATGCAGCGAGGGGCTGCTCGAGAAGCTCGACTGGTCGGCGATCGGCGGCAAGGACCACTACCTGCCGCATCGGGGTCAGCGATTGCGGCGTGGGTGCGGTGGTGGTGAACACGGTGCTGGCCTGGGACAAGGACAAGCTGCCGGTCACGCCGACCTGGTCGGATTTCTGGGACGTGGCGAAATATCCGGGCAAGCGCGGCCTGCGCAAAGGCGTGCGCGGCAACCTGGAGATCGCGCTGCTGGCCGACGGCGTGGCGCCGGGCGACGTCTACAAGACGCTGGCCACCAATGACGGGGTCGACCGGGCGTTCCGCAAGCTGGACCAGCTGAAGCCGTATATCGTATGGTGGTCGTCCGGAGCCGAGGCGGCGCATATCCTGTCATCCGGCGACGTGCTGATGACCAGCGCCCCCAGCGGGCAGATCGTCACCGCGGCGGAAAAGGAGCATCGCGACTTCGGCGTGCAGTTCGCCAACAGCCTGTACGAGGTGCGAATCCTGGGCGATCATGAAGGGCGCGCCGGCCCTGCGGCTGGCGCAGCAATTCCTGTATTTCATCGGCATGCCGGCGGTCGAGGTGCGGCTGCTGAAGGACAGCGGCGAGTTGGGTCTGGCGAAGGGGCTGAATGACGGGCTGGCGCCGGAATTGCTGGCGACCGCGCCCGGCAATCCGGCGAACATGAATGCCGGCCTTAAGGTCGATGCCGGGTTCTGGCACGACAATCTGGCGAAGCTGAAGCCTCGGTTCGAGGCGTGGCTGGGGCACTGAGGCGCTTAGGGCATGATCGGTTCAGATTGACCCGATTATGCCCTGGCAAGACTGCCACCTAGCTCACCGTCATTCGGCCGTGCCAATCCGGAATAACCGGGAAGGCACTGTGACGGTGGACGTCCGCGATGTTCCGCCGCGTCGTGCGCCGCGCTACACCGGCTGCGCTGACTGGCGTGGCAGGACGGCCGACGATGGCCTCAGCAGTTGACGTCAGGGAACCCTGAGACACGAACGATACCGGGTCCACTTCCATGAAGAAGCCAAGCGCGAGTCCGAAGACGCAAACGTTCCGAAACTTCAACATGATGATCCTCATTTTCCATTGATGGTCATGTCGCCGATGGCGTTGACGGTAACCGAAGTCGGATCAAGCTTCTTCGCGCCCGGCGGCGGCGTAAACGTGAATCGCGCGGCGCTGCTCTGCACCGCTGTGTTCCAGTTTCTGAGCTGCAGGGTATATTGGGGTGCGCTACTGATCGACTTGGTCGTTATCACATATCTGAGCGGCAGCGGTTTATCGCCGGCCATCACCCACAACTGCCAGTCCACATCCTTTCCGCGGAAGGCAAGTTGGTGCACCTCGACGCCATCGATGAATGTCATGCCGATGTGGGCGCCACTAATCATGTCCGTCGTTGAACTGTCCAACGGCTTGGCTGCCAGGAGATCGGCGCCGGGCGCGTCGAACCCCATCTTGCGCACGACACCGATAGCGGCATCTATGTCGGAGGCGTCCAGTTGTAGATACACGTTGGCATTCTTCGCGAAGAGGACGATTTTCTTGCCATCCAGGAACAATTCGGTAGTGCCGACCGCACCTCTGCGGATTGCATATAACTTGTCCGGCCGCTGCACCGTCATCTCGCCGGAGTGGATGAATTCAAGTTTCGTGCCCTCGGTGGTGACGACCTCGTCGATGGCGGAATAATCGACCGAGAAATTCTTCTGGCCACCCAGATAGTTTGACATGGCGGCGAGCACGCTCTGCGCGTCAGCGTCGACAGCATTCTGGGCGCGCGCACTTGAAGCGGGCACGAGAGCGCACACGGCCCCGACTGCGCAGACCAGGGTCGCTTTAATCAAACACGACCAAACCTTCATGCCTTCCTCCCTCAACCAGATTACTATGACTGGTACGGCTATTGGATCGGGATAAAGGTTCGTTGAGGTCAGTGTCCGTTCAGGTCTAGAGGAGGATGACATCGCTTTCGCTCAGCCATCCTCCTCTAGGTGTTTGTTTGATCGCGTGATTCAGACCTCCGGCAATTCCGCCTCCGGTCATCACGCTCTATGCCGCCATGTCGGTCCGGAACCGTGCCGCCGAAAACGCTGCGAGGCTGTCGGGCAGCACGCCGGCCATGATCGCCGGGGCCAGCGCAAGGGCATGTGCGCCAGCCAGCGTCACGCCGCTGTGGCATGTCGCGGAATAAGCCCCGGGAAATCGCGCGGATTCCTCGTAGATCGGGAACCCATCCGGCGACATCACGCGCAGCGCCGCCCACATGCGGACGATGTTCGCCTCCTTCAGCGCTGGGAAGACGCGCGTGTTGCGGTCGGCGATCGTCTTCAGCACGGAGACTCGGGTGGTCAGGTCGAAGCCCACATCCTCCTGGCTGTCGCCCATCATCACCGTGCCCTCATCCGTCTGGCGCATCGTGTGGGTCGGGTAGTCGATCAGCGTCTTCATCCGTTCGGTGACGATGATCTGCCCCTGCAGCGGGGAGACCGGCATCTCCAGCCCCACCAGCGGCGCCAGATCGCGGCTGCCGAGGCCGGCGGCGATCACGAGGCGCGGGGCGTGGAACGTCTCGTTGTCGCAATGCACGCGGAAACTGTGCGGGGCGGCGTCGATGCGGACGGCCTTGTGGTTCGGGCGGTAATCCAGGCTCTGATGCAGTGCGCGCAGCAGGAACAGCGGGCTGGCGTGGCCGTCGATCGGGCAGAAACTGGCGCCGACGACCTCGTCCCCCAGCCCGTCGACCATCGCACGCACCTCCGCTCGGTCGAGCATCCGCGTGCCGATATCGCCGCTTTCGTTGTGCATGCGGCGGATCAGGTTCGCCCGGTCCTCGAATTCCTGATCCGAGAGGCAGAAGGCGAAGCCGCCGGGCTGGCGCAGGGCGAGGTCGGCGCCGGTCGCAGCGTGCAGCGTTTCCGCCAGTTGCGGCCAGAGGCGGGCAGATTCGCGGGTCCAGTGGGCGTAGGGCGCCATCCCGGCGCCTTTGCTCTGCACCCAGACCAGGCCGAAATTGCCCCGAGCGGCTCGGTAGGCGATGTCGCCCTCGTCGAGGAGGACGACCTTCGCGCCGGTCTGCTGCGCACCCCAGGCAATGGCGCCGCCGACAAGGCCGCCGCCGATGACGATCAGGTCGGTGGATACACTCATCCCTTTGGCATCATCCCTTTGGTCAGTCGGTGCGCGTCATGACCATCCATAAGACGCCGAAACGGTCGCTGACCATACCAAAGCGCGAGGCGAAGAACGTCTTTTCCATCGGCATCGCCACTGTCCCGCCGACGCCCAGCGCGGTGAAGAGGCGTTCGGAGTCCGCATCCGTCGCGGCGCTCAGGGCCATGCCGAAGCCTTTGAAGTCCGGCTGGCCGGTGGCGTGCCCGTCGGAAGCAAGCACGTTGGTCTCGCCGATCTGCAGCGAGGCGTGCATCACCTTGTCCTTCGTTTCCGGCTTCACCATCGCTTGATCGGGCGCGTCTTTGTAGCGCAGCAGCATCTTCACCTCGGCGCCCAGGGCTTCCTGGTAGAAGGCGATGGCCTCGTCACAGCGTCCGTCGAAGAAGAGATACGGTTGAATCTGCATGGTTTCCTCCGGTCAGGCCGTGGTCCGATGTTGCAGGAAGAACCTTAGCATCTCTTGGGTTGCATCGGGACCCTTGGGGTCGGTGAAGCTGCCGGCCGGGTCGCCACCGAACCAGGCGTGGCCGCCGTCATGGACGTGCCAGACCTCGCCCAGGGTGGCCCCCGAGCGGTCGTGGAACAGGGTGCGGGTGTAGGCGTGGCCGTCGGGGATGTGGCCGTCCTCGGTTTCCGTGGCCAACGGGCCGTCCTGCAGCGCCTGGGTGATGACGGCATCGGCGTTGACCGGGTTCACCGTCGTGTCCCGATCTCCGTGGAAGACGATGGTCGGCACGATACGGCGCGGCGAGACGCGGGGGACGCCGGGGGCTCCGGCCGCCATCGCCGCCATCGCCGATTTCAGGTCGCGCGCCGCCCCGCAGGCGAGGCCGGAATGGATCCCCGCCGCGGCGTAAAGGTCCGTATAGGCCTGAGCCATCACGGCCGCCAGCGCGCCGCCGGCGGACAGGCCCGCGACATAGATGCGGCTGCGGTCCACGGCATAGTCGTTGATCACCGCCTGGGTGATGCCGGCGACGATGGAGGCCTCACCGCCGCCGCGCCTCTGGTCGTCCGGGTTGAACCAGTTCCAGCAGCGCTGCAGGTTGGCTTCGCGAATCTGCTCCGGATAGGCGACGAGGCAGGTCTGCGCCTCGGCCGCCGCGTTCATGCGCGTGCCGGCGGCGAAGTCGTCGGGGTTCTGCGTGCAGCCATGCAGCATGACGATCAGTGGGACAGGCCGGTTCCGGTAGCCGTTGGGTATATACAGCTTGTACGGACGCGTGCCGGCCGGATTGGTGTAGGCACGATCGAGGAACTGTCCGGTTGGTTTCGGCCCGGGTTGTTCCGGTGCCGGATGGAAGAAGCCGGGATATTTGCGCAGGTCCGGCTGGCGGGGGAGGCGGCGCTGGAGAGCGTCCAGGGCCTCGGAGAACCGGCCGCCTTTCATCAGGCGCAGGCTCTCGGTCAGGTCGAGCTTTTTCTGCATTGCCGTCACGGTTAGCACGATCTGCCCCTTGAGGCGATCACGGCGGACGGCGGAGCGTTGCTTGACAGGCAGCGCAGACCCGTGCCCGCTTTCCTTGAAAACGGAGAGGGACGGGCAATGGACGACATCATCGAGGCATTCTGGCAGGCGCATCAGCGGGGCGAGTATTTTCCTGCCGCCTGGTTCGGTCGTTTGTCCATCGACCAAGCCTATCACGTCCAGCTTGGCCTGATCGCTCGGCGTGTCGCCGCGGGAGAGCGGCAGATCGGCTGGAAGGTCGGGCTGACCGCACCGGCGATCCAGGCTCAGTTCGGGTTCCATGAGCCGGTGTTCGGGTGCGTGCTGGAGACGCGGCCGTCGGGGGCTGTGCTGTCCGCGTCGGAGTTGATCGCGCCTGGGTTCGAGAACGAGCTGTGCATGCGGCTGGGTCGCGACCTGTCGGGTGTCGTGTCGCTGGAGGAGGCTCGGGCGGCGGTGGATTTGGTGCATCCGGCGCTGGAGATCATCGAGACGCGGGGGCCGTTCACGGAGCAGATCGCGTTGGCGCTGGCGGATAATGCTCAGCAGAAGACGTGTGTTTTGGGGGAGGCGGTGGGGTTGCCGGCGGATCTGGCGGCGATCGAGGCGCGGGTGTTTGTGAATGGGGCGGAGGTGGCGACGGGGACGGGGGATGCGGTGTTGGGGAATCCGCTGAACTCGGTGGCGTGGCTGGCGGGGAAGCTGGGGCAGTTCGGGCGGGGGCTGAAGGCGGGGGAGGTGGTGATGACGGGGTCGTTTACGCGGCAGTTTCCGTTGGCGGCGGGGGATCGGGTGCGGACGGTGTTTGCGGGAGTTGGGGAGGTGGAGGTTGGGGTGGGGTAGGTTGGTCGCTGTTTCTCAACCGCGCTTACAGCAAGCCTCGAATGAGGCAGCTCTGATATTTACTTTGAAGTAACATAAGGTCCTTTATGTTGCACTAACTAAGTGGTGACATGCGAGATACGGAATGGCTGGCCAACCGTGCCCCCGCTCAGTGTCGTGTGAACCTGATGGTCCGCAGCACGAAGCCCACCAGTTCGCCGTCATTCACGACTTCCGTTTGGTAGGTGCGGTTCGTGTTGTGGTGGAAGCGGTTGGCATAGCTCAGGATGTCATCGAGTTCCTGGGTGCGGGTAGCATCCAAAATTTGGTCGGCCGTGCCGATGCGCTGCTGGCAGAGATTGACGAACTTACCGAGCATGTCGCCGGGAGCGAAATGATCGGGGTATGCCACCCGGACAAAGCACTCGAGTACATACCTCAGCGCTACGGCTACCGGCCGGTTATCGGGGACGCTGCTGTCGATGTAGCTTCGGAGAAGAGCATGGCGTTTGTCATGCTCAGTGATCAGATCGTGGTGGACGGCCCACCCACGTAGCGACGAGCCCGACCCGCTGCGGCCGATCTCGATTGCTTCCCGTGCAATGGATTTGTCCGCGCCTTCCCACAGCTGGCAAAGAAATGGCTTAGAGTGCGACAGCACAATCAGCTGCCCCACCCTTTGAGCCAGCCGACCCATTTCCTGCACTGTTGTCAGGTGGCGATGTTCATCGAGGCTAGTGATCGGGTCATCGATCACAACGACCTTGTCCTTGAGATCCTGGTCGCGATCCAGCGAAGCAAAGAAGAACGCGAGGGCCAGCGTGTTGCGGTCGCCGGCGCTCAGTGTGTTGCGAAACGACGGCATGCCAGGCGTCGCGGTGCTTCCGACAGCAACGGTGTCGGTGCCTATCGCTACGCTGTAAGTGCACGCCGATCCTGCCCGTGTCGTGGACGATGCGACTTTGGCCAGCCGGAAGCCCGCGCCAAACTTTCCCAGATACTCGTTGATCTCCGTCTCGTAGGACGGAAAGACAGTCTTGCGGTATCGGTCGAGCGCGCCGCGCGCCGCAACGCGCTTGCGCTCAGTCTCCGCCTTTTCCATTTTTTCACGGCGATAGTCATCACAGAGTGCCGAGATTTCTGGCGTGTGCCGTGCCTGTGTCGCCTTCAGCCGGGCGATGTCGGCCGCAATCCCCGCCGGATTCCCAGCTACGGCCTGCTCCTTCACGACCAGCAGAGCGGCGTTAGCCGCTTGCAAAGATTGGTTAAGCGTTTCGACCCGTGTGCGCCACACGTCATATGCGACCACGGCTTCGCGCGTTGCACCATCGACCGTCATCTGTTCCAGCGGCGCGGCTTGCTTTGCGATAATCAGACCCTGAACAGCGGCGCGCGCCGCGTTCCATGCGCGCCCGACAGCGGCGGTATCAAGTTCAACGTCCGGCAGATCGCAAAATTTCGACCAGAAATGTCGACGCTCGCCCCAGACCCGAATGCCTCGCTCAAAGGCTGTCGCGACATTTGCGCCATGGGCGGCATTGATGCCGCTGAGGGCATGGCCGATCGCCTGTTTCAGGTCGTCATAGGAGGCACTGAAATAGGCCCGGTAATGGTCAACGAGCGATGAGCCGCGAAGGTCCTGGGCACAGAAAGGGCATGCGCTGACACCGGATACCTGCATGCGCTGCATGCCGTTTGCAACCCATGCCTCAGCCCCCAACCCAATTCCCGCCAGATGATCCTGAACTTGTTGAGCCGCACGCACATCTAATGCCGCGAGGTCTTGATCGAGCAGGAGGTCAAGAGCGGCGAGGTCGAAGGACGGTAATTCCAGGACATCAAAGGCAGGTGCGTTGCGGATGGTATCCTGCTCGCGCGCGGCAGCAAGCAGGCGTTCAGCTGCCTGTATCTCTCCTTCGATAGCCGGACGTGCCTGCAGAGAGCAGAAGAAGTCCACGTCCATCGTGCCACGCACGCTTGTAGGAATTGCATCGGCCTTCAGGCGGATTGCCTTGTTGTGCTCTTCGTTGCGATCAACGAGGTCCTGGAACGCTTTGCCAAGCGCGACGCCCTGCGACCCAAGTATAAACTCGTGAAGCTTTTGGCGATGCGCTGTTTCTACCGACAAACCAGAATAAACATTCTGATCGACGAATACGTCGTCAAAAACGGCCAGATTAGAATATGTCTGCGACCAAGCACCGCTTTGGAAATTCATTGCTGAGCCAGTAATGGGTTTTACGATGACATGGGGGGTTTGGACAGCACTCAGCCTTTTGAGTTCCGTTATGGGAAGCGGATCGCCATTCCCGAGCGACCGCAGGATTGCGGACAGAGTGGTCTTCCCTCGTCCATTTTCGGCGTATATTAGCGTCAGCTTGGAAAGCGGAAGCTTTGCGCCGTCACTGACTGAGTCAAACTGGCCAATGTTTCGGATCAGGTTGATGCGATCGAGCACGGGGGTCCATTTCGGTTGGACGTTATCTTACTCGCTATACATACACCAAGGTTGCCGTCGCGTAATGCTCCGAAATTCCATTCTGAGGGCAGGACACCGCCCTTTTTCTGTTCAGCACCGTCTCGCCATCTCATGCTGTTGCAGATGGGATTCGCCCAAAATCCTGTAGCTTCGGCAGGGTCTATTTCCAGGGGGTCACAACCGACTTACTGTAAAAGCGGGATTATCCGTTAATTCGATGTAAAAATTATTTCATCAAGAATTTAGACGAACGTCAGACAGGATTTTTGATACATCAGCCATTCGGTCCGACCCCTCCATCTCGCTCCACCCCAAGATTAAAGCGCAACCCTCATCCGCACATCAAACGCATCATACTCCGCCCGCACGCCCTCCTTATCCCGCTCCAGCAACCCCGCGGCCTCCAACGCCTCCACATCCTCATGCACGCGCCGATAATCCCGACCGATCGCAAGAGCCAGCGCGCGGATGTTCTTCGCGGGATGCTGGTGGACATGCCGCAGCAGTTCAAGCCGCTTGGGGGATAGGACCCGAACCATCGTCTCCCAATCCGTGAAGCCGACATGCTTCTCGTGGACATCTTCGCCGCGCTCCATGCGATGCCAGGCATCGATGAAGCGAGCGCCCACATCCTCCATCGTTTCTCCAATGTGGATTTGCACGTGCTCTTTGCTCATTTGCCCTCTCCTCGCACCCGTCGAACGTCGGCCAGGAAGTCTGCAATCAGCGCCTCGACACTTCGGAACGTGTAAGGCTCCTCCCGCTCCCCGTAGTGCCGATGGTCGCCCTTGCCCCTCTCGTTGTCATACAGAACGATGCGCTCGCCGGGGCGGCCATAGAAGCAGGCATACTTGAAACGATGCTCACTCGGCGGCACCGGCTCCGGAACCTCCCACACGCGCATGCGCAGGATGTGGCCATCCGAATAGAGCAGGCTGGCCTCGTAGTCCTTCTTTGCCTTCGGCACACGGCACTCTGTTTATGACATCCAAAGTCATAAACTAAAGGAGGCCGGCAATCAAGATTTTATGGCGTTACACGCCATATCTGGGAGCGGCAGCGAGACACCCAAGCCAGGCCAGCGCGTCCTACCCAACTACCCCCGCCAACGCCCGCACCCAAACAGCAACCGCCACCGCCCCAGGGTCCTCAACCCCCAGCGCCCGATCCCCCAGATAACTCCCCCGCCCGAGCCGCGGCCGCATCTGCGCCGTCGCCGCCGCCCCAGCCTCGGCCGCCGAGGCAGCCGCCGCCCAGGCCTCCGCCACGCTCACCCCGCGATCCAGACCATCGCGAAACGCCCGCGCCGCCGGAACCAGCGCATCCAGCATCGTGCAGTCGCCGACCTTCGCCCCACCCATCTCCGACACCGCCTCGACCGCCTGCTCGAACGCCGCGGCCCAAGCCGTCGCGTCCACCGTCGAGGCCGCCGCCAGCACCCCAGCCGCCCGCAACACCCCCACCGCATAGAACGGGCCGGAACTCCCCGCGATCGCCCGCCGCAGCGCGCCCGCGATCTCGGCCAGCATCGACGCCGCATCCCCGACCGAGGCCAACCCGCGGATCGCCGCCGCACCGCGCGCCATGCTGATCCCCAGGTCGCCGTCGCCGGCGGCGCTGTCCAGTTCGGTCAGCCGCCGCTCCGCCGCCTCCAGCGCCGCGGCACAGGCCACCGCACCCGCCAGCACCGCCGGCCCCGGACCGTCCTTGGACCGATGCCGCTCGGTCGCCGCCCCTGCCGAACCTGCCGCCGACCGGATCACCCGCGCGCGGGGCACCAGACCCCGCCCGCCCCAGGCCGGCGCCGCGGTCGGCGCGTCCAGCAGCGCCAGCCGCGCATCATCGACGGGCAGCACGGACAGGGAGCAGCCAGGCATCTCCAGCGCGCTCAGGAACGTGCCGCTCCAGACCCGTTCGACCACCATCCCGCGGGCGCGCAACGCGGCCAAAGCGTGGCGGGCGACGATCGCCAGCTCCATCGGCGGCGTCCCGCCCAGCCCGTTGACCAGCAGCGCCACCCGAGCGCCGGCGGCCGAGGCCGCGGTCGGAGACGATCGCGTCCAGCATCGCGTCCACCAGCGCATCGGCCGGCGCATCTTGCTCCGCTGCACGCCCTGTTCGCCGTGGATGCCGAGGCCCAGCTCGATCTCGTCGTCGCCCAGCGAGAAGCCGGGGGTGCCGGCGGCGGGGACGGTGCAGGCGCCCAGCGCCACGCCCATCGTCCCCGATTCGGCCGCGGCGGCCTGCCGGGCACCGGCGGCGACCTCCTGCACCGAGGCGCCGGCATCCGCCAGCGCGCCGGCGATCTTGTGGACCAGGACGGTGCCGGCGATGCCGCGGCGCCGGGCGGGCTCGACCGTCTCGCGCAGCGCCACGTCGTCGGCGACGATGACGGTCTCGACCGGGATGCCGGCGGCGCGCGCCATCTCGGCGGCGAGGCCGAAGTTCAGACGGTCGCCGGTGTAGTTCTTGATGATCAGCACGACGCCGCGCGGGCCCGCCGACGGCCTGGATCGCCGGCGAAGACGGCATCGACGGACGGCGAGGTGAACACGTCGCCGGCGACGGCCGCATGCAGCATGCCGGTGCCGACATAGCCGGCATGGGCCGGCTCATGCCCGGCCCCGCCGCCCGAGATGCACCGCCACGCCGCGTTGGGCCGGTTCGGGCAGGTCGGCGCGGATGACGACGTCCTCGGTGTCGAGCAGGGCGATGGCCGGGCGTTGAGTGTCGGCCAGACCTTCCAGCATCTCGCGCACGACGCGGCGCGGGTCGTTGATCAGCTTCTTCAACGTGTCTCTCCCGTTCGTCCGGCATAAGTCGGCCTAGCCATGGCCTTTCAGTCGTCATGGTCGGGCGGGGTAGGACATCCTCGATTACAGTCTGCCTCCGCATGGCGGGCTGTCGGCCATCTGCGGCAGGTGCGTGGCCGGCAGCCCGATACGAAGGGAGCGAACGCCCTCAATCGAACCCCAGGAACCCCTCCATCCCGCTGATCGGCGGCGCCTTCGTCAGCGCCGCGATATCCGGCACCGGCCGAGCGGTTCGCGGATCGCCGGCCAGCAGCGCCTCCAGCGCCGCCGCCACGCGCAGCACCTTCGCATCGCCGCCCCGAGGCCCGACGATCTGCAGCCCGAACGGCATCCCGTTACCGGTCCACCCCGACCGGCAGCGACACCGCCGGGTGGCCGACGATCGTCACCGCATAGGCCATCGCCAGCCAGTGGAAATAGGTCCGCGTCGGCTGCCCGTCGATCTCGGCCGGGTAGAGTTCGCGCCAGGACCGCGGGCTGATGGTGATCGCCGGGGTCAGGATGACGTCGAATCGCTCGAAGAACGTCTGCCAGCGGCGATAGATCGCGGTCTGCGCCATCATCGCCCGAGCCACATCCTGCGGCGCCGTAGCGCAGCCCTTCCGCCACGTTCGCTCGGACATTGGGCCCGACCTTGTCGGGGGATGTCCGCACCTTCTCGGCGTGGGAGCCGACGAAGATGGTGGCGCGCAGGACCTCGAACGCCTCATCGGTGCCGGCGCAGTCGGGTGTCGCGTCCTCGGCCGACGGCGAAGCACGTGGCGGAACAGTCCGACCTTCTCGGCGAAGACCTCGCTGATGTGCCGTTCGGTGGGGGCGAAGCCGAAATCGGGCGTCACCGCCACCCGCAACCCCGAAAGATCGACGGGTTGCAGCGGATAGACGTCGCCGGGCTCGCGCACCGTCTTGCCGTGGATCGTCGTGGCCAGCGGGTCACAGGCATCGTCGCTCGCCATCGCCGACAGCAGCAGCGCCGTGTCGGCGACGGTGCGCGCCATCGGACCCAACACCGGCAGCCCGCTCCAGCCCACGCCGCGTGCGCCGGCGGGCACCATGCCGGGGGTGGGGCGAAAGCCGACGATGCCGCAGAACGCCGCCGGATTGCGCAGCGACCCGCCGGTGTCGGAGCCCTGGCAGATCGGCGCCATGCCCGTCGCCAGCGCCACCGCCGACCCGCCCGAGGACCCCGCGCAGGACTTCGCCGGATCGAACGGATTGCCGGTCGCGCCATAGACGGCGTTGCGGGTGTTCGCCCCGGCGCCGAACTCCGGCGTGTTGGTCTTGCCGATGACGTTCGCCCCGGCCCGCCGCAGCCGAGCGACGAGGTTGTCGTCCTTGGCCGGGACGTTGTCCTTCAACAGCAGGCTGCCCTGGGTGCTGACCAGGCCCTCGGTCATCAGCAGGTCCTTGATGCCGATCGGCAGCCCGTGCAGCGGCGGCAGGGTGTCCCCCCGCATCGTCGCCGCATCCGCCGCCTTCGCCGTCGCCCGCGCTTTGTCGAAATCGCGGGCGACCATGGCGTTGACGGCGGGATCGACCGCCTCGATGCGCGCGATGCAGCTCTCCAGCAGTTCGGTGGCGGAGAGCGATCGCGCGCCGATCAGCCGCCGCGCTTCGACGGCGGTCAGGTCACAGGGCTGTCCCGGGGCTGCATGGCTCAGTACCCCAGCGCCAGGCCGTCCTTGCGCGGTTCGGAAGCCGCCGATCAGGCAGCCGCGCTCGTAATCGATCCAGATCGCCTGACCGCCGCCATGCGGACGCTCCGTCGTCCTCCGGCTGATGGCCCATGGCGGCGAGCGCCTTGACGACAGCTCGTCCGGGCACGCTGCGTTCGACCTGCAGCTTGCCGCCCGTCGGGAAGACCCGCCACAGATCGATCGACTTCCTGGATGTCCAGCCCGTATTCCAGGAAGTTGGTCAGGAACCAGGACTGGCCGATCGGCTGGTAGTGCCCGCCCATCACGCCGAACGGCATCTGCGCGCTTGCCGTCCTTCATCAGCATGCCGGGGATGATCGTGTGCATCGGCCGCTTGTTGCGGCGCGATGCAGTTCGGATGCCCACGCTCCAGCCGGAAGCCGAAGCCGCGGTTCTGCAGCATCACGCCCGAGTTGTGCGCCAGGATGCCGGAGCCGAAATTCTCGAACAGGCTGTTGATGAAGCTGCAGGCGTTGCCGTCCTTGTCGACGACGCACAGGTAGACCGTGTCCTTGTGCGGCGGCAGCATCGACTCGCCCGGCAGCGGCAGCGTCGGTCATCGCGCGCTGTGTCGTCGATCAGCGCCGCGCATGGCGCGACAGATACTCGGGGCTGAGCAGCTTCTTCACCGGCACGTCGACCGCGCCCGGATCGGCCAGGAACGCATCCCGGTCGCGATACGCCAGCCGGGCCGCCTCGATATGCCGGTGGGCGCGAATGACGCCGGCGGGGCCGTCGGGGGCGGTGGGCAGGCCGCCCAGCATGCCCATGATCATCAGCACCAGCAGGCCCTGGCCGTTCGGCGGGCACTGGATAGATGTCGTAGCCCTTCCAGCCGAGCTGGATCGGGTCGACGAACTCGGCGCCGTGCTGCAGGCCGCGGGCGAAGTCTTCCTCGGTGTGCAGGCCGCCGAATTCCCGCAGCGTGGCGACCATGTCGGCGGCGACGGGGCCTTCATAGAACGCCTTGGCGCCGTGTTTGGCGATCATGCGCAATGTCTCGGCCAGGGCGGGCTGGCGGAAGACGTCGCCGGTGTTGGGGGCCTGGCCGCCGGGCAGGAAGTGGAGGGACTTGCCCTTGCGCAGCTTCTCCTCGCCGCGCTTCCAGTCCCAGGAGACTTTGGGGTGGACCGGCCAGCCGTCCTCGGCGAAGCGGATGGCCGGTTGCAGGACCTCGTCCAGGCCCTTGCGGCCGTGCGCCTTCAGCAGCGTCTCCCACGCGCTGATCGCGCCGGGGACGGTCACGGAATGCGCCGAGGTGTTGTCCAGCGCCCGCATCTGCCGGCTTTCATACCAATCGATGTTCGCCGCCGCCGGGGCTCGGCCGGACCCGTTCAGCGCATGGACCTTGCCGGTGCCGGCCGGGGCATAGAGGCAGAAGCAGTCGCCGCCGATGCCGGTCGACTGCGGCTCGATCACGCAGAGCACGGCGACCGCGGCGACCGCCGCATCCAGTGCATTGCCGCCGGCCCGCAGCACGTCCAGCGCCGTCAGCGTCGCGGCCGGCATGGACGTTGCCGCCATCCCGTGGGTGGCATAAACCGGGCTGCGGCCGGGGAACTGATAGTCGCGCATGTGGACTCCTGCGGGTCGGAAAGGCAGCACAACTATCCCCGGCGCGGCGCCGGTAAATTGCGGCAACAGGAGGGACGGCATGGCTGACACCATCACCTATGCGGATTTCGAGGCGCTCGACATCCGCGTCGGCACCATCATCGACGCTCATGCATTCCCCGAGGCACGCAAACCGGCGATCAAGCTGATGATCGATTTCGGCGCCGACATCGGCATGAAGAAATCCAGCGCGCAGCTAACGGTGCACTATAAGCCGGACCAACTGATCGGCCGGCAGGTCTGCGCCGTGGTGAACTTTCCGCCCCGCCAGATCGGACCGTTCGTCAGCGAGGTGCTGACCTTGGGCATGCCGGACGAGGACGGCGCGGTGGTGCTGATCCGCCCGGACCTGAAGGTGCCGAACGGGGGCAAGCTGTTCTGAGTGCTGGCGGAACGCAGGCCATGCGCGGCAGGGATGCGTTGTGCAGCGCGGACCGAAATGGCGCGGACGCAGTAGATAATCCGAGCGAGAGAGTGCCTCGCGGATAATTGTGGCGATCCGCCGTGGCGGCCGCAGGGCCGCCCTCTACGCCTTCTGCCGCGATCGGCACCGCAAGCCGTGGATGGCCGGCACAAGGCCGGCCAAGACGGTTAAGAGCGCAAGGCCGTTGCAGGTCTTGCGCATCCGGCGGTTGAAGGTAACGCGCGAACCGCCGGTGGAGCGCCCAAGCCGTGCCGATCAGCGCGACGGCGGATAACCTGGAGGCGGCGGATAGCCCTGTGGCGGCGGCTGATATCCCTGGGGGGGCGGATAGCCCTGGGGCGGCGGCTGATACCCCTGGGGGGGCGGATAGCCCGGGCGGCGGCTGATATCCCTGAGGTGGCGGATAGCCCTGCGACGGCGCCGCCTGAGGCGGATAGTCCTGGGGCGGCGCCGAAGCATAGCCGGGCGGCGGCTGGTAGCCCGGCACCTGGTTGCCCCTCGTATACATGCACTGCGAATAGGCCAGGTCGTAGCGCTGCTGCAGGCTGTAATTGGCCTGCTGCGATGGGCCAGCGCCCACCAGCGTGCCGCCCAGGGCGCCGGCACCGGCGCCGATCGCAGCACCGCGGCCGCCGCCGACCGCCGCACCCAGGCCCGCACCCAGCAGCGTGCCGATCACGGCCGTGCCGACCTGCATGTTGTTGGCCTGCTGCGCACCGCCGCGCACTTGATCGGATGCCAAATTGCTTGCAAACCGCCTGGTCGGCCTGGAAGGCGTCGAACGGCTTGCCCGGTGCCGGCATGACACCGACGGTCGGCCCCAAAGGTTCCTGGGCACACGCACTCAAAAGAAGAAGCGGGGTAATCACCCCCGCCGTCAGTCGAAAGAGACGCATCGGGATATCCTGTCTTCTGGTCCGTCCGGTGCGTGACCGCTCGGAGCGGACGGCCGGGCGGTGATATACAAGACGGTGGCGGTGGCCTACCTCAAAAGCGCGACGAAACGTTACGGAGATTATCGTCCGACCAGGCGTTGCCCGCGTAATATTGCGGATACGGAATTGGAATTGCGCGGGAAAACGTGCACGCAGTGCGGCATTTTTCTGTCTGCGATGGCGTTGAACCGTTCGATCTGGCAACTTTTGGTGCGCTCTCGACGGCGTGCCGCATCTGCCCGGAGATCGAGATCTGCACGATTGCGCCAAAGTCCGGCGTCGTGAACTTCACCAATGGTCTGCGCATCCGCGCTGACCACGGACTGGATGCGATTCGCATGCTGCGCGGAATGCAGTGCTCCATCTCCGCTGCTTCTTGCATCTTTCAATAGCAGCGACATCGGGCAGAATTACCATCGTCCGCAGAACACAGCCCGTGCCATTACTGACCGCTGGGATGGGGATCGGGTGGATCTTGAACATCGGCTGATCGATTTCCGCGAACCCGAGTCCGGCCGAAGAAGCGGCGCGTCCCGGCATGGGGGCGGCGAGCTTCGCCGGCAGGGATGTCGACACGGTGATCGGAACCTACGAGCACCACAACCAGGAGCATGGGCGGCCGGCCGCGTGGCCATGGGGTAGTCGCCTGTGTTCATGAGGCGAATCTGTCACTGCGCCTTTTGAACGCAACCAGACGGAAGCTGGCCGACTTCCTGGGGTTTTCTGGTCGGAGTGAGAGGATTCGAACCTCCGGCCCCTGCGTCCCGAACACAGTGCTCTACCAGGCTGAGCTACACTCCGACCGAGGCGCGGCATATAGCGGCCACGTCGGTCGGGGGCAAGCGGCTTTCCGCATCCGAGGCGATCAACCCTGCCAAGTGCCGGTGGCGCGGCAGGGGGGAGGCCCCGACATCGTCGCGGCGGGCGCTGGCCCGACGTCCACGCTTTAAGTTTTTGATATCACGCCAGTCATGGATGGCCGGCGCAAGGCGCGGCGCGGGCTTCGGCGGTGAGGGCTGCATCCAGCGCCTGTGCCATCACCTGGACCGAATGGACGGCGGTCCGCCCGGACAGGTCGCGGATCTGGTGGCGGCAGGAGGTGCCGTCGGCGATGATCAGATCCTGCTCCGCGGCGGCGCGCACCGCCGGCAGCAGGCCGGCTTCCGCCATCGCGCGGGAGACGTCCTGCGTCTCGGCCTGGTAGCCGAAGGACCCGGCCATGCCGCAGCAGGACGATGCGATGGGTTTTGCCGTCAGCCCTGGAATGGCGCCCAGGGCCGCCAGCGAATTGGGGAAGGCGCCGAACGCCTTCTGGTGGCAATGGCCATGCACATGGGCCACCGCGTCGAGGCGGCCATACGCCATCTCCGGCTTCACCTTGGCCAGGAACTCGCCCAGCAGCATCACCCGGCTGGCGAATTGATCGGTCTTCTCCGACGGCACCAAGGCGCGGAACTCGTCGCGCAGCGTCATGGTGCAGGACGGTTCCAGGCCGATGATCGGCCAGTCCTCCGTCATGGAGCTCATGGTCCGCTGGGCCTCGATACGGCTCTGATCGACCATGCCGGCCGCGAGGTAGGTGCGGCCGCAGCAGGCGGGGCGCGCTGTGGCCCGGGGGATGACCGGCGTGTAGCCGGCGGCGGCGATGACCTTCAGCGCCGCACGCAGGTTCTCGGGCTCGAAATAACGGTTGAACGTGTCGGCCCAGAGATAGACATGGCCCTTGTTCACCGCCGGTTTGGCAGCGCGCTGTTCCTCGTCGTCGAAGACATCCTTCCGCCAGGCGGGCAGGCGGCGGCTCGCGGCAAAACCGAACATCTTCTCGCCCAGGGTGCGCGCCAGAGGATTGCCCGTTAGCAGGTTGGCCAGCCCCGCAAAGCGCGAGGCGAACGCTGCGTACCTGGGCAGGCTCGGCGATCAGCGAGTCCCGCCGGCTCAGCCCGTGCTTGGCGGTGCGCGCGGCGGTGACCTCGATCTTCATCTTCGCCATGTCGACGCCGGTCGGGCATTCGCGCTTGCATGCCTTGCAGGAGACGCACAGCGCCATCGCCTCGGCCACGGCGTCCGAGGCCATCGCCTCGGCGCCCAGCTGGCCCGACAGAGCCAGGCGCAGCGTATTCGCTCGGCCGCGGGTCAGATGCACCTCGTCGCGGGTCGCGCGATAGCTGGGGCACATCACGCCGGCGTCGAAGCTGCGGCAGGTGCCGTTGTTGTTGCACATCTCCACCGCACCCAGCATGCCGCCGAGCGGGCCGGGATGGTCGGACCAGTCGAGCTGCGGCGTGAAGTCGCTGATCGGGCGCGTAGTCGGGGCCGTAGCGAAACAGCGTGCGGTCATCCATCGCGGGCGGGCGGACGATGCGGTTCGGGTTCAGCAGGCCCGTCGGGTCGAAGGCGTCCTTCACCGTCTCGAACGCGCTGACGATGCGCGGGCCGAACATCTGCTCGTGGAATTCGCTGCGCACCAGGCCGTCGCCGTGCTCGCCGCTGTGGCGAGCCTTTGTATTCGCGCACCAGGGCGAAGGCTTCCTCGGCGACGGCGCGCATGGTGGCGACGTCCGCTGGGGTCCTTCATGTTCAGCACCGGGCGGACATGCAGGCAGCCGACCGAGGCGTGGGCGTACCAGGTGCCCTTGGTGCCGTGCTTCTCGAACACGTCGTTCAGGCGTTCGGTGTAGTCGGCGAGGTCGTCGAGATCGACGGCGCAGTCCTCGATGAAGCGGACCGGTTTGCCGTCGCCCTTCATCGACATCATGATGTTCAACCCGGCCTCGCGCACCGCCGCGATATCGGCCTGGAACGCCGGATCGATCGGCACGCACCACGCCTGGATGGCCGATATCGCCCATCAGCGTTTCCAGCTCGTCCAGCTTGGCGAGCAGCGGCGCGTCCTCATGCCCATGGAACTCGACGATCAGCACGCTGTCGGGTTCGCCGATCAGCATGGCATCGATGGTGGAGCGGTAGATCGGCGATGCTGCCGGCCGAGGTCGATCATCGTGCGATCGACCAGTTCCACCGCCTCGGGGTCCAGCGCGACGATGTGCCGCGAGGCCTCCATCGCCGCTGCGGAAGGTCGGGAACTGGCAGATGCCCAGCACCTTGCGCGGCTTGACCGGATGCAGCTTGAGCTGCAGCGCGGCGGAGAAGGCGAGCGTGCCCTCCGACCCGACCAGCAGGCGTGCGAGATTGTCGCGGCCGGTGGCGCGGGCGGCTGGGGTCAGGGCGTCGATGTTGTAGCCGCCGACGCGGCGAAGCTGCTTGGGGAAGCGGGCGGCGATCTCATCCGCCTCGGCCGCGCCCAGGGCGCGCAGGCGCTGGATCAGGTCGGCGATGTTGGCTGGCATGTCGGCGCCGAGATTGTCCGGGATGTGGCCGAAGCGGTGCTGCGTGCCGTCGGCCAGGATGGCGTCGATCGCCAGCACATTGTCCGCCATCAGCCCGTAGCGGATGGATTTCGAGCCGCAGGAGTTGTTGCCGGCCATGCCGCCGATGGTGCAGCGGGCATGGGTCGAGGGATCGACCGGGAAGAACAGTTTGTCGCCGCGCAGGGCGTTGTTCAGGTGGCCCGAGCACCAGGCCGGGTTCCACCCAGGCGGTGCCGGCTGCCTTGTCGACATGTAGGACGCGGCGCAGGTGTTTCGAGCAGTCGATCACCAGGGCGCGGTTGACGGTCTGGCCGCATTGGCTCGTGCCGCCGCCGCGGGGCAGGACGGGGATGCCTTCCTCACGCGCGATCGCCAGGGCCGCGGCGACGTCGTCGATCGTCTCCGGCACGATCACGCCGATCGGTTCCTGCTGGTAGATCGAGGCGTCGGTGGCGTAGCGGCCGCGGTTGGCGCGGATCGAACAGCACCGCGCCCTTGATGTTGCGGGAGAGGCGGCGGGCGAGCGCGGGGCTGCCGGGTGGCGTGCTCGTCGGGGTGCGTAAGGAAACGTTCATTGCACCAATGAGCCCCGGCCGTGGGATGCGGTCAACCGGGGAATGGTTGGTCGACCGTCAGGGGCGGCCAGAGTCACAGATGGCGTTAACGGGCACATCGCCAAGGATGGGGATTAAGTCTTTTGCAAGCACGTCCGCTATGGGTGTGCGAATGGCCGTAGTTGGGACTGGCGGATTTCGGCCGGAGGACCGGGAAAATACCCTTTATGCGGGTCCCCCACGCGCGACGAACCTGCAGTAACGATTTTGCAATCAGTTGCAACTTAGAGAAGGTTGCGACATTGCTCGGGGCGCCCGTGCGCGATGGTGGTGTGCCGTTAAAGATGGGGACCATGGGGATTTTGACGCGAGGGACCGACGACCGGACTCCCGCGCGCCGTCGGACGCCGTGTCGGCGCGAGGTGGTCGGCGCCTTTGTGCTGACCTTGGTGCCCGCTCTGCTATCGCGGCAGGCGCCGGCAATCGCCGCAGAGCCGGTTCGCATTCTCTTTGACGTCTTCGAAAACCCGCCACTCATCAACGGCAACGGCACCGCGATCGACCCCGTCAAGCCCGGTCTGACGATCGAGGTACTGCGCATGGCCGGTGAACGCGCCAATATCCCAATCGAATTCTCCCGCACCCCATGGCAGCGTGGGCTCTATCTGATCGAGACCGGCCAGGCGGACGCCATCTTTGCCTCGAGCTATGTCAAGGAACGGGCGCGCTATGGGGTCTACCCGCTCAAAGACGGACTCCCGGACACGAGTCGGAAATTGTTCGATCAATCCTACCGACTTTATGTCCGCGCCGGGTCGGGCGTCGGTTGGGACGGCAAGACGCTGACCAACCTGCATGCGCCGGTCGGGGCAACGCCTGGTTATGCGGTGGTGCCGGTCCTGCGCGCGATGGGCGTGGAGGTTGCCGAGGAGCCTGACCATATCGCCAATCTGCGTAAGCTTCTCGCCGGCCGCATTGACGCCTATGCCGAGCTCGACACCCATGTCCGGCCGCTGTTGCGGAGCAATCCTGAGGCGTTCGGCGGCATCGTCGAACTGTCGCCACCGGTGTTGACCAAGCCTTATTATTTAATGTTTTCGAAAGTCTTTTATGATAGGGCGCCGGAAGTCGCCGAACGGATCTGGGATGCCATTGCCCTGGTCAACGAGTCCGCCGCCTACCAGGATTTGCTCCACGGCAAATATGCGGACTGATTGGTCGTGACCGGGTCAATCGTCAACCGATTATTCCGGGTTGCATTTGGTTTCTACGTCATCGTTGCGATCATCCTGAACATCCTGCTGGTCGGTCAGGTGTACGTCGATACCAAAGCAACGATCCAGCGCGAGCTGACGATGTATCAAAAGGTCTTCGATAGCTCTCTCGCAAGCGCGTTGTGGGCGATGGACATCGACAAGCTTGACACGATCGCCGGCGGCATCGTTGCGATCCCGGAGATCCCCGCGCTGCGGATAACCGATCCGGTAAACGGCCACCTCTTCGTCAGTGCCTTCAAACGCGACAACACCATAGTCATCGACCATGACGGGCCGGACAACGGCACCTGGGAGAAAATAGCAAACGCCCCGGGATCGAGCCGCCACGGCTTTGACATCGTCTACCACCACGAAACCGGTGGCACCGTTGTCGGACATGCCGAATTCGTCTCGGGATCGGCAGTATCTGCTCGACCAGATCAAAGGGCAGACGATCCTGATCGTTGGAATCGCCGTGCTCAAGGAAGCAGCGCTGTGGATCGTTTTCCTGATCGTCGGTCGCCGCATCTTGAGCCGCCCGCTGACCGCACTGATCCGCGCGATGGACGCCACGACGCCCGAGAATCCCGACGCCGATCACCCTGGATAGATCGGCTGAACGGGCGATGGCCAGTACCGAGTTGACCGTCATCCGCGATTCGTTCAACGGGCTGATCGCGCGGATCGAGTGCGACCGGGGTCAGCTTGCGGGGCTCAACGCCAGCCTCGAGCAGAAAGTCGCCCAGCGCACCGCACAACTGGCGCAGGCGACGGAGCGTGCCGAGAAAGCGCGCGAGCTGGCGGAGGCGGCAAGCCTGACCAAGAGCCAGTTCCTCGCCAACATGAGCCACGAGATCCGCACGCCGATCAACGGCGTGCTCGGGATGAATGGCTCTCCTGCTCGACACCGCGCTCGATCAGGAGCAGCGCGACTACGCTATGATGATGCAGCGCTCCGGTCAGGCGCTATTGCGCATCATCGATGATATCCTCGACGTTTCGAAGCTCGACGCCGGAAAGCTCGAGCTCGAAACCATCGATTTCGACCTGGCCGACACCGTCGAAAGCGCGACCCGCTTGTTCGAGCCCCAGGCGCGGGCGAAAGGCATCGAGCTCGTGGTGCGGATTGACCCGGCGGTTGAACAGTCCCGCCGCGGGGATCCGACGCGCCTGCGCCAGATCGTGCTGAACCTTGTCGGCAACGCCATCAAGTTCACCGAAGCAGGCACCGTGTCGGTGCGGGTGTCGCCTGCCGATGCTGCCGAGAGCGCCCCCACGAATGAGGAGATCGACCGCCTCCGGCGCGTGCGGTTCGAGGTCACCGATACCGGGATCGGCATCGACGAACGCGAGCAGGCCCGCCTGTTCGAGAAATTCAGCCAGGCGGACAGCTCGATCACCCGGCGTTACGGAGGCACTGGGCTCGGCCTTGCCATCTGCCGGGAGCTCGTCGCGCTGATGGGCGGTGAGATCGGGGTCTCGAGCCGGCGCGGGGTCGGCTCGACCTTCTGGTTCGAGCTGCCGCTGGCGAGCGCCCCGTCCTCGAGCGTTCGTCCGTGAGCGTTTCGTCCGGCCTGTCGCAAGCCTCGAATACGTCTCGTCCCGCGCGGCTCGAGGCGCCGCGGAAGCTGCGAATCCTGGTCGCCGAAGACAACGCGATCAATCAACGCTTCATAGTGGCTCTGTTGCGTAAGGCCGGCCACGCCGCGACCGTGGTAGAGAACGGTCATCAGGCCGTCGCCGCGGTCCGCGACGGCGATTATGACGTCGTGCTGATGGATGTGCAGATGCCGGACCTCGACGGCGCCGAGGCCACGCGGCAGATCCGTGCCTTGCCGTCCGCCGCAGCGCCTGGTCCCGATCATCGCGCTGACAGCGCATGCCATGACCGGTGCCAAAGAGGAGTACCTCGCCGCCGGCATGGATGATTTCGTTACGAAGCCAATCGAGTCGGCGCTTTTGCTGGGAAAGCTTACCCACTTGGCGGCGTCGACGGAGGCTCCGCTGGAGGCGAGCCTCGAGCCCGTCGCTGCCGAGGCCGAACGCGATCATGACGTTCCCGTGCTCGACCTCGCGCGGCTCGAGATGCTGGCTGGATTTCTTCAGGGCGAGGACCTGCATGACTATGCCCGCCTCTATCTCGAGCATTCTGCCGACTGCACCAGCCGAATCGCCGCGCTCGCCATCGAAGGCGATTGTGGTGCGATGGGCCGCGTGGCGCATGAGCTCGTCGGGTCTGCCGGGAATGCCGGTGCGCTCGAAACGTACCATCTTGCAGCAGCGCTCGCTGCAGCCTGCAAGGCCGGCGATGTGGCCGCCTGCAGTCGGATCGCCTCCTTGCTGCCGCAAGCGACGGAACGTGCCGCCGGTTGCCTGCAGGCGTGGCTCGCCGATCCGCGCCCGACAGCCGCGACACTGCCGAAACTCGCGGCGGCTATGGGCTGAACTGGCGCTGCACGGAATCGCCCCGTAACGGGCGACCCTGCCGGGATATTCCGCCGGGTGGTTCAGGCCTTCAGGGCCTCCCGCAGCTTGGTTTCCTGCTCGTTCGTCAGGTTCGTGCGCAAGACCGTGCCACCGAAGGTCGCCATTGCGGGCAGCACCTTATCGGCCGTGACCTTGCGCACCAGCACGCAGAGTGCCGCCTGCCCGGGCGACAGTGCCTCCGCGGCCTCCTTCATGAATTTGTCATCGATGCCGACATCCGTGAACCGGCCACCAAGGGCACCGGCTCAGCCGCGTAAGCACGCACCCGCGCCGGAGCCCGCACCGCGACCAGGACGAGCATTGCGGCGACGAACGTGCAGAACCCCAGGAAATCGAGGCCGCCCGAGAAATGCCGTCGCGGTCTTGACCCAGCCCAGCATGGTCGGCCCCGCGATCCCGCCCAGATTGCCCAATGCGTTGATCAGCGCGATCGCACCGGCCGCCGCCGTCCGGCTCAGGAACAGCGATGGCAGCGCCCAGAACAACGTGCGCGATGCATTGAGCCCGATCGAGACCATGGCCATCGCGATCAACGACCAGGGGGACGCACCGAACAGGCCAGCCTGCGGTCAGACGCGGCGCAGCGCCACAGCGCTGCGCCGCTCGGCCGAATGGTCGGAGAAGTGCCCCACATCAGCATGCCGATCGTGCCGACGATGTCGGGCACGGACGCGACGAAGCCGGTTTGCAGGTTGGAAAGGCCCCAGCCCTTGATGATCTGTGGCAGGAAATAGACCACGCCATAGGTCGCCGTCCCGAAATAGACCAGCGACAACGCCAGCACGCGTGGATCGACCAGCGCCTGCCACGGCCGAGCTGGCTGTGTTCGGCTTCGACTTCGTCACGCTCCCGCTGCCGGCTCTGGCGGCTTCGGCACAGGTCCGCGCGTGCGTTAGCCCGGGTTGGGAGACGCCTGCTTCGCTCGGCGATTGTGCCAGGCCTCCATCAACTGCAGCACGGTGGCGGCGGTTTCCTCGATCGACCGGCGGGTGACGTCGATGGTCGGCCAGCCGCGCGCGGTGCAGAAGCGGCGGGCCCAGACCAGTTCGGCCTTTACTGCGTCCTCATCGACGTACTCGGTGCTGTCCTGGCGCATCGGGCCGGTCTCGCCGCCGCCGCCGATCAGGCGCAGGCGATGGCGGCGGATATCGATCAGCGCCTCGGGCTGCAGGGTCAGGCCGATCACCGGGACCTTGATCTTCTCCAGGTCCGGCGGGATCGGCAGGTTCGGCACCAGCGGCACGTTGGCCGCCTTGATGCCGCGGTTCGCCAGATAGAAGCAGGTCGGGGTCTTGGAACTGCGGGACACGCCCACCAGCACGACATCGGCCTCCGCCAGTCCTGGCTGCGCCTGGCCGTCGTCATGCGCCAGCACGTAATGCATCGCGTCGATACGGGAGAAATAGTCGGCGTTGAGCTGGTATTGCCGTCCGGGCCGATTCTCCGCCTGCTGGCCCAGCGCCTGCTGCAGCACGTCCAGCACCGGGTCGAGCACGTTGACCACGCGCATGCCCAGCCGCTCGCAGGCCGTGTCGAGTTCCCCCCGCAATGCGCGGTCGATCAGTGTGGACAGGACGGGGCCGGGTTCGGCCTCGATGCCCTCGATGACGCGATGCAACTGGAACCGGGTGCGGATCAGGCTCCAGCGATGATGGACGATCGCTGCGTGTTCGAATTGAACGGTGGTTGCACGGGCGATCGCGTTCAGCGTGTCGCCGGTGGCGTCGGAGACGAGGTGGAGATTGACGCGCTGCGTGTCCATCGTCCGACACTACGCTCGCCGGAGGGCGTTGTCAGCCGATGGAATGGCATCCGGGCACCGCGACGCCGGCAACGGTTCGGTAGCCTGTGCTTGGCCTGGCGGACCGATGTTTGCCAGTACGTGTCCACCTGCTTCACCAGCGGAAACGGCAATGGCACATGGTTCGGGTCCTTGAACTGCTCGACGTCATGGCCCTCCACGTTCTGGAACTGCACCTCCAGCACGCGCGCCTCGGTCCATTCGCCGTTCGGGTCGGCCTGCATGTCGGAATAGGCGAAGGGCGGCAGGTAGAAGCCTGGCGCATCGACACCGGCGCGGGGGTGTGGCCGAGCGTTTGGGTGATCGTGACGATGTTCCCTGGGTACGGATTTCAGCCTATCGTGCAGGCGAGAAAATCCAGTGGAGGCGATCCATGCGTGACCTCGACGAATTCACCGTCACCGACGAAGCGCTCGCGCAGATGGCCGGGACCGAGAACCCACGCCTGAAGGAGATCATGGACGCCGCGGTGCGGCACCTGCACGCCTTTGCCCGCGAGGTGAACCTGACGCCGGAGGAGTGGCTGCAGGGCATCCAGTTCCTGACCGCCGTCGGCCAGGCCTGCACGCCGCTGCGGCAGGAGTTCATCCTGCTGTCGGACGTGCTGGGCCTGTCAGCGCCGTGGTCAACGCGCTGCACGACAAGAAGGCCCGCGAGCTTGGCTCGCAAAGCAGCCTGCTGGGCCCGTTCTTCCGCGAAGGGGCGCCGGTGCTGCCGATGGGCGCGCAGATCGTCGAGAAGCCGACTGCGAGGAGATCGTCGTCTACGGCAAGGTCACCGACAACGACGGCACGCCGCTGGCGAATGCGCTGATCCAGGTCTGGCAGACCAGCGAGCGCGGTCTGTACGACCTGCAGGAGCGCAATGGCGAGTCGATGGACATGCGCGGCAACTTCCGTCACCGGTGAAGACGGGAGCTATCATTTCCGCACGGTGCGGCCGCTGGGCTACTCGATCCCGATGGACGGGCCGGTGGGCGACATGGTGCAAGCTGCAGAACCGGCACGGCATGCGGCCGTCGCACATCCACTGCCTGATCGGCGCCGAGGGCTATCGCGAACTGGTCACGGCGCTGTATTTCGGCGACGATCCGAATATCGACAGCGACACGGTGTTCGGCGTGTCGCAGTCGCTGGTGGTGGACGCGAAGAACGATCCGGCCTCGCCGATCCCCGGGCTGCGCGCGGTGCACTACGATTTCCGTCTGGCGAAGGCGGCGCCGGGGGAGAGCGGTCGGGTCGGCGCCGATCCGACGAAGCTGATGAAGGCGGCTGAATAGTGGCGCGCCGGATTGTCGATATCTCGTCGCCGCTGAAGGCGGGGATCAAGAGCGATCCGCCGCATATGCTGCCGCAGATCGAATACATGGACCACCATGACACCGCCCCGGCGATGGCGGAATACATGGGCGTGCGGGTCGATCAGCTTCCCGACGGCGAATACGCCGCCGTCGAGACGGTGGACGATCAGCACCCATAACGGCACGCATATGGACGCGCCGTATCATTTCTTCTCCAGCATGAACCATGCGCTGAAGCCGGGTGGAGAGCCGTCCTGGCGGATCGACGACGTGCCGCTGGACTGGTGCTACCAGCCTGGGGTGAAGCTCGATTTCCGGCATCTGCCGGACGGCTATGTGGCGACGCCGGGCGATGTCGAGGCGGAGCTGAAGCGGATCGGGCACGAGCTTCGGCCGCTGGAGATCGTGCTGGTCAACACCGCGGCCGGTGCGCGCTACGGCGAGGACGATTTCGTCGATCGCGGCTGCGGCGTGGGCAAGGCGGCGCACGCTGTGGCTGGCGGAACGCGGCGTGCGGGTCGTCGGCACGGACGCCTGGAGCTGGGATGCGCCGTTCTCGTTCACCCGCGAGCGGGTGAAGGCAGACGGGCGATGTCAGCCTGATCTGGGAAGGTCACCGCGCCGGGCGGGAGATCGGCTATTTCCAGATGGAGAAGCTGGGGAACCTGGCGTCCCTGCCGGCGGACGGGTTCGATATCGTGTGCTTCCCGGTGAAGGTGCATCGGGCGTCGGCCGGGTGGACGCGGGCGGTGGCGATCTTTAGCGAGTAGAGTGCTTGGCTGGTTGCTCGGGCTCCCATCGATGGCGGGGCCCGGGTGAGTTTACGGAAGGGAGAATCTGAACGCAGATTCATTTCGATGCACGCGGATGGGGTGTGCCACCACCAGCCGAAGCCGTCATCATGCCGGTTCCCCCAGAAGCGACGGCGTAAGCGGTGCGGCGTCCTCCGGCAGCGGCAGCCCGGCTCGCTCGCGGACAAACAAGGTGGCGACGAAGCTGAGTACCCCGGCCGCGATCATGTAGAACGCCGGCGCCAGTGGATTGCCGGTTAGCCGGATCAGCCAGGTCGCGATCAGCGGGGCGAAACCGCCGAAGATCGCCACCGCGAAGCCGTAACTGATCGATAGCGCGGTGTAACGGATGTTGGTCGGGAACTGCTCTGCCAGCACGGCGCAGATCGGGCCGGTATACAGCGTCAGGATCACGCTCGCGATGCCCTGGGTCAGCATCAGTCCGGGAACGGAGTGCAGGGAGACCATGATCTGGAACAGCGGATAGGCCAGCACGATGGACGCGATCGACGCTGCGAAGAACAGTGGCTTGCGCCCGATCCGATCGGACAGCCGCCCGATCAGCGGGGTCAGCACCAGGTAGATGACCCCGGCCACCAAGGTCGACAGGAACGTCGCCGAGGCCGGGATATGCAACTGTTGCTGCGCGAAGCTCGGCACGAAAATCATGAAGACGTAGTTCACCACACAGCCGATGATGCTCAGGCCGAAGGCGGCCAGCACCGGTCCCGGATAGTCCGTCAGCGACTGGCGCAACGGCGAGCGGCTGATTTCGTGTCGTTGCACAGTCGTCTCGAAGGCCGGCGTCTCCTCCACCTTGGTGCGCAGATAATAGCCGATCGGGCCAAGGACGAAGCCGATCAGGAACGGCACCCGCCAGCCCCAGGCGGTGAACGTGGCCGTGTCCATCAGCGAACTCAGCAAGAAGGAAACCAAGGTCGCGGCCAGCAGCCCGATGGCGGTGGCCGCCTGCTGATAGCTGCTGATCGCCCCACGGCGGGCCGGCGGCGCATACTCCACCAGGAAGGCCGCCGCGCCGCCCCACTCGCCGCCAGTCGAGAAACCCTGCGCCATGCGGCACAGAACCAGGATGATGGGCGCGGCCACACCGAGCGTGGCATAGGAGGGGATCAGGCCGATGAGGCCGGTGGCCACCGCCATCAGGCCGATGGTCACGACGAGGGCGGCACGACGGCCGTGCCGATCGCCGTACGTTCCGATCACGACGGCCCCGACGGGGCGCATGACGAAGCCGACCGCGAACGTCGCGAATGTGCTGAGCAGACCGGCGATCGGGTCCTCGGATGGGAAGAACGCGCGGGACAGGGCGCCGGCCATCAGGCCATAGATGACGAAATCGTAGATCTCGAAAACCTGGCCGATGCCGCACGCGATGATGGCTCGCCTGATGGTGGCCTCATCCGCGGGGCCATGGGTGATGGATGTGCTGACGGCCATGAACGAGATCCTTCTCTCCGATCGCTGTAATCGCGGGTCAAGCCTGGCGATGCATCGATGGCATGGCCGTTCCATGATTGCTACGGTGCGTCAAACCTTGACTGACGCCGTGCGCCGAACGGTTCGGCTCACCCGCGGCTGAGGTATGCGGTCATTTGACCGGGCGGGCGTTATCTTGGCGGCGCGCTCAGGCCGCAACTGCTTGTTCTCGCGGCGTAGCCTGAGCAGACCCGAACGATCGTTTCTCAAATACCCTTGACCCTATCGAGGGGAACGAAGGCATGTGTCACGCAATAGTCTTGTAGAGTCCGCCATATTTCCGCCTCCGAGCCGTGATTCTTGACGTATATTCAAACCGGAGCCCATTGCATGAACAAAAAACTGACCAAAGCCGTACTGCCCGTTGCCGGATTGGGGACACGCTTTCTGCCAGCTACCAAGGCAACCGCAAAGGAGATGCTGCCGGTCGTGGACAAGCCGCTGATCCAATATGCGGTCGAGGAAGCCCGCGCTGCCGGCATCGAGCAGTTCTGCATGGTGACCGGCCGTGGCAAGACCGCCCTGGTGGAGCATTTCGACATTGCCTATGAGCTTGTGGCGACGTTGCGAGAACGTGACAAAAAGGACGCGCTCGCATTGCTCGACGGAACGCTCAGCGAGCCCGGCTCGATCGTTACGGTGCGCCAGCAGGTCCCGCTTGGCCTGGGCCACGCCATCTGGTGTGCCCGCGCTTTCGTCGGCGACGATCCGTTTGCGATCCTGCTGCCTGACGACCTTGTGCTGGCTGAGGAACCCTGCCTGTCACAGCTCGCTCGTGCCTATAGGGAAACCGGTGGGAATGTCGTTGCAGTCACGGAAGTGCCGCGCGAACATACGAACCGCTATGGCATCCTGAAGACTGGCCGCGACGACGGGCAACTGGTGGAAGTCACGGGGCTTGTGGAAAAGCCCGCACCCAAGGATGCCCCCTCCAACCTGTCGATCATCGGCCGCTACGTCCTGATGCCGGAAGTGCTCAAGCACCTGTCCCGGATGGAGCGCGGCGTTGGCAACGAAGTCCAGCTTACCGACGCCATGGCGAGGCTCATCGGCGAGCAGCCGTTCCACGGCCTGCGCTACGAAGGGCGCCGGTTCGACTGCGGGGACAAGATAGGGTATCTGGAGGCTCAGATCGCGTTTGCGTTGAAGCGGCCGGACCTGGCCTCCGCGGTGCACGCATTTCTCAAGAACTACGTCTGATACCGGCAGCTCGGCGGGCTGACCGGCGGCTGCGCGCGAAATCGAGACGATACCAGCGGTTCGCCCGTCTCAGGACGAGGCAAGAGGTCGGGCCGCTGGTGTGAGCCGAAGCCAGCGTGCGGGTAGGACCCGCGACCCGGATCTCGTCGTCGCAGACGGTCACATGCGCAACGAACGGCCGCAGATGCGCCTCCGAAACGAAGGTCGTCGCTGGCCACCGCCTCCCGCACGACGCCTGCGAACCATTCAATCCACTCGGCGGTGATCGTCTTCGACGCGCTGTCCCAACGTCGCGTCAGACGCTGGACCCTTCCTCGGCTGCGCTGCGCTGTCTGCCCCGCAGTTCAGCGTCTCTCGACGCTGATGGAGGTTGATCCTCCGCGCTGTGGCCCGCATTCAGGGCGCCGTGGTCCTGACAAAGCTGGCAGACTCCGCGAACGGTAGCAGCAAGGTGAACACCTTGTTGATATCGGTGATCGGTGCGTTCGCCACGTAGATCGTGTCGTCATTTCGCATTGCGATCTGATTGGCGAGAAAGAAAGCCGAGGCATCCGTTATGTCGAGCGCATAGATCGTTGGGATCCGGTCCGGCAAGGTTGCGGGAACCGCCATCCCGAGCTGCTCGAGCGTGGCTCGCGTTTCATATCGGTAGAGGAAGATCGCACGCGAATTGGCCCGGTCGTCCTGCACACCACCCGCCCGGGCGATCGCATCCGACAGGCTGATATTCGTGTCCCCGAACGGGAACCGGCGGTCGAGCTGGCTTAGTGTTGTCGTCTGTCCTGTCGCACCCACCGCCAGGAAGTAGCGTGGCTTATGCGAGACATAGACGGTGTCCCCCAACTCCATGGGGATATTCTGCTGCGGATGGACAGCGATTTCAGAGAGCAGGGCCGTTTCAGCCTTGCCTTGGCGCTGGACTGTCACCAATGTCTCATAAGCGGGATACTTGGGCCCTTGGGCCCGAGCGATGGCGCCCAGCACGCGCTCTCCGCTCGCGTCCATGGAGAACCGCGTAGCCACCATTACATCGCCAACAACGCTGACTTCGTTTGCGTGACGCTCAGCGAAGCTCACCACCACTTGCGGCCTGAGAGCACGGTTGCTGAGCTTCCGCACGATATCATCTTGTATGTCGAGCGTTGTCCGTCCGGCGGCCGTGATCTTGCCGGCCCACGGTACGGAGATTTCCTCGTCCTGGCCCACCTGCTGCGGCGGCAGTTGCACGAAGTTGCCGGGGCGGCTACCGGCATCCGACGGGATGAAGAGGCCACCGCTGCCGGTCTCGAAGACCGTTACCTGAAGCACATCGCCGACCCCGACCGTAATGGGGGCGGGGGCCTGATTCCAAAAATCGGGACTGAACCGGGCCGGCTCGTCATGCGAGGTCAAACGGCTGGCAACGGCACTGTCAACTCGAATGAGCGCAAAACCCATGGTCGGCTTCGGAACGTTTTGCACCATGATCGCCGGCGAGTTCATGATGGTGCTGAGCTTGGGACCGCTGCTTGAAATGAAGGACGTGCATCCGACTGGCAGCACGATCAGCAGCGCACCCGCCCAGACCTTCCAGCGAGGCAAAAAAGTCATCCGATTACCTTGAATTGCAGGTTGCAAATTCCCGGACGCGAGATCGCGTTGTATGCTTCGACGCATGTCGCTCCGGCTTACGCGATGTACTTCAGGGTGTTCGGCCCTGTGTTGCGACCAAGCGAAAGCGGCGTCGCTACTTCGCCGAACGGCCGATCCAGATCGCGATCAGCGAGCACAGGACTAGGATCGTGGCCGCGAAAACGAGCACCGACAGCCACAAGAAACTGCCAAGCAACAAGGTCAAGGCTAAAATGCATCCGGCCGCACTGACCGCGGAGAGGGTGAAAACCGGGTAGCGCGTCAACGAAGCACTGCCTCCATGTTGCTGCGTGATAAGGTGCAGCCCTCACGAAGCAGACCGGTTGCAGATTGTAAAGAGACCGAGGCTCAGAGCGGCGCCTAGCCACGATGCACCAGCGTCTCAACCAACGCGCGGCAGTCATCCTTTGTGTAGAGGAAGGCCGCCTTCGGCAGCACGGCAAGGCCAGCCTGCAACGCCTCATAGCGCGGCCCATCGAGCGTGCCGATGAATGTCTTGATCGAATGCCCGGCGTCGCCTTCGAGCAACACGCCAACGCCCCGCTCGGCGAGCCATGCACCGGTCGCAACGTTATGGCAGGCGATTGGCACGGCTCCGAACAGCCCGGCCTCGTACAGCCTGTTGGGCAAAAGCCAGTCCGAGTTGCTCCCTGCCTCGTAAAAATCGATTGCCCACGCAAAGTGCACGTCTCCATAAAGGCGCGGCAAGTCACGCGCCCGGTCATAGGGGCCGCCGAACGAAAGTCCTGGCGTCGCCGCAACCACAGCGTCGAACTGTGGCAGAACCGAGGTCGCCACCCGTCCGCGGATGACGATCTCCACCAGCCCCGGATACGCGGTGGCAAGATCGGCAAGCATGCGCAGGCTGTGGGCGCAGCGGATGACACCGAACCAACCGATGCGCCAAGGAGGGCCAGGCGGCCGTTGGGCAACGCCTTCCTCCGACAGAACGGGACCGTCGAACTCGAAGGTCAGCGCTTTGTTCTCGACAACCGTGACGTCCGGAAGCCGCCTGTGAACGCGGGCGAAATGTGCGCTAACGAAATGCGGCGAGCTCACGACAAGCCTCTGGCATCGCGACAGCAGGCTACGCTCGATCGCGCGCAACAGGCGTCCTCCCGCGCCGGAATCGCCCATGAGTCGGTGAATGTCGAGGCACTCGAAAATGAGCGGCACCGATGGCACGAGGAGCCTCCGGGCAAAAGCCGCGAGAACGAGCGTCTCTAATTGCCGGGCCAAAATGGCGTCCGCTCCGGCGAACAAAGAGCGCCAGCGGGGGATCGAGAGCGCCGCGCTGAGGACGGCTACCGCGCGCTGCCACAGCCGCGCATCCGCTGTACGGCCGAGCGGCAACGGCGCCACCCCATCCACCGCGGTCGGGGGTTCTCCGCGATAGAACCCAAGCAGACTGACCACAGCCCCACCCGCATGAAACATCCGCACGCGCCGATGAACCGCCGGGTCGTTCAGGTCATGGACGAAGTAGATCAGGTTCATGCGGCAACCGTACCTGATCGACATCATAAGGCCGCCGGTTTCCTCACGAGGGCGACCCAATGACCGCGCCGCGGCGCATTAAACGCTCGATCCGCGCCCGGATCGGCATTGAGAAATGTCTGACCGCCGCCGGCCGCTGCCACGCAGACTGCGCGAACGAAACGAAGTCACGCGCCTTGATATTATCGACCATGGACACGAAGCTGGCGCCGTCCTCCAGTTTTCCCAAGTGCGCCAGCCATGCCGCACGCTCAGTTGCATCGAGCCTTGCCGCATGGCGGGATAGATAGCGCCGGTCCGCCGCGACCATCGCGTCAGCATCACGTCGGGTCAGCCGGTGAGAGATCGATGTCGAACTCGTCGTATAGACATAGCCCGCGGCGCGGATACGACCATATCGTGCGCCCAGTGTCATGGCTTCCGCCACCAGCAGGAAATCCTCTCCGATGCGCGTCGCCGTGTCGTAACGCAAGCCGTGGCGCCGCAGGAAATCAGCAGCGAACAGCGGCTTCAAATAGCCCTCGTTAGGCAACCGCTCAAACAAATTGTTGCGGGAGATATAATCCGTAACAGAGAGACATTGTAGTCCTCCGTCCAGATCCTCATCGATGAAGAGGCGACGCGCTCCCGTGGCATCCTCGATCACCATATTGTCTGTGACGATTTCGAGACCATGTTCCTGTGCCATCGCCACCAGTTTGACCAGGCGGTCCGTAAGAAACATGTCGTCAGCATCAAGTACTGCGATCCACTTGCCTTGCGCCAACTCCATCGCGGCGTTGCGCGCGGCGGCCGGGCCGCCGTTCACAGGCAGACGCTGGTAGCGAACCCGCAAGTCACCGAAGCCGGTAACGATGGTTCCCGTTGTGTCTGTCGATGCGTCATCAGCGACAATGACCTCAACCGATACACCGGACTGCGACAGCGCCGACATCATGGCGCGAGTAATTGTTTTTTCGGCATTCCATGCCGCTGTAACTACACTCACGTCGACCATTTGGTTGTAAGCCCACGTTGATTGCGGCAAGCTCATACGGCAAACAGCAATGCGATTCCAGAACTCATTTCCGCGGAGAACGAGAGCGATGTCGGAGACGCGCCTGATCGATGTGTGTGTCTGCACGTACCGTCGTAAATCGATCGTCGATACGATCCGTTCCATTGCTGCACAGCGTATTTCCGATGACGTCCGTCTGCGTATTGTTGTTGCAGACAACGACGACACCCCGTCGGCAGAAGGTATCGTACGCGAGCAATGCAGCGCGCTCGGGCTCGACTATCGTTATGTTCATGCGCCGGCACGCAACATTTCCATCGCGCGCAATGCGGCACTCGATGCTGCCAGCGCGCCGCTCGTCGCCTTTATCGACGATGACGAGGTCGCCACGCCTCAATGGATCGCCGCCTTGCTGGAATGCCACGCCGCCACGGCTGCCACGATTGTTTTCGGCCCGGTCCAGGCAATCTACGGCGAGGGCCCCGCATGGCTGCGCAAGGCCGACCTGCATTCAATCCGGCCGGTGTTCCGCGGGGGCACTATTATAGACACGGGCTATACGTGCAACGTGTTGCTCGATCGCGCCGTCATGACCCGCGAGATGTGTGATCGTCGCTTCGATCCGGCGCTTGGACGAAGCGGTGGCGAAGATACCTTTTTCTTCCATCAGCTCTACTCGCTGGGCGCACGCTGCGCTTTTGCCGAGGCGGCACTCGTTCATGAGCCCGTGCCGCCGCAACGGGGACGCCTGCGCTGGCTGCTGAAGCGATCCTTCAGATCAGGGCAGACTCATGCCCGCGTCCTGCAGACGACGGCCGCTTGGCGGCCGCGTTTGATCGCGACGGCGGCCGCGAAGTGCGGCTATTGCCTCATGAGCATGGTCTTGCAGGCGCCCTCGCCAGCCCGGTGGCGACGCATGGCCGTGCGCGCCGCTCTGCATGCGGGTGTCGTCTGTCGAGTCGCCGGGCTTGCCGATCTTAAAATCTACTGAGCGGTCTCTGCGCCGGATCCGCTATTTCGGAAAACCCTGTGACAACACCCCGCTATCCAATTTCACAGATGCGTTAGCAAAGTTCATCTGCATGTGTGGATACAGATGCCATTTCATGCGTAGCGGCTTGGTCGTTCTCTAAAAAGAACTTTAAATAATGCGTCCTAAAAAGTTGCAGTTCTACAATCAGGAACAATCCTCACGCCACTTTGCCTCGTGCCGCGACGGCAATTTGTTCGGATTTTCATACAAAAATCATTGGCCGGGCCGTTAGCGGCGCCCCCACAGTGAACAAGAAATGAGGCCAATAACTCTAAATATCTGTACACACCGCGCCTTCTGGGACTACATATGCTGCTCTATATCGTCCTAAAGAAACAAACTGTTTCTAAAGTCCGTACAAATGTCAGTTTCCGCGCCACGGCTTGGTCAATCTCGGAATATCACCAAGTAGGGTGGTTATCTTAAAAATAGCACATGTCAGGAAATAAAATGAATTATGATGCGTTCGCATGGCTTACTTCCGTTTGACTGTCTGGAACCTCACTTTTTCCTTTACATCATGCTTGCGTATGTGAAATGCTGCGGCGCAACACGGGTCAGCGCAGCGGGTGCCAGGTCAGACGGTCCCGTTGTACTACAGGAGCGAATGATGTCTGCCAGCAGCATCCTGGAATCGTTAGGTCATAGCACCACATTGCCCACGTCGCGCCGCTCGACGTGGGAAGCGCAGGCGGTGAGTTTCGTCGTGTCCGATCTCCTCGCCTTTGGCGCCGCCGCAGTGGGCGCAGCAATGATCATGAATGTGGTTACGGGGTTCGACATCGGATCCGTCTTCGGCCGCAGCGTCGACAATGTCCAAACGATGCGCTCGGCATGGCACGGCTGGGGAGTCATCCTGGTACTCATGGTCACCCTCGCGCAGTTGCGGGGGCGGGGACACTACAGTCAGCGCATCCCTTTCTGGACCGCGGCGCGCGACGTCATCAGCGCCGCATTGCTCGCGCTGGTTTGTGACCTGATACTTTCAACCAAGATTTACGACGTTCCATTCGAAACCGAGCAGGGCCTGAGATGGGTGCTGTTTGCCGGCCTGATACTGGTATTTAGATCCGCGACAGCCGGTCTGCTGTCGCGCCTCGGGGTGTGGACGTTGCGGACGCTCGTCATCGGGCCGGACCACGAGGTCGGACGGGTCGCCGGCGCGCTTCGTTCCGAGCCGGGTTTAGGATTTTCCATCGTTGGAACGTTGGCTCGTCCATTCACCTCGGGCGCGGGGAACTTCAGCCGTTGGCAGGAACTCGTTGCCGGGCGCAGTGCCGATTATGTCGCCCTTGTCGCTGATCCGGCTGACCCCGCCGGCGACGCCCGCATCGTGGCGGCACTTAACCGCGCGCACGTTCCGTTCGCGCTTGTCCACGCCGACTCCGCGCTCCCGGTCAGGATGGCCCGGCCACACTACTTCATTAGTCATGACGTCGTGGTGATGGCAGCCGAAAGCGCCATTGCGAACCCATTCAAACGGGCCGCAAAGCGAGGCTTCGACATCGCCACGGCTTCATTCCTTATCGTGATCCTGTCGCCACTGCTGCTTGCGATCGCGATCATGATACGCCGGGGCGGCGGACCGGCGCTGTATCGCCACAAGCGCGTGGGGTTCGAGGGGCAAACGTTCGGCTGCATCAAGTTCCGAAGCATGGACGTGAACGGCGACCGCATCCTTGCCGATCTGCTGGCCAAAGACCCTGAGGCCGCCGCCGAATGGGCCGCCACGCAAAAGCTGCGCAACGATCCTCGCATCACGCCGATCGGCCGCTTCCTGCGCAACACCAGCCTGGACGAGCTGCCGCAGCTCCTCAATGTTATTCGTGGCGAGATGAGCCTGGTTGGCCCGCGGCCTGTCGTCCAGTCCGAGCTCAGTTTCTATGGCGAAAATGCGGACTACTACATGCAGGCCCGGCCCGGGTTGACGGGACTCTGGCAGGTCAGCGGCCGCAGTGACACGACCTATGAACAGCGGGTCCGCCTCGACGTCTGGTATGTCCGCAATTGGACGCTCTGGCATGACCTCGCCATCCTCATGAAGACCATTCCCGTGGTTCTGTTTCGCCGCGGTGCGGTTTGATCCGAACGATATGAGTAATCCAATCGCCTCCGCGCCGGGCTTTGCCCGCGGCGCCGCGTGGTCAGTCCTGAACGCGCTCGGCGGCGTGGCGCTTCCCTTCATCGTGTTCATCGCATTCGCCCGGTGGCTCTCGCCAGCGCAGGTTGGGGTTGCCGTGCTGGCGACCTCGCTGGCCGAGATCGTCAAGGCGTTCGGTGCACCGGGGCTATACGAGGCGCTGCTCCAACAGGGCCCTGGCGCGCACCGCCATCATCAGACGGCGCTGGCGGTGCTGCTGATCCTGGGCACGGCCTTAACCGTGGTATTCGCCGGGTTGATCGCCGTGCTGGGATGGTTCCAGCCCAGCGTTGCCGAGGCGGGCTGGCCGCTCGACGTGATCGGCCTGCGGATCCTTTGCGACCTGGCGACGACGCAGCCGCAGGCGGCGCTGGCGCAACGTCTCAGCTTCGGGCGGATGGCTTCGCGCTCGATCGTGGCCAATGTGGGTTCGGGGCTGCTGGGCGGACTGGTCGCTCTGTGTGGCCGTCCGTTCGAGGGGCTGATCGTCTATCTCACCACCCAATCGGTCCTGATCTTTGTAACCACTGCCGTCGGGACGGGCGTCCTGGTGCGGCCGCGTCTGTGGCGTGACTGCATCGCCGACCTGCGGCGGGAGGCTTTCGCCGCCTCTGTCGTTCGTCTGGTCGCCGCCGCGAACAACTACCTCGACCAGATCGTCGTCGCCGGCATGATCGGCAGCGTGCGACTGGCCTTCTTCAATCTCGGCAAGCGGGTCGAGACGACGTTTATCACCGCTGCCGCGTCATTCTCCACCATCCTGTTCCAACCGCTGTTTTCCTTGCAGGCGACCGCGGCGCGGGCTTCGGGGCTGCGCAACGGGCTGGCCATGCTGACGGTGATCTGCGGCGCTCCGGCGGCGTTCATGGTCACCAACGCCCCGGGCGTGATCCACGTGGTGTTTGGCGCGCGCTGGGCCGAGGCAGCCCCGGTCGCGGCAATTCTTGCCTGCAGTGGCTTCGCCCGCGCGCTTGGCAGCGTGCATGGCGCGTTGCTTTCAGTCTCCAAGCGCAATCATCCGCTGATGTGGGTGACCAGTGTGTCCGCCACCAGCGGGATTGGCCTCGTCGTCGTCCTGTCACCATTCGGCATCGCCGCCGTCGCTTCCGGGCTGGCGCTCAAGAATGCGGCGATGGTGGCGTGGATGGCAGTTTTGACCCGGCGGGATTTTCCGCGCAGCGGCACTGCCTACCTCGTTGTCGTCGCCCTGCCGTTCGCCGCCATGCTTGCCGCGGGGTACGGCGTCCACGCAGGCGTCGCCACCCTCATGGCGGGCGTCCAGGGGGGGCAGTACGCCACCCTGGCGGTGTCCGGCTGCGCAGTGCCCCTGGCTGGCGTGGCCGCCCTGGCGCCGTTCCTGCGCCTGCCAGGGGGCCTGTCAGCGGGCCTGCGATCCCTCAACCCTTTCCGTCGACCGGTTAACCCAAAGTGGAGCATCGCACCATGACGGCAAAAATCGCCATGTTCGACTGGGCGCCCGATCTGCTCGCGTTCCTGCGCCGGGCGTGGCTCACCGTCGCGATCTCCACCGCGGTCGTGGTCGGGATCGGGGTTGCTTATCAGCTCTTTGCCACGCCGCGTTACACCGCATCGAGCACGGTTTTCATCAACATGCAGGCTGCCGCGCAGTTCACGGCGAATAGCACGCCGATGGACAGCCAGTTCGCCAACGGCTTCGCCGAAAGCCAGGTCGAGGTGCTGCAGTCGGACGGCCTGGCAGGCGTGGTTGTCGATAGCCTCCACCTGGCCGACAATCCAGCTTTCATGGCGAACGGCAATTCGTTGCTGAACACCGTGCTGGGCGTGCTGCTCGCGCCGTTCGCCACGAAGCTGCCGGAGGGGCCCGCCAGCCACCAGACAGCGGCCGTCGAGGTGCTGACCAAGATGATCAAGGTCAAGCGGGTCGGTCTCAGCTACATCCTCGAACTCAGCGTCTCGTCGCGGAACCCGGTGATGTCGGCGCAGTTGGCGAACGCCCTTGTCGACGCATACGTGGTTTACGGTCTGGACGCGAAGGGTGCCAACACCCGCCGTGCCAGCCAGTGGCTCCAGCAGCGCATCGGCGAGTTGCAGCAGCAGGCGACCGACGCCGATCGGGCGGTGCAGAGCTTCAAGGCCGAAGCCGGAATCGTCGATACCGACAAGGGCCTGATGAACGAGCGGCACCTTGGCGAGTTGAACAGCCAGTTGGTGCTCGCTCGGGCACGCACCGCGGACGCCAAGGCGCGAGTTCGACCGCATCCACCAGATCATGAAATCGGGTGTGTGGACCGGCGATGTAACCGACGCGCTGAACAACCTCGTCATCACGCATCTGCGGGAGCAGTACGTCGATGCGGCGCGGCAGGCGGCCGAGTGGACCGCACAGGTCGGGCCAAATCACGCCGCGGTCAAGCAAATGAATGCCAAGCTCAAAGACATTCAGGTCCAGATTCAGTCCGAGCTGACGCGAATCGCGCAGTCCGCTGAAAGCGACCTCCAGGTGGCGCTCGACAATCAAAAGGGCATCGAGGACCAGCTTGGCGCTCTGGTGAAAGCGGGCGACCAGACCAACGAAAAGCTCGTGCATCTGCGCGAGTTGCAGAGCGCGGCCGATACTTACAAGTCGCTCCGCGACAACTTCATGCAACGCTACACCCAGGCCGTTCAGGATCAATCATTCCCGATCTCGGAAGTGCAGGTGGTGACACGGGCCTCGGTGCCGCTGCGCAAGAGCTGGCCAAAGGCGCTGGTTGTCCTGGCGGGCAGCATGTTCCTCGGCCTTTCGATCGGATTCGCGATCGCCCTGTTGCGCGAGGCGCTCGACAAGGGGCTGCGCACGGCGGCGCAGGTCCGCGCCGGTGTCGGTCTGCCCTGTCTGGGCTTGCTGCCAGCCCTGAATACGCGGTCATTGCGGGACCGCAAGCCGACCCTCGTGCCCGCAGGTGAGCGGCAGATCGTTGCTCCGCCGCTGCTGCGGCAGACTGTGCTGGCGCCGTTCTCGCCCTATGCCGAGGCCATACGCGGATTGCGCATCCGGCTGACCCGCACTCGACAGGGCCGGCGAGATGTCCAGGTCCTCGGCTGCGTCTCCGCCGTTCCCGGCGAGGGCAAGAGCACGGTCTCCGCCAATTTCGCGTTCTTCCTGGCCGAGGCTGGATTTCGCACGCTGCTGATCGACGGCGACCTGCGCAAGCGGACGCTGTCCAGGGTGCTCGCGCCCTCTTGCCGTGCCGGGTTCGTCGACATGATGACGGAGGCGCTGCCGCTCGACGACGTGCTTTGGCACGATGCCAGCAGCAAACTTGCGTTTCTGCCAGCTTCCGCCGGCACCGGCCTGCACGACCTGGCCGATACCCAGGCGCAGGCAGTGCTCGGCCGGTTGCGCACAGCATTCGATTTCATCGTTATCGATCTGCCCGCCATGCTGCCGGTCGCCGACGCCGCTGCCGTCTCCCACCTTGTCGACGGCGCAGTGATGGTCGTCGAATGGGGTCGCACGCCGGAAAACGTGGTGCGTGAGTGCGTCGAGCATACCGCGATCGACCCAGCCCGTCTGCTCGGCGTCGTCCTCAACAAGGTCGATCTGAAATCGCTGCCGCATTACCAGGCTTACGCCGGCACGTATGCCGCCGATACGCTGCTTCCCGCGTAATGCCATGAAGCTCGTCTATTTCCGCGGCAAGCAGCTTAATTTCGGGGACGACCTGAACGCTTTCCTTTGGCCGCGCCTTTTGCCGGGGCTGTTCGACGAACGGGGCACCGAAGGCTTCCTTGGCATCGGCACGCTGATCGGCATGGCGACACCGGGTTGCACCCGCCTGAATGTGTTTTCGACCGGCGCAGGTTATGATGCCGTCGATACGTGGCGAACCGAGCGCCAGGTCTGGTGCGTGCGGGGGCCGATCACTGCGCGGTTGCTGGGCACCGATGCGGCCCTCACGGATGGCGCAATCCTCGCGCCGGATATCATGTCCCCCCCGGCCGGGGATCCGACCGGGCGGTCGATTGGCGTCATCCCGCATTGGCAGTCGTTGCATTTTCCGGGCTGGCAAGCGGCCTGCGACGCTGCTGGGTTCCGCCTGATCTCGCCGATCGACACACCCGAACGGGTCTACGCGGCGATCGGCGCGGTCAGCCTCGTGCTGACCGAGAGCCTGCACGGCGCAATCTTCGCCGACACGATGGGAATTCCGTGGATTCCGTTTGTCACAACGCGGAACGTCTCAGCATTGAAATGGGTCGATTGGTGCCTTTCGGTCGGTGTGGCCTTCACGCCGGTGCCCTTGCCGCCTCCGTCGGCTTCCGCGGCACTGGCTTTTGGCCGCCCCGAGCAAGGGACGGGCGAGGCAAGGCTCCGCTTTGATGCAGAGGCCGCCATGAGCGAGTTCAGGCAGCGCGTGGACATGCACGGCGCCGCTGCACCCGGCGTCGGCGCGCGCGTGCGCACGGGCCTGCGGGAGGCAGCCCGCTGGCCGCTCTTGAGCCGAGCGCTGGGCTACGGGCCTGAGCGCACGGCGGCGCGGCTGGTCGAGGCGGCGCGGCTCGAGCCGACGCTGAGCGCCGCCTCACGCCGCTCCGACCTTCGTTCAGCGATGCTGGAGCGGCTAGCGGCCTTCGAGCGCACGCAACGACTGGAAGCGCCGAGGAGGTCCGGTTCGGACGCCCCGGTCGTCGTAGCGCATTGAGATGACGTTCGTCTCGTTGCAGGCACTGCGCGCCCTCGCGGCTTTCAGCGTGGTGCTGTTCCACCTGTTGCCGTTCGAGGCGAAGTATCTGCCCGGCGCGTCGATCGTGCCCGCGGGCTTCTCAGCCGGCCGGGCAGGGGTCGATCTGTTTTTCGTCCTCAGCGGCTTCCTCGCGGTTTGGACCACGCGTGGTCCAGGTGGTGCGGGGGCCGCCCAGCGCTTTCTGCTGCGCCGGGTGACCCGGATCTATCCGACCTACTGGCTCTATTGCATTCCATTGCTTCTCGCCTGGCTCGCAGGCGCGCTGGGCGAACACGAGCCGAATGTGTTCGCCTCGCTGCTGCTGATCCCGAACGCAGCTCCGCCGCTGTTGCTGGTGGCGTGGACGCTGGAGTTCGAGATCTACTTCTACCTGGCATTCGCGCTGCTCGTTTGGGCGCGGCTGGCCCGGCGGGAGCGGGTCGTGGCCCTGGCAGCCTGGGGAATTATCGTCGTGGGCGCGCATGCGCTGCTGGCGCCAACGCGGGAACAGGCGATGCTTGACGCTGTCCTGAGTCCGCTTGTCTTCGAGTTCCTGGCCGGTTGCGCCGCGGCCTATGTCTGCGCCGCCGGCATCCCTCGCATGTTGACCGCCGTCGCGGGAATCGCGGGATGCGGGGTCCTCGTCGTTAGTCTGCTCTGGTCTGAGACGCTGTTCGAGCTGCCCTGGCTTAGGGTGGCTGTGTTCGGTACCGGCGCGGCGCTGCTCCTGATCGGTTGTTTCGGCGAAGACATGATGATACGCCGCGTCTTGCCCCGAGCGATCGTGCAGATCGGTGATGCGTCCTACTCGCTTTACCTCTCGCATCTCTTCACGATCGACGTCGCCGGGCACGTGCTGTCCTATCTGGCGCGGTCCGTCCGCCTGCTCGACACGCCGGCCGGCCATGCGGCCGCGCTCTGCGCCACGATCGTCGCGGCGTTGCTGGTCGCCGAGGTATCCTACCGCTGGATCGAGTGTCCGTTGCTCCGCCTTAGCCGGCATTTGATCGAGTTCGCGGACCTTGCCGCGGACGGTGCCGGCAAGATGAGCCTGTCGACCTTCAACGATGGCCAAAGCCTGCCGCTTGCCGTGGCCGACACGCCGAGCGGACTGCCGCGGCCCGAGGTGACGTGGGGTATCCTGGTTATCAGCCTGACCGCGCTTCTTCTGGGAGCCTTTATCGGTTCGGCCGGTGCTTATGCTTTTGTCGGCCTGTGGATCATGCTCAGCGTTCCCTATGGGCGGAACTGCCTTGCGCTTCTGCTGGACACGAGGCGCGTGATCTGGGTCTTGCCGCTCCTGATGGTGGCCTCGGCGTTGTGGTCACAAGCCCATGCTGAGTCGGCGAGGGCGGGCCTTGAATACATCGCGACGGCGGTTTGTGCTGTGCTTGCCGCTTCCTTGTTGAAGCCACGCGCGTTCATTTCCGCCCTGACGGTCTGCCTGGTGCTCACAGCCCTGCTGTCAGTGGTGTTCGGCAAGCAAGTGGTCGACCCGCTCACCGGTTCCTCCGCCTTCGTCGGTGTGTTCGGGTCCAAGAACCAACTTGGTTTTTTCACCAGCATGATGCTGTTGGCAGCCATTGCCCTGCTGATTGACAACAAGCAGCCTCTGCCGGCGCGCCTGCTTGGGATGGTGGCGCTGGTGCTTGCGATGCCGCTTCTTGTGCTCACACGTTCCGGAACGGCAATACTTTCGTCTGTTCTCGCCTGCGTGGCATTGGTTGCGAACCTTATCATGTCGCGGCTCTCCCGCTTCGAGCGAGCGCGCCTGCTGGGCGCGGGCGTTGTGATCCTGCTGCCCATGGTGGTTCTTGTTTTCATAGCCGGCGACGACATGAAGACCCTGCTGCTTGACAGCATGGGTAAGGATGCAACGTTGACCGGGCGGACGTTGCTATGGGCCCACGCCATAGAACTGATTCCGCAACATCCCCTGTTTGGTTATGGTTACCAGGCATTCTGGCAGCAGAACAGTGTGGAAGCCGAGAGCCTGTGGTACGAGTTCCATGTGGACGGCCGATACGGTTTCCACTTCCACAGGTACGTATATCGAAACGGCCATCGAGTTGGGCTACGTCGGCGCTGCCGCCCTTGTGGCGACCCTGCTTGGTGTGTTCGGCGGGTTGATCCGCTGGAGCTGGCAGGTCGGCTCCGTTTCAGCATCGTTCTTTACGGCACTGATGTTCTGCCTGCTGACGCGCAGCTTCGTAGAGGTCGACGTTTTCACACCGTTCGAGATCGGCGGTTTCACCCTGTTCGTTGCCGCGAGCTACGCCGCGCGCGCTCCATCGGAGGATGCCACTTGAGCTTGCCTGCCATGACTGATCGGGTCGCTATTGTGGTTCCGGTCCTGAATGAAGAACGGTACATTGAAGGCTGCCTCGGGGCGTTGCTGCGACAGGCGGCGGAAATCGAAGCCGATGTGCTCGTGTTCGACGGCGGCAGCACGGACACCACGCGCGAAATCGTCACAAGGATGCAGGAGGATCACCCGCGTCTTGTGTTGCATGACAATCCCGGACGACTGCAATCCGCCGCGGTCAACCTTGCCGCGCGGATCGCACCTCCTGACGTGACCGTACTCGTTAGGGCCGATGCACATGCTGGCTACAAGCCCAACTTTGTCGCGACCTGTGTCGAAGCGCTCCGTTCGCACGACGCCACCTCCGTCGTCGTGCCAATGCGCACGGTGGGCGGTGCTGGCATGCAACGCGCCATAGCAGCCGTGCAGAACAGCCGGCTCGGCAATGGCGGGTCGGCACACCGGGTGGGGGGTAAATCCGGCTTCGTCGATCACGGCCACCATGCTGCGTTCGATCGCGCGTTCTTCCAGATGATCGGCGGATATGACGAGGCGTTCTCGCACAACGAGGACGCGGAACACGACGAACGCGCGCGCCGAGCGGGCGGGCGGATCTGGATGTGCGCCGAGGCGACCATCGATTACTTCCCGCGCGCACGGCTTTGGCCACTCGCCCGGCAGTATTTCAAGCACGGAGCCGGACGAGCATGCACGGTGCTCAAGCACCGTATGCGCATTCGGCCGCGCCAAATGGCGGCGCCCGCCGTGCTCGTTGGGTGCGTCGGCGGGCTTGTCCTGGTTCCGTTGACGCCATGGTTCGCCGCCGCACCGATCAGCTACGTGGTGGGATGTTTCACCTGGGGCAGTCTTGCTGCGGCACGGTCGCGCGATCCATGGCTCCTTGCGATCGCGCCCGCGGCCATGACAGTGCATCTGAGTTGGGGCGCCGGATTCCTCTCGACCGTTCTCGCCGCGTTACGGACCCGATCGCCCCTCTATTTCGCGGGCCCCCTCGGCGCGCGATGATGCCGCCATCAGGCAGCCGGGACGACTCCGGTGCAGGCGCGGTCGTAGAAATCATCCCACCAGGTATTTGCATGTTCGGCCGAAAAGCGCTCGGCCGAGCGGCGAGCGGCGCGCCGCATTGCCTGCATGCGGCCGCGACTGGCACTGATTTCTATCAGGGCGTCCAGGGATTGTTCCGCGAGGCGGCGAACCTCATCGTGCCACATCCGGACGAAACCGGGGGCGGTTCGGTCACGGGTTCCGAGATGTACCCATTCGCCGTCGGGAGTGATGGGCAGATCGAGAAGCACGCCGTTCTGATGATGGGAAATGATTTCTGGAAGCGCGCCTTGGCGGGTAGCAAGCACAGGGGTGCCATTGGCAAGCGACTCAAGCGCGCTGTAGCCGAACGTATCGCCAAACGTCGTCAGCAGGCTCATGTGGGCGCGGCGGAGCAGCGCCAGCACGGCGGCGTTCGCCAGGTCCCGATGCATCCGAACGTTGGGCTGCGCAAGCAGCGCGCGATACGGCTCGTAGGTCTCGGCGTCGCTCGGATCAGTCCAGATTGCGCCGCCCATTTCCAGCCGGGAGACGATGTCGACAACAAGCGGAATGCCACGCGCGCGGGCAAGTTCCGCCATCACGACGGCCACGCAACCGCCCTTGCGTGCGAAATGATTGCCGACGAACACGAGCCGGATTTCGTCCGTGTCGTCCATCGGGATCAAATCCGATTCCGGCGGCAGCGCGAGGTTTGGATAGCGCATGTGCAGCTTGCCGGCGAGGGCTGCTCGCGCGGCGCCCGATCGTGTGGAGCGGACGTGCTGCGCAAGGAACATCCGGCGGGCGAATTCGGAGATTGCAACAATGCCGCGGCAGCGGTCACTGACCAGCAATCCGGTCATCCAATCCCACCATCGTCCGCCCTCGATGCCGAACGCGCGCGGCAGATGGCTTTCGAAGCCGATCACGAAGGGGCGCCGACCGACAGGGATGCGGTTGAAGGCATGCACCAGGTCGAAGCGTCGCGGGGGCCACGGCTTGAAGACCGTAACGCCCTCGATCGTCGGCGACAGATAGTTGAGCGGCAGGAAGTCGCGCGTTTCGATTTGATGACGGGAGTTGGCCGGTCCGTTGAAGCGCCATGGATAGCGTGTTGGAGCCAGGATCGTGTGGCGTGGCATCATTTACTTTCGACCTTCAGCGCGACTTCATGAGCAAGCGTGCGATTACTTAGCAGGCGGAACCCGTAATGCGAGACGAAAATAAATCATTCACATCACGGGGCGGCCATGCGACATTTCTCGACAAAAAGTAATGGTAAACTGCTCCTCCGTGACATACTGCGCTTTCCGTCGGTGACGACCATGCCCAGCAGTGACAGCCAAGCCGTGTCAGCGTCGAGAACCTACCGGCCGGATATCGACGGCATTCGCGCCATTGCCGTCACTGCCGTGCTGCTGTTCCATTGTGGATTTGCCACGTTCTCCGGCGGCTATATCGGGGTCGACATATTCTTTGTCATCTCCGGTTACCTGATCACCGGGCATCTTGCTGCAGAAATCGCTGTCAGTGGCCGCGTCTCTATCGGAAAATTTTACGAACGGCGTATCCGGCGGATTGTCCCAGCGCTGGTTGTTGTGCTGGTCATTACGGAACTGGCCGGAGCGTGGCTGCTGCTGCCGTCGTACCTGGTCAGGGCATCCAAGGCTCTGGCGGCCGCCGCCCTGTCCGTCTCGAATGTTTATCTCTGGCAAGCGTCCAACTATTTCGAGCCCAGTAGTAATTTTCAACCGTTTCTGCACACGTGGTCGCTCTCGGTGGAGGAGCAGTTCTATCTGTTCATCCCCATCGTGATGGGGCTTACCGGCAAGTTGGTGCGCGGTCGCTGGCTGTTATTGTTCGGGCCGTTGGTTCTGGGCAGCTTCGCGCTGAGTGTCTATGCCACGACACGTGGGCCGACGGCGAACTTCTATCTGCTGCCGACGCGTGCGTGGGAACTCGGGATTGGCTCGTTGCTTGCAACCGTCCCCCTGCCGCCCATCAAGCGTCAATTGACGAGCGATCTGGTGAGCGCGCTCGCTTTGCTGCTCATGGTCGTGCCTGTGTTCCTGTACGACGATGCGACAGCGTTCCCCGGCCTGAATGCTTTGTACCCCTGTTTGGGCAGCGCATTGTTGATTTACGTTGGCGGAGCGACGACCACCGGCTTCGTGACGCGACTTCTCAGCTCGCGGCCATTCGTTGCGGTGGGCTTGATCTCCTACTCACTTTACCTCGTGCACTGGCCGCTGATTGCCCTGATGCGCTTTCAAACGGTTGCGCCGCTGACGAACCTTCAGGTCGTGATCGTACTCTCGCTCAGCTTTGTGTTGGCCACGCTCTGCTGGCGTTTCGTCGAGCGCCCGTTTCGTCACGCGACACCGTTCATGACGAGAGCCCGTGTTCTGCTCGGCGGCGGGGCAGCCCTTGCGGGTGTCGCGGCTTTAGGGGCGGTCGGCATCGACACGAACGGCATGCCGTCCCGCTTTCCCGGGTTCGTAGAGCAGACAATTCCCGGACATTCGGAGTGGAAGCCCGGACGCTGCTTCCTGGAAGGTGATCCCGATTACCGAAAATGGTCTCTGGAGGATTGCACACGCGTTGCGACCGGGCCGCACAAAGTCATGCTTTGGGGTGACAGTTTCGCGGCACAATACGTTCCGGGCATGCTTGCCCACGCGGACGCGCTGCGGTCGACGATCATCCAGTACACCGCGGCCGGCTGTCCGCCAGTGCTGTCCTATCGTTCCTATGCACGCGTGAAATGTTCCGAGTTCAACGCGCACGCGCTGGACATCATTCGTGAACAGAACATCGACACGGTGATGGTCGCTGGCCGCTGGACCGACATGCGGCAGCGCGGTCTGGGGGAGATCGGCACCACTTTGTCAGTGCTTGACGCGATGGGGGTACGGGTCCTGCTGATTGGTCAATCGCCAGAGTTCACGGCAAACGTGCAAGTCATCAGCTTCCTCAAAGGCAGCAAGATGCCCGACGCGGTCAACCGGTGGAAAGTATTCTTTCCAACCACCATGAACCAACAGCTACAAGCCCTGGCAGGACAGAATGTTTTCGTGGACCCGATGCATAGTCTGTGTGACGCCGAGCTCTGCACCTACGAGGACCATGGTGCCTACCTGTTTGAGGATTACGGCCATATGTCCGTCGAAGGCAGCAGTCGCGCGGTCGAGGAACTGCTGGTGCAGTCCCGGCTGCTGGACAATCCCGCGCAGGCATTGTCACGTTAGCTGTTTTTTAGATGGAGGCGACAGCCTTCCGGCATTGATCACGGAATGAACTTTGAAATGATACCGTACCGCATGGCTTTGTCTCGACGGCTCCTGATAGCTGGTTCCGCACTTGCACTTACCGCCGCGGCGCCGGTCGCGCCGATTAATACCGATGGTGACCAACTTGGCGATCGTCTTGATACGAGCGATTTCATCGAGCCAAGCTTCACGGCGCGATTTAAGACGCTTCCCATATTCGCTCGTGGTGTGGTTCGCCCGGAGCCGCCACGCCCACTGACTGACCCGGCGTTCGAGTGGATTGCGGGCTACATCCATGCAACGCGCTCCCCCGGCGTACCGGATTACGTTCCACGCACCCGCCCCATACCGGCTTTCTCCTGGCTTTCATCCGAGCTCGCCACCTATCCGAACGGGGACGCGATCGCTCTTGGCAAGTACAGCCCCTTTTCGATCGCCCATGACGCGCTTGTCATTACGGCCGACCGCACCCCGGCTGCCATGCGTCCGCTCATACCCGAGGCCTTCGCCCATGATTACATTTCGGGCGCGATCAGCTCCTACCCATTTTCTCAGACCTATGGGTATTTCGAGCTGCGGGGGCGCCTCCCGGCAGGGCGTGGATTGTGGCCGGCGTTCTGGCTTATGCCGGTCGACATGTCGTGGCCACCCGAAATCGATGTGATGGAAGTCCTCGGCCAGGAGCCGACCCGGATTTTCACGACTGTACACTCCCGAAAGTTTTCTACCGGGACACAGATCGGTTTTGGGACAAAAACAGTCGATCTGTCCGCGGACGACCATTTGTTCGGCGTAGATTGGGGGCGGGAGCGGATCCGCTTCTACGTCGATCGAAAACTGGTGTTCAGCCAGCCTACTCCGGAAGATTGCCACAAGCCGTTCTACATCATTGCGAACCTCGCCGTTGGCGGTCCGACAAGCTGGCCGCACGCACCCGACGCAAGCACGCCGTTTCCGGCGCACTTCCGTATCGCGTCGATACAGGCGTGGCAGCGCGGGCGCTACCGCTGACTTATGCCGGGTAGAAACCGAAATCGGCATTCGTGAGATGGGCCGTTGAACCGCCGGCCATTTGCACCAGGAAGATCGGCGAGTTCCGGGTGGCGCTGTCGACCTGATAATACTGCAGGGACTGGTTAGAAGTGCCGTTGACGTTCGCATAGTGGCTGAACACAAGTTGCGCGGTGGAATCGAAGCCGTGGAACGCGAGGAAGTCGCTTGTGCCACCAGCAGACTGCGCCGCGGTGTGGAAGTTGATGATTTGGTTGGCCTGACCATTATTGAGTGCAGGGTCCGGGATCTGACCTGCGTTGAAAATGAAAACGTCATTGCCGCTCGCCAGCTCGCGAACGGACTGAGACTCGACCGTGATGAATTGCATCGGGGACGAGGTGGAGTTGATAGTGACAGAGGTCCGCGAACTATCGAAGTTGCCGCTCGAATCGTTAGCTGTTACGGTCAGTGTATCCGTGGTTGGCACCGTCGTACCGATCGGAACGTTTTTGTAGGCGAGTGTCTGGAGCGTTGCATTCACGGCACTCAGGTTGCCCGAAAGCTTAATATCCCAGCCATTGTTGATCGACACGTCCGCGCCGTCTTCGGCTGTCACGGATAGTATCCCGAGGGACTTATCCGAGATGGTGACAGAGATCGTGTCCGACGGGGCCGCGGCGGGGTCGCTGATCGAGACGCCGTCGACCGCGGTGCTGCGGTCGATCGTTGTGTCGAGTGTAGCCGGAACATTGGTCAGAAGCTGCGGCGTCGGCCCGGGCACGGCGGGATCGTAGGCAAAGGCCTGGATACTGGAAATTTCCATCGTTCCGGGGAAAACCGTTGTGGGCGACACGTTGCTCGCGATGGCAAGATCGGCGATCATGAACATTGGCGTGTTCATGTCAGGGGGCGTCGGCACGACCGCCACCAGATTGCCGTTGAGATAGTAGCTGATTGACTTTGGCGTCCAGTACATCCCGTAGGTGTTGGGACCTGCCGTCAGGTCACGCGTGGGGATCGTCGCACTCGAAATACCCGATGAGGGGCTATGCGCCGACACACTGTATTGCGTCGGGTTACTGCCAAATTCCTCCATGACGTCGAGCTCGTCGCTGCCGGACAGGTTTGTGGGAAGCAGCCAGAACGCTGGCCAGTACCCCGTGCCCGTCGGAAGCGTCGCAGTCATCTGAAAATAACCATATAGTTGCGAAAAAGATGACTCTGTGGTGATGACCCCGGACGTGTAGGAGGTTCCTGGCACGCTGCTGCCGGCCGTGGCCGTGATATCCAGACTGCCATTATGGACACTGAACGGATCCACACCGACAGAGGAATCCGAGTAATATTCCAGTTCGCCGGTTCCGGCGACGTTACGCAAATGGTGCGGAAGGGTTGTCTGCCACTGCCCCTGGCTACCGCCGTCTACAAATTGACTAAAATTACCTGAAAACGTCTGTGTCAGCTCGTCTTGAATGATCATGGCACGAACTCCCGGTCGTTGTGGATGGTCTGCGTACGCGCAAAACCGGTTGCTGCCTGATTAGATTGCTTCGGCATATGTCCGTCAGGGGATGTCGACAACCGGATAACGGTATATTATGAAACAATGTGTCACTGTTGTCATTGAGAAAAGTTACAAGTATATTATACTGTTTTCTCCCTCTTCGTCTGTCCGAAATTCCTGCAATCGCCGATGACTGTCAATTGAATTCGTTGACCCACGGCGGCCGTTATGCACCGGACCTGCACGGTCCGGGGTTCGGGAATGGGTCAGATAAGCCGAACGTCGCCACGACGTGCTGCATGTGAAGCCGTAGCCTCACATAGGGCGCTACGGAATCACCTCGATCGGTACCGTGCATACCGAAGAAGCTGTGAAGGAAATGGGTACAATCTAGCCTGTATGTCCCTACCGTACGGGGAACCACCGCGATTTCGACCGTCTGATGTGAACCGACAGTCACATCACCGTTCGGCGGTACCAACGAGCCAGGTAGAATGCTGCTGGCGGCGAAAAACCCCGGAGCATTGAAATCATGTCCGCCACTGCTCTCGTTCACGAGGCGGAGCCGGACTGGCACACCCGCCTTCAGTCGCAGATGGTTCGGATCAAAGTCAAAGTTCGACAGCCGAACCGTGATTGTCTCGCTCACCCCACGCGGTGCGGTGGCTTGTTGGGCTCTGCCAAACGGTGGCGCCGAAAATGCAGCGAGCGCAATGATCGAAACGTACGCAATGATCCTCATGGTTTCCTCCCCAAGCATAGCGGGTGTCACGCTCCACTGCGAATTCTGGCGAGCCGACGTCTCAAGTCCAGATCCCAGCGGTGGGCGGTGCCCCCATGCTACGCCGCGGCGCAGGCTTATGCACTGCGGTTGCGCGACGAAGGATCCATGGGAGTGGTCTACCCGAGCATGCGCTGTAGCTGGGGCATCTGTATCGGCGCGTTAAGGCCCAGCTCCATCGGCCTGCCGCAGCAGGAGAGGCATCTGAAATACCCCTGGAACGGTGAACGGGTCGATCGTTACTTCGACTACCAGTAGGATATCTGGATCACACTGTAGGCCATCCCGGTCAGAGCAACCCGCTGGACCGGAACATCCCCAGTCGTTTGATGAATGGTGGATACGACGAGCCAGTTCCTCCTGTTCCTCGCATAACCGTCGCTGCGCATCCGCCGCCTCGGCCTCGGCCTCCTCCCGCGCAAGGCGGATCGTCTCCGTGCGTTCCAGCAATTCGCCCGCGGTGCGGGGCGCGGCGGCGGCGATGCTGTCTTCGTCGTGTCCCTGGATCATGCTCCGCAGTTCGATCGCTACATGCGGATCACCCTCGAACAGCCGCACCAGCAGCCCGGTCTTTGCCGGATCGTCCATCGCGGCGAGCCGGTGGCGCGCGGCATCGGCCGACACGGGTTCGGACCGCATGATGGCCGGACGCTCCGCCGCCGCGGCGACCAGGTCGGGGTCGAGCTGAAAGAAATCGGCGAAAGCCCCGAGCGCTTCGGTCATCGGTCCCAGCCCGGGTAACGGTTCGGGCGCCTCCGCGTCGACGGCCTCGCTTTCGACGCCGATCAGCCACGCCAGATAGAAGACCCGCAGGTCACCTGCCAGCACGTCAGCGCGCAGCGGCAGAAGCTTTTCGAGCCATTCGGACCCGTCATCCCACTCGTCGTAGCCGCCTTCCTCATGGCGCTCAATGTCCACGACCATGGACTCGCCGGCAGCACTCAGTGCGAAACCCTCGATCCCGTTCATCATCGCCGCCAGCCGATCGCTATCGACCAGCCGGCGCGGCAGCTTCAGCATCAGTCGGCGGGTGCCCCAATTCGCCAGATAGAGATGCAGGTCGAACCAGCGCTCCATCATCGTCTGAGGGTTGCCCTTGAAGTCCCCCCACTCATAGGTATTGGTGAAGCTTCTGGCAGTGATCTCCGCTCGGGAGGACACCTTGCGAAGCGCCTTGCGATCCGCCTCGGTGAGGGGGCGGTCGACGGCCAGGAATTCATAATACTGGTATTCGCTCATGACCGGGTTCGCTCTGCTTCGGGTGTCGCAGAGGGCGCAGGATTCCGTTCGTTGTCAGGATTCGCAATGCTGCCGATCGACCGGTTCCCCGATCCGCCGATACGCTTTAGGCTTCGGATATGAAATGGTTCCGTCTCGCCTGCCTTGCGCTGCTGCTGCCGTTCGGGGCTGCCGCGCAGGAACTCCGTATGGGCGTGCAATCGGCCTTCGTCGTCGATCCGCATGTCCTTTTCCTCGGCCCGAACATGGCGATGGCGCGTAATCTCTACGATAGTTTCGTCGGCAAGGACGCTGACGCGCACTGGATCCCGGCGCTGGCCATTGCGTGGAAGCAGATCGACCCGCTGACATGGGAGTTCGCGTTGCGCCACGACGTGCGCTTCAGCGACGGCAGCCCGTTCACCGCTGATGACGTGGTCGCCAGTGTCGAGCGGATTCCGCATATCCAAGGCAACCCCGGTCCGTACACGTCGAACTTGCGGACCATCACCAAGGTCTGGGCGGTCGATCCCTATACGATCCACGTCACCACCGACCGGCCGAACCCGCTGCTCCCCGGCCAGTTCACCAATGTCTTCATCCTGTCGAAAGCGCAGGTGCACGCCCCGCCCGAGGACTTCTCATCGGCGAAGGCCACGGTCGGCACCGGACCTTTCCGGCTGGTGTCCTTCCGCTATGGCGATACCGCGGTCTTGGAGCCGAACCCGTATTACTGGGGCCAGGAGCCGCCCTGGAAGAAGGTCACGATCCGCGTCATCGGCAATGACGGCGCGCGCGGCGCCGCGTTGCTCGCCGGCGACCTCGACCTGATTGAAAACGTCCCGCCCGAGGACGTCGCTCGGCTCCAATCCACACCGAACATCCATGTCTACGCCCGTCCCGCCGACCGGGTGGCGTTCCTGTTGCCCAACGTGGCGCGCGAAACGCTGCCGCTGCTGACGACCAAGGACGGCGCGCCATTGCCGGCCAACCCGCTGCGCGACCTGCTTGTGCGTCAGGCGATCTCGACGGCGATCGATCGTTCGGCACTGGTTTCGCGTGCCTTGTCGGGGCAGGGGGCGCCGACGCTGCAACTGGTGCCGGAGGGGTTCGGCGGCTGGGATCCGGCGGTCAAAGTGCCATCGGCGGACCCCGCCGGCGCAAAGGCGCTGCTGAAGCAGGCCGGCTTTCCCGACGGGTTCGGCATGACGCTGGCGTGCCCGAACGACCGCTATGTCGATGATGCGCGCGTCTGCCAGGCCGTGGCGCAGATGCTCTCACGCGGCGGCTTCGCGATGAAGCTGGATACGATGCCGGGCAGCGTGTTCTTCCCCAAGTCCCGCTACGGCAAGAACGAGTGGCCGCTGATCCTTTATGAGCTGTCGTTGTCCTCCTTGCGCGACGGGCAATACATCCTGCAGGTCTGTGCCCAGACGGTGGATGAGAAGCGAGGTATCGGCGATGGTAATCGCGGCGGCTTCTCGGACCCCGCCTTGGACGCAAAGATCGAGGCCGCCGTGGTGCGCAACGACGCCGGCCGCGAGCCGGCGATCCGCGATGCGCTGGCGGCGGCGGTGCATGATCTGGGCATCATCCCGATGTATGTGGAGCCGACGATCGCCGCGACGCGTGGTGCGGTGACGTATACGCCGCGCCTCGATCAGCAGATGACGGCGATGAGCGCGCAACCGGCGCATCAATAACTCTTCCTTAACCATACAACGGCACACTGCCCGCCGGTATTCGACCGGAAGGGCTCGCATGAGCAAGGCGGAACTGATCGTAAGCGCAATGCGGCTGTTGCAGGCCTGCGCCTGGCAGGAGGCCGAGGCGGCCGCCGATGCCGCGTTGGTTCAGGCGCCTGACGATCCGCACGCCCTGCTGCTGCGCGGGCTCGCCATCGCCGCCATGGGGGAGCACGACCGGGCGGCCTCGGTCCTGCTGCGGGTCGTGGCGTTGTCGCCGGATGCGCGGCATCCGTGCCTCGACCTCGCAGAACTGCGTCCGCCGCTGCCGCGCGCGTTGATCGTGCGCCAGTTCCAGGCCTGTCTGCGCCGCGATCCCAACGATGTCCGCCTGCGGCTGACCTTCGCCGAGTTCCTGCTCGACAACGACCAGCCCGACCATGCGGAGACGGTGCTGGAACCCGCGCCGAACACAACCGCTGCCCACCATCTGCGCGGTCTCGCGCGCGCCGAACGCGGCCGCTTTACGGAAGCGATCGAGAGTTTCCGGGCCGCCGTCAGGCTCGATCCGAACGCGGCGGCAAGCTGGTCCAACCTCGGCATCGCGCTGAAGATCGAGCATCGGTTCCATGACGCGATCCGCGCACACGACAGGGCGGTGGCGCTGGCGCCGGCCAATGCTCGGTTCAAGCTCAACCGCGCGGTCGCCCTGCTGCAGATGGGTGACTGGCAGCGAGCGTGGATGGATTACGAGGCCCGGCTTGACCTGGCGGAGGGGCTGGTGGTTGACCGCCTGCGCCTGCTGCCGGCGTTGCGGCCACGCGATTCCCTGACCGGCACCACGATTTTGGCGCTGCATGAGGACGGGTTCGGCGACACGCTGCATTTCTGTCGTTACCTGCCGCTGCTGGCCGATCTGGGGGCGCACGTCGTCGCCTGCGTGCCGCCGGCGCTGGCGCGACTGATCGGCTCGCTGCCAGGGGTGGCCCAGGTGGTGACGGACCGGCGCGTGGTGCCGCCGCATGATTTCGTCTGTCCCGATGTTCAGCCTGCCGCGGGTCTTCGGCACGACACCGCAGATGGTGCCCCCGGTCGTCGCCCCGTGCGTCGATGCACAATCCATCGCGCGTTTTGGCCGGCGCCTGCCGATGAACGGGCTGCTCACCGGCCTCGTCTGGGCTGGCCAGGCGCGGCCGACGGTGCCGGGCTTCCGCACGCTGGACCGACGGCGCAGCGCCGGGCTCGCCGCCTTTGCGCCGCTGGCCGATATCCCCGGCCTGCGCCTGGTCAGCCTGCAGGCCGGTCCGCCGTCGCGGGAAGTGCCGCCGCGCGGCATGATCCTGACAGATCCGATGTCAGAGGTGCGTGATTTCGCAGACACCGCCGCGATCATCGCCAACCTGGACGTCGTCGTCAGTGTCGATACGTCCGTCGCGCATCTGGCCGGGTTGATGGACAAGCCCGTCTTCCTGTTGGACCGCTATGACGGCTGCTGGCGCTGGCTGAGCGGGCGGCGGGACAGCCCCTGGTATCCGCACCTGACGATCTTCCGCCAGAAGCAGCCGGACGACTGGGCCTCGGCCATGGCGCAGGTGGCGGCCTCGCTGCAGGCGATGGCGCTGTTTCGCGGTGCAGCCCATGTGCCTGCACCAGCCTTGCAGGAACCCGCCTTCGTCGCTTGACCCAGCACGGCATAGCTTGGAGACAGGCGCCCCTGACCTTATGTCGGGTGCATGACGATGAAGCGGTTGCTGCGGAGTTTGAGTGGGGAGGCGGTCTGGCCGCCGCCCGTGTGGCTGATGCGCCAGGCTGGCCGCTATCTGCCGGAATACCGTGCGGTCCGCGCCGGGGTGCCGGATTTCGTCTCGCTATGCACCACGCCTGACCTGGCCACCGAGGTCACGCTGCAGCCGATCCGCCGCTACGGCTTCGATGCGGCGATCCTGTTCAGCGACATCCTGATCCTGCCCTGGGCGCTGGGTCACGGCCTGGAATTCAAGGAAGGCGAGGGGCCGGTCCTGCCGCGGCTGCGCGATGCGGCGGGCGTCGCCGCGCTGGATCCCGCGCGGCTGGTCGAGAAGACCGCAGCCGGTGATGGAGACGGTGCGCCGCATCCGCGCCGGTCTGGTGGCGGAGGGCTTCGGCGACACCGCGCTGATCGGCTTCGCCGGCGCCCCGTTCACGGTGGCCTGCTACATGGTGGAAGGCGGCGGCTCGAAGGATTTCGCCACGGTGCGTGGCATGGCCTATGGCCAGCCCGACCTGTTCGCACGGCTGATCGATACGCTGACAGAGGCGACGATCACCTATCTCTCGGCCCAGGTCGACGCCGGTGCCGAAGTGCTGATGCTGTTCGACTCCTGGGCCGGCGTGCTGTCGCCGCGCCAATTCCGCGCGCATGTGATGGCGCCGGCGCGGCGCATCGTGGCAGGCGCTGAAGGCGCGTCATCCGCATGTGCCGGTGATCGGCTTCCCGCGCCTGGCTGGTATCCTGGGACGGGATTACGCCGAGACCGGGCGTGGATGGCATCGGCATCGACACCGGCAGCGATATCGACGCCATGGCCGCCCTGCTGCCGGACCGGGTGGCGGTGCAGGGGAATCTCGATCCGCTGGCGCTGGTCGCGGGTGGCGACGGCGATGGCGGTTGGAGACGGCCGGAATCCTGGAGGCGATGCAGGGGCGGCCGTTCATCTTCAACCTCGGACATGGGATCGTGCCGCAGACCCCGCCGGAGCATGTGGCCGCGCTGCTGGATCAGGTTCGTGCCGGCTAGAGTGCGATCGTTTGAGGTTGGCGCGCCGGAACGCGGCGACGTCAGAGGTGAACCGTCCTCTCAAGCAAAAAATCGGGGCAACCGATTAGGCTCCAGGGTCGCGATCGTCCTGTTCAACCTGGGCGGCCCGGACAGTCCCGAGGCGATCAAGCCCTTCCTGCTGAACCTGTTCCGCGACCCCGCGATCCTGCGCGTGCCGCCCTTCGTCCGGCCGTTCCTGGCGCGTTACATCGCGCGAGCGCGGGTGAAGCCGGCGACGGAGAATTACGCGCTGCTGGGTGGCAAATCGCCGCTGCTGGGCCTGACGCAGCAGCAGGCGACGGCGCTGGAGGCAGCGCTGCCGGAGCTGGATGCGAAGTGCTTCATCGCCATGCGCTACTGGCACCCGTTCAGCCTGGAAGCGGCCCGAGCGGTGAAGGAATGGGGACCGGATCGGGTGGTGCTGCTGCCGCTGTATCCGCAGTACTCGACCACCACGACCGGCAGTTCGCTGCGCGCATGGCGGGAGGCGGCGGCGCGCGTCGGCCTGATGGCGCCGGTGACGACGCTGTGCTGCTACCCGGTCGATCCCGGCTTTGCCGCGGCGACGGCGGCCCCGATCCGCGCAGCCTATGCGGATGCTCTGGCAAGGCTTCCGGCGGGGACGAAGCTGCGCGTGCTGTTCTCGGCGCACGGCCTGCCGGAGGTGATCGTGCGCGCCGGCGATCCGTATCAGTGGCAGGTGGAGCAGACGGTCGCCGCCGTGCTGTCGGCCTGGGGCGAGGTCGTCGACTGGACGCATCTGCTACCAGTCCCGCGCCACGCCGCAGAAATGGCTCGATCCAAGCACGGACGCCGAGATTGAGCGCGCGGCCAGGGACAAGACGGCGGTGCTGGTGGTGCCGATCGCCTTTGTCTCGGAGCATACCGAGACTCTGGTGGAGCTTGACGTCGAGTACCGCGACCTGGCGCTGAAGCTGGGCGTTCCGGGGTATTTCCGGGTGCCGACGCAGAATGCCGATCCGGGGTTTATCGCAGCTCTGGCCGGTCTGGTGCGGCGGGCGATAGGGCCCGGGCCCGGGCTGTGCAGCGCCGCCGGCGAGCGGCTGTGTCGGGTGGAGCATGGCGGGTGTCCGTTTGCGGTGAAGCGGGCCGCGGCGTAGCGGCTGCTATCCGCCCAAATACGCATCCCGCACCCGGGGATCATCGCGCAGCGCTTTCGCCGGCCCCTCTGCCACCACCCGCCCTGTTTCCAGCAGATATGCGCGATTGGCGAGCGAAAGCGCGACCGCCGCCGACTGCTCTGCCAGCAGAATCGTCATCCCGCCGTCGCGCAGGTCGCGGATGGCGCGGTAGATCGTCTGCACCATGATCGGCGACAGCCCGAGCGACGGCTCATCCAGGATCAGCAGCGTCGGTTGGCGCACCAGTGCGCGCGCGATCGCCAACATCTGCTGCTCGCCGCCCGACAGCGTCGCGGCCAGTTGTTGGCGCCGTTCGCGCAAGCGGGGGAAGAGGTCGAACATCGCCTCAATCCGCTGGGCCGTGTCGCGCGGCACCAGATAGCCGCCCATCTGCAGGTTCTCGGTCACCGTCATGTCGGCGAAGACGCGCCGTCCCTCCGGTACCAGCGCCATGCCGGCCGCGGCGCGCCGGTCGCTGGACAGGCCGGTCACCGCCTGTCCCCGGAACACGATCTCACCCGCCCCGGCGCGCGTCAGGCCCGTGATGGCCCGCACGATCGAGCTCTTGCCGGCGCCGTTGGCCCCCAGGATCGCGACCGTCTCGCCGGCGTTCATCGTCAGATCCAGCTCTGCGCACCGCCTGGACCTTGCCGTAACTGACGCTCAGGCCCCGGATCGCCAGCAGCTCAGTCATCGATCGGCGTCCCGAAATAGGCTTCGATGACGGCGGGGTTGTCTGTCACGGCCTCCGGCGTGCCGGTGGCGATCACGGTGCCATGGTCCAACACCACCAGCCGCGAGCAGAGCTGCATCACCACCCGCATGTCGTGCTCGACCAGCGCGATGGCGATGCCGCGGTCGCGGATACGCTCGATCAGGGCGCTCATGTCGGAGCGCTCGCCGGGGCTGAGGCCAGCAGCGGGTTCGTCGAGCATCAGCAGCATCGGATCGCAGGCCAGCGCCCGCGCCAGTTCCAGCCGGTTTTGCTGGCCGTAGGCGAGGCTGCCGGCCTGGACATCCGCCAGGTCCTCCATGCCGACAAAGGCCAGTGCCTCGCGCGCCTTCGCTTCTCCGGCGTCGCGCCCGGCGTACAGACCGACCATGTCGGACAGCCAGGAACCGGGCTGTGTGCGCATGGCGGGGACCAGCACGTTTTCCAGCACCGAGAGCGAGCCGAACAGCCGCTTGTTCTGGTAGGTCCGAGCCAGGCCACCGGCGACGATGGCCCGCGGGTCGGCGCCCGTTATCGCCCGGCCCTGGAAGACGACACTGCCGGCGTCGGGCTTGTAGATGCCGCTGATGACGTTGAAGAGCGTGCTCTTGCCCGATCCGTTGGGGCCGATGATGCCCAGCGCCTCCCCTGCCTCGATCGTCAGGCTGACACCGTCCAGCGCTCGGATTCCCCGGAAACTGAGGCGGATGTCGGCGACCGTCAGCATCAGCGCCGGCCCTTCAGCGAGGCGACCGCGGCCAGGATGCCGCGCGGGGCGACGATCATCGTCAGCAGCAGGATCCCGCCATAGACGACGAGGCGGAACTGGCCGAAGGGCCGCAGATACTCCGACGCGGAACCGAGGATAACGGTGGCGATCATCATCCCGTCCAAGGATCGGTAGCCGCCGAACATCGCCATGGTCAGGTCGACCACCGATAGATCGAGCGTGAACATGTCGGGATGGACGAAGCGCAGGTAGAACGCGTGCAAGAAGCCCGCCGCGCCCGCCCAGCCGGAGGCGAGCGCCAGCGCCAGCACTTTGGTGCGGACCACGCGCACGCCGGAGGTCGCCGCGGACAGCTCGTCATCGCTGACGGCGCGCAGGAACAGGCCGAAACGGCTGGCAACGACGCGGCGGGCGAGGAAGAACGACACGGCCGAGAAGGCAAGCGCGGCGAGGTAGAAGCGTGCCGGCGTGTCGAAGACGAACCCGAACGCCGAGAGGGGCGGGATATCGCGTACGCCCATCGGTCCATTGGTCAGATCGGACCAATGCATCAGGACGATCCAGATGATCTGCTGGAGACCAATCGTGGACATGACGAAGTAAAGCCCCGACAGCCGGATCGCCGGGCTGCCGAGCAGCGTGCCGACCAGCACCGCGGCGACGATCGCAGCGGGCAGCGCCACCAGCGGTGGGACATGTGCACCGGTGACCAGAAGCGCCGCCGTGTAGGCGCCGATGCCGTAAAGGCCGCCTTGTGCCAGCGAAATCCGGCCGGCAAAGCCAGTCAGGAAGCCGAGACCGATGACGGAGATCGACTGGATGACGACGAAGCTGCCGATCTGCAGCAGGTAGTCGCTGCCATATAGCGGCAGCAGGGCGGCGATGGCGAACGCGAGCGGGCGGATCATGCGATCGGGTTGCCGCTCTCGGTGTCCGAAGCAGAGTGTCCGCCGAATGCGTCATGGCCGGGCTTGTCCCGGCCACCTGTTCGCTGCCGACGAAGCGCGGGTGGCCGGAAAAATTCCGGCCATGACGCTAGTGAGAAGATGGGGGAAACCCGTTCACCCATCATCACACCTTCACCGGCACGACCCGCCCGAGCAGGCCCTGCGGCCGGACCACCAGCATCAGCATCAGGATCGCGAACGCGAACAGGTCCTTGTAGTCTGTCGAGAGGTAGAACGCGGCGATCGCCTCGATCAGTCCCAACAGCACACCGCCCAGGATCGTGCCGATCACGCTGCTGATCCCGCCCAGCACCGCCGCGCTGAAGGCTTTCAGCCCGACCATCCCTCCCATGTCGGGTGAGACGAAATACAACGGCCCGATCAGGATCCCCGCGATCGAGGCCACAGCAAACGACAGGCCGAAGGTAAAACCGATTGCGTTTGAAACGGAAACGCCCATCGTTCCGGCAATCTCCGCATCCGCAGCCACCGCCCGCATCGCCCGTCCTCGCCGCGTATGAGCGAACAGTATATGCAGCAGTAGCACCAGCAGGACCGTGATCACGACGATCCACAGATAGGTCTTCTGGAACAGCACGCCCGGAATGAACCGATACACGCCCGTCCCGAAGATTTTCGGAAACGGCAGAGGCTCCGGAAACGCCGCTCGGATCGCATTCTCCATCATCACGCCGAGGCCGATGGCGCCGACGACAAAGACCTCATGGCTGTGGAACAGGCGGCGGAAGATGATCCGCTCCAACAGCCAACCGGCCGCGAAGCTGATCACCGGCACCGCGATGAGCAGCGGGATCGCCGACAGCCCCAGCGTCTGTTCCAGGAACAGGCCCAGGAACGTTCCGGCCATGAACACCTGGCCCTGGGCGAAGTTCACCATGCGGATGCCGCGATAGACCAGGGTGAAGCCCAGCCCCACCAGAGCATAGATACAGCCCGTGCCCAGGCCTCCGATCAACAGTTGCAGTGGCACGCGTCTATTGTGCCTCTTTGAGGACGGCGAAGCTCTTGCCTTCCACGTCCTCGATAACCACCGGAACGACCAGTTGGTTGGTGTCGTCGAAATGCAGGTCGGCCGGTGGCAGGCCGAAGAAATGCCCGTGCCAGTCCTTCAGGCAGAGCCGCAGCTTGTCCTTGTCGGTGCCGACCTTCTTCAGGCAATCGGCTGCCATGTAGACGCCGCGATAGGCCGGCGCGGCCTGCGACGGACGCGGCGTCTGGGCGGCGTTCTTGAACATTGCGGTGAATTTGTCGGACCAGGCCTTCGCCTCGGGGTCCATCGCCTCATGGAAATAGGCCGTGGCGATGGTGTGCTGCGAGGCTTCCGGCGCCAGCGTGATCAGCGCCTCGTTCGACAGCCCGGCGGGGCCGAAGAAGCGCGCGTCGATGCCCTGGTCGCGCGCCTGGTTGATGATCGCGGGCACCGCCGGCAGCGTGCCCATCAGCGCGATGCCATCCGGATTGGCCGCGGCGATATGCGAAAGCTGGGCTGTGAAATCCTTGTCGTTGGAGCCGTAGCTCTCGAGATCGACCGGTGTCTGGCCCAGTTCCTTCAAACGGGCGACGAAGATGTCACGGGCGCCGACGCCGTAATCGTTGCTGTCGCTGATCACGGCGATGCGTTTCATGTGCAACTTCTGTACCGCCAGGTCGGCAAGCTGGACCGCGTGCCCGTTGTCGTTGGTCAGGATGCGGAAGGTCCACTTGTTGCGCGACGTGGTGATCCGCGGGTTGGACGCGCCAAAGACGATATAGGGCATGCCCGCCCGCTCCGCGACTTCCATGTTCGCCAGCACCATGGAGCTGCCCCAGCCGCCGACGACGATATCGACATTGTCGTTGACCAGCCGCTGCATCGCCAGTACCGACTGCGCGGGGTCGGAGGCGTCATCGGCGATATCCTCGACCAGCTTGTGGCCATTGATGCCGCCGGCGTCGTTGATCTCCTTCATCGCCATCTCGACGCCCTGCTGGATCGAGGCACCATAGGACGCGCCGAACCCCGACATGCCGGCGATCACGCCCAGCTTGACGTCCTGGGCCGCGGCGGGATTTCCAAAAGCGAACAACGACGTAACGATCGCCATACCCAGAGTTGCCCGCTTTATCATCCACTTGCCCCTGATGCCGCACTGCAAAACTCTAGGCAGTGAAACCGGCGACTGGCAACCCGCCTGATGCGAGATCGGAGCAAATCGCCCGCTCGGACAGAGATTGACCTAGCCCAGCAATCCGGGTGGCAGCGAAGACAGGAAATCCAGCACGCCCCCGACATGGGCGGCCCACGTTGGGGCCCGCCAATCGAGCAGGCGCACAAGCTGCGCCGCCCTGCGTGGCGACGGATCCGCCGCATAGGCCATGATCGCACGCCCCCACGCCGGCGCGTCGAGTGGATCGAGATACTCCGGCACCACGCCGCCTGTCTCGCGCAACGCCGGGAGGTCGCTGCACAGGACGGGCGTGCCGATGGCAAGCGCCTCGGCGATAGGAAGGCCGAACCCCTCGGCGAAGCTGGGCATCAGCAGCGCCCTCGCGCCGGCGAGCAGTGTGTGCAGCGCCTGGTCCGGCACCGGGCCGCGTTCGCGCACGACACCGTGCAGGGCCGGGCAGCGATCGAGCACGCGGAAGACGTGCTGGTTCTCCCAGCCACGATGGCCGATCAGCACCAAGTGTGGGGTGGCCTCGCCAAACCGCATCACCAGGTTGCGCCAGATATGCAGCAGAAGAAGGTGGTTCTTACGCGGCTCGATAGTGCCCAGGCAGACGAAATAGGGCAGCTCCACCGCTGACGCGTCCCCACGCATCGGCTCGATACCGAGCGGGGCGACATGAACGGGCTGGGCGGGGTGCAGGAACGGCGAGAGCACGTCGCGCGTGGCGGAGGAGTTGACAATGACGCCGTGAGCCAAGCGCCGCACGCTGTCTATACGCTGCGCATGACGCAGGGTTTCCGCGGGGCGGGTATATTCGGGAAATTCCAGCGGGATCAGGTCGTGGATCAACGGCACCAGCCGGGCGCGCGGTATACCAAGTGCGGCGGCGAGGGCCTCGGTCCGGTCGAGATGCCGGTGCGAAACGAGCAGGTAGAGCGGCGATGCATCATCATATCCGCAGCCCGCCCCGACGATCGCCCGCAGCAGCAAAGCGGCAGCCGGACCGCGGGCCTCGGTGGGGCGGCCGACACGCCATGCACGCCCCAGCCGTTCGATGAAGGCCCGGGCGGGACCATCGGGCAGCACGATCAGCCGCTGCAGCCAAGGGCAGAACATGACATGGCGCGTCTGCGGGATCAGATGGGGCAGCGTTTCGGCATAGGCCAGCTCGACACGGTCGATCCCGGTCAGCGTGCCGATGCATGCGCGTTCCAGCAGACGTGTGATGTCCAGCCAGATCGGGCTCACGAGGTGATGCGAACGGCCGTTCCATGGTGGCGGATGATCGCGGCAATCCGAGCGGCGGCGTCGCGCGGGGTTTCGAGCTGCCGCGCGGCGCCGGCGATGGCGCTGGCGAGGCCGTCGCGGCTGAAGACATCGCCCTCGATCAGACAGGTCTGCGCGACGACCTTGCGAAACGCGTCGAACAGACTCGGATCGGGACGGGCAGGCGCCCGCCAGAACCCGTCCAGCGTTCCCTGATGCGTCAGCCCCGGCAGGTCGTACACCGCTCGGCCCAGCGCCTTCACTGGGATTCCGTGATCCAGTGCGAGCGTCGCGCTCGTGCTGTTCACCGTCACCATGCCGCGCGCCCGGCGCAGCAGGGCCTGCAGGTCACACTCCTCGACAACGACGACGCGGCCATCGATCCCGGCCTGACGGGCGGCTGCCGCGGCGAGGCTGCGCCAGGCGATGGCGCCGTCGTCCAGGGGATGCTCCTTGACCGCGAGCACGCTGCTTGCCGGCGCATGCGCCGCGAAGGAGGCAATGACGGTTCGCAGCGCGGCTTCCATCCCGCCGCAATCGGCGTGACGGGTGACCTGCGCATCATCATGAAGCTGCAAGGGCAACACGAAGAACCCATCGGGCGCGACGTGGATCCGGCGCAGCGCGTCCTGGCTGCGACGCCGGGCGCCGCGGCGTCCGCAGGCACGGCGCAGGCGATTCAGCCCCTCCTGCAGCAAAGGCCGTCCGCGATGTGTCTGGTAGAACGGAAACCGATGCCGCAGCGCCAGGCTGGCCGCGCCATAGAGCAGGCAGTCGCGGGCGCGGGCGGTCACGCTTGGGGGGCGATGGGGCAGCAGCGCCGGTTCGGGCAGGGAGGCTGCCGCGGCGCGGTACACCGCCGGATCGCGCGGCAGATTGGAGTGGCCGTTCACGCCGCCAAGCTCCAGTGTCACGAAATTGGGACGCAGATAGCCTTCTTCCAGCACGTGAACGGCGATGCCGGCACCGCGCGCGATGCGGATGGCGATCACGTGCAGCGGGCGGCAGTCGCCGAACAGCACGATGTCGGTGACATGGTGGGCGCCCAGATGCTGCAGCAGGAAGCCGGGCCAGCCGAGCAGGTCGCCGCGGTAATCGACGAAAGGCAGACGCGGCCAGGCCTGGCGGTCGCCGCCATTGAAGTTGATGCGCGAAATCGCATGGCCGCGCGCGGCAAGTGCCTCGCCCAGGCCATGCAGGAAAGGGCCGGGCATGCCTTGCAGGAACAGGAAATGCCGGCGCGGAAACAGCGATGTGACGGAGGCGGAGGGGCGAGCGGGCGGGGAATTGCCCGCCGGCGAGCAAGGATTGGGCGCAGTCATGAAGTGCCCTTGAACAAGGCCGATCGTTACAATCGGGCGCTGAAATCGTGAGGGCGATTGTATGGGGCAAAGGTTAACAAATCGTTTTTACGATTGTTGCGCCGACGGGAGTGGGGAAATTTTCCCTTTTTTGACTTCCGTTAACCAAGTCTTAAGGATTTGTTGCTAGAAAATCCTCGTTCGCAACGCCCTCTGGTATTTCCTGGCGGGTCGGTACCAGTCCGGCGTTGATATCGATCCTCGTGTCATGGTCCGGCATCCAAGGCCATCACAACTCTCCTGTCGGCGTGAAGACATGGTGTCCGGTGAGAAGCCGGCCATGACACAGAGGAACGACCACGCGCTTTTTGAAAGCGTCACCAAGCCGGAGGGTTTGCATGTTCGACGGATCGGGCCGGCAGCGATTGCGCCTGGCAATCGTCAGCACGTATGACGATCTGTGTGGCATAGCCGGCTATACACGCGCCCTGACGCAGCAGCTTTCACCCTTCGCCGACCTGACCGTTTTCGATCTCGACCAGTCGCTGCTGCGCAGTGCGCATCGCGCGGTGCAGCGCCAGGCGGACCGGCATATCGCATCGATCGCCACCGCCTTCGACGGCTTCGATTGCGTCAACCTCCAGCTCGAATTCGGCACGCTCGGCCGCACCCCGCGCCAGATCGCGCGGCGGCTGCGGCAACTGGTTCTGGCGGCGCCGGCGATATCGGTTACGTTTCATACGATCTTCGGCCATGAGCGTCCGGATCGGGTGGCGCTGTGCGGCCATCTGCTGCACGGGCGGTTCGCTGAGGCGGGCGCTGCGATCGCGGAACGGCGCCGGACGCACATGCTGGGCGAGCAGACCTATGCGCTGCTGCGCCGCCGGCAACGGACCCATCCTGTCACATCGATTGTCCATACATCGCGCGATGCCCGCCTGCTGCGCGACGTTTTCGGCCTGCGCGATGTGGAGCATCATCCGCTCAGTTTCATCTCCGCCACCCAGGCGCAGGCCATTCGCACGCGGGCCAGCCGAGCGGATTTTCCGCTGCTGGCGGGGGTGCCGGCCGAGGCGAAGCTGATCGGTTCGTTCGGCTTCCTGTCGCCGTACAAGGGCTTCGAGACCGCGTTGCGGGCGTTGCGCTGCCTGCCGGATGACCATCATCTGCTGATCTTCGGCGGCGTGCATCCGCAGGCGATCCGCCGCGGCGTGGGGATCGATCCCTATGTTCGCACCCTGCTGGATGAGGCACATATCGGCCAGACAGTGCTGGATGCGGTGCTGGCCGGCGCATCCGCGGCGAAGCTGCCGGTGACGCTGGGAACGGTGACGCTGGGAGGCGCGACGGAGGCATTGCTGGCGCCGCATCCGGCTGATCTGCAACGGCGCGTGCACTTCCTGGGCGTGCAGGACGACGACGGTTTCATGCGCGCGATGGCGCTGTGCGATGCCGTGGTGCTGCCGTATCAGGAGGTCGGGCAGTCAAGCTCCGGCCCGTTGGCGCTGGCGTTGGAGATGGGATGTCGGGTGCTGGCGTCGCGCACCCATGCTTTCCTGCAATTCGCCCGCTATCATCCGCAGCAGATCGAATTCTTCGACATCGGCAACTACGCCGAACTGGCGGGCCTGATCCGTAGCAGCCGGCCGGCGCCGGACGAGAGCCGGGTCCTGAGCTACAACGCCGCCACCAATGCGGCGCTTTATCTGCGTGCGAACCGGCCCTATCCCGCCGAGGATGCCCGATCAGACTGAACGGTCGGGCTTGATGTCGATCAGCGGCGTGCCGTCCAGGCAATCGAGGCCGCGAACCCGGATCGTCGTGCCCTCGATACCGACCAGCGCGACGACCGAGGAGGCGATCGGGTTGGGCCGGACAGGGGATCGCAGCGCGAAGGTCCCCGTCGTCCGCCCGGTGCTATGGGGCGTCTGGCGCACAAGATCCCGCCGCGACTGGTGCATCCAGTAAAGGATTTGAAGGCGCGGATGCGTCTCCAGGTCCAGCAGCGCGTCGCGCCAGCGTTCATCCAGGTCGATCGTGCAAATTGGGCCGTCGAGGCTGCCGCGCTTCGGACAGGCGCCGCGCTGCGTCCAGGGCGTGTGGATCACCCCGATGAAATAAACTCCTGCATCCGGCCCTGGCGGCAGGGTGACGCTGGTCTCGCCCGCTCGAAGGCTGTCGTCGGCCACTCCTATTCGGCTGCGACGGGCAGCGGATCGGCCGACCGGGAGGAAACCCGGGCAGAGCCGCCGCAGAACAGGCTGAGCAGCAGGATCACCGCGACCAGCACCAGCACCAGTTCCGGATGGCCACGGTCGATCAGCATGCCGAACGGCACCGGCGTGATCGCGCTGCCGAGCGGCAGGCCGGCGCTGACGAAGCCGAACACCTTGCCGATCTGGCCGGGCGGCGCGGCGTCCTTCACCATGACGTCGCGCGGCGTGCGGCTGGCGCCCAGCGCGAGGCCGGACAGCGAACGTCAACGCGATGACCGCCGACGACCGGCAGGTCGACCCAGTTCACGCACAGGATCAGCGCCGCCGAGATGATCGTCAGGCACGGTCGACGAACGGCAGCACGTGCCGCTTGAACGTGTCGGCGAACCAGCCGCCGACCAGCACGCCGCACGGTCGAGCCGGCCATGTAGCCGGTCAGCGCGGTCGAGGCGACCTCCAGCGTCGATGCCCTTGACCGTGTGCAGCACGGTCACCAGCCAGGACTGCACGCCGCCGCCGGCCATCGCGCCGAAGCAGGAAGAACAGGAAGAACAGCAGCATGGTGCGGCTGGTCAGCAGGTCGCGGCCGGACAGGCTGGCGCCGGCGCTGTGCGGCCTCGGTGCGGACCTGGTCCTTCAGGATGCGGCTCTGCAGCAGGATCGACAGGACGACCGGCACGCCGAGCAGGCCGACCGTGAGCAGCGCTGCCGCGCCAGCCGATTGCGGCCATCAGCAGCGCCGTCACCGGCGGGCCGGCGGAAAAGCCCAGGTTGCCGCTGAACGTGTGCAGCGCGAAGGACGCGGCCCATGCGGTCCTTGTCCACCGAGCCGGACAGGATCGCGTAGTCGGCCGGGTGGATCACCGAGTTGCCGACGCCCGACAGCGTCGCCAGCACCAGCATCTGCCAGAAGGCCGTCGCCAGCCCCATCGCCGCGATGCGACAGCGACATCAGCAGCGTGCCGCCGATCAGGAAGGGCCGAGCGCCGTGGCGGTCCACCAGGAAGCCGACCGGGGTCTGCAGGATGGCCGTGGTGCCCGACATCAGCGCGATCGTCAGGCCGAGCTCCGCGAAGCTGACGTCGAACGCCTTCTGCCAGGCGAGGAACATCGGCGGCAGGCACAGCACGTAGAAGTGCGACAGGAAATGGCCGTTGCCGATCAGCAAATTGACACGGGTCGTGCGGCTCAGCGCCATTCCGGACATCCTTTGATGAACGGTCTGTCATCTTGCCGTTGCATTGGGAGGGGGTCAAGCAACGGCCTCCGCGATCCCGCTTGCCATCCCCCTTTCAATCCCATGGGGGACCGCGCCGAGGACGGCAAGGGGATTATCACGGTTGCGGCAAAAAACCGCTACCCGGACATGGGTGATCGCGCTTAGACAGCCTCACGGTTTAGTCATGGATGATTGATGCGATTGTCGAAACGGTCCGTTCTTCGCCTGCTTCCGACCCTGATCATGGGCGGGGTCTGCATCACCGTCGCGCTGTCGGGCGCCTCGGCCGTGTCCGCGTGGAGGGAGGCATCGGCGCCACATGTCGGCGACATGATCGCATTCCATCCCAGCGGTTCCACGGCAGTTGGCAAGCGGCTGACGGTGCTGACCAAAGCGGGCACCACCTGCGCGCTGGAAATGGGGACGCTGCAGGGCTCCGGCGGCAGCTTCATCGTCGAACGTCCGGCACCAGGGGGCCGGTTCCTCGTCCACTGGGCGGGGCTGCACACGGGTCGCGGCAAGGAGGATTGCGGTTCCAGCGCCGACGTGATCCTGGACGCGCAACAACTGGACATACTTGGGGCTGCCGCTTTGGCCTCAGGCGGGCGGACCCAATCGGGCGCTTGATGGGGCGCTGGTTCGCCTTTGGCTGCTGCGTCCTAACTTTCCGGTCATAAACGTTAGCGTCGGGCTTGTCTTCAAACGGCGTGGGCCGCACTTTTTCAGCGCGATCCGTTAGAGGACACAGCATGCTTGATATCACCGGACGTGGTACGACCGGGCGCGATGCCGCGGGCAAGGTGCCTGAGATCACCCTGATCTTCTGGATCATCAAGATTGCGGCGACGACTCTGGGCGAAACGGCGGGCGACGCGGCGTCGATGACGCTCGGGTTAGGCTACCTCGTCAGCACTGCGATCTTCGCCGTGTTTTTCGTCGTCGTCGTGGCATTGCAGATCCGGGCGGAGCGGTTCCACGCCGGATTGTATTGGCTGGTGATCGTGGCGACGACAACGGTGGGCACGACGATCGCCGATTTCAGCGACCGTTCGCTGGGGCTGGGCTACCCGGGCGGCGTGGCGATCCTGTCGGCGCTGCTGGCGCTGAGCCTTTTGTCCTGGCGCCTGATCGAGGGGAATGTATCCGTCGGACGGATCGCCGCCCCGCGGGCCGAGGCGTTCTATTGGGCGACCATCCTGTTCTCCAATACGCTGGGCACGGCGCTGGGGGATTACGCGGCAGACGATGGCGGGCTGGGCTTCGAGGGCGGGGCGTTGGTATTCGGCTCGGTGCTGCTTGTCATCGCCGGCGCGTATTTCTGGACCCGGCTTTCGCCTACGCTGCTGTTCTGGTCGGCGTTCATTCTCACGCGCCCGCTGGGGGCCACCTTGGGCGACACGCTGACCAAGCCGGTGAAGGAAGGTGGGCTGCACCTGGATCGCATCTCCGCCTCGCTGGTAATCGCGTTGTTCATCACGGTTTGGGTGTGGCTTCTGCCGTCGCGTGCTGGCCGCGACCCGGAGGCTTCGCCGGCCGGGTGAACGTGCACACGGATATGCCGTTGCCGAAATGGAGAAAACGTCACAAACCGGAGCCGGCGCGTGTTGCGTGCCCCCATACCCCATGCTAGACGCCCGGCGCCGGCTCGCTAAGCCGCTGTTTTCTCCTTCCGGACCGCACCTGGTTCGGCCCAACAGATGGAATCGCTCGTGGCGTCCGAGGTTTCGACAATTGCATCTGGCGGCGGTGGCCTGGCCGATCGTTATGCTGCCGCGCTCTATTCCCATGCCGATGACACTCACGTCCTGGACAGCGTCGTCGCCGAGATGGAGACGCTGGGCCGGCTGATCGATCGACAGCGCCGATTTCCGCCGGCTGCTGGAAAGCCCGCTGATCGACGTCAAGACCGCCACCGCAGGCCAGCCAGGCGGTGCTGCAGCAGGAAGGCTTCGGCAAGCCGGTGCGCGACTTCGTCGGCGTCATCGCCAGCAACCGCCGCCTGCGCGTGCTGCGCGAAATCGTCACTGCCTTCGCCGCCCTGGTGGCGCATCGCCGCGGCATCGTCACCGCGCATGTGATGTCTGCCCATCCGCTGAACGACGTACAGCGTCAGCAACTGCGCGCCCGCCTGATCGAGGCCGGGTACGGCAACGTCAACATCAGTGAAAAGGTCGATGCCGACCTGCTGGGCGGCCTGGTCGTCCGGATCGGTGCCCGTCTTTACGACACCATCTTTGAAATCCCGGCTGCAACGTCTGCAGTACGCCATGAAGGGAGCCGCTTGATATGGAGATCCGCCCAGCCGAGATCTCGGAGATTCTGAAGAAGCAGATCGCCGCGTTCGACACCGAAGCCAATGTCGCCGAGACCGGTCAGGTGCTGTCCGTCGGTGACGGCATCGCCCGTGTCTTCGGCCTGCAGAACGTCATGGCCGGTGAGATGGTCGAGTTCCCGGGTGCCGGCCTGCGCGGCATGGCGCTGAACCTGGAAACCGACAATGTCGGCGTCGTGATCTTCGGCGACGACAAGCAGATCCGCGAAGGCGACACGGTCTCCCGCACCGGCTCGATCGTGGAAGTGCCGGTCGGCCCCGGCCTGCTGGGCCGCGTGGTCGACGGTCTCGGCAATCCGATCGACGGCAAGGGTCCGATCGCGACGCCGAACGCCGCCGCGTCGAGGTGAAGGCGCCCGGCATCATTCCCGCGCAAGTCGGTGCATGAGCCGATGCAGACCGGCCTGAAGGCGATCGACGCGCTGATCCCGATCGGCCGCGGCCAGCGGGAGCTGATCATCGGCGACCGCCAGACCGGCAAGACCGCGGTGATCATCGACACGATCATCAACCAGAAGCCGATCAACGCGCTGGGCGATCCGAAGAAGACGCTGATCTGCATCTACGTCGCGATCGGCCAGAAGCGCTCCACCGTGGCGCAGCTTGTGCGCACGCTGGAGGAAAACGGCGCGATGGAATACTCCATCGTCGTCGCCGCGACCGCCTCCGACCCGGCGCCGATGCAGTTCCTGGCGCCGTACACCGGCTGCACGATGGGCGAGTATTTCCGCGACAACGGCCAGCACGCCGTGATCTTCTACGACGATCTGTCCAAGCAGGCCGTCGCGTATCGCCAGATGTCGCTGCTGCTGCGCCGTCCGCCGGGCCGCGAGGCGTATCCGGGCGACGTGTTCTATCTGCACTCCCGCCTGCTGGAGCGGGCGGCGAAGATGAACGACAGCCTGGGCGCGGGCTCGCTGACGGCGCTGCCGGTCATCGAGACGCAGGCCGGCGACGTGTCGGCCTACATCCCGACCAACGTGATCTCGATCACCGACGGCCAGATCTTCCTGGAAACCGAACTGTTCTTCAGAGGCATCCGCCCGGCGGTGAACGTCGGTCTGTCGGTGTCGCGCGTGGGGTCCGCCGCGCAGGTCAAGGCGATGAAGCAGGTCGCCGGCCGCATCAAGCTGGAGCTGGCCCAATACCGCGAAATGGCGGCGTTCGCGCAGTTCGCCTCCGACCTCGATGCCTCGACGCAGCAGTTGCTGGCGCGTGGGTCGCGTCTGACCGAACTGCTGAAGCAGCCGCAGTATCGAGCCGCTGCCGATCGAGGAGCAGGTGGTGGCGATCTTCGCCGGCGTGCGCGGCTATCTGGACAAGTTCGCGGTGGGCCGTGTCGGTGCGTTCGAGAGCCAGTTCATCGCTGAGCTGAAGGCGAAGGAGCCGGGCATCCTGGAGGCGATCCGCACCCAGAATGAGATCAAGCCGGACGTGGAAAAGCAACTGACCGCGTTCCTGGACAACTTCGCCAAGTCGTTCGCCTGATTATGGTGTCGTCGCTGTCATGGCCGGGCTTGACCCGGCCATCCACGACTTTTCTGGACTGCCCCACGCAAGACGTGGATGGCCGGGTCAAGCCCGGCCATGACGTGGAGGTCTCTCAATGCCTAGCCTGAAGGCCCTTCGGACGCGGATCAACAGCGTCAAGTCGACGCAGAAGATCACGTCGGCCATGAAGATGGTCGCCGCGTCGAAGCTGCGCCGCGCACAGCAGCAAGCCGAGGCCGCTCGGCCCTACGCCGAACGGATGGAGCGGATGCTGCGGGCGCTGGCGGCGTCCGTCGCCGGGTCAGCCCGACGGCGCCGCAATTGCTGGTGGGCACCGGGTCCGACAAGGTCGCACTGCTGATCGCGGTCACCGCGGATCGCGGCCTGGCGGGTGCGTTCAACACGCAGATCGGACGCGCCACCCGCAACCTGGCGCGCAAGCTGGAAGCCGAAGGCAAGACGGTGAAGATCCTCGCCGTCGGCCGCAAAGGGCGCGACTATCTGCGGCGGGAGCTTGCCAGCCGGATCATCGGCGACATCACCTATGCCGGCAAGAAGCGGATCGAATTCACCGACGCGCAGGAGGTCGGCGCCCGCGTGACGCAGATGCTCGCGGCCGGTGAGATCGATACGGCGACGCTGATCTATAACCGGTTCCAGTCGGTGATCAGCCAGATCGTCACCGAACAGCAGATCATCCCCGCGCCCCCGCCGCCCGAGGGCGAGGCCGCGGACACCGGCGGTGCGCAATACGACTTCGAGCCGGATGAAGAGACGATCCTGGCGAAGCTGCTGCCGCAGGCGCTGGCGATCCAGCTCTATCGTGCCCTTGCTGGAAAGCGCCGCCGGCGAGCATGGTGCGCGCATGACCGCGATGGACAACGCGACCCGCAACGCGGGCGACATGATCAAGCGCCTGTCGCTGAACTACAACCGAGCGCGTCAGGCGAACATCACCAAGGAACTGATCGAGATCATCTCGGGCGCAGAAGCTGTCTAGGCGCACATTCGCATGACAGCCGTCTGATCCGTTATCGAAGGAAGAGAGAGCATGGCAAGCAACATCGTCGGTCGGGTCACCCAGGTTCTGGGCGCCGTCGTGGACGTGCAGTTCGACGGCGAGCTGCCGTTCATTCAGAACGCGCTGACCTCCAAGATCGAAGACCGCATCCTGGTACTGGAAGTCGCGCAGGAACTGGGCGAGCGCACGGTGCGCTGCATCGCGATGGACAGCACCGACGGCATGGTGCGCGGGCAGGAAGTGGTCGACACCGGCGCGCCGATCATGGTGCCGGTCGGGCCGCAGACGCTCGGCCGCATCATGAACGTGATCGGTGAGCCGATCGACGAGAAGGGCCCGGTCAACACCGAGAAGAAATACCCGATCCACCGCGAAGCTCCCTCGTTCGAGGAGCAGGCGACGTCGGCCGAAATCCTCGTCACCGGCATCAAGGTCGTGGACCTGCTGGCCCCCTACCTGAAGGGCGGCAAGATCGGCCTGTTCGGCGGCGCCGGCGTCGGCAAGACGGTGCTGATCCAGGAGCTGATCAACAACATCGCCAAGGCGCATGGCGGCGTGTCGGTGTTCGCCGGCGTGGGTGAGCGGACCCGCGAAGGCAACGACCTGTATCACGAAATGATCGACGCCGGCGTTATCAAGATCGACGACAACGGCAACCTGCTCGAAGGCTCCAAGGTGGCGCTGATGTATGGCCAGATGAACGAGCCGCCGGGCGCGCGTGCCCGTGTCGGCCTGTCCGGTCTGTCCATGGCGGAGTACTTCCGCGATGAGGAAGGCCAGGACGTGCTGTTCTTCGTCGACAACATCTTCCGCTTCACCCAGGCGGGCGCGGAAGTGTCGGCTCTGCTGGGCCGTATCCCCTCGGCGGTGGGCTATCAGCCGACGCTGGCGACCGACATGGGCGCGCTGCAGGAGCGGATCACCTCGACCAACAAGGGATCGATCACCTCGGTGCAGGCCATCTACGTGCCCGCCGACGACTTGACCGACCCGGCGCCCGCGACGTCCTTCGCGCACTTGGACGCGACCACGGTGCTGAACCGGCAGATCGCGGAACTGGGCATCTACCCGGCGGTGGATCCGCTGGACTCGACCAGCGCGTTCGCTCGACCCGCGGATCGTTGGCGAGGAGCACTACCAGGTGGCGCGCCGGACGCAGGAAATCCTGCAGACCTACAAGTCGCTGCAGGACATCATCGCCATTCTGGGCATGGACGAGCTGTCCGAAGAGGACAAGCTGGTCGTGGCCCGCGCGCGCAAGATCCAGCGCTTCCTGTCGCAGCCGTTCCATGTGGCGGAAGTGTTCACCGGCTTCCCCGGCAAGTTCGTGCCGGTGGCCGACACGGTGCGCAGCTTCAAGGCGATCTGCGCCGGCGAATACGACCACCTGCCGGAAGCCGCGTTCTACATGGTCGGCACCATCGAGGAAGCGGTCGCCAAGGCGGAAACGCTGAAGCAGAGCGCCTAAGTCTCTCAACCGTCATGGCCCGGCTTGACCGGGCCATCTCCGTCCAGGTCGAAGAACACGCTATGGCCGTAAACCTCGAAATCGTCAGTCCGGAAAAACTGCTGCTGTCCCGCCCGGTGGACATGGTGGTGATTCCGGCGTCCGAAGGCGACATGGGCGTGCTGGAAGGCCACACGCCGATGATCGTGACGCTGCGCGGCGGCACGATCGACCTGTATGAGGGCGACCGCATCACCGATCGGCTGTTCGTGAACGGCGGCTTCGCGGAAGTGACCCCGGAACGCTGCACGGTCCTGGCGAATGAGGCCATGCCGCTGTCCGAGGTCGACAAGGCCGTGGCGGCGAAGCGTCTGGCGGATGCGGAAGCGGCCTATGAAGCCGCCGACAAGCGGGATACCGCGGTCGAGGACGAGGCACTGGACACGTTGCAGGCCGCGCGCGCGATGGTTGAGGCGGCCGGCGCTTAGGCTTCTGCCAGGACGGAAAGGGCAGGACGAAAAGGGTCAGATCCGCGCCGTCCGCGTTACCCGTCGATCGCCTTGGCAGGGGCGGTTTTACCCGGGGAGGGTGTTCATATATAGTCCGAGGTGTATAGCTCCGGCCGAGACGATACCCTGAGTGAGTAACGGATCAGGATGAAGCACTGGCGGATTGAGGACGTGGCGTGGGATCGGTTCGATCCGGCAGCCGTTGACCCGGACATCGTGCCATTGGTGAAAGCCGCGGCCATGGTCGAACGGAACGGCCGCGACTACGCGCAGTATCTGGGCAATGTGTTCCGGGATGATCCGGATTTCCGTCAGGCCGTGGACTATTGGGCGACCGAGGAAGTCCAGCACGGTGATGCCCTCGGTAAATGGGCGATGCTGGCCGATCCGTCCTGGGACTATGCCGTCGCGTTCGAGCGGTACCGCAATGGCTACTCGGTCAAGGTGGACGCCGACGCGTCGATCCGCGGTTCGCGCACCGGCGAGCTGATTGCGCGCTGCATGGTCGAGACCGGGACGTCCAGCTACTACTCGGCCCTGGCCGAAGCGACCGACGAACCGGCGCTGAAGCAGATCTGCAAGCTGATTGCCGCGGACGAATACCGGCACTTCAAGCTGTTCTACGACCACATGCGCCGCTACCTCGCGCGGGAGAATATCGGCGTGCTGGCGCGTCTGCGGATCGCGCTGGGCCGGATCGGCGAGTCAGAGGACGACGAACTGGCCTACGCGTATCACTGCGGCAATGAGCCAGACTCGCTGGCGTACGACCATGGGCGCTGCATCGCGTCCTATATGGCGGGGGCCATGGCGTTCTACCGCTACCGCCATATTGAGCGCGGGACGGGGATGATCCTGAAGGCGGTCGGGCTGCCGCCGCAGGGGCGCGTATCCAGCGTGGCGGCAAAACTCGCCTGGCGTCTGATGCAATGGCGGCACCACCGGTTCGAGCAGCAACTGGCGGCGTGAACAGGGCGGCACCGGCAGGGCCGCAAACCGGCCTCCTCTGGCAACTTCCCCTTTGGCAACCCCGCGCGCATACCGGTCAGCCCGCTGGGCTGCCGGTATCAGACGATTGCACCCAAGAGCAGGATGACATCGCTTTCGCTCAGCCATCCTGCTCTAAGTCTTTGTTTGAACGCGTGATTCAGACCTCCGGCGATTCCGCCTCCGGTCATCACGCTCTAGCTGACGGCGGCGATCTGCTCGCGCCGCAACTGCACGGTCAGCTCGTCCAGCGACTTGCCACCCGGTTCAGCATCTCGTCGATCTCCTCCCTGGAGATGACCAGCGGCGGGCTGAAGCACAGCGAGTCGTTGCGACACTGCGCAGGATGACGCCGTTCTCCTCGCAGAGTTTCGATCAGCCGGCCGCCGACCTTGGCGCGCGGGATCGAAATTGCCGTGGCCGGCCTTGTCCTGCACCAGTTCGACCGCGGCGATCAGCCCGGTGCCGCGGACCTCGCCGACCAGCGGATGATCGGCGAAGCGGCGGCGCAGTTCCGATTGCAGATATGGCCCGACGTGCCCGACATGCGTCGCCGATCTTCATCTCGTCGTAGATTTTCAGCGTCTCGATCGCGACGGCGGCCGGCACCGGATGGCCGGAATAGGTGAAGCCATGGCCGAACGTGCCGATCTCGTGGCTTTCCTTGGCCAGCGCCTGGAACACGCGTGTCGTTCACCATCACCGCGCTGATCGGCAGATAGGACGCCGACAACGCCTTGGCGCAGACCAGATGTCCGGGGTGATGTCCAGCGTCTGGCTGCCCCAGTAGTTGCCGGTGCGCCAGAAGCCGCAGATCACCTCGTCGGCGACCAGCAGCACGTCGTATTTGCGCAGCACCGCCTGGATCTTCGGGAAGTAGCCGGCGGGCGGCAAGATCACGCCGCCGGCGCCCATGATCGGTTCGGCCCACATCGCGGCGACCGTGTCGGGGCCTTCCGTCAGGATCAGCTTTTCCAGTTCATCGGCGCAGCGCGTGGCGAAATCCTCCTCGGACTCGCCAGGCATGCGCGCCGTGGTAGTGATGCGGCGTCATGGTGTGGATGAAGCCCGGCAGCGGCACGTCGAAGCTGCGGTGATTGGCCGGCAGCCCGGTCAGCGACGCCGAGCCGATGGTGATGCCGTGATAGCCCTTCAGCCGGCCGATGATCTTCTTCTTCTTCGGCCGGCCCAGTGCGTTGTTCAGGTACCAGACCATCTTGATGGCGGAGTCGTTGGCCTCGGAGCCGGAGTTGGCGAAGAACACCTTGCTCATCGGCACCGGCGCGCGCTCGATCAGCATCTCCGCCAGGTCGATCATCGGCTCGTGCGATTTGGCGGCGAAGGCGTGGTAGAACGGCAGCTTGCGCATCTGCGTTGACGGCGGCCTGCACCAGGCGTTCGTTGTCGAAGCCGAGCGCGGCGCACCACAGGCCGGCGACGCCTTCGATGTATTCCTTGCCGGTCTCGTCCCAGACGCGCACGCCCTTGCCGTGGGAGATCACGACCGGTCCGACCTCGCTGATGCGTCTTCAGGTCGGTGTAGGGATGCAGCACGTTGGCGACGTCGCGCGCGGCGGCGGAATTGGCGCCGAAAGGTGGGGGCGGGGCCATGGGGTGCTCCTGGTAGATTGGTGGCGACAGCCAGGGTAGCCCCTTGACGCCACCGGGGAACAGAATCGTTGAAACGAGCGGGTAATACCTTATATGAGAAAGGTATTACCAAAGAGTGCATAACCCATGAACGCCGTCACCAGCAAGGGGCAGGTCACCATTCCCAAGGCGATCCGGGATCATCTGGACGTCGGCCCCGGGAGCAAGGTCGATTTCGTGATGAACGAACAGGGGGACATCGTTCTGCGCAAGGCGGGGACCGAGGTCCGGAGGACACCGCAATTCGATCGGGTGCGGGGTAGCCTGGGGACGGGCATGACCACGGACGAGATCATGGCTCTGCTGCGCGGCGACGATTAGGTGACGTTGGTCGATACAAACGTCATTTTCGATATCCTCACGGACGATAGGATCTGGGCGGACTGGTCGTCACGGCAACTCCAGATCGCCGCTCTCGTCGGACCACTGATCATCAACGATGTGATCTACGCTGAGGTATCGGTACACTACGTGTCCATCGAAGCGCTCGAGGACGCACTTTTCGCTCTGGAGCTTCGCTCGGTCCCGATCCCCCGCTCGGCGTTGTTTCTGGCGGCGAAGGCGTTCGGGCGATACCGCAGTCGCGGCGGCACCAAGACGGGCGTCCTATCCGATTTCTTCATCGGCGCGCATGCCTCGGTGGCCGATGTTCCACTCCTGACGCGGGATACGGGGCGATATCGCGACTATTTCCCGTCCATCCGCCTGATAGCGCCGGGCTGACGACAGGTCATCGGAAGGACGCCAAGTCTAGCGGCACCACTCCACCCCATGCCGCAATTCAAGGACCCCCGTGACCTCGGCAGCGCCAGGCATATCGCCGCCCAGTTGAAATCGGCCCAGTCGAAATCCGAGCAGACGGAATCCTCGGCCAGTCCGATCGCCTTTCCGCTGCTGCTCCTGATCGGCATCCTCGACAGCGGCCCGCGCATGGGGTTCCTCGCCTTCCTGCCCTTTGTCCTGAAGGCCAAGGGCGGCGGACCGAGGTCATCGGCGTGGCCCTGACGCTGATTTTCGCCGGCGGCGCGGCGGGCAAGTTGGCCTGCGGGCTGTTGGGTGAGCGTCTTGGCGTCCTGCTGACGGTGATCCTGACCGAGGGCGCGACCGCCACTGGAATCCTGGCGGTTCATTGGCTGCCGCTGATCCCCTCGCTCGCCTGCCTTCCGCTGATCGGCCTTGCGCTGAACGGCACGTCCTCGGTCCTGTATGGCACCGTGCCGGAGTTGGTGACGTCCACCCGGCGGGAGCGTGCGTTCGGCCTGTTCTACACCGGCACGATCGGGTCGGGGGCGCTGGCGCCGGTCGCTTACGGGCTCGTGGGCGACGCCATGGGGCCGATCAATGCGATCATGGTCGTCGCCGTCGTCTGCCTGCTGACCATTCCGCTGGCGATTGCGCTACGGCCGTCATTGCGCCGCGGCTAAGACCATGACGGGGGGCGGAAATTCCAGTCCGCCAGAACTGCCCTAGCTCCCGCCATACCCCCACATCTCCGGCACGAACAGCGCCTTCCAGTCGCCAGGCATCACCTTGATGGTCCCGGTCTTATACATGAAATCCGCGACCTTCATCGTCCCGCGCGGCGTGATTTCGTACACCATCGCCGGGTCGGCGATATAGGCTTCAACCTGCTCGACGCTGAGCTTGTCGCCCGACACCGCGACATAGGCTTCGGCCGCCGCTCGGTGGTCTGCCCGGATCGTGTTGAACGCCTGGTCCATCGAGGCGATGAACGCCGCCAGCAGCTTGGGATTGCCTTCGCGGAACTTCTTCGTCGTAAATGTCAGCCCGACCGTCCCTGGTCCGCCATAGACATCGGTGGAGGTCAGCAGGGCATGCACCCCCGGCACCGCCAGTTCCTGTTGCAGATACGGTGCGGTCGAGAAATGACAGTTGATTTCCGTGTTCGACAGCAGGGCCGCCATCGCGTCCGGATGTCCGCGGGTGACGGTCAGCGGGTCGAACCGCTTGAACTCCGCCTGGCCAAAGGCGCGGGCCGCCGCCATCTGCAGCATCACCGCCTGGCTGGAGGAACCGACGCCAGGCAGCGCGATCCGATCGTTGGGGCCGAGGTCCTCGATGCGCTTGACGGCGGGGTTCCGCGTCACCAGCACCAGCGGCATGGAGTTGTACGGCGTCATCGCCCTGACATCGACCGAACCGCGCGTCTTTGACCAGAGCGTCAGGAAGGGCGGGACGCCGGTGGCGCCTATATCGACGGCGCCGCTGATAACCGCATCGTTGACGTTGCTCCCGGCGGCCAGGCGCAGGAACTCCGCCTTCACGTTCGGCAGGCCCGCGGCGGCGGCGTTCTTTTCGATCAGATGCTGATGCTCGACGATGTTCAGTGCCAGATAGGTCAGGCCTGGCTGGACGGCGATGCGGACGGTGTCCTTTTCCGCCCACGCGGTCCAACTCGCCAGCAAGGAGGCGGAGGCCCCGGCGATCAGCCCACGACGTCCGTATTTCATCTGTATGCATCCTTGGTCGGCGCCCGTCCGTGTTGGGTCGTGATCATGTTTGTTTAGAATGCGGTTCGCTCTAACGACTTTTCCGGTTCGTTGGTAAGGCTTGCGGTGAGTTTTCCTGTGATACCACGAGGGCTGTCGGGTCTCCTGAGCAGCTAGAGTTGGCAGGTTCTAGCCCTTTGCGCCAACGATGAGAACGGAGTTTGCCCCGCTCGCATCAGGCCCGCAAGCGTCTCGGTCGATGCCTTCGTGCGGACTGCATCTGGACGCAACTCCAATGCAGCCGCCGTCCGACGATGTTAGACGTTCACGCTCATCCTGGTTGGCGAACAATGCGGATGATGTCGACACGCGAAGTGTGAACCGCAAAGAAGTTCGGTGGCCCCTGGAAATCTTCATTGCGGGGGTCGTAGTCTTTGAAATCAACACCGTTTGGCATGATCGGACCTAAAGTGAATCCGTTTCCTTTGAACAAATCCCAGTAATCCTTTAATAGGAATTTGGAATAGATATTTGTCATTCCGAATTCAAATTGTGACCTGCCGCAATCTTGCCGGACGCCAGCATTCGCTGGAAACCCTCAAGCACCTGGTGTTCCGCTCCCTCCACATCGATTTTGAGCAGATCGATCGTATCGACTGCATCCTCCTGGCAGTAGTTATCTCCGGTAGAAACTTGGACGGTTGAACGTTCCCATTGATGTGCGTGGATCGATTTGCCTTCGATCAACGATGTAATGCCATCGTCTGCCGCTGTAGAATTAATTTCGACCGATCCTACGGTGTTCGACAGACCAATACTATTGAGTTTCACCCGGGAGGAAGATCCGAGCCTCGATTGAAGCTTCAGGAAGGTGGTCGGCAATATTTCGAAGGCGTGAATGAAGGCGTTCGGAACAACGGCTGAAGGCAGGTGGAGGTATATTCGCCGCGATTTGCGCCCACATCGAAGACTGTTTTGATATCGAGCGCGGACAGCCGCTGCAGCAACAGGTATTCGCCATTCGTATTAGGGTCGTAATTTAAATTTTTGTATGCGCGTACATAGCTCATGGCGAAATCATGCAGCGCATTCGGAAGTCGACCGCCCCTGTTAACGATGCGTCGGTTAATCGCCCTAATAATGTGCTGCATTCACAATCACCTTGATGGACCGTCGGCGCTTCAAACAACCGCAGGAAAGAGTGTAACCCAAGGTTTGTGTTATTCTCAAGCCTGAGCAATTCCGGCAGCCGATCGATCTTCGCGTGCACCGGTCATAAGCGGATCAATTTGAAACGCGATCAATAGGCCGTTGCCCAGAGACATGGCCGGCGTTAGTGCCCGGTTCAGAACCGGTTCTGGCACACTGGACCGAACTGGCTAATAACGTGGCACGCCATGGAAAGAAACCTCATGTCCAAACCTCTGCTCTTCACCCCGTTGACGATCCGCAGCGTGACGCTGCGCAACCGTATCGTCCTCGCCCCGATGCACCAGTATGCCTCCAAGCAGGGCTTCGCCACCGACTGGCACCTGATGAACGCCGGCCGTTACGCCGCCGGCGGCTGCGGTCTGGTGATGGTCGAATCGACCAAGGTCGAGCGGCGCGGCTGCGGCACCGTCGGCGACCTGGGCCTCTGGAAGGACGAGTTCATCCCCGGCCTGTCCCGCATCACCGCCTTCATCGCCGCACAAGGCGCCACCCCCGCCATCCAGCTCGGACATTCCGGCCGCAAGGCGCGCCTGACCCGTCCGTGGGAAGGGCAGCACCCGCTCACGCCGGACCATCCCGAGATGTTCGACTGGGATGGCTGGGACCTGATCGCCCCCTCCGCCGTCCCGCACAGCGACCGCATGCCCATGCCGCGGGCCCTGGCGCGCGCGGAAATCCCGGACCTCATCGCCCATTGGGGCGAAGCCGCAGCCCGAGCCCACAAGGCCGGGTTCGAGGTGCTGGAGATCCACGGCGCCCATGGCTACCTGGTGCACCAGTTCCTGTCGCCGGTCGCCAACCGCCGCAACGATGAATATGGCGGCTCCGACGCCAACCGCATGCGCTTCGCCCTGGAGGTCGCCGAATGCGTCCGCGCCAACTGGCCGGCAGAGAAGCCGCTGTTCATGCGCTTGTCCTGCGAGGACGATGCCGGCTGGGGGCCGGAGCAGAGCGTTGCCCTGGCGCGGGAGCTCAGGCCCAAGGGTATCGACGTCATCGATTGCAGCTCCGGCGGCATCCTCGAACGCTCTCCGATGGACAGCGTGCGGGCGCGGCAATACGGCTACCAGGTGCCGTATGCCGAGAAGATCCGTCACGACGCCGATATGATGACGATGGCCGTCGGCCACATCGTGCACGCCGACCAGGCCGAAGCGATCCTGCAGGAAGGACGGGCCGATCTGGTCGCCCTGGCGCGGGAGCTGATGTACAGTCCGAACTGGGCGCTGGACGCGGCGCAGAAGCTGGGCGCCGATCCCGATTTCACGTCTGTGCCGCCGGCGATGGGATGGTGGCTGGGCAAACGGGCCAAGTCCGCGTTCGAGGGTGTGCCCTCAACGTATCAGCGCGGCGCCGCAGACGGCCGAGCTTTGACACGTGGATAGGGCGGTCCATAGGACCAGGAATATCACGCGATCGTGACGGGGCAATGACTTGCTGAACAGTCTGGAAAAAGTGGCACTTGCAACAGGAATGTGCACATCTTGCTGAAATAATTGGACGTAACGAGTGCCGGTCAAAGTGATTTCCACGGATGAGCCGAGAACTTGCCGATGGTTCAACCTGTCACTCCGCACCCGCCTCATGCTGCTGGTCTTTGCCAGCGTCGTTCCGCTTGTATGCATGGGCGTGGTGCGGGAGGCGTTGGACTATCGCGAAGATCGTAACCGGACATATGACGGTCTTCTGACGATCGCCAACGGTACGGCGATTGCGATCGAGCGGGACCTGCAACTGCGGGTCACGGCGCTGGAGACGCTTGCGATGTCGCCCGCGCTGCAGGAGGGGGATCTCGACGCCTTCGGGAAGGCAGCCAAGGCATTCCTGCTGCGCCAGTCGAACGATGCGACGCTGGGTGTGGCGGATGCCGATCTTAATGTTCTGCGCTCCTATGGCCTCGATGGACCGCCTCCCAACGCGCCGAAACAGTGGCTTGCCGCCCCCCGGCGCCGCGTGTTCGAGCTTGGGCGACCGGTGGTGACGGACCTCCATCTCGGCACGCTCTCCCGCGAGTTGGAATTCATCGATCGACGTGCCGGTGTTTCGCGACGGCAGCGTCATCTATGACCTGTTCCTGCGCCTGGGGCCGAAGGTGTTGCAGGATCTGGTGGCCGACCAGCGTCTCGGGCCGGCCACGGTGATCACTGTGACCGACAGTGCGGGTCTCGTGGTGGCGCGCATTCCGGATGCCGAGCGTTTTGTCGGATCGCCGATCGTGCCGGAGCTGTATCAGGCGATCCGGGAGCGCGGCCAGGGCATCACCAGCGGCGCCGACGCTCGACGGCGTCACGGCCATCGGCGCCTTTGTCCAGATCGGCACGACAGGCTGGACGGTGACCGCCGGTGCGAGCGAGGAGGCGATCTTCGCACCCCTCCGCGCGGCCTTGGAACGGACGCTTGGGCATCGGCGTTACGGTCCTGGCGCTTGGTGCGCTGCTCGCGGCGCTGGTCGCCCGCGGCATCACCCGCCCGATCGAGGGGCTGCGGCGCATGGTCGAAACCGACGACGCGGCGCGCACCCATGGCCAGCGGCCTGCCGGAAGCCGACCTGCTGGCTGAGGTCCTCTCGCGCACCGCGGCGGAGCGGCCGCGAGGCCGCGAAGGCCCTGGCAGAGACGGAGCAGCGGTTTCGCGCGTTGTTCGAACGCGCGCCCAGCGGCACCATCCTGCTCGATCCCGACAGCCTGCGCGTGATCGACTGCAATGAAGCGGCGGCGAGCTATGTCGGGCTCGATGCCGCTCAGTTCCGCGGCCGGCGCATCACCGATTTCATCGTTGCAGACCTCGCCGCAGCGCGTCGCGGCGATCTGCGGCGAGGTCGTGGCCGGCCAGACCTTCCGCTACGAGACCCGCATCAAGGGCGAGCGTGGCATCCGCAGCCTGCTGATGGCCGCGACCCCATTCGGGTGGCTGGCCGCGTCCTGGTGCTGTTGTCGGAGATCGACGTCACCGACCTGCGCGAGGCGCAGGAAGGCCTGCGGGTCAACGAGGAACGCCTGGAACTGGCACGCCAGGGGGCGGACCTCGGCATCTGGGACTGGGACATCAGCCCAATGACCGCTGGACCTGGAGCGAAAGCCAGTGGCGGCTGCATGGGCTGGAGCCATATCCGGATGGGCCGTCGCCCGGAGGACTGGGAGCGGGTCATCGTGCCCTCGGACCGTCGCGCAGATCCGCGCCGAACTGGCGCGAAGCCGCCAGCGACATGGCCACCCTCTTCAGCACGGAATACAGCGTCGTCCTGCCCGACGGGTCACTGCGCCGCCTGCTGGGCCGCGGCAAGACCGTGCGCAATGCGGACGGTGCCGTGGTCCGCATGGTCGGCGTCAGCATGGACGTCACCGCGCGTTATGAAGCCGAAATGGCGCGGGACCGGCTGATCTCGGTGCTGGAAACGGAACGGAGCCGGCTCGCCACGATCATCGCGTCGCTGCCGGTCGGGGTCGGCATCGTCGACGACAGCGGCCACGTGGTCCTGGGCAACGAGACGATGCGCCGCTTCGCCGGCGACATGCTGCCGTCGAGCGACTGGCGGCGCGTGAAGAGTGGATCAGCTACCATTCGGACGGCAGTCCGACTCGATCCAGCCGACTATCCCGGTGCCCGCGCGCTTCTGGGGTGAGACCGTGCTGCCCGGCGTCGACTTCATGCGCCGACCTGAGCGACGGCGGCGAAACCTGGCTGCGCGTCGGCGCCAAGCCGCTGCGGCGCCTGGACGGCAAGGTGCTGGAAGCGCTGATCTTCATCCTCGACATCGATGCCGAACGACGGCTGCTGGCGATCCAGCAGGAGATCAATGCGCGCCTCGAACAGCGTGTGCGCGATGAGATGTCGGCGCGCGAGGCCGCCCAGCAGCGCGCCGCGCATGCGGAACGGATGCACGCCCTGGGTCAGATCGCCGGCGGCATCGCGCATGACTTCAACAACGTGCTGCAGGCGGTCTCGGGCGGCGCGGCGCTGATCGAACGGCGCCCCAACGATCCGGAGCGGGTGCTGCGCAACGCCCGCATGGTGGCCGGATGCGGCCAAGCGCGGCGCGGCCATCACCAGCCGGCTGCTCGCCTTCGCGCGCCGCGGCGATCTGCGGGCGGAACCGATCAATGCCGGAGCCCTGCTGGCCGACATGGCCGAGATCCTGACGCACACGCTGGGCGGTTCGGTGCGTCTGCGAGGTCGTCGTGCCGCCGAAACTGCCGCCGCTGTTCGCCGATCGCGGGCAGTTGGAGACGGTGCTGGTGAATCTGGCCACCAATGCGCGCGATGCCATGCCGTCGGGCGGCACGCTGACGCTGGCTGCCGACGCCGAGACGGTGACCGTCGGGCGTGCCGCATCCGGCCGGCCTGGCGCCGGGTGCCTATGTGCGGATCGTCGTCACCGACACCGGCGTCGGCATGGACCGCGACGGTGCTGGCGCGGGTGACGGAGCCGTTCTTCACCACCAAGGAACCCGGCAAGGGCACCGGGCTGGGCCTGGCCATGGCCAAGGGCTTCGCCGAGCAGAGCGGCGGCAGCCTGTCGATCGAGAGTGCGCCGGGTCTTGGCACCACGCATCAGCCTCTGGCTGCCGCAGCGCGGCGGAACCTCGCAGACGGGCGACGAGGGCGAGCCTGGCGGCACCGCGGTGGAGCGGGAGCGGCCGCGCGTCCTGCTGGTGGATGACGACGCCATCGTTCGGCAGATGCTGGCGCTGTCGCTTGAGGACTTCGGCTATTCGGTCATCGCCGTCGACAGCGGGGCGGCGGCGATGACCGTGCTGGCGGCGCCGGAACGGGTCGACATCCTCGTTTCCGACCTGACCATGCCGGCGATGGATGGGCTGGCGCTGATCAGCAAGGCGCAGGAGCGCCGGGCCGGCCTGCCGGCAGTCCTGCTGACCGGCTATGCCGGCGACGGCGCGGCGCTCGCGGTGGGCGGCGCGCTCTCGGGCACGTTCTCCCTGCTGCGCAAGCCGGTGTCGGGGGTGCAACTGGTGGAGCGGATCGCGGCCTTGCTGGAGTCACGGCGGCATGTGGCGCGGACTTGAGGGTGCCGGCGTGACTCCTTGGTATAGTCGCAAGCCCGCGAGGGATTTGCCCGCTTGCTGTCACTCACCTTTGGAGAGCGCATCGAACAGAGCACCAGACGTCGCGTAGCGAGCATGGCTCATCTTCTGGGCCTCTTCCATCGCTGCACGCGTCGCCGCGTTGGGAACCTTGATGGCGATGCCTTGCGTGTTGGCGGATCCCCATTGACCAGATCCGACGGACCGGTAAACTGAGCAAATCCGCGAGTGAGCCAGTTGATACTCAAATAAAAAATGTCTGGCCCTTCTCGGGCGGCGGAGTGGCGTCTTGTTTGTATCATCGACCGAAGATTGGGGGCCGAGTCGATGGCCGATGGGGCGCAATCAACAACATCGAGCGGGATTGTCCAATCACGCTCCGGCGGAATGTCCACGACCGAGCGTCGCATCCTGTCTACATTCGGCGGCGTGCGCTGGCTAGGTGCGCTCCCGGTGCTGGGACTGCTCGTCGCCTGGGAACTGGTTACGCGCTTCGCGCTCGTTCCCGAAGTGCTGCTTCCCCCACCGGCGGAGGTGCTCGCAACCTTCATCGATCTCATGCGCAACGGGTACCGTGACACGACGCTGTGGCAGAACAGCGCCGTGACGCTGTGGCGTTGCGGCGCGGGGTTCGCACTGGCCTGTCTCACCGGCGTGCCCCTCGGCCTGGCCATGGGACACAACTCCCGGATCCGCGCCGCCTGTCATTACATCGTGCAATTCATGCGGCCGTTGCCGCCGCTGTCCTATGTCATCCTGCTGATCCTGTGGCTCGGCACCGGCAACAGCTCGAAGATTGCGCTGCTTTACCTCACCGCTTTCCCGATCGTCGCCTCCAGTGCCATGGCCGGAGTCTCGGACGACCAAGCAGCAACGGATCCAGGCGGCCCGCGCGCTCGGCGCCTCGGAATGGCAGATCTTCCGTCACGTCGTCTTCCCCTCCGCCCTGCCGCTGGTGTTCACCGGGGCGCGTATCGCGCTGGCCGCGGCGTTCTCGACGGTCGTCGCCGCCGAGCTGATGGCGGCGAATGACGGGCTGGGCTGGATGGTGTTCTCGGCGAGCCGCTTCCTGCGGAACGACGTCATCATCGTCGGCATCGTCGTGCTCGGTGTCATCGGCATGATGCTCAACCGCCTCGTGCTTCTGATGGATGAGACGATCGTCCACTGGCGCGGCGTCGAATGAAAGCAGCGATCCAGACGTCCGCGCGCCTGTGGGCGCGCCTCGGTGACCGCCGGGTGACGCTGTTCAGCCTGGCAGTGCTGATCGCGGCTTGGGTAGGTGTCACCGAGTTCGGCCTGGTTGACGATCTGTTCCTGCCGGGTCCCGTGCTGCTTTGGGACGCCCTTGTCGACCTCGTCGAGAACGGATACCACAACCGCACGATTTGGGAGCACGCTGGCCTCAGCCTCGAGCGCGTGCTGGTCGGCTTCGTGACCGGCGCCATCGTGGGCACGGGGCTCGGCCTCGCCATGGGCTACAATCGCAAGATCGAGGCATTCTTCAATCCGCTTGTCGAGTTCTTCCGGCCACTGCCGCAGCTCGCTTATCTCGTCCTTCTCGTCGCCTGGTTCGGCATCGCCGAGACGGCGCAAATCATCCTGCTCTTTCTCACCGCGCTGCCGGTCTCGGCGATCGCCGCGCGGGACGGGGTCAAAGCGCCTCGATCCTGCGTATGCGGGTGGCGCGCGCGCTGGGAGCCAACGAGTGGCAGGTCTTCCGCCACGTGGTTTTCCCCTCGGCGCTGCACGAGATCCTCACGGGCGCGCGCCTTGCCATCGGCATCGTCTACGCGACCTTGATCGCCGCCGAGATCATCGCCGGCAGCACCGGGCTCGGCTGGATGATCCTCGATGCCGGACGCTTCCTGCGTTCGGATTACGTCTTCGTGGGCATCATCGTCATCGGCCTTATGGGATTGCTGCTCGACCGGCTTCTGCTCGCGGCCGAGCATCGGATTGTCCATTGGGCGGGGCGGGGATTAGCCTAGAGCTGCTCCCGGCGCGAGGGGCCGGAGAGGTGATCGAGACCCTCGCATCGGAAGGAGAGGATCATGGCTGAGACTAAGTTTGGAACACTGAACCGGCGCGGCTTCTTGACCACCGCAACCTTGTCGGGGGCGGCACTGGTCGCGGGGCTGCCGACGCGCGCACTGCTTGCCGCCGGCAAGGCGCCCGAGACGGTGCGCGTCAGCTTCTTCGTCGAAACCAAGCCGACGATGGTCGCCAAGGGCGAGGGCTGGTTCGAAACGCTGGCACGGCGGCAAGATCAACTGGACGGAGGCCGGTAGCGGCGCCGAGATCAACACCGGCTTCGCCGCACGGTCCGTCGATATCGGCCTGGCCATCGGCTCCTCGCCGGTCGCGGCGGGCATCAGCCAAAAGCTGCCTTACGAATTGATCGGCATGGTCGACAATATCGGTCCCGCCGAGGACATGATCGTGCGCAAATCGGCCAATATCAAAACGCCGGCTGATTTCAAAGGCAAGAAAGTCGCAACGCCCTTCGGCTCGACCGCGCACTTCCGGCTGCTGGGCTTTCTCAAGACGAACGGCTTGACCGAGAGGGACGTGACCGTTCTCGATCTTAAGCCCGATGCCGAGGTTGCCGCATGGACGCGCGGCGACATCGATGCCGCTTATGTCTGGAGCCCGGCCAAATCGAAAATGCTGGCCGCCGGGGGAGCATTTCGAGACGTACAAGAAGCTCGAGGCGGCGGGCTATATCATCGCCGACCTCATCGTTGCCTCCACCGAGTTCGGTAAGGCATATCCCGACGCGGTAACCGGTTTTCTGCACGCTTACGCGAACGCGCTGGCGATGTACAAATCGAAGCCGGCCGAGACGGCGGCCATCGTCGCCAAGCAGGCCGGCGTCACGCCCGAAGTCGCCGCCGGCGACATGGCGGAATACGATTTCGTCAGCTTTGACCGTCAACTCTCGCCGCAATGGCTGGGCATGCCCGGCAAGCCCGGCAAGTTCGCCTCGGTGCTGAAAAGCACAGCAGATTTCCTTGTCGCGCAGAAGAGCATCCGATCGGCACCTGGCCTGGATGTTTTCGAGCAGGCGATCAATACGACCTTCATGCGGCAAGCGGCGAACGCCACGTAATCGCCGCGCGACCGTCAATCCCCAGGTCGAACGAATGCTTGCTTTCCATCTCGCGCAGGATACATGACCCATTTCGTCGAATTCGCCGGGGTTGGCGTCGAATATTCATCCAGGAACGAGCCGGTTCGTGCGTTGGAGGCGGTTGACCTGGCCTTCGGCGCGGGCGATTTCGTCTGCATCGTCGGCCCGTCGGGTTGCGGTAAAACGACCTTGATGCAAACCCTCGCCGGCTTCATCCTGCCCAGCTCTGGAACGGTCACACTGAACGGCGAGCCGATCGTCGGCCCCGGTCCGGATCGCGGTATCGTTTTTCAGCAGCCCGCGCTGTTCCCCTGGATGACCGTCCTGCGCAACGCCGAGTTCGGACCGATGGTACGCGGCAAAAGCACGGCGGAGAGACGTGAGGCGGTCGAGCATTATCTGCGCCTCGTCGGGCTCTGGGATTTCCGCAATCGCTACCCTTATCAGCTTTCGGGCGGCATGCAGCAGCGCCTTGCCATCGTCCGCGCTCTGGTCAACGACCCGAAGGTCCTTCTGATGGATGAGCCTTTCGGCGCTCTCGACGCGCTGACCCGCGAGAAGATGCAGGAAGAGCTTCATGCCGTGTGGCGGCGTACCAACATGACGGTGGTGTTCATCACCCATAGCGTCGAGGAGGCGGTCTATCTCGGCACCGATGTGGTTGTCATGTCGCCGCGGCCAGGTCGCATCATCCAGCGCCTGCCCGTTGGCTTCTCGCGCCAGGCGCTGGGCAACGACAATATCCGCGCGATCAAGGCGAGCCCGGCGTTCGTGGCAACGCGCGAGCAGATCCTTGGGTTGATCTGGAGCAATGCCGAGTGAGCGGGCTCCTTGAATGGAATCGCCGGCCGTTTGCAACCTGCCGCCGGCGGCGCAACGATACGGCCGTGATGCCGTCATGAAGCAGCACCCAATGCTGGTCATAGACGACGCAGATTCCCGCCTTCTCGGCTGGCGCGCCGCCAAATCGCCGCCATTATACCAGCGGACGAACGCGCTGACCCATCTGTCATGACCGGCCTTGTGCCGGTCATCCACGACTTTCCTTGTAGAAACAAAGGCATGGATGGCCGGGACAAGCCCGGCCATGACGGTGGGAGGACCATCGGACGGGTCAACTCGAAAGGCCGCTGGTATCAGAACGCACAACGGCCGCTCAGGGGTGTCGTTCAAGCTTCCGGGCGCCCCAAACCCCGGCCCTCACCCAGCCGCCGCAACAGCCTTCCCAGCCGACAACCGGAAGATCCGGTCCAGCTGCTCGACGCCGGTCAGCCGGTGGGTGATCAGGATCACCGTCCGCCCCCCCGCCGTCTCGTTCAGCGTCTCCAGGAAGGCGCGTTCCGTCTCGGCATCCAGCCCGGCGCAGGGCTCGTCCAGGATCAGGATCGGCGCCGGGGACAGCAGGGCCCGAGCCAAGGCCAGCCGGCGTCCCTGGCCGCCGGAGAGCTGCCGCCCGCCCTCACCAACCCAGCTATCGAGACCGTCGGGCAACCCGCGCACCACGTCGCCGATGCGTGCGGCGTCCAGCGCCGTCCCACAGCGCCGTGTCATCGGCGTCCGGCGCGGCGAGCAGCAGGTTGCCGCGGATCGTGTCGTCGAACAGATGCGTCATCTGTCCCAGCCAGCCGATGCGCGACCGCACCGCGGCGGCCGGCAGCGTGGCGATATCGACGCCGCCCAGCCGCACCTGACCCGACCGGGGCGCCACCACCTTCAGCGCCAGTGCCGCCAGCGTCGACTTGCCCGCACCGGACGGTCCCAGCAGGGCCACCCGAGCGCCGGCCGGAATATCGAGCGTCAGCCCGTCGAACACCGCCGGCCGGTCCGGGTGCCCAGCGGAAGGTCACGCCCTCGAATCTCAGGCCTGTTCCGGTCGGCATCGGTGCCGCATCGGACGGATCGGGCACCGGGACCGGCGCATCCGCCGCCTCCAGCACCCGCCGTGCCGCCGCCGCCGCATGTCCCGCGGTCGCACCCGCTCGGGTCAGCCCGCCGACGGCCTCGAACGCTGCCAGCACCAGGAAGGAGGCCGCGATCGCCGGCGGGGCATTGGCGCCGGAGGCGATCAGCACCGCCAGCACCGCCGCCTGCGCACACAGGAAGGACGCGGCACCGGCCAGCGACGTCCGGGCGGCGAGCGCGCGCTGCGCCGACAGCAACGCAGCCTCCCTGGCCTGCACCGTGGCCAGCATCCGTCCCTCGGCGGCGAAGGCGCGCACCTCCCGCAGACCGGTCAGGGCATCCAGCGCGGCGATGCGCAGCGCCCCCGCTTCCGTTGCCAACCCGGTGCCGGTGCGCGCCGAACGCCCGGGCCGCGAACCACGGCAGCACGAATGCGGCTGCGGCGAACAGCACGCCGACCTCGATCGCCAGCTCCGGGGCGCGATGGCCGATCAGCAGCAGCAGGGCCGGCAGCAGCAGGATCGCGCCGGCCAGCGGCAGGATGATGCGCAAATAGAGCCCGTCCAGCGCCTCCACGTCGCCGACCAGGCGGGCCAGCATGTCACCGGCGTGGCGGAAGCCGAGGCCGCCGGCCGCGGTGCGCGCGAGGCGATGGAAGAACCAGATCCGCAGATCGGCCAGCGCGCGGAAGGTCGCGTTATGGGTCACCAGCCGCTCGAGATAGCGCAGCACCACGCGCGCGATGCCGACCCGGCGCAGCAGGATGGGCGCCGCAACGGCACCTGTCAGGACACCGGCGCCGATCGTCTAGCCCGAAGCCACCATCAGCGCGACCCCGGCGGCCAGCGCGCCCAGCGAGATCGCCAGGCCGACCAGCAGCCACGCGGCCTGCCGGCCCCACAGGCCCATGATGCGAAACAGCGGTCCGCTCATCATGCTGCTCCTGCCGCTGCTGCGCCGCGGGGTGTCACCACACGGCCGTCGCGGATATCCAGGCGCCGGCCGCCGAAGGCGTGCGCGGCCGAGGAATGGCTGGCGAGGATGACCGTTCGACCCAAGGCCAGGCGGCGCAGGCTGTCCAGCACCTCCTGCTCCGTCGCCGGGTCCAGATGCGCCGTCGGCTCATCCAGCAGCAGCAGCGGCGCGTTCTTCAGATAGGCGCGGGCGATGGCGACGCGCTGCGCCTGGCCGCCGGACAGGCCGTAGCCGCCTTCGCCGATCGTCGTGTCCAGCCCGTGCGGCAGCGTCGCGGTGACCACATCCAGGCGGGCGGAGCGGGCGGCCTCGAGGACCTCCTCCTCGGACGCCTCGGGGCGGGCGAACAGGATGTTGTCGCGGATCGTGCCGTGGAACAGCACCGGGCGCTGGCCGATCCAGGCGGTCAGGCGGGACAGCGCCTGCGGCACCAGGTCGGTGATGTCGGCGCCGTTGATCGTCACCCGGCCGCTGTCGGGGCGGACGAAGCCCAGCAGGATCTCGATCATCGAGGACTTGCCGGAGCCCGACGGACCGGCCAGCACCAGCGTTTCCCCGGCCGAGACGCGGAAGCTGATGCCGTCCAGCGCCGGGCCGCGCGCCGGGTCCCAGGTCAGCGAGACGTCGTCGAAGGCAACCGTCACGCCCTGGGCGGTGACGGTGCGGATGGCGCGCTGCGGTTCGGGTTGCGGCAGCGGCGGCAGGTCGACCAGCGCCTCGGCCGCGCCGGTGGCATGCAGCCGGTCCTGATAGGCGGCCGAGAAGGTGCGCAGCGGCGCGAAGAATTCCGGCGTCAGCAGCAGCACCGCCAGCGCCGGCCACAAAGCGCTGTCGCCGAAACCGCTGGCCCGCAGCGCCAGGAAGTAGTGGATCGCCAGCACGACCATCGCCAGCGCCGCCGCCAGGTCGAGCACGACCGACGACAGGAAGGCGACCCGCAGCACGCGCATGGTGCGCTTGCGCAGCTCCGTCGCCGCTTCCCCCAGCGCCCGTTCCTCATCATCCGCCCGGCCGTACAGCACGATGGTGGCGATGCCGCGCACCCGGTCGAGGAAGCGAGCCTGCAGCCGTGCCATGGCCAGGAACTGGTTGCGCGAAGCGGCCGCCGCGCCGATGCCGGCCGCCGCCATGCCGACGGGGACCAGCAAGCCGCAGCCCAGCAGCACGAGCGCCGCCCAGGGATCGGCATAGAGCACGGCGATCAGCACCAGCGCCGGGCCGATCATCGCGAAGGTCGCGGCAGGCACGTAGCGGGAGAACAAGCCGTCCAACGCCTCGATCCGGTCGACGACGATCGTCGCGAGGTCGCCGGAATGGCGCGTGCGCAGCAGCGCCGGGCCGGCATGCAGCAGCCGCGTCAGCGCATCGGAGCGCAGCCGGCGGCGGGCCGCGGCACCGGCGGCGAACGCTGCCCGCTCGGTCAGGTAGGCGACCCCGGCGCGCAGCACGGCCAGCAGTGCGAAGGCCGCAAGATAGAGCGAATCGAGTGGGACGGCGGCGAATACCTGGGTCAACACCGCCGCGGCGGTGAAGGCCTGGCCGATTGCCAGGAGCGAGCCGGCGAGATGCAGCGCCAGAACCGGCCGCGCTGCCGACCGTCCGGCACGCTGTTCTCGGGAAAGCCACGCACGCGCCGCGGCCTTTGTGGGATCCGCCCGTCCGGAGTTTGCCATTGCCATGGGGGTGGTGCTTATCGCAGGCGAACCCGTTTGGCAGTACGGGAATTTCTTGCCACGACCTTAAAGTTCATCAACGGCGCGGACAGGCCTTCAATACATCACATCGCCGCCGTTGGGCGACAGCGTGGCGCCGACGAAAAAGCCGCCCTCCGGCCCGGCGAGCAGCAGCGCGGTGGCGGCGATCTCCTCCGGCCGGCCGAACCGGCCGACGGGCAGGGCGTCGATGAAGGCCTGCCGGTCCTCCGGCGTCATCGTCGCGGTCAGGTCGGTGACGACCGGGCCCGGTGCGACGGCGTTGACGCGCACGCCTTTCGGCGCCGCTTCCCATGACAGGGAGCGGGTGAAGCCGATGATCGCCGCCTTGGCCGCTGAATAGGGGGCGGCGTTGACCGCGCCTTTCAACCCGCGCTGCGAGGCGACGTTGATGATGCAGCCGCGGCCGCGGGCCACCATCGCCGGGTAGACCGCCTGCGCCATGAAGAACATGCCCTTCAGATGCACGCGACATGATCCGGTCGAACTCGTCCTCGGTATAGGCTTCGAACGGCTTGCGGATGTTCATCCCGGCGTTGTTGAACAGGATGTCGATCGGGCCGAAATCGCGTGCGACACGGTCGCGCGAAGGCCTTGCCGGCGGCGATGTCGGAGACATCCACCGACGCATGCATCGCGCGCCGGCCCAGAGTGCGGATCTCGGCCGCCGTTTCCTCGGCCTTGGCGTCGTCGTTGAGGTGGCAGAAGGCGATGTCCGCGCCCTCCTGCGCGAACAGCAGCGCCGTCGCCCGTCCGATGCCGCGCGAACCGCCGGTGATCAGCGCGATCTGGTCTTTCAGCTTCATCTGTGCATCTCTCCGCCGCTGTCGGCACCATGTTGCCCTCGGGTTTCGTCTGCACCAAGGTCCTTTCCATGCTGATTGCTCGTTCCCTGGCGGAGTTGCGCGAAGGCTGCGCGCGGTTGCGGCAGGAGGCCGGCGCGCTGGCGCTGGTGCCGACGATGGGCGCGCTGCATGACGGCCATCGGGCGCTGGTGCGCGCCGGCGTCGACGTCGGGGGCGGCGACGGTGGCCTCGATCTTCGTCAATCCGCTGCAATTCGCCGCCAGCGAGGACCTGTCGCGCTATCCCCGCGACGAGGCCGGCGACCTGGCGGCGCTGAAGGCCGAGGGTTGTGCGCTGGCATGGCTGCCGGACGTTGCGACGATGTATCCGGTGGGCGAGGCGACCACGATCACCGTCGACGGTCCCGCCGAACGGTGGGAGGGTGACGCCCGCCCCGGCCATTTCCGCGGCGTGGCGACGGTCTGCGCCAAGCTGTTCGGCCAGGTGCGGCCGGACCGAGCGTATTTCGGGGAAAAGGACTGGCAGCAATTGCAGGTGATGAAGCGGATGGTCGCGGACCTGCTGCTGCCGCTGGAGATCGTCGGGATCGAGACGGTGCGGGAGCCGGACGGCCTGGCGATGTCGTCGCGCAACCGGTTCCTGGCGCCGCAGGAACGCGCGCTGGCGCCCATCCTGTATCGCACGCTACGCGCCGTGGCGGAGCGATTGCGCGGCGGGGGGGCGGCGGCCGGCGTGCTGGCGGATGCAACGGCGTCGCTGAACGGGCAGGGGTTCGAGGTAAACTATCTGGCTCTGGTTGACGGGCCGACGATGGTGCCGATCGACGCTCCGACCGGAGAGGCGCGGTTGATCACGGCCGCGCGCCTGGGGACGGTGCGGTTGCTGGACAATGTCGGGGTATGATGCGGGAGGCGGTGGAGACTGATCCGGGGCAGTCGGCGATCCCGGACCATGTCCCCATGAGCGGTGTTCCATTTCCCGTCATGGCCCGGCTTGACCGGGTCATCTCCCGCCGTTGTGGCTACCGGGCGGACGCTCCTGCTGCAGCTTGCGCATCGGGGGTGCCTCAGCGGATAGGGATGGCCCGGTCGAGCCGGGCCATGACGGGATGTTTGGAGTGGCTGAACAGGCACCTGGCCGGAGGCCTCGCCCTTCTGCTGCTTCTGCTGCCGTTCACCGCCCAGGCTGCCGATTTGAAGATCGCGACCTGGAACCTGAACTGGCTCACCCTGCGGCCGGCGGGGGATCGTGAGCTGCCGGCCGATGTTACGCCGCGTGCGCCGGAGGACTTTGATAGGCTTGCGCAATATGCCCGTCAGTTGAACCCCGACGTGGTCGCGCTGGAGGAAGTCGACGGCTATGCCCCTGCCTCAAAGTTATTTCCACGGGACGCCTATTCCATCCATTTCACGCACGATCATGTCGTCCAGCGGGTCGGCATCGCTGGTCCGCCGGGGGCTGCATTATGATGTCAACCCCGATCTGACGGCGCTGGCCGAACGCCATCTGCGCAGCGGCGCCGATGTCACCCTGCATCTCGACGGCGGCGATCTGCGTATCCTGGCAGTGCACTTGAAGAAGGGCTGCCGGGACGTGCCGCTGGCGCGCGCGCGCAGCCGTGCCTGCCAGGAGTTGCAGGACCAGGTGGCGCCGCTGGTCGATTGGATCACCGCGCGCAAGCAGGAGCGGGTCCCGTTTTTGATCCTGGGCGACTTCAACCGCTGGATGGACCACGACGACAGTTTCCTCGCGGCGCTGGACCAGGCCGCGCCGCTGGTGCGCGCGACCGAGGGCCACAGTTCCCCCTGCTGGGGGCATGAGGCGTTCATCGACCACATCCTGGCTGGCGGCCCGGCGCGCGACTGGATCCAGCCCGACAGCCTGCGGGTAATGGTGTATCAGGAAACCGAGCGGTCGTGGCAGGACCGGCTATCGGATCATTGTCCGGTGTCGGTCCGGCTTGTCACGCCCGGGTGAGCGCGTCAGAGCAGAATGACATCGCTTTCGCTCAGCCATTCTAATCTATGTGTTTGTTTGATCGTGTGATTCAGACCTCCGGCGATTCCGCCTCCGGTCATCACACTCTAGCCCCGTTGCAGCAACTCGATCGACACGTTTTCCGGTGCCGTCAGGAAGGCGATCTTCGTGCCGGGACGGATTTCCGTCGGCTCCATGGTGAAGCTCACGCCCTTGGCCTTCAGCTCCGCCACCGCGGCCGGAAGGTCGCTGACCAACAGGCCGAAATGATCGAGCCCGAGATAGGGGGAGGTCGGGGCGCCGGCGACCTTGCCGGCAATGGATTTGGCGATGAAGACCTTCTGCCCGCCCAGGTTCAGGTCGATGCGCATCGATCCGTCCGGCTGTGGAGTCTTGACGATCTCGGCGCCCAGCTTGTCATGGTACCACTGCGCCGTTGTCTCAGGTTCCGGGGAGCGCAGATGGATATGTTCCCAACTGAATTTCGTCATGTTTCCCTCCGATCCATTGTTATGTGCGCGCTTCGGCGCGGGTCGCTGCCATTACGCCCGGTTCCCGCCCGCAGGGCAACCCAACCTGACTGCTGCGCATGACCGCGCCATTCCTGGCCTGCATGGCCGCCGCCGCGGCGTTCTACCATCTGCCGCCCCGCGTGCTGCCGTCCATCCAGGCGGTGGAGGGGGGACGCATCGGGCTTGTGCATGCCAACGCGAACGGCACCGCCGATCTGGGCCTGATGCAGGTGAACACGATCTGGATCGGACCGCTGGCCCGTTATGCGCGGCTGATGCCGGAGCAGGTGGCCGAGCGTCTGGTCCATGACGGTTGCTTCAACATCGCGGCCGCGGCGGCGATCATGCGGGTCTATCTGACCGAGGCGCATGGCAACGTGATGCGGGCGATCGGCCACTACCATTCCCATACTCCCGGTCTCAGCCGCGACTATCAGGAGCGTGTGCTGAGCGCGGCACAGGCGCTGTTCAGGCATCGGTAGGCGGGTTCCTCAGCCAGGCTGGCCGAGCGCACGATACATCTGAGTTCGGCGCTCATGGGGACATCGACGGCAATGCCGGCAAACAACTGGGCGAGACCGGAAAGCATCTGGGAGATTTTCAAATGGTACAGAATTCTCACAAAAGCTGCAGCGTGCCGCTTTGGGCCGCCAAGTCATTCCTTCACGGCTGCAGAAGCTGCGTCAAGCGTGTTGTGTCGGGGCAGTCGCCGATCGTCATCAGCGTGTCAAACAACTCCCCCAGTTGTTCGTCCGGCAGGCTGCGCCGGCCGCAATCGCGGAATTTGTTCCAGAGTTCCGCATGCGTCATCGGCACGCCGGCCGGTCCGCGGCTGGGATAATCATCGAGGCGGGAGCTGTGGCGTTTGCCGTCAATGGTTTCGACGATGACCTCGGTGCCCCAGTCCTCCGGCATGTCGGGGTGCGGCCGAGCCTCGATCTTGCGCATGAGGGTGCGTATGGCGGGATCGAACGGTGCGGCACCCTCGAAATGCTCGAGCTTGATTGCGCGGTCGGTCAGTCCGCGGGCGACGCAGTACTGGATGCTGAACTTGGCGCCGAGGGGCGTGCGCGGATCGGGATTGTTGGTGTGCGGCAGGCGGCGGGCATGCGGCATCACCAGGATGCGCTGCACGCGGTCGGCGGTCAGGTCGTGACGCTGCGAGAGTTCGATCATGCGGCTGATCGACGGATGGGTGCTGCCGCAGCACGGGTACGGTTTCAGACCCGGGTCGCCGGCGCCGGCGCATTCGAACGGGGCATACCACTCGTTCAGCATCGCGCCCGACGTTGTAGGTGCCGGGGCCATTGAAGACGTCGAGGAAGCCTTGCTTGTGCTCGAAGGCGCCGGGGTTTGCGGTAAAGCCTTGATGCGTCATCAGCGCGGCGAAGACGCCGTCGCGCACGCCGTGGCCGACATGCAGGGGCTTGGTCATGGTGCCGAAATTCGCCTTCAGCCCGGCCGAGAACGATGCTGCCATGCCGAGCGCCACGGCGATCTGGTCGACGCTGAGGTTCAGCAGGCGGGAGGCAGCGGCGACGGTGCCGAAAATCCCCAGCGTCGCGGTCGGATGCCAGCCTTTCTCGTAATGATGGTGATGCACGCCGCGGGCGATGCGGCAGGCGGTCTCGTAGCCGGTGACATAGGCCAGCACCATGTCGCGCCCGCTGCTGCCCAGCATTTCTGCAAGCGGAATGATGGCGGGGATCAGCATGACCGAAGGATGCCGCTCCGAGGGAGCCGGCGACATCGTCGTAATCCAGCGCGTGGCCCGCGGTGCCGTTGACCAGTGCGGCGTCGAGGACGCTGGTGCGCCGGTTGGTGCCGTGGATCAGCGCCGGCCCGGGCGCGGTGGCGATGCCGGGCACGCGCAGCAGGATCTGCGGGCCTTCATCCTGGATACCGGCCAGCGTGACCCCCACCGTGTCGGCGAACGCGCTGGCGGTCCAGTCCAGCGCCTCCCGCGGGATATCGCTGAATTGCAGGGCGTGGATGCGCTCCGCGATCTGTCGGGCCAGGGTTTCCATGGCGGTTTCCTCGGGGGACGTTTTGGGGAGTATCGCGAGGGTGGGTCGGTTTTTGGCAATCCGAGATAGGGTCGGGAGATGATTGGCCGCTTGAAAGAAACCACGGAGCGGCCGCTGCGCGCCCTGCGCGGAGGGTGGTCGCCCGATCGGGCTGAACATCCAGGCCGAGGCGATCGTCACGCCCATGCCGGCCATGACGCCAGCCCGCCCCACAAAACGCTGTGAACAGCCGCAAGTCTCTACGCGCCAACCGGCTTGATTTTCCAATCTTGTCGGACCCGGGCAACGAGACGGCGGCGGCTTTCGGGCTGCGTTTCGTTTTGCCGGACTACCTGATCGAGCTGTACAAGAGCCTCAAGAACGACCTGCCAGCGTTCAACGGCGATACGAGCTGGACGCTGCCGATGCCGGGCCGGTTTGTGATCGGCCAGGACGGGATCATCCGCTACGCGGAGGTCAACCCGGACTACACGCGCCGGCCTGACCCCTCCGACATGATTCCGGCCTTGCGCGGTCAGATAGCCTGCGCCGCGTAGCCGGCGTTCGGCCGCCTCTCGCTGTACGACGAGCGACACAGGAGCGGACCATGTCGATATCAGAACGGATTGACGCGCTTGTCCTTGGCAGCGGTCAGGGCGGCAAGCTGCTTGGGTGGCACATGGCGCGGGCGGGCCGGCGCACCGCTGTCGTGGAGCGGCGCTACATCGGCGGCTCCTGCCCCAACATCGCCTGCATGCCCAGCAAGAATGAAGTCTGGAGCGCGCGGGTCGCCCATCTTGTCCGGCACGCGGCGGAGTTCGGCACGACGGCCGGAAGCGTCGCGACCGACATGGCGAAGGTTCGCCAGCGCAAGCGCGAGATGGTCGAGCGCGAGGTCGCCCAGCACCTGAAGACCTACCGGGAGAGCGGCGCCGAACTGATCATGGGAAGCGGGCGCTTCGTCGGGCCGAAGACGCTCGAGGTGCAGCTGAACGACGGCGGCACGCCGCGTGCTCACGGCCGAGCAGGTGTTCCTCAATCTCGGATCGCATGCGGCCATGCCGGCCATTCCCGGCCTGGAAGCGGCCCGCCCGCTCACGCATATCGAGGCGCTTGAGCTGGATGCCGTGCCCTCGCATCTGATCGTGCTCGGCGGCGGCTATGTCGGCCTGGAACTGGCGCAGGCGTTCCGCCGGTTCGGCAGCCAGGTCACGGTCATCGAGGCCGGCTCTCAGCTCATGGGACGCGAGGATCCGGACGTCGCGGACACCATGCAGCGGATCCTGAGCGAGGAAGGCGTTCGGCTTCTGCTGTCTGCCGACACACTGGAACGTGAGCGGCCGCTCCGGCGACGAAGTGACCCTCACCGTCCGCACGCCGGCGGGCGAGGAGAAGATCCGAGGAAGCGACATCCTCGTCGCGGCAGGGCGCGTCCCCAATACGGCCGGAATCGGGCTTGAGGAAGCCGGCGTCGAGCTGGACGCGCGCGGCTACATCCGCGTGAACGACCGGCTTGAAACGACGGCGCCCAATGTCTGGGCTCTCGGTGAGTGTGCTGGCAGCCCGCAGTTCACGCACGTATCGGTCGACGACTTCCGCATCATCGCGGACAACCAGGCCGGAGCGAACCGCAGCACGCGCGACCGGCTCGTGCCGTATTGCGTGTTCACCGATCCGCCGCTCGCTCATGTCGGACTGAGCGAACGGGACGCGCAACGCATGGGCATTGCCGTGCGCGTCGCCACGCTGCCGATGGAGGCGGTGCTGCGAACGCACACAACGGGCGAGACATCCGGCTTCATGAAGGTTCTCGTCAGCGGCAAGCGACGATCGCATCCTCGGCTTCACGATGATCGGCTCCGAGGCGGGCGAGGTCATGGCCGTGATACAAACAGCGATGCTCGCGAGACTGCCCTACACGACCCTGCGCGACGCCGTCATCGCGCATTTGACGATGGCCGAAGGACTGGGGCCGCTATTAGCGAAATTGCCGCCTCGCTGAAGGCGGCAGACATCCGAAATCGATGCGCGTTGGGTGACCGGCGAGAACTCTGTTCGCATCGGGCGGCTTGTGAAGCCTCCCGACCCGCCCCCTTGTCACCGCGTTGCCTATTCCGCGGCGGTCGCCAGTTTGGAGATCGCGACGCCCTTGCCGACGCCGGCGCGCTCCTTGTACGGCGTCGTATCGATTTCCTCGAGCTCGATCTCGCCGGTTCAGCACCTTCTGCTTCCATGCCTGATGTTCCGGCTCGTGGCCGACGAACTCCGGCATCACCTCCTTGGCGAACAGCTCCAGGCTTTCGCAGATATGCTCGTGCGTGTTCTTGCCCGGCCTGGTTCAGCAGAATGATCTGATCGACATGCGACGCCTCGAACCGGCGCAGCTTGCGCCGGATGGTTTCGGGCGATCCGATCAGGCCGCCGGTCAGCGCCTTCTGCGCCAGTTCCGGATTCTCCCGCTTCCATTTCTCATATTCGTCCCACAGGTTCACCGTTCCCGGCGCGGCGCGCTCGCGGTTCCGCGACGCCGCTGTAATAGGCCAGCGAGAACTGGAAGAACGTCACGCCATCGGCGCGCCGGCGCGCTTCCTCATCGGTCTCCGCGCACATGAAGTAGCTGACCATCGCGATGTTGCAGTTGCTCTGATAGTCGGTCAGCTTCTGCTGCCGCTGGACGAACGCAGTTGTAGTAGGCATGCACCCAGGCATGCGCCATTTCGGCGCTGAGGAACTGGAAGCCGAGCGCGCCGATGCCGCAACGGCCGGCCAGCTCGATCGTTTCGAGTTGCGAGCAGGCGACCCACAGCGGCGGATGCGGCTTCTGCATCGGCTTCGGCAGCACGTTGCGCAGCGGGAACTTGAAATACGGGCCGTCATATTCCCAGCCGCCGTCCTTGAACATCGGCAGCACGCAGCGCACGCCGTCTTCCCAGACCGCCTGCTTGTCCTCCATCTGCGCGGTCGAACGGACCGAGCTCGGTGATGCTGGCGCCTTCGCCCATGCCGAATTCGACGCGGCCGTTGCTGACGAGGTCGAGGCACGCGACCTTCTCCGCGACGCGCGCCGGATGGTTGGTGGTCAGCTGGATGATGCCGTGGCCGAGGCGGATGTTTTTGGTGCGCTGGCTGGCGGCGGCGAGGAACACCTCGGGCTGCGGCGAATGCGAGTACTCCTCCAGGAAGTGGTGCTCCACTTCCCAGGCGTAATGATAGCCAAGCTTGTCGGCCAGTTCGACCTGGGTGAGGGCGTTCTGGTACAGGTCCGTTCGGTGTCTGCCTCCCACGGGCGCGGGCATTGCAGCTCGTAGAAAATGCCGAATTTCATTGGTTACCCCCCGGGCGGTCTGGCTACTGATGAGTATCCTAGGGGCGGACGGGCGGGGGTGTCGAGGGTCGCGGCGCGTTTGGCGTTTCCGCCGGCCCCTGTATAACCGGACCCAAGGGGTAACCGGTCATTGAACAACCGGCGCAATGCTGCCCAGACCGACGGGAGAAACCATGGCTGAAAATCCGCTGCGTCCCGAACTGTTCCGCAAGGATGCCATCGCCGAGGACACGGCGATGCTGAATGACGGGCTGGTCGCGCTGATGACCGCCCTGCCCGAGTGGTGGAACATCGGTGCCGAAATCACCCGTGAAGCGCGGCGTCAGGGCCGCGGGCCGTTTCCCGCGCCGGTGCTGTCACCGCGGGCGCGAACGCAGACGATCACCGGTCGGGATGGCAACGAGATCAAGCTGCGCATCATCGAGCCCGAGGCAGATCAACGGCGTCTATCTGCATATCCACGGCGGCGGCTGGGTGCTGGGGGCGGCGGATCAGCAGGACCCGATGCTGGAGCATATCGCCGACAACGCCGAACCTGGCGGTGGTGAGCGTCGAATATCGACTGGCGCCGGAGCATCCCTATCCGGCCGGACCGGACGATTGCGAGTTCGCCGCGGCGTGGCTGGTGCAGAATGCGGCCTCGAGTCTTCGGCACCGACAAGCTGACGATCGGCGGCGAATCGGCCGGCGGCCACCTGGCCGCCGTCACGATCCTGCGGATGCGCGACCGTTATGGCTACACCGGGTTCCGCGGCGCCAACCTGGTGTATGGCGCCTTCGACCTGTCGATGACCCCCAGCCAGAGGGCGTTCGGCAACCGCCGGCTGGTGCTGCGGACGATCGACATGCAGCAATTCTACAACGCGTTCCTGCCGACGATCACCGAACGGCGGGTGCCGGATATCTCGCCGCTTTACGCCGATCTGGCGGGACTGTGCCCGGCGCTGTTCAGCGTCGGCACGCAGGATGCGCTGCTGGACGACACGCTGTTCATGTACACGCGCTGGATCGCGGCGGGGAACGAGGCAGAGCTGGCAATCTACCCCGGCGGGGCGCACGGCTTCACGCTGTTCCCCAACCGCCAGGCCGACGAGGCCGGCGGCGCGGTCGGAGGCGTTCCTGCGGAAGGTGACGGCATAAGTTGCGGTCAAGCCGAACCACGGCGGAAGCAGCCTCAGCGATCCGTCAGCCGCAGCTCGATCCGGCGATCCTTCGCGTAAGCGTCCGGCGTATCGCCGGGTCCGAACGGCTGATATTCGCCGAACCCGGTCGCCGCCAGATGCTCCGCCGGCACCCCATCCGCGATCAGCAGCTTCACCACGGTGATCGCCCGCGCGGCCGACAGTTCCCAGTTCGAGGCGAAGGCGCCGCCCTTGACGGGCTGCGGGTCGGTGTGGCCGTCGACACGCAGGACCCAGTGCACGTCGGGCGGGATCTTCGGCGGCGATATCCTTGATGGTCACCGCCAGCGTCGTCATCTGCGCGACGCCCGCCGGTGTCAGTTCGGCACTGCCGACCGGGAACAGCACCTCGCTCTGGAACACGAACCGGTCGCCGACCACCTGGATGCCTGACCGGTTGGCCAGCAGCGCTGCGCAGCTTGCCGAAGAACTCGCTGCGGTATTGCTGCAGTTCCTCGACCTTCTGCGGCCAGGGCGATGTTCAGCTTCTGGCCGAGATTGGCGATCTCGACGTCCTTCGCCTTGTCCTGGTTCTGCGTCAGATCCAGGCTTGAGGCGATCGACGACAAGCTGGGTCTTCAACTCATCGATCTGCTGGTTCAGCAGCGCGATCTGCGCCTTGGCGCTGTCGCCCAGTTTCTTCTCATCGGCCAGCTGCGATCTCGACCGCCTGGCGCGTCTGCTGCTTCGGTCGTCGCGCGCGCCGCGGCATCCTGCGCCTGGCTTTCCAGCTCGTCGCGCAGAGCGGCCAGCGCGCGCGTCTGCTGCGGCCAGCTTCGCCAGGTCGGACAGTTTCGCCTGCAACGTGTCCTTGTCGACTGCTGACCGTGCGGTCCAGCTGGGCGATCTGCTGCTGCATGTCCGCAAGCTGCTGCCGCGCTGCCTGCAGGTCGGCAGCCGACGTATCGGCGCGTCTGGTCTGCCAGTTGCTGACGCGCGTCTGCAGCTCGGCCGTGGTGGTGTCAGCGCGGGCCGTCACGTCCTTCAACTGGCCTTGCAGTCTGGTGCTGGCCTCGGTCACCGACTGGATCGTCACGTTGGCCGCTGCCAGCGCCTGGGTCAGCTTGTCCCGGTCGGCGGTGCGGTCGGCCAGTTGCTGGCTCAAGCTGCGATACCGACAATTGCAGCGAAGCGGCCTTGCCCTGTTCCAGCGACAGCGCGTTCGACAGGGCAGCGAGGTCCGCTGGTCGCCTTGTCCAGCGCCTGGCTGCGTCCGTTCAGCGCGACGGTCAGGAAGGCCTGCGCCAGCACGAAGACCAGCAGCACGAAGATGATGACCATCAGCAGCGTGGACAGCGCGTCCACGTAGCCGGGCCATGCGTCCAGTCCGTTGCCGCCGTTGCCTGCGGACGCGTCCGGCCATTGGCGCTACCGCTGCGGTTCAGCCAGCGCCGCGACGGTCCGCGTCAGCAGGCGCAGATCGTTGCGCAACTCCGCGGTCGCGCGGGAGCGGCCCTGTTCGGACTCGCTCACCAGGCGCTGCATGTAGAGTTCGATATTGCGCAGATGGCTGCGGCTGGCTTCGTCCCGCCTGCGTTCTCGCCCAGGCGTTGCAGCAGCGGACCCAGCGCGCGTCTGCGTCTCGGCGATCCGTATCATCAGCTGCTGGTTGGCGCGCATTGTATCGACCAGCGTCGCCAGCCGTTCGTTCAGCGTCAGGACCGCCTGGTTGACCTGGATGCGGCTTTCCTCGTCACGTTCCAGCGACGCGCTGCATGCCTTCCATGTTCTCGGCGGTCTGTTCCAGCAGCGCCTGGACGTAGACAGGGACCGAGCCTTCGCCCTCGGACAGCACGCCGGAGGACAGGCGGGTCAGGCCGGCCAGCCACTCCTCCAGCTCATTGAAGAAACGGTTCTGCGCCTGGCCGGCCGTCAGGTCGAGAAAGCCCAGCACCAGCGCACCGGCCAGGCCATACATGCTGGCCGAGAACGCGGTTCCCATGCCGGCCAGCGGCTTGGCGAGACCGGTCTTCAACTGATCGAACATCAGGTTCATGTCGCCGTTGCCCAGCGTCATGGTGCCGATGACGTCGGACACCGAACGTGACCGTCTTCAGCAGGCCCCAGAACGTGCCCAGCAGACCCAGGAAGATCAGCAGCCCGGTCATGTAGCGCGACAACTCGCGGCTTTCGTCCAGACGGGAGGAGATGCCGTCCAGCAGGCTGCGCATCGCCGTGGTCGACAGGGTGGAGCTGCGGCCGTCATTGCCGGCCGTGGCTGTCGCGCATCGCCAGCATGCTCGCCATCGGCGCCAGCAGCCGGGGCGAGGGCAGCGCGGCCAGGCGGGTGCGGGAGGTCTGGTAGGTTTCCACCCAGGTGACCTCGGGGCGCAGGCGCAGCACCTGGTTGAGATTCCAGCAGGATGCCCAGCAACAGGATCAGCAGGATCAAGCTGTTGAGCATCGGGTTGTTGTAGAACGCGGTGATCAGCACCGGCGACAGCAGGCCGGCGACGACGCCGACCACCAGCGAGGAAGATCAGCATGCGGACCAGATAGGCCGACGGCCGGGTCATCTGCGCCGCCGCCGCGCTGTCGGCTCGATTGGCGTCGATATCCACTCGGTCCGGCTGGCCCGATCCCCATATTGGGCGCCCAGGGCACGCACGAAGATCCGTGCGGACGGCACGCCATCGGCGACCAGGGCGCTGCGCACCGCCATCGCGCGCGACAGCGACACGCGCCGGGCGGTGGACGGATCGTCCTTGGCGCCGGGCGCATAGGCCTGCACGTTGAAGGTCGCCGTCTCGCCGGGCGGGGCGGACGTCGCGAACTGCTTGATCGAGGCGACGCTTTCCGGGCTCAGATCGGACTGGCCGGGGGCGAAGGTCAGGCGCAGGCCGGCCGGCGGTCGGCGCTGCGGTGGTGCCGGCGTTGTCCGAGACCGGCGGTGGCGGTGGCGCGTGTCGGCGGCCGGCGGCGGGCGCGATCGGCGTGATCGAAGCGGTCTGCGGCGTCTGCTCGGCAGCGCGGCGGGACGGTGCCGGCGGCGTGGGCGCGGCGGCCGCCGGGGCTGGCGGTGACGGCGGCGCGCGGCTGGCCGGCTGTGGCGACACGCTGGCCGTTGCGGGGCACGGACGCGCGGCGCTGCGGCGCCGTGTTACCAGTCTGCGGCCGCGGTGTGCCGGCGCTGCGGCCGGTGGCGGCGGACATGAGGCGGCCGGACCACGGCGCTGGCCGGTCGTTCGGGCAGGGCCTGCAGCGCATGCAGGTCGACGGTCACCTGTGCGCAGCGCCAGGGTCGGCCGCGCAGCAGACGCAAGCGGCGACACGAGGATCGGCAAACGGACGCATATCAACGCTGAGTACGTAGCGGAACATCCCGTTCGCGTTCAATGAAACAGCCGTTAGCCCGCGCATGCGATTGACAAACGCCGGTCGGCGGTCCGCAATCATTGACAACTCCAGGCCGGACCGGCCGCTAATCGGCCGGTCAAGGCGCAGGGAGCGTCCCATGAACCATCGTCAGCCTCGGCTCCGATCACCGGTCGATCCGGTCGCGCGGGCACGCGATCTGGGGCCAGCGATCGCCGCCGCGGCCGATGAGATCGAGCGGACCCAGACCATTCCCGAACCGCTTCTGACGCAGATCCACGACGCCCGGCTGGCGCGCATGCTGCTGCCGCGCTCGGCCGGCGGCGATGAGGTCGAGCCGTGGATCTATCTGCGCGCGATCGAGGAAATCAGCCGCCACGACGGCTCGGTCGGCTGGAACCTGTTCGTCGCCAACAGCGCCGCGCTGATCGCGCCGTTCATTCCGCTGAGACCGCGCAAGACGATTTTCGACGATCCGCGCGGCTGGATCGCCTGGGGACCGCCCAACCAACACAAGGCGACGCGCGGTCCCGGGCGGCTATCGGATCAGCGGCGAGTGGCATTTCGCCAGCGGCAGCCGTCAGGCCACCTGGATGGGCGCGCACTGCCAGGTCGATCGAACCGGACGGGTCGCTGCGGCTGAACCGGTTCGGCCGGCCAACGATCACGCACGTTGCTGTTCCGCAAGGACACACGCCGAGCCGATCGAGGACTGGAACACGATCGGCATGCGCGGCACCGCGTCCGAGGGCTATCGCGTCAACGACCTGTTCGTGCCCGGAAGACTTCACCGGCACGCGTGAAGACCCGTCGCTGCGGCGCGATCCCGGTCCGCTCTACGCGTTCACCATGCAGGGACTTTACGCCGTCGGCGTCGCCGGCGTCGCGTTCGGCATCGCCCGCGCCATGCTCGACGAGTTCATCGCGCTGGCGAAAGAGAAGACGCCGCGCGGCCTGCAGCGCCTGGCCGACAGGCCGGTCGTGCAGTCCGACGTCGCGCAGCGGGAGGCCAGCGCTTGGGTCCGCGCGCGCCTGGCTGACCGAAATCCTGCAAGGACGTCTGGGACGCCGCCGACGACATCGCGCCGATCGACCTCGAGGCCCGCATGCGCGTTCGGCTCGGCTGCGCGCAGGCGATCAAATCCGCGATCGAAATGGCCGACTACGTCTACAAGGCGGCCGGCGTGTCGGCGATCTTCAACGGCACGCCGTTCGAGCGGCGGTTCCGCGACATGCACACGCTGTCGCAGCAAATCCAGTCGCGCGACGCGCATTTCGAAATGGTCGGCAAGATCATGTTCAACGGCGATCCGGACGGGTTGTTTCTGTAAGCGTCCGTCAATCGGGAGAAGGGCTATCACATGGCCGCAATCACGCTGCGCAGGCGCAGACCATCATTTCGGCGGCCTGGCGCATCTGCCGCGAGAAGAATCTTCACGCCGATGGCGATCGCTGGTGCTGGATGCGCGCGGCGTGCTGAAGGCCTATGGCGCCGAGGACGGCACCGCGCTGCGGCGCTACGACATCGCGATCGGCAAGGCCTATGGCGCGCTGGCGATGGGCGTCGGATCGAACACGCTGGGCGTGCGCGCGGTGGAGCGGCCGCATTTCATCGCCGCGGTCAACGGCGCGATCGGCGGCGCGATGGTTCCGGTCGCGGGCGGCGTGCTGATCCGCGGCGACGGACAAGAGCATCATCGGCGCGGTCGGCGTGACCGGCGACAGCTCGGACAATGACGAGGCCTGCGGCGCTGGCGGGCATCGCCGCCGCCGGGTTGACCGCCGATCCAAGCTAGACCTGGCGTCAGCGGCGGGTGGGGGCGGCTGCCGATTTGGCGGGCGCCTTCATCGCCGGAAGGTCTTCTTCCAGCACCGAAATATGGATGGAATAGGAGGTTTCACCGTCATCGGTGTCCTTGTGAACGGTGCCGACGATTTCGTCGTTCACCGCGAGTTCGACCGATAGGCCGCGGCGCATCGGGGGGACGACCTTGATCAGGTCGGACTTGAACAGCTTGCGCAGGTACGTCTGAAGGCGTTCAATTTCGGACGGGTTCATGGGGTGACTCGCGGAGGGTGTCTTCCGGGCTTCTTGCCTGGAATGAAGTGAACGGTCCAGTGCGGCAATGCGTTCCGGGGGGACAGAGCCGCCCGGCTCGTGCATCGTTCGCACCCGAACATCAACAGGTTACCGAGAACAGGTTGCTGAGCGCGTTGATAGGGATTTCCACCGGGCTTCGCTTGCGAAGTGCCTGCGGAACGAAGGCGTGGCGCCCCTAGAGCGTGATGACCGGAGGCGAAATCGCCGGAGGTCTGAATCGCGCGATCAAACGAACACCTAGAGTAGGATGACTGAGCGAAAGCGATGTCATCCTACTCTAAGGTTCGGCGAGTGGGATGGCGGCGATCATCTTTTCAAGGACGCGATCGATTTGACCCGGTTCGCGCCATCTCAGCCCGACATCGATGACGGTGACCTGCTGCCTGACGGTGGCCGGCAGCCTGACTGCGTCCTTCGGCGTGGTGACCGGGATGGCGTGCAGTTCCCGAACCTCGCGCAGCAATGCGTCCAGTTCGTGCGCGGTATAGAGGTGATGATCCGGGAACGGGTGGGCCGCGACCAGGACGGCACCAGCCTGGCGCAGCGGCTCGAAGAATTTCTCGGGCAGTGCGATTCCGGCGAAAGCCACCACCTTGCGGCCTTTCAGCGCCTCGATGGAGGCGTCCTGGACAAGGTCCGCGCGCAGGACGGGCAAGTCCGGCGGCAGCCGGTCTAGTGCCCCGGTCATGTCAGCGCCGATCAGCACCGCCGCCTGGCAGCGGGCGGCTGCGGCGGCCACCGGCTCGCGGAGTGGACCGGCGGGCAGGACACGGCCATTGCCGAAACCGGTGCGGCCGTCGATCACCAGGATCGACCCGGTTTTCGCCAATGTCGGGTTCTGGAGGCCATCATCCATCAACAGAAGTTCCGCTCCTGCCTGGATCGCGCTCCGCGCGCTGGCGGCACGATCGGCCCCGGTCCACGTGGGCGCAACCTGTGCCAGCAGCAGCGCCTCATCGCCGACAAGCGACACAGGATCACCCGGCGCCACAAGATGCACGCCGCGCGAAGTGCCCCCGTAACCGCGCAGCAAGACATGGACCGCTCGGCCGGACAGACGTCGTGCGAGGTCCAGTACCAAAGTGGTCTTACCCGCCCCTCCGATCGTGACATTGCCGCAGCAGACCACCGGAACCGGGGCCTGCCAGCCGGGACGCGCGACCCGGTGCGCGGTGAGGGCGGACCCGATCGCCGACAGGGGCGAGAGGACCTGAGCCAGCGGACCGTCGTGCGACCAGAAGGACGGCGCGGTGGGCATCACCTCTTGTATCCCGATGCCCGCCCAGGCCGCAGCGACGACATGGCTTCAGCCATGCCGGCCGGCATATCCGTGTGGGCGGGGAACGCCTGCTGCGGCAGATGCGGCTCGAAAGGGCTGCGTTCCAGGCTGGGGACCGCGGTGCGCAACTGTCGCATCAGGTCTTCGGGCAGGCGCAGAAGACGCTGTTCCGTCGCCACGATGAGTGTTCCGCCGAGGTTGCCATCGCCATGGATAGCAACCTCGGCGGGGTGTTCAAGAGCGCAGATTACACCTTGAACGACGCCACCGCCTTCTCGTCGAACTTCAGGCCCAGACCGGGCTTGTTCGGCAGCACCATCATGCCGTTCTCGATCGACGGGCGTTTCCTCATACAGGCACAGCATCCACGGCATGTATTCGACCGTCAGCCCGTTCGGGCAGGCGGCGACCAGGTGGCACAGGATCTCCGGCATCACGTGGCTGACGACCGGCAGATTGAACGCCTCGGCCATGCCGGCGATCTTCATCCATTGCGTGACGCCGCCGGCGCGGCAGATGTCGATCATCACGATGTCGACCGAGCGGGCCTCGATCATCTGGCGGAACGGGGCGATGCCATAGACATATTCGCCGCCGGCGATCGGCGTCTTCAGCGCGGCGGTGACGCGCGCGAGGCCCTGGTAGTCGTCGGCCGTCGTCACGTCCTCCAGCCAGAACAGGCCGACATCCTCGACCCGGCTGCCGATATCGATCGCCTGTTCCGGGCGCCAGCGCTGGTTGATGTCGCACATCAGCTTGATGTCCGGCCCGATCGCCTCGCGCACGACGCGGACGCGGCGGACCTCCTCGGCCGGGGTCGGATTGCCGGGCAGCGCCATCTGGGTCTTCATCTCCTTGAAGCCCTTCTGCACCAGGATCTGCGCCGCCCGCTGTGCCTGGTAGTCGGTCAGGCCGCGGCGCAGCGAGCCGGAGGCATAGGTCGGCACCCGGTCGCGATGACCGCCGAGCAGTTTCCACAGCGGCTGGTCCAGCGCCTTGCCCTTGATGTCCCACAGCGCGACGTCGATCGCCGACAGCGCCAGCGTGAAGATGCCGCCCGGCCCGCAGCTATCGCCGGTGCCGGCGCGCAGCTTGGCGACGATATGCTCGATCCGCAGCGGGTCCTCGCCGACCGTCAGCGGCGGCGAGTTCCTCGACCGCCTTGCGCAGGCTGCCGGTCATCTTGCCGCCGTAGAAGGTGACGCCGATGCCCTCGATGCCGTTGTCGGTGCGCAGGCGCAGCGTGACGATCGGGCGCTTGCGGCCGGCTTCCTCCGGCATGTTGGCCAGAGGGTCGTCCTCCGGGATGTGCAGGATCGTGGCTTCGTAGCTGGTGATTTTCATAAGACATTTCCTCCTCGTCCCGACGCTAGCGCGAGACGGCGGCGGGCGTCAGCCCCGTGCGGGGGGAATAGCCGGATCCCTACCTGGAGCGACCAACGCCTGGCCTGCACGATCCTGGGCCTCACCCTTCAGCACCTCCCACACCGTTTCTCCGTTTCGGCGGTGGAAGCGGATATCCAGCTTATGATGGCCCACGCGCAGATCCGACAACGTGACATCCGGCAGCCACTCCGGCAGCGCGGGATCGACATACAGCCGGTCGTTCGGCGCGTCCGGCTGGATGCCGAGCATCGCCTGCAGCAGCGCGAAGCAGGATCCGGCGGCCCAGGCCTGCGGCACGTTGGCGCCGAGATACTGCACCGGGAAACTGGCCGTCGCTGCGGTCGACGCCGGCGTAAAGTTCCGGCAACTGGTTCAGCAGGAAGTGGCTGGCCGCCTCGCTGATGCCGCGCGCGATCTGGCCGACCTCGGCGGTGAAGCCGTAGCGTTTGAAACCGAGCGCGATCAGGCTGTTGTCGTGCGGCCAGACCGAACCGTTCTGATACGAATACGGATTGTAGCGCCGGATGGTCGGCTGGACAGCGTGCGGATGCCCCAGCCCGAGTTCATGTCCGGCGCCATCAGCCGCGCGACGACCCGCGCCGCGCGGTCCGGCGGCACGATGCCGGACCACAGCAAATGTCCGGGATTGGAGGCGATCGGTCAGCACCTTGCCGTTTCTCGCCGTCCAGCATGTAGGCGTAGAAGCCGGCTTCCTCGTCCCAGAACACGTCGTTGAATTTCTCGAACAGGCGCGGCGGCCTTCTCGCGCAGGGCCGCGGCGCGGTCGGGCTTGCCCAGCGCGTCGAAGACCTCGGCCATGCGCACGCCAGGCGTCGTAGACATAGCCCTGCAGTTCGCACAGCGCCTTCGGGCCGCGCACCGGCGTGCCGTCGGCATAGGTCATGGAATCGCCGGCATCCTTCCAGGCCATGTTCTCATAACCGACCGGCGAGCGCGTCTGATACTCCTGGAACATGTCGCCGTCGCGGTCGCCGTCCTTGTCGATCCAGTCGCAGGCAGCCTCGGCGTTCGGCAGGTATTTCTCCAGCAGGGAGCGATCGCCGGTGGCGCGCCAGGCGGCGTGCAGCGTGATCAGATAGAGCGGCGTCGCATCGGCGGTGCCGTAATACGGCGTGTGCGGGATCAGCTGGAAATGCGCGAGTTCGCCGTAGCGAAGTTCGTGCATGATCTTGCCGGGTTCGGCGTCGCGGTACGGATCGTCGCGTCCTCGGCCTGCCAGTGGCCCAGCACGTCCAGCGCGCCGCGGGCGAATTCCGGATAGACCAGGATGTTCTGCAACGAAACGATCAGGCTGTCGCGGCCGAACGGCGCCATGAACCAGGGCAGGCCGGCGGCCGGCAGGAACACCATGTGGTCGCGTGCCCTCCATCGGCAGGCGCAGCGCCGCCATGTCGTCGATCGCCTGATGGAACAAGCGATAGAATTCCTCGTTGCTGGTGCGCATCTTCAGCACCGTCTGCCGCCAGTCGCGATGCGCCCGCGCCTGGTGTCGAGTCGCTCGGCGTCCGGCGCAGCCGTGCGGCGCGTGGATAGCGCTTGTCGCCGTCGGCGAATTCATAAAGCAGGCAGGCGTGCCAGGTGCCGCGCGGGCGGCAGCCTGACCTCGAAGCTCAGCCGCCCGTTGGCATACACCGCGCGGCAGTCCGCCGCGCCCGACGGATACCGCGACGGCGCGGAGGAAATCCGCGTTGCGATAGGTGGTGCGCAGCGTCTGCCGCGCCTCCGACCAGTTGGAGTTGATATGGCCGCGGCGGATGTCGCGCTTGGCCTTGACGTCGAAGACATCGGCGAAGTCGGACCGCAGCACGATCTCCAGATTGAAGCGGACCGGCTTCTGGCCGTGATTGGTGATGTCCAGGTCCTCATGCAGGCCCTCGTCGATCATCGCGCGACAGATTCGAAGGCCAGGGTCTGCGCGGGGACCGGGCCGTCCTCGGTCAGGAAGTCCCGGTTGGTCAGGAAGATCCGGGCGGTATCGAAGTTCACCGCGCCGCCGTTCAGCAGCTCCCACTCGCGTGCCGTTGGCCTACACCGTCCAGGCGCTGATCAGCCGGGTGTCGAAGAAATACAGGCCCTTGTCGCTGGGCCATCTGATCTGCCCGTCGCTTTCCGTCACCAGCACGGTCATGGCCTGGTGGATGGCGATCTGCGGCGGGCCGACCTGGACCTTGAACGGCATGCGCGCGATGACTCCGTGTCAGGGGTGACGAATGGACGATACCATGAATAGCAGCCTTGGGACCTTGGAGCATTTCCGCCGGCATATCGAGGCGAGGCTGCCGCTGGTCCCGCTGTTCAACATCGATATCATCAAGGCGAACGCAAGCCGTGGGGTGGTGCGTTTGCGGGAAGGGGAACACGTTACGCGGCCCGGGGGAAGCGTGGCAGGGTGCAGTTCGCCCTGGCCGACGTCGCCGCCTATGTGCCTGGCGGATCGGAAGAATGAAGCATGCGTGACGGCCGATCTGACGATTAATTTCCTCCGGCCATTGATCGTGGTGGCGACCTCGCTGCTCGAAACGAGCGAAGCGGTCGGGCTGCCGGTATGACAAGGTGGTGATCGCTTTTTTTCCGCTGATCTGATACGCAAGTGTTGCAACTCCCCGGCTGGGCGCGCCGATCCCACATCTCGGCGCCGTTCCGGTAGCCGCGGAACGCCGGTTCCAGCTTGATACGCCGTCAGGAGAGAAACGATGAACGCCCTCAAGCCGTTGCAGCCGTCCGGTACCTCCGGGCCAGGCGGCATTGTCATGCGCGTCGTTGCGTCTGTCCTTGTCATTGCTGTTTTCGGTGCCGTCGATCGCGTCCTGTCGCCGGCCGCATCGTTTCTCTCGGCGGAAAGTGCTGGCGGGCAACTGGCGAACAGCGACACGGCGACAGTGGGCGCGTCCTTCGGCATGGCGCTGTTTGGCCATCTCGGGATGCCTTTGATCCTGCTGGTGGCGGTGCTGGTGGCGATCTGGTGGAAGCCGGCGCGGCAATGGCTGGGTGTGCTGGCGCTGCTGGCCTTCGCCGCCCTGCCGCAGCCGGCGGCGGCTTATTACGACAAGACCGACTATACGGAAGCCTATACGATCCTGCCGAATGAAAGCGGCTTCTGGATCCCCGATCAGGGCGCCAACCGCGACACTCAGGCGCAGTTCGAGTCCGAGGCGTATCTGAACGCCAACCGCGTGGCGCTGAAGCGCTTCATCGTGCCGCACACCAAGCTGTCCGGTTCGGGGTCTTTCTTCGATTTCTACGTCCCGGCCGGACGGCTGATCATCGTCGATCGCACGCCCTATAGCCGGGAGTGGGTCGACGCGTCCGACCGCGGCACATCGCGCCGGCGGGAAGGATTTCCCTGCCAGAGCAAGGAGGGGCTGAATATCTCCGTCGGCGTATCGGTCGGCACGTCGGTCGTGGAACAGAACGCAGCCAAATATCTATATCATTTCGGTGTGATTGCGCCGCAGGGCGACCGGACCGATCCGAAGGTGATCTTCAACTCGGTCTATTACAGCCGCAGGCTGGCGGATGTGATGGACGACGTCGGCCGCAAGAAGGTTCAGACCCTGGTCTGCGACGAAATCGCATCACGCTCCTTCGACAAGGACAACGAAGACGCGGTGCCGATCATGGAGGCGGTGAAGCAGAAGGCGACCGCCTATTTCGCCGATGTCGGCATCACGCTGGACTTCATCGGCTGGGCGGACACGTTCACCTTCGACCGGCCGATCCAAGATGCAGTGAACCGCCGCTATGTCGCCACGCAGGACGCGGCCATTGCTGCACAGCTTGCCCCGTTTGCCGCAACGATCCAGACGCTTGCCGCGGCCGAGGCGCTGCGAGCCTTTGGTCAGAAGACCGATGGGCGCCTGCCGACCACGATCGTCGGTCTGCCGCCTGAGGTGGGCCCGCTGATGGGCACATTGCTGAAATCCAGCGCTGCGCCGGCATTGGCCGCCCCGGCGCATTGACGCTGGAGTACGATCGTCTGGGCATGATCGGGTCAACCTGACCCGATCATGCTCTGGTTCGATTTTCCGTCAGGCGCAGCAGAAGGGGGCGGCCCCGGATCGTAATCCCGTAGCACGGCCAAAACCCGTGCCGGTCACAGGTGGCGTATGCGACGCCGGAGCAGACTCAGATGCTGAGCGATACGCCGTTCGGAGCGTCCCCCGAACGGCGATATCATTACTTTGCCACAGCGACCGCCAGCCCTGCCTTTGACGTGACCGCATCCTGCGTGAAAATCCCACCGCTGACCCCGATCGCACCGATCAGCTTTCCATCGACGACAATCGGAAAACCACCCTCGCTGGCGACGGCACCGTTCAGGCTCAGAAGCGTTGCACTCGACGGGGACCCGCCCTGGTTGATCGCTGTCTGGAACGTCCCCGACGGCCGACGGAACAGGGCCGCGGTCCGCGCCTTCGCCTGAGCGATTGGGATCGACGCATACTGCGTCCCGTCCATTGTCGCATGTGCGACCAGATTTCCGGCAGGATCGACGACGCTAATTGCCATCTTCCACTTGTGCTTTTGCGCCTCGGCCACGGCCGCCTCGATCGCCTTTTGCGCCTGCTCCATGCTGATCGGTGTCGCCATAGGGGATGTCGAACGGCATTTCCTCCGGCACCGCCGGCGCCGGTGCGGGCGTCTGGGCGACGGCGGGTACAGCGGACAAAGCGGCCAGCAAAAGGGCTGCGGTGAAACGCATGATGATCTTCGTCCTTTATACTTTGTTTCGTTTTCCCGTGGCCTTGGCGGCCACAGATCGATGTTAGCCGTGTAACGGTCGTCCCCGCAAACTTGACCGGCGGAGCGCCTAGGTCTCCCATGGTGCCAGAAACGGAAAGGAGAGGCGTCATGCACGATACGGTGATCAGAGGCGGCACCATCGTCGATGGGTCCGGCAAGCCCGGCTACACCGGCGACGTCGCGCTCGACGGCGACAAGATCGCGCAGGTCGGCGGCAAGGCCGGCCCCGGCAAGCGGGAAATCGACGCGGACGGGCTGCTGGTCACGCCGGGCTGGGTCGATGTGCACACGCATTATGATGGCCAGGCGACGTGGGATGCGGAACTCGCGCCGTCGTCCTGGCATGGCGTCACCACGATCCTGTTCGGCAATTGCGGCGTCGGTTTCGCGCCGGTGCGCGACAGACGGATCATTCCGCGCTGATCGGCATGATGGAATCGATCGAGGAAATCCCCGGCATCGCGCTGGCCGACGGACTGAAGTGGAACTGGGAAACCTTCCCGCAATATCTCGACGCGCTGGACCAGAATGCCGCGCGCGATCGACATCGCCGCGCAAATCCCGCACCACCCGCTGCGCGTCTATGTGATGGGCGAACGCGCGATCCGCCGCGAGACCGCCACCGCCGACGACATCGCGGCAGATGCGCGATCGCGGTCCGGGCAGGGACTGGAGGCCGGGGCGTTCGGCTTCACCACCTCGCGCACCAATTCGCACAAGACCCCGGCCGGCGAGCATGGTTCCGGGCCGGTACTCCGAGGTCGAGGAACTGCTGGGCATCGGCTCCGCGTTCAAGGGCCTGAACCACGGCGCGTTCGGCGTCAACAGCGACTTCGACGATGAGGCCGAAGAGCTGAAATGGATGACGAAGTTCGGCCAGGAGAGCGGCCGCCCGATCTGGTTCCTGCTGACCGATCGTCCGACCGACATGATGCGCTGGCGGCGGCTGATGGACGGCGTGCACAAGGCGCGTGCGGCAGGGCGCGCAAGGTGACGGCGCAGATGCGCCGGCCGTCCGGTGGGCGTGCTGCTGGGGATCGATACGGCGCTGAACCCGTTCTCGCATCCGGCCGAGCTATCAGGCGCTGCTGCAACTGCCGGTGGCGGAACGGATGCAGCGCATGCAGGATCCGGCGTTCCGCGCCCAGGTGCTGAATGAGGCGCCGTCGCCGGAGTTGCTGAACCGGCTGTCGCAGTTCCGCCAGCACATCACCACGCGCTGGAACCGCATGTTCCCGATGGGCAATCCGCCGAACTACGAGCCGGAGGAAAAGGACAGCATCGCCGCGATGGCCGCGCGGTCGAACCATTCGCCGGATGAGGTCGCCTACGACTACCTCGCCGGCGGCGCCGAGCGGTTCCTGTTCTTCCCGATCGTCGGCTACAACGAGGACAATCTCGACATCATCCACGCGATGCTGTCGGATGAAGCGACGATGCTGGGTCTGTCGGATGGCGGCGCGCATTGCTCCTCCATCGTCGATGCCAGCGTGCCGAGCTGGATGCTGATCCATTGGGCGCGCGACCGCAGCCGCGGGCCGAAGCTGCCGCTGGAGATGCTGGTGAAGCGGCAGACCAGCGAGACGGCGCGACTTCTTCGGCTTCCACGACCGCGGACTGCTGAAGGCAAGGCATGAAGGCCGACGTCAACGTGATCGACTACGAGAGGCTGCGGCTGCACATTCCGGAGGTCCGCTACGATCTGCCGATGAACGGGCGGCGCCTGCGTGCAGCGGGTCGACGGCTATCAGCACACGTTCGTTTCGGGTGTGTCGACGTTCGAGGACGGCGTCTATACCGGCGCCACAGCCGGGCCGGCTGGTGCGCGCGCGCTGACCGGCCGCGTTGCCAGGCTCGTTCGCGGGTCCATGCCGAGGCAGGACGCTGGTTGCGCCGCGCACCGTGTCGGCCTGACCGGCCGCCATAGCGATAGTTTCGTTGATCAACACGGGAGAGTCTACAATGGAAAAGCGCCAGACTCGGCCAGTCATCGCTGCATGTGCCACCGATCACCTTCGGCGGCAACGTCTTCGGCTGGACCGCCGATGAGGCGATGTCGTTCAAGCTGCTGGACGCGTTCGTCGCGGCCGGGTTCAACTTTCATCGACACGGCCGATGTCTATTCCCGCTGGCATCCCGGCAACAGCGGCGGCGAGTCCGAAACGATCATCGGCAACTGGCTGAAGGCCCGCGGCGACCGCGACAAGATCATCATCGCCACCAAGCTCGGGATCGAAATGGCGCCCGGCAAGAAGGGCCTGTCGCGCGCATATATGAAGACAGGCGGTCGAGGATTCGTTGCGGCGGCTGCAGACCGATTACATCGACCTGTATCAGTCGCATCGCGACGATCCGGAAACGCCGATCGAGGAAACCCTGTCCGCCTATGCCGACCTGATCAAGCAGGGCAAGGTGCGGGAGATCGGCGCATCCAACTTCTCCGCCGACCGGCTGGCGGAGTCGCTGAAGATCAGCACCGACGAAGGGCCTGCCGCGCTATCAGAGCCTGCAGCCGCAATACAGCCTGGTGGAGCGGACGGAGTTCGAGGGACCGCTGGAAGATCTGTGCCTGAAGGAAAAAATCGGTGTCATCGGATATTACTCGCTGGCCAGCGGGTTCCTGACCGGAAAGTATCGTTCGAAAGCGGATATCGGACGGGCCGCGCCCGCGGTGCGCGGGTCGAGAAATATCTGAACGACTATGGGTTCGGCGTGCATCAAGGCGCTGGATGAGGTGGCGAAACGGTACGAAGCCAAACCGGTGCAGATCGCGATGGCCTGGCTGATCGCCCGTCCCAGTCGGTGACGGCGCCGATCGCGAGCGCGACGAACCTGGAGCAGTTGGCGGAACTGGCTGAAGCGGCGGAGATCGAACTGGACGCGGAGTCGATCGCACAAGATCGACGCGGCCAGCAAGCCGAAAGCATAACCAGCGGCGCGCGTCGCCCCACGCGCGTGAAGATATCAGCGGCGAGGCCAGGCAATGGTCTCGCCGTTGGATTTTGGCACGGAGTATGGGCCGCCCTCGTTTGCAGCGCCTGGAGCAGGATGACATCGCTTTCGCTCAGCCATCCTGCTCCAGGTGTTTGTTTGATCGCGGATCCAGACCTCCGGCGATTCCGCCTCCGGTTATCACGATCTTTGTTTGATCGCGCGATTCAGATCTCCGGCAATTCCGCCTCCGGTCATCACGCTCTATGCGCTGCGCCCTTCCCCGATCGGCGGCAGGTCGTCGGTCATCCCCGCCAGCACCTCCGCCACATGGCGGACCTTGGTCGGATGGCCCTCGCGCTTCAGCCGTCCGGCGATGTTCATCAGGCAGCCCATATCGCCGGCCAGCACCGTCTCGGCGCCGGTGGCCACGATGTCGCGCGTCTTGTCCGACACCATCCGCACCGAGATATCCGGATACTTCACGCAGAACGTGCCGCCGAAGCCGCAGCAGATCTCCGGCTCCGTCATCTCCCGGATCTCGGCCCCGGCCGCGCGCAGCAGGTCGCGGGGCTGCTGCTTCACCCCCAGCTCCCGCAGGCCTGAGCAACTGTCGTGGTAGGTGACGGAGCCGCGGACATCGGCGCCGGTGTCGCGTCACGCCCATCACATCGGTCAGGAAGCTCACCAGTTCATATACCCGCGACGCCATCGCATCGGCGACGGCGCGCGTGTTCGGATCGTCGTCGAACAGATGCGGCAGGTGGTGCTTCAGCATGCCGGCGCAGGAGCCCGACGGCACGACGACATAGTCATAGCCGCGGAACGCCGTCGACGATCCCCCGCGCCAGATCCCGCGCGGTCGCGCCGATCGCCCGAGTTATAGGCCGGCTGGCCGCAGCAGGTCTGCGCGCGCGGCACTTCCACCCGGCAGCCAGCCTGCTCCAGCAGCTTGATCGCGGCAAAGCCGACCGAGGGGCGGTGCAGATCGACCAGGCAGGTCACGAACAGCGCGACCCGCGGCTTCGTTCCACTCAGGTCATGCACGCGCTCGCATCGTCCAGATGCGGTCGTCAGCCGCTGCGCAGCCGCGACCAGGCGCCAGGTCGGATCCTGCTGCGACAGGTCGCGCTCGAACGTCCAAAGATCGATGATCTCGGTCACGGCGTCGGTGCCGGTGATGGGCCGGCCGTCCTTGTCCGTGGTGTAGCTGATCTGGTCCGACGCGATCCGCACCGTCATCTGCCGATGCGGCCGCGCAGCGAGGCGTCGATCGATGTCGATCGACTGGATCGACTTGATGTCGCTGACCTGCGTCTCGCCGGCTTTTTCCCGCGCGGTGATCGCCTGGTCGAAGGCGGCATAGGTGTCATCGCCCAGCAGCGGGCGCAGGGCGGCGCGGTCGCCGGCGGCGAAGGCCGCTGACGATGATGCGGAACGCCTGGTCCACGCCGGCGAGGAAGCGGGCCGGATCGAAATTGCGGTCGATGCTGCGCATCGCGGCCAGCGCCTGCGCCGCCGGCGCTGCCGGCATCCGGCACAGTGCGTTGCCGCAGGGGCCGACGGCGCCGGCTCCGCTTGGCCTTCGATGACCGGCGCCGCCGGCGTGCGCGGCTGGACCGGCTGCAGCGGCGGCGCCGGGCGCTCAAACCCCGTCCGCTTGCCCAGAATGCTCCGCAGCCGCAGCACCAGAAAGGCTGCGATCATCCCGAACAGCACCAGATCGATCGGAAAACTGCCGCTCGCACCCATCCGAACTCTCCTTCCGTCATGACAGATAGGCGTTACACGGCCCGCTGACAAACGGAAGCGGGCAAAACATGCAAAATTCGCTCGCGATCCTAGTCCGAGCCGGCCGGCAGCCGGCTTGCCGGTCTGGCCGGTCCGCTTGTTATGGCCCGGACATGATCCTGCTGCGCCATGGCCAAAGCGAGTTCAACCTGCATTTCGGCGCGACCCGGCGCGATCCCGGTATCGTCGATCCGCGCCTGACCGAGCTCGGCCACACCCAGGCCGGAGAGGCGGCATGCGCAACTCGCGGAGCAGGGCATCACGCGCATCATCGCCTCGCCCTACACCCGCGCCCTGCAGACCGCCGCCCGGTCGCCGCGGCGCTGGGGCTCGACGGTGACCGATCGACCCGATCGTGCGCGAGCGCTACGCCTTTGCCTGCGACATCGGCACGCCGCGCAGCGCGCTGGAGCGCGACTGGCCGGCAGCACGATTTCTCGCCGATCGAGGAGATCTGGTGGCCGGAGGACGAAGAACCGGAGGCCTCCATCGTCGATCGCGCCGCGCGGTTTCGTTCCGAGATCGCGCAGCGGCATGACTGGGCGCATACGCTGGTCGTCAGCCATTGGGGCTTCATCCTGAGCATGACCGGCCAGAGCGTGACGAACGGCCAGTGGCTGCGCTGCGACCCGGCGGAGCCGCCGCCGGAACGGCTGATCTGGCGGGCCTGAACGGATTCCAACGCCGGACCGGATGGCGTTGCTGGTGGCAATCGCCAGTACCGTGCTAGGCGCCGCCGCGACCGCTCGCCACCGCGTTTCCCGGGGCGATAGTCCGGCGATATGCTACTTCGAACGGAGACCTTCATGTCCGAGACAACACCAGCGCCGCAGGCAGCCCGGCCAGCCGGCCAGACCCCGCAACCGCTGGTGGTCAACATCCAGTACGTCAAGGACCTGTCGTTCGAGGTGCCGGGTGCGCCGCAGATCTTCACCCAGCTCCGCGCCCAGCCGCAGGTCAGCATCAACCTGGACGTGCAGGCCCGCCGCGTGCAGGAAGGTCAGAGCGTCTTCGAGGTCTCGCTCATGATCCGCGCCGAGGCGCATGACACCGCGCAGCAGCAGAACGGCCAGGCGGCCGCCCCGGCGCCGACGGTGTTCGTCGCTGAACTGACCTATGCCGGCGTGTTCACGCTGACCGGCCTGCCGGACAACGCGATCGAGCCGGTGCTGCTGGTGGAATGCCCGCGGATCCTGTTCCCGTTCGCCCGCAACATCCTGTCCGACGTGACGCGCGACGGCGGCTTCCCGCCGGTGCTGCTGCAGCCGATCGATTTCGTGGCGCTCTGGCAGTCCCGCCGCAACCAGGCTGGCGCTGGCGCCACCGCGGTGGCGTAACGTTATCCCGTCATGGCCTGGCTTGGCCGGGTCATCTCGGACCACTGCTGAAGGAGGCGGCCCGGGCAAGCCGGGCCATGACGGGACGTGGTCAAGTCGAGCCACATGGGGCGACCCCCGTCAAATTCATTTCTGTTCGAATACTTGCTGCGAGATGTCTTCGACGTCGGATTCTGGTTTGTCGTCCGTAACGGCCAGGCCTTCGGCCCCCGGAATCCTGCACCGTCTCGCGCAGCCGCCATGCGCGCATTCCGGCGGCGAAACTGTTGCACGCGCGGCTCCATAACTCTCCGATCGCGTATTCGGTATGGTAGTCGCCGGCGGGCAGGCCGGTCAGGTCGGTGCGGCTCCCCGGTGAGAGAAAAACCGATGCGACGTTCGTGCCCTCGGTATTGCGCAGGCGGACGACGGCTGGCTCGACCGAGCGGTTGTTGATGGCAAGGGTCTCGCTGCCATCGCCGTTGCGGTCCAGCACCTCGCCATCCTGCGGTGCCTTCCCGGCATTATAGCCGCAATACGCCTGGTGTGACGCCAGCAGGTTGCCGGGCGTCAGATGGATCAGCCTGGATGAAGGCGGTGGTCTGTTCACCGGTCAGGACCTCGACGAAGCCGTTCTGGCGATATAGCCGCAGACCCTGAACGGTGCTGAACGGCGGCAGTTTCCCGGCCGGGGTAAGCGTCTTCTGGTCCGGTTGCAGATGATACAGCGTGGCGGTGCCGCCGGAGGGCGTGACGTAGAAATTGGCCGTGCCCGGCAGATGGGCCGGGATGGGGCCGTAGAGCACCTCCTGGTGCGCCATCTGGGTCAGCGGCTGCGACCGGCTGCGCCGTCGATGGGATATCGGTCCCGTGGTCCCTCGGCGCACCGCTCAGGTGCATGATGACCTGCACGATGCAGAAGGTCAGGAACAAGCCGAGCCCGATCCAGACCGGGACCGGCATGTCCGACAGGCGGGGTGGCCGCGTCAAAAGGGACCGCCGAGGCCGGGGTGACGAAATGGACCGGGCGGGTCGGAAAGACCTCTGGCTCGATGGCCGCCATCGCCGCCGCCCGCGCCTCCCTGTCATAGCCGCTGCGCCGGTCCTGGTTCGACAGTACGTCATAGGCCTGCTTCAGCGCCAGGAACGCCGTTGCGCTCCCGGTGACCGGCACGTCGGGGTGCAGCCGCCGGGCCTTGGCACGATACGCGGCGATGATGGCATCGCGAGTCGCATCGGGAGTCAGGCCAAGCAGTGCATAATACCCGTATGGGTCCAGGCTCGATCGGGGTGGCGGCATGACGGTTTGGTGCTAGGGTCCGGTCGCAACGGGCAGCGGTGACCAAAGGACGCCGCGGCCGCAAACTGCAAGGAAAAAGCTGTTGCCGATGTGGATCGGGCGGGCGCAATCGTGTGAACGGCCTGCGTGATCCCTCGGCCCTGGGAGTTTCAGGGAGAAAACGTGATACGTGATCGAACAGGCGCCCGCCGCTGGGCGGCCCTGGTGGTATTGCTCGCGGGCGGTTTCCTGCCGCCGCTGGACTTCTTCATCGTCAATGTCGCTCTCTCGTCAATTCATGAGAGTCTGAGGGCGTCACCGGCCGAACTGCAACTGGTGATTTCAAGCTATGCGTCGGCCTATGCGGTTTTCCTGATCACCGGCGGCCGGCTGGGTGACCTGTATGGCCGCAAGCGGTGCTTCCTGATCGGCCTGATCGGCTTCACCGTCGCCAGCCTGGGCTGCGGCCTCGCACCCTCTGCCCCCGTGCTGCTGATCAGCCGCTTCGTGCAGGGCGCCTCGGCCGCCATCATCCAGCCGCAGGTGCTGGGCTCGATCCGCGCGCTGTTTCCCGACGAACGGGCGCTTGCCCGCGCCATGAGCGCCTATGGCATCATGATGGGCATGGCCGGCGCCATCGGTCAGTTCAGCGGCGGGGCGCTGATCCAATGGGATCCCGCCGGCCTGGGCTGGCGGACGGTGTTCCTGCTGCCGTTGCCGGTCTGCGCGCTGATCCTGCTGCTGGGCTATAAGGCTGGTGCCGGAGACCGGACGCGGCGGTCGCGGTCAAGCTGGACCTGGTTGGCGCCTTGCTGATCACCCTGGCGCTGGCCGCGACCGTGGTGCCGTTGTCGGAAGGGCGGGAGCATGGCTGGCCCGTCTGGGTGTTCGCCGCCCTGGCCTCCGTCATTCCGCTGGTCTGGGCGTTTCCTGGCTTGGGAAACCCGGCTCCGGGACAAAGGCGGCATGCCGCTGGTCGATCTGGCGCTGTTCCGGATCGCCAGTTTCCGCCGCGGCGTGCTGGTGGCGACGCTGTTCTTCTTCACCACCAGCTTCTACCTGCTGTTCGGCCTGTATCAGCAGGAAGGCCGTGGCGTGGAGCCGCTGCAGACGGGGCTGGCGATCGTGCCCTATGGCGTCGGGCTGTTCGTCGGGCCGCTGATCACCGCGCCGCTGGTGTCGCTGCGGCCGCGGCTGCTGGCGATCGGCATGAGCATCCAGGTCACCTTCTACATCGTCATCGGTGTCGCTCGTGGCCGCCGGGATCGACGGGCCCGCTGCTATCGGCGGCGGTGTTCCTGGCCGGGCCTGGGGCAGGGAATCGCCTTCCCGCGCCTGTTCGCCACCGTCCTGGGCGAGGTGCCGGCGTCGCAGGCCGGGGTCGCCGCAGGCATCACCAACTCGGCGCTGCAGGTGGGTGCGGCGGTCAGCGTGGCGGCGATCGGCAGCCTGTTCTTCGCGGTGCTGGGCGGGGCGATGCGTGGGAGAGACGGGCCTATGCGCACGCCTTCTCCATCGCGCAGTGGGTGGTGTCGGCGGGGCTGCTGCTGGGCATGATCATCGCCATCCCGCCGCGACGGCGTGCCGTTATCATGATCCGATGCACTTGCGGCGCATGGCGGTACATCGCTATGAGCGTTGCCATGAACCCCGTTCACGCCCGTCCTGGCTCACGCCGGACAATGACTGCTTTTGCGCCCCTGATGTGCGGCCTGTTACTGCTGTCCGGCTGCAGCGACTCCCTGACACGCACATTCGGCCTGACCCGTGACGCGCCGGACGAATACACGGTGACCACGCGCGCGCCGCTGTCGATGCCGCCCGACTTACAATCTGCGTCCGCCGCGGCCCGGCGCCCCGCGCCCGCAGGAGCAGAGCGCGCGCCAGCAGGCCGAGGAGGCGCTGGTACCGCAGCTTGCCCTGGGCGCTCCGCAGGGCACCTCCAGCCCCGGTCAGTCGGCGCTGCTGCAGGAGATCGGTCCCGCCGCACCGGCCGATATCCGCGCCAAGGTCGACCAGGATGCGGCCAACGGCACTGCCAGCGACGGGTTCATCGACAAGCTGCTGTACTGGCGCAAGCCGGACAGCAACGTCGCACAGGTCGATCCCACCAAGGAATTGGCACGTCTGCGGGAAAACGCCGCGCTTGGGCAGGGGCCGAATGTCGGCGATACGCCGATCATCCAGCCGAAGAAGTCGGGCTGGTTCTCCAACCTGTTCTCGTGGCTGTAACCGCCGCAGCACCGCATTTCGTCCAGTTGGGCGACGCCCCGGTCTTCATCGGTGGCGGCACCGGCACGCTGGCCTGCACGTGCGGGCGGACGCTGATCGAGAGCTACGATCCCGAGCGTTTCGTCGGAATCGCGATCGCCTGCAGCGCGTGCGGCACAGTGACGGAAACGCCCGCGCTGCCCGTCGGAGCCAGGCCGCCGATGTCGGTCGTGATCGCGGAAGTTGCCTCCGATCCCGCTGCGTTCGCCAACGCTCTGGCATCCGGGGCCGCGCTGATCGGCCAGGCCGAGATGGACCGGATTACGGGGCTCTACCAGCCCCGTACGCCGGCGAGCAACGTCTACAGCGTATCCGACCCGTTTCTCGACGAGACGGCGGCGCTGTTCGAGCAACTGACCGGCGGCGCCCTGCCCACGGTTACCGCCGACTTCGCCGAGGGGCTGGCGCAGCACGCTTTGGCCTGGTCCGTCCTGCATCTGCGGGAGCGGCTGCGTGCGGAGGCCTGGGCCTGCCTGGAAACGCCCGCGTCCTCGGTGGCCTGTGTCACGGTGACGGGGTTCCGGCATTTCGTCGCCACATGGTCGCAGCACCCGCTGTTTCCGGCCATGGTCGCAACGGCTGCCGACCGCGGCTTTTCCTCGCACGGCCTTGCGCTGTTCGCCGCCGCGCATTGCCTGCTGCAGCAGAACAACCACATCGGTTTTCCTACCCCGTCGGGAACGCCGGGACGCGTGACCTATGTCCGCCTGGCGACCGGTCCATCGCAATCAATGCCGGTGCTGACCAAGGTCTTCGACAGGTTCGAGGTGCCTTGGGGCCGGCCCTGGAACCCCGACAGCCTCCGCGTGGCGGTGCAGGAGGCGATCGAGTTCGGAGCAGGGGCGGATCAACCCGCGCAATGGCGGGCTGCTGCTGCTGTCGCCGGGATCGGCGATGGCCGGCTTCGATGAGGCGCTGATCCAGGCGGTGCAGGCCGTCATGCAGGTAATCGGCAAGCGCCATCGCGGGCTGATGGCTGCGGGGCCGATCGTGCTGCGGCTGCTGCCGGGACCCGATGCGCACGCCGTGCAATTCGGCTATGGATTGTTTCCGGTGGAAAACCGGCATTACCGCGGCGAAATCGGCCCGTCCTAGCCAACGGACTTCGCCGCCCGCGCCACGCCGAACCATGCGACCAGTCCGGCCAGCGCGGCGGAGGCGGCTCCCAGGGCGCAGACGCCCGGCCAGTCCCACGCCGTCCAGGCAAACCCGGTCAGCCACGCCATGATCCCACTGCCGGCGAATTTGCCCACCATGTAGATCGTCGCCAGCCGCGTGCGGATCTCCGGCTGGAGCGAGAAGATCACCGTCCGGTTGGAGATGTCGCTGGCTGTAGCGCCCAGGTCCAGGACGATCATGCCCAGGATCACGCCGATCGCGGAACCGCCGAAGACGGCCAGGAACACCCAGGCGAGCAGCAGAACCACGAGTGCCATCAGCAATGAGCGCTGGGGGCCCTGCCGGTCGGCGAACCCGCCGACGAAGGGCGCCACCATGGCGGCCGCGGCACCGATCAGCGCCAGGCCGCCGACCCGGTCGCTCTGCCAGTTGAAGGCCGGCCCCTGCATGTAGAACGAGATCCCGATCCAGAGCACGGTGAAGGACCCGGTTGCCAGCCCCTGGCACAGCGCCGACCAGCGGATCAGCGGTACGGTCAGGAATACCTCGATCAGGCTGCGCATCAGCGCCCGATAGGATGTGTGCGCGGTCGCAACCTCAGAGGGAACGGCCCGACGCAGCGGCAGGAGCGTCAGCAGCATCACGACGGCGGCTATGGCGTAGACCGAGCGCCAGCCGAAATGCAGGCCGACGGTGCCGCTGACGCTGCGGGCGAGGAGCATGCCGACCAGGACGCCCTGTGCCAGCAGCGATGTCACCCGGCCGCGTTGTGCCAATGACGTGCGCAGCGTCGCGTAAGGCGGTAGGATGTAAGGCACCAGGCCGAAAAACCCCAGGACGAAGCTCAGCAGCAGGAACGTTAGCGCGGCGGGGCCGCTTGCCATGGCGGCCAGGATCGCCGCCTGCGCCAGCACCGACGCTGCCAGCAGCCGGCGCGTCGGCATGACATCGCCCAGCGGCAGGACGAACAGGATGCCGACGGCAAGACCGATTTGGCTGAGTGCCGGAATCAGTCCGGCCGTCGCCTCCGTGATGCCCAGCGACCGGGCGATATCCGGCAGCAGCGGTTGCGCATAGAACAGGTTGGCGACCACGATGCCGGAGACGGCGGCCAGTGCCGTGATGGTTCCGCGCGAAAGCGATGCATCCTGCTCAGCGGCTTCGACGTTGCTTGTCCGGATCGAAGGCTCCGGCGCCGGTCCGACGACAGATGCGATGCTCTGGTTCATGACGAAATCTCCACGTGACCCCGGGACGGCGCCGGCCGTTCGTGGTCGGCGCCGTTTCGTGGGCGTCAGGTGGCGGACTTGCCGCCGTCGACGGACAGGATCTGGCCGGTGAGGAAGGGCGCCTTGTCGGACGCCAAGAACAGCACCGCCTGGGCGATTTCCTCGGGCCGGCCCATCCGCTTCAGCGGCACGCCGGCGATCAGCCCGGCCTTGCGTTCCGGCGTTCCGGTGAAACGGTCCAACATGCCGGTGTCCACCGGGCCGGGCGCCACGGCATTGACGCGGACGTTGAATGCGGCACCTTCCAGCGCGGCGGCCTTGGTCAGCCCCTCCACCGCATGCTTGCTGGCGGTGTAGATCGAGGCATTCGGCGCGCCCTTATGGCCCATCGTGGAGGAGATGTTGATGATGCTGCCATGCCCCTGTGCCTGCATCGCGCGCATCTCGTATTTCATGCCGAGCAGAGTGCCGAGAACGTTGGTGTCGAAGGCGGCGGCGTAGGTTTCGGCGGTCTGTTCGGTCACCGGACCGGGCTTCCCTTCCGTGCCGGCATTGTTCAACGCGATATCCAGCGCGCCGAAGCGGGCCACGGTGCGCTCCACGAGGTTGCGAACGTCATCTTCGTGGCGAACATCGGCTTGGATGAATTCGGCTTCGGCGCCTAAAGCGCGCAGTTCGGCGGCCAGTTCCTCACCGGGCGCGCCGTGACGGCCGGAGATGACCAGATGTGCGCCGTCCTTGGCAAAGGCGATGGCGCTGGCGCGGCCGATACCTGTCAGGGCGCCGGTGATCATAACGACTTGTTTGCTCATGGGATAAGTCCTTGCATAGCGCCGGAGTATCCGGTCGTGATCGGCTATCTTGCCGGTAGCGCAGGACTTAGGCCGCTATGGCCGAGCTGAAAAAGACTTTGTATATATCCATACATACCTCAAAGGCATGGAATGGATGGAACTGCGGCACCTGCGCTACTTCGTCGCGATTGCCGAGGAAGGCAGCTTCTCCCAGGCGGCGGAAAAGCGGCTGCATACGGCGCAACCTTCGCTCAGCCGGCAGATCAGCGACCTGGAGATCACGCTGCGTGCGCAGTTGATCGTGCGCGGACGGCATGGAATCCGCCTGACATCGGCGGGCGAGGTGTTCCTGCGGCACGCGCGGCTGATCCTCTCGCAGGTCGAGGCAGCGACCGAGGCGGTGCGACGGGCGGCAGAGCCGACGAAAACCCCGTTGGCCGTCGGGTTCCTGACCGGGCACGAGCTGGAATGGTTGCCGCGCGTGCTGGAGATTTTGCAGGCAGACCTGCAGCATCTGGCACTGACGATCCACAGTGCATCCTCGCCCGAGCTGATCAGTGCGCTGCAGGGCGGGCGCCTCGATGTCGCCTTCGTGCGACCGGACGAGATGGCGCAGGGCGTCGAGTTCAAGCCGCTCATCGAGGAGGAGCTGTTCGCCGTGATCCCGTCGACGCATCGCCTGGCACGGGCAAAGTCGGTCGACGCACAGGCCTTCGCGGAGGAGCCGTTCATCAGTTTTTCGCCGGGCTATTCACCGGCTCTGCGGCACGTGATCGATGACTATTTCGCGCGGGAGGGCGTGCAGGTCACCATCGTGCAAGAGGCGGAGACGCTGCCGATGGTCGTTTCATTCGCGGTTTCCTCGGGTGCTGTCAGCCTTTTGCCCGCCTATATGCGCAAACTCCTGCCCGCCTCCGTCGTTGCTCGGCCGTTGCGGGGCAAGGCACCTACGATTCCACTGGTGATTGGGTACAACCGGAACAATATGACCCCGCTGCTGGAGACCTTCCTGGAAAGGATCGAAAACGTCGCCGGCATGACGGGTGCCCCGCCTTCACGTGCGGTGCGCCGGCTACGCAAAACCGCCCGCACAGGAGTGAACAATGACCTTTAGCCGCCGAACCGTGCTTGCGGGACTGACCGCCTTGGCCGCAGGCGGGGGAGACGCCAACGCGGCGGGACGCCGGCTGTTCGACAGCCATTTTCACATCATCGATCCGCGGTTTCCGCTGGTCGTGAACCAGGGCTACACCCCGCCGCCGTTTCCCCTCGACGCCTATCTCGCCAAGGCGCGCCCACTCGGTGTCGTCGGCGGAGCGGTCGTTTCGGCATCATTCCAGGGCTACGACCAGACCTATCTGGAGGCTGCGCTGCGGCGCCTGGGCAAGGGTTGGGTGGGCGTGGCGCAGATTCCGGCCGACATGCCGGATCAGGAGATCCGGCGCCTGCACCGTCTCGGCGTGCGTGCCCTACGCTTCAACATCGCCCGCGGTGAGATCAACGAACGTCGACGGTATCATCACGCTCGCCAAACGCGCGCATGACGTCGCGGCCTGGCACGCCGAGTTCTATGTCGATGCGGCCGAACTGCGACCTTATGTCGGGCGGTTGGCGCAACTGCCCAGCATGTCGATCGACCATCTGGGCATGACGGAGGCTGGCCTGCCCGTCGTCCTGGACCTCGTGGCCGCCGGAGCGCGCGTGAAGGCGACGGGGTTCGGGCGCGTCACGATGAACGTGCCGCAGGCGCTGGAGAAGATCGCCGCGAAAAACCCCGACGCGCTGGTCTTCGGCACGGACATGCCGTCAACCCGAGCGAAGGTGCCGTTCGCACCGAGTGATATCGACCTGATCGAGAAGGTCCTGGGACCTGCGATCGCGCGCCGCGTGTTTTGGGATAATCCGGTCGCGTTCTATCGGCTGTGACGCTGGACCCAGCGCCTCAGCTCCGCGGCCAGACCGTGTTCACTTCATCCCGGTAATCGACGCAACCATTGCCCGAGGATCGCGTGTCGGCCAGCGGCCGGCGTCGACCTGGGTGATAAAGTTGCCAACCAGAAGGTTGAACTGGTCCGGGTCTTCGATGTTGATCGTATGCCCGCAGTTCGGCATCACCGACAGCGCCGCTGACGGGATCGTCTGCTTCATCAGCAGTGCCGGTTGCAGGCAGGGCCAGTCCTCGTCGCCCGTCAGGACAAGTGTCGGGACAGTCAGCGTCTTCATCTGCTCGATCAGGTCGTACAGCGACGGACGCTCCCGCTGCACGCCAAGTTGGGTGTTGCGCGAACCGAGCGCGGAATGTTCCGATAGTTGCTGCGCGAATTCGGCGAAGCCGCGCGGGTCCTTGTTCTCGAACTGCACGCGGGTCGGGCCATAGGCGTATTTGGCGGCGAACGCCTTCATCCCGTTCTGGTCAAGAAACGCCGCGATGGCATCCGCCTCGGCGCGGAATTTCTCGCGCTGGCCTTTCTCGGCGCCATAGCCGCAGCCCGCCGACGGTCAGCGACAAGGCGCGGTCGGGGTGACGGAAGCCGAAATGCAGCGTGGCGAAGCCGCCCATCGACAGGCCCACGACATGCGCCTTGGCGATCTTCAGGTGATCCAGCACCGCAGCGATATCGTCGGCGGCCCGCGCCTGGCTGTAGCGTGCCGGATCCTCCGGCACGTCCGACGGCGGATAGCCTCGGGCGCCGTAGGTGATCGCCCGGTAGCGCTGGCAGAAATGCCGCATCTGGGTTTCCCAGGACCGGTGATCGCCGGCGAACTCATGTACGAAGATGACGGGTATGCCGGAGCCGGCTTCCTCGTAGTGCAGGCGGACACCGTCATCGGTCACGGCGAATGGCATGGACTCTCTCCCGAAATCGCGATCGGCTTCATGTTAAGCCATCCCGTCTGGATGACCAGGGGCGCTTCAGCCCTGATGCGGTCGCCCGTCAGGGCGGGCCCCAATCCTTGCTAATTCAGGCGCTTGGTCATGTAGACCCGGTGGAACCCGTTCTCTTCGCCACGATGCGTCTCGACGTAGCCGATGCGGGTGTAAAGGGCGACATTTTCGGTCATCGCCTGGTTGGTATAGAGCCTGATCGCCGGCAGGTTTTCGTTGCGTGCCGCCGTTTCGGCGAATGCCAGTAATCGCCGCCCGAGACCCTTGCCCTGTGCCGCGGGGACGACGGCGATATTATCGAGCAGCATGGCGGTCGCCTCCGCGCTCCAGCACCAGGATCGCCTGGATGCCGGCGTCGTCCTCCAGCACATGGACCATCCCCCGGCCGATCAGCGCGGCGTAGTCGTCGCGCATCGGTCCCGGTTCGCGCCCGATGCGGGGGACGTAGGGCGCATAGGCGGATCGGACTATCGCCTCGACCCGCGCCTGGTCATCGGCAACGGCCAGCCGGATGCGGTCGGTCATGTGACTCCTTGCAGTTGAAAGCTATGGCGCCTCTTGTCGCTGCCATAATCGCGTTCGCATCAGGCATGGCTGCGTCCAGCCTTGCAACCATTGCCCCCGGCGTGCGCCTTGAGTAGGTTCCGCCGCTTCTTCAACCCAGGACCCGTTTTGTCATGTCCCTCACCAGCGAACGTCTCGACCGCATCCAGCCCAGCCTGACCATCGCCATTTCCACGGTGGCGCGGAAGATGATCGCCGAGGGGAAAAACGTCATCAGCCTGTCCCAGGGTGAGCCCGATTTCGATACTCCCCGCAACGTGAAAGACGCGGCGATCGCGGCGATGGAGCGCGGCGAGACGAAATACACCGACGTCGCCGGCACCCAGGCGCTGCGCAAGGCGGTGACGGCGAAGTTCGCCCGCGACGACGGCATCGACTACAAGCCCGAGGAGATCATCATCTCCACCGGCGCCAAGCAGGTGCTGTTCAACGCCATGGTCGGCGACGCTGAACCCCGGCGATGAGGTGATCATTCCGTCCCCGTGCTGGGTCAGCTACCCCGACATCGTCACGCTGGCCGACGGCAAGCCGGTGCTGGTGCCATGCGGCCAGAACAACGGCTTCAAGCTGCGGCCGGAGGACCTGGAAGCGGCGATCACGCCGAAGACCCGCTGGTTCATGCTGAACAACCCCTGCAACCCGACCGGCGCGGCCTATTCGCGTGAAGAGATGAAGGCGCTGACCGACGTGCTGATGCGCCATCCGCATGTCTGGGTGCTGACCGACGACATCTATGACAGCCTGGTCTATGGCGGCTTCAAGCCGGCCACGATGCTGGCGGTGGAGCCCCGGCTGAAGGACCGCACGCTGACCGTGCACGGCGTGTCCAAGGCCTATGCCATGACCGGCTGGCGCATCGGCTTTGCCGGCGGCCCGGTGGCGCTGATCAAGGCGATGGACAAGCTGCAGAGCCAGTCGACGTCCAACCCGAACTCGATCGCCCAGGCGGCGGCGGTGGAGGCGCTGACCGGCCAGCAGGAAACCGTCGAGGCGATGCGCAAGGTGTTCGAGGAACGGCGCGACCTGGTGGTCGAGATGCTGAACACCTGCGCCGGGTATCCATTGCAGCCGGCCGGACGGCGCGTTCTATGTCTACCCCTCGATCCATGGCTGCATCGGCAAGACCAGCGAAGGGCGGCGTGCTGATCAAGGACGACGAGGCCTTTGCGCTGGCGCTGCTGGCCGAGGAAGGGGTCGCCACCGTGCACGGCGCGGCGTTCTGCTACCCCGGCTATATCCGCATCAGCTACGCCAACGCGACCGAGGAGCTGCGTGAGGCGATGATCCGCATCCAGCGCTTCTGCCAGGGACTGCACTGACATGTCCGCGCAGATTCCGCGACCCCCGGTTTCTCGCAACGGCTGGGCCGCGTCGAACTCGCCGCCAGCGTGCGGATGACGATCAAGGCGCGCGAACTGCGTGCCGCCGGCAAGCCGGTTGATGACGCTGACGACGGGGGAGCCGAATTTCGACAGCCCGCCGCACGCGATCGAGGCGGCGCATCAGGCGGCGCTGAGGGGCGATACGAAATACCCGCCGCAGGACGGCACGCGGGTGCTGAAGGAGGCGATCCAGCGCAAGTTCAAGCGGGATTCCGGGCTGGACTACGCGCTGGATGAGATCGGCGTCTCGAACGGCGGCAAGCAGTGCCTGTTCAACGCCATCATGGCGACCGTCGATCGAGGACGACGAGGTCGTCATTCCGGTGCCGTCCTGGATCGCCTACGCGCAGATGACCCAGCTCTGCGAGCGGCAAGCCGGTGCTGGTGAACTGCCCGCAGAACAACGGCTTCAAGCCGCGCGCCGAGGATATCGACGCGGCGATCACGCCGAAGACCAAGTGGCTGATTCTGAACAACCCGAACAACCCGACGGGCGCCTGCTGCTCGGCCGAGGAGATCGCCGCGATCGCCGCGGTGATGCGCAAGCACCCGCATGTCTGGATCCTGTCCGACGACATGTATGAGCACCTGGTGTTCGACGGCTTCCAGCATGCCACGCTGCGCAGCCGTGGCGCCGGACCTGAAGGACCGGACGCTGACCGTGTCGGGCGTTTCGAAGACCTATGCCATGACCGGCTGGCGTGTCGGTTTCGCCGGCGGCCCGAAGGCGCTGATCAAGGCGATGACGGTGATGCAGGGCCAGGCGACAGCGGGGATCTCCACCGTGGGGCAGGCCGCCGCGGCCGCTGCGCTGGATGGGCCGCAGGACGGCGTGGACGTGCAGATCGAGGCGTATCAGCGCCGGCGCGACCTCGCGGTGGAGATGCTGAACGAGGCGAAGGGCATCTCCTGCCACAAGCCGGAAGGCGCGTTCTATGTGTTCCCGAACGTTGCCGGATGCCTTGGCAAGACGACCACGGGCGGGCGCACGCTTGAACACCGACGAGGATGTGTGCCTGGCGCTGCTGGAGGAGCACTACGTCGCCACCGTCCACGGCGCGGCCTACTACATGAGCCCCTATCTGCGGATCAGCACCGCCACGGCGGATGACGAGCTGCTGGAGGGGCTGAAGCGCATCCAGATGTTCTGCGAGGGGCTCCGCTGAGGGAGGGCGTCTGGCATCCGCCCTGGCCAGGATAGCGACGGTCCGGGCATCATTGCCCTGATCGCCGCCTGCTGGGCACCCTATCCCGGCTGCGTCATGGACGTGGACGGCGAGATGCCGGAACTGCACGCCCTGGCGTCCTACTACAGAGACCAGGGTGGCGCGCTTTGGGTCATGGAGTCCGACGGCGCCATCGCCGGCATGATCGCCACGCGGCCGGCACAGGACACCGCCTGGGAGATCTGCCGCGTCTATGTCTCCCCCGACCGGCACGGCGCGGGTCTCGCCCACACGCTGCTCGACACTGCCGAGGCGCACGCTATCGTATCTGGAGCAACCAAATTGTTCCTCTGGAGCGATACGCGATTCGACCGGGCGCATCGGTTTTATGAGAAACGATCTTATGTCCGGCATGGCGGAGTGCGGGCCTTGCAGGACAGGTCGAACTCGCTGGAGTTTGGTTATGCCAAGCCGGTCAATGGCGTATTGGCATTGGATGCCGCGGCGGCCCAGTCGGCTGAGCGGCGCCTGGCGGAGATCCTGATCGCCTGCGTCGGCGATGGCGCCTCGGTCTCGTTTCTGCCGCCCCTCTCCCCCGACAAAGCCCAAGCCTTCTGGCGCCGTTCCGCTCGGTCTGTCGCCTCCGGCGAGCGGCTGGTGCTGGCCGGTTGGCGCGACGGCGTGCTGGTCGCCACCGGGTCGGTCGATCTGGCGATGCCCGAAAACCAGCGCCACCGGGCCGAGATGCAGAAGATCCTGGTCGATCCAGCCTGGCGCCGGCGCGGGCTGGGCCGCGACATCCTGCGGGCCAGCGAGGCGGCGGCTGTGGCACGCGGCCGGTCGCTGCTGGTGCTGGACACGCGGGCCGACGATGCCGGAGAGGCATTGTATCGCGCCGAGGGTTGGCAGGAATACGGGCGGCTTCCAGGCCATGCGGTGGACCACGCGGGGATACCGGTCGAGACCGTCTTCTTCGCCAAGCGCGGCACCGGCTGAACAGCCGTTCCGTGGCTGAACGGCCGATGGCTCACTTCGGCGGCGTGCGCCCGGACAGTTTCACCGGCTCGAAATCGCCTTTGCGCCCTTGTCGGTGTGCCTGCTGCAGCAGCCGCAGGATCGCGGCCTTGTCGCGGGCGTAGACCGCAGGGCGCAGCGCCTCGTCGATGCGGGCCTGCGCCCAGGTGAAGCCGGGCGGGCCGGGTATCTGCACATAGACCGGCACGCCGGCGCTGACGGCCGCGGCGACCGATTCCGCCAAGCCCTCGGCCTTCACGGCGGCGGCGGTCAGCAGGGTGAACGTCACACCCATGCGAACCGGGGTTTCGCCGGGCTTGCTCTCATGCTGCAGGTTCACCAGAACATCGGATCGATCGGGGCGCAGCGTGTCCTTGACCCATTTCAGCCGGCGATAGCCGCAGAAGAACACGCGGCAGGTGCGCGGGCGGCCGCCGTAGATGGCGCAGGTCTTGTCGGGCAACGTGTTCGGGCAGCGGAACCCCTGCACCTTCTGCAGCGCCGGTTCGTCGATGGTCAGTGCCACGCAGCAGACGTTGCAGTCGCCGCAATCGCGGTCCGGCACCAGGACCGGGTTTTCGTCGTCCAACATGTTTCGCGGTCCCATCCTGGGCCGCACAGGATAGGCAGCCTTCGGATCGCCAGGGAACCAACAAAACCATCCAGCCGCTGCGAGCGTGCCGCAGCCGGCGGGATTAACGCCTGTTGGGTCGGGACATCCTGCTATCGCGAAGCGCCCAGTTGTGGTTGTGCACGAGGCCGTCGTCATGCCGGTCGTGTCCGACAATCGCCTCCAGCCTTGGGTCGCAGGCTTGCGGAGTTCTGTCCGGCGTGCGGCCATCCGGAATGGATTGCCAGGAACGCCGGCGACGTGACCGGCGGCACGCATGCTGTGATCCTTTCTTTCAGGAGTGCGCGTCGTTGGTGTGGTCTTGCGCGTTATGTGAATAATTAACATGCGCAGATGCGCATTAAGGGCTAAATTCTCGCGAGATAGCACAACTCTGTCAAAGAATTCACAAGGAAACGGCGGATTTTGTAAAGGATGTAAACGTGAGCCGCACGCTGATCGGCCGCACAGTGCGGCGCCTCCGCGCCGAACGGGACCTCTCGCAGCAGGCGCTGGCCACCAGGCTTGGCATCTCGGCCAGCTACCTGAACCTGATCGAGCACGACCAGCGCGCCGTCACCGCCTCCCTGCTGATCAAGCTGGCGGAGACCCTGCGGGTCGACCTGGCCGAATTATCAGGCACGCAGGAGCGTCAAATCACCGTCGGCCTGCGCGAAGCCTTCGCTGACCCGCTGCTGGGCGCCGACGTCGTGCCGGAGGCGGACATCGAAGCACTCGCCGCCAGCAGTCCGAACGCCGCGCGCGCCGTGCTGGCGATGTACCGAGCCTGGCGCGTTGCGAGGGAGGATGCGGCGGGCATCGCATTGCCATCGGGCCGGCGCATCCTGTTGCCGAACGAGGAGGTGCGTGACTTCTTCGACAATCACGCCAACCATTTTCCCCTCCTGGAGGACGCCGCCGAGACACTGGCGGCGGAGCTTGCCCCCGGTGCGCCGGCCGAGATGAACCACGCCATCGCCGAACGCCTGCGCACCCGCCACGGCGTCCGCGTCACGGTCCAGCCGCTCGAATCTACGCGCCGCCGCTACGACCCCGCGACGCGCAGTCTCACACTGTCCGAATCGCTGCCGCGCGAAACCCGTGGCTTTCACATGGCCTTCCAACTGGCGATGCTGGAAGCGCGCGATGCCGTCGAAACGGTACTGCAGGGCGCGAACGCCTCGACACCGGAGGCCGCGATGCTGTTGCGCATCGGCTTGCTGAACTATGTCGCCGGTGCGCTGGTGATGCCCTACATGCCGTTCCTGCAGACCGCCGCCAGCCTGCGGCATGACATGGAGGCGATCGCCGCGCGCTTTGGCGTGTCCTTCGAGCAGGCGTGCCATCGCCTCTCGACCCTGCAGCGCATCGGCGCGCGGGGTGTGCCGTTCTTTTTCCTGAGGGTCGATCCGGCCGGGAATGTCTCGAAGCGGTTTTCTGCCGCCGGATTCCCGTTTGCGCGGTTCGGCGGCTCCTGTCCGCGCTGGGTGGTGCATACCGCGTTCGCACAGCCTGGCACCATCCAGGTACAGGTCGCCGCCTTGCCCGATGGTGCGGCGTTCCTCTGTTTCGCCCAGGCGTTGACGCAGCCGGTGGTGCGATTCGGGGAGCCGCGGCCGACCTACGTCGTGGCAATGGGCTGCGCGCTGAGCAATGCCGGGGACGTCGTTTACGCCGACGGGCTCGACCTGGACCGGGCGCGGGTGGGGATCGGCCTGTCCTGCCGGCTGTGCGACCGCCCTGATTGCGGCAGCAGGGCCTTTCCGCCGCTGGAGCATCGGTTGAGCCTGGACCCGTTGACCGCGGGTGTCAGCCCGTATCGGTTCGAGCCGGCCAAGGATAAAGGCCGGCTGTAAAGGTTCGCGGGGACAGGATTTACCTGGCTGCGGCACAAAAAGAAAGCCCCCGGACAGAGCCGGGGGCAAGTATACAGGGAGGCTTCACGTCTGGGAGACGCAGGGACCCTAAGGCCCCTTTCCAGCGACTTGCGCTGGAACTCTGACGGTGCCTCAGCCTTTTCGAAGCACCGCCGTAACTCGTGACGCTTTGGTAGACCCTCGATGAGATCGCGACCATCCCCAAAAACCGGCAGCTTCCATGCTGGCTTCGCATATCTACCGATGGGCACCACAAGATTGTGCATAACTGCACTGCACAATTGGCAACCGCCATGGGCTATCCGCCCAATTTGGCGCCAGTTCTTGCCTGGCCTGCCGAGCGAACGGGGTTGTGGATACGCGGCGTATGGGCAGACGGCCGCCACCACAGGTGATCGGTCAGGTCGTTGCAAACGCTGGCGATCGAACGAGTTCGCTCAGGTCAGCGCTTTTTTTGCCGATGTCGGCGCGCTGGTATCTCATTGATTTCGCGCGGCCGCATACCGGCAGCCCGTCGGGCTGCCGGTATCAGTGCATCTCCGCCAGACGGGCCAGCAGGAAGTCGCGGAACACAGCCACGCGCTTGGAGTTCCGCAGTTCCTCGGGATAGACGAAGAACACGTCCACCTTCGGCCCTTTCAGGTCGGTCAGCACCTGCACGAGGTCCGGGTTCTCGGTCACCGTGAAGTCCGGCAGCGCCCCGATCCCTGTTCCCGACGCGGATTGCCAGCAGCATGGCGTACATGGAGTTGACCTCCAGCACCGCGCGCCGCGGATTGCCGGCGCGGCGTCCGGCCTCGGCCAGCCAGTTGACCTCCGGCACCGGGGGATGGTGCTGGCCGAACAGGATCAGCCGGTGCGCGTCCAGATCCTCGGCCCGCTGCGGCACGCCGTGCTGCTTGAGATAGTCGGGCGAGGCGCAGATCTGCCAGTTCATCGTCATCAGATGCCGCTGCACCAGGTCCGGCTGCTTCGGCGGATGCATGCGGATCGCCACATCGGCCTCCCGCATCGCCAGGTCGAGTTCCGCATCGTCCAGCAGCAGCGAGACCGTGACATCCGGATAGGCTTCCAGGAAGCCGTGCAGCCGGGGCGCCAGCCAGGAGGAGCCGAATCCGACGGTCGTCGTCACCTTCAGCCGGCCGGCGGGCTTTTCCTTGCTTTCGGTCAGCAGCGCCTCGGTGATCGCCAGCTTGGCGAACACTTCCCGCACGGTACGGTTCAGCGATTCGCCCTGTTCGGTCAGGATCAGACCGCGCGCGTGGCGGTGAAACAGCGGGACCTGCAGCGCTTCTTCCAGCGCCGAAATCTGGCGGGATACGGCGGACTGGCTCAGGCTGAGCGTGTCGCCGGCATGCGTGAAGCTACCTGCCTCCGCCACCGCGTGGAAGACGCGCAGCTTATCCCAGTCCATCGTCAAAGCCTCTCCCTGCGGCGGGATCCGTCCCAGCGCCGCGTTCTGCTATCCATCCGACATGGTTATTTGCGGTGCATCAAGCCTAACCATGTTTCTCCGAGTCATGTGACGAAAATTGCCGGATTTCGCCAATTTTCCGTTCACGCCGTTGCCATCGGGACAGGGATCGCGTGTTCGGCGAGGTACTTCTCCGCCTCCAGCGCGGCCATGCAGCCGGTGCCGGCGGCGGTGACGGCCTGGCGGAAAATCTTGTCCTGCACGTCGCCGGCGGCGAACACGCCGGGTACCGAGGTGCGTGTGCTGCCCGGAACGGTCCGGATGTAACCGTCCGCATCCATGTCGATCTGGCCCGCGAAAACCGCGGTTGTCGGCGTGTGGCCGATGGCGATGAAGACGCCGTCCACCGGCAGCGTCGCTTCGGCATCCGTCACGGTGTCAGCGAGCCGCAGGCCGCTGACCACCTCCGGCGTGCCGCCGCCGAGGATCTCGTCGACGCGCTGGTTCCAGATCACCTCGATCTTCGGATTGGCGAACAGCCGGGTCCTGCAGGATCTTCTCGGCGCGCAGGTGTCGCGGCGATGGATCAGGATGACGCGATCGGCGTGATGCGTCAGGTACAGCGCTTCCTCGACGGCGGTATTGCCGCCGCCGACCACGGCGACGGTGCTTGCCGCGATAGAAGAACCCGTCGCAGGTGGCGCAGGCCGACACGCCGCGGCCCTGCAGCAGCATTTCCGACGGCAGGCCCAGCCAGCGCGCCTGGGCGCCGGTGGCGATGATGACCGACATCGGCGGTGTAGACATCGCCCGAGTCGCCCTGGCAGCGGAACGGCCGCTGCGAGAAATCGACCGAGGTGATCATGTCGTAGACGATGCGGGTGCCGACATGTTCGGCCTGCGCCTCCATCTGCTCCATCAGCCACGGTCCCTGGATGACGTCGGCGAATCCGGGATAGTTCTCGACATCGGTGGTGATCGTCAGCTGTCCGCCCGGCTGCATGCCGGCCACCAGCATGGGCGAGAGGCTGGCACGCGCGGCGTAGATCGCCGCAGTATAGCCGGCCGGCCCGGCGCCGATGATCAGGACCTTGGTGTGGTGTGTCTGGCTCATGCGCATACATATCGGTGCGTGAGCGATGCGGGCAAGCGATGGTGTCACGCGCTCCCGATCCCTTGGAGCGATCTGCTCGGCGAATTTGGGCATACGCATATTTTCACGCGACAGCACCGGCGGCAGGAGGCAAGCATAGGGGCCATGCGCCGCCTCCTCGCGTTGTTGCCGCTGCTGATCTTTGCTGCCGCCGGCGTCTGGCTGACGCGGGGCCTGGGATGGGACACGCTCGCGCGGAACCAGGATGCGCTGCAGGTCTGGGTGGTTGCGCATCCGCTGCTGGCAGCGGGGGGGTATCTCCTGGCCTATATCGTCACGGCCGCCCTGTCGCTGCCGCACGGCGTTGTGCTGACCGCAGCAGGCGGACTGCTGTTCGGTGCTGTGGAGGGGACCGTCCTGACGGCTGTCGGGGCGACCGCCGGAGCGGCCGTGCTGGTGGTTTTGCTGCGGTCCCTGCTGACGGACACGCTGCGGCGGCAGCAGCAGAAGATCCCGCAGGCCATGCGCCTGTGCCTGGCGCGCGACGGCCTGAGCTATCTGCTGTTTGTCCGACTGCTGCCGGTGTTTCCGTTCTGGCTGGTCAATCTCGCCGCCGCCGTTATCGGGCTTCGCATGGCAGTGTTCATCCCCGGCACGCTGATCGGCGTGCTGCCGGTCACCTTCATCGTGGCCAGCATCGGCGCGGGCCTGGGCGATGTGCTGGCCGCCGGCCATACGCCGGACCTGTCCGCATTGTTCGCGCCGCGTATCCTGCTGCCGCTGATTGCCCTTGCGGTGATGTCGCTGCTGCCGGTCCTGCTGCGCAGGCGCATCCGGCATGCCTGACTTCGACATTGCGGTCATCGGCGCCGGCGCGGCCGGCCTGTCCGTGGCGGCCGGCGCCTCGCAGCTTGGCCGGCGTGTCGTACTGATTGAGCGTGGGCGGATGGGCGGCGACTGCCTCAATACCGGCTGTGTCCCCAGCAAGGCGCTGCTCGCTGCCGCGCGCGCCTGCCGTGCGATCCGCAGCGCCCCTCGGTTCGGCGTGACCGCCGGGGAGCCGGTCGTTTCCTGGGATGCCGTGCGCGCGCACGTGCATAACGTGATCGAGGACATCGCGCCGGTCGATTCGGTCGCGCGGTATCAGGGGTTAGGGGTCACGGTGCTGAACGGGCAGGCACGCTTCGCCGATCCGGGCACACTGATCGTCGACGGGCGCCGCATCACGGCGCAGCGCATCGTCATTGCCGCGGGCAGCCGGGCGGCGGCGCCGGCAGTTCCGGGTCTGGAGACCGTGCCATATTGGACCAATGAATCCCTGTTCGATCTGACCGTACGGCCAGATCATCTGCTTATCCTCGGGGGTGGGCCGATCGGGCTGGAAATGGCCGATGCCTTCTCCGGCCTCGGCTGCCGGGTCACCATCATCGAGGCAGGCCGTATCGCCGCTCGGGAGGATGCGGAACTCGCCGAGGGGCTGCGCATGGCCCTGGCGGATGGCGGCGTAACGATCCTCGAGCAGGCCGCGGTGACACAGGTCACGCCCGGCCCGGTGGTGGTTCTGGCGGACGGCAGACGGATCGCCGGATCGCATCTGCTGGTCGCCACGGGACGGCAGCCGAATATCGAGGATCTCGACCTCGCAACCGGCAATGTGCGGGCTGGTCCGGGCGGCATCGCCACCGATGCAGGGCTGCGCAGCCTGACCAATCGCCTTGTGTTCGCCGTGGGCGACATCGCCGATCCCGCCGGGATCGGGCCGCGGGCGTTCACCCATGTGGCGGGCTATCACGCCGGCCTGGTCATCCGCCGCATGCTGTTTCGCCTGCCCGCTCACGTCGATTACGCGGCGCTGCCGCGGGTCACCTACACCGATCCGGAACTGGCGCAGACCGGTCTGACCGAAGCCGAGGCCCAGGCCGCCAGCCTTCTGCCACGCGTGCTGCGCTGGCCGTTGGCCGATAACGACCGAGCGGTGGCAGAACGGAAGGATGGGGGGCTGGTGAAGCTGGTGCTGAGCGGCAAGCGTTTGGTCGGGGCAGGGATCCTCGCGCCGCATGCGGGGGAGATGATCAGCCTGTTCAGCCTGGCGATCAGCCGGCGCATCCCGGTCTCGGCGCTGGCCGGCCTGATCGTGCCGTATCCAACACGGTCCGAGGCTGGCAAGCGCGCCGCCGGCAATTTCTACGTGCCGACACTGTTTTCCGACCGGACCCGAAGGCTGGTGCGCGTGCTGTCATGGTTGCCTTGACTGGGTTCGATGCGTGAATGTCATGAGATGACGAAAGAGACCGATCCTCCGCGCGATGGCCGCGTTGCACTGGCGTTGCAGGGGGGTGCGCGCGGGACGGTCAGGTCGAGCCGCGCCATGACGATAAAGGGGTTTCCGGCTAGAGCGTGATGACCGGTGGCGGAATCGCCGGAGGTCTGAATCACGCGATCAAACAAATGCCTGGAGCAGGAAGGCTGAGCGAAAGCGATGTCATCCTGCTCTAGGCCGCGACGCCGTCCTTGCACGGGCACTTGCGCAAGCGCTGGGCCGCGGCTTCGATGGCGTCAGCCTCTGCATCCATTTCGGCCGCCACTTCCAACAGCATCTGCGTCAACCGAACATCCTCTCCGGTCCGCGCCATCTCGCGGGCCCTATCCGCTCGATTTCTGAAGTGGAAAGCGTCCAACCATTCCTCCTGTTCTGCACACAGAATAGGGACGACTCGGCATCAATGGTCATCACGTGTGGGAGATCGAGAGGCTTTCTCGGCCGAGTGGTTCATGACGCACTCCAGCGGAAGGCAGCGCGGTCCGGTGCTTGAAGACCAGACCACGCCGAGGCCGGAAAACCCTGTTTGCACTCCATGAACCAGGCAGCCTGGAGGAGCCGGGACCGCCGCAGCGCCGGCGCCGATGCCGGGTGGTTACGCTGCCGCGGCTTCGCGCCGCGCCCTCGCCTTCTCGATGCGGCGCTTCAGGAGGCGGCCTTCCTCGGTCAGCTTGGTGTTCGGGGTGGTCGAGCAGGAAGGCGTCGATGCCGCCGTTATGCTCCACCGTGCGGATGCCGCGGGTGGACAGGCGCATCCGAACCTCATGCCCCAGGATATCCGACAGCAGCGACGTCACCTGCAGGTTGGGCAGAAAGCGGCGACGGGTCTTGTTGTTGGCGTGGCTGACGTTATTGCCGCTCAGCACGCCCTTACCCGTGATTTCACAGCGACGTGACATCGCATATCGGTCCTCGGCCCTAGATCGGAAGGCGCGGGTTATGACCACACCTGGCTCTGCCGTCAAGGTTGTTATGTCGGTTTCCGGATCATCGCTCTCGGCGATCACGGCTGGCTGCGCAATTCGCCGCTGCGGACGCTGTCGATCGCGTTGTTCAGGATGGCGATGATCGAATCGTCCGGCATGGAGCGTGACAGCACGGCCAGCGATCCGCCCAGCAGGGCCGAGGCGATCGCGACCTGACCCGATCTTCTGACTGGCCATGTATTCGATCGCCTTGTCGACGACGGCGCCGGCCTGGCGACAGATGGGCGTGGGGTTCCGTGCTTCTGCTCATGATCTCAGGTCCTTCAGGAAATTGTTGTCCGCATTGTGGTTAAGCCGCCGGTTCCAGGTCGTCCTGCTCGACGGCCTGCAGGGCCCACATCCGCGCATAGAGCCCGCCCTGCGCCAGCAAGCCGGCATGGGTGCCGCGTTCGGCGATCGCGCCGTCCTGCAGGACGATGATCTCATCCGCATCGACCACGGTCGACAGCCGGTGGGCAATCACCAGCGTCGTGCGCCGCTGCGCCACCGCCCTCAGCGCCGCCTGGATATCCTGCTCCGTGCGGCTGTCCAGTGCGCTGGTCGCCTCGTCCAGTATCAGGATGCGGGGGTCCTTCAGAATGGTCCGGGCGATCGCCACACGCTGCTTTTCACCGCCGGACAGCTTCAGTCCGCGCTCGCCGACCCTCGTGTCGTAGCCCTCGGGCAGTCCGAGGACGAAATCATGCACCTGTGCCAGCCGCGCGGCGTGCTCGATCTCCGCCTGGTCGGCGCCGGGCCGGCCATAGCCGATATTGTAGCGGATCGTGTCGTTGAACAGCACCGTGTCCTGCGGCACGACGCCGATCGCGGCGCGCAGGCTGTCCTGGGTGACGTCGCGGATGTCCTGCCCGTCGATCAGGATGCGGCCGCCGGTGACGTCGTAGAAACGGAACAGCAGGCGGCTGATGGTGGATTTGCCCGCGCCGGTGGGACCGACGATCGCCAGCTTGCCGCCGGCGGGCACGCGTGAAGCTCGACGCCCTTCAGGATCGTCCGGTTGGACTGGTAGCCGAAGCGGACGTTCTCGAACACGACCTCGCCGGCCGATCCTTCGGACAGACTGGCCGGCAGCGACGGCGCGTCCGGCTTGTCGACGACCTCCCGCTCGACGCGCAGCAGGGAGAACATCTGCTCCATGTCCACCAGGCCCTGCTTGATCGTCATGTAGACGACGCCGAGGAAATTCAGCGGCTGGTATAGCTGCATCAGATAGGTGTTCACCACGACGAACCTGCCGACCGTCATGCCGCCGCTGGCGCATCTCGGACGCCGCCAGCAGCATGATCAGCGGTCAGGCCCATGGCGATGATCGCCGCCTGGCCGAGGTTCAGCATGTTCAGCGACACCTGCACCCGCACCGCGGCCCGCTCGTAACGCGCGAGTGCGTGGTCGTAGCGCTGCGCCTCGTGTTCCTCGTTGTTGAAATACTTCACCGTTTCGTAATTGAGCAGGCTGTCCAGCGACTTGGTCGACGCGTCGTTGTCGGTGTCGTTCATCGTCCGCCGGTAGCGGCCGCGTTTGCCGGCCAGCATCGCGGTGAAGCCGACATAGAGGCAGACGGCGACGAAGGTGACGACGGCATAGCGCCAGTCGAACATGCGCCAGATGATGGCGGTGACCATCACCAGTTCCAGCGCCGTCGGCACGACATTGAAGACCGCCAGCCGCAGCACCGACTGCATGCCCAGCGCGCCGCGGTCGATGACGCGCGACAGGCCGCCGGTCTGGCGATCCAGATGGAAGCGCAGGCTCAAGGCATGCAGATGGCGGAACGTGCGCAGCGCCAGTTGCCGCACTGCCCGCTGCTGGACCGAGGCGAACAACGCATCCCGCAGCTCGCCGAACGCCGGCCGAGGCGATGCGGACGCCGCCATAGGCCAGGATCAGCGCCAGCGGCATGACGAAGGCGGCGGCATCCTTCGGCGCCAGCGCATCGATGACGCGCCCATAAATGATCGGCACATAGACGGTTGCGACTTTGGCCAGCAACATGAAGACGACGGCGACCGCAACCCGGAAGCGGGCGGATGGGTTTCCGGCCGGCCACAGATAGGGCAGCAACGACCGAATCGTCTGCCATGGTGGAACGCTGGTTCGGTATTGAAAATGTCGGAGCCGGCGGCGGGCTACTGCGTCTCATTGCCTGCATGTGGCATGTGCATGAATGGTTGGAAAGGCGAAGCGCTTGGACGAGACCACGAAATTCGATGGCGTATCCGGGGCACCGCACGGTTTCGCGCGCCACCTGCAGGCCTGCAACAATGCGGCGCTGCCCGGAGAGCGGCTGGCGTTTCGCATCGGCGCATCGCAGGTAGGCTGGGTGCTGCCGGCCATCGCCTCGGCGCTGGCCGACCTGGCTGCGGTCGACATACTGCCCGATGCCGTGGTGTTACGGCGATCCCGCTGCCCTGCCGGCGCTGGCCCAGGGCGCTGGCGGATCGCGGGCTCTGCCGCTGGCGGGGGGAGGCGTTCGACGTGCGGGCGGAACCGGACGGCCCCGTTCTGGCGCAGATCGATCGCGGCGCGATCCCGACATTCGGCATCCAGGCCGTGGGTGTGCATGTCAACGGCCTGGTGGACACAGCCGCAGGGCCTGCATCTCTGGGTCGCTCGGCGCGCGCGCGACAAGCTGCTGGACCCGGGCAAGCTGGACCATATCGTGGCCGGCGGCGTGCCGGCCGGCCTCGATCCCTGGCAGACACTGATCAAGGAAGCGGGTGAAGAAGCCGCGATCCCGCCGGGTCTGGCCTCGCAGGCCAAGCCGGTCGGTCGCATCACCTATGCCATGGTGCGGTCAGAGGGCCTGCGGCGCGACGCGCTGTATTGCTACGACCTGACGTTGCCCGCGGATTTCCGGCCAGCGCCGGCCGACGGAGAGGTCGAGGCTTTTGAGCTCTGGCCGATCGCGCAGGTCGCCGAGACGGTGCGGCAGACCGACGACTTCAAGTTCAACGTCAATCTTGTGCTGATCGACCTGTTCATCCGCCTCGGCCTGTTGGAAGGGGCAGAGGCGGCCAGGCTGCGTGCCGGTTTGCATGCCGGCACGTCGAGGGTCTGATCAGGTCCGTCGATCAGGTTTCGGGTGGTGCGGCCGCAATCGGGATGTCGCGTGATTCCGGCTGGTCGCCCATGCCGGGCGCGCGAGCCTCCGCCTCGTCGGCCTCGCCCGACTGCTGCTGATCGTCGCTGCCGAACCCGTCGCCGTTCTGGTAGGATCGGCGTTGGCCACCCGGCTGACCGCCGGCCTGACCGGGCTGGCCTTGACCCCCCTGACCCTGGTTTTGCTGCGCCGCCTGGTTCATCGCGTTCAGGATGCGGAAATAATGCTCCGCATGCTGGAAAAAGGCTTCCGCGGTGACCCGGTCGCCGCCGCTCGTCGCGTCGCGGCCCAGTTGCAGGTATTTCTCGAACAACTGCTGGGCGGTGCCGCGAATGCGGACGTCTGGCCCGTTGCTGTCAAAGACATGGTTGCGATTGAGAGGAATACCGCCGCCGGCGTGGTGCCGTACGGCGCCACCGGATCCGCCGCCTCCACCGCCACCCTGGCGATGACCGCGACCGCGCATTCTTTTCATGTTCATTCGTTTGCCGTCGTGCTTTCCCGTTGTTGGTGGGCTTCGGGAGAGGGCAGGGCGCTTGTCGGCACCCGCCGGGGATTCCCCCTGGCCAACCACGATCTATCGGCGTTGATGATGACACGCGAAGGTTTAGCAAAACCGCACCCTTCGCAGCCGGGGACCCTGTATCACAGTACCCCTGTCACACTGGCACCCTATACAAGCAACGCCAGACTGCCAAACCCTTTTTTAACAAATCCCGACACGAAGGACGATCGCCCGCTCGATTCCGGCCAAATCCTGGTGAAGTCGGCTGGCATAGCCCGCTGCCGCAGCCATCGCCGCGACCACGGGCGCTTGATCGGCACCCAATTCCAGGACCGCCAGCCCATCCGGTGCCAGCACATCCCCGAGTCGCGTCAGAATCGTGCGATAGGCATCGTAGCCGTCCATACCCCCGTCCAGGGCCGAACGGGGTTCGTGCAGCGCAACCTCCGGCATCAGTCCGTCTATGTCCGCGGCACGGATATAAGGCGGGTTCGACACAATGACATCGAACGACCCGAGCAGGGAATTGGTCCAACTACCGGCGACAAAAGAAGCCCGATTCATCAGTCCATTGGTCCGAGCGTTTTCCTGGGCGAGGGCCGCCGCTGCAGGAACGCGATCGACACCGATACCGTATGCGTCCGGATACTCGCTCAATAACGCCAGCAACAGGCAGCCGGTGCCGGTGCCGAGATCGAGAATCCGGCGTGGCGGCCGCTGCGTCTCCTGAAGGACGGCGGTAATCACCGTCTCGCTGTCGGCGCGCGGGATCAGCGTGGCGGCCGAAACGCGGAGATCGAGCGTCCAGAATCCTTGATGCCCGAGGATCAGCGCCATCGGTTCCCGCGCCGCACGCCGGGCAAGCAGGGTTTCGAATTGGTCTGGCGAAACCGTGCGATTCGGCTCGCGGATCAGGTCCAAAGGTAGAACGCCCAATGCGTGGGCCAGCAGCAGCCGGGCTTCGCGGCGCGGATTCTCTGCGACATCCCGCAAACGGGCGGCGCCGCTCCGAAGCGCCTCCGCGACCGTGATCTGGCGTTCCGCCATGCGGCGGGCGCCTAGAGCGGGATGACAGCGCTGTCGCTCTGCCATCCCGCTCTAGCTCTTTGCTTAATCACGTGATTCAGACCTCCGGCGATTCCGCCTCTAGTCATCACGCTCTATTCCTCCGCGGCCAGCCGCGCCGCCTGGTCTTCCGCCGTCAGTGCGTCGATGAACTCATCGAGGTCGCCCTGCATCACGCGGTCGATCTTGTAGAGCGTCAGGTTGATCCGGTGATCCGACACCCGCCCTTGCGGGAAGTTGTAGGTGCGGATGCGCTCGCTGCGATCGCCGGTCCCGACCTGCGACTTGCGATCCGCCGCCCGCGTCGCATGCAGCGCGGCGCGCTGCTGCTCATACATGCGCGCCCGCAGGATCTTCATCGCCTTGGCGCGATTCTTGTGCTGGCTCTTTTCCTCCTGCATCGCCACGACGATGCCGGTCGGCATGTGCGTGATCCGCACCGCGCTTTCGGTCTTGTTGACGTGCTGCCCGCCGGCGCCCGAAGCGCGATAGACGTCGATGCGCAGGTCGCCTTCGTCGATCTGCACATCGACTTCCTCGGCTTCCGGCAGCACCGCGACCGTGACGGTAGAGGTATGGATGCGTCCCTGGCTCTCCGTCGCCGGCACCCGCTGCACGCGATGCACGCCGGATTCATATTTCAAGCGGGCGAAGACGTTGCGGCCGGTGATTTCCGCTGTAGCCTCCTTGATGCCGCCGAGGCCAGTATCGCTGTAGTCCAGAATTTCGAACCGCCAGCCCTTGCTGTCGGAGTATTTCTGATACATCGTGAACAGTTCGGCGGCGAACAGGCCGGCCTCATCGCCGCCGGCAGCCGGACGGATTTCCAGGATCGCCGACCGCGCATCGGCCTCATCCTTGGGCAGCAGCGCCAGGCGGATTTCATGCTCCAGCGCGGGGATGTGCTCCTTCAGCTCGTACAGTTCCGCCTCGGCCAGTTCCTTCATCTCCGGATCGGCCAGCAGCGACTCCGCCTCATCGCGCGCGCGTTCGGCCTCCCGCAGATCGCCGATGCGCGCGACCACGGGCTCGATGTCGGACAGTTCGCTGGAGGCTTTGACGAACGCTTCCCCGCCGATGCCTTCGGACAGCATGGCGCGCAATTCGTCCGCGCGGGCGGCGATGCGGTCGAGTTTGTAGTGCCAGCTTCATGTCAGACGCGACGGCGATCTTGGCGAACGGGACGGCCTCCTGGGTGCCGGTGGCGAGATCTTTCACCTGGGCACGGCCGGCCGCGAGGTCGTCAGCGCCGAGGATGACGGCGGCCCGAGCGCCGGCCTTGTTGGCGCGTTCCATGCGGCGCTTGAGGTTGCCGCGATAGGCCATCTCGGCGCGGATGCCGTTGTGGCGCAGGTCCTGCAGGATCTCGACGCGCCTTGGCTTCGGCCGCGTCGCCGATCGGGATAACGGCGACGGCGCTGGGGGCGGGCGGGGCGATGTCCATCAGCATGGCCAGACGCTCGATCCCGGCGGCCCAGCCGACGGCGGGGGTGGCGGGGCCGCCCATCTCGGCGACCAGCCCGTCGTAGCGGCCGCCGGCCATGACCGTGCCCTGGGCGCCCAGCTTGGCGGTGACGAACTCGAACGCGGTGTGGCCGTAATAGTCCAGGCCGCGGACGATGCGCGGGTTCTCGACGAACGGCACGCGGAAGCGCGGCGAGGTGACCCTGCAGCCCGTCCTAGAAGGCGCGCGCGGCTGTCGGTCAGGTAGGGCTCGATGGTCGGTGCGTCGGCGACGATGCGGCGGTCGCCTTCGTCCTTGCTGTCGAGGATGCGCAGCGGGTTGCTGCTCCAGCCGCATCAGGCTGTCTTTCGACAGCCGCTCCTTGTGGGCGGTGAAATAGGCGACCAGCGCGGCGCGGTAGGCGTCGCGGCTAGTCCTTGTCGCCCAGCGTGTTCAGTTCCAGCACCGTGTCGGCGGCGACGCCCAGCGCCTCCAGGATGGCCCAGCCGCAGGCGATCACCTCGGCGTCCGCAAGCGGTTCGGCGGGACCGATCAGTTCCGTGCCGATCTGGTGAAACTGGCGGTAGCGGCCCTTTTGCGGCCGCTCGTAGCGGAACATCGGGCCGGCGTAGAACACCTTCTGCGGCAGGATCTGCGTCAGTCCGTTGGTCACCAGCGCTCGGCATACCCCGGCCGTGCCTTCGGGGCGGAGGGTGACGGAGTCGCCGCCGCGGTCGTCGAAGGTGTACATCTCCTTGGTGACGACGTCGGAGGTCTCGCCCAGGGTGCGGGAGAAGACGCGTGTGTCCTCGAAGATCGGGGTGATCCATTCGTCGAAGCCATAGACGGCGGCGACGCGGCGGGCGGTGTCGGCCACGCGGTGGAAGCGGCGCTGCTCCTCGCCGATCAGGTCGTGGGTGCCGCGGGCGGGCTGCAGTTCGGTCAAAGCGCTGGGGTCCTTGGTCGCTCATTGGTGGGAGTGCGGCCACTATATAAGCGGACGGTCAGCGGCGGGCTACTCGTGGCAAATGGCGAACATGTCGGTCCGGCATGGCAACGCGCTGAGTGGACCGGGCGGTGCCGATCGTTGCATCAGCATCATCATAGCCCGGCTTGACCAGGCTTGACCAGGCCATGACGATGGATGTTTTCCGGGCAGAGATTCCTACTCCGCCGCTAGCTTTTCCGCTTCCTTCGCCGCCTTCAGCTCCGCCGCCTTGGCTTCGACCAGTTCCACGATATGGTCGACCATGGTGCCGCCCTCGATCGTGTGGTCGGTCTTGCCGGCGCGATACACCATGTGCCGGCCATTGCCGCCGCCGGTCACGCCGATATCGGTCATCAGCGCCTCGCCGGGGCCGTTCACCACGCAGCCGATGATCGACAGTGTCATCGGCGTTTCGATATGGCCGAGCCGCTCTTCCAGCGTCTGCACGGTCTCGATCACGTTGAAGCCCTGCCGCGCGCAGGACGGGCAGGAGATGACCTTCACCCCGCGATGACGAATGCCGAGCGACTTGAGGATGTCCCAGGCGACGCGGACCTCTTCCTCGGGCTCATCGGACAGCGACACGCGCATGGTGTCGCCGATGCCGGCCCAGAGCAGCGAGCCCAGGCCGATGGACGACTTCACCGTGCCCATGCGCCGGCCGCCGGCCTCGGTGATGCCGATATGCAGCGGGTGGTCGCAGACCTCCGCCAGTTGCTGATAGGCGGCGACAGCCAGGAACACGTCCGACGCCTTCACGCTGATCTTGAAGTCGTGGAAGTCGTGCTGCTGCAGGATGTTGGCGTGATACAGCGCGCTCTCGACCAGCGCTTCGGGGTTGGGCTCGCCGTATTTTTCCAGCAGGTGCTTCTCCAGCGAGCCGGCGTTGACGCCGATGCGCATGGAGCATCCATGATCGCGGGCCGCCTTGATGACTTCCTTGACCCGCTCGTCGGAGCCGATGTTGCCCGGGTTGATGCGCAGGCAAGCGGCGCCGCTTGCGGCCGCCTCCAGCGCGCGGCGATAGTGGAAGTGAATGTCGGCGACGATCGGCACGTTGACCTGCGGCACGATCTGCTTCAGCGCCAGCGCACTCTCCTGATCCGGGCAGGAGACGCGGACGATGTCGACGCCCGCGGCCTCGGCGCGCTTGATCTGTGCGACCGTGGCGGCGACGTCGTGCGTCAGCGTATTGGTCATCGTCTGCACCGAGATCGGTGCGCCATCGCCCACCGGCACCTTGCCCACATAAACCCTGCGGGACTTGCGCCGGGTGATTTCCTGATAGGGGCGATAGGCGGTCATGCAAATCTCCTTCCCGGCGGCACCTGGCGCGTCTCGGCGGTATCTGTTGCCCTGGAGTATGGGGTCTTTGCCGAAATTTCGCTACTGGCGCGGGCGCGACGATGCAAGTTGCGGAATGACGACAGGCGCGAGCTTGCCGTCCTGAATCTGGTCGGCATCCAGCGGCAGATCGCGCCGAACGACGCCGGCGCCGCCCAGGCTGGCCGTGACCACGCCGTCCAGCAGCACGTCGGTGCCGCCGGCATTGCCGGTGGTCAGCAGCAGGTCGGCGCGTGGCGGGACGGGCCAGGTCTCACCCGGCTTCAGCACCCGGTTCAGCAGCACGGCGCCGGATTTGTCCTTCACCAGCAGCCAGCTCGGCGCACTGGCGCGCAGCACGATGCGGCTGTCATCCGGGCCGAGAGGGGGTTGTTGTGCGGTCGGCTGCGCGGAAGGCTGGGCAGCGAGCTGTGCGCCCGGCGGCTGTGTCGCGGCTAGCGCGGCCGCGGGGGCGAGGCTGGACGCCGGCGGAACGTCACGCGCCGGAGGATTAACCGATGCTGCGGCAGCGAGGTCGGGGAAATCGACGGCGGCGGTGGCGCCTGCGGCTCCGTCGGGGCCGTGACGATCTTCAACGCGCCGTTGGCACCGGCATCGGCAATGACCGCCGGGCCCGCCGATGCGATGGCGGGGTTCGCGGGTGCCAGAACGGCGGGCGGGATGGCCTGCTCCGCCAGCGGGGCCAGACGCTCCGGCACCGGGACCACCGTTTCGGCCGGCAGTCGTCCATCGGCCGAGAGGCGATACCAGCCGGCATAGGCGCCGATGGCGAGCAGCAGGCCCAGGAAAACGACGGCGCCCGAAGGCAGGCCGCGTTCGGGCACCGGTGCGGGAAATACCAGTTCCGGGCGGGCGGCGCCTTCGCCGGCCTCGGTCTTGAAGCGGCGGACGGTTTCTTCGGGATCCAGGCCGAGCGCGCGCGCATAGGTGCGCACGAACGCCAGGGCATAGGCGTGACCGGGCAAGGTCGATAGCCGGCCTTCCTCCAGGGCTTCCAGATGCACCTGCCGGATCCGCAATTCCTGGGCGAGCGCATCGATCGGCCACCCCAGCCGCTCCCGCGCAGCCCGCAGATCGGTGCCCGCTCGGGGGGCCACCGGCTCATCCGTCACAATGCGCGTGACGGTAGACATCATGCGCTGACTTTCAACCAGTTTGGACCTGCTCTCCTGCAGCACCGGCGCCCCGTTCTTGTTCCGATCTGGTGCAAACGCCCGTCACCGTGGCGATCCGCCCCTAGGTGGCAAGCAAGGCGGTTCTAAAACACACGATAAGTTTTTCCAATGCCTTAAAATTGCATTGCCAAACCAGAAACGCACGCTTCGCATGACGGCCTAGCCATCTGCATCAGCAAGAAATATCGCCGCCTGCGACCGTCTCACCCCAGGATACCGTGTTCGCGAGCCCAGGTTGCAATCGGCTCGCGCAGGTTCATGCCGCCTCCGCGGCGGATGGAGGCCAGGACGGATTGGAACGCCGCCAGGTCGACCTGACTGAACATGGCCTTGATCGGCAGGATACCGCTCGCCGGCATCGACAGCGTCGTGAATACCGAGCGCGGCGATCACCAGCGCTTCCAGCGGTCGGGAGGCGGCCTCTCCGCAGACCGAGACCGGAACGCCGGCCAGCCGGGCTGCAACCATGAGTTGCTCCAGAAGGTCCAGCACAGGCGTCGAAAGAAAATCGTAACGATCGTAGAGCGACGGTGTGCCACGGTCAGCGGCAAAGAGAAATTGTAACAAATCGTTCGTACCCGACCGAGACGAAGTCGGCGTCCTTCAACAGGTCGGGCAACTGCCACATCAACGCCGGCACCTCCAGCATCGTGCCGATGCGCAGGCTGCGCGGCGTGGGGCGCACGCGGTTCGCCTCGGCCAGCAGCAGCGCCCGAGCGGCGCGGAATTCCTCGGCTGTGGCGACCATTGGGAACATCACGGACAAGGCGCGATCGCCGGCGGCCAGCAGCAGGGCGCGCAACTGCCGGCGCAGCAGCGCGGGGCGATCGAGCCCGACGCGTAGCGAGCGCCAGCCCATGGCCGGATTTTCCTCCTCGGTTTCCGTGCCGGGAAGCAGCTTGTCGGCACCGAGGTCGAGCGTGCGAAACAGCACTGGCTTGTCGCCGGCCTCATCCAGCACGCGGGCATAGATCGCCGCCTGTTCGGCGACGTCGGCGACGCTGCCGCGCGCCAGCATGGCGATTTCCGTGCGGAACAGGCCGATCCCATCCGCGCCGGTGCGTTCCAGTTGCGGCAATTCCAGGCCGAGGCCGATGTTCAGCATCAACTGCAGCGGGACGCCGTCCGCCGTTACCGCCGAGCGTGTCCGCCAGACGGCGAGTTCGGCCGATTTTGCCGATTTCGCGTCGCGTGCCCGGGCATAGGCGTCGCGCACCTCGTTCTCCGGGCGGAGGATGAACTGGCCGTCATCGGCGTCGATCACCGCCTCGTCGCCGCTTTCGGCGGCGTCGAGGATGCCGCGCAGGTTGCCGAGCGCGGGGATGCCCAGGGCGCGCGCGAGGATGGCGGCGTGGCCGGCGGGGCTGGCTTCCTCGATGGCGATGGCGGCGATGCCGCGCGCGTGCCAGTCGAGCAGCTCCGCCGGGCCCATGCCGCCGCGCCATCAGGATGGCGTTCTCCGGCACGTCGACGCACGGTTTCGGCGCCGGTCAGGGCGGCGAGCAGGCGGTTGGCCAGATCCTCCATGTCAGCGAGCCGCTCGCGCAGATAGGCGTCGCCGATGCGGCGCATGCGTCCGTGCAGCTCGCTTGCGACCTTCTGCACGGCGGCCTCGGCGGTCATGCCGCTGCGGATCACCTCCGCGACGCGGCGCAGCCAGCCGGCATCGGCGGCGACGAGGCGATACGCCTCCAGCACCTCGCGGGAGGCGGTGACGTCGGCGGGGCGGCCGTTTTGAGGGACGTCGGCGAACAGGTCATCCAGGCCGCGCTGCATGCTGATCCACGGCCGCATCCAGCCGCGCCTGCTCCGCCTCCGGGTTGTCCGACAGGATGCGTGCGATCGGACGGATGGCGTCGAGCAGGACGACGGGCCCGACGGCAATGCCGGGATTGAGCGATGTGCCGGAGAACAGGCGTGGGACGGTGGCGCCGACGCCTTCGGGCCGTCCGTCGGTCGCGCCGCTGGCCGGCAGCAGCTCCGCCAGCAGCATGGCGACGGTTTCGAGGTCGTCGATCTCGGCCTCGGTGAAGTTGCGCGGCGCGCGGTTCTGCACCACCAGCACGCCCAACGTCCGGCCGGACCGGCGGACCGGGACGGCGAGCATGGAGGCGAACGGCTCCTCGCCGGTTTCCGGCCGGTAGGCGAAGGCCGGGATGGTTCTGCGCGTCCGGCAGATTCATCACCGTGGCCGTGGCGGCGCAGAGGCCCGACGATACCCTCGCCGACGCGCAGCCGAGTGCGGCCAATTGCATCGCGGTTCAGCCCTTCGGTGGCGGCCAGTTCGAGGATATCGCCGGGGCGGGAAACGTAGACCGAACAGACCTCGCTCACCATTTCGGCCGCCACCAGTTGCACCAGCGCGGGCAAGGGTGCCGAATCCCGTCGGGACTGGGCCAGCGGGGCCGGAACCCTGGGCACGCAGGGAGCGGAGCCGGGACAGAAGGCGTCTCGGTTGGGTCATCGTCTCGCGACTGTCTCCATCCATCCTTGGGTCTTTCGTATGGATGTATCTGACCGTTCGGGCGCAGTTTAGAAAGTGACCTCGTGGCAATATTGCGTCGATTTCCGTCCTTTTTGGGGCTTGGGGCGATCGGGCTCGCCGCCGGCCTGGTATCGCCGGCCGCCGAGGTCGCGCAGCAGCATCGGATGACGGGCGACATCCGGGCAGCGCAATGCCGGTCTCGCCGAGGGCGATTCACGTCTGAGGTTGCCGCGCACCGGCGCGTCAACCTCAGACGATCGCACACTAACCTGCCGTCGCTATCCGCGTTTCCAGCGCCGAGACAGCCTGGGCGATCAGTTCCTCGATGATCTCCGCCACCGGCTGGACCTTGGTCACCATGCCGACCGACTGTCCCGCCATCACCGATCCGGTCTCGATATCGCCGTCGATCACCGCCCGCCGCAAGCGCACCGGCCCAGAAACGTTCGATCAGCAGTTGGGCTTCTTCCTTCGTGACCTCGCCGGCAAGAAACCTGTCCCGTGTCTCTGCCTGATGCTCCAGGAACTTCTTCGTCCCATCGTTCGCCAGCCCGCGCACCGGGATCACCGGGAAACGGGAGTCCAGCTCGACCGACGGCAGCGCGTCGCGGGCTGAGGCCTGGACGAAGAGTTTCTTGAACTTCTCATGTGCGATCAACTTCGCTCGACGCGGCGAAGCGGGTGCCGAGCTGGGCGCCGGACGCCGCCCATTTCGAGGTAGGCGAGGATTGCCTCGCCGCGTCCCAGACCACCGGCGACGAAGACCGGCACGTCGCGCAGATGCGGCAGGATCTCCTGCGCCAGCACGGTCAGCGACACCGGGCCGATATGGCCGCCGGCCTCGGAGCCTTCGATGACGATCGCATCGGCGCCGGAACGGACCATGCGCTTGCCCAGCGCGAGCGAGGGCGTGAAGGTGATCAGCCTTGCGCCGCCGTCCTTCACCGCGCGCACCGCCGGTCCGGGCGGGATACCGCCGGCCAGCACGATATGCCCGACCTTCGCTTCCAGACAGACACGCACGAGGTCCAGCAACTCAGGGTGCATGGTGATCAGGTTCACGCCGAACGGCTTGTCGGTCAGACGCTGTGTCCCGGCGATCTGGGCGGCCAGTTGATCCGGCGACATTGCCCCGCAGGCGATCACCCCGAAGCCGCCGGCGTTGGAGATGGCGGAGACCAGATGCATCTCGCTGACCCAGGACATCGCCCCGCCCATGATGGCATAGCGGGTGCCGAGGAATTCCGTGCCGCGCGACCACAGCCGATCCAGCTGCGCGCGCGCGTCACACTGCTTCGGGGGATTACTGGCCCCAGGATCAGTTGGCATCGAGACCATACGCCGTATGAAGTGCCCGTACCGCGAGTTCGGTGTATTCCGCGCCGATCAGCACGGACACCTTGATCTCGCTGGTGGAGATCACCTGGATGTTGATCGCCTTGTCCGCCAGCGCCTGGAACATCGTGTTGGCCACGCCGGCATGGCTGCGCATCCCGACGCCGACGACGCTGATCTTGGCGACGTCCGGATCCTCGACCAATTCGGCAGAGCCGATCTGGTCCTTGATGGCGGCCAGGGCGGCGCGGGCGCGCGGCAGGTCGGCCTTGCCGACGGTGAAGGTCATGTCGGTGGTGCCGTCAGCCGAGATGTTCTGCACGATCATGTCGACATTGGTGTTGTGCTCCGCCAGCGCACCGAAGATCGAAGCGGCGATGCCCGGCCGGTCCGGCACGCGGCGCACGGTGATCTTGGCTTCGTCGCGGGAATAGGCGATCCCGGCTACGTTCTGCTTTTCCACGATCTCATCCTCATCGACCACAAGCGTGCCTTCGCTGTCGCTCGCCAGTTCGTCCTTGAAGCTGGATAGCACACGCACGCGGACATGTTCGTTCATCGCCAGTTCGACGCTGCGCGTCTGCAGCACCTTCGCGCCAACCGACGCCAGTTCCAGCATTTCCTCATAGGCGATTTTCGCCAGCTTACGCGCTTTCGGCACGATGCGGGGGTCTGTTGTGTAGACGCCGTCGACGTCGGTGTAGATGTCGCAGCGCTCCGCCTTCAGCGCGGCCGCCAGCGCCACGGCCGAGGTGTCCGACCCCCCGCGGCCCAGCGTGGTGATCCGGTTGTCGGGGGCAAGGCCCTGGAAGCCGGCGATGACGGCGACCTGGTTCAGCTCCGTCAGGCGCCGGATCATCTCGGTGCCCTCGATCCCCTGGATGCGCGCCTTGCCGTGCGCGGTGTCGGTGCGGATCGGGATCTGCCAGCCCTGCCAGGACCGGGCATCGATCCCGTTTTCCTGCAGGCAGATCGCCAGCAGGCCGGAGGTTACCTGCTCGCCGGTCGCGACCACCGCGTCATATTCGCGCGCGTCGTGCAACGGTGAGAGATCGGTGCAGTATTTGACAAGTTGGTTGGTCACGCCGGACATGGCCGAGACGACGACGGCCACCTGGTTGCCGGCCTCCACCTCCCGTTTCACGCGTTGCGCGACGTTGCGGATACGGTCGAGGTCGGCGACGGAGGTGCCGCCGAATTTCATCACGATGCGAGCCATATGGAGCAGGATTACTGGTTGCCAGGTTGAGGTTGGGGCGCACACATACTGACCGCGGGTCGCGGTAGCAACCGGGCGTGTCAGAGGGAGTGGATGATGACGACGACGGTCCGGGAGGAAGAGGTTGCGAAGTTCGACCGGCTGGCGGGACGCTGGTGGGACCCGAATGGACCGATGAAGCCGCTGCACCGGATGAACCCCGCACGTATCGGCTGGATCGAGACGGTGCTGACACCCGGCTGCCGCGTCCTGGACGTCGGCTGCGGCGCCGGCCTCGCCTCTGAGGCCCTCGCTCGGCATGGGCATGAGGTCCTCGGCATCGATGCCGCCGGGGAGGCCATCGAGGTGGCGAGAGCCCATGCCGAGGGGCAGGGGCTGGCGCTGTCCTATCGCGCCGCCATGGCCGAGGCGCTTGTCGTGGACGGGCTGCGCTTCCCGGCGGTGGTCTCGCTGGAGGTCGTCGAGCACGTCGCCGACGCGGCCGGCTTCATCCAATGCCTTGCCAGGCTGTTGGAGCCAGGCGGTGTGCTGGTGATGTCGACGCTGAACCGCACGCCCCGGTCCTGGCTGACGGCGAAGCTGGGGGCGGAATATGTGCTGCGAATGCTGCCGGTCGGCACGCATGACTGGCGCGCGTTCGTCACGCCGGTGGAGCTCGCGGGAATGATGCGTGCAGCGGGGCTGCGGGTAACGAAGACGGCAGGGCTGATCATGGACCCGTTCAGCGGACAGTGGCGCACCGGGGGGGATACGGGCGTGAATTATTTGATGGCCGCGGTGCTATGACTGTCGCTGTGGCTGGGTCGGGGCCCTCGACCGACGTCGCGCCGGACTGTGTGCCGGTCGTCCCGGCATCGGGTTCGCCAGGAATGGCGCTGGCGCTGCCGGAAGTCGTGCCGGCAATCCTGGCTCGAAACGGGGATCGCAGCCGCCTTGCGCATGATGCGTCGTCATGACCGCCGGCGGCCCCCTCATCTACCTGATCGCCGGCGAGCAATCCGGCGACGTGCTTGGCGCCCGCCTGATCCGGGCCATTCGCCGCCGCCGCCCGGATGCGACGATTATCGGGATCGGCGGCCACGAAATGGCGGCCGAGGGTGTGGAAAGCCTGTTCCCGATCACTGACCTCGCCATCATGGGCCTGTTGGAAGTCCTGCCGCGCATCCGGCGCCTGAAGGCGCTGCTGCGCCGCGCGATCGAGGACGTCCAGGCGCGCAAGCCCGATGTGCTGGTGACCATCGACTCCCCCGGCTTCACGCTCCGTGTCCTGGGTGCGTTGCGCGACAGCGGGATCAAGCGCGCGCACTACGTCGCCCCCCAGATCTGGGCGTGGCGGGAGAACCGGGTGAAGCGCTACCCCGGCCTGTGGGACGAACTCCTCTGCCTGCTGCCCTTCGAGCCTGCGTTCTTCGCCCGCCACGGCCTACCGGGCCGTTTCGTCGGCCATCCGGTCCTGGAGTCAGGTGCCGATAGCGGCAACGCCGCGCGCTTCCGAGCGCAACACGGCGTGGCGGCCGACGCGCGGATCCTGACGGTGATGCCGGGCAGCCGCCATACCGAGGTCTCCCGCCTGCTGCCGATCCTGGAACAGACGCTGCGGCTTCTGCCGGCCGGTCTGGTGCCGGTGGTGCCGCTGGCCGGTCCGGTGGCGAAAACCGTGCGTCAGCGCACCGCTGCCTGGCCGGTCAGGCCGATCCTGGTGTCCACGACGCAGGAGAAGTTCGACGCGTTTGCCGCCTCGACCGCCGCTCTCACCAAGTCCGGCACATCGACCCTCGAACTAGCCGTTGCTCGGGTGCCGATGTTGGTGATGTATCGGGTCAATCCGATCTCCGGCGTTGCGATCAAGTTGCTGGCCGAAGATCCAGTACGCCTCGATCCTGAACCTGCTGCTGGATGGGATGGTTGTGCCGGAATTCCTTCAATACGACGCGACGCCGGAAAGGCTGGCTGGGGCTATGCGGCAATTGTTCGACGACCCTGCGGCGGTCGCGGCCCAGCGTGCAGGGTTCGACAAGGCACTGACGATGCTGCGTCCTCTGGCCGGTCTGCCGTCCGACAGCGCCGCCGAGGCGGTGTTGTCGCTGCTGGAGCGCTAGAGCGTGATGACCGGAGGCGGAATCGCCGGAGGTCTGAATCACGCGATCAAACAAATAGCTAGAGCAGGATGGCTGAGCGAAAGCGATGTCATCCTGCTCTAGCAGGGCGGAGGGGCGCCGGCCTCTACACCCGCATCGGCATCAGAACATACAGCGCGCTGGCATCCCCGGCATCCTGAACCACCGTCGGTGCCTGCCCGTCGGCGAAGCGGAACTCGACCTGTTCCTGGATCTGATCGGTGATGTCGTTCAGATACCGTGCCTGGAAGCCGATCTCCAGCGGCGAGGAGTCGTATTTGACGTGGTCGCTGTCCAGTTCCTCGGTCGCCATGCCCTGTTCAGGGCTCGATGCCGACAGTGTCAGCAGATCGCGCTGCAGGGCCAGCTTCACCGGCCGCGACCGCTCCGAGGAGATGGCGGCCACGCGTGCCACCGCATCGGCGAAATCCTTCTTGCCGACACGCAGCACCTTGTCGTTGCCCTTCGGGATCACCCGCTCATACTCCGGGAAGGTCCCGTCGATCAGCTTGCTCGTCAGCAGGATCGCATCTGCTCGGAACTGGATCCGTGTCTCCGACAGGCCGACCTCGACGTTCCCTGTGACCTCATCGAGCAATTTGCGCAGCTCATTCACCGTCTTGCGGGGGATGATCACGCCGGGCATGGATGCCGCGCCCTCGGGCAGCGGTTCCTCCACGCGGGCCAGCCGATGGCCATCGGTGGCGACCGCGCGCAGCACCTGGGTGCCGTCGCTTTCGGCGTGATGCAGGTAGATGCCGTTCAGGTAGTAGCGGGTTTCCTCGGTGCTGATGGCGAACCGCGTGCGGTCGATCAAGCCGCGCAGCGTGTGTGCCGTGAGGCTGAACTTGTGCGGCAGGCTGCCGGCGGTCATCGAGGGGAAGTCCTCGACCGGCAGCACCACCAGCTTGGTGGCGTACCGGCCCGCGCGCAGCGACAAGCTGGGCATCGCCGCCGGGGTGATCGAGTTCGACCTCGGCGCTGTCCGGCAGTTTGCGGACGATCTCATACAGCGTCGCGGCCGGCGCGGTGCAGGCGCCGTTGCGCGTCGTGCTGGCAGGGACATCCTCGACGATCGCGATCTCCATGTCGGTCGCGGTCAGCGTCAGCTTGCCGTCCCGCACCGCGATCATCACGTTCGCCAGGATGGGGATCGTGTTGCGGCGCTCGACAACGCTCTGCACATGGGCCAGCGCCTTGATCAGTGTGGCGCGGTCGGCCGTGAATTTCATGGTCTGGTTCCTAACCTCGGATCGGGCCGGTTGCGTCGGGATTTACGATTCGTATTCCGCAATGTAGCGGTTTGCCTGGATATACGCCAAGGACCGTTCTGATGAGGGTTGCTTCATCGCGGCGGATCAATGTGCCGCCAGCAGCGGGGCCAGCACGTCCTGCACGCCGGTGATCAGAATCTGCACCCCGATGCACAGCAGCAGGAATGCGGCCAGCCGGGTGACGGTGCGCGCGCTCGTGGCGCTCATGAAGGCGGTCAGGCGGTCGGCAAAGTGGTAGGCGACCCAGATCACGGCGGTCAGGGCCGCCGCCGCGGCCGTCATGCCGAGGAAGAACCAGCCCTGCATTGGCCACTCCTTCGGGTGCCCGGCCCCCAGGGCCACGGCGACCGAGATCGTGCCCGGCCCGGTGGTGATCGGAATGGTCAGCGGGAACAGTGACTGGTCGTCCGAGTCGCCGGCACCGGCCATCTGCTCTTGCTTCTTCGCCTCGTGCCGTTCCGGCGCGTTGAGCAGGGTCCAGCCGCTGAGCGCCACGACGATGCCGCCGGCGACACGCAGGGCGGCGAGGGTGATCCCGAAGAAGGCGAGCACATAGGATCCCGCCCACAGTGCCCCCATCATCACCACGAATGAATTGAACGCCACCTTTCGCGCGATCGCCGATCGGCTTGCATACGGCAGGCCGGCGGTGACGCCACGGAAGATCAGCGCGCCGCTGATCGGATTGACGATCGAGAACAGCGCGGGGAAACCCAAGAGGAAGGCGGCGATGGCCTCGTTCATTCCATCACTGTGGCCCGAAGTGGGGGGGCGGAGAAGAGGCCGTCGCGCAATCCGTCACGACGTAGATCAGCAGCAACGGGGGGAGACGGCGTGACAAGGCGGGTCTTGATACCAGACGGAGGCGGTCAGCGGCGCCGTCCGGAAAGTCGTTACAATTTATCGCCGGGGCATGCGACCGGCAAGAATGGCCGGTCACCGGTTCGGCTGGCCGGCATCATAGGGCAGGGCATCGATGAAAGCCGGCACGTGCTCCAGCGCATCAACCATCGCAACTGGGTAAAAGATCCATCAGGTCAGCGGCGGACGCTTGTCGGCCCAGGGCTGCATCTGCCTCGAACGCCGCGGAGGCCTGCAGCACGCCCAGATCGTCGAAGCGCCGGCCGACGATCTGCAATGCCGACCGGCAGGCCCTCGGCGGTGAAGCCGCACGGCACGCTCGCGGCCGGGTTCCAGGACATGTTGAACGGATAGGAGAACTCGGCCCAGCGACAGCCAGTCCCAGTCATGCTGCGGCCAGTGGTCCGGCATCAGCTTTTCGGCCGGGAAAGCGGCGACCGAAACCGACGGCGTCAGCAGGAAGTCCCAGTCCTCGAACCAGCGATGGATCGCGGCGATGTAGGCCATCTTGCGTTCGCGCATCAGTCTGGTAGTCCGTGACCGAGAGTCGTGCCGCTGCCTTGATGCAGGCGACGAGGCCCGGGTCCATCTGCGCTTCCCACTTCTCCAGATGCGGCTTCAGGCGGGTCAGGTGCGCGGCCCAGAAGAAACGGATCAGTCTCCGGGCCGGGGGCGGCCCAGGGCGTCGTCACTTCCTCGACCGTGGCGCCGAGTTCGCTGAACCGCGTCGGCGGCCGTCTTCACCAGCGCGGCGACATCCGGATCGACGCGCGCGACGCCGAGGTCGGGGCTGTAGGCGATGCGTCTTGCCCTTGATGCCTTCGTGCAGCCGGCGCCAGATAGGCCGCCGGCCCGGCCTCCAGGTGGTGTAATCGAGCGGATGCGGCCCGGCCATCACCTCCAGCATCAGCGCGCTGTCGGCGACGGTGCGGGTCATCGGGCCGATATGCGAGGTCAGGTCGCCGGTGCTGACCGGATAGTACGGCACGCGGCCGAAGGTCGGCTTCAGCCCGAACACGCCGCAGAAATGCGACGGCATGCGGATCGAGCCGGCGCCGTCGCTGCCCTGGTGCAGCGGCCCGAAGCCCGCCGCCGCCGCGGCGCCCGCGCCGGCCGACGACGCGCCGGCGTTGTAGCCGTGCTTCCACGGATTGTGCGTGATGCCGGTCAGCGGCGAGTGCGACTGACGCCGGTCCAGCCGAACTCCGATGTCGTGGTCTTGCCGAGGATGATCGCGCCTTCGTCGCTGCAGGCGCGGCACGATCGGCGTGTCCTCGGTCGGCTGGTTGCCGGTGAAGATCGGGCTGCCCATCTGCGTCGGCATGTCCTTGGTGATCGCCAGGTCCTTGATGGTGACCGGCAGGCCGTGCAGCCGGCCGATGCCGCTCGCCGGCCATCAGCGCGGCCTCGGCGCGCTTCGCCGCCGTCCATCGCCGGATCGGCGGCGAGATAGGCGAAGCGTTGACCTTCGGGTTCAGCGCCTCGATGCGGGCCAGCAGCGCGGTCATCTGTTCGACCGGCGAGAGCTGCTTGCTGCGGATCATGTCCGGCCAGCTTCGTCGGCGGGCGTGAAGCCGAGGTTTCGGCTGTCCATTGTCTGTGTCCCTGTTCAATAGGTCGCGCGGCCGCCGGAGATGTCGAACACCGCGCCGGTGGAGAAGCTGCATTCCTCGCTCGCCAGCCAACAGCACCAGCGAGGCGACCTCGTCGATCTCGCCGAAGCGGCCGATGGGGATTTTCGACAGCATCCAGTCGATCTGCTGCTGCGTCATCTGCGTCGAACAGCGGCGTGCTGCACCGCGGCGGGGGTGACGCAGTTGACCCGGATCTCGGTGGTCGCCAGTTCCTTGCCGAGCGACTTGGTCAGCCCGATGACGCCGGCCTTGGACGCGGAATAGGCGGAGGCGTTGGGATTGCCCTCCTTGCCGGCGATCGAGGCGATGTTGACGATGCGGCCGTAGCCGTTGCGCAGCATGAGCGGCACGACGGCGCGGTTGCAGTAGAACACGCCCTTCAGGTTGACATCGATCACCTGGTCCCACGCGGCGACCGGATACTCCCAGGTCGGTGCGTTGGGTCCGGTGATGCCGGCCGAGGTCACCAGGATGTCGATCCGGCCCAGTGCGGCGGCGGTGTCCGTCGGCGGCGCGCTGCACCGCCTCGGGGTCGGTGACGTCGAGCGTGACGGTGTGCGGCTGCGCCGGCCTTGGCGAGGCCGGCCGCGTCCCGGTCCCACAGGCTGACGCGCGCGCCCTTCGGCGGCCAGACGCGCGGCGATGCCGGCGCCGATGCCGGATACGCCGCCGGTGACGACGGCGGTCCTGCCCTTGAATCGTTCCGCCATGATTGGACTCCTGTCGGCGGCAGTGAAGGACGGACCGGCGGTTCGGGCAAGGGTGGTTCGCCGGATGGAAAACCGGCACCGGACCGGTTTGGGGGACCTGACCACTTCCATACCGTCGCCGATTTATGACTACGCTGCATTCGGCCTGGGGCATTTTCCTTGGGCAGAGACTGGTTGCCACGTGATTGTAACGAGAGTGAAACCTGTTTCCTTTCACGTGATGACGCATTCCGCATGCGCACAAAAAAGACGCGCCGACCTATCGCACTGTGACGGCCGGTGGCGCGCTTCGTCGTGCGTACCGCCGGATAACCAAAAAGAATGCACGCCTCAGGCGTGACGGGAGGTATTACACTATGGACGCAGCCGCATCCTCGAACCAGGCTGCGCGAGTGACCGCGCGGCTCGACCGCCTGCCGATGACACGCCAGATCTGGATGCTGGTGCTGTTGGTTTCGCTGGGCGCATGGTTCGACACCTATGCCATCTTCCTGACCGGCTCGATCGCGCCCGGCATGTTCGCCGACAAGATCTTCACGCCCACGACCGTCTCGTTGTTCGGCTTTACCGGCCTCGCGTCGTTCATCGCCGCGCTGTTCACAGGCCTGTTCATCGGCACGATGTTCTTCACCCATCTTGCCGACCGCTTCGGCCGCCGGACGGTGTTCACCATCTCTCTGGTGTGGTTCTGCATCGCCTCGTTCGTGATGGCGTTCCAATCCACCCCGAACGGCATCAACTTTTGGCGGATGATCGCCGGTATCGGCGTCGGCGTCGAACTGGTGACGGTCGATACCTATATCTCGGAGCTGGTGCCGAAACGCTGCCGCGGGCAGCACCTTCGCCATCCAGCAGTCGATCGGCTTCATCCCTGTGCCCGTCGTCGCTTTCCTGGCATGGCTGCTGAACGGCACCGCGCCGTTCGGTCTGTCCGGCTGGCGCTGGGTCGTGCTGCTCGGTTCCGTCGGCGCGCTGCTGGTCTGGGCAGTGCGGCTGCGGCTGCCGGAATCGCCGCGCTGGCTGGCGCAGCAGGGCCGGCATCGATGAGGCCGAACGGGTGCTGCGCCGCATCGAATCCCGCGTCGAGGCCGAATACGGCAAGCCTCTGCCGGCGCCTGAGCCGCCGGCGGTCGAAAACGACACGCCCGGCCGCCTGGCCGAAGCGTTCAGTCCCGAATACCGCAGCCGCACCATCATGCTGTCGGTCGCCAATTTCTTCCAGACCGTCGGCTTCTACGGCTTCGCCAACTGGGTGCCGACGCTGCTGATCGCCAAGGGCATCCATGTGTCGCAGACGCTGCAATATTCCTTCATCATCGCCTTCGCCTATCCGATCTTCCCGCTGATCGGCACGATGTTCGCCGACAGAATCGAACGGAAATGGCAGGTCTGCATCGCTTGCCTGGGCATCGCGATATTCGGCATGCTGTTCGCCCAGCAGGTCAGATGCGACCTGGATCATCATCATCGGAACGTTGCAGACGATGATGAATGCCTGGCTCTCGTTCTCGATCCACAACTATCAGTCTGAACTGTTCCCGACACGAATCCGAGCTCGGGCGGTCGGGTTCACCTACGCCTGGAGCAGGCTGTCGGCGATCTTCACGGGCTTCGTCATCGCCGCCATCCTGCAGCAGTTCGGCGTCGCAGGCGTGTTCCTCTTCATCGCCGGTGCGATGGCGATCGTGATCGCTTCGATCGCCCTGGCAGGGCCGAAGACAAACCGTCTGGCACTGGAACAGATCGCGCACTGACTGGCGGCCATTTCTGGCTGACGGGAGGGGTCGGCCCCTCCCGATCCAGCCATGACGCGACGTGGCTAAACCCTTATCCTGCCGCCAACGCAGACCGAAGCGGTTGGGAGGGATATGCATGCGTCGTTATGTCGGAGCCATCGACCAGGGCACCACGTCGAGCCGGTTCATTGTCTTCGACCGGACCGGTGCGGTCGTCGCCCTGGCGCAGCAGGAACACCGGCAGATCTACCCGAAGCCCGGCTGGGTGGAGCACGACCCGGCGGAGATCCTCGCCAACACGCTGGCGGTGATCGAGCAGGCGCTGTCGGAGGCCAACCTGTCGCCGGCAGACCTCGCGGCTGTCGGGATCACCAACCAGCGGGAAACGACGCTGCTATGGGACCGCCGCACCGGCGAGGCGCGTCCACAACGCTCTGGTCTGGCAGGACACCCGCGTCGATCCGCTGGTTGCCGAATATGCGCGCGACGGCGGACAGGACCGGTTCCGCGCTCGCACCGGCCTGCCGCTGGCGAGCTATTTCTCCGCCCTGAAATTGCGCTGGCTGCTGGATAACATCCCCGCCGCTCGGCGACGCGCCGAGGCCGGCGATCTGGTCTTCGGCACTGTCGATACCTGGCTGCTGTGGCACCTGACAGGGCGGCACATCACCGACGTGACCAATGCGAGCCGCACACAGTTGATGAACCTCGCCACGCTCGACTGGGACGATGCCCTGCTCTCGGCTTTTGGCATCCCGCGCGCGGTTCTGCCGGAGATCGTCGCGTCCTCGATGGTCTACGCCGAGGCGCGTGCGCCGCTGGCCGGCGTGCCGGTTGCCGGTATCCTCGGTGACCAGCAGGCGGCGCTGATGGGGCAGGCCTGTTTCGCACCGGGCGAGGCGAAGAATACCTACGGCACCGGCTGTTTCCTGCTGATGCACACTGGGGAGCAGCCGATATCGTCCTCCCACGGCCTGGTCACCACCGTCGCCGCGAAAATCGGCGACCGGCCTGCGACCTATGCGTTGGAGGGCTCGATCGCCATCACCGGCGCACTGGTGCAATGGCTGCGTGACGGGCTGGGGCTGATCAAGCGCAGTGCGGACATCGAGGCGCTGGCCGCGTCCGTGCCGGACAACGGCGACGTGTATTTCGTGCCGGCGTTTTCCGGCTTGTATGCGCCGTATTGGCGGGCGGATGCGCGCGGGATCATTGCCGGACTGACCCGTTTCGCCTCAAGGGGCCATATCGCGCGGGCAGCCCTGGAGGCCGTCGCCTACCAGGTGGCGGACGTGGTCCGCGCCATGGAGCAGGACAGCGGGATCGCCACCACGGCGCTCCGAGCGGATGGGGGGATGGTGGTCAACCGCTTGTTGATGCAGTTCCAGGCGGACATGCTGGATGTCCCTGTGGTGCGGCCGGCCTGCGTGGAGACAACAGCGCTCGGCGCGGCCTATGCGGCTGGATTGGCGGTCGGCTACTGGTCAGGTCTGGACGATCTGCGCGCCAACTGGGCGGAAGCGGAGCGCTGGACGCCAGCCATGAGCGAAGACAGGCGGCGGACGCTGGCAAACGGCTGGCAGAAGGCGGTGGAACGCTCGTTCGGATGGGGATGAGTGGCAGGTGTCTGAAACGCCCTGGAGCAGGATGACATCGCTTTCGCTCAGCCATCGTGCTCCAGGTGTTTGTTTGATCGCGTGATTCAGACCTCCGGCGCTTCCGCCTCCGGTCATCACGCTCTAACCGTCCCACACGCTCGACGGCATGGGCAGGTCCTTGAAGGCGGTGGCATCGAGCGTCGTGGCCGGCGCGATCTCTGCCATGCCCAGCAGCATGAACCACTGCCGCACATGCTGGCCGCAATGCCAGGTCGTGCGTTCCAGCACTTCATGCAAGCATCTGCGGCCCGTAATAGGTCTGCACCACCTGCTTGCCGGTTCGGTCGGCCTTGTTCGCCCACCAGTCGCCGAGGTCGGCCAGCACTTTGCGCCCATAGGCACCGAGGTCGGCGCTCGTTTGCATCTCTTGCGGGACGCCTGGCATCAGCAGGTCATTGGTCAACGTCTGACCGCCCGCGACCATCATCATGCCTTCGGGGATGCGGAAGATATGGTGGCCCAGAACGCGGTAGCTTCGCGGCCGGTTCGGCACCTCCTTCGTCATCAGCGCATCCGGCATCTGCGGCACGATCTGCGACGCCGTATCGACGAACAACGACAGGCGCTGCACCAGCGCGCTCGGGCGACAGCACCGGCCCGGTCGCCTCATTCAGCCCGAGGAATTTGACCACATGCCCGATATTCTGCGCGAACACCCAGTCATCGCCGCGCGACAGCACGGGGATCGAACGAGCGCCGAGGCGGCGCAGCTCGGCCACCCCATCGGGGTCTTGCAGAACATTGATGGAATCGAACTCGATCGCACGGACCGAGAGAAACTCTTTGAGTTTCAGGCAGCTCGTTCAGCCAGGCTGCCAGAAAACCTTCAGCGCGATATCCGCACGCATGCGATGTTCTCCGTTATGCCTCAAGCACTAAGCCGGCCCGCCCGCGGCGTCAACTGCGACATCGAGCCAGCCGCCCCGATCGAAGTGTGCCCGATCGCCAGGGCGGAGCAGGACGGTGGTGGTATCGAACTCCACCAGCGCGGGTCCGGCGATGCGTCTGGCCCGTCCCGAGCGCAAGGAAATCGTAGACCGGCACGTCGGTCCAGCCATTCAGCCAGGTACGGCGTGTGCCCTTGGCCGCAGTATCCGATCGGTCGGCGGCCGCTTCCTGCTCGACCGGCGGCAGGCGGCCGATCACCGACAGCCGCGCGTTCACCAGCACGACCTCCTGGTCACGCAGCGCGTAGGTGTACAGCGCCTGGTGCGCCGCGTGGAACCGTTCGGCGATCACTGCGCCTGTCGCGAGAGGTCCACACCGTCGAGACCGACAGGGATTTCGAACACCTGCTCGCCGTACCGCATATCGGCTGAGCGAACCGTCGCCACCTCGCCGCCGAACCAGGACAGCCGGGCGCGCCCTTCCGTCTCCATGTCGGCGAAGGCGCTGGCGAGTGCCGCCGTGTCCAGCGCCCCGGTCTGGCTGACGCTGCGGCTGAGTTCGACGCGCAGATCGGTGTTCAGCATGCCCCAGGCCGACAGCACGGAAGCGGCGATGCGGCACCGCGACACGCCCGACGCCCAGCGCCGCGGCGACGGCGGTGACGTGCAGCCCGGCCGCGCCGCCGAAGGCGAGCAGTGTATAGACCGCGCGGGTCGACGCCACGCCGCACCGTCGCCACGCGGACGCCATCGGCCATGCGGGAATTGACCAGACGATGGATGCCGCCGGCCGCGTCCTCAACGCCGATGCCAAGGCGTTCGGCTACACGCGCCACCGCCTTCGTCGCCGCTTCCCGGTCCAGGTGTCGCCGTCCGCCCAGGAAATTGGCCGGATCGAGCAGGCCCAGCACCAGATTGGCATCCGTCACCGTCGCCTCCGTGCCGCCCTGGCCGTAGCAGGCGGGGCCAGGGACGGCGCCAGCGCTTTCCGGCCCGACGGCGAGCAGGCCGGATCGGTCGAGATGCCCGATCGACCCGCCGCCGGCCCCCAGCGTGACGATATCCAGGCTGGGCAGCGCGATGCGTGCGTTGCCGACGGCCTTGTCGCCGGACAGGCCCGGCGCACCGTCGCGCACGACGGCGATGTCGGTCGACGTGCCGCCCATGTCGAAGCCGATGATGTCGCGTGCCAGCCCCGACCGGCTGAGCGCCACGCAGGCAGCGACACCACCCGCCGGGCCGGACAGCGCGGTGCCGGCCGCGAGACGTGTCGCCTCGGTCACCGAGGCGACACCGCCATGCGACAGGATGACCAGCAATTCGCCGTCGTATCCGGCCTCGGCCAGGCGTCCGCGCAGGCGGCCGAGGTAACGCTCGATCACCGGCCCGACCGCGGCATTGGCGACGGTGGTGGAGAAACGCTCGAACTCCTTGATCTGCGGCAGCACCTCGAACGAGGTGGTGACATAGACGCCGGGCAGGGCGGCGCGCACCGCTTCGGCCGCTGCCTGTTCGTGCGCGGGGTTCTTCCAGGCGTGCAGGAAGCAGATGGCGACGGCGCCGACATCCGCGGCTTTCAACTGCGCGATGGCAGCATCCAGGGAGGCACGATCGAGCGGCGTTTCCACCGATCCGTCGGCGCGGACACGTTCGGTGACGGGCAGGCGCAGGCGACGCGGCACCAGCGGCGCGGGCGGGGCCATGCGCAGGTTGAAGCGCTCTGGCTTCAGGCCTTCGCGCATCTCGATCACGTCGCGATGGCCGGCGGTGGTCAGCAGGCCGACACGGGCGGCCTTGCCCTCCAGCAATGCGTTGGTTGCGACCGTGGTGCCGTGGACGATGCGCACCGTCTGCTTCAGCAGCGCGTCGGTCGACAGGCCGAGCCGTTCGGCGGCGAGGGCGATGCCTGCGAGAACGCCGTCGGACTGGTCGGCGGGCGTCGTGGGAGCCTTGGCGATAATGGTTTCGCCGGCGGCGGAAACGACGATGTCAGTGAAGGTGCCGCCAACATCGATGCCGATCGCGTAGGTCATGATTCTCCGGGGTCAGGCGGTAAAGGTTCTGCCGGTGGAAGGGAGGTCGTTGACAGGAACCGCCGGCGGGCAGCTCATGGCATTTTCTTGGGTTTTGGCGTGAAGCTCTTTCGGAAGAACACCCGGTCGGTGCCTGGTGGATCGCAGGGAATACGGCCGAATTCGGTCCAGCCGTATTTGGCGTAGAAGTCCGGTGCCTGAAAGGAGATCGTCAGCAGGAAGCCCGATTTGCAGCCGCGCGCGATCGCCTCCGCCTCCATCATGGCGAGCAGCTTGCTACCCAGGTCCTGGCCGCGTAGATCGGCGGGCAGGTAGACCAGATCGATGAACAGCAGGCCGTATGACGTGCGCCCATACATCCCGCCGACGGTTTCGAACGTAACCGGATCCTTGATCAATGCCGCGAGCGGACGGGAGTCACGATACCCCGCCTTCTCTTCGTTGTAGCGCGCCAGGCCCCGACCGATGATTGCCTCATCCGCGTCGGTCGGCTCGTCCGTCAGGATGATGGGCGCTTCAGCCACGCGACGGCTCGCAATCGTCGCGGCGGGACGGCAACGGCTCGTGCGTGGCTCCGATGTCAGGCTCCTCGGCCGCCTGGCAGGCGATCACGCCAATCCCTCCTGCGCGTCCGCCTGTCGTGCCTCGGCATCGCGTTTTGCGGGGTCGCCCCAGCCGCCGCCGCCGCCGGACAGCACGTGGATCACGCTGCCGGGCGGCACCGGCACGTTGATCTCCTTGCTTTTCAGCTTTCGCGGCGGCCGCGCCGGGCGCCAGCAGCGTGTAGTCGTGCGGCGCGCCGTCGTGCACCGCCGAGCATGCCACGGGCGCCGTGCACCATGCCCTCGCCGGCGGTGTTGGCCATGGCGAGGCCCTCGGTCTCGACCCGCAGCCGCATATCGCCGCCATAGCCGCCGCGATACTGCCCGTCGCCGGCCGATCCGGGCCGATATTCATGCGTTTCGAACACCAGCGGAAAGCGGGTCTCGGCCACCTCGATCGCTGCCGAACTTGATGCCGCCGGCCGAATGCCATTCGCCGATCGTCGAATACCCGTCGCCGGCCGACCGATCCGCCGCCGCCGGGACGCGCCTGGAACATGTGCCAGATGAAGCGACGCCCGGTGCGCGGATCGAGCGCCGTTCAGCGCGATGCGCAGCCGCCGGCCCCAACCGCCCATCGCCCGATCCGGGCAGGCCTGCGACAAGCGCGACGACGATCGCCTCGATGATCTCGTTGGAGCAATGACTGGTGCACATCGTCACCGGCGCGCCCTCGCGCGCCCAGACGATGGTGCCTTCCTTCAGCTTCACCTGTCAGCGGCCGGAACGCGCCGTCGTTCTTGGTGATGTCGGGATCGAGCAGGAACGCGAACGCCATCGCCACCGCCGATTGCGTGTTGGCGTGCGAGGAATTGATGAACCCGGTCACCTGCGGATCGGACTCGGTCAGATCGACCGTGACGTCGCTGCCTTGCTTGGTGACGCGCGCGCGGATAACGATGTTGGTCTTGCCGAAGCCGTCATCGTCCAGCACCGCCTCGCCGTGGTACACGCCGTCCGTCCAGCCGGAGACGATGTGCGCGCGCGTAACGTTCGGCGGCGTCGAGCATCGCCTCGACCGATTCCGCCAGCGTCTCGGCGCCGAATTCCGCGATCACCGATGTTCAGTCGCTGCTCGCCCAGGCGCGCCGCGCCGATCTGCGCCGCCAGGTCGCCGCGGAAGTCGCGCGGATGGCGGACGTTCAGCGCCAGCATCTCCAGCAGGTCCTCGCGCAGCACGCCGTTCTCGGTCAGGCGCATCGGCGGCAGGCGCAGGCCCTCATGCCAGATCTCGGTGGCGGCGGGGTTATAGGCGCCATGCGTGGCGCCGCCGATATCGGAATGATGCGCGCGGACCACCGACCAGAACATCAGTCGATCGCCGGCGAAGACCGGCACGAACACCGTCAGGTCCGGCAGATGCGAGCCGCCGCGATACGGATCGTTCAGCAGATACACATCGTCCGGCGCCGGGTTCGGGAACCGCGCCGCCAACGCCTTCGCGGCCCAGGGCATGGCGCCGACATGCACCGGGATATGATCCGCCTGTGCCATCAGCCGGCACTGCGCGATCGATCAGCGCGATGGAGAAGTCGCGCGACGAATTCAGGATCTGCGAGTAGGCGGTGCGCAGCATCGCCTCCCCCATTTCCTCGGCGATGGCGTTCAGGCGGTTCTGCAGAACGGCGATGGTGATCGGGTCGGTCATGCGGGGATCGTGACGGATCGCCACGGATTGGAAAAGGGGCGCATGACCGCTATCCGGCGAGTCGCGCGGAATTCGGCGATTGCCACCACCGGTATGCAATAAAGTATCCCGACGGTTGAAATATTGGTGGGTGGTGTTCACATTCTTAAGATTGTAAGAGAGATTTTGTCGCCCACCATATTGTCGTATGTCAAAAGCAATTTCGCCGCTACGCATGCCCACGGTGCGCTGTGCTTGTCTGTATCCAGCCTAGCTTAGATTTTTCCGTAGATTAGAGACAGAAGTATTGGTACGATTGCGAAATATACGATTCTCTTGCAATACATTTGGCGCCAGACGGACCGAATCGTGATCATGATCGAAGACCATAGCTTGCAGGCTGTCTCCGTCGGGCATGTCTTCCGCGATACGCCGCTGTTTCACGGCGCTGACGCGCTGGTGATCCTCGAAGCCGGTGTCGTCCGGGCAGTGAACCCGGCTGCGCAGCGGATGCTGCAGCTCGCGGAAGGCGCCGACCCGGTTGGTGGACCGCTGGAGCCTTGGTGGCCCGAGCAGACGCGGCCGGACCTGCAACGCGTCATGGCGGCTGCGGAATCTGGCCGCCCGGGAAGGTTCCGTGCGCAGTTTTCCGCGCCGCAGCCCGCGTGGTGGGACTGCACGGCGATCCGTCTTCCGGATGCCCCGCAGGCCGTTGCACTGTCGTGTCGTGACGTCACCGAACTGATAGAGCTACGCTCAGCCCTTGCGTTATCCGACGCTCGGCTGCGCGCCCTGGCGGAGTATCCGCGCTCGTTATCGTGGTTCATGCGCAACGATGGGACGATGATCCACACCAGCCAGCGCTGGCGTTCCTTCACCGGAATCAATCAGACGGTTTGCGAGCCTGCCACCTGGCTCGAGTTGATTCATCCCGAAGATCACGACCGGGTCTTGCGCGATTTCTATATTGCCCTGGGCGGGACGGAAACCCACGAAATGACGTTCCGGGTGCGGCGTGCAGATGGCGAATATCGTTGGGTGCGGCGCAGGACGATGCCAGTGCACGACGCTGAGGGCCGGCTGATCGAATGGGCCGGTTTTGCAACGGACGTCACGGATACGAAACGGACGGGTGCAGCGCTGGCGGAAAGCGAGAGGCAGTTCCGCGGCACGTTCGAACAGGCCGCGGTCGGTATAGCCCATGTCGGCCTCGACGGGCGATGGCTGCTGGTCAACGCGCGCCTCTGCGAGATCCTGGGTTATTCCGAGGCGGATCTGTCGCAACTGACATTCCAGCAGTTGACCCACCCTGACGACCTCGCTTCCGACCTGAAGCAGGTGGAGAGCCTGCTTGCCGGGACACTGAAGACCTATGCGATGGAAAAGCGCTACCACCATCGCGACGGTCACATCGTTTGGGTCAACCTGACAGTGGCGCTGCTGCGCGACGAGACAGGGGCGCCCGATCGTTTCATCAGCGTTGTCGAGGACATCACCGGCCGCAAGGCCACGGAAGCGGCATTGCAAGACAGCATGGCGCGGTTTCGCAACCTGGTCGAAGCGCTGCCGCAGATGGCCTTCGTCACCGGCCCCGACGGGCAGCTCACCTTCCACAACGGACGCTGGTCCGACTACAGCGGCTTGTCGCTGGGCAATTCGCTGGGCCGCCACTGGCTCGATTTCCTGCATCCGGAGGATGCGCTGATGAGCGTCACCGCGTGGAATCACGCCGTCAGGATGGGTGAGCACTTCGGGATCGAGCACCGCCTGCGCGCCGCGGACGGCAGCTATCGCTGGTTCCTCTCGCGCGCGGTGCCGTTGCGCGACGCAACCGGCGCGGTCACTCAGTGGCTCGCCACGTCCACCGATATCTCGGAGATCGTAGCAACGCGGGAAGCGTCGGCCCGGCATGAGGCGAATCTGGGGATGCTGGTCGCCGAACGGACCCGTGCCCTCACCGACGCTGCGCAGGAACTGGCTCAGGAGATCCGCCGGCGCGAGGAAGTCCAGGCGATGCTCCTGCAGACCCGCAAGCTGGAGGCGCTGGGCCAGCTCACCGGCGGCGTCGCGCATGATTTCAACAATATTCTCGCCGCGATCGTGGGCAGCTACAGTTCGATCCGCCGGCGCACGGACTCACGGCCGTTGCTGGACGTGGTGGCACGCGGCGAGCAGGCGGCGGAACGGGCCAGCGTCCTGGTGCGACAGCTTCTGACCTTTGCGCGCAAGCAGGAACTCATGCCGCAGGCGCTGGATGTCAAAGCCGTCATCGACCAGGCCGACGACCTGATTGCGCACACGATAGGACCAAAGATCAGGTGCGTGGTGGACATCGCCGCCGGCACCTGGCCGGTACATGCAGACCCCCAGCAACTGGAGGTCGCGCTGCTGAACCTCGCGGCCAACGCCCGTGACGCAATGCCGGATGGCGGTGCGCTGACCCTCTCCGCCCGCAACCTGAAGGATGAGGAACGGCCGAGGCATTTGCCGGTCCGGCCGTACGTCGTCATAGGCGTGCGTGATACTGGCTATGGTATGGCCCCCGCGGTTGCGGCGCGGGCGACTGAACCATTCTTCACGACCAAGGGACCCGGCAAGGGGACCGGCCTCGGCCTCGCCATGGTGCACAGTTTCGCCGAACAAAGCGGCGGCTGCATGTTGATCAACAGCCAGGTCGGTGTCGGCACCAGGGTCGAGCTCATCCTCGCGCGCGCCGATCATGAAGCCGTCCCCGAATCCGACGCGGACGAAGCGCCGGAGCTGGACCTGGCACTGCATGGCGGGGCGATGGTCCTGGTGGTCGAGGCTGACGACCAGTTGCGTCAAGCGGCCGCCGGGATGTTGCGTGACCAGCGCTACACCGTGGTCGAAGCGCGGAACGCCGAAGTCGCGCAGGTGCTGGTGTATGCACTCGAACGGCTGGACCTCGTGGTCACCGGCATAGAAATGCCGGGTGCCGACGGTCCGACCTTGGCGGCTCGGCTGCGGACCGAACGCCCCAACCTGCCAGTGTTATTCATGACCGGCCAGGTGCCCGGGCCAGCGCTGGAGGGCGAGACGCTGTTGTTCACGCCGTTCACCCGCGCCGCCCTGGCGCGTGCCGTGCTGGAACGGCTGGGGCGCCAGATGCTGGTTGCGCAATTGCAGCCCAGTGGTGCGCGGTCGCTGCTGGCCAGGGTTCGCACTGTGGCGCTGCGCGATCTGTATTTCGGCTGGAACGCCAAGTGTGCCGGGAATGCACTGCCGGCGCCGGCCGATCCGAATCCCGCCGGATTTGGCCTGCAGCGTCACAGCTTTCTGCTGTCCGTCTGCCGCAACGGCGAGGAGATCGACATGCGCTTCCTCTCGGCCGGGGAGGCCCTGACCGCCCGACTGGGCCGGGACCTGACCGGGGAGCGGGTTGGCACCGATCCCAGCGACGAGGAGGTCCTGGGGTCATTGGAGGCGGTGTACCGGCGGTGCGTACGTGATCGCCAGCCGATTTACCAGTTCATTCGGTTCGATTTCGGTGACGACTCACCGCTGCGCTTCGAGCGCCTGGTGCTGCCGTTGGCGGAGCGTGGGCAGGAGATCACACACCTTCTGGGGGTGATCCTGTTCGATGAAACTTCCATCCAATAAGATTTGAAAGCATGAGCTGGGTTTTGCCGGATTTCACCACATCCCGCCTTGCGGAGGCCGTCGAGCGGCTCTCCGTCGAGCAGATCGACGCCCTGCCGTTTGGTGTCATTCTCCTTGATCCGTCCGGCGCCGTGGTCCGCTACAGCGCGAACGAACGGCGACTGTCGGAATTTCCCGGAGAGGTCAACGGATGTCTGTTCTTCACCGAAATCGCCCCTGGCATTGGCACGCCGTCGTTCAGGGGACGCATCGAACGGGCGATGGCGACCGGATTGCTCGATATCGAGTTAGAGCATATCGGTCACTTCGCCGATCGCAGCCGCAGCCTGTTCGTGCGCATCCAGTCAGCCTCGAACGGCGGGTGCTGGATTTTCATCGATCGCGCACCTGATGGATCGTGATTTCATCCGCGACGACACGGGCTCATGTTGAATTGACGCGACGACGATCCTGTTCGTCGGGCGAGTGACCGGTCCGCGCACCGCGCGAAGGGCGATCCTGGCCGGCTGGGTCGGGCGCGTTATCCCACCAGCCCGACGGCCCCGGCAACCGCGGCGGCTGCGAGGATCGCCAGCGGGTGCAGCTTGCTCTTCAGGAACAGGGCGGCGGCGACGATGGTAACCAGGCCAGCGGTCCAATCCACCGTGGTGCTGACGATCAGCAATGCGGCGCTGGCCATGATCAACCCCGCCGTCACCGGCATCAGCCCGGCCTGGATTGCCTTACGCCAGTTGGCATCTTTGAAACGGTACCAGGCGCCAGCCACCAGCAAGGTCAGGATCGATGACGGCAGCAGCACCGCCCCGGTGGTGACAAGTGCCCCCCAGACTCCCGCAACGCGCCAGCCGACCAGGCTGACCACCATCATGTTCGGCCCCGGCGCGGCCTGTGCCAGCGCGTAGAGCGCGGCGAAGTCATGCGGCGTCATCCAATGATGCACGTCGACGACCTGACGCTGCATCTCGGGGATGACGGAGTTGGCGCCGCCGAACGCCAGCAGCGACATCTGGCCGAAGACGATCGCCAGTTGAACCAGATTGTTGCCCATCACGCGCGGAACCGCCGCAGGAGCAGGGTCGAGCCAATCGCCAACACCGGCATCGCCATGACCAGGGGAAGCCTTACCACGGCGATCACGGCGAATGTGCAGACAGCGACGCCGACCGCCAGTATGTTACTTCGCAAGGGCGCGGCGATCTTCCAGGCACTGATCAGCAGGAAGCCTGCGGCGGCGGCGGCCAGCGCAACGAAGGCCCGGCGTACCGGCGGATACGCTGCATACTGGTCGTAGACCGCGCCAAGGCAGATCACGATCGCCACCGGCGCCGTCATCAACCCCAGGATCGCCGCCACCGCGCCCGCCGCCCCTCGGAACCGGGCGCCCAGCGCGATGGTGACATTCATGATGTTGCCGCCTGGCAGAAACTGGCAAAGTCCCAGCATGTCGGTGAACTCGGCCGGGGTGAGCCATTTTCGTTGCTCGACGATCATGCGCCGAGCCCAGGGGAGCACGCCGCCGAAGCCGCAAACGCCGACGATAAAAAAACCGGCGAACAAGTCGAAGACGGACGGGTTGGGGCGCGTTTCGGACATGGTGTGATGGTTAAACGTCCAGTGCGGTTTCGACAATCGCAGGCGGATCGAAATGGTGGGGTGATAATGCGGCGTCGCATGTCGGATGTTGGCTGGAATTGGCTGTTGTCGGTGTTGTTGTTCGGTTTGTGCGTGCATTCCGCCGCCGCGGCGTGCCGGGTCGAGACGCTGGCTCGCGTGCCGGTCACGGTCGCCGGGCGCTCGCCGCTGGTGACGGTGCAGGTGGATGACCAGCCGGCGCGCTTCATCCTCGATACGGGGGCGGAGCGGTCGGTCGTCTCCGAGGCAGCGGTTCGGCGCCTGGGCCTGCCGCGCGACCAATGGGTCGGCACGACCATGAGCGGCATCGGCGGGGTCGATCGGCGCCCCAACGCCTTGCCGCGTTCGCTCAGCCTGGCGGGTGTGAAGCTGGTTCGCAACACGCTCAACCACGACACCAGCCTGGTGGTGACGCCGGGATTGCGCGGGGTGTCGCCTGACGCCGCGGACGGGCTGCTGGGGCGGGACTATCTATTCGCGTTCGATCTGGACTTGAATATGCCGGATCGGGTGCTGGGGCTGGAAGCGGTGCATGGCTGCAGTGGCAGCTTCCTGCCCTGGAACTCACCGTATGCCGCTGTCCCGGTCACGGAGGTTGTGGGCGCGGCCGTGGTGATGCCGGTCTCGCTGGATGGCAGACCGCTGCGGGCGCTGCTGGACAGCGGCGCGTCGTCGAGCCTGCTGGCGGCGCCGGGGATGTTCAAACTCGGGCTGGACGTGGCGCATGTTGCGGATGACCCCAGCGACGTGGTCAGCGGGTTGGGCCCGCGATCGGTGGTGATGCGGCGGCACCGCTTCGCTTCCCTGGCGGTGGCGGACCAGGTGGCAGACCGACCGGAGGTCTGGGTGGCGCCGGTGCACCTGTCGCCGATCGTCGACATGCTGCTGGGCATGGACTGGCTGCTTGACCACCGTGTGTGGATCTCGAACGCGACGCGGCAGGTGTTCGTGGAGGGGACGCGGGGCCAGGCGTCGTGGCCCGCACGCGGCGGGCCACGATAAAGGGCAGGGGCGCCGACCGTTACGCGCCCACTACCTCCACTCGAGCATCATCCAGTGCCGCTCGGATGCGGCTGACCGCGACGTCGACTTCCGCCTCCGTAATGATCAGCGGCGGCGAGAACGCGATCCGGTCGCCGATGAAACGTGCGATCAGCCCGTGCTCGCGGGCATATTTGTCGACCGTAGCGCCAACCTTCAATGGCGGGATCGAACGGCGTCCGGGTCTCTTTGTCCGCGACCATTTCCATCGCCGCGATCAGTCCGACGCCGCGCACGTCGCCGACCAGAGGATGATCCGATCAGCGTCGCCGCGGCCTGTTGCAGATACGGACCGACGTCCCGGACGTGACCGAGCATGTCCATCTCCTCGTAAATCCGCAGCGTCTCCATCGCCACCGCCGTGGTCACCGGATGGCCGGCATAGGTGAAGCCGTGCGCGAAATTCCCCAGCTTGCGGCTTTCATCCAGCATCGCCTCGAACACGCGCTGGTTGATCATCAGCGCCGAGATCGGCTGCATCCCCGCCGACAACGCCTTGGCGCAGGAGATCATGTCCGGCTGCAGATCAAACGTCTGGCTGCCCCACATGTTGCCGGTGCGGCCGAACCCGCAGATCACCTCATCGGCGATGAACAGCATGTCGTATTTGCGAATCACCGCCTGCATCTTTTCCCAGTAGGTGCGCGGCGGCGTCGATCCCGCCACCGGCGCCCATGACCGGTTCGGCGATGAAGGCGGCGCAGGTCTCGGGCCCCTCGCGCAGGATCAGTTGCTCCAGCGCATCGGCCATGCGTGTGGCAAACTGTTCCTCGCTCTCGCCGACTTCGTGGCGGCGGTAATAATGCGGGAATTCCGTGTGCAGGAAGCCCGGGAACGGCAGGCCGAAATCGGCGTGCATGTCCGGCTTGCCCGACGCCGAAGATCGAGGCCGAGGTGCTGCCGTGATAGCCCATGTGCCGGCCGATGATCTTGCGTTTTTCCGGCTTGCCGATCGCGGCGTGGTAATACCAGACCAGCTTGATCGCGGTATCGTTCGCCTCGGACCCGGAGCACTGGAACAGCACCTTGCTCATCGGCACCGGCGCGATGGACAGCAGTTTCTCGGCCAGATCGACCGCGTTTTCCTGCGTCGTGCCGCGGTACAGATGGTAGTAGCCGAGCTTGCGCATCTGCTCGTACGCCACCCGCGCCAGCCGCTCCGACGCATAGCCGAGCGACGCGCACCACAGCCCGGCCGCGGCGTCGAGATAGCGCTTGCCGTTGTCGTCGGTGACGAAACAACCGTCGCCGCCACCGATGACGAGCGGCCCTTCCTCCAGATGCGGCACCAGGTTGGTCTGCGGATGAACGATGCTCGCGATGTCGCGCGCCTGCACGGAATTGGGGGCGAGATAGGTCATGTACGGCGCTCCGGAAGATGTCGCCCGATCCTAGTATCCGATCGCAGAGAAGCGTAAGTCGCGAAGCGACCACGATTCGTCGCGTGAATCGGATACTGAGAACAAAACCGACGTATCGCCCTTCTTTGATGGGCGATACTCGGGCGGATTTCGGCGCGGCTGGAAACGGGCTGCCCTACCAGGCAGCTTCCAGCAGCATCCGCACCGTGGCCGGTCCCTCGATCTTGCGCGGGTTGGTATGGACCCAGCGGTCATGCATCGAATTGACCGCGATCTCGTCCAGTTGTTCCGCCTTGACGCCGACATCGCGCAACGTGCCCGGCAGGCCCAGGCCGGCGATCAGCTCCGCAACCGCGTCCGCCGCCGATCCGTTCGGCTTGCCCAGCGCCTCGGCTACCCATTTCTGGCGCTCTGCGTTCACCGGCTCGTTGTAGCGCAGGACATGCGGCAGCATCACGCAGGACGTATAGCCGTGCGGTACATGAGCCGTGCCGCCCAGCACATGCCCGATCCCATGGCTCGCGCCTTTCGTCACGCCGTTCTGGGAGCCCATGATCGACATCCAAGCCCCCAGTTGGCAATTAAGCCGGGCGTCGAGGTCGGCCGGATCCCGCTTTGCCGCCGGCAGGCCCTGGGAAAGAAGACGTAATGCCTGCAACGACATGCCATCCGAAAACGGCGTCGGGTTGATCGAACAGATGTCCTCCACCGCATGATCCACCGCACGGATTCCCGTCGACAGGAACAGCCACTCCGGCGTGTGGACGGTGACTGCCGGATCGAGGATCACGGTCTGCGGCATCATCAACGGATGCGCATAGGATTCCTTCATGTTGCGCACCGTGTCGGTGCATCCGGCCATCGCCGTGAACTCGCCGGCCGACAGCGTCGTCGGCACATCGACGGAACGGATTGGCGGTGCCTTTGTCGGCGGGCGGTGCGTCTTTCCCTCGGGCGTGATGGTCGCCTTCAGCCGGTCGAGGTGCTCCGGCTCCGTGATGTCGTTCCCAAGGCAGATGCCGACCATCTTGGCCGCATCGGTCACCGACCCGCCGCCGACCGTCACGATCAGGTCGGCGCGCGCCGCCCGCGCCGCGTTCGCCGCCGCCACCACGTCGATCCGCGGCGTGTGGGAGGCGATCTTGTCGCACAGCCCCGCCATACGGTTGCCCAGCACGTTGCGGACGGTCTGCACGACATCGGTCGAGCGGTTCAGCGTGCCACTCGCCATGACATAGACGGCCTTGGCATCGAGGCGCGCAATTTCCTCGGCCAACGCCTCAGCCAGAGGAATGCCGTAGATCACCCGCTCCATCGGCGGGTAGCGGTGAATGCCCCGGGTCATTGTCCCCTCCATGTCGTTTGCTTCAGGATGGCGAACGGACCCAGCGGAGGGAAGGGGCCGCGTAAAAGGGGCCTAAGAATTTCCTTTGCCATGACGCCTTTCAGGGCGCACAGTTCCGTCAGTCTGCAACAACCGAAAGGAGGTGATCCTGTGTCTCATTGTTTGGTGACCCCAATTGCCGTGACCTGGATCGCCGGCGCTCAAACGTCGGCCTGAACTATCTGGCCGGCAAAACGGTCACAACAATGTGGAAGCCCCGAGCCTCGCTCGGGGCTTCCTGCTTTTGGGGCCTGGAGCAGGATGACATCGCCTTCGCTCAGCCATCCTGCTCCAGGTGTTTGTATCGCGTGTTCGACCTCCGGCATTCCGCCTCCGGTCATCACGCTCTAAATGTTGTCTGGGCACTTTTTCTCGGGGCGCTACTTTTCCTGGTCACGCAGCTTTGCGACGCCGGTCTGCAGAAAGACCGCATAGCCGTAGACGGTTTCGTCCGGCTGGTTCCAGCAGACATAGCCGCGGCAGTCATGCGGCCGCGCCTCATAGACCGAGCACATGTGGTTCTCGTCGAGGAACTGGCAGGTCTTGTAACCTTCCTTGATCCGCTTCTCGCCCTTGCGCGTAATTTCCTTGATATGGCGCCGTTCGAACTCAGCCACCGTGAGGCCGAGATGCTTGGACAGCCGCCGGATATCCTCGCGGCTGACACGCACATAGCCTGCCATCCGGCAGCACAGCGCCGGACATTTCAGGCAGTCGAGGCGTTCGTGTGAAACCATGTCGTATGTTTGACGGCAGCGCCGTTCGGCGGCAACGGCGGTTGGGTTATATGACGTCCGCGACCTCGCCCAGCGTGTCCCCGATCGGCTGGTGCAGAACCAGGTCGGCGACGCCGTCCAGCCCGGTTTCCTGCAGGTTGATGATGACCAGCGCCGAACCGTTGCGCTTGGCGAGCTCCGGGAATCCGGCGGCGGGATAGACCACCAGGGAGGAGCCGATCGCGATGAACAGGTCCGCCAGCAGCGTCTCGCGTTCCGCCTTGCGCATCGCCTCCACCGGCATCGACTGGCCGAAGGAGACGGTGGCGGTCTTCACCCAACCGCCGCAGGCGCAGTGAGGCACGATGTTGTCGGCCTCGAAATCGACGCGCAGTTCCTCGATCTCATAGCGGATGCCGCACTCCAGGCAGGAGGCATAGGTCGTGTTACCATGCAACTCGATCACCCTGTCGTCGGGGATGCCGGAGTCCTGGTGCAGCCCGTCGATGTTCTGCGTGATCACGGCTTGGCATTTGCCACGGCGCACCAGCTCCGCCACCGCGCGATGGCCGCGGTTCGGTGCGGCCCGGCGCAGCGTTTCCTCCATCTCGAAGCGTCGCCGCCACGTCTCCCGCCGCGCGGCGTCGGAGCGCAGGAAGTCCGAGAAATCGATCGGCCGCTGCGTCGTCCAGGTGCCGTTGGGGCTGCGGAAATCCGGGATGCCCGATTCCGTGCTGATGCCGGCGCCGGTGAAGATCGCGACGCGCTCGGCAACGTCGATCATGCGGGCGAGCTGAGTTTGGTCTGGGTCCATCGGTCGATCCGGCGTTCTGCGGAGATGCCAGATTGCGCCTGCGGCCGCCGGCTCGCAATGCCGCCGGTTGCAGATAAACGGTGCGTCATGTCACGCTGTCGCTATGCCCGACATTACGCTTTTCCTTGCCTTTAGCCTTGCCGTGACGCTGCTGATGCTGACGCCGGGCCCGAACGTGGCGCTGATCATCGGGAACAGCGTCGCCTATGGGCCGCGCTACGGCTTCCTGACGATTGCCGGCACGACATCGGCGATGGCGGTGCAACTGTGCCTGACCGGCCTCGGGATGACCGAGCTGCTGGGGGAGATGGGGGTGTGGTTCGAATGGCTGCGCTGGGTGGGCGTGGCGTATCTGTTCTACCTCGGCATCCGGCAATGGCGCGCGCCGGTCGTCGACATCGCCGCCTTGCAGACCCGGCCGGCGCCATCGCGGACCATCTATCTGCGCGCCTTGTTCGTTTCACTGACCAATCCGAAGACTCTGTTCTTCTATGCGGTGTTCTTCCCGCAGTTCATCGTTGCGAACGGGCATATCGGGCTGCAGGTGCTGGTGTTGTCGGCAACTTTTGTCACCTTGGCGGTGATCGTCGATGGCTGTTGGGTGATGCTGGCGCACCGTGCGCGCGGCCTGCTCGGCCGGTCCGGGCGCGTGCGCAACCGTGTCTCCGGCAGTTTCCTGATGGGGGCGGGCGCGATCCTGGCATTTGCCGGACGAAAATAGCCGCCGGAAGGCAGCGGGGCAGGGGACGATTTCTGCCAGCGCGAAACTGCTCTAGAAGCACCGATCGGTCGGATCGGATCAACGAATGAACGACACAAAGCAAGTTGCTGTCGCAATCATGGGCGCCGGCCCGGTCGGCGGCACGCTCGCCTGCCGTCTCGCCGCTTTTGGCATCGACGTCGCCGTCATCGACCGCGCGCCTCTGCCGCCCATGGAGCATCCCGCTTACGACGGCCGAGCCTATGCGATCAGTGCAGCGATGCGACCATTGCTGGAGCAGGCGGGGGTTTGGGACAAACTCCCGGACCCGACCTGCCCGATCCTCGATATCCGCGTCAGCGATGGCCGCGTCGGCCGGCCCGCGTCGCCCCTTTTCCTGCATTTCGACCACCGGGAAGCCGGTGATACCCCCTTCGGCTGGATGGTCGAGGCCCGTTCGCTGCGCCGCGCACTGAATGCGCATCTGCACGCGCTGCCGACACTGAGTGTCTTCGCCCCGGCGGTGACGCGCCTGGCGCGGTCCGAGGACGCGGTTGAAATCCAGATCGACGGCGGCCCCACGCTGCGCAGCCAACTGGTGATCGGCGCCGAGGGCCGCCAGTCGCCGCTGCGCGACTCGGCCGGCATCGGCATCTCCCGCGTGCCGTATGACCAGACCGGCATCGTCAGTGCCGTCAGTCACGAATATCCGCATTATGGCGTGGCGCTGGAGCATTTCCTGCCCGGCGGCCCGTTTGCCGTCCTGCCGATGCCGGCCAGTCCCGATGCCATCCCCGGGGGCGCCCCGCATGTCTCGGCGATCGTCTGGACAGAGCGCCGTAAGGTCGCCGAGACGATCGTCGGGCTGGACGACGCGCGTTTCGCCACGGAAATCCGGCGGCGCATGGGCGATTACCTGGGCAACCTCCGCCCAATCGGCCGGCGCTGGGCCTATCCGCTATCGGCGATGCTGGTGCAGCGCTATATAGATACGCGTATGGCGCTGGCGGGCGACGCGGCGCACGCCATCCATCCGATCGCAGGCCAGGGGCTCAACCTTGGTTTTCGCGATGCGACGGCGCTTGCCGGGCTGCTGATCGAGGCGCACGAGGCCGGGCAGGATCTGGGGTCGCCGGCGCTGCTGGCGCGGTATCAGCGGATGCGGCGGTCGGACAATCTTGGGATGCTGGCGGCGACCGATGCGCTGGACCGCCTGTTCAGCACGGATCGGCAGATCGTCAGGCTCGCCAGGGATGTCGGCATCGCTGCAGTGCATCGCACACCGCGGCTGAAACGTTTCTTCATGCGCAGCGCGATGGGGCTGCACGCGGCGGGCTGAGGCCGCATTTTCGGTTAGGAGCGACCCGGTATATCCTCCCCGCAACCACCCCAGGAGAAAAACCGTCCGATGTTGCGCAGCGAAAACCGTATCCTGACCACCCATACCGGCAGCCTGCCGCGCCCCGCCGCGCTGACCGACATGTATGCCCGCCGTGTCGAAGGGGAGGCGATCGACGAAGTCGCGCTAGAGAAGGCCGGGCAGGACGCGACCCGTCACGTCGTGCGGGCCCAGCTCGATTCCGGTATCGATATCGGCAATAACGGCGAACAGCAGCGCGAGGCGTTTTTTCTGTATGTCCGCCGGCGCATGAGCGGCTTCGGCGGCAGTTGGGTGCGCCGTCCCATGGCCGATGTCACCAAGTACCCGGGCTACCGCGCCTGGGCGGCAGAACAGGACGGCGCGCGCAAATCCGTCTCCAACCGCGGTGCCCTGCCCAAGGCGATCGGCCCCGTCGAATACCTCGATCCGGCGCTGGTGCAGGCGGAGTGTGACGAATTCACCGCGACGCTGGGGGAAATGGGCAAGGGGTTCGCCGAACCGTTCATGACGGCGCCATCGCCGGGCATTATCGCCGCTGCCCTGCAGAACGAATACTACGACACCGAGGACGCCTACCTCGCCGCCCTCGGGAAAGCGCTGCGTGTTGAATATGAAGCGATCCACAAGGCCGGCTTCCTGCTGCAGATCGATGCGCCCGACCTGGCGCTGGAACGCCATGTCTCCTTCCAGGATCGGCCGCTGAACGACTTCATCGACTTTGCCGAAAAGGTCGTCGCCACCATCAACGACGCGCTTGAAACCATTCCGCGCGAACGGGTGCGTATCCATGCCTGTTGGGGCAATTACGAGGCGCCGCATGACTGCGACGTCGACCTGCACGACATCCTGCCGACAATCTCCAGGGCGAAGGTCGGCGGCTGGGTGCTGCCCTTCGCCAACCCGCGCCATGCCCATGAATATCGCTGCCTGAGCAACCTGCCGCTGGATGACGGCCAGGTCGTCGTTGCCGGTGTTGTCGATCCGCTGACCAATTTCGTCGAGCATCCCGAGGTTGTCGCTGACCGGCTGGAGCGTGTCGCTCAGGTCGTGGGCGACCCGACGCGGGTGATCGCCGGCACTGATTGCGGCTTCGACACCTCCGCGGGCCGCGGCCGCGTAGCCGAAGACGTCGTCTGGGCCAAGCTTCGTGCCATGGCCGACGGCGCTCGGATTGCCTCCGAACGCCTCGGGATGGCCGGATAAGGACCGCGTAAACGCGGGCGGAGAACCCCGCGCGTGAGATCAGGGAGGAAACCAATGTTCAAGAAAAAACGCGGGGTGGCCGCCATGTGTGTGGCGGCAACCCTGGCGGTGCTGACGGCTGCTGTGTCGCCCGCACCGGCGTGGGCCGAAGCCGATCAGGTCCGTATCGCTCAGCCGTATGGCCTGCTGTATCTACCCAGCTACGTCGTCGCCGATCGGCACATGATCGAGGAGAAGGCGGCAGAAGCGGGCCTGGGCAAGGTCAGTGTCACGCTGACGCGGCTCGCCAGCGGGCCGGCGGGCAGCGATATGCTGCTGGCGGGCGATGCCGACCTCGCCATGGGCGGCTGGGGACCCGCCCTAACCATGTGGGACAGAACGCATGGCAAGGTGCGGGGCATGATGCCGCTGTGCAGCTCGCCCATGTACGTCGTCAGCACCGATCCGCGCATCCACGTGCTGGCCGACTTCAGCGACAAGGACCGCATCGCCGTCAGCGCCATCAAGGTGACCGACCAGGCAATTACGCTGCAGATGGCGGCGGCGAAACAATGGGGTTGGGACGCGCGCTTCCGGCTCGATTCGTTGACGGTGGCGATGTCCAACCCGGACGGGCAGGCTGCGCTGATGGGTGGGCTGTCGGAGGTGCGCAACCACGCGACGATCATTCCGTTCTCGATCGCAGAGCTTGAGTCCGGCAAAGCGCATCTGGTGTTGACTTCGGACGACGTTATGGATCCCGGTGCGAGTTCGGTGATCGTCTACGCCTCCCAAAAGTTCCACGATGGCAGCCCGAAGCTTTATGCGATCACCGCCGCCGCGTTCGAGGAGGCGATCATCTGGATCAACACGCACACGCATGAGGCGGCCGAGATCTACCTGGCGCGTGAGCCGAACAAGGCCGGTCTCGCGTGGATCGAGAAGATGATGGCCGATCCGACGAAGATTCGTTACGGCGCCACGCCGCATGGGATGCAGGCGCATGCCGATTTCATGCACAAGATCGGCACGCTGAAAAGCGATCCGGCGAGCTGGAAGGATCTGTTCTGGGAAAATATGGCGGGTAAGGACGGGAGTTGAGGGTTGCCGTCCGCAGTTCTTGGGGGTGATCGGTTGATCAAAAGAAACCACGGAGCCGCCGCTCCGTGGTTTTCTTTTTATGCACTCGATTCCGACACCGGCGCGCCTCGTTGAGGCCAACCAGCATCACGACCGGCGGGTTAGAGCAGGATGACATCGCTTTCGCTCAGCCATCCTGCTCCAAATGTTTGTTTGATCGCGTGATTCAGACCTCCGGCGATTCCGCCTCCGGTCATCACGCTCTAGGCCGCCGCCCGGGCCAGATCGCCTGCGTCTGCCAGCGACTCGACCGCCCACGCCTGTCGCATCAGCGCGTGTGTCCGTTCTGCCCCGATGACGGGTTCGGCCATACCGGCGAATTTCACCTCCAACTGGGCATCCGTCATCGGCTGGCTGGCGCTGCCGATGCCGTGATCGATCCGGCATGTCTGGCGTGTCCCGTCGCGCAGTGTGATGGTGACCACCGCCGCGTCTCCACCCAGCATCGGATCAAGGGTCGCCTGTACACGATCCTGGAACGCCATCAGCGCCGGGTCGTGGACCGCGGTTTCGGTGTCCATGTCCTGGATGCGTGCCGTGCCGCGGATGAACGCAACAGCCGTCCAGTGATGCAGGCTGACATGGGCCTGCAGTTCATCCTTCGGGTTGCGGTTGTTGCACAGCGCCATCGCCCCCGGTGAAGCCTGGATGTCCACCGCCTGGATGGTTTCCGCATCCAGCTTGTGGGTTGCACGTAATTCCAGGCAGGCATCGATGATCGGATGAATAACGATACCACATGGATAGGGCTTGTAGGTGTTGCGGAGAATTTCCCACCGCGTGCCCAGAGCACCGGTCAGCGCATCGAGGTCTGGCGCCTCGGAGAACACGCTGAGGTAGCCGTAGCGGCCCTCCAGCGCCGCGGCCGAGGCGGTGTAGCCGGATCGGGCGAGAAACGCGGCGCGCAGGCCTGTCTGTCCTGCCTGCGCCGGCATCAGCGGCGTGACCAGGCTGCCATGCATGGCGCGGAACCCGGCGGCCTGCGACAAGGCGATGCCGATCGCGGTGCGCATGGTCGGCATATCGAATCCCAGCATACGCCCGGCGGCGATGGCGGCGCCGATCCCGCCGGTGATGCCGGTGCCGGACCATGCCATCGATCCTTTCGCCGGCGGTATGGTCAGCGCCTTGCACAACCGGCAGGTGATCTCGACGCCCAGGGCAAAGCCCAGCAACAGGTCTTCGCCGCTTACTCTATTCATTTCCGCCAGCGCCAGCGCCGCGCTTGCGACCGGTCCGCTCGGGTGCACGACCGCCTGCTCATGCGTGTCGTCGAAGCTGTAAATACTGGAGGCGAGGCAATTGACCAATGTCGCGTGCAGCGGGTCGGCCTTTCTACCGCGGCCGATCAGCGTGGCGACGGGTGAGCCGGCGAAGGCGCCCAGCGCCTGCTCGACCGACTCGAGTCCGGAATGGCGTGCCCCGCCCAAGGTGCAGCCCAGGATGTTGAACAAGGATCGCCTTGCCTCCCGCCGGACGGTTTCCGGCAGGTCGGTGAAGCGTGCGCCGGCGGCATAAGCGGCGATTTCCGTGGTGACGGCTTCGGTCATCGGAACGATCTCCGCTCAGAGCGCACGATTGGCGCCGCCGTCGACATCGACGATGGCGCCTTGCAGGAAGTCGGCTCGCGGCGAAGCAAGATATGCAACAAAATGTCCGATTTCGTCCGGCCGGCCGACCCGTTTCGTGCCGTGCGAGCTCAACAGAAACGTCAGCGCGTCCTCGCGGGAGATGCTGCGGTCGCGCATCACCCGTTCGACGTTGCGGGTGAAACGGTCGGTTTCGATCAGGCCGGGGTTGATGGCGTTGACGCGCACGCCGTCGTTCACGCCGATATCGGCCATTGCTTTGGTGAAATTCAGCAGCGCGACGTTCACCGAACCGCCGATGGTGAATTCGGCCGATCCGGCGCGTGAGCCGATGCCGACAATATTGACGACGCTGCCATTGGTCTTGCGCAGATGCGGCCAGGCGGCACGTGTCATGCGGACATAGCCGTGGAACTTAAGCGCGAAGCCGTCCTGCCAGTCTTCTTCCGTCAGGGTGAAGAAGTCGGCGCGTTTCGTTGCTCCGGCATTGTTGACCAACAAATCGAGCTGGCCGAATCGGGCGACGGCATCGGCGACGACTCGCGCGGGCTCAGCGGGGTTGCGCAGGTCTGCGGTGAGAGTTTGTACTTGTACGCCGGTTGAATTTGTCAGAACTCGCCGCAACTTCATGCAACTTGGACTGGTCTCGTGCAACAAGACAAACCTGCATCCCTTCGCGCGCCAGTTCGATTGCGACGGCGGCGCCGATGCCACGGCTGGCGCCGGTAATGAGTGCGACTTTTCCGTTCAGTTGCAGTTCCATTGTCCGTTCCTCAGTATAGGAAGGGGATGATGCGCCATCCGGCGCATTGCGGCAAATCGGGTTTATGCTTGAAAATTTCCGAGCGTACTGTGAAAACCAGTATTGGCACGGCGCGGACGAATGGATTATACAAACGCCGCCCGGGTTACAGGAAAGAAATATATGACAGACGAAGTGTTGGGCTTCACCGCCCAGATCGTGAGTGCGCACCTGACGAAGAACGCCGTTCCTGTTGAGGAACTTCCGGCGCTGATTCGGGAAGTCTACAAGACGCTTTCGACGGTTGGCGAAGCCGAAGCGGCCGCGGCTGAGCCGCACAAGCCGGCGGTTCCCGTGACCAAGTCGGTCTTCCCGGACTACATCGTCTGCTTGGAAGACGGAAAGCAGATGACAATGCTCAAACGTCATTTGATGACCGAGCACAACATGACGGTCGATCAGTATCGCGCGAAATGGGGTCTGCCGACCAATTACCCGATGGTCGCGCCGAACTATGCCGAAACGCGTTCGAACCTTGCGAAGAAGATGGGCTTGGGTCGCAGCCGTACTGTTACGCCGCCGGCAAAGAAGCCCGCGCGTAAGGCCGCCGGCAAGAAGGCCGCCGCAAAGTCTTGATACAGAACGGCCGCGATCACGGAAACTTATTTCCTTTGCGTTGTGGCGTTCTGTTCACAGAAAACCGCTCGGGTGCCCAACCCGAGCGTTTCTGTTTTGAACCGTTTGGGGGTGGGTTCGCGACTGACCGTACAGGTCGTGGCCAGCCCATCTGATCACGCCCTGCGGCAACCCCGCGTGCCGCCTCTGGTAAGCCCTGCCTCTTCATCTTCCGGGCAAACCGGTCGATAACCTTACGGCGAACCGGCTCCTTCCAGGTCCGATCGGAGGTTACGACGCATGGTGCATGGCAAAATCCGCTTGGAAACGATCGGGTCGGTCGCGATCATGACGCTGAACGATCCCGCCGTGCTGAATGCGTTCGGCCACAAACTGCGCGAAGATATGCAGGCAGCGATGGACCGCGTCGAAGCCGGCTCAGCACGCTGCCTGCTGATCACCGGCGCCGGGCGCGCCTTCTGTTCCGGCGCCAACCTCAACGATCCGGACCGGCCCCCGCGTGACCGGCAGGCGGAATTGCGCGGTGAGGTGAAGAGCGACCTCGAAGCCTGGTACAATCCGATGTTCATGCGCCTGCGCGCTCTGCCGTTTCCGGTGGTGACGGCGATCAACGGCATCGCCGCCGGCGCGGGCATGAGCCTGGCGCTGTCGGGCGATATCCGGATCGCGGGGCGCTCCGCATCGTTTCTGCAGGCATTCGCGCGTATCGGGTTGGTGCCGGATTGCGGTTCCTCGTTCATCCTGCCACGCCTGATCGGTATGGCCCGCGCGATGGAGCTTTCGTTGCTGGCGGAACGCCTGCCGGCGGAGAAGGCCTTTGAGTGGGGCATGATCAACCGGCTAGAGGACGACGCCGAGCTGATGCCCAAGGCACTGGAACTGGCGCGGACGCTGGCGCAGGGCCCGAAATCGCTGGGCCTGATCCGGCAGATGTATTGGCAGGGGCTGGACAACAGCTATGCCGCGCAGCTCGACCTGGAGGCGAAGTTGCAGACGCAGGCCGGATTGACCCGCGATTTCGAGGAAGGTGTCGCTGCCTTCCGTGAGAAACGACCCGCCCAGTTTACCGGACAATAAGGAGAGAAACCCTATGCGGATTGGCATTGTCAGCATTCCGGCCGGGTCGGCCGGCCTGCCTTCGATCGTCGAGCGTATCACCAACCTCGCCCGCGACGTCGAGCGGCTCGGTTTTCACGGCCTGTGGGTAACGGATGCATTCGCACGGGGCAAGGCGACGCTTGATCCGTTCCTGCTGCTGTCGGCCGCGGCGGCGGTGACCAGCCGAATTGAACTCGGCACCTGCGTCGTGCAGGTACCGCTGCGCCATCCGGTGGAGCTGGCGCATCGGGCGACGACGTTGCACGCGCTGTCCGGCGGCCGTTTCCGCTTCGGCGTCGGCAGTGGATCGACCAAGCATGATTTCGATGCGGTGGAGGCGGACTACGACCGCCGCTTCAAGACGCTGACGGGCAACCTGGAGGTGATGCGTAAGGTCTGGGCCGGGGAGCCGGTTTACGGCCCCGCTCTGACGCCGTGGCCCGGCACCGAGGGCGGTCCGCCGGTGCTGCTGGGCGCCTGGCGCAGCGAGCGCTGGATCAACATGTCGGCGAAGGTGCTGCAGGGTTGGATCTCCTCGGGGATCCACACCGCGCCCGAGGACCTGGCGATCGGCATCAAAATGTTCCGCGAAGCCAGCGGGGCGCGATCCGTGCTGGCCAACATCTTCACCGATTTCCGCGACAGCCCGGCGTCGCCACCGTTTGCGCACGTGCCGAAGATCACGCTGTTCTGCTCTGCCGCGGAAGCGAGGGACCGGCTGAAACGGCTGGAGGATACCGGATTGGACGACGCCCTTCTGGTGGTGCCGCCGGATGACCCGGGGCAGTTGGAGACGATCGCGCGGCTGGTGGGTTAGGGGCCTGGCAGCCAATCCCGATCATGGCCGGGCGTGTCCTGGCCCATGACGGTCAGGCGACCCCTTCGCGGCGTGGTCTCAGGGCAACGCCCTCCTCATACCACGAACGGCAGGACCTCCTCCGTCAACCGCCGGAACTGGGTCATCGCGTCGCCGGTTGTCGCCAGGCGGAAGGTGATGCGCTGGCAGCCGGAGCCGATGAACGCCCGCAGCGCCGCAACGCAATCCGCCGGCGGCCCATACACACCCCAACTGCGCAGCCGCTCGGCCGTATAGTTGGCGCTGTAATAGCCATCGAGATAGCGCTTCGCATCCGCCAGAGCCGCGTCCGCGTCGGGGCCGATATTCACATGGTGGCAGAGGATATTGCCGAACCCCGCCATGTCCCGGCCGGCGTCCCTGCCTGCCTGCAGCACGACGTCCAGCGATCGGCGGAAGCCGTCCGGGCTGACCGAATGCGTCATCCAGCCATCGGCGACGCGGCCCACACGCCGAAGCGCAAAGTCGGACCCGCCGGCATCTGGCTGGTCGTTACCCAAGCGGCCGGCATTGGTGGTCAGCCAGACCGGGCAGGGGGCCTGGACCGGCTTCGGCAGCAGCGTGATGCCGGGGAACTGCAGAAATGTTCCGTTGAACGGTTGGTCGTTCGTGGTCCAGAGATGACGCAGCACGGCAATGTTCTCGATCATCCGCTTGCGCCGTTCACTGGCCGGAATGCCCATCGCCTCGGTTTCCCGGACCCAGGCGTCACCTCCGCCGCCGGCGCAGACCGACAGGCGGGTGCGTCCGCCGGACAGCACATCGAGCGAGGCCCATTCGGCCGCGAACACACGCGGGTCACGCAGCGCGAAAGACCCCATGCACGCCGTCCCCAGCAGCGCCCGCTCGGTGCGCCCGGCCAGCCCGGCCAGCAGGGTGAACGCGTCCAGCCGCGGGTTGGCGAACAGCGCGTCGCCCGCCCAGATGCTGTCGAACAGCGGCGAAGCCTCGATCGCATCGGCCAGGGCCAGCAGTTTCGGCACCGTCGTCAGGCCCAGCAGGATGCCTCGATTGGAGAGGGTGATGCCGAACCGCATCACAGCCTGCCGGCGAGTTTCCGCGCGAGCATGTCAGCCGGGCCCGGCAGAGAGCGGGGCGGCAGGCAGCAGCAGCAGCCAGCCCAGCGGCTGGCCGTTGACGATCAGGTCCATGCCGATGCCCAGCATCATGCCGCCGACCAGGGAGCCCGATGACGCCGGAGGCGATGCCGAGCCAGATGATGTCGCTGCGATTGATCATGCGCGGCGGTGCTAGGCGGCGGCGCGAAGGTTTGACAAGGCGGCCGGCCGCGCGCCTATACGCCCCGCCTTCACTGCCGGGAACGTGGACGGACCTTCGGGGTCTGCGCCCGCCAGCGGCATGCGGCGCTGGGCCTACCGGTGCAACAACGAGCCAGAGAAAGGGCAACGCGCACCATGACCAAGCGCGCCGAGAGTAAGTACAAGATCAACCGCCGCCTGGGCGTCAACCTGTGGGGCCGGCCAAATCCCCGATCAACAAGCGCGAATACGGCCCCGGCCAGCACGGCCAGCGCCGCAAGAAGCCGACCGACTTCGGCACCCAGTTGATGGCGAAGCAGAAGCTGAAGGGCTACTACGGCAACATCAGCGAGAAGCAGTTCCGCAAATATTACGAGGAGGCGGTGCGCCGTGCAGGGCGACACCTCGGAGAAGCTGATCGAGATGCTGGAGCGCCGGCTGGACGCGGTCTTCTACCGCATGAAGTTCGCCATCACGCCGTTCGCCGCGCGGCAGTTCGTCTCGCACGGGCATGTGCAGGTGAACGGCAAGCGGGTGAACATCCCGTCCTACCTGGTGAAGGACAACGACACGATCGAGGTGAAGGAGAAGTCGAAGCAGCTCGCCATGGTGCTGGACGCGACGCAGAGCACCGAACGCGACGTGCCGGAGTATCTGGAAGTCGATCACCGCGCGATGAAGGGCCGCTTCGCGCGCGCGCCGAAGCTGACCGACGTGCCGTATCCGGTGCAGATGGAACCGAATCTGGTGGTCGAGTTCTACTCGCGCTGATCCGACGATGCCTCATGCGACGCCGGTCCCGTTCGGGGCCGGCGTTTTGCGTTTCAGGGCCTGGCTCGCGTCTTTGTTTGAGAGGGCGATTCACGTCTGATGTCGCCGCGCACCGGCGCGTCAAACCTCAGACGATCGCACCCTAATGGCGATCAGCTCCCGGAGACACCCTGGCTCTCGGGGAAGAACATGTCCTTCCAGCTTTCCGGCTGGCGCTTCAGCCGTCCGACACGGTGCATGAACGCGGCAAAGTCCATGATCTTCATCGGGACCGTCGTATAGGCGACGTCCGGATCGGCCACCCATTTCGTCATCTGCTGAACCGTTGCCTGCTTGTCGCCGGTGAGGGCCAGGTAGATCTCCGCTGCCTGGCCGGGATTGGCATGGATGAAATCGTTCGCCTCCTGCTGCGCAGCGAAGACCGCAGCGCTGATCTTCGGATTGGCGTCGTAATAAGCCTTGGTCGCCAGCATCACGCCGTTGGTGTGCATCCCGCCGGTGATGTCGTACGACTTCAGCACGCGGTGCACACCGGGCGCGTCTTGTTCGTAATAATAGAAGGGCGAACTGGCCATGTGGCAGTCGATCTCCGACTTGCCGCCCAGCAGCGCCGCCATGGCATCCGGATGTGACAGCGTGACCGTCCAGGGATCCAGCCGGTCGTAGTGCTCGAAGCCCCATTGCTTCGCCGCCGCCATTTCCAGGGTCAGCGCGTGACCGGTCAGTTTGACGCCGGGCAGCGCAATGCGGTCCTTCTCCGACAGGTCGGTGAGGGCCTTGACGGACGGGATTGCGGGTCATCAGCACGAAGGGCATCGATTGCAAGGCTGACAGGGCCCGTACCTCCCGCGGGGTGCCGGCGGTCTTGTCCCACAGCGTTGCCAGGGTCGTGCCGCCAGGGCCGATGAAGCCGATCTGTCCGGCCAGCATCGCATCGATCTGCGGGCCTGGTCCGCCCAGCACCGACCATTCGGTCCTTAGCGACGGCAATCCGACCTTGGCAGCATGTTTTTCGACCAGATGCTCATGCTCCATGACCATCATCGACATGTATCCAAGCCCGTATTGTTTGGAAATCCGCACCGAAGAACTCTTCCGCTCGGACATTCCGATTTAGAAACGGTGTAGCCAGCAGGCCAAGTGCCAGGGCGCTGCGGCCCAAGGTCCGGCGGTGAAGCATGGTTTCGTTTCCTCCGTATGGAATGGGCGAGGCCGACACGCCTCGCCCATCCTCTTGATCAGGTCACGGAGCCGACGGGCGCGACATGAAGGTCGGCGACCAGCACCTTGCCTTTGGTTTCGGGACTGAAGAACAGCGTCACGACGAAGCTTGCCAGTCCCCCGAGGGTGCCGATCAGCATCGGTAATGCGAAGCCCATATGCTGTTGGACAGCGAAATAGGTCAACACCGGCGGGACGAACCCGCCCGCGGCAGCACCCATGTGATAGCAGAACGCGGCGGCGGTGGCCCGCACTTCGGTCGGGAAACGCTCCGATGTGTAGGCTGGGTTGATGCCGTAGATCGCCCCGGCGAACGCGCCCTGGATCGAGAATGCGATCAGCCAGCATCGTGTAGTCCTGCGTCAGCAGATAGAACGGTGCCACTGCCGCGCCTATGATGGCGGGAATGATCATCGCCCAGCGCCGGCCAATACTGTCTGTCAGGCTGCCCCAGAAGAAGCTGGCGATGAAGGTCAGCCCGTTGGAGAACGCCAGTGGCCAGCCGACCTGCGCCGCAGTCAGATGCAGTTCCTGCGTCAGATACGTCGCGAACAGGCCGAAGATCGAGTAATAGACGGTGAACCCGCTGATCAGCCACCAGCAGCAGGAGATGGTGTTCAGCGCCATGCCCTTGCGGAACAGGGCCGCGACCGGGACTTTGATTTCGGACTTCTTTTCCTTCTGCTTCTTCTGGTTCTCAATCCAGACTTCAGGTTCCTTGACGTAGACACGGATCCAGACAACTGCCAGCGCGGGCAATACCCCCATGAACAGCATGCCGCGCCAGCCGATCGTATCGAACACCGTCGCATACAGCACCGCAGCCAGCAGGTAGCCCAGGGCCCAGGACCCTTGCAGCACAGCCGACATCAGGCCGCGTGAGCGGACCGGCCAGCTTTCATTGGCCAGCGCGGCGCCGGCAGGCCACTCCGCGCCCATGCCGATGCCCAGAAGGGTGCGGAAGACCAGCAGGAACATGAAGGTCGGCGAGAAGCCGGCGATGAAGTTGCAGGCGGAATACCACAGGATGGATAGCATCAGCGGCGCGCGCCGGCCCATCCGGTCGGCCATCCAGCCTGACGCCATGGCGCCGATGAACCGCATCCACATGGTCATGGATCCGACCAGGACGACAAGTGTCAGGTCGGCATGGAATTCCTTGGCGATCGGCACCAGCAGGAACAGGAAAACGGTGAAATCGAACGCATCGAGCGTCCAGCCGAGCCAGGCGGCGGTGAAGGCGTACCATTGATCTTTGGTGGGTTCACGCCACCAAGGCGCCGCCGACGCGGACCTGCCAGAATAGGCCATCATGAAGTCTCCCAGTTTGTTTTTTATGCGCTTGCCGCGACACGGCCATGCGTGCCGCCGCCGCGCAGGCGTACTCTGCCTGAAGAGTGGCGTGCGTCAAACAATGATGGAGACGACAGCATGAAGCATGACGGCTCTAACTGGTCCGATCATGCTTCAGCGTCTGCCGGAGGTCTTTGCACCGCGGCGCATGGACCTCCGGCGATACTCGCTACAGTTGTGGGACCGGCCGGATTTCCAGGTCGGAGATCAGTTCTCGTCCTTTCGTCTCAGGTCCCAGCAGCAGGGCGCAGACGAAGCTGACCAGCGCGACCGTCGGTGAAGATCAGCATGGGTTTGGCGAACCCCATTCCGCAGGTCGGTCGCGAACCAGGTGATCACCGGCGCCGACGAGACCCGCCCAGACCGCGCCTTGGTGGTAGCAGAACGCCGACGCCGTCGCGCGCACCTCGGTCGGGAAACGTTCGGTCAGGTAGCTTGGGTTCTGTCCGTAAATCGCGCCGGCGCAGGCGCCCTTGCAGCGTGAAGGCGATCGACGATCGTCGTGTAGTCGGTCGTCAGCAGGTAGACCGGCGTCAGGAGCAATCCGCAGACGCCGGGAATGATCATGGCCCACCGCCGGCCCAGCATGTCGGCGAGCCAGCCCCAGAAGAAGCTGGCGATGAACGTCACCGCGTTGGTCAGCATCAGCGGCCAGTCCGACCGGCGGCCGGGGACAGTGCAGGTCCTTGGTCAGGTAGGTCGCGAACAGGCCGAAGATCGAGTAGTAGACCAGGAAGCCGGACTGGCCATCCACCAGCAGGCGTTGAACGTGTTCCAGATCATGCCGCGGCGGAAGATCGCGATCAGCGGCGCCTTCATTTCGGCGTTTCGCTTCCTTCTGGCTGGCCTGGTTCTCGAGCCAGACCTCCGGCTCTTTCACGTAGAAGCGGATCCAGACGACGGCGAGCGCCGGCAGCACGCCGATCCACAGCATGCCGCGCCAGCCGATATACTGGTACAATGTCGCATAGAGCAGGGCCGACAGCAGGTAGCCGAGCGCCCATGAGCCTTGCAGGATGCTGGACATCAGGCCGCGGGAGCGGGTCGGCCAGGTTTCCATTGCCAGGGCCGCGCCGGCCGGCCATTCGGCGCCCATGCCGATGCCCAGCAGTGGTGCGGAATACCAGCAGGAATACGAAGGACGGGCGAGAATCCGGCGATGAAGTTGCAGATCGAATACCAGAGGATGGAGATCATCAGCGGCGCCTTGCGCCCCATCCGATCGGCCATCCAGCCGGAGGCGACAGCGCCGATCAGACGCATCCACAAGGTCAGCGTAAAGACCAACGTGACCGCAGTGAGAGGTTCATTGAACTCCTTGGCGATCGGAACCAGCAAAAGCAGGAATACGGTAAAGTCGAACGCATCCAGTGTCCAGCCAAGCCACGCGGCGATATAGGCGTACCATTGGTCCTTGGTCGGTTCCTTCCACCATGGGATGGTTGATTGGGGCTTTGCGACTCCGGACATGTCTATGTCCCCCTGGTTTATATTTTTGATCTCGGAATGAAAAACCCGGACAGCACCCGCCCTGCATTCCGCGCACACCAGAGTCCCAAAAAATAGTGTTCTGTCAATTTACAACTGCTTTACTTTTTATATAAAAATGTTATTACCATTTCGATATGAAACCGCCACGTCGAAGGCTTGGAATCCGCCACACCTCCCCTCCGACAGATCGTCCTGCAGATCTTCAATCCGACCCCGAGCAACGGAGGCTGATCCGCAATTAGCCCGCCGCGCCTTGCCAAGCCGGCCCGGCCCTCTCACATTGGTTTGCAATCGGGAACGGCGAAAGGGCGCTGGACATGGACTTTGATCTGTTCGTCATCGGCGGCGGTTCCGGCGGGCGTTCGCTGCGCGCGCATCGCCGCCGGCCACGGCGCCCGCGTCGGCGTCGCCGAGGAACGGTTCTGGGGCGGCACCTGCGTCAACATCGGCTGCGTCCCGAAGAAGCTGCTCGTGCAGGCCGGCGAATACGGCGCATGGGCCGACGATGCCGCCGGGTTCGGCTGGACGATCACGAAGGGCGCCGCATGACTGGGCCGAGCTGATCGCCGCCAAGGATCGCGAAATCACCCGGCTGGAGGGCATCTACCGCCGGCTGCTGAACAACGCCGGCGCGACGATCTTCGACGCGCGCGCCACCTTCATCGATCCGCACACGCTGGATGTCGGCGGCAAGCGCGTCACCGCGGAAAAGATCGTCATCGCCACCGGCGGCCATCCCGAGCGGCCCGCCATCCCGGGCGCCGAACTGGGTATCATCTCCGACGATGCGTTCTACCTGAAGCAGATGCCGAAGCATCATCATCGTCGGCTCCGGCTACATCGCCGTCGAGTTCGCCGGCATCTTCCAGGCGCTGGGCGCCGAGACGCATCTGGTCTACCGCCAGCCGCTGCCGCTGCGCGGCTTCGATCAGGACATGCGCGAGGCGCTGGCCGAGGCGCTGACCGCGCAAGGCGTCATCCTGCATCCCGGCTGCCGCGCCGGAGAAGCTGGAGGCGGACGGCGAGACGCAGGATCCTGACCTTCGGCGACGAGCAAACGCTGCAGCGCCGACCTGGTGTTCTTCGCCACCGGCCGCAAGCGCGAACATCCGCGGCCTGGGCCTGGACAAGGCCGGCGTCGACGGTCAACGCCAGCGGCGCGATCATCGTCAACGACAAGCGGCAAACGTCGCAAGCCGCATATCTATGCGCATCGGCGACGTGACCGACCACATCAACCTGACGCCGGTCGCGACCGCCGAGGGCCACGCGCTGGCCGACACGCTGTTCGGCGGCAATCCGCGCGACGGTGTCGCTGCGCAACGTTCCGTCCGCGGTGTTCTCCACGCCGCCGATCAGCACCGTCGGCCTGACCGAGGAAGCAGGCCGCCGCGCTCGGTCCCGTCGATGTCTACGTGACGAAATTCACCCCGATGCGGCACAATCTGTCGGGCCGCAGCACGCAAGACGACCATGAAACTCGTCGTCGATCAGGCCACCCAAAAGGTCGTCGGCGTCCACATGCTGGGCGAGGACGCGCCGGAAATCATCCAGGGCCTCGCCATCGCGGTCGTCATGGGTGCCACGAAGCAGGATTTCGACCGCACGATCGGCATTCACCCGACGGCGGCGGAGGAATTCGTGACGTTGCGGACCCGGACCCGTGTCGCGGACGTGGCCAAGGCGGCGGAGTAGGGGCGCGCCCCGCACGAGGCGGCCCGGCCGTCGGGCTGTCCATCTCGACACCGCCGAATCCCGCCGCTAACCTCCGTTCCGTTCAGCGCTAGACTGAACGGGAGGAAACATGAAGGACGACGTAGCTTTCTGGCCTCGGCGGCCGCCGCCGCTTTGGCTCGGCCGGCGATCGCCGCCGGCGCGAAAACCCTGATCTTCGTGCCGCAGGCCAATCTGACCAGCCTCGACCCGGTCTGGACCACGGCGACCGTCACCCGCAACTTCGCCTACATGGTCTACGACATGCCTCTACGGCCGCGACGAAGCACTTCGTTCCGCGGCCGCAGATGGTCGAAGGCCATGTCATCGACGACGACGGCAAGCGCTGGACCATGACGTTGCGGGACGGTCTGCTCTGGCACGACGGCACCACGGTGCTCGCGCGGGACTGCGTCGCCAGCCTGCAGCGCTGGATGAAGCGCGACGCCGTCGGCGCCACGATCATCCTCCGTCTCGATGAACGTGCGAGGCCACCGACGACCGCACCCTCGTCTGGCGCCTGCAACGGCCGTTCCCGCTGCTGGCGCATTTCCTGTCCAAGGTGCAGCCGCAACCGGTGATGATGCCGGAACGGATCGCCGCCAGCACCGATCCGTTCAAGCAGGTGACGCGAGATCGTCGGCTGCGGCCCGTTCCGGTTCCTGCCGGGCGAATATGTCTCCGGCGCCTCTGCCGCGCTTCGCGAAGTTCGACCGCTACATGCCGCGCCAGGAGCCGCCGTCCTACACCGCCGGCGGCCACAAGGTGAACGTCGATCGCGTCGAATGGCGGGTCATTCCGGATCGCGCGACCGCCGCGAATGCGCTGATCGCCGGCGAGGTCGACTGGGTGGAACTGCCGCAGCCCGACCTGATCCCGATGCTGAAGAAGGCGACCGGGCGTGACCACGGGCTTGCTCGACATCTACGGCACCGTCGGCGTGCTGCGGCCGAACCATCTGGTCGCGCCGACCAACAATCGCCGGCGTGCGCGCGCCATGTTCGCGGCGATCGATCAGAAGGAAATGATGATTGCGGCGATGGGTGAGGACGCGGCGATCTGGAGGGCGCCGATGGGCTATTTCCTGCCACGCTCGACATCCGCCAACGATGCCGGCATGGACATCGTGCGCAAGAAGCACAGCACCGACGAGGTGAAGCGCATGCTGGACAGCCGCGAAATACGGCGGCGAGAAGATCGTCTTCCTGCATCCGACCGACCAGATCATCTACCACGCCTTCAGCACCGTCGCGGTCGACGCCTTCCACAAGGTCGGCCTCAACGTCGACGAACAGATGGTCGACTGGGGCACGGTGGTGCAGCGCCGCCCGTCGAAGGAGCCGTTGGACAAAGGCGGCTGGTCGATGTTCCCCGCCGGCGCGCCGGGCCCGGAGTTCGTCGATCCGCTGCTGTCCAACACGCTGCGCAGCAACGGCGCGAAAGCCTGGTTCGGCTGGCCCGACGATCCGGCGCTGGAGGCCGCCTATGACGCCTGGGTCGATGCAGAGACCGACGCCGAACGGCGCAAGCAGGAGATCGCATTCCAGGCCGCCGCTTCAACTCGGTGCCGATCATCGTGCTGGGTCAGTATTTGCCGCAGGCGGCGTGGCGGTCGAACGTGACCGGACTGGTGAAAGGATCGGCCCCGGTTTTCTGGGGTGCGCAGAAAGCGTAGCCAGTAACCGATCGCAGAGAAGCGTGAGTCGCGTAGCGGCCACGATTCGTCGCGTGAATCGGATGCTTATACCAACCGACGTATCGCCCTTCTCTGATGGGCGATACTAAGGCGGGAAAGATCTCGGAGTCCCAATGACCGCCTATGACCGCCTGACCGCCCGCTTCGCACGCATCGCCACGATCCGGGAGGCCGCGAGCATACTCAGTTGGGACACCGAGGTCATCATGCCGCAAGGGGCCGGTGACGCGCGCGCCGACCAGACCGCGGTGCTGTCCAGTCTCTCGCACGGCATGCTGGTTGAGACGCAGGTCGCCGACGACCTGGCGCAAGCGGAAGCCGCGCCGCCCGAGGATCCGTGGCAGCAGGCCAATCTCCGGCTGATCCGCCATGAGTATACGCGTGCCGTCGCCCTGCCTGCCGATCTGGTCGAGGCCATGGCCCGCGCCAATTCGCTGTGTGAGCAGGCCTGGCGCGACGCCCGCAAACAGTCGGATTTCGACGCCGTCGCGCCGCTATTGGCCGAGGTCTTCGACCGTGCGCGGGACGCGGCGCAGGCGCTGTCCCCGGCGCTGGGCCTCGCACCGTACGACGCGCTGATGGACGATTTCCAGACCGGCGTCACAGCAGCCGATGTGGAGCCCGTGTTCGCGCGCTACAGCGACCTTTCTCGCGGATGTGCTGCCGCAGGTGGAGGCGCAGCAGGCCGGCCGACCGGCTCCCCACCCGGTCCAAGGCGTGTTCCCCGAGGCCGTGCAGGCGCAGTTCTGCCGCACGCTGGCGCAGCGCATGGGGCTGGATTTCCGGCAGGCGCGTCTGGACAGCTCCGCCCATCCGTTCAGCGGCGGCACGCCGACCGATCAGCGCATCACCACACGCTATGACGAGGCCGATCTCTCTCAGGCGCTGTATGCCGTGATCCACGAGACCGGCCACGCCCTCTATGAGGTCGGGCTTCCGGCCGCATGGCGCCGCCAACCCGTCGGGCACGCGGCCGGCATGGCCGCGCATGAGAGCCAGTCGCTGATCATGGAGATGCAGGCCAGCCGCTCCGACGCCTTCCTGTCATGGCTGGGGCCGGCGTTGCATCAGGCCGTTCGGCGGCGATCCGCAGGTCTGGGCGCCGGCGAACCTCGCGTCCCTCTGGCGCCGGGTTGAACGCAGTCTGATCCGTGTCGAGGCGGATGAGATGACCTATCCCGCCCATGTCGCATTACGCTTCACGCTGGAGCGGGCGCTGCTGTCCGGCGACCTGAAGATAGCCGATCTGCCCGATGCCTGGAATGAGCTGATGCGTGAGCGCCTGGGTATCGTGCCGCCCGACGATGCGCGTGGTTGCCTCCAGGATATTCATTGGTATGCCGGGTTGATCGGCTATTTCCCCAGCTACACCCTTGGCGCCATGGCCGCCGCCCAGTTGATGGAAGCTGCTCGGCGGGATGCATCTGGGCTGGATCAGGGGTTGGCAGAGGGTGATTTCACCCCGCTGCTGGACTGGCTGCGGACAAAGGTCCACGCCATGGGCGCGCGGCTTGGTTTCAACGAACTGCTGACACATGCGACCGGCAAACCGCTCGACAGCGCGGACTTCGAGGCGCATCTGCGGCGGAGATACCTACAATAGGCGTCCTGCGCACAAGAGCTACCCAAGCCCCGCCCTGTTATTGGCTGCCCTGGCATCCTATCATTCACCTATGGACCTCGATTTCACTGAAGACGAAATCCACCGTTACTCCCGCCACATACTGCTGCAGGAAGTCGGCGGCATTGGGCAGGCGAAGCTGAAGGCGGCGCGTGTGCTGGTGGTCGGTGCCGGCGGCCTAGGTTCGCCGTTGATCCTCTATCTCGCCGCGGCGGGCATCGGCACGATCGGCGTCGTCGATGACGATGTCGTCGACATCTCCAATCTGCAGCGCCAGGTCGCGCATACCACCGACCGGATCGGTGTCGCCAAGGTTGCATCGGCCTCCCAGGCCGCGCAGGCCCTGAACCCTGGCGTGAGGATCGAGCCGCATGAGATGCGCCTCTCCGCCGACACCGCGCTCGATCTCGTCAGCCGCTACGACCTCGTCTGCGACGGCACCGACAATTTCGACACGCGCTTCCTTGTGGCCGACGCCTGCGCGTTGGCGAAACGCACACTCGTTTCTGCCGCCGTGTTGCGGTTCGAGGGGCAACTGTCCACCTTCAAGCCGCACCAGGGCGGCCCGTGCTACCGCTGCCTCTACGCCGCGCCGCCGCCGCCCGGCGTGGTGCCGTCATGCAGTGAGGCCGGCGTGCTGGGTGCCGTCACCGGCGTGATGGGGACGCTGCAGGCCACCGAGGTGCTGAAGGAGATCCTTGGCATCGGCGAGTCCATGTCCGGCCGCCTGCTGGTCTGGGATGCGCTGGACGCCCGGTTCCGCACCATCAAGCTGAAACCCGATCCCGAATGTGCGCTATGCGGCCCGCATGCGACGATCAAGGATCTGTCCGCGCACGGCGTCCCGGAAGGCCCTGCCTGTGCCGTCTGATCGTCTCGGGGTGTTGCTGCTCTCCGGTGCGCATGACCGAGCGCATTATGCGTTTGTGCTGGCGTCGGGCGCGGCGGCGCTGGGGCGGAAGGTCACGGTCTTTGCCACCAATGCCGGCTGCCGCGCTCTGCTGCGGGACTGGAGCGGCCTGCAGAACGCCTGGCGCGACAGCGTGATCGAGGATCGCGGCGTCGCCGGGCTGGAGACGCTGCGTGAGGCCTGCGTCGAAATGGGCGTGCGTCTGATCGCCTGTGAATCCGGTTTGCACGCCGAGGCGATCGATCCGGCGAGCCTGCTGCCTGAGGTTGAGGTGGCCGGGATCGCTACGTTCCTCGAAGATGTCGGCGGCGGCCAGATCGTCTCTATCTGATATCCTGCGGAAAGGCTTGACCCGAGTCCGTAACGGCTTGGCATCCGGTCGCCATGCGCATCGCCGTCCAGCCCCTGTTGTGTTCTGCCTGGCTCATCGTCCTGGCCGGTGGCTGGGACGTCGCGGCACAGGCCGAAACCCCGGCTAAATCGCAGGTCCAGCCGGTGCCGCGCCTGACGGTGACGCAGGAGGAGCCGCTGCCGCTCAAGGGGGCCGCCCATCCGGTGCAGCCGCGGAGCGGCAAGCTCGAAGCGCCGCATACCACTGGCAAGACGCCGCCGGCCGCGGCCGCCCATCCCGCCGCGCCGGCGAGCGAGCCGTTGCCGCTGCCGCCCCGGCCGCCGCAAGCGCCGCCCCCTCACCCGGCACCGCCACCGCCGCCCCAGGCGGCGGAGAAACTGCCGGATCCGGAAAAGCCTGACGGTCAGCCGTCGAAGCTGCCGCGCTTCGCCTCGCTGCGCGCCGACGACGTCAACATGCGCGTCGGACCCGGTGCGCGCTACCGCATCGATTGGGTCTACAAGCGCCGCGAACTGCCGGTGGAAATCATGCGGGAGTTCGATGTCTGGCGCTATGTCCGCGACGCCGATGGCATCCAGGGCTGGATGCAGCAGGCGACCCTGATGGGCCGGCGGACCTTTATAATCCAGGCCGCGGACGCCACGCTGCGGGATGAACCGCAAGAGACAGCCCACGCAGTTGCCGTCCTGAAGATCGGGGTGATCGGGCGGATCCGTACCTGCGAGGCGTCATCCGACTGGTGTCATGTTCAGGCGGGTTCGTATCGCGGTTATCTTCGGCGGGAGCAGTTCTGGGGCACGCTACCGCATGAAGCCGTTAACCCTTGACCTGACTCGGCACGCATTTGTCTGACGGGTTGTAATTTTGATAGCAGGTTGTATTTGCGATTTCACGCTAGTTCACGGTTGAGACGACCGAACTAACGGAAACACATCGGTTGCAAGTCTTCCAACGAAGACCTGTTTTCCACACAATGGCGCCATCAGCCCAGGCAAACAGCCGGGTCTCCGCAAAAGGTAGATGCGCCATGAATATGATGGTCACCGAGACACTCACCCGCGACTACTCCTTCACCGGCAGCGTCCCGTCCGCTCGGCCTGGCGTCATTGTCCTGTTCAGTGATAATCCGGAAACGATCGCGGCGATGGGCCCGGTCTGCGAGTTCCTTGCCCTGCGGCTGGAGGTCGTCTCCGCGGGGACCGACCTGACGACAACGCTGCGGACCGAACGGCCGCTGGCGGTGATCGCCGATGTCGACGGCAAGGACCATGACGGCTTCCACGCAATGAAGCTGATCGCGCGTTACAATCCCGACCTGCCGACGCTGCTACTGACCGGTGGCGATCCGGCGCTGATGGGCGCGGCGGACGCGGTGCAGGAGCTTTGGGGCCTGACGCAAGTAACGCAGACCGGTGCGTTTCCGCTGGCGGGCCAACTGGTTAGCTTCCTGTTCGGCGCCGGACGTAGCGCGGGTTGCATGCGCCTGGTTCCGGTCTGACCAGCAAGCTTCGCGCCCGACAAGGCCAACACCGGCCAGCAGCGGGATGCGCCTTGCCGGCTGCGAAGCGCCGCGATGAGCACATCCGTGTCGAGGTCAAGTCTCATATCTCCAGCGATATGCACTTGACCTTGTCTGAAATCGAGATTCTTGATGCTGCGATGATCGTCTCGGCATGAACATCGCCCCATGATCATCGGCACCGCCGGCCACGTCGATCACGGCAAGACCGCGCTGGTGAAGGCGCTGACCGGCGTCGACACCGATCGTCTTGCCGAGGAGAAGCGGCGCGGCATCACCATCGACCTCGGCTACGCCTATACCGACGACATTCGGCTTCGTCGACGTGCCCGGCCATGAGCGCTTCGTGCACACGATGCTGGCCGGTGCCAGTGGCATCGACACCGCCCTGCTGGTCGTGGCGCTGCCCGAGGGCGTCAGCCGCAGACACGCGAGCATCTGCAGATCCTGTCACTGCTGGGCATCGATCGCGGCGTCGTCGCGCTGACCAAGGCCGACCTCGCCGCCGACCGCGCCGAAGCCGTCGAGCGCGGAGGTGCAGCACGCTGCTGGCCGAGACGCGCGCTGCATGCCGCGCCGATGCTGCCGGTGTCCGCGCTGACCGGGGAGGGGATCGACGACGCTGCGGGCGGCGCTGGACGCCTCGGCCGGCGCGGCGCGTGACGCCATCCGGTCATCCGCGCCTGGCGGTCGATCGCGCCTTCACGCTGACCGGGGCCGGCCTGGTGGTAACCGGCACGCTGGTCTCCGGGCGCATCGCGGTCGAGGACCGGCTGATGCTGTCGCCGTCGGGCCTCGAGCTGCGGGTGCGCGGCCTGCACGCGCAGAACAGGCCGGCGCGAGTGCGCGATAGCGGGCCAGCGCGTGGCGCTGAACATCACCGGCCCGCGGCTGTCGAAGGACGTGGTCGACCCGCGGCGACTGGGTGCTGCATCCGGACCTGCATGCGCCGACCGACGGCATCGACATCCGCCTGCGCCTGCTGGCGGAGGAGCCGCGCGCGTTGCGCCAGGATACGCCGGTGCATCTGCATCTCGGCGCCGCGCATGTGATGGCGCGCGTGTCGCTGCTGGATCGCGACCGGCTGGAGCCAGGTGAGTCCGTGCTGGTCCGCCTGACGCTCTGGTCGCAGCCGATCGGTGCCCTGGCGCGCGACCGGCTGGTGCTGCGCGATTCCGGTGCGACGCGCACGATCGGCGGCGGCGTGGTGATGGACCCGTTCCCGCCGCGTCGTGGCCGCCGCACGCCGCAGCGCCTGGCGCAACTGGCGACGCTGGAACACGACCGACGCCGCCGCGGCATTGCGGGACCTGCTGGCCGTCGCCCCCGGATGGACGGAGCGCGCCGGACTTCCTGCGCGCCTGGAACGTCACCGATGCGCCGGCGGTGCAAGCGGCGGCCGGCGCCCTGGCCGCGGGCCCGCTGCTGCTGTCCCAGGCCGCGTTCACCCGGCTGCGCGGCGGCATCCTGTCGGCTCTGACCGCGTTCCATAAGCAATCTCCCGAACTGCCGGGCCTGCAACCGATCCGGTTGCGTCAGGCAGTGGAGGACCGGCCCTCGGTCGCCGGATTTGCCGGCGTGATCGAGGCGCTGCTGCGCGACGGTTCCATCGCCCAGGACGGCCCCTGGCTGCGCATGCCGGGGCACAAGATCAGCCTCTCCCCGCAGGATGAGCGGGCCTGGGCGGCCGCCCGCGCCGCTGATCGCCGCGGACCGGTTCCGCCCGCCCCGCACACGTGATCTGGCTGAGGCCCTGAAGGTTCCGGAGCCGGCGATGCGCGCGACGCTGAAGCGCCTGCAGCGGATGGGCCAACTGGTCGAGGTGGCGCAGGATCATTTCTTCCTGCGCGAAACGATGGCCGAGATGGCCGCGATCGCCGCTGCCACGGTCGATACGGAAGGACTGCTGACCGCCGCATCTTTCCGCGACCGTCTCGACAACGGGCGCAAAGTGGCGATCCAGATCCTGGAATACTTCGACAAGGTCGGGCTGACGGTCCGTTCAGGCGATGCGCGCTCCGTGCGCATGGACCGGCTGGCCCTGTTCGGGACGAGATGATCGTTACGTCTGTACAGACGCCAGGATCGCCTGCCGTTCCGCTGCCAGACCGTTCCGGTCGATAGCGATGCGCTGCGAGGCGATGCTGGCGCGGCCAGCACGCAGGCGGGCAAGGGACTGGTCCGTCAGCTTGGGACATTCCTGCAGAAGCGCCTCTGTCGCGGCGAAGTCTCCGGCGCCGTAGAGAGCGAGGTCGCAGCCTGCCGCCAGCGCATGTCTGGCGGAATCCTTCGGCTGCTCCGCCACAGCCTTCATCGACAGATCATCGGTGACCAGGACGCCCCGGAAGCCGATCGTGCCGCGGATCACGTCGCGGATCACCGTCTCCGACAGCGTTGCCGGATTGGCCGGATCGATCGAGGTGAAGACGATATGCGCCGTCATCAGCCAGGGCAGGCCGGCATTCAGCACAAAAGGTCGCAGATCGTCCACCTGGAGGTCATCGAGCCGCGGCAACGCCATGTGGCTATCGACCAGGGCGCGCCCATGGCCGGGCGCGTGCTTGCCGATCGGGGTTGCTCCCGCCGCCATCAGACCGGCGGCGAAGCTGCGGGCCAAACGCGTGGTGATGACGGGATCGGAATGGAAGGCTCGATCCCCGATCACCGCATCCGCACCGGGAACGAAACGGTCGAGCACAGGCGCCGCAACGACATCGATGCCGGCCTCGACGCAGTCATACCCGATCGAAGCGCCGCACAGCCAGGCGAGCCGCAGTGACCGGCCTGGATCGGATGCGAACAGGCTGCCGATGACGCCGGCGGCCGGATACACCTCCCATTCCGGCGGCCGCAGCCTGGCGACGCGGCCGCCTTCCTGGTCAACCATGAAGAAGATTTCAGATGGGAGAATCTGGCGCAACGAGGCAATCAGGTGCTGAAGTTGCGTGCGGGACTGGACGTTGCGGCCGAACAGGATGATCCCCGCCGGCGGGTGCGAGGTCAGCAGTGCGGCTTCACGCGGCAGCAGCTCCGGACCTTCAACCCCGACCACAGCCGCTCGGCAGGCGGGAGGGGTCACCATGAATTGGTTCCAGTTGCAACGGTGGAAGCCGACCGATGGACCGTGCCGCAAGTGTTACGGCCGGCGTTGTGCCGGCCATCCATGGCTAGAGCGTGATGACCGAAGGCGGAATCGCCGGAGGTCTGAATCACGCGATCAAACAAAGAGCTGGAGCGGGATGGCTGAGCGAAAGCGATGTCATCCTGCTCTAGCCCGGTCAAGCCGGGCATTGACGGGGATGGGGAGGACACAACAGTCACTGTCTTCTTCCCTCTCAGAAATGGATCGCTCGCTTGTAGGCGTCCAGCACCGCCTCGTGCATCGTTTCGCTGATGGTCGGGATGCGGGAAGACGGTGTGCATCAATTCCGCCTCGGTCGTCTCCAGCGTGCGGGCGATGGTGTAGCCCTGGATCATCTCGGTCACCTCGGCGCCGATCATGTGCGCGCCGAGCAACTCGCCGGTCTTGGCGTCGAACACGGTCTTGACCAGGCCCTCGGTCTCGCCCATGGCGATCGCCTTGCCGTTGCCGATGAACGGGAAGCGGCCGACCTTCACCTCGTGGCCGGCTTCCTTGGCCTTCGCCTCGGTCAGGCCGACGGAGGCGACCTGCGGACGGCAATAGGTGCAGCCCGGAATGTTGCAGCGCGTTCATCGGATGCACGTCGTTCAGGCCGGCGATCTTCTCGACGCAGATCACGCCCTCATGGCTCGCCTTATGCGCCAGCCACGGCGGGCCGGCGAGGTCGCCGATCGCGTAGACGCCGGGCTCGCCGGTGCGGCAGTATTCGTCGATCACGACATGGGTGCGGTCGACCTTGACGCCGGTGCCCTCCAGGCCGATATCCTCGACGTTGCCAACGATACCGACGGCGGAGATCACCCGATCGACGGTGATGTCCTGCGATCTTGCCGCCGGCCTCGACCGTGACCGTGACGTTGTCGGCGGTCCTTTCTTCACCCCCTTCACCGCGGCGCCGGTCAGGATCTTCATGCCCTGCTTCTCGAACGCCTTGTGCGCGAAGGCGGAGATTTCCTCGTCCTCGACCGGAAGGATGCGCGGCAGCACTTCGACGACGGTCACCTGCGCGCCCATGTTGAGGTAAAAGCTGGCGAACTCGATGCCGATCGCGCCGGAGCCGATCACCAGCAGCGATTTCGGGAAGCTCGGTCGGGACCATCGCCTCGCGATAGGTCCAGATCAGCTTGCCGTCCGCCTCGATCCCCGGCAACTGGCGGGCGCGAGCGCCGGTGGCCAGGATGATGTGCGGCGCTTTCAGCGTGGCGATGTCCTTGCCGTCCTTCTCTACCGATCAGCGTCTGCTTTGCCGGCCAGTTTGCCCGATCCGTCGAACACGGTGACCTTGTTCTTGCGCAGCAGATGCGCGACGCCGGAGGACAGTTGTTTCGCCACCGCACGCGAACGTTTCACCACCTTGTCGAGGTCGAAGCGGCGCTCGACCGGTGCGAACCCGAAATCCGGCAGGTGATGCAGCAGATGGTTGATCTCGCTGGTGCGCAGCAGCGCCTTGGTCGGAATGCAGCCCCAGTTGAGGCAGATGCCGCCCAGATGCTCGCGCTCCACGACCGCCGTCTTCATGCCAAGCTGCGCGGCGCGGATGGCGGCGACATAGCCGCCGGGGCCGCCGCCAAGGACGATCAGATCGAAGCTGGTTTCAGCCATGGGTGTTTCCTTTCGCCAGCGCGGCTTGAGCGCGTCGCCGTTGAGTTGCCGTGACATGCCAGTCGGTCATCCGCGTGGCGCCGAGACGTTCATAGAAATCGATCGACGGGTTGTTCCAGTTCAGGACCCGCCAGTCGATGGCAACGCAGTTCTCCTCTACCGCGATCGCAGCCAGATGGCGCAGCAGGGCCAGGCCGAGGCCGGTGCCGCGATGGGACGGTTCGACGAACAGATCCTCCAGGAACATGCCGGGCCGGCCGGCGAAGGTGCTGATCGTGTAGTAGTAGAGCGCGATCCCGACGGGAGGCTGGCCGGCCGGTTCGGCCAGGATGGCGTGCGCGCGCGGCATCGGGCCGAACAGCAGGGTCCGGAAATCGGCTTCCGTCGCGATGGCCTTGTCCGCAAGCTTTCGTATTCGGCCAGGCCGCGGACGAGACGCAGGATGTGCGGGAGATCGGCCTCGGTTGCGGGACGGAGCGTAGTCATGCCCTTGCTGCCTGGTCGTCGTTCTGATCCCCCTCATGTCATGGCCGGCCTTGTGCCGGCCATCCACGACTTTGCATCGGGCGGCTCGTGACGGCCGTAAAGGGTTCCTTAACCCAACCCGGCTTCCATCGCCCCATGCGCGCTGGATGGGTCTACATCATGTCCAACCGTCCGAACGGGACGCTGTATGTCGGCGTAACCAACGATCTGAGCGCCGCGTTACGGAACACAAGCAAGGCGTCGGCTCCGCTTTCGCGCGGAAATATGGATCGATCGTCTGGTCATGGTACGAAGCCCATGACGACATTCTGACGGCCATTCAGCGAGAGACGAGCATCAAGCGATGGCCCCGCGCGTGGAAAGTCAGACTGATCGCATGCTGGCAATCCGGCGTGGGATGACTTGCCGGTTCTTTGGTAGGCGGCGGCCGCGCGAAGTCGTGGATGGCCGGGACAAGGCCGGCCATGACACGAGAGCGGAGAGGTTGCGCCGCGCGCTCATGCGACGTGTCTCGGGCGTTACAACAGCAGCCTCAACGGGTCCTCCACCAGGCTGCTTGAACGCGCGCACCATGTGCGCCCAGTGCCCCGTCCACCACCCGGTGATCCACCGACAGCGTGCAGGTCATCACCGTCGCGATCGCCAGCGCGTCGTTCTTCACCACCGGCCGCTTCTGCCCGGCCGCCACCGCCAGGATCGCCGCCTGCGGCGGGTTGATGATCGCGGAGAACTCCGACACCCCGAACATCCCCATGTTGGAGATCGAGAAGCCGCCGCCCTGGAATTCCTCGGGCTTCAGCTTGCCGGCGCGCGCGCGCGCGGCGAGGTCCTTCATCTCCCGGCTGATCGTCGCCAGGCCCTTCTGGTCGGCTTTGCGAATGATCGGCGTGATCAGCCCGTCCGGGATGGCGACCGCGACGCTGATATCGACGTCGTCGTAGAAGACCATCCCGTCATCGGTCCAACTGGCGTTCACCGTCGGCACCTGGCGCAGCGTCGCGGCGGCGGCCTTGATCACCAGGTCGTTGATGGTGATCGAGTAGACGCCCGGTCCGTCCTTCGGCGCACTTGGCGTTCAACTGCTTCATCAGATCGATCAGCGCGTCGATCTCGATATCCATCGAGACGTAGAAATGCGGGATCGTCGACTTCGCTTCGGTCAGGCGGCGGGCGATGACCTTGCGCATCGAGCTGTGCGGCACCAGCGTGTGCGGCGCGGTGATCGACCGGCGCGGGCGCCTTCGCGGCGGGGGCGGCCGGGGCCGGCCGCGGCGGGCACCGGGGCCGGCGCCGGAGCAGCGGCCGGTGCGCCGCCTGTCTGCGCCGCCTCGATATCCGCCCGCACGATCCGGCCGTTCGGACCGCTGCCCTTCAAGCGCGGTCAGGTCGATGCCCGCCTGCGTCGCCATCCGGCGCGCCAGCGGCGAGGCGAAGATGCCGCGTCATCGTCCGGCCGTGCAGGCGCCATTGCCGGCGTGACGCGGCCTGCGGCGCGCCGGCGCGGCTTGCGCGGCGCAGGCGCAGATGCGGCGCAGGCCGGCGGGCCTTCGCCGCCGGAGCGGCGCTGCGGCAGGTGCTGGCGCAGCCGGACGGCACCGCCTCGCCGGCGTCGACCAGCACCGCGATCGGCTCGTTCACCTTCACACCCTCGGCTGCCGTCCTGCGACCAGGATCTTGCCCAGCACGCCTTCGTCGACCGCCTCGACCTCCATCGTCGCCTTGTCGGTCTCGATCTCGGCGATCACGTCGCCGGCCTTGATCGTGTCGCCTTCCTTCTTCAGCCAGCGGGCCAGCGTGCCCTCGGTCATCGTCGGGCTGAGCGCCGGCATCAGGATGTTGGTGGCCATCGATGCGCTCCCCCGCTCAGACGATCTTCTTCACCGCGTCCACCACCCAGTCGGGCTGCGGCAGCGCGAGTTTCTCCAGATTGGCGGCATAGGGCAGCGGCACGTCGACGCCATGCACCCGCACCGGCGGCGCATCGAGCCAGTCGAACGCGTGCTCGATCACCTGCATCGCGACCTCGGCGCCGATGCCGGCGAACGGCCAGCCTTCCTCGACCGTCACCAGCCGGTTGGTCTTCTTCACGCTGTCGACGATCGTCGCGGTGTCCAGCGGCCGCAGCGAGCGCAGGTTGATCACCTCGGCCTCGATGCCCTGCTCCGCCAGCGCCTCGGCCGCCTTCATCGCCACGCCGACCATGATGCTGAACGCGACGATGGTGACGTGCGTGCCGGTGCGCTCGACTTTCGCCTTGCCGATCGGCACGACGAAGTCCGGATCGATCGGGCAATCGAAGGTCTGGCCGTAGAGAATCTCGTTCTCCAGCACGATCACCGGATTCGGATCGCGGATCGCCGCGCGCAACAATCCCTTGGCGTCGGCCGACGACCAGGGCGAGACGACCTTCAGCCCCGGCACATGCGCGTACCAACTCGCGTAGCACTGCGAGTGCTGCGCGCGCGACCCGCGACGCCGCGCCGTTCGGCCCGCGGAACACGATCGGGCAGCCCATCTGGCCGCCCGACATGTACAGCGTCTTGGCCGCCGAGTTGATGATCTGGTCCATCGCCTGCATGGCGAAGTTGAACGTCATGAACTCGACGATCGGCCGCAGCCCGTTCAGCGCCGCGCCGACCGCCATGCCGGTGAAGCCATGCTCGGTGATCGGCGTATCGATGACCCGCCTGGCGCCGAACTCGTCCAGCAGGCCCTGGCTGATCTTGTAGGCGCCCTGGTACTGCGCGACTTCCTCGCCGATCAGGAACACGTCGCCGTCGCGCCGCATCTCCAGCGCCATCGCATCGCGCAACGCCTCGCGCACCGTGATCGGCTTGGTCGGTCCCCAGTCCTTCTCCGGCGCCGGCGCGGCCTGCAGGCCGGTGCGGCGGTGCCGGTCGCTTCGGCAGCACGCGCGGGTCGCGGGTTCCGGCGCCTTGCGCAGGTGCAGGCGCCGCGGCCTTCGGGAGCCGGTGCGGCGCCGTCGACACGTCCTCGCCGTTCATCCTCAGCACCGCGATCGGCGTGTTCACCGCGACGCCCTCGGTGCCCTCGTCGACCAGGATCCGCGCCAGCTTGCCCTCATCGACCGCCTCGACCTCCATCGTCGCCTTGTCGGTCTCGATCTCGGCGATCACGTCGCCGGCGCGCACGTCGTCGCCGACGTCCTTCAGCCAGCGCGCCAGCTTGCCCTCGGTCATGGTGGGCGACAGCGCCGGCATCAGGATTTGCGTCGCCATCGCTCAGCCCTCCAGCAGCACGTCGGTCTAGAGTTCGGACGGCATCCGGCTCGGGGCTGGTCTGCGCGAAATCGGCGGCGTCCTGGATGATCGCCTTCACCTCGTCGTCGATCGTCTTGAACATCTTTTCCTCGACATCCAGCGCTTCCAGGCGATGGCGCGCGTTCTCGATGCAGTCATGCTGCGTGCGCATCATCTGCACTTCCTCGCGCGTGCGGTAGTGCGCCGGATCGGACATCGAATGGCCGCGATAGCGATACGTCTTCACCTCCAGCAAATACGGCCCCTTGCCCGCTCGGCAGGCCGCCACCGCCTGCTCCGCCGCCTCCTTCACCGCCAGCACGTCCATGCCGTCGACCTGCATGCCGGGGATGCCCCAGGGCGCGCCGTTCTTCGACAGATCGCGGCTGGCCGAGGCCCGCTCCACCGAGGTGCCCATGCCGTATTTGTTGTTCTCGATGACGAACACGCACCGGCAGCTTCATCAGCGCGGCGAGGTTGAAGCTTTCGAACACCTGGCCCTGGTTCGACGCGCCCTCGCCGAAATAGGTCAGCGCGACCCGGTCGTTGCCGCGATACAGATTGCTGAACGCCAGCCCGTTGCCCAGGCTGACCTGCGCGCCGACGATGCCGTGGCCGCCGAAGAAATTCTTCTCCTTGCTGAACATGTGCATGGAGCCGCCCTTGCCGTGCGAATACCCGCCCGACGCGGCCGGTCAGCTCCGCCATCACGCCGCGCGCTTCCATGCCGGTCGCCAGCATGTGGCCGTGATCGCGATAGGAGGTGATGACCTCGTCGCCGTCGCTGATGCGCCATCTGCATGCCGACGACCACGGCTTCCTGGCCGATATACAGGTGGCAGAAGCCGCCGATCAGGCCCATGCCGTAAAGCTGGCCGGCCTTTTCCTCGAACCGGCGGATCAGCAGCATGGTGCGGTACGCCTTCAGCAGCGTGTCGCGATCGACCGGTTTCTCTTTCGCCTTGCTGCCGCGTTTCCTGGTCTCGGCCTGCGCCATGCGACGTTCCTCCGCTGCGGGTTGGGGGAGACGTAGCGGCAGATGGGACGATGAAGCAAGCGTGGATGGGGTGAAAATCATGTTGGTGCAATGCAATAGGTGATGTTAACCAAAAACCGGTTAACATATTGTCCGGCCGCAGTGGCCGCGTCGCGTTTCCGCCATCGATTTCTTGAACGTGCTTGTTGGCGAAATAAAATTACCAGCTTCACGTTCTATTTGCAGAGAGGTTGCGGGATTCCGCCGAGATGCAACCCGCAGAACAGGACCGTGTCTCAGTTCGGTTCCTGATAGAACAGGAGGGTGACGTCAGGAGATAGCCCGGAAGCGCCGCGCAGAGTGCTTGCGGGGAGAAAGGCGTGGATGGCCGACCTGCGCCCCATACGCGTTACAATCAGGCGCCGCTTTCCGTCATTCCAGCCGGCGAATCAGGTCCGCCCAGCGATCCAGGATCGGCAGCACCACATCCTCCGCTGCCGCGGGGAGGCTGACAGAGACGCGGACGACACCCAGATCGCGGTAGCGCTTAAGCGTATCGACGTCCTCGGCTGAGCCGAAAATGGTCACCGGGCAGGACTCTTCACTTGCGTCCGGCCTCGGCCAGCATCTCGCGGAACTTCGGGAACGAAATCGAACACGTCGCCGTATTGCGTGGGCCGGCCGGCCAGCGGGACCCAGCCATCGCCATAGCGCACCGCGCGACGCGCGCCATGCGGGAAGGCACCGCCGACGATCACCGGCGGATGCGGCTTCTGGGTCGGCTTAGGCCAGGCCATCATCGGATCGAAATTGACGAATTCGCCGTGGTATTCGGCCTTCGCCTGGGTCCAGATCGCCTTCATCGCCTCGACACGCTCACGCACCAGCTTGGCGCGGGTGGCGAAGACGGTGCCGTGGTCCTCCATCTCTTCGGCGTTCCAGCCGACGCCGATGCCGAACAGGAATCGCCCGCCCGAGACCTGGTCGATCGAGGCAACCAGCTTCGCCGTCTGGATCGGATCGCGCTGGTTCACCAGGCAGACGCCGGTGCCGATCTTCAGCGTCCTGGTCGCAGCCGCAGCCATGCTGAGGGTCACGAACGGGTCCATCACATCGTAATACTGCTTCGGCAGTTCGCCGCCGCCCGGCCAGGGCGAGCGCCGCGACAGCGGGATATGTGAATGTTCCGGCGCCCAAAGGGATTCGAACCCGCGCGCCTCCAACGCCGAGGCCAGTGAGGCGGGGGTCATCGAATAGTCGGTGAGGAACATCGAAGCGCCGAAATGCATGCCACGTCTCCCTGTATTTTAGGGAGAGCATCGCATGCCCCGGCGCCCTCGTCACGCAACGGCGCGTGACAGGAGCCGGCTGTACTACATTCCGCGCGACGTTGCCGAGGCGAGAGCCGAACCGATGATCTGCAGGCAGGTCTGCCGGTCGTTCGCTTGCAGCGCCTGGCGTGCCTGGCCGATCTGTCCGATCAGCGGATTGTCGCTGGGAACGCCGGTCTGCCCAAGCGGAACCGAACGGTCGAGCAGCCGGGTCTGAGCCATTTCCAAGGCCGATTCCGCTTCACCGAGATGATTTGCGGCGATCGCACCCTGGGCGGCCCGCAAATAGTCGCTGACCTTTGCCCCTTCGGGCATCGCCGGCTCCGGCAAGGGTGCCAACGGCGTTTCTGCCCGCGCGATCACCGGCGCGGCAGTCAGGATGGCGGCAACAAGCAGAAGGACACGCATCGGTCGAAGTCTCCGTCATATGCCGCCGCGGCAGGTCACCCGCGGCGGACTCCAGAGTTTATATATACGAATGAGGTCGGGTGAGGTTGCTTTCCCGTCACGATTCGGCGTGCACGAGGCACCATTCCCGTACCCAGGCTCAGCGCCAGCGACGGTGGAACCAGAGCCACTGGCCCGGATGCTCGCGTATCCAGCCCTCGATCACGTCGGTGATCATCTGCGTAGCGGCCACGACGTCGATCTGCCCGTCCGCGCCGCGCGGCAGGTCATACGGCCCGGATCCCTCGATCCGGAAGCGCTGGTCGGGCAGGCGAATGACGCGCACGCCGACGACCGGACAGTCGAAGCGGCGGGCGAGGCGGGCGATCGAGGGATTGGCCTTGCAGCGCCGGCCGAAGAAGGTGACGTCAACCCCACGGGAAAAGTGCTGATCGACCAGCATGCCCAGATGTTCGCCGGCCTCCAGCGCCGCCGCCATCTCCAGTGCTGCCTGCGCCCGTGTCCGAATCATCCGTCCCATCAACGGCGCTCGGATGCGGATGATCTCCTTCGCCACGGCCTTGTTGTTGGGCATGCGATAGACGACCGCCGAGGACAGGCCATGGGCGGCGGCGGCGATCGCCGGCAGTTCCCAGTTCGCCAGATGCGCGGCGAAGCAGAGGGCGGGCTTGCCGTCGTCGCGCAACGCCATAAACAGCGGTACGTCATCGGTGATGATGCGCCCCCTGTTTGGGTGGTCGATGTCGTAGTCCCAGATGCGCGCCATATGGACGTATTCGCCGACGACGCGGCCGAGGTTTTCCCAGGCCTCGCGCAGAGTCGCTTCGATCCAGGCGTCGTCGCGGTCGGGAAAGGCGAAGCGCAGATTGTCGCTGGCCGATTCGGTGCGCCGGCAGCCATGGCCCGATGTGCGCGGGCGGTGGCGCCGCAGAAGGACGACGCCCAAGCGGGATTGGTCCGGCGCAGCAGCCGGATCAACCATTTCACCAGGCGGCCGAGGATGCGGTCGCCATACAGGATCAGTTGGCGGCGCACGCGGGTCAGAGTTCGATCAGCAGCTTGCCGAACACGTCCCGCGATTCCAGCCGCTGGACGCCGGACTGGAAGTCTTCCAGCCCGAACACGGTGTCGATCACCGGCGTCACGCCAGACGCGATCCGGTCCAGCGCTCGGCCCAGAGCCGACATCGGCGAGCCGAACGAGCCGATGATGCGGTATTGCTGCTGGAACAACTGCATCAGGTTGAGATTGCCCGTCGGGCCGGAGGTTGCGCCGCAGGTCACCAGCCGCCCGCCGCGCCGCATGGACAGCAGCGACCCGGCCCACGTGTCGGCGCCGGTATGCTCGAAGACGACGTCGACGCCCTTCTTGCCGGTCAGCTTGCGAACGACGCCCTCGAACCGGTCCTCGCGGTAGTTGATGACGTGATCGGCGCCGAGCGCCTTGGCCTTCTCGGCCTTGTCGGCGGAGCCGACCGTGGTGATGACGGTGCATCCGAGGGATTTGGCGATCTTGATCGCGATGCTGCCGATGCTCGATCCGCCGGCATGAACCAGGATCCACTCGCCGGGTTCCAGGCGCGCGTTGTCGAACAGCATGTGTTCGACCGTGGCATAGGCGACGGTGACGCAGGCGGCGTCACGGAAGCTGACGCCGGCGGGGATTTTTGCCAGCAGACGGGCGGGGTGGTTGGTCAGTTCCTGCGCGAAGCCGTCGATATGGAAGCCGCGGACGCCGCGGACGTTCTCGCACAGATTGTCCTGGTCGCGGGCACAGAAGCGGCAGGTGCCACAGGTCAGTGCGCCATACGGCACGACGCGGTCGCCCGGCTGCACCTGGGTCACGCCGGGGCCGACGGCGACGACCTCGCAGGATGCTTCGGCGGCGACCGTCAGCGGGTACTGGCGCTTGGCGAAGGCCATGCCGCGAAAGCCCCAGACGTCGATATGATTCAGCCCGACCACGCGGACACGCAACTGGGCTTCGCCTTCGCCGGGCGGGGGTGGGGCCTCGCGCTCCGTCACCGTGACCTGACGGTCACCGAGGAGTTGCAGCGCGCGGATGGTGGGCATCGTTGGGTCCTGAGGGATGATTGCGGCGTTGACGTAAAAGCCCCAGCCCTGAACAGCAATCCCCTTGGATGAGGTGGGACTGTTAACCGGTTGTTCAGATGCCGACCGGACAATGAAAAAGCCGGCGGGAATTGGCCCGCCGGCTTACTCGAAGGAGAAAACCGATGAAGAAGCATCGGCCTTCCCTGCGAAGGATAGTGGTGAAAATTGGCGTAAAAGTCAAGATAACCATCATCCGGCGATAGGAGGCGTGCCGGTCTCTTGGGCTCCGTCCATCGGGACCGGCCGCTTCCTTCGAGGACACCTCATTATACCTCAACCGCTCGGCTTGTCAGCCGTCGACCCACTGACTACCGTCCACTCCGACGAACATACGGGAAGGACGCGTCGCATGAAGTTCCTGGTCATTCAGGGCGCCGGCATGAACATGCGCGGCAAGGTGCAGACCGAGATTTTCGGCACCATGACGCTGGGCGAGTACAACCAGAACATCCTGAAATACGCCGAGGAACTGGGCGTCGGCGTGGAGATCTTCCACTCCAACATCGAGGGCGAGGTCATCAACCGCCTCTACGCCGCGAACGATGAGGGCTTTGACGGCGCACTTTTCAACCCGGCCGGTTTCTCGCGCGGCTATCCGGCACTGACCGCCGCGATAGGTCAGGTCTCCTTCCCCGTAATCGAGGTGCATATCTCGAACCCGGTCCGTCGCGGACCGGTGTCTGAAATTGCGCCCGTGGCGCTGGGTATGGTCACCGGCTTCGGTGTGCTGGGCTATTATCTCGCGCTACGGGGCCTGCGCGACCGGGTCAAGCGCTGAGCCGGTTCAGCCTTTGACGACGGTGACGGCGACCTTCAGCGTCGCCGGTCCCGGCAGCAGGTTGACGCTGTAGGAATTGGGGCCGACATAGCCGCGATCGGGAACGTAATCGATCCGGGTGTTGTCGCCCACCGAGTGAACGGTCACCGTCCCATGTTCGGCGCGGCTGGTCAGCAGGCCTGCGGCATAGGGCTTGGGACCGTCCTGCTGGACCGACAGACCGCACCAGCCGCCGTCATTGCCGACCCTGATCGCCGCAGCCGCCGGTTTTCCCAGCGCGAGGCTGACACTCGGCGTCTCGCACAGCTTTGCCCCGCCGGCGACATCCGCGGCGTAAACCGGCAGCCTCGGCTTGGCCGAGACAAGGCCGCTCTGGCCGCAGCCCGCCAGCGCACCGGCTCCGGCCATGATCGTCACCATCGTCACGGCCCGCTTCATCACGCTCATGTCGTACTTGCCTTCAATACTGTCCCTGGCGACGCGACTCGGTAGTGGCCGCACCACATGCGACGCATGCATACCGTGTCCCGGCGCTATTGGAAGCCCGGATTGCCCGACATGGTGCAGCGTTTGCGGTACGCGCTTGAAAAGGCTTGCATTATAGCGGATGGCAGCGAGCCGCCACAGCAGGGACTGATTCGTCATTGTCCATCGCCGGGCTGCGCGCAGCACGACCCAGCCCTACCCGCGGCGAGGATATCCCACCAGTGCATAGCGGTCGTCAGGATCGCAGGGATCGCATGGTTCGTCCCGTCCTCGTTCCTGACATCAGGGCAGGGACCGCGCGCGAACCGGTAAGATGCCCGAGGAGTTCCTTGTCGGCGCCGGTGCAGGATGCTTAATGACGCCGGTTTCAACCCCTGGGACGATGATGCATCAGACCACGCCGAGCTTTCAGGATCTGATCTTGCGGCTGCATGGGTTCTGGTCCCGCCAGGGATGCGTGATCCTGCAACCCTATGACGTTGAGATGGGCGCCGGAACCTTCCACCCGGCCACCACACTGCGCGCGCTCGGTCCCAAGCCCTGGCGTGCGGCCTATGTCCAGCCCAGCCGCCGTCCGACCGATGGCCGGTATGGGGAGAACCCGAACCGGCTGCAGCACTATTACCAGTACCAGGTCATCATGAAGCCCAGCCCGGACGACGCGCAGGAACTCCTGCTCGCCAGCTATCGGGAGATCGGGCTCGACCCTTTGCGGCACGATTTCCGCTTCGTCGAGGACGACTGGGAAAGTCCCACGCTGGGCGCCTGGGGCCTGGGGTGGGAGGTCTGGTGCGACGGCATGGAGGTCGGCCAGTTCACCTATTTCCAGCAGGTCGGCGGCATCCCGGTGACCTATCCCAGCTTCGAGATGACCTACGGCCTGGAACGCCTCGCAATGTATGTCCAGGACAAGGAGAACGTATACGACCTGGACTTCAACGGCGCAGGCGTAAGCTACGGCGACGTCTTCCTGCGCGCGGAGAAGGAATACAGCGCCCATAACTTCGAGTTCGCCGATACGGCCATGCTGTCGCGCCACTTCGCCGACGCCGAGGCAGAATGCGGCGCGCTGCTGGAACGCGGCCTCGCGCTGCCGGCCTATGACCAGTGCATTAAGGCTAGCCATCTCTTCAACCTGCTCGACGCGCGCGGTGTGATAAGCGTGACCGAACGCGCGAGCTATATCGGCCGCGTCCGGGCTTTGGCGAAAGGCTGCTGCGAGGCGTGGGTGGCCGGCGAGGCAGCGTGACAGTCTGCCACAATTCGGATAATTCTACCCGACGGACAAGCATTTCTACCTGGACGTCGCCATGGGCGCACAACTGAACATCAAGAGCGAGGATGCCTACCAGCTTGCATCTCGGCTCGCCGAACTGACCGGGGAGAGTTTGACCTCCGCCGTGACCGCCGCTCTGCGCGAACGCCTGGATCGGGAGCAGCGGAAGAAGGATGTCGAAGCCAAGGTCGCGCGCATGCTCGCGGCAGGGCAGGAAATCCGCGCGCACATGGGTGTGCCGGCGTCGTCGGATCATGACTGGCTCTATGGGCCTGATGGGCTGCCTTTGTGAGCACCACATGATCATCGACGCATCCGCCCTGCTCGCGGTTGTCCTGGCCGAACATGATGCCGAGCAATATGCACGCGCCATCGCGACGGCGACCCGTCCGCGTATTCCGTCGGTCACCTGGTTCGAAGCGGCAATGCGGATCGAATGGGGCGGCGATGAGATTGCGATCAGCCGCTTCGACGCCTTTGCCGGCGATTTCGGCATCGAGGTCCTGCCTTTCACCGCTCGACATGCCGAGTTTGCCCGCGCCGGCCGCCGGCTCTACGGCCGGCCCGCGCACCCGGCGGGGCTGAATTTCGGCGACTGCCTCGTCTACGGTGTCGCCAAGGCCGAACGGGAACCGCTGCTTTTCAAGGGCAACGATTTTGCCCAAACCGATATCGAGCCAGCCCTGAAAGTTTGATTGATGCCCGAACTTTTCATCGAACTCTTCAGCGAGGAAATTCCCGCCCGCATGCAGCGCAACGCGGCGGCGGAGCTGGAGCGTGCCGTCAGTACCCGCTCTGGCACCCGTCGCGCCGTCGGGTCTTCAGACCTGGTATGGCCCCCGCCGCCTCGCACTGCGGGCTGAGGTCCAGGCGCAGGTCGCCGCCACCAGCACCATCGAACGCGGGCCGCGGGCCAATGCGCCGGAGCAGGCGCTGACCGGGTTCCTGCGCAAGCATAATGCGACGAAGGATCAGCTCCGCCAGGAGGGCGACTACTGGGTGCTGGAGAAATCCAGCGCCGCAGTCTCCGCCGCCGAGCTAATCGCCGGCGCGATGCCCGGTGTGCTGCGCCGCTTTCCCTGGCCCAAGTCGATGCGCTGGGGTGAGAGCAGCTTCATCTGGGTCCGCCCGCTCCGCCGCATCATCTGCCTGCTGGACGGCGAGATCGTGCCCTTCGATCTGCGCGATGGCGCCGATGACGGGCATGGGCTCGCATCGGGGAACCTGACCGAGGGCCATCGTTTTCACGCCCCGGACGCTTTCACCGTCAGCAGCGCCGCGACCTGGAAGGACGGGCTGACCGAACGCCGCGTGCTGGTCGATGTCGATGATCGCAAGCGCGTGATCGCCGACCGCATCGCCGGCCTCGCCGCCGAAAGAGACCTGACGGTGGTCGACGACCCGGGTCTGCTGGACGAAGTCGCCGGCCTGGTGGAGTGGCCGGTGCCGCATCTGGGCCGTATCTGCGGACGAACACATGGACCTTCCGCCCGAGGTGATGCAGGTCTGCATGCGGGTGAACCAGCGCTATTTCGCGCTGCGCACCGGCGATGGTGCCGCCGCCCCCTGGTTCGCCTTCGTCGCGAACATCCAGGCGGACGACAACGGCGCAGGCCATCATCGCCGGCAACGAACGTGTCCTTCGCGCCCGCTTCGCCGACGCTCGACATTTCTGGGACCTGGACCGCAAGACGCGCCTTGCCGACCGCGTGCCGGGGCTGGGCAAAGTCACCTTCCACGCCAGGCTGGGCACGCAGGGGGAGCGGGTGCTGCGGCTGATCGCACTGGCCTCGGCCATCGCCCCCAAGGTCGGCGCCGATCCGGCACTCGCCGCACGGGCGGCCGAACTGGCGAAGGCGGACCTTGTCAGCGGCATGGTGGGCGAATTCCCCGAACTGCAGGGCGTCATGGGCCGCTATTACGCGCTGCATGATGGCGAGAACCAGCTTGTGGCCGACGCCATCCGCGACCACTACGCGCCGCGCGGCCCGAACGAGGCGGCACCGTCCGCACCGGTCTCGATCGCCGTCGCGCTGGCCGACAAGCTGGACCAGCTCGTCGGATTCTTCGCGATCGGCGAGAAGCCGACCGGCTCCGGCGACCCCTATGCGCTGCGGCGCGCGGCGCTGGGGGTGATCCGCATCATTCGGGAAAACGGCCTCCGGCTCCGGCTGCGCGACCTGCTGCCGCCCACGGATGCCGAGACGGCGCAGGCAGTGTTCGCCTTCATCCTCGAACGCCTCGTCGTTCAACTGCGCACCGACGGGGCACGGTACGATGTGCTGAACGCCGTCTTCGGCGCCGCGGGGTCTGGCAAGAGACGACGACCTGACCGACTTGCTGGCGCGGACCGATGCGGTGACGATGCTGCTTCGCACAAAAGACGGTGCCGACCTGCTTGCCGCGTATCGTCGGGCGGCCAATATCCTGCGTATCGAGAACCGCAAGGACGGTCCGCACGAGGGCACCCCGACTGCCGGCACTGAACCGGCAGAATCGGCGCTTTTCGACGCTCTGGCTGGACTTGGGGATGTGAAGGTCCTGTTGGAACGCGAGGATTACGCTGCCGCCATGGCCATGACCGCCCGCTTGCGCGCGCCGTTGGACCTGTTTTTTGAAAAGGTGACGGTCAATGCACCGGCGCCCGAATTGCGCCGCAATCGTTTGCGTCTTCTGAACGAAGTGCGTTCCATCATGGATCAGATTGCCGACTTCTCCCGTATTGAAGGCTGAATGGGATCCGACATGACCAAGTGGGTTTACAGGTTCGGAGCCGGCCATAACGAAGGCCGGGCGGATATGCGCAATCTGCTGGGGGGCAAGGGCGCCAACCTCGCGGAGATGGCCTCGATCGGCCTGCCCGTGCCGCCGGGCTTCACCATCAGCACCGAAGTCTGCACGGCCTTCTACGACAATGACCGCAAATACCCCGACGATCTGAAGCCGCAGGTCGATGAGGCGCTGAAGGCGGTCGAAACCGCTGTTGGTCTGCAATTCGGCGACACGACACACCCGCTGCTGGTTTCGGTCCGCTCCGGCGCGCGAGTGTCGATGCCGGGCATGATGGACACGGTGCTCAACCTCGGCCTGACCGATGACACCGTGGAGGGGCTGGCGGCGGCGTCGAAGGACGAACGTTTCGCCTGGGACTCCTATCGCCGCTTCATCCAGATGTACGGCTCCGTCGTCCTCGGCGTCGATCATCACCGGTTCGAGGAAATCATCGAGCACGCCAAGCACGACGCCGGCGTGATCGAGGACACGGCGCTGACCGCATCCGACTGGCGCGGCGTGGTGGAGGGCTACAAGGACCTGGTGCAGCAGGAGACCGGCAAGCCGTTCCCGCAGGAGCCGGCGGAGCAGCTCTGGGGCGCAATTGGTGCTGTCTTCGGATCCTGGATGAACCCGCGCGCGATCACCTATCGCAAGCTGCACGACATTCCGGCCGGATGGGGCACCGCGGTGAACGTGCAGGCCATGGTGTTCGGCAACATGGGCAACGACTGCGCCACCGGCGTCTGCTTCACCCGCGATCCGTCCACCGGCGAGAACATGTTCTACGGCGAGTATCTGGTGAATGCGCAGGGCGAGGACGTGGTCGCCGGCATCCGCACGCCGCAGCCGCTGTCCAAATCCGTCGCCAAGCCCGGCGAGATCCCGCTGGAACAGGCAATGCCTCAGGCGTACGCCGAACTGATGCAGGTTCGCGAGACGCTGGAGCAGCACTACAAGGACATGCAGGACATCGAGTTCACGGTGCAGCAGAACAAGCTCTATATGCTGCAGACCCGCAACGGCAAGCGCACCGCCGCGGCGTCGCTGCGCATGGCGGTCGACATGGCGCGCGAAGGCCTGATCGACGAGGCCGAGGCGGTGATGCGGGTCAACCCGTCGTCGCTGGACCAGTTGCTGCACCCGATGCTCGACCCGAAGGCGCCGCGCACAGTGCTGGCCAAGGGCCTTCCCGCCAGCCCGGGCGCGGCGTCGGGCGTCGTCGTGTTCTCGGCCGACGAGGCGGAAAGCCGCGCGGCGAAGGGCGAGGCGGTGATTCTGGTGCGGATCGAGACCAGCCCGGAAGACATCCACGGCATGCACGCCGCCAAGGGCATCCTGACGACGCGCGGCGGCATGACCAGCCACGCCGCCGTGGTCGCACGCGGCATGGGTCGGCCCTGCGTCTCCGGCGCAGGCGGGATCAGCGTCGACTACAACGCCAGGTGCTGACGGCGGGCGGCAAGTTCGTCCGCGCCGGTGAGACCATCACCCTGGACGGCGCCACCGGGGAGGTGTTCGTCGGCTCGGTCGCGATGATCGAACCGGCGATGTCGGGCGATTTCGGCACGCTGATGGAATGGGCCGACAAGCAGCGGCGCATGGGGGTGCGCGCCAACGCGGAAACCCCGATGGATGCCGAAACGGCGCGCAAGTTCGGCGCCGAGGGCATCGGCCTCTGCCGCACCGAGCATATGTTCTTCGATCCAGAGCGCATCCTCGCGGTCCGGCAGATGATCATGTCCAACACCGAATCCGGTCGCCGCACGGCGCTGGAGCGGCTGCTGCCGTTCCAGCGCGAGGATTTCCGCCAACTCTTCACCATCATGGCTGGATTGCCGGTGACGATCCGTCTGCTGGATCCGCCGTTGCACGAATTCCTGCCGCATATGGACGCGGAGATGCAGGAAGTCGCCGACAGCCTGGGCGTCGACATGGACACCATCCGCCGGCGCGCTGCGGAACTGGCCGAGGCCAACCCGATGCTGGGCCATCGCGGCTGCCGGCTGGGTGTATCGTTCCCGGAAATCTACGAGATGCAGGCGCGTGCGATCTTCGAAGGCGCGCTGGCCGTGGCCAAGGAGACCGGCAACGCGCCGCATCCGGAGATCATGATCCCGCTGGTCGGCATGAAGAAGGAGCTGGAGATCACCCGCGCCCAGGTCGACAAGGTCGCCAAGCAGGTCTTCGCCGAAGCCGGGCACGACGATCGAATACAGCGTCGGCACCATGATCGAACTGCCGCGCGCGGCACTGATCGCCGACAAGATCGCCGAGGATCGCCGACTTCTTCAGCTTCGGCACCAACGACCTGACGCAGACGGTGTTCGGCCTGTCGCGCGACGACGCCGGCAAGTTCCTGCCGCAATACGTCGAGGCCGGCATCCTGCCGAAGGACCCGTTCGTCTCGATCGACGTCGAAGGCGTCGGCGAGATGGTGCGCATCGCCGCCGAGAAAGGGCGCACGACCAAGAACCACCTGAAGCTGGGCATTTGCGGTGAGCATGGCGGCGATCCCGCCTCGATCGCGTTCTGCGAGCAGGTCGGGCTGGACTACGTCTCCTGCAGCCCGTTCCGCGTGCCGGTGGCGCGTCTGGCGGCGGCGCAGGCGGCGCTGGGCGCGGCGGGCGACCGGACGGCGTGAGGCTGCGCATCGGAAACACTTGACCTTGCGCGCCCGCGCGCGCATTTAACCGCATCCCATATGGCCGCCTCTGGCGGCGCGCCCTGCGTATTACGTTGGGGCCTTGTTAGGATTTTTGTTATGGCCAAGACCAACACGGTCCAGATCAAGCTGGTTTCGACGGCTGACACCGGGTTCTTCTACGTGACGAAGAAGAACGCCCGCGCGACGACGACGAAGCTGGAGATGAACAAGTACGATCCGGTCGTCCGGAAGCACGTGCCGTTCAAGGAAGCCAAGATCAAGTAATTCGGCTCCGGTCGCCTCGCCTCCGGCCGGCGTCCAGTTTCACATATGATTGCGCCCGCGCAAGCGGCCGGCTATATCCCGGCCGCTGTGTCGTTGTGCGCGTTCCTGGACCGCCGACAGTCAGCCGCGCCGTGCCGTTGCTTCCGCTATAGACCGGGCGCCCTCCCGGTCATTCACACGATAGCCCCCTCATCTTCCCTGTCGTAAACTCCGTCGCAGCCGGCTTCGCGCCGCGGAGGTGGGAGAGAGAAACGGCATGGAACGCGGCGACCTCGTCAACAAGGGCATCATAATCCGGCCCGGGCAAGGCAATCCCGGTACCGCCGCCGAAGGCCGCACCTTCCTGATTTCAGGCGTCGGACGCGGCGGCACGACGATGGTCGCCTCACTGCTAAGGGAGGCCGGGTTCTATTTCGGGGAGAACGTCTCCGACCTCGTCGCCGAGGATCGCGAGATGATTGGCGTTCTGTCGTCTCGCGACCCGGCCCGCCTCGACGCCCTCATTGCCCGCAACAACGCACATGCTCGGGATTGGGCGATGAAGGCGCCCGGGCTGATGGGCTATTTCCCCCCGAACGAACTGAGCCGCTTCCGCAATCCACACCTGATCCTGGTGTTCCGCGATCCGGTGGCGATCGCCGTCCGCCACGCTACCGCGGAGCAGGTGGACGAACTGCCGATGGTGCGCGAAGCCGCCAACGCGATGGCCGGCCTCGCCGCCTTTGGCGAAGCATCCACATGTCCGGTGATGATGCTGAGCTATGAGAAGGCCATCACCTTCCCGGACGCCCTGGTGGAGGCGGTCATCCGCTTCTGCGATAGGGATCCAGGCGACGGTCTGCGTGAGCGCCTGCTGAAGTGTGTGGAGCCGAATGCGGAACGCTACATCACCGACGCCAGGCGGAGTTTCAAAGGGATGGTGGACCTGGTGTGGCGATGGAGGCTGCACGGCTGGTGCTGGGAGGTCGGGTCGGGTGGTCCATTGGATCTCGACATATGCTTCGACGGAACCAAGGTGGGGACGGTCCGGGCGGATCAGCATCGCGATGATCTGCAACAGGCGGGTATCGGTAATGGCAACCACGCGTTCAGCGTTGATCTGGCGGCCATGGGCGCGCGGGCGGACACGGTGGTGAACGTGCGCGTCAGCGGGCGAACCTATGAGTTGAACAACGGCGGACGTCCGGTGCGGCAGTTCCCCGGATTCATGCCGACAGACGCGGCCGGAAGCGCGTAGAGCGGTCTCGCCCTGACCCGAGTCGCCCTTCGACGCGGCCAAAGAAGTGGTCCAGCAGTTCCAGGCAACTGACCTGGCGGGATTTGATCAGGCCGGCGAGGGCGTGGGCGGGCAGGAAGGAGGGGTCCCGGGGCAGGTCCGTTGGCTGGGTTGCTGGATCCTATCGCCGTTTGGGGGCGGCCCATCGCCCTTAGCGACGAAGCCTGTATAGTCGCCATTGAACAACGAAGCCGATCGGATGGCGCCGATGCCGGGGCGCCGGGCAGCCCTCGTCGTCCGTCGGCCGTCCGTACCAGAGCGGGGAAGAAGGCAGAATGTCCACGATCCAAGCGAAATCCATCCGTCGGCGAGAGGACCTTCGGCTGCTGACCGGCCGCGGCAACTACACGGCGGATGCGTGGCCGGGCACGATGGCCGTCGCGGTCTTCCTCCGCTCACCCTATGCCCATGCGCGGATTGGCTCGATCGATACGGCAGCGGCGAAGACGTTGCCCGGCGTGCTGGGGGTGTTCACCGCCGCCGACCTGACGGATGTGTCGCCGATCCCCGGCGGGATCGGCTTTCCGCGCCCCGATGGCGGGCCGGCCCCGAAGACGGACCGCAAATTGTTGGCCGAAGACCGCGTCCGCTTCGTCGGCGAACCGGTCGCAATGGTGATTGCCGAATCCCGAGCGGCGGGGCTGGAGGCGGTCGAGGCGATCCTGGTGGACTATGAGGGGCTGCCGCTGGTGACCGATGTCATTGCCGCCATGGCGCCAGGCGCGGCCACGGTCTGGGACGATGTGCCCGACAATATCGGCTTTCTGTGGAAGCGCGGCGATGCGAACGGCACAGAAGCTGCGCTGGCTGGGGCGGCGCATGTGACGACGCTCGATTTCACCGTCTCCCGCGTCACCGCCAATTCGATGGAACCGCGCGGCGCCTGGGCCGAGGTCGCGGCGGACGGACGGCTGGAGGTGCATGCGTCGCACCAGTCTCCGTTCGCACTGCGCAATGGCATGGCGAGCGGCAATTTCGGCTGCGCGCCGACGGATATCCGCGTGATGCCGGGCGATGTCGGCGGATCGTTCGGCATGAAGTCCGGGGTGCATCTGGAGCCGGTGCTGGTCGCCTGGGCGGCACGCCGGCTCGGGCGGCCGGTGCGTTGGGTGGCCGACCGCACGGAAGGGTTCCTGACGGACGAGCAGGCGCGGGAGATGCGGATCAGCGCGTCGCTGGGCCTGGACAAGGACGGCAGGTTCATCGCCCTGAAGCTGCGCTGGAACGTAAACCTGGGCGCCTATGTGTCGGGCCGGTCAGGCTGGGGTGTGGGCAATATCGGCGGCATCGCCGGCGTTTACGTCATTCCCCTCATCGCCGCGGAAGTCTGCGGCGTTGTAACCCACACCGTGCCCACGGCGGCCTATCGCGGCGCCGGACGGCCCGAAGCCACCTATGCGATCGAGCGCCTGATCGATGTCGCCGCGCGTGAACTGGGCATCAACCCCTATGAGCTGCGGCGGCGCAACCTGATCCCGCCGAGCGCGATGCCCTACAAGACGGCGCTGACCTTCACCTATGACTGCGGCGAGTTCGAGGGGAATATGGTCATGGCCGCCGGGATGGCGGACCTCAACGGTTTCCCGGCACGCCGCGCAGAGGCGGAGAAACGCGGCAAGCTGCGCGGCATCGGGTTGTGCAACTGCATAGAGGTCGCCGGCGGCCCGTTCCTGCGACCGGCCAGGGACCAGGCTTCGCTGCGCATCGCGCCGGATGGGACCCTGGTGCTGAGGTCAGGGTCCATGTCGGTGGGGCAGGGGCTGGAGACGACGATGACCCAGCTCGTGGCGGAACGGTTCGGCGTGGATATCGAGCAGGTTCGCTGGGAGGGGGGCGACACCGATCTGCTGCCCGGCGGCAAGGGCAATGGCGGGTCCGGCGCCCTGTGCATCGGCGGATCGGCGGTCATGCTTGCCGCCGACAAGGTGATCGAGACCGCGCGGAAGGTCGCCGCCGAAGTGCTGGAGGCCGCAGTCGTCGATATCGAGTTCTCCAGCGGCCGCTTCCGCATCGCCGGCACCGACCGGTCCGTGGGCCTGGCAGAGGTGGCACGTGCTGCGCCGATCATGCCCGGCGAGGAAGGCGGGCTGACTGAAAGTGGGGAGTTCGTGCCGACCGCGGTGACCTTCCCGAACGGGACGCATATCTGCGAGGTCGAGATCGACAAGGAAACCGGTGTCACCGAGATCGTCCGCTACAACGCAGTCGAGGAACTAGGCCGCGTGCTGAACCCGCTGATCGTTTCAGGCCAGATCCAGGGCGGCGTGGTGCAGGGCGTCGGCCAGGCGCTGGGCGAGGTCATCATCCACGACCCGGAATCAGGCCAGATGCTGACGGCGTCCTTCATGGACTACCAGATGCCGCGGGCGCACGAATATCCGGAGTTCCAACTGGCGACTCGGGAGGTGCCGACGGCGGTCAATCCAATCGGCGCCAAGGGCGTCGGCGAGGCGGGGACGGTGGGCGCGCTTGGGGCGGCGATGAACGCGATCAACGACGCGCTGGCGCCTTTGGGGATCCGGCACTTCGACATGCCCGCGACGCCTGCGCGCGTTTGGGAGGCGATCCGGTCGGCACCCGGGTAATCCTGCGTCGAAGGTTTCCCAGGCGTTTGCCTGCGGCTGGCGCGAAAGACTACAAACGCAACGGGTCGGGGCCAATTGGCGCGCCAACGACCACGGATCGGCCGCACGGCCGGACCGGCTCCAGTCAGTCCAAGGCCCTACCGGGGTGGAGCGGTTGGTGCGATCCAGATACGCCGACACTTCCAAAATGCCAGTTTTGCATAGCGTGCGTCGCCTTAGTTGCGCGAAGTGCGCCTATCGACAACAGAACCAGGGAGGTTTGTCATGCGAGGAAGGGTATCGATTGCCGGTATGGCTCTGGCGGGACTTGCCTTGTCGCTGCCAGGCGTTGCGTTTGGACAGGCCACCGTTCAGCCAAACCTCTTCGCGTTCCATACCGGCAGGATAGGGAACTGTCCTGGCCTGGATTGGCACGTGAATGTCGAATCAAACGGCAATGTTACTGGCATGGTCGGTTGGGATAATATGACACACATGGCGACACTCGCTGGGGTCATGCAGCCAAACGGCAAGTTCTCGCTGACTGCCAAGGAAGCTAACACCGGAAAAACCGCTACCGTGTCTGGCACGAATTCTGGCTCCTGGGCCACCATTACAATCACGGGGACTGGGGGGCCCTGCGACGGCCAGACCGTTCAAGTTCCCCGCGCAGCTAGCGGTTTCACGCAATAAACCTGGAACTCTCGGAGTGCAGAGGAAGTCCTAAGGAGTCAGGTCGCGCCTGAACATCCGCTTGCCGCAACTGAACCAGGGAGGTTTGTCATGAGAGGGAGGATGTCCATTGCCAGTGTGGCTCTGGCGGGACTTGCCTTATCGCTGCCGAGCGTTGCGTTTGGACAGGGCACCATTCAGCCAAACTTCTACGCGTTCCGTACCGGCCCGATAGGGAACTGTCCTGGCCTGGATTGGCACGTGAATGTCGAATCAGGTGGCAAGATTACCGGCATGGTCGCCTGGGATAATATGGCGCACATGGCGTCACTCGCTGGGGTCATGGACTTCAAACGGCAAGTTCTCCGTGACTGCCAGGGAATTTAACGGGTCAAGAACCGGTACCGTGACTGGCGCCGCTGCCGGCAACTATGCCACCCTTACAATCACAGGGACTGGAGGTCCCTGCGACAACCAGACCGTTCAAGTTCCCCGCGCAATGACCGGTTTCACGCAATAAACCTGGAACTCTCGGCGTGCAAAGGCTTAAAAACTCAGGCCGCGCCTGAACGTCCGCGGGCCGCAATGATTACGGCCCCAACGATTGTTATTTCGTCGGCCCGACGGGTTGACTTCTCGGCGTCACGGCGGATCTGGTCAGCCATCTGCGCCCTTCTCTCCGCAGGCACCGCAAGGCATGGCAGGCGGACGCCTGCCATGACGACGTTGGACCCAAGCGGTCATCGCGCGATGCCGCTGGATTTACCAGCGGCAAGCCCAAGCCTCCAGCAGTTCAAAGGCAGGGGCGAGCCACCGCCGCTTAGGCCTTGACCAGCGGGCATCCGCCCTCGCTCAGCGGGCGCCAGGCATCCTCCGGCTTGATCGTTGCCAGATGGGTGCAATCGTCATGCGGGAACTTCGACTGTTCCGGTGACTTGACCTGCCAGAGATACATCTGGTGCATCACCCGCCCATCCTGCCGGACTTCACGTTCGTGTTGTAGAAGTCGTTGACCTTCGTCTCCTTCATCTTGGCCATGACTGCGTCGGAATCCGTCGACCCCACGGCCTTGACAGCCTTCAGCCAGTGGGATTGCCGCCGCGTAGTTGCCGGCGTGCAGCAGGCCGGGCACGCATGCCCGCCCATCTTCGCGCCCCAGCGCTTCGACCACTCGCGCGTCTTGTCGGTCATGTCCCAATAGAAACTATCGGTATAGGTCAGGCCGCGCACACGCCTTCTGGCCCAGGGACTTCACGTCGCTGATCTGGCATCAGCAGCGTGGCGAGCTTGGCCGACTTTGGTCAGGCCGAACTCCGCCGCCTGCTTGACCGCAGTTCTGCGTGTCGGTGCCGGCATTGGCCAGACCGATGACCTTGGCCCCCGAGGCCTGCGCCTGCACCAGGAAAGACGAGAAATCCGCCGTTCCCAGCGGTGCCCGCACCGTGCCCAGCACCTTGCCGCCCGCCGCCTTGACGGCGTTCATCGTATCGCGCTCCAGCGCGTAGCCGAACGCGTAGTCGGCCGTGATGAAGAACCAGCTATCGCCGCCGGCCTTGGTCAGCGCGTCGCCGGTGCCGTGCGACAGCGCATAGGTGTCGTAGGACAAGTGAATGCCATACGGGCGAGCACTGCTTGCCCGTCATGTCTGACGTTGCCGGGCCGGTGATCAGATAGATCTTCTTCTTCTCCCGGCACACCTGCTGGATCGCGAGGCCCGAGGAACTGGCCGCGCCGTCCGCCAGCACATCGACGCCCTCGTCGTCGATCCACTGCCGCGCGAGCGAGGTCGAAACGTCCGGCTTGTTCTGGTCGTCGGCCTGCAGGACCTCGATCGGACGGCCCAGGACGGAGCCGCCGAAATCGTCGATCGCCATCTGAGTCGCGACCTTGTTGCCGGGACCGCCGACATCGACGATACGGGCCGCCCATATCGGACAGCAGGCCGATCTTGATCGGTTTCGAGGACGTTTGCGCCCTGATGATGGCGGGGGCGGCCAGCGGAGCGGCGGCGAGGCCACCCAATACAATACGGCGCGACAAACCAGACATGAACAAAGACTCCTTTCCCTTGAACCCTGCGTCCGCTTGATTTGCGGCGCGGTGCCTTGTAGCGGAACGGCACTGATTGCCGTTCGACGGAAGGAAACTACCGATGCCAATGATGCCAGGAAAGAGCGCACTTCTCGAATTGTTGAAGCAGGAGGGTGTGCGTATACTGTTCGGCAACCCCGGGACGACGGAACTTCCGCTGATGGACGCTCTGGCTGCGGAGCAGGACCTGCGATACGTCCTGGCATTGCAGGAAGCGCCGGCCATGGGCATGGCCGACGGCTATGCACAGGCGTCCGGACAGTGTGCATTCGTCAATCTGCACGCAGCACCTGGCCTCGGCAACGCCATGGGCATGCTCTACGACGCGCAGAAGGGCGACGCGCCGATCCTGGTAACCGCCGGCCAGCACGAGCAGCGGTTCAATTTCACCGAACCGCTGCTGTGGGCCGACCTGCCACGCATCGCGCGTCCTTTCGTGAAATGGTCCGAGGAAGTGCGCCGCCTGGAGGACCTGCCGCGCGCGATCCATCGCGCCGTGAAGACCGCGCTGGCGCCGCCGATGGGCCCGGTCTTCCTGTCGCTGCCGGGCGATATCCTGACCGCCAGCGCCGATCTCGATCTCGGCCGGCCCAGCCGCGTCGGCACCGGCATCCGCGGCGATGCGTCGATGATCGCAGCAGGCGGCGGCGATCATCGCGGCGGCGGAAAGCCCCGGTTATCATCGCCGGCGATCGCGGTGCCGCAGAGCAACGCGCTGGCGGAACTCGTCGCACTGGCCGAGGCGCTCGGCGCACCGGTCTACGACGAGGGCATGGCGACGCGGGCGATGTTCCCGTCGTCCCATCCGCCTGTATCGGGGCGCTATCGTCCGCCTGCCGGCGGCGATCCGCGGCATGCTCGATCAGCACGACCTGCTGGTGTCGATCGGTGCCGACCTGTTCACCCTGTCGCTGCCGGACGACATCGAGAGCGATGCCGGAAGAGTATGCCGATCGTCCATCTCGACACCGACGCGTGGGAACTGGGCAAGAACTACCCCGAGAAGGTCTCGATCCTTGGTGATCCGAAGGTCACGCTGCCGGAACTGACAGCGGCGATTAAGGCCGCGCGGTCGGCGCAGCAGGCGGAGAAAGCGGCGAAGCGCCTGATGCACGCGATGTCGGAAGGCGAGTCGCAGCCTGCAAAAGCTGCACGCCATGGCCGATGCGATGTCGGAACGGAATCCGATCCATCCGCTGGCGCTGATGCAGACGATCGGGCGCATGCTGCCGGACGACGCAGTGGTGATCGATGAAACCATCTCCTCCGGCACCGGGCTGCGGCGATTCCTGAAAAGCGACGATGCGCAAAGCTTCTTCGGCAGACGCGGCGGCGGCATCGGCTGGGGGCTGCCGGCGCGCGATCGGCGTCAAGCTGGCGCTGCCCGACCGGCCGGTGGTGGCGCTGATCGGCGACGGCTCGGCGATGTATACGATCCAGGGGTTGTGGACTGCCGCGCGTGAGAACCTGCGCATGGTGTTCATTGTCATCAACAACTACTCCTATCGCATCCTCAAGCAGCGGACCAACGCGATGAAGGGCCTGGCCGCGCAGAACGACCTCTATGTCGGGATGGAACTCGACAAGCCGCGCGTCGATTTCGTTTCGCTTGCGCGGGGTTTCGGGCTGACACGCGCACAAGGCGAAGACCTTGTCGGATGTCGCCGAATTGCTGGAGGCGGCGCTGGCGACCGATGGACCGACGCTGATCGACGTGGAGGTCGATCGCTCATGGAAGCCTGTATGATCCGAACCTTTCTGAGCGGCGCCGCCATCCTGGCGATGACGGTGCAGCCTGTCATGGCTGCGGGTTGCGAGCTTAGCCGCCTGGTCGGCTACACGCTGGTGTTCGGCAAGGTGATCGATTCGTATATCGAGGAGGGCAAGCATCACCAGGGTTTCGATGGTTGCAACCGAGACCGTGTGCTGGTTTTCGTCGACGGCAGCGGTGTGCGCTGCGTAGATGCCTTCCTGCACCACAGCGATCGGCCGCGCGGCTATCTGTTCGCGCGAAGCAACTCCGACATGATGCTGTGTGTAGACGACGATCTCTACAAAGTGGCGCCGGCCAACTGACGCCCCGCTATGCTGACGCCCCACCGTGTTGCGTCGTCCGTTCCGGCTGGCGCGGGCCCCTGGCGCAGCGCGAACCAGGCGAATACCGCAATCACCACCAGCACCAGAACGGCGATGGCAGCGCATAGCAGGACCGTCACCGACGTCGCACGGTTGTCACTTGCGGAAGCTCATCGCTCAATCCGGTTGAACAGGCGAATCACCAACCCGACTGCTCCGTCCGCTCGCTCATCATCGAACCGGTCGTCACATGTTTTACGAATTCCCGATGGTTGCCGGGAACAGCATACGTTCTGACGCAGATCTATATCATGAGGCCGCTACACGAGGAAACCGGATTGCAAACGGCTATCATTACGAAGTAGCGAGGATTGCCCCGCATCTCAGGCTCGGCTCATCGGTCCCTGGCGCCGAGCCTCTTCGGCTGCTCGGTAGAGATACCAGGTGGCGAGCGAGCGGTGCGGCGCCCAGGCCTGCCCGATCTCCGCCAATGCTTTCGGCTTCGGCTGCGTATCGAGACCGGCGAGCACGCGGTAACCCTCCCGCACGCCGAAATCGTCGACGGGCAGCACGTCGGGGCGGCCCAGGGTGAAGATCAGTAGCATCTCCACCGTCCAGCGACCGACGCCGCGGATCGTCGTCAGCCGCGCGATCAGTGCCTCGTCGTTCAGGCGCAGGGAGGAGCGGCGGGAGGGGACTGTGCCGTCCAGCGTGCGGGCGCAGATGTCGCGGATCGCGGCGATCTTGCCCTGAGAGAAGCCGCAGCCGCGCAGTGCTTCATCCGACGTCGCCAGGACCGTCTGCGGCGGCGGAAATTCATCCCCCGGAAAAAGCCCGCCGAAGCGTCGCAGGATCGCCTCGGCTGCCTTGCCGTGCAATTGCTGGTGCGCAATGGCACGGACCAGCGCCTCATAGGGGCTGCGGGTGCGCTCGATCCCCATGCGCGGCGGCCCGACGCGGCGGATCAGCGCATCGAAGCGCGGATCGGAACGGAGATGGCGTACGCCGGCCATCCGGCTTGCAGGGGCTGTCATCGCGAGCGCCACGTCGGCTCGGTCCTCAAAGCGGTTGTCGATGCGCCCTTGTATAGACCGGATGGCGGATCAGGTCAGGTTGCCGAAGCGGAGCGGTGGTCGTCACGCAAAGAAACCATTCCAGCCGGTCTCCTCTTCCGAACCGCCCAGGCCTGCCCTGTGCGGGTTTTCTTTCAACGGGGCACCTTTTGCACTACATTGGCGCATGCCTAACGCGTGGGAGGATCGCGTGTACCCGGGTCGGCACTGGCAATCGGACGATGCGGAGCATGAGGCGGTAAAGCGACAGACCGCCGGGCTGATTGGTATCGTTGTGATCCTTTTGCTGCTGATCGTCGGCCTGTTCCTGGTCCACCAGCTTCGCACCTCCGCCGCGATCGAGGACTGCCTTCTGTCCGGACGGCACGACTGCGACGTCCTCGTGCATAACGAGGCGCAAGCGCAACCGGAGCCTTGACCGTCCGCCTTCCTGGCGTCAGCGTTGCCGCAAAGGAATGGCGAATAAGAGGGCGGAATGCGCATTGCCGATATGGACTGGCGTATGGTCGAGGACTGGGTGCGCCATGACGACCGGTGCATCCTGCCGCTGGGCAGCACGGAACAGCATGCGGGGCTTTCGCTGGCCACGGACGCCATCCTGGCAGAGCGCGTCGCGACAGAGGCGGCGGAACCGCTGGGCGTGCCGGTTTTCCCGGTCATCTCCTTCGGTCTGACTCCATATTTCAGCGGCTTTCCGGGCACTGTGACGCTACGCGTGTCCACCTTCGCGGCTCTGGTGCGCGACGTCCTGGACAGCCTGAAGGGCAGCGGGTTCCGCCGAATCCTGATCGTCAATGGCCATGGTGGGAATCAGCCTGCCGCCGCCGTCGCGCAGGAATGGATGATGGACCAGTCCGACGCCCGCGTGCGATTCCACGACTGGTGGCGTGCGCCGCTGACCCAGGCGGCGATCCAGCGAATCGACCCGGTCGCCAGCCATGCGAGCTGGATGGAGAATTTCCCCTGGACGCGTCTGCCCAACCGCTCCCCGGTGGACGGCGCCAAGCCGATGATCGACGTCGACCGCATGCGCACGCTGCCGCCCTTCGAGGTCCGGCTGCTGCTGGAGGATGGCAATTTCGGCGGCCGTTACCAGCGCGACGATGCGGAGATGCTGGAGATCTGGGACGTCGCCGTCAGCGAAACCCGCGCAATGCTTGAGGCCTGGTAGATATGGAAATCCGCTTCGACGGCAAGGTCGCAGCTGTCAGTGGTGCCGGCCACGGCTTCGGGCGTGAGATCGCCCGCAACTTCGCCGCCCTCGGCGCCCGGGTCTACGCCACCGATCTATCGGCCGAAGCGCTGGCCGAAACGGCCCGACCGGGCGGGATCACCGTCCAGGCACTGGATTTGCGTGACCGGACGGCGGCGGCGGCCTGGATCGGGCGGATCGAGCAGGAGACGGGGCAAGCGGTCGACATCCTGGTCAACAACGCTGGCGGCGTCGCAGGGCAGGATCCGGTGCCGCTGGAGGATGTGCCCGACGCCGACTGGAACGTCATTTTCGATATCAACGTCCATGCCGCATTCGTCCTCAGCCGGGCAGCGGCGCCAGGTATGAAACGCGCCGGCGCGGGCCGCATCGTCAATATCAGCTCGGGCGCAGGTCTTCAGCCATCTTTGACCGGAATACAGGCGTATTGCAGCGCCAAGCATGCCGTGGTCGGGCTCACCCGCCAGTTGGCGCATGAACTGGGGGCGTTCAACATCACGGTCAACTCGGTCGCACCCGGCCTGGTGCGAACAAATGCGGCGACCGAGAAACAATGGGCGAGCTATGGTGCCGACGGGCAGAAAGCCTTGCTTGAGCGAATCGCCCTCAAGCGTCTCGGCACGGCTCAGGATATCGCCAATGCGGTGATCTTTTTTGCATCCGATCTTGCTGCATTTGTAAATGGGCAGATTCTACAGGTGGATGGGGGCCGCTGACCCCTCGGGTGCTCCCGAGGGGACATAGGGCGCCCCTACCGTAGCTTCCCGCGATTTTTCATTGTCGCAAGGCCTAACAATCCTCTAATTATTGACGTACGTCATAGGTAGGGTGGCGCGTGTCGGCTTGAATCGGGCCTGCGGGTCCACGCCGAGCCGGCCTGGAAACGTGCGGGGAAGGCCATAATAATGAGCATCAGCACCGCCCGGCCGGGCACGATCCCGGCCAAGCATCGTCCGATGACGCGGGACGAGAAGAAGATCATCCTCGCGTCGTCGCTCGGTACCGTCTTCGAGTGGTATGATTTCTATCTTTACGGCTCCCTGGCGGTCGTCATCGGCGCCAAATTCTTCGGCCAGTTCGATGAGACCACGCGCAACATCTTCGCGCTGCTGGCTTTCGCCGCCGGCTTCCTGGTGCGGCCGTTCGGTGCGCTGGTGTTCGGCCGGATCGGCGATCTTGTCGGGCGCAAATACACCTTCCTCGTGACCATCGTGATCATGGGTTCGTCGACGTTCATCGTCGGCATCCTGCCGACATCGCGACAGCATCGGCATCACCGCCGCGATCATCCTGATCGCCTTGCGAATCCTGCAGGGTCTGGCGCTGGGCGGCGAGTATGGCGGTGCGGCGACCTATGTCGCGGAGCATGCGCCGGCCGGGCGGCGCGGCTTCTATACAAGCTGGATTCAGACCACGGCGACGCTGGGCCTGTTCCTGTCGCTGCTGGTCATCCTGTTCACCCAGTCATCCATGAGCGCTGCGATGACTTCCAGGCCTGGGGCTGGCGCATACCGTTCCTGGTCTCGATCATCCTGCTGGGCGTGTCGGTCTGGATCCGCATGCAGCTCAGCGAGAGCCCGGCCTTCCTGAGGATGAAGGCCGAGGGCACGCATTCCAAGGCGCCGCTGACCGAGGCGTTCGGCCAGTGGGCGAACGCGAAATGGGCGATCCTGGCGCTGCTGGGCCTGGTCGCGGGGCAGGCGGTGGTCTGGTATTCCGGGCAGTTCTATGCGCTGTTCTTCCTGACCGTCGATGCTGAAGGTGGACGGCTTCACCGGCAACCTGCTGGTCGCCTGGTCGCTGGCGCTCGGCACCGGCGGCTTCGTCCTGTTCGGCTGGCTGTCCGACAAGATCGGCCGCAAGCCGATCATCCTGGGTGGCTGCCTGATCGCCGCGCTGACCTATTTCCCGGTGTTCAAGTTCATGGCCGAGACCGCCAACCCGGCGCTGTCGAAGGCGCATGAGATGGTGCAAGGTCGTGGTGGTCGCCGACCCGGACGATTGCTCGTTCCAGTTCAATCCGACGGGGCTGACGAAATTCACCAACAGCTGCGACGTGGCGAAGGGCGCGTTGGCGCGTGCGTCGGTGATCTATTCGCAGGAGGATGCGGCACCCGGCACACCGGCCGTGGTGCGGATCGGCGACAAGACGGTGGACCCGGCGTCGAAGACCTTCGCCAAGGACCTGACGGATACGCTGACCGCTGTGGGCTATCCGGCAGCCTCCAATCCGTCGGTGGTGAAGATGGCCAATCCGTTGGACATCTTCCGGCCGCAGCCGTTCACGCTGATGCTGATCCTGACCTTCCTGGTGGTGCTGGTGACGATGGTCTACGGCCCGATCGCCGCGGCGCTGGTGGAGCTGTTCCCGACGCGGATCCGCTATACCTCGATGTCGCTGCCGTATCACATCGGCAACGGCTGGTTCGGCGGGCTGCTGCCGGCGACGGTGTTCGCGATGAACGCGCAGAACGGCAGCATCTATTTCGGCCTCTGGTATCCGATCGTGATTGCCGCCGCGACGGCGGTGATCGGGCTGCTGTTCGTGCCGGAGACGAAGGACCGCGATATCTTCGAGGGCGATTCCGCGGTGCATCAGGGAGATTAGGCGGTGGAGGGCCGTTCCGTGAGGGGCGGCCCTTTTCTTTTGGGCATCGCGCCGGCCGCTAAACAGCAGAAAGGCCGGGATTACCCGGCCTTGGTGCAATCTGTATGGATGGCGTAGCGGTTAGCCGCCGCCCGCAGAGGCACCCTCTTGCTGAATGACCGTGGCGGCGCGATCGCCAGCAACCGTGCTGCCATTGTGAAAGACAGCGGCGTTCGCCACCGGGGTGATTGATGCCAAGCCCACAACAGCGAACGCTACACGAATGAGGTATTTCATCGGAACTCTCCATCTGCCAGTCGACCGGAATATCCGGCTTCGCTGCGGGTAGATGGACCTATGCACGTCAGATGATAATGCGGCGTCTCGCCATTAGATTTATGTGCCGAGTGGTGAAAACACCGACGAGCCCAATACCCTATCTTTGGTGCCGATTTTGGTGCCGACTTGGCGATGCGCTCTCGGTATCTCCATCCCGAAGCGCCCCGGACGTGCAAGCGGCCCCGACAGGGTTCAGACGTTCCTTGTCGGCGCTGCGGTTCCCAAAAGCGTTGCACCCGGGCCGCTCCGAACTCACGACGGGCAGGATCGCGCGGGATGAACGGGAGGCTGAATTCAGGGCTTATCCGAACCGGCGGCGTCTTCGCTGCGGTGTCGGCGGTGAAGCGGTCGGAAGTAGCTTCGCCAACTTGGCGAACCTTCTCGCGACCGTTCCCGATAGCTCCGTTCCGCGTCTCCGGGTGCAGCGCCTCGTATGTCCTCATTCCGGCGTCGGGTGAGCGGTGCGAGGGGCCGCACACTGCGCGGGCCCCTGCGCAGTTTTCGGCAGGGGGAAGGCGCGCCACAGCGGTGCGGTATCGGGCGATCTGGCCGACGGTGGCAAGGCTCCTAGTAACTAACCCCACCACTGCCGCCAATGTAGGGGCCAGCCTGCCCGCGATGGGGCTGCTCCGACTCATTGGCCGGCGCGCTGCAAGCCGCGAGCGCGATCACGGATAGGGCGGCTATGAGAATGGCGAGCATGCGCATGAACGTCTCCCAGCAAGGGTGAAATCCGTGTCCGCCTTCCTATCGCCGTCCGCGCAAAAGGGTCCGCAGAGGGTCCGCAGTAGCAAACCGGGCGAAGGGACAGCAGGTTTATCAGGAGGCGTCGCTTCTGAATTTTCCTAGTGTCAGCAGAGACTTAGCGAATGGTGCCCAGGGGCGGAATCGAACCACCGACACTGCGATTTTCAGTCGCATGCTCTACCAACTGAGCTACCTGGGCACACCGACCCCTCGTTTGGGGACGCCTCGGTTGGGAGGCGCGTGCTTAAACCATGCCAGGATGGCGATCAAGCCGCTTTCACGACATATCCGTCGATGACGGCGGATCATCGTCCAACTCTGCCGGAGGTCCCGGGATTCGATAGGTGCCGGTCAGCCAGCGGCCCAGATCGACCTCCTGACAGCGTGGCGTGCAGAATGGCCGATGCGCGGGGGAGGAGCGCCGGCCGCAGATCGGGCATTTCGACGAAGTATCAGTCATCTGATTCGAGGCTCCAACGCCTTTCAGCCAACGACGGGTCCGAGCGTAGCGTCATCGCCCGTCCGGTGCGTCGGACCATATCGGGCAGCGCCACCGGATCGGCTTGCAGCGCCGCGACCACCGCCGGATGGGCTCGCAGCGCCGGCATCGCCCGAGGGTTTGCCCCGCTCGCCGCCAGGACCGCACGCAGTGCCGCCAGCCCGGTCGCCAAAGGTGAGGATAGCAGTTCATGCAGCGGCGGATGGACGCGCGGACGGACGATCTCGGCAAGGCCCAGAGCGGTGAAGCCCAGGAATTTGGGCCGCAGCGGGTCATCCGCAAGGGCCGCCGTGACGTCCGGGGCCAACGCCGAGCGTCGCTTCACCGGCATGCCCGCGAGGTCGACGACGATGGCGCCCGACAGGTTGCGCAGCCGGATCTGCGCCGCCAGCGCCGGCAGCAGTGCCTTGTTGAACGCCGCATGCCGCCGCTGCGCCGATCCGCCGTGATTGTCCAGGGCGCCGGCGCTGTCGACATCCACCGCCACCAGCGCCGGTGTCGGCCAGATCGACAGCCGCCCGCCGCCGGGAACATCCACCTCCGGCTGGCCCAACGCTTCGATCGCCTCGGCCACGCTCTCGTCAAGCAGGTCGGACACGACCCGTACGCCGCGGCCCAGCATGGCGGCCATGGCGGGGTCGTCGGTCAGGATCGGTGCGTCGGGATAGCGGGCTGCCAAACGGTGGACCGGGTTCGGGCCCGGACCCGGTGTCGCCTCGGCGGGCAGGCGGGCGCTCAATCGCGGCCCCTTGCCGCCCTGGGCGGAGCGGATGATGCGCACCGGCAGCACGGTGCCGGCGGTCAGGCCCTTGGCGCCCTCGCTGTCCGGCAGGAACCCCTCGGTCTCTTGCAGCGCCAGGAAGGCGCCCGCCATGGCAGGAACGACGGCGGTGACGCGGCCCATGACGATGTCGCCGACGCCGTCGGGGGCGCCGGGGCGCCAGAGCGCATAGTCGATCAGAGCATAGTCGATCAGGGTGTCCTCGCGGACGACCGCCACATGCGCCTCGCCGGGGCTGGCGGCGACGCGGATCGTCAGGTTCACGGTATCTGCCATCCATGGCCGCGCAGCAGTTGCGCGGTCTCGAACAGCGGCAGGCCGACGACGCCGGAATAGCTGCCCGAGAGGAAGCGGATGAAGGACGCGGCGTGGCCGTTGATGGCATAGCCGCCGGCCTTGCCGACGCCCTCCCCGGTTTCGACGTAACGGGCGATCTGCGCGTCGGTCAGGCGGTTGAAGGTGACGACGCTCTCGACCACGCGGTGCTGGATGTCCCGGCCGGGTGCGGCGAGGGCGATAGCGGTCAGCACGCGGTGCCGTCGGCCGGACAACAGGTGCAGGCAGGCGTCGACCTGCCCGGCGGTCTCGGCTTTGGGCAGGATGCGGCGGCCGGCGGCAACGACGGTGTCGGCGGCCAGCACCAGATGATCTTCCGGATGGCATGGCAGCCGCCTTCGCGCGCGCCATGCGTTCGGCATAGGGCCGCGGCAGTTCCCCTCGGGTGGGGGCTTCATCGATGTCGGGGGACAGGATCCTGGTCGGCTCGATCCCGATCTGCCGCAGCAGCATCAGGCGCCGCGGGCTGGAAGAGGCCAGGATCAGCGGCAGCGGGATCACCCGCTCAGCGCACGGTTGAAGGCGCACTCCTGTAGCGGAGGCACGCTTACTTGAAGCGGAAGGTAATGCGACCCTTGCTCAGGTCGTAGGGTGTCATCTCGACATTCACCCGGTCGCCTGCCAGCACGCGAATCCGGTTCTTGCGCATCTTGCCGCTGGTGTGAGCCAGGATCGAGTGTTCATTGTCCAGCTTAACGCGGAACATGGCATTGGGCAGCAGCTCCATCACCGTGCCGCTGAATTCGATCATATCTTCTTTCGACATCAGACCCCGTCAGTTGGTTGATTCGGCGGGAACATGATGACGGCGGGTGTCAAGGTCAAGCTGTTCCCCGTTAAGGGGTGGGGTTTTAGGCAAATGTTCCGGCATTTGCCGGGCTTGTGCTGGCGGGGGTCGAAAGAAAACACGGAGCGGTCGCTGCGTTCCCTCACCGAGAATGCGCGGGGACACGGAGTCGCGGCGTCCTGGGTCGAGCCCCGCGCCAATCAGCTCAGGGCCAGTACTGCAAAACTGGCCAGCCAGTGTTCGCCCATGTAGTCACCGCCGACATGCGGCAGGCTGGCGGCGATATGGGCCTCGGCCGTGGCGAGTGCTGCCGCCGGCTCGGGCGTGAACGGTGCCAATGCGCGCCAGCACCACGCGCGGCTCAGGTTCAGCCCGTCGAGATGCGCGATCTTGCCGTCGCTGCGGTCGCTGACGGTCGCCGGCACGAACAACGTGCGGGGTTCGCCCTGCGCCAGCCTCGGCAGGAACGCGGCGAACCAGGACCGGAACGCCGCTTCCGGCAGAGCAGCGCGCAGGCATTCGGCTTCGATGAGTGTAGGCGAGAGGAACTCGTCGCCGCCCGGTTCCCAGGCCTGGCAGTCGCGGTCGCCGGTATACCAACGGCTTGCGGCATCGATCAGGGCGGCGCGCAGCCTCTCATCGGGAAATTCCAATGCCAGCCGCACCGCAAACGCCGTGTTCGTGTGCACCCCCGCTCGGATCGGATAGGTCGCCAACGGCAGGAAGGCGAGAAAGCGTGCGACGAAGCGTTCGGCCATCGGCGCGAGGGCCGCAGACCAGCCGTCAGGGTGAAGCCGGAGTTCCGCTGCAAGCTTCAGGAACCAGGCCCAGCCATAGGGTCGCTCGAACCCCCGAGCGGTCGGGCGGTCGAGATAGGCGCATTCGGTGGCGATGTTGGCGGGCGTGAGGTGCGTGTCGAACAGGGTCCGGACGGAAGGCGCCTCGGGCATGCCGGGGAAGTTGCGCAGCAGGTGCGCCAGCATCCACCAGGCATGCACGCAGGAATGCCAGTCGAAGCTGCCGTAGAAGATCGGGTGCAGGTCGCGGGGCGTCCGCGCGTCCTCGGGTCCGGCGAGCACGTGGTCCAGCTTGTTCGGATATTCGCGGGTGACATGGCCCAGCGCGAGCCGGGCGAAGCAGGAGGCCTGGTCAGGGGTCATGGCGCGTGTCCTATCACCAGCCAGAGTGGGTCATTTTCCGCAGGTTCGTGGGCTTCTCTCACGATATCGCGGAAGCCGGCGGCATCCAGATAGGCGCTGACCAATTGCTGCTGCGCCGGTCCGCTCAGCGACTGCCAGATCGCCACCGCCTTGGTTGGGAAGCAGCGGTTGGAGAAGGCGATCACCAGCGGCGCGCCGGTCCGCAGGACGCGGGCAAGGTCGCGGAACACCTCGACCGGCCGTTGCAGATACTGCACGGATACGCAGATGCAGGCGCCATCGAAGCTGTCGGAATCCAGCTTCAGGATCGGGTCCTGGTTCAGGTCCTGCACGAACCAGCGCGACAGGCGCGGATTGGCCGCCAGTTCCTCGTCGTTCATGCCGTGGCCGACGACCTCGGCGTAGGCGATGTCATTCGGCAGATGGCTGACCCAACTGCTCATCAGGTCGAGGATCGCACCGCCTGCCGGCAGATGGCGGCGATAGGCCTCGGTCACCGCGGCGATGGCGTTATCGTCGATATGGGTGACGAAGCGGGGGAAGCTGTAGAAATCTGCATCCGGCGTCGGGTCCGCCTTGCGGAAGGCGTGTTCGGGCAGGCCGGGCAGTTGCTCCATCGGGCGCGCTATCAGCTCAGCCGCAGCGCGATGCTGCGGGCGTGGGCCTGCAGCCCCTCGGCCTCCGCCAGCGCCACGGCGGCCGGCCCGATCGCGTTCAGCGCGGCCTGGGTCGGCGGACACGAAGGTCGTCCGCTTGAGGAAGTCGAACACCGACAGGCCCGAGGCGAAGCGCGCGGTGCGCCCGGTCGGCAGCACATGGTTCGGGCCGGCGACGTAGTCGCCGACCGCCTCGGGGCAGTAGCCGCCGAGGAATACCGCGCCGGCATGGCGCACGCGGCGCGAACAGCGCCTCGGGATCGCGCCAGCATCAGTTGCAGATGCTCCGGGGCGAGGCGGTCGACCAGGCCGCGGCCTCGTCCCAGTCGCGCACCAGGATGACCGCGCCGTGCGCCTCCCAGCTTGCGCCGGCGATGGCGGCGCGCGGCAGCGATGGGAGTTCGGCCGTCACGGCCGTCGACCACCGCGTCGGCGAACGCCGCGTCGTCGGTGATCAGGATCGACTGCGCCGCCTCGTCGTGTTCGGCCTGGGCCAGCAGGTCGACGGCGATGCGGCGCGGGTCGTTGTCGGCGGTCGGCGAGCACGACGACCTCCGACGGGCCGGCGATGTTGTCGATGCCGACGCGGCCGAACACCTGACGCTTGGCCTCGGCGACATAGGCGTTGCCGGGGCCGACGATGCGATCCACCGGCGCGATGGTGGCGGTGCCATACGCCAGAGCCGCCACCGCCTGGGCGCCGCCGATGCGGTAGATTTCGGTCACGCCGGCGCGTGCGCGCGGCGGCCAGCACCAGCGGGTTGAGCACGCCGTCCGGCGTCGGCACGCACATGGCGATGCGGCGCGACGCCGGCCGCGCGCGGCGGGGATGGCGTTCATCAGCACCGAGGACGGATAGGCCGCCTTGCCGCCCGGCACGTAGAGCCCGACGGCATCCAGCGCGGTCCAGCGCATGCCCATGGTGACGCCGGCGTCGTCGGTCATGCGCAGGTCCTGCGGCAGCTGCGCGCGGTGAAACGCCTCGATCCGCGTGGCGGCGAGGTCCAGCGCGGCGGCCAGTGTCGGCGGGGATCGGAGGCGATCGCGGCGTCGATCTCGGCCGTGCTGATGCGCAGGCGGTCGGCGGTCAGAGTCATGCCGGTCGAAGCGGGCGGTGTAGTCGATCAGCGCGGCGTCGCCGCGGGCGCGGACGTCGGCGATGATCGTCGGCGACGGCGCGGTCGACGGTTTCGGTCGTCTCGCGCGCCTGGGACAGCAGGGCGGCGAAGCGGTCCGGAAGTCCGGGGCGGCGGTGGAGAGGCGGATCATGGCGGAGGCTTAGCGGATGACGGCGCGGAAGTCATGGGGCTTGGAAGCGGCTGATTTTGCCACACCATGGCCAGGAGGCAGGCTCGGCCTCCCGTCCCGATCTACTCACTGCGAATAGCGAGGTGCTGAGCGGGTGATCAGTCTCTATCCTGCATCAGAACCCGCAGACGTCATAAAAGGCCTGACCCGTCAAAAGCCCTCAGGCAGGGCGATCGCGGACCGACGCGATATCGCCGTGGAGAGAACCTTCTTCGTGCCTTCGTGGTGAAAAATTCCCAGGTTGACGCAAAGACCCAAATTTCATGGGGCATCCGTGCGTCAAAGCTGACGCCCGTGCCCGCAACGTCTACCGTTTTTCACCACGAAGCCACGAAGGAACGGGAAACGGCCGTCCCAGCTACCCCGCCAGCGCCTCACGAAACCGAGCGATCCAGCCGCCGATGACCTCGGGCTGGGTCTTGAGCGCGGTGCGGTTGACGATCAGCCGGCTGGTGACCGGCGCGATGACCTCGGTTTCCACCAGTCCGTTGGCCTTCAGCGTCGAGCCCGGTCTGCACCAGGTCGACGATCATACGGCACAGGCCCAGGCCGGGTGCCAGTTCCATGGCGCCGTTCAGTTGCACCACCTCGGCGTGGATGCCGCGGCTTGCGTAGTGTCGGCGCGTGATATTCGGGTATTTCGATGCCACCCGCACCTGGCTCCAGCGCGACTGGGATCGTCGCTGCCCGCCGTCTCCCGCGGTTCGGCGACCGAGACGCGGCATTTGCCGATGCCGAGGTCGAGCGGCGCGTAGACCTCGGGGTAGTCGAATTCCATCAGCACGTCGGCGCCGCAGATGCCGATCTGCGCGGCGCCGAAGGCGACGAACGTGGCGACGTCGAAGGGGCGGACGCGAACGACGTCCAGCATCGGATCTTCGGTCGGGAAGCGCAGGCGGCGGCTAGTCCTCGTCGGCGTAGTCGGGGGACGGGACGATGCCGGCGCGGGCGAGCAGGGGGCCGCATTCCGACAGAATGCGCCCCTTCGGCAGCGCCAGGATGACAGGCTGGGTCACCTCCGGCGCCAGGGATGTGGCCGGGAACGGGGCAGTCATGGTGGCTCCGGTCTTTGGTTGGCAGGGCGTTTAGCGCAGGACGACCGGAGGAGAAGGGGGCTTTCTCCCAATGCAGATAACCCGTGGACTATCACGGCGTGAGAGGCGGCACGTTCAATCCACCATGATATTGCCGTCGCCCGCTTATCCCAGCCCCGCCCGGTTCCGGGCCACGCTCCGCGTCGTCGGATGATCCGGCCCATACGCTTGCATGTAGATCGACAGCGCCCAGTCCAACGCCTCCCGCGCCGAGAACCCGTCGCCCATATCCTTCAGCACGCCCGCCAGGTTGTTCGCATCCCGCCCAACACTGGGGTGGTCCTTGCCAAGTGCTCGTTCATCGATCGCCAGCGCCCGCTCGAACGCCGCACACGCGGCATCGAGGTCGCCGATATCGTGCAGGACCAGCCCGATATGGTTGATATCTGTCGCCGCCTCCGGATGTTCTGCCCCCAGCGCCTCGGTGTGGATCGCCAGGGCGCGCCGCAACTGGGCCTGCGCGTCCATGAAGTCGCCCAGCTCATGCGACAGTCGGCCGAGGTCACGCAGATCGTTCGCCAAATCTGGATGATCGGGGCCAAGCTGGCGCTGTCGCACCTCGATGGCCTGTTCCAGGTTCGCCCGTTGGGCGCGGAGGTCGTGGAGATCGGCCATGATCCTCGGCTCGGCGCAAATTTGAAAGTAAGCTTCAAAGTCGTGGATGGCCGGCGCAAGGCCGGCCATGACACGGACACCGGCACAAGGCCGGCTAAGACACGCAGCGGTCAGGCAGCGCCCGACCGCGATACAGGCTTAAAGCTGCGCCTCGGCGTATTCGTAGTTCGCCAGGTTATCCACCCAGTTCTGCAGGTAGTCCGGACGGACATTGCGGAAGTCGAGGTAGTAGCTGTGCTCCCACACATCGACGCCGAGCAGCACCTTGCCCTCATTGGTTGCCAGCGGGTTGGAGCCGTTCGGGCTCTTGGTCACCTTCAGCTTGCCGTCGCTGCCCAGCACCAGCCAGGCCCAGCCGCTGCCGAACTGGCTGATACCCGCGGCCTTGAACTCGGCCTTGAACTTGTCGACGCCACCGAAATCCTCGGTGATCTTCTTCTCCAGCTTGCCCGGGATCTTGCCGCCGTTCGGGCTCATGCATTGCCAGAAGATGATGTGGTTCCAATGCTGGCCCGCATTGTTGAACACCGGGCCACCGGCCGCGGCGGTCGCCTTCACGATCTCATCCAGAGACTTGCCCTGCAGCGCCGGGTCCTTCTCAACGAAGCCGTTCAGCGCCACGACATAGGCGTTGTGGTGCTTGCCGTGATGCAGTTCCAGCGTTTCCTGGCACATCTTCTTCGCCGCCAGCGCGGATGTCGAATACGGCAGGCTCGGCAGTTCGAAAGCCATGTCATCCTCCTCCTGATCATTAAGCCGGGTGCAGGGCCGGCGCGGCAGCGAGAGTGCCGCCGGGAACACGTCGTTAGCTATGGCCAGCCGGAAGGGGCGTCAACCCATCGCCCCGGAGGGGCGTCACCCAATCCGCCGCCCGCCTCACGGGACACACAATCAAGACTTGCCTCGCGGAACGAAGCGTTTCACTTGCCGGCTATGAACCAAGCCTTGGCCGATCTGGTCCGCAAGCACGATCCCGACCGTTTCCTGACCGTGCTGTTCGCGCCACCCGACAAGCGCGACGCACTGCTGACGCTCTACGCCTTCAATAACGAGCTCGCTCGGGCACGCAGTGTTGCAAGTGAAGCCCCGCTCGCCCTCATCCGGTTGCAGTGGTGGCGCGAAGTGGTGGACGGCGAGGCAAAACGTCACGAGATCGCCACGCCGCTGTCCCAGGCGGTCGCCGCCGGGACGCTACAGGCGGCCGACCTGCTGCCGGTGATCGATGCGCGCGATCAGGAGGCGTATGGCGAGTTCACCATGCTCGGCGACTGGCGGAACTGGCTGATGGCCGGGGCCGGTGGTCTCGCCGTTGCCGCCGGGCGCGCACTCGGGGCCAGCCAGCCTGAGGTGCTGAGGCCCTACGGTGCCGCGTACGGCGTTACGGCACTGCTGCGGGCGACGGGGGCGTTGGCGTCGCAGGGACGGTGCCTGCTGCCGCAGGATCTGCTGATGCAGCATGGTCTCTCCCCAGAGGCGTTCATCCATGATCCAGCCTCAGTCCCGGCACGGGCCGTGCTGGCGTTGGTGGTGCGGGAGGGGATGGGATTTTTGCGGTTGGCCCGGCGGGTGCCCAAAGCGGCTGTGGCGGCCGCGCTGCCGGCGGTGCTCGCGCGGCGGGATTTCGCGCATTGGCCAAACCTGCACCAGCCGCGGCGGCTGGGTGACCGGCTGGCGGTGTTCGCGGCAGGTCTGACCGGGCGGGTTTAGAGCTTGCTCAGCCCGCGGCGATCTCCAGCCGGGAGACGCATCGAACCCGTCCGATCAGCGGCAGGAGATCGGCAAGGTCGGGGCCGCTCTCCTCTCCGGTCAGTGCCAGACGCAGCGGCGGTTCAATGTCGTCCTGCGGCCGGCCGCTCAGCCGCACCAGGGCGGTGGTCCATTGCGCCCAGACGTCGTGATCCCAGGGTTCCTGTGGCAGGATTTCGGCCGCGTGACGGAGCAGGGACTGCTCGCCATCGACGATTGGCGGCACGATCGCGCCGGCGATCACATCCCACCAGCCGCGCGCCTCCTTCAGCAGGTCCAGGCTGCCGCGCACCGCCAGCCAGAACGCCTCGGTCGCCTCGGGGGGCAGGCGGGCGGCAACGGCATCGAATGGCAGCCGGCCCAACGCCTTGCGGTTGACCTGGAGCAGCCGGACCATGTCGAAATCGGCGTCGTTCAGGTCGGTCAGGCGGAAAGCTTCGGGTGGCGGTACTTCGGGTTCCGTCCGCCCCAGCAAGGCTGCCGCGAGAGCGGCCGGTTCGACGCCATCCTGACGCAGGCTGCGCACCGAGACAGGGCCGCCGCGGCGGCGCACAGATACAGGGCCGCCGCCGCGGCTGGGCGCATCGCCGGAACGGCCCCGCGTGCGAGCGGCCTCGGCAGGCAGATGGGCGAAGCGGATGCCGGAGCCGTGGCCGGTCAGCACCTCCAGCAACTCGATCTGGATCGCCGTATTGCCGAGACTGTCCTCGCCGCGGATCACATGCGTCGTCTTGTTGTCGATATCGTCGATCAGGCTGGCGAACAGCGCGGTCGGCGTGCCGTCGGCCTGCATCAGCACCGGGTCGGAAACGCTCGCCAGAGCGACGTCGCGATGTCCTTGGACCATGTCGCGCCACTCGATCACCCGTCCGGAAAGCTTGAAGCGCCAGTGCGGGCGCTTGCCGCCGGCCTCCGCATCCTGTCGCTGCTTGTCGGTCAATCGCAGCATCGCCCGGTCATAGATCCCGGACTGGCCGCGGCGAAGGCGGAAGGACTGTTTGGCCTTCAGTTCTTCCTCGGTCTCGAAGCAGGGGTAGACGACGCCGTCGCGTTCCAGGACCGCAAACACCTCGGCGTAGCGTTCCCGCCGCTCCGACTGGCGCATGACATCGTCCCAGGTGACGCCGACCGACGCCAGGTCCTGCATAAGGACGTCCGCATGGCCCGGATCGGTCAGGTCATCCAGTCGCAGCAGCAAGTGTCCGCCGTGGCGGCGTGCGAACAGATGATTGGCCAATGCCACGCGCGCGGCGGGCAGATGGAGCGGACCGTTCAGCGGCGGGACGAACCGGACACGCGTCATCGGCTGCGCCAGATGGGCTGGGCCAACCTGATGCACCGGTCCAACCGGGAGGCTCGTGATGAAGCGGGTCTCATTCCTCGTCTTCGTCCGCGTCCGCTTCGTCACGCCGTGGATCGAGCGCTCGCCAGTCGCGTTCCTCGGTGCTCGCCATGCGATCGACGAAGTCGCCGAGTTCGTTGGCGCTCTTCCAGCCCGCGTCGCCGGCATCGACCACCACGGCGTCCTCACCGAACGCGAACCAGGCGGTCAGCACATCCTTCGTCGACAGGCCCGGCGCTCGGCAATGCTCGACCGAATCGCGCACATAGCGGCGGGCGAAAGCGTTGGCATGCATCAGGGTGTCGAACCCGCCGATCTCCTCGGTCACGTTGTCCTGGGACTTCAGCAGACAGGTCGAGGATGCGGACGCGCCAGCCGCCTTCCGGAGCGAACAGGTCGTTGGGGGCGGTTTCGTTGGAGGGGTCGTCCGGTTCTGTCATCCCGCCAAACTATGGGCGCGGCCCGCCGGAATCAACGGCGTCGCGTACGAAGCCCGGTTCGGCGCGTGCCTGCATGGCTTCGAGCACCGAACGCGCGAGCGGCGTATGGCACAGCGTGGCGACGTCGGGATCGAGGCGGCGACGCCAGTTCGGCCGCTCCCGGTCCGTGCCGGGCAGGTTGACGGCATCGACCTCGCCGGCGAGATCGTCAGCCTGCACCAGGGCCAGCAGCGACGGCGTGGCGGCAACGAACGCATGCACCGCGGAGGCGACGTCGTCGGGAAGTGGCGCATCCGGATCAGGCGTGGACGTCAGCAGCCCCTCCGTCTTCAGTCTATCCACCATCGCTCGTTTTTCCGCCCTCCGCTGGGCCTGCGCCGCGGCGAGGTCGGACAGCAGGCCCAGGGCGTGGCGTTCGGCGATGTCGGCGCCGGACCACCAGCCGGCCAGCGTGGGCAGGTCATGCGTCGAGACACAGGCCGCAGCGCGCTGTTTCCACGCCGCGGACGGCTTGAACTGCCCGTCGTTCCTGCTGGAACCACAGGACGCTGTAGGACAGGATGTCCGCGTCGGCGAGCGCATCGGACAGGCCCTCCGGCACGGTGCCGAGGTCTTCGCCCACGACGAGGCAGCGCGCGCGATGGCTCTGCAGCGCGATTTGCGCCAACATCTCATCGAGCTGCAGATTGATGTAAGCCCCATCGGCCGCGTGCATGCCATCGGGGACGAGGAACAGCCGGCGCAGGCCAATGGCGTGATCGATCCGCAGCGCGCCGGCATGGCGCATATTCGCTTCCAGCAACTCGTTGAAAGCCGCGTAGCCGCTGCGGCGCATCGCAAGCGGATCGGGCGGCGGCAGGCTCCAGACCTGGCCCTGCCGAGCGAACGGGTCCGGTGGGGCGCCGATCGAGACGCCTTGCATGAGGGATTCCTGGGCCGCCCAGGCCTCGGCGCCGTCCGGTGCGGCCCCGACGGCAAGGTCGCGGTAGAAGCCGATCGACAGGCCATTGCCGTGTGCTGCCGCGGCAAGCTGTTCCTCGGCGAGGACCTGCAGGAAGGCGTGGAAGGCAACGAGGTCGGCATGGTCCTTGGCAAAGGCGGAGACGCCGATGGAATCCGGATGGCGCAACGCGAGCGGCCATTCCGCCCAGTGGCTGCTGCCCAGTGTCTCGGCGATCGCCTGGAAGGTGGCGAAGCGCTGCAACGCCGGCGACACCCCGGCCGGAGGCTGGAAGGCGGCCTGCAACACGGCACGCTTGCGGGCCCAGACAGCTTGGTAATCGACAGCTTGGTAGTCGACGGGGCCGCGGAATCGCGGGCAACGCCTCGCCGCCCGGCAGGCCGGAGACGTCGATATAGATCGGGTCCAGGAAGCGCCGGTCGGACGGATGATAGGGGCTGGCCCTGCTGCGATCATGCGGGAACATCGCGTGCAGCGGGTTCAGGCCGACGACGGCGGCGCCGGCTTCTGCTGCCTCGGCGGCGAAGCGCGCCAGTGTGGTGAAGTCGCCGATGCCCTGATCGCCGGCGGAGCGCAGCGAATAGAGATGGGCGGCGATACCGTAGCGGCCGGACCCGCTGGCCCCGGACCCGCTGACAAATGACGCCGGCAGGTAGCAGCGCGACGGCGCGACCGTCAGATGATGCGGCCGCGACCAGTCGTCATCCGCGAACAGGATGTGCCGCCCCGCCGGCTGCGGCGGCAGACGGAGCATCCCGCCATCCGGATGATAGCGGTCCTCGGTGCCGTCCTCCCGCCGCAGCGTCACCCAGCTCGGCCGTGGCCAGCCCAGGGCCAGAGTGATCGGCACGCCGGGGCGTCCCAGTGCCATATGGGGCAAGGAGTTGGCCAGTTCGGCTTCGAGCCGCGCGAGGCTGTCGGCCCAATCGGATCGGGTGTGGACCGGCAGGCGCATGGCAGTGAGCAACGCCCGTTTCGTGTCCGCGGGGACGGCGTGGCGCTGGCCCTCGACGTCCCACCAGACCGGCTCGATTCCCGCCAGAGCGGCGAGCTGTCCGAGTTCGCTGATCCGTCACGCCGGCGCGGCGCGGCTTGTCGCCGATATCCTGGGCGGTGGCCTGGAACACGGCGACGCTGCGGCCCTGGATCGTCGGGCCGTCGGCGCTGAACAGGGCATGCCAGGTCAGGCCGTTGCCCGCCGGGGGCAGGGTCAGGTCGAGCGGCTCCTGGCCGGCATGGAACACGATCAGGGCATGGACGCCGCCGGCGCGCAGGTCGGCAATCAGCGTGCGCGCGTCTGGTCGGTCCCAGTCCGTCAGTGTTGAGCCGTCGGCATGGCGCCATGTGACGACCGGCGTGGCAGAGGGTTCCGACGGATCGCCGCCGGTCAGCGGGACGCCGGTGAACAGCGGTGCCAGCGCCTTCCTGATCGTGATCAGTGTCGCGGTTTCGTCGATCAGCGCCTGGTCGGCGCTGTCCCAGTCGAACCACGATCCGGCATTGTCCTGGGCATAGGCGTTGTTGTTGCCATGCTGGGTCCGTCCCGCCTCATCGCCCATGGTCAGCATCGGCGTGCCGCGCGACAGCAGCAGCGTCGCCAGCAGCGCGCGGACGTCGCGGCCGCGTCTGGCCTGGACAGCGGGGTCGTCGCTGGGACCCTCGGCGCCGTTGTTCCAGGACAGGTTGTCGTCGGTGCCGTCGCGGTTGTTCTCGCCGTTCGCCGCGTTGTGCTTGCTTTCGTACGCAACCAGATCGGCCAGCGTGAATCCGTCATGCGCGGTGATGAAGTTGATGCTGCGGGTCAGCGGGCGGTGCGGGAAGATGTCCGCGGATCCGGCGAAGCGGGTGGTGAACTCCCCCAGCATGCCGGCATCGCCGCGCCAGAAGCGCCGGACGGTGTCGCGGTAGCGGTCGTTCCACTCGCCCCAGCGTGGCGGGAAGGCACCCAACTGATAGCCGCCCGAGCCGATATCCCAGGGTTCGGCGATGATCGCCAGGCGCGACAGCAGCGGGTCCTGCTCCATCGCGGCGAGGAACGGGCCGGCCGGATCGAACCCGTTCGGGCCGCGCCCAGCGTCGTTGCCAGGTCGAGGCGGAAGCCGTCGAACCCGCCGAACGTCGCCCAGGCCCGCAGCGCGTCCATTCCCAGGCGCAGCGCCGCCGGCCGGTCCAGCGCCAGCACGTTGCCGCAGCCGGCGTCGTTCACATAGAGCGACCGGTTCTGCGCGAGGCGGTAATAGCCGGCATTGTCCAGGCCGCGCAGCGACAGGGTGGGGCCGAGCTCGTCGCTCTCGGCGGAATGGTTCAGCACGGCGTCCAGCACCACCGCGAGGCCGGCATCCTGCAGCGCGGCGACCGCCGCTCTGATCTCCGCCCAGCCGCCGGGTGCGAGGCGCGGATCGGGGGCGAGGAAGGCGATCGGGTTGTAGCCCCAGTAGTTCGGTCAGGTTCAGGGCCGGCAAATGCCGCTCATCGACCCAGGCGGCGCTGGGCATGATCTCCACCGTGGTGACGCCGAGGCGCAGCAGATGCGCGATCGAGGCCGGATGGCCGAGGCCGGCATAGGTGCCGCGCAGCGCCTCGGGGATGGCCGGGTTGGTCATGCTGAAGCCGCGGACATGCAGCTCGTAGATCACCTGCCGGTCCCAGTCGAAGTCGGGGCGATCGGCGACGGCGCGGCGGTCGGGGGCGCCGACGATGGCCTTCGGCATCAGCGGCGCGGTGTCCTCGGGGTTCGGGGCGTCGCGGTCGAACAGCGCGGGATGCAGGCGGAACGGCCGGTCGATCGCCGTGGCCCACGGGTCGACCAGCAGCTTGGCCGGATTGAACCGCATGCCGTTCGCCGGGTCCCAGGGGCCGTAGGCGCGCAGCCCGTAGCGCGTGCCGGCGTGCGATGCCCTGGAAGCTGCCGTGACCAGACCGCGCCGACCTGTCCGCGGCAGCGGCAGACGCTGGGTTTCCCGGTCGGCGTCATCGAACAGGCACAGCACGACGGCATCCGCATCCGGCGCGTGGACCGAGGCGGTCGATCCCGTCCGCCGTCGGACGGACGCCCATGGGCGGAAAGCACGCCGGGCAAGGTCATGCCATGTCCGCGGTCAGCGTCGGCGTAGAGGGACGGCGTAATGATCCGCCGGCGTCCGCCAGGATACGTCGGCCGCCATGGCGTTGCGCTGCATGCGTTCCCAGACCTTTCGGTTGCGCCAAAGACGCTGCAGCCGCATCAGCGTCTGCCACAAGGCTTCCTCGGTCACCGGTGCGAATTGCAGGCCGGTGGCGACGCCGGCGGCCAGCGCGGCCTCGTTGGCGTCGATGACCGAGTCGGCCAGGCCGCCAACGCGCGAGACCACGGGGATGTTGCCGTAGCGCAGGGCGCAAAGTTGCGTCAGGCCGCAGGGTTCGAAGCGCGAAGGCACCAGCAGCGCGTCGGTGCCGGCCTGGATCAGGTGCGCCAGCGTCTCATCGTAGCCGATGACGCAGGCGACCGCGTGCGGCCACGTCGCGGCGGCGGCGGTGAAGGCGTGCTGGAAGGACGGCTCGCCGGTGCCCAGGACGACCAGCTGCATCCCGGCGTCCACCATTGCGCCGATGCGCGGGACCAGCAGGTCCAGGCCTTTCTGCGAGGTCAGGCGGCTGACCACGCCCAGCAGCAGCGCGTCCGGATCGACGGTCGAGGCCCATCCGCGTCTGCAGCGCCGTTTTGTTGCCCAGCGCGCCGGCCCAGGCGCTGTCGCGAGAACGGGCTGGGGATCAGCTTGTCTGCGGCGGGGTCCCAGACGGCGTCGTCGATGCCGTTGAGGATCCCGGACAGCGTCGGCTGCCCGCACACGCAGCACGCCGTCCAGGCCCATGCCGTTGTCGGGCGCCGTGATCTCCCGCGCATAGGTGGGCGAAACCGTGGTCAACTGGTCGGCGAAGAACAGTCCGCCCTTGAGAAAACTGACATCGCCATGGAACTCCATCCCATCGAGACCGAAGGCCGAGACTGGCAGGCCGAGACGGGGAAACAGCGATGGCAGGGTAGCGGCCCTGGAACGCCAGATTGTGGATCGTCAGCACCGTCGCGGGCCGGCGCGCCGGGTGGAAATGCAGATAGACCGTGGCCATGGCGGCCTGCCAGTCATGCGCATGCACCACGTCGAAGCCGAGACCGGGGTCGACGGCGACAGGCCGCCGCCGCGGCTCCGAGGGCGGCGAAGCGCAGGCCGTTATCGGGCCACTCGGCGCCGTTCGGGCCGAGATACGGGTTGCCGTCGCGGGCGAAGAGATGGGGCGCGTCGAGCACGAGCAGATCGAGATTGGCCGCCTGCGTCTGCAGCACCCTCGCCGGACCGCCGAACAGGTCGGCGAAGGCATGCACTTCGGTCGCCGCTGTCAGGGCGCTTATGACCGCCGGGTAGCCCGGTATCATGGTCGTCGTCGCGACGCCCAGCGGGGGCGAGCGCCAGGGGCAGCGCTCCCGTGACATCCGCGAGGCCGCCTGTCTTGATCAGCGGGAAGACTTCGGAGGCGACGGCAAGGACGCGAGTCATGTAGTCCAGGTCTGCATTGGCGGAGCGAGGTGGGCCGGCTTGCCCGTCGTGAGAAGGGAAGCGCCGCGCCGGGTCGTTTTACCAGCGCCACCTCAGTTGCCCAGCCGATCGATCATCGGCTGGGTGATCAGGCAGATGCCGCGGTCGGTGCGCCGGAAGCGGCGGGCATCGTCCTCTGACGTCCTCACCGACCACGAGGCCCGGCGGGGATCCGCACGCCTTTCTCGACGATGACGTTTCTCAGGCGGGCGCCGCGGCCGATATCGGCATCGGGCAGGATCACCGCATGCTCGACACGCGCGAAGGAATGCACATGGACGCCGGTGAAGAGCAGGGACTGTCGAAGGAACGATCCGGATACGATGCAGCCGCCGGAGACCAGCGAGGAAATCGCCTCTCCGCGGCGGCCGATTTCCTCGTGCACGAACTTGGCCGGCGGCGTGATCTCGGCATAGGTCCAGATCGGCCAGTCGCGGTCATAGAGATCGAGCGCCGGGATGATGGCTGTCAGGTCGATATTGGCTTCCCAGTAGGCATCCAGCGTGCCGACGTCGCGCCAATAGGCCTCCCGTTCGGCGCCCGACGTGACGCAGGACTGGGTGAAGCGGTGGGCGACGGCTTTGCCGTGCTGCACCAGATACGGGATGATGTCCTTGCCGAAGTCGCGGTTGGAATGCGGATCGGCGGCGTCGCGGTGCAATTGCTCGATCAGGAAGCGGGTCTTGAAGACGTAGATGCCCATGCTGGCCAGCGCCATGTCGGGATTGTCGGGCATTGGCGGGCGGATCGGCGGGTTTCTCGACGAAGGCGATGATGCGGTCGGCAGTGATCGACATGCATCACGCCGAAGGCGACGGCCTCCATCCGCGGCACTTCGATGCAGCCGACGGTGACGTCGGCGCCCTGTTCGGCGTGCTGCACCAGCATCCGGGCGTAGTCCATCTTGTAGACGTGATCGCCGGCCAGGATGACGATGTATTCGGGGTCGTAGCCTTCGATGATGTCGATGTTCTGATACAGCGCATCGGCGGTGCCGGCGTACCAGGTTTCGCCGGAACGCTGCGATGCGGGCAGGATGTCGAAGCCTTCGTTGCGTTCCGTGACGGAAAAAGTTCCAGCCGCGTTGCAGATGGCGGATCAGGCTGTGGGCCTTGTATTGCGTGGCGACGCCGATACGGCGGATGCCGGAATTCACGCGCGTTCGACAGAGCGAAATCGATGATCCGGCTCTTGCCGCCGAAATAGACCGCCGGCTTGGCGCGCATATCCGTCAGTTCCAGCAGGCGCGATCCGCGGCCCCCCGCCAGCACGTAGGCCATCGCGTCTCGGACGATCGGGGCGTGCAATCCTCCGGGCGCTGGGCCATCATTGCGTCTCCTCGCCGGCTCTGGTTTGTCATCCTCTGAGATATTTGGCGCCGGCAAGTCGGACGGCTACCTCGCCATAGCACAGACCAATGAAACCGCGAAGATGGGCCGTCGAACGGGACGTAACGATGTCGCGCTGGGCAGGACGTGACGATGTGCCCGAGAGCGGACGCACATGGTTTCGCCAAACCGAGAGCGTGTGACCGGAGGCGATGCCGGAGGTCTGAATCCGCGATCAAACAGCACCTGGAGCAGGATGGCTGAGCGGAAGCGATGCATCCTGCTCGTAGGGACACGAGGCTGGCTGACGCCGCTCAGGCGCGCCTGCCAGGTCGGCACGTTCCAAACCTGATCGGCGTATTCGCGGATCGAGCGATCCGAGGAGAACCAGCCGACATTCGCGGTGTTCAGGATGGACGCCTGCCACCAGTCGTCCGGCCGGCGCCACAGATCGGCGATACGCGCTGCGTCGCGTAATAGTCGTCGAAATCGGCACAGACCTGGAAATAGTCATGGTAGCGCAGGTATTCCACCAGGCCGCGATAGCGGTCCGCGATCGTCCGGGGAGAAGACGCCCGCGGCCACGCTGGACAGCACTTCGGTCAGAATCGGCGACGCGGCGATGACGTCGCTGGAATCGAGGCCGACTGCGGCGGCGCGCGCGACCTGATCGGCGGTCAGGCCGAAGATGAACATGTTCTCGTCGCCGACACGCTCGAGGATCTCGATATTCGCCCCGTCCAGCGTGCCGATCGTCAGCGCGCCGTTCAGCGCGAACTTCATGTTGCCGGTGCCCGACGCCTCCATGCCCGCGGTCGAGATCTGCTCCGAGAGGTCGGCGGCGGGAATGATGACCTCCGCCAGGCTGACCGAGTAGTTCGGCAGGAAGACGATCTTCAGCACGTTGCGCACGGTGGGATCGCTGTTGATCACCTTGGCCACGTCGTGGATCAGCTTGATGATCAGCTTGGCCTGGTGATAGCTGGCGGCGGCCTTGCCGGCGAACATCTTCACCCGCGGCGTCCAGTCGTCCATCGGCCGCGCGCGGATCGCATTGTAGAGCGCGATGGCTTCCAGGATGTTCAGAAGCTGGCGCTTGTATTCGTGGATGCGCTTGATCTGCACGTCGAACAGCGCGGACGGATCGACCCGGATCTCCAGTTCCCGCCGGATCAGGTCGGCGAGCGCCAGCTTGTTGACGTAGCGCGCAGCGGCGAAGCGCTTCTGGAACTCGCGGTCGGTGGCGAGCGGGCGGAGCCGCGTCAGCGCGTCTTCGTTGTCCAGCACCTCCGGGCCCGACGGCATCGACCAGCAGGCGGGTCAGCCGCGGATTGGCCTCATGCAGCCAGCGGCGGAAGGCGATGCCGTTGGTGACGTTGACGATCCGGTCCGGAAACAGGTTGTGCAGGTCGCGGAACACCGTCTCCCGCATCAGGTCCGGTGTGCAGCGCGGAGACGCCGTTGACGCGGTGCGAGCCGAGGAACGCCAGATGGCTCATGCGCACGCGCCGGCCCTGATGTTCGTCGATCATCGACACGCTGGACAGCAGGCGCTCGTCATGCCGGGTTGCTCGCTGCCGGACCTGGCCCAGATGCAGCGCGTTGATGCAGGTAGATGATCTGCATGTGGCGCGGCAGCAGGCGCTCCATCAGCGGCACCGGCCAGCTTTCCAGCGCCTCAGGCAGCAGGGTGTGGTTGGTGTAGCTGAAGGTCGCCTGGGTCATCCGCCAGGCTTCTTCCCACGGCGATCTGGTGGATATCGAGCAGGATGCGCATCAGCTCCGCCACGCCGATCGCCGGATGCGTGTCGTTGAGCTGGATCGAGGTCTTGTCGGCCAGGTGTGCCGATATGGCCGAAGGCCTTGATATGCCGGCGCACCAGGTCCTGCAGCGAGGCGGAGACGAAGAAATACTCCTGCCGCAGCCGTAGTTCCTGGCCGGCCGGCGTGGCGTCGGACGGGTAGAGCACCTTGGAGATCGATTCCGCGCGTACCTGTTCGGCCAGCGCGCCGGCATGGTCGCCGTGGTTGAACGCGTCCAGCCGCAGCGGGTCGGCGGAGCGCGCCGACCACAGGCGCAGCGTGTTGACGCGCCGGCCGCGCCAGCCGACCGAGGGCGTGTCGTAGGCCACGGCCTCGATCGTTTCGGCCGGATGCCAGACATGGCGGACCGCGGCTTCCGAGATCGGCACCGCCTCGATCGAGCCGCCGAAGCCGATGTCGTAGCTGACCTCCGGCCGGTAGAACTCCCACGGGTTGCCCAGCGACAGCCAGTCTTCGGGGAATTCCTGCTGCCAGCCGTTCTTCATGACCTGGCGGAACAGTCCGTGGTCATAACGGATGCCGTAGCCGTAGGCCGGGATGTCGAGCGTGGCCATGCTCTCCATGAAGCAGGCGGCGAGCCGGCCCAGGCCGCCGTTGCCCAGCGCCGCGTCGGGTTCCAGCGCTCGGAGCCTGTCGAGATCGACGTCCAGCCCGGACAGTGCGGCGCGCATCGTCTCGCAGCAGGTCGAGATTGTTCAGGTTGTCGAACAGCAGCCGTCCGATCAGGAACTCCAGCGACAGGTAATAGACCCGCTTGGACCCCTTCTGGTACGTCGTCGTCGATGCCGGCGAGCCAGCGATCGACGATCTGGTCGCGCAAAGCGACGGCGGTCGCCATCAGCCAGTCCCGCTCCGTCGCGATCGCGCGGCGCTTGCCGACGTGATAAGTCAGCTTGTCGAGAATGGCGGCCTGGAGGGCTGTTACGGCGGCATCATCCGCGCCGGCGTCCATCGCGTCCTCCGAGGTCACAACCGTGTCCTGACCGAGTTCCGCCGCGCCGGCTTCCACTTCCACGTTGCTTCACCTTTCCGCGATCCAGACGGCGACAAAAGCATGATTGGGCTTGGCAGTTCAACTTAATGCGTGGGACACGATGTATGGCATCGCGTGGCGAGCCGCACACTGCGAAGTTAAGCCGATAACGAAACGAACTATGGGCGGCCACGATCAGGGGGCTGGCCGGCATCGTGGTCATTCCACCCCGCCGGCCCGGATACCGCTACGGCTGCCGGTCCGCCGCCTGATGCGGTGGCCGGCAGGCGATCCCCACGCTCAGCGGATCGGCGAAAACGCCGACGGCATCACAAACGCATTCTCCTGCTTCACCATCACACCCGGCGGATTCCGAGCGGGCCAGTTGCCGCCGGCTGCTGCCTCAGCGCGGACGCTGAAGCGTTCGTTGGCGTCCTTATAGGCCCAGATGTGCACCCATTTGTTCAGCGCACCGAACTCGGAATACCAGGCGCCGACCAGCGGCGAGAACTTCGTGCGCCCCTCGATCTTCTCCGACCAGCGCTCGATCAGTCCCGGGATCTGGCCGGCTGCCAGAGTGTACTGGCGGATCTCGAACAGCGGCCCGACCTGCCGTGGCGTGAGCGGTGGGGAGAACGGAGCGGGGATGAACACCTCGCTGTGCTGATCGGTCACGAACTCGCGGATCGGCGGCGGCCAGCCTTCCGCCTTCTGCGCCGCGGCCCGGGTTTCCGCCCGATGTTCGAAATTGTCATAGGCCCAGACGTGGATGATCTGGTTCAGCGGACCGACCTCGCTGTGCCAGAAGGCCCCGAGCTTGCTGTATTTCTCGCGGATCGGCAGCGCATCGCCGAAGCGCTTCTCGACCTCCGCGATTGACCCTGGCTTCAGCGTGTAGGTGCGCATTTCGATGATCATTTGCCGTTCCTCCTGATATGGTGACGCCACGTTAGGGTATGTTAGGGATTCCGGGAATGGTCAGGATGGTCGCGGCGCGGCGTGTCGTTTGTCTAGGGGGCTGTCAGTTCGCCACCGACGGCAGTGGTGGATCGTGCCATGGTGGCGTGCAGGGCGAGGGGCGGATCGTCATTTCGTTCCGCGGTCCTAACCGATGACCTGGTCGATCGTCGCGCACGATCCGAACCGCGACGCCTTCGCTGTCGCTGTGGCCACAAAGGCCTTTGCGGTCGGCGCCTCATGTCCGTTCGTCCGCTCGGGCGTCGGCGCCGTGTCGACTCAGTCGATGACCAACCGCTATCTGGGGCCTGCCGTGCTGGACGGCATGGCGCGCGGCCTGCATCCGGCGGCCGCTATCGAAGGCGCGCTGGCCGGCGACGAGGGCCGTGGCATCCGCCAGGTCCATGCCGTCGACCGCCATGGCCGCACTGCTGCCTGGACCGGCGGCAACTGCGTCGTCTGGTGCGGCAGCGTCTCGGCCGGCGGGATCAGCGTGGCCGGCAACATGCTGGCCGGTGAAGCGGTCGTGCAAGAGACGCTGGCAACCTGGAAGACATCCGGCGACCTGGCGATGCCGGAGCGCCTGATGGCGGCGATGGAGGCGGGGGAGGCTGCTGGCGGCGATCGTCGCGGCAAGCAATCGGCGGCGATGGTGATGGTGACGACCGAGGACTTTCCAGACCTCAACCTGCGGGTCGACGACCATCGGGACCCTCTGGTCGAATTGCGGCGCTTGCTGGATCTGTGGAAGACCGAGGGTGTACCGCGGCTGGGCATGGCGCCCTCGAAGCTCAATCCGTCGGGCCTTACCGACCTCGATGCGATCGAGGCGGGGTGGATCGCGCGGGGGCTCGATCTGCGCTTCCGGCGGTAGGGGCGATTTAACCACCTGTTAACCACGCGAGGCGAAAATGGCTGGCATCGTAACAGGATGCCCTCTTGAGCCACGCATTTCGCATTGCGCGCATTCACACGACGGCATGGATCGACACCGTGATCTGGCATGCGCTGGCCTTTGCTCGGCGCTGCCAGCCGCGCTGTCCGTTTCTGGCGCAGGTGCTCCGGCGATCGATCCTGCTGTTGTGGTGGACGTTCACGTTCCAACTGCATATCCACGCCCGTTACTGGCTGCGTGCCCGCCGCATGCGCCGAGCCGCGCCCGCACGCGCTGCGCTGCTGCTTTTGCCCGCGCCCCTGCCGGAACTGGATGCGGCGTCGATCGTGCTGCCGCTGTCGCCGGATCCTGTCGTATCCATCATCATCCCGACCTACGGCCAGGTCGGCTTCACCCTGCGCTGTCTGGCATCGCTGGTGGCGCACCCGCCGGGCGTGCCGTTCGAAACCATCGTCGTTGATGACGCCGCACCCGATCCGGAAACCGCACGGCTTGCGCAGGTGGAGGGAATCCGGTTGGTGCGTAACGAAACCAATCTGGGATTCCTGCGAACCTGCAACGTTGCGGCGGGCGAGGCGCGGGCCGATTATCTGTTCTTCCTTAATAACGACACCGAAATGCAGGCGGACTGGCTGCAGCCGCTGCTGGACGTCTTTCACACCCGCCCCGACGCCGGAGCCGTCGGCTCTCGGCTGCTGTATCCCGACGGACGGCTGCAGGAAGCCGGCGGCATCATCTGGCGCGACGGATCGGCCTGGAACTTCGGCCGCCACGAGGACCCGGACAGGCCTGCTTACTGCTACGTGCGGGAGGTCGATTACTGCTCCGGCGCCGCGCTGATGCTGCGGCGGGAGACGTTCCTGCGAATGGGGGGCTTCGATGAGCTGTATCGGCCGGCGTATTATGAGGATTCCGATCTTTGCATGCGGCTTCGCCAGACCGGCCTGAAGACCTATTACCAGCCGGCGTCGTGCGTTGTGCATCACGAGGGCACGTCGCATGGGGTCGATACGACCATAGGGATCAAGTCGCACCAGGCGGTCAACCGTCGCCACTTCGTCCGCCGCTGGGCGCGGGAACTCGCGGCAAATCACTATCCGCACGGCCAGGCGGTATTCCGTGCGCGCGATCGTGCGATGCACCGCGCGATCGTGCTGGTGGTCGATCATTATGTACCGACACCGGACCGCGATGCCGGCTCCCGCACCATGCTGGCGTTCCTGCAGACGCTGACCGCGGCGGGTGCGGTGGTGAAAACCCCGTTTTTAACTGTTCTCAGCCATACCTGGTTTAATGTGTCTTCTGCCATATAATAGCATTCTCCATAAATGGTCGGAAAAGTTTCAAGCGATTCTCCATTTAAAATACAGAGACCCCGGCTGGTAGAAATCCAGCAAACTCCGTTTCTGGTATGCAGAATGCTTTCGACGGACTGTGATGGCAGACCCCTGATCGTCGCTATATTCAAAAGAAGTATGATAACTGTCTGTCTTAACCTCCGGCTGTCCCAAGTGTTGTCTTTTTTACCATTCCGAGAAGTGAGATCTCATAACAAGGGGTTCAGAGGGAATTGCATCGAGGTTCAGGACCGTATCGGGCAGTTGATCATAGTGAAAGGGAGTCTGGACGGCTGGTTTCAATATGGGCATCATACCCGTTGAATTAAATGGGCGCGAAGGAAACTTACGGTATCAAAAGGAATTATATGCCCCGGATGGATACTGTCTGCCGGAACCTCATTCCATTTTATTTTCACGGGTGCGGAGAACCTGAATGGCTTCTGTACTGGTTTTGAAAAACGGGATTCATTGAGTGGCATGGGAACCGGATGGCTGGAGAACCAACAACCTGAAAACATGAAACAGGAGAGAAAAACAGGCAGGCGTTTCAGGGTCATGTCACTTATTTGGCATGAATAAATATAATGAAAATAAGATTTGGTTTTGGAGCGATCAGTGAATATGCCTCCTTTTCATGATACCACCGGAGGCCTCTTTGATCGTATGAGCAAACACAAACGCCTGCGGATCAATTTCGGTGACCAGATTTTTTAATTTACGGAGTTCCAGTCTGGTGATCACAGTAAAAATAATATCCACGTCAGCATGAACATGGAATTTACCGGGTAAAAACCCTCTTTCCCCTTTATATATCGTTATTCCACGACCCAATTCATTGACCAGTCTTTGTTTGACAAGTTCGCTTTTGCCGGAAATAATGGTTACACCTGTGTAGGCTTCGATCCCTTCCACCACGTAGTCAATGGTTTTGGTTGCGGTAAAATAAGTGAGCATAGAATAAAGAGCCACCGGAATACCAAAACGGGACGCGGCAATACTGAAAATAAGTACGTTCAGCGCGAGTATGATTTCACTGATCGTAAAACTGGTTCTTCTCCAGGTATACAATGCAAGTACTTCAATCCCATCCACGGCACAGCCTGCGCGCATAGTGAGACCGATTCCGATGCCAAGAAAAAAACCTCCGAATATGGAAACCAGTAATTTATCATTGGTAATAACCGGATAAGGCACATAGATCAGGCAAAGACCCAGGAGAATAATACAAAGCAGGGTTTTCCAGGCAAAATGGCTGTTGATTGTAAATAGTCCCATTAATACAAAGGGGAGATTCGCAATGACAATCACATAGCCCAGATTAAAATGATAGATCTCATGAATAAGAAGCGATATGCCGGTTATTCCGCCATCAAAAAAATTGTTTGGGACCAGGAATGCTTTTAGAGAAAATGCAGCCGTTATGACGCCAATAACGATCAGAAAGAGATCTGACAGGTTAAATTTTTTGTGGCCGGTGACAGAATGAGCCGATTGCATCTGATTTTTAAGCGATATCAGATTCAGATGCTGGCCGCCGGAGAGTTTTTCGGTTGCTGAATCAGTAAAGTACCGGTGATCTTCCAGAAATTTGATTTGCTTTTCCATCCAATCCGAACGGTGTTTGATAATGCCCATCTTTTGCATTTCCAGAAAGAGATTCTCGGCATTTTCACTGTAATCATTGGTGCCCAGGTAGAAGAGGTCGGCATCGCATAAGATCTGGGCGGTCTTATTCATTGGTGTCTGCGGCATCTGGGTTGCTTTGATCAGCTGGCAGATATCCCTGATATTTTCGGCATCATAATCGAAATCCGGCAGAAAAGACGCCGCCAGTTCGCAGGAAGCATTTTCATGACCCTCATAAACAGTCAGATAACCACTGTCATGGAACAAAGCGGCCGTTTTGAGGCGCGTTAATTCATCGCCTGAAATATTTTCAACGGCGGCCAATTCTTCGGACGCAGCCAGGACTTCACGGGTGTGGTGAATATTGTGGTAGTAGAGATCTGGCGGCAATTCATTTTCGAGTTTGTTGAGCAAAAAAACGCGCGCTTCTTCAAATCTCATATGTTCGGGACTGTTAAAGATTCTTGTAAATGTAATTCAATTTCAATACAAAAGCCTTTAGTCCAAAGCTTAAAACGCAGGTTGCCACCGTGCAATTGTACCATGACTACCAGCCAGAAAAACAGCGTGTCCGTCCTTCGATCGGCGACAAACATGAAAACTCTTGTCTGATATCAGCTTCCAGTGGTTTCCGCCATCATCTGAAATATCTACGCCGGAGGTTCCGCAGCAAATCAATTGATTTTCGTTTATGTATTCCACACAACTTCGATATCCATGGGGTGGAGCAGAAGGTGCTTTCTGACTGAAGGGATTTATTTGTATTAGCAGGCTGTTTCCGGATTGAACCGTATCATGTTTGAAATCACCACCTACAATGAATGCCTGATTGCTATTGACCGGGTTTATTGCAATGGAATTGGCGCCGGTCGTTTCGCTTCCCTGCGCGATTAAGAGAGGTATGCGGGCATTGCCCAAATAAATGCAGGATTTTTTACCGCCGGATACCAATACCCAGGACCCATCTGTGCGATGTTGAATATTGGATCCACTGGCTGCAAAAAATGATTCTCCGGTAGCTGAGGCCGTAAAACCGGATGGTGAACTGATATGCCATTGCTTTCCCCGATCAGCGGACTGGGCAAAGAAAATTTGTTCTCCTACAGGGTCGCCTACTACTGCCGCATGATCGCCGGAAAAATCCATCGCATCCAGAAATGCAGCTTTTGAAGTATCCTCAAATTCAGTCGTCCAGCTGTTTCCTCCATCATTTGTAAATAGGATAACGGCCGGTTCCGTAATACCCATAATAACGGCTTCCCGGTCGCTGAATGCCTCTATATCCCTGAAATCCGATTTCTCATAATGAGGTACCCGGATCCATTTCCAGGAGGTCCCTCCGTTTGTAGAAAGACCCACAGTCCCTTCTGATCCGCTGACCCAGAGAACCTGATCGTTCACAACCGAAAGTCCGCGAAGGGAAACCGCTTTTCCCGAAGTCAATACCTGAAGATTTTGTGCCTGACCCGATATAGAAAGCAGAATAAGCTCAAAGCATAAAGCGTAAAGCTTAAAGCAGGGCAATAAATTGTTTATTGTCATTTACTGACAATATTAGAGGAAAAGAATATTAAAGCAAACGATGACTATCAATCTGCAAAAATGAGTTGTTCATCTCTTTCCTCAACAGGAACTTTCACGATAAATCCGTCATAATCGACGTCGTCATGATTACTGAAAGCGCCATAGGAATCCACACTGTAACCGATCGTGCCGTCGTTACCTTCCATCACATAAAGGATGGATGAATCAGCAGGATCGGATTCGCCTTCAAATCGATAGGTTTTAATGATTTTTAAATCCTGCGGCTGATAGAATTTTCCAGTGCCAATCGTAAAACCCTCCGGGGTCATGATAAATTCATTATCCTGGCGTTTAAGCCTCAGTTTTTCAATTACCTGGCTCAAAGTGGTCATCTCAGCTGGCTTTATCATATGCTTAGTTTAATTGGTTATATAAAATCCAAATGCCGTACCAGTTTATTGGCAAGGGAATTGAAACCAATGATCTATAGATATCGAGTATGGGGGAGAGCGTATATTCAAATGTGTTAATAGTTGACGATGAACCGGATATCTGTTTTCTGTTAGATAGAATCCTTCATAAGAGAAATCTGAAGACAGGTTATGCATATAATCTGGCAGAAGCTGCCCGGGTCATGTACTCAGACCGGCCCTCACTCGTGTTTCTGGACAATAACCTGCCAGACGGCCAGGGGATCGACTTTATTCCATACCTGAAGCTACATTATCCCGATACCCGGGTCATTATGGTTACGGCGAATGACAGCGCTTTTGATAAGAAAAGAGCGTTTCAAAAAGGCGCCGATGGCTTTTTAAGTAAACCATTGACCCTGGATCTGATAAATCGCACCCTCGATAAAATAAAGGAATAGGATTCGTGTCGGGATCTTTCCCCGGATTGTAGATTTATTTTCTCTTTATTCATGTAACGTGTACTACATACAGGTTCAGTGAGTACGATTTGCATGAGAATGTCAGAGAAATTCTGCTGGCAATATTTTGTATAGCTATAGCCGACTGGTAAAAATTGAAATCAAACTTTAAATCATCATTATGGGAAATCTGTTGTACATCATTGCTGTTATTCTAGTGATCGCCTGGGCGATCGGCTTTCTCGGTTATCATGCGGGTGGTATCATTCACATATTGTTGGTTATTGCTGTCGTGGCCGTCTTGCTGAAAGTAATTCGGGGTTCTGCTGACTAATAAATGCAAGTGTAAACATCGAACTGTTAGATTAAAATCTAACAGTTATTTTTTTGCTAATCCGTTCATAATTAATTAAATTAGTACAATTGTTGCGCGTACTATATAAAATCCTTATTTATGATTGCTTCTGTTGCCCATAAGACGCCCGGAATAATTCTCGATAAACTGACCCGCCTGCTCAATGCTTTGCAGGAAGTAAAAAATAACTACGAGCAGGTAGCCAAACGAATCCAGAATTTGCAGTTGAAATTATCTCTGCTGGCGCTGGCTCAGGAGAGTAAACAATATGCCAATGAATTAATCGCGCATATTGAAACACTGGGCGGCAAATTGCAGGACAGAATAAAAACGGATTTTAATCGTGTAGATGAGCCGGATTCAAATGTTGAAGTGCCTGGTTATATGGTTGACCTCGTTCAGCTGAACCTCGGAGAGCAGTTGGTGTTGAAAACATACCGGGAAGTTTTGAACGAGCCTTTTCTTTATGATACGATCAGGCAG